>CAVQNT010000001.1:0-162097 GCA_963714275.1 Candidatus Bathyarchaeota archaeon
TTCAACTATTTGGTATCCCCCAGACGAACCAGATATAGCATATTCAGATCCGTTTGATCCTGTAACGATGACCATGGCTCCCGTGATAGGCACCGTACTTTGAGCGTAGACTGGTTCAATGAAGGATGTTCGAGGTAAACTTGTATAAAAGGGAACTAAAGCTGAAAAGAGTAGCGCCATAACAATAATTGTCAAGGTTGACTTATACAAAATCATAACAATTCCTCTCAATTTCTATTTATTAGTCAGCTGACTAATCATATAAATATTATGCTTGCTTTTTGGTTGATTTGAGCGAAAAATAAACTTTAAAATATATCGTTAGTGAGCTGACTAATGGAATATCTATGAGAAAATATGCTATTTCGGGAAAAGTCTTAATCGTAATATTATCTTTCTTGCTAATTCTTACTCTACATACTAATCCTATTTTCACTGATGTGCCACATGACATTACGGTCGAACCGTGGAACAGCGGAACTCACACAATTCTGAATATCACGATTACCCATAACTCGCCAGCAAGCGATCATTATGTGGACTTGGTTCAAATTAACATAAGTGGTGCTATCCATGACATACACCTCAATTCCCAACCAAGCGTAACTTTCGTCGTAGAATTTGATATGGGAGAAGTCACCGGCATTCCAACAATCAAAGCCAGAGCACATTGCACAGTTCATGGTTGGAGCGACTGGTACCTAGAAGGCCAAATAATACCAGCCGCAGATAACACATGGCTTTATGTCAGCATAGCAGTTGTTACCGTCGTAGTAGTGATCACCGTAGGCATCTTGATGTTAAGAAGAAAGCAAAACTAAACAATTCTACATGTTTTCCGCAAATGTCTTAAAGTTATTGACTCTTTCACATTTCTCCTTTTTCCGTCCACTTCCATTTATGGTATACAATGGACGGTTAAAGTTGTCAATGCAGGCGTCGTCTCAGTCGTTGCATTCGGGCTCACAGGAAAATAGAGGCGATTGGAAAAGTCTTATTAATTTTGTTTCCTAAATGCATTTTGATACACAATGGGTCTTTTTAACGCAAACACTCCGCTCTCTGCTGACTTGAATCTGCTGTTCCAGATATCAATCTTCATCATTCTAATTTTTGGATGGTACTTAAAGTCCAAGCGAAGGTACGTGAAACATGGAGTAATAATGGGCATTAGCTTAGTCTTGCACACAATTTCCATAATTATAGTTATGTTGCCCTCCTTGCTAAGTATGAGAGGTATTTTCGAAAATCCATCTTCCCCTTTGACATTGACAACAATTGCACATCTTATTTTGGGAAGTCTTGTGGAAATCTTAGGAATATGGCTTGTAGGCAAATGGGTTTTAAACACTAGTAAAATTGATGTTTGCCTTAAAGGGAAAAAAATAATGCGTGTTGTGATACTTTTATGGTTACTAGAACTGCTATTAGGCATATACACTTACTTCATGATATATATAATATAGAAACCTATCGCATGCGGGGGATATTATAAACAACCAACCAACATGCGTGCCTTTAAATGTATAATAGAATTTACCGTTTCGGAAAGTTACGTTCATTTCCTTCTTTTATCTAGGAAAATTCCGCATATGCACATGAGAACCCCCAGTGGAATCAAAAAGTATGCTAACCAGCCTAATATGGGCACCTTGAAGCCAAACTGGATATCTACCTCAACACCCTTTGAACCATCAAGATCCATTATTACTAGACAGTGATCATCAACCTAACTGCCCCAAACTAGCTAAGCTGACTAGCGTTCATACTGTGGATTCATAACCATTTAAATAAGCTAAAATACTTGACATTGATAGAAGCATAGGAAATTAGATGTGAAATCAGATGAATCCAGATGAGATCAGAATAAAGGAACATGTAGGATTCATAACAAGCGACACCAGCACAAATCAATTCAGCTTCTTTGTAATCCCCCTAAATCACAGAATTGGAGCTGAAAAAGACGATTATGTGATTGTCGATCATCCAGTTTATGGTGAGAAGTGCCCCTTGTTGGCTGTTGTTAAAGACATAAAAAATTACATGGAGGTTGTGGGGACAACAATTAGTGAGAGATCCGTTAGAACAGTGTCAGTTTGCGACATAATAGGTTACGTGGATATTACTAATTCCGAAATAGGAGCATTGCAAAGAAGCGCTATTTCACCTAATCCTGGAGGTAAGGTATATCTACCCTACTCCGAGTTCCTTGAAGATGTATTCGCAAGAACCCTTGACGGGAAAAAGTTTAAAAACGCCCTTCATGCGGGAAGACTGAAATCAAATGCATCATCTAAGAATGGGAAAATCCGACCGCTAAATTACTTTTTTGATGCGGATGAATTCGCAAAACAACATTTCCTTATCACGGGAATGTCGAGTGTAGGGAAGACTCACACTGCGACTGTAATTGTTGAAGAGCTGGCAAATAAAACAAGCAAACCAATAGTAATTTTAGACTCTTTCGGCGAATACACAACTATCGGTACTGCTAACGAAAGTTTGAAAGATATCGTTAAAAAAGGCATTTTACCAAGTGATAAATATCCTTTTAATTTCAATGTTTTGATATATGCCGTTCATCCTGATGAAATTAAGGGCACATTGGAAAAACAAGGAGTAACAAATGATAAGGACTCTAGGTACATAATTAAACCTGTCCCGCAACAGTGGACTGAACCAAATAAGGAAACTTTTTCAGAAATTGAGAGTAAATTAAGCAAAGATGTCAAGCCAAATCAGGTTACTGTCATTGATTCAAATGGATTACAGACTAACTGAGAGACGTGCACTTTTCACAAGATGTATCGAGACTCTTTGGAGTTGTAGAGTTAAGAATAGTTTGGAGCCTTTTATTTTAATAATTGAGGAAAATAAGGCGCTTGAAGAAGAAATGCTGAAGAAAATTGCTTCCGAAGGAAGAAAAATGGGCATCTCAATGTGCCTCTTAACTCAACATCCTGCAGAAATTGACGGACTTGTGATGTCTCAGATGGGAACCCAATTTATGGGCAGAACGACTACAGGTGCTGATCTAGAATGCCTGCGAAACTTTATGGAAGAAAACGTTCAATTCTTGTCCAAGTTAAGGACTGGAGAATATATCGTTAATGGAATGACTCTAATTCAACCTACAAAAATAAACATAAGAGACCGTTATTCCCTTTCTAGTAAATAGTTCTAATCGTAAGATTAAAGAGAAAAATAATAACCTCTGAAAAATAAATAATCAAATATGGGAAATCCAAATAGGCGGATTCTACAATACTCAAATTTGGGTGCAACCATAGCAACAATCCTCATTAACGCGTTAAGTAACACCACAATCCTCAGTAAGAAGAATGTTGCAGAAATTTCGAATCTTTATCCCACATTATTTACTCCAGCAGGATATGTATTCTCAATATGGGGAATAATCTACACTCTGTTAATCATGTTTTCAATCTATCAAATCTTGCCCAAACAAAGAGAAAAACCATTCATAAACAAAATCAGCTATTATTACATAATTGGAAGCATCGCAAACATCATCTGGATCATTCTATGGGTCAATGAATACATTGTTCCCTCAACCACGATGATGTTCATATTATTGGTTTCATTAGTAGCCATATACCTACGCCTAAACATTGGCAAAACCAAAACAGAAAAAGTAGAGAAACTTGCTGTACATTTACCCTTCAGCGTTTACCTTGGCTGGATAACAGTTGCCACCATCGCAAATGTCACTGTGTCACTAAAGGTCCTCAACTGGACCGAATTAGGGTTAAGTGACATAATATGGACCGTACTTATGATTACGATAGCGACACTAGTAACTTTAATAGTAATCTTTTCAAGGAAAGATTGGGGATATAGCCTCGTAATCATCTGGGCTTTCATAGGCATAATAATCAATCAGGCTGAAATCCAAAATATCATAATAACTGCTGGAGCCGGAGCAACAATAATGCTTTTTGCATTAATCATAAAAACAATAATAAAAAAACCTAAAAGCTAAAAAATCAAAATGGATTTTAAAAATCTATTTTTTTATGGCTTTTCGAGTTTATATTAACATTATACCATAACAAAAAAGGTGCATTCCAGATTAAGAAAGGTGAACTTATCGTCAAGAATAATTATGATAATGGAAAGGGCACAATAAGAAAGTGTTAAACTCCTTCTTCCAGCTCCAAAACCTATTTGATTTACTTTAATAAATTATAAAGAGGTTGATTGCCTTGGTGAAGGTTGAGAGCATTCAAAGATATAACCAGCTTAGGAACGACTACAAGGATTTAATGATAATTCAAGCCATAATGACCGGAGGCATAGTTCCTAAGGAAGTACAAAAAAGGCTGTTTGAGGAAGGCTGGACCAGAACTGGCTATACATTGTGTTTTAACTGCATGAAGGGAAGGTCAGATCTCATATCAAACCCTCCCGTAGGCACATTCCTTGAGGACATAGCCAAGTTTTTTGGCGGAGAAGCAGACTCAACACACTTTCGGATGCCGAGCAGCCCAGTTTGCAGTCATGAAGACCATAAGTGACTTCGTTAAAGATGAAGGCTCAAAGGAATTCGGTCCCATCGTTTTAACCGACCCATTATGCCACTACACAACTGCCTTAGCAGCGGAGGCAGCTGGTTTACGTCTGCTTGAACCATCTCACAGCGGACATCCCGAATACAAGGTGGAAGCTGAGGGTTACCGTTACATGCTTGAGGAAATTAAAAAGGAAACTGGAAAGCTGCCTGGGCTCATTATGGTCACTCATGTTGATCCTTACCATGGGAATCTTAACCCAGCGGAGAAGGTTGGTGAAATTGCTGAAGAATACAATGTGCCTTATATGGTGAATTCAGCTTATACCGCAGGCATAATTCCAGTAGATATGAAGGACCTTAAGTCTGATTTTCTCACCGTTTCAGCGCATAAGTCAATGGCTTCATTAGGACCTTTAGGTTTTCTTGTTACAAGAGGTGAATGGACAGATAAGGCATTTAGGAATTCCAAGATTGTTGCCGAGGGAACCGGCAGAAAATGGGGCAACAAAATTCTCAACATTTTTGGCTGCAGCGTTGGCGGCGTTCCCCTAATATCAGCAATGTACTCTTTCCCACATGTGGTGGAACGGGTTGAAAAATGGGAAGAGGAACTTAAAAAGACACAGTGGTTCATTCAAGAAATGGAGAAGATAGATGGCATAAAGCTTCTAGGCGAACAACCTCATAGGCATCATTTACTGCATTTTGAGACTCCGGTCTTCTGGGAAATTTCGCAGCACCACAAGAGGAAGGGCTTCTTTCTAGCTGATGAAATGATTGAACACGGGATAGTTGGGCTGCAGAGAGGCTTAACAAAAAACATTAAGCTTTCATTGTATGGACTTGGATGGGACGAAGTGAAGAAAGTTAGAGATGCATTCATCGAAATTACCTCAAAATATGACAAAGAATTCAAGTTAGACTACAATACGCTTTAAAATCTAAAAAAGAATTCTGCGAAAAATGGAAAACAAGATTAAACAAAAATTCAGGAAATCGGGGATCTTTTCAGAATACCAAACTATGTTTAAGTCATGTTTAGTATCGTCTGAATGATCTTGGTCTCTGCGGTCTTCTCTTGGCCCAACATTCTCGGCAATAGACGGTCTACTCGGGTCGGGCTTGAAAGGAACATCGCATTCCTGGCCACAGTCAGCGCATACCGCTTTGAACATCTCACGATCTGAGCTTTCTGCCATGCTGCTTTTCACTCTCCTATGCTTTATTCGGCAATATAACCAAGCCTGTTTCTGGAGGCTTATGGTTCTTGCGCTGATGCGTAAGTTATGGAGGCTTCCCTATTAAACTTTCGATTCGCGTTGTTGGTACGCAAGGTTTTTATGTTCTAGGGCTAACCGTACTATTGCATGATGATGGACACCATTCTGAGCTTACGTGATGATGAGATGGAGCGACACTGAAAAATCCATCATCCAGAACTGAACCCTTTTCAGAGCCAAAGGAAAATAAAAAAAAGTTCATGCGTTCGTTTAAGCAAAAAAAGTTAATTAGAAGACTGGCTTACTCAAGATTTATTTTTCGTCGCAGTAAGTAACATTATCAAGGAAATTACCAGTATTACAGAAACAATCATGAAGGGCATTCTGGGGTTTATGCTGAAAAGGTAACCAATTAGTACTGGAGTAGGTAATCCCAAGATTGAGGCCAGTGTCACTGTTAGGGACAGTATTTTAGCCCTCGCCCGAGATTCAGCAGCTTCTATTTCGTTTGTTAGGAAAGTTCTGGAAACTGAGAAAGCAGTAGTACCGTAAACTCCCAGAATAGCGCCTGAAAACATAGCTGACACCAAGCTTCCTTTTGGCGAAAGCGAAAGTAAAAGCAATGCTAAGCTTCCCAGCCCATTACTTATGACTAAGACTTTGATGTAACTGGTTCTTAACGCGAGCTTGGGAACAACAAGTGAGGCTACAATGAGCGCGGACATTGATGTCGCCATGGGCACAAACGAAACTAGTTCTTGACTAAGTCCCAAACCGTTCTCGTGTGTAAGGTATAGCGGCAGGTAAGTTGTGGAAGCGTAATAAAAGCTGCCCAAAACCGAAATAAGCAACAAAACGGAAATCATACGGCTTCTCCTTATCACAGACAAGGAATCCCTGTATCCCTTTAATCCTGCAAAGCTTTTTTCTTTCATGATTTGTTTCCCAAACTCGGTTTCCTTAAGCAAAACCAGCCTAATCGTGAACATCGGTATCAAACAAGCAAGGGTAAAGGCAAAAAGCATTCGGGTCCCAACATCGACCCCGTATGAGCCTATAATTAAACCTGCTATAGGTGTGGAGAGACTCCAATGTTGTATATAGCAGAGATGGTTCCGTAGATGCCGGACCTGTGTTCAGGAGCAGTATCTTCAACTAGCAGACATTCCCAAACAGGATAGATGACTGAAACTAATCCTTCCAGAACATAGGCAACAAAGGCGTACAACATGTTCTGGGTCCAAATCCAAACAGTCAGCGACGAAAGCCACGAAGTGGTATCAAAAAGCACGAGAACCCTTTTTCTACCAAACCGATGACTAAGTATCCGCCAACCAAGGGCGAAACAATTGTAGAGAAAGTTAAAACTGCAGACAGAAATCCAATCTGAATTTCCGTTAGCCCGATTACCTGATTCAGAAAAATTGGCCTGTAGAAAAAAACCCAGCTCATCGGTATCCCCCAAAAACCTTCAGTGGCCACGAGAACCTTAGCGTTTCTCCCCCAACGAGAGAACCCACTAACTAAACTATTACGAAATATTCCAGAAGGCCTCCAATGCACCAATGTTTTTTCCTCGAATGGTCTGGACTGCGGAATGCAATTGCAGAGATGCCGATATTATTATCTTTTTCCAATGGGATTTGACAACAGCTAAGACCATCATCTTAAGATAGTCTAATTTTTCTTACTCACCTACGTTGAGCTAACTCAGCTAAACTATTATAATAGAACGATTAACGAGGAGTTAGATCTCGCCTTTCTCGATCATGCCTGCTAATGGATATTCCTCAACTGTCAATGGAAGATTGACTTTTACCCGTCTTCTTGCAGAATCGTGGATTGCCATTAAGATTTCGAGTGCCGCTCGACCTTGACGACCGTTGCACGGGTGTTCAGTGTTTTTTTCGATGCTTTCGATTAGAACTTTTATTTGAACAGCGAAGGGATCAATTCCCTGCCTTAACGTAGGTGTCTTCCAGTTCAAATCGTCCTTTCCTTTATATTTAAGCGGTGGGACTTCCCGTTCGCCAACATCGATTCTGCCTTCAGACCCATGCACAAAGACTGAGGTATACCTTACAAGTTTTCTCCACCACATTGTTGACTGAGGTAAAGTCGTTGTTTGAGAAGCTTGAACGTTGGAATCGAGCTGTTTTCCGTAGGGTAACGACATCTCAAGGAAGGCTCTTATACCGTTTTCGAACTCGAAATAACTTATGGACGAGTCCTCAACATAGTGCCCATACCTAGTTCGTTTACTGCGAGCATCAACTTGACCCATGACCCAATTAACTGGCACATCGCCTGCGAAGAACCGCATCATGTCAACGATGTGTGTGCCATCGGAAAGAAGGTCTCCAACTGAAACTCCATGCATGAAGTAAACCTCGCCTATGGCGCCCGAAAGTATCACCTTGCGAACTTCAGCATAAGCCTCCGAGAAACGGCGCATGTGCCCAACAACCAGTTTTGCACCTGTTTTGTCGCAGGCGTCAATCATTGCGTCGGCTTCTGCGAGGTTCACCGCCATCGGTTTCTCGCATAATATGCCTTTAACGCATGATTCCGCCGCGTTAACCGTTATTTCAGCGTGCAACGGTGGCCAAGTGCAAATAATTACAATGTTTAAGTTTTCTTTTTCTAGCATCAGCCTATAGTCAGTGTACAGGTTTTTAATATCGTAAACCTTTTGAAACTTGTCCAATTGTTCCTGTTTGATGTCAGCTGCTGCTGTTATTTCCATCCCGAGAGCTTTTACAGGCTCTTGCATGAGCGTTGGCTATGCTTCCGCAACCGATTATTCCAATTCTGTAAGGCTTCATTTTGCATCACACAACAATAAATCGTTGTTCCATAAGAGGATATGCAGGAAACTTTTAAAAATCATAAATTTGATGATTAACACAAGAAATAATTCAAATCATGACCATTGGCTGCAACAGAAATTTTGAACCACACAATTCTATTTGGACCACCAAAAAATCCATAAAAGTCATTCGTTCAATGTTGTTTATAGCCTTCTTCGTTCAATATTTTCTGCGTTCAAAGGTGGCAAAGTGAGTCATGGCTGAGTTTGAGGTGCGTGAAAGGGACCTTCTAGCTCGGATAGGTAAATTGAAAACTAAAAGTGGAACCGTGGAGACGCCAGCCTTCATGCCCGTCATCAACATGGCTAAGCAGTCTGTTGCCCCAAGCGAACTTTGGAACGATTTCGGCTGCAGGATACTCATAACAAACGCTTACATAATTAAGAAACGGAACGAGGAGGACGTCAAGAAACGAGGCGTGCATGGATTTCTGGACTTTCCAGGCGTGATCATGACAGATTCAGGCGCATACCAGATTCTTGCTTACGGAAATGTGGACGTGAAGCCTGCTGAGATTGTTCGGTTTCAGGAGGAGATTAACACTGACATTGCGACAATCCTCGATGTACCGACGGGATGGGGAATCTCGAAACAGGTAGCCCAAACCACGGTCGACGAGACCATACTGAGGGCTGAAGAACTGGAAGCCACAAAAACTCGGCGTGACATAGCCTGGGTAGGACCCGTTCAAGGTGGACATTTTCTGGACCTCGTAGCCTCATCCGCGAAAAAGATGAGTGAACTCCGATTCGACATTCACGCCCTTGGAAGTCCGACGCCCGTGATGGAGCAATACCTTTTCGACCTGCTTGTTGACATGGTCTTAACCGCGAAAATGAACCTTCCACTTGAACGTCCCCTTCACCTTTTCGGCGCAGGCCACCCATTCATGTTCGCCTTGGCTGTTGCACTCGGATGCGACCTCTTCGATTCAGTCTGCCTACACCCTTTTCGCCAAAGATGACCGCTACCTGACCAATCACGGAACTGTGCATTTGGAGAAACTGAAGTATTTTCCGTGTTCGTGCCCGGTTTGCAGCAAGATCGAACCTCAAGACTTGGTGGAGATGCCTAAACCGGAACGCGAAAGAGAACTTTGCCGACACAACCTTTACGTTTGCTTTTCTGAGATACGGCGGGTCAAGCAGGCGATTGTTGAGGGAAGGCTATGGGAACACCTTGAAATGCAGACTCACAGCCACCCGTCTCTTTTACAGGCTTTGAAACATCTGGGCAAGTATGCTGAGTACGTTGAGAGACACAGTCCAGTAACGAAAAGAAGCGGACTCTTCTTTTTTGGCTCAGCAGGATTGGCAAGACCCGAGGTTGTCCGATACAGAAAAAGGCTTCTGGAAAGGTACTCTCCGCCTGTTGGAGCTAAGGTTCTTGTTTTAGTTCCCGATTTGGGAAGTCGCCAAGTTCGAAGGGGCAGATGGTTCAAGAAAGCCTTAGCTTCCGCTTGCGAAAAACTCGGTGTTAGCGAAGCTGAGGTTCACATGTGCGTTTATGCTCCTCCCTTCGGCGTCGTTCCGACTGAGATTAAAGACATTTACCCGCTTTCCCAGTACGAGTGCGCGTTTCCGCCTGACCGTGAAACCGTCCAGTACGTTGCAGAGCGAATCGCAGAATACGTTGAAACCATGAACTACCAAAAAACAGCAATACTGGTTGAACCAAACACATGGCATGAAAAAACTGCTGATCTCTCTAAGCGTTTATGCGTTGAAAAGGGAAAGAATCTTGAATTGATTAATTTAGAGACTTAGTAACAATAAATCTTTGGTTTAATTTTTAGAAAGATGGTTGGATGTCGGAAAGTCTGGCGACTTTGCCTTTCTGATTGAATAAACTGGTGGACTGCACCGCCTATTGCTTGTACTTCGCCTGTTGGATAGACTTTAAGCGCGGTTCCTGAGACGATGCCGTAACCTTTTTCGCCCTCGTTTGCCAGTTTGAGTGCCATTTTCAATTCTTCCCAACCGTCCTGTTCGCTGTGCGTGTCGCAGATTATGGAAGCAACTCCCAAGCATGGAAAGAGCTCAGCAGTCGAATCGTCGTCAGGGTTTCTCCATCGAACCCACTTTTCTGCCAGCATGATGGCTCCCGCGGAAACGCCAAAGAAAAGTTTCCCGTTCTCGTAGAGACTCCGTAAGCAACCAACCATGTTCTTCTTTTCTAAAACGCGGATTCCCTCGTCCACATCTCCTCCACCAACGTATACTATATCCGCTGAGCTCAAGGTTTCCTGAGCCTTTTTGAGGTCAGCCTTATCTGGGCAGATCAAAGCGTGGTTAACTTCAGCTGCGCCTGCCTCGAAAAGGAATTTTGCCATGAAACTGAAAAATCCACGATCATCTCCATGCGCGGTTCCCACATACGCAACGACGGGAGAAGAAACTCCGCATTCCCCGAAAACCGCTTGGATCAAAGGGTCTGGTGACACGCGGACAGCAGGTCTTCCCCCAGCCAAAAGAAACACAGGCTTCGGTTTGTTCACCTTTTTTCCATCCCTAATTCATATTAATGGTTGCTTTTTCTTTTCAAAAAGACCGTGAACCAGTTTTTTGTTGCTGGTTAATGTTTAGTTTCCCTTATTAACCATCTATTAATTTTCATTTGTTATTTGAGGAGTTCCTCTTTCATCAATGAACTCGTCTATCTTTATCGGGAATAAAGCTCCTGAGACTCGGTATTTTCCTGAAGTTTCCGGGTGAATAGCTTTTTCGTACGAGACCGTTATTTCAGCTTTCTCGCCATAAAGTTTTTTCAGTATATCAGTGGCTTCTTGGCTGAGAACTCTCTTGTTAATGCGGTGAGTAACGAGGTGCAAATTGTAGTTTTTTGGAGTTTCCTGTCTCAGCTGGTATTCGTCGATGCCTACTAATTCGCTTAATGCATTGTCGAGTTCACGCATCGTCACTAGCCGACCGCTGCATGTTAGGGTTACATCGTTGGTTCGACCCTCAACCGCGGAAAGAGTCAGCCCCGATTTTCTTCCGCAACTGCAACTTCCAGACTCGTCGATCCTAACTAGGTCGCCAACGTCGAACCGAACAATGTAGTACCAAGGATTATTAAACGTCGTTACCAGAATTCTGCCTAGAAAAGGACCACCATGCTCAGGCTTCAGTGGCTGAAAATCCACGCGGCAGAATTCCGTGTTCTGGTGAAACTTGCCTTGTTCGCACTGCATGAAAACGTACCCGGTCTCAGTTGTTCCATAGGAGCTTGCGACGGGAGCGTCGAAGACTTGTTTGATTTGTTTAAGATGAAGGTTTGTGGGAGATTCATAAGTTAAAACGATGAGCCCAGGCTGAAAAACTGGCATCTTGGATTCTGCAATGTAACGGCACAGCTTCGCCAGCAAGGAAGGATTAGCCTCGAGAACTTCAGGCTTGAACGTTTTTAAGTCTTCAACCATCCTGTCCATGTGTTCCTTAGTCCAAGACAAAGTGTCAGTTTTTTCGTTAAGGTAAAGAAACCTTGCCAGCCGCCTTTTTTCCAGCGGAAGAGGATGGTCATCTGACTTAATTCCCACATTCAACGGATTAACAAGGATTGCTTCTCTGTGGTTTCCAGTCATGATCTTGCTGGCGTAAGAGTTAAGTTTCCACGATGCCCTTTCTGAAGCGTCCCACCATTTCTGGTTCCAGATGTTGGTCACTTTTTCGTTGATTGTTCCGCTTGTCTCGATTAATTCTATTTCTTTGCTTGCCAGACTCTGTTGGACGTCACGGTCAACTGGGACAAAACCTTGCGGAGAACGGTTGCGAATGTCTTCTTTGGTCAACACGGGCATCATTGCATAGCGGAAATCGATGTCGTGTTCTTTTCCGGGATCAAAAGCTTGCCAAGATTTGTAGGCTGGAACTTGATTCAGGGCTTTTTCGAGAACGGTTAAGGAGATGTTGTAGTATTCTGTTGAAAAAGTCGGTGAACAAGCGAACAAAGGAAGGCAACAACACACGTCACCCAATATTTTCACCTTAGCCTTAACCATTTATAGAACGGTGTCATACGACAAAGGGTTTCGTTTCCATTCCTTATGCGGCGATTTAAGCCTTTCTGAAAAATTGGTATCCTACAAAAAATAACATTTATTAACATATGCGTGCATGTATACGAGGATTTAAGACAATCATTCTAACATATTTCGCGAAAAAAAACTTGTAAATTTAGATGGAGAAGAAATTAACATTGGATATCAAAATTCTAGGCGGCGCGAGAGAGGTGGGGAGAGCCGCCGTTTCAGTTAAGACACAGAAGACCCAAATTCTACTGGATTACGGAGTCATGCTCGATCATACGCCCGGGTTTCCGATGCATGTTCCGCCAAAAGAGGTTGACGCTGTCGTCGTAACGCACAGCCACCTTGACCATTCAGGCGCAGTTCCAATATTCCACATTCATGAAATGAAGCCCGTTTATGGGACACGGATGGCCTTTGATTTTGCCAACATTTTGATTAAGGACTTCATTAAACTTTCGAGCTATTACATTCCTTTTGAGTATCTTGAGCTACGTACGATGATGCGCAGCCGGAAAGACCTGAAATACCGGGAAGAAACAACTGTTGGAGACCTTAATTTTCAGCTCATAAATTCTGGGCATCTTCCAGGCGGAGCCCAAGTTCTCGTTGAAGCAGAAGGTAAAAGACTTCTTTACACTAGTGATTTCAACACCATTGAGACTAAGCTTCTTCCGCCTGCTGACTTGGATTATGGAGAGCTCGACGTGGTGGTTATGGAAAGCACCTATGCTGATGAAGAGCATACTCCGAGGAAAGAGCTTGAAGAAAAATTCGTAACTGAAGTAAATGACACAGTGGAGAAGGGCGGAACAGTGTTGGTTCCAGCCTTCAGCGTCGGTCGATCTCAGGAAATAGCGTGTGTTCTGGCAGCGTATCATTTTGAATATCCAGTCATGATTGATGGCATGGCTCGAGAAGCAAGCAGAATCTTGATGGAGCAGCTTGATTTCGTCAAAGACAGGCGATTGTACATGGACGCAATTCACGAAACCAACTGGGTTGAGGGCTGGAGAGACAGAAAAATCGCATCCAGAAGGCCAGGCGTCATAATTTCTCCAGCTGGAATGTTGAAAGGCGGACCTGCAAGTTCATACTTACAAACGATTGGCAAAAGGGCTGGCAACGCCATCTTTTTAGTTGGTTACCAGATTCCAGGAACACCAGGCAAAGAATTGCTTGATAAGGGCAGATGCGTCATCGACGGACGGATGCGGAAAGTTAAAGCCAAAGTTGGATTCTTCGACTTCAGCAGTCACGCTGGTGCAACGGAACTCCGCGAAACCGTGAAGGGATTTAAGGGTGACCCAACCGTTTACGTGATTCACGGTGCTGAAGGAAACTGCCCAAGGTTGGCAAAATGGATCAAAGAGGAAGTTGGCTTAGAGGCTATTGCTCCAAATTCCGGAGACACATTTACTGTCTGACGTTAATTCAGTTTTTTAGTTTCTTTAATGAGTCTGTGAAGTTCTTCTTCGGTGTTGTAGAAGTGCGGCGAAACCCGTATACCGTTCATCCGCGCTGACACGATTATGCCTTTTTGCTCTAACTTTTCAACCTTTCCTCGGGGATCATTTACGAAGAAGTTCACGATGCCTGAACGACTTTCAACTATATTGGGAGTTTGAAGCCTAAACCCTTCTTCCTTTAGCCTTTCAACAAGGTATCCAGTCAAGCCAATTACGCGCTTCTCTATCTCGTCTATGCCGACTTCGAGAATCAGCTTCATTGCAGCTGATGCACCCACGTAGCTTAGAGAGCTTAGTCCGCCTGTCTCGAAGCGGTGGGCAGTCTCGACGAACTTCAATTCTCTGTTGTTCCAGAGACTCAATAGTCTTGAAGACTTCGGGCTTGACGCCTTCGTAACCGACAAAAACGGGTTCGGATTTCGTAATCAAGTCTTTCTGGATGTACAGGAAGCCTGCTCCGCTGGATCCCAGAAGCCACTTGTAGCTCGAGGTTGCCAGAAAGTCAGCTTTATCTCGTTTCACGTCAATGCGTAGTGCACCTGCGGATTGGCAAACATCGACGATGATCACGGCTCCATGTTCATGCGCGACCTCGGACAACGCTTTCAGATCGTTTCTGAACCCGTTCGAGTATTCCACATGGCTGACCACAACAGCGACGGTTCGATCGTCCACCATTCTTTCGAAATCATCCAGCAGCATCTTCCCGTCCATGTTCTTGATGTATCTAACCTCAACGTTGGGTTTCAACTTGCTCCTCAACCATGGGTAGACGACTGTTGGAAACTCAAGATCAGTCGTAACCACGTTGCAGCCCCGAGGATAATCAAGGGTGTTGGCAGCGATGTTCAGCCCCGTTGTTGTGTTGGGAACAAGCGCAATCTCCGTTGATTCAGCGTTCACGAGCTCGGCAAAAAGACATCTGCCCTCATTTGGAGCACTGTGGTCTTCTTCCAGAAACAAGGAATTTTCCAGATAATTTTGAACTGCTGCTATAACAGGAGCAGGTAAAGGCGAAGACGCAGCGTGGTTAAGAAAAGCCTTGGTCTTCGTGACCGGAAATAATTTTCGTTCTTTATCCACGTTCATTACTAAAACCTCACTTGGATTAAATTATTTTTACATTTCCTCATCCATAAATATCAAGGTTCAGCCATGATTTCTTTTATATTGAATGTTTTATGAACCATTGAAGCGCGTAAACTTGTCGTATCGCTAATTCTTTTGCTGCCACAACTGAGGTTTCTGTGAAACTGGTCATCATTGAGAACTTCGGTAAGAGAGCAACTGAAGAGTGAGAAAGCCTAAGGCGATGAATATGATGCTGAAGGGGAAAATTATCCATATGCTTGTTAGGCTTATGATGGTGGCGGTGATGATGGGGGTCACGGAGACTATGAGCCCTTCTGTGAGGAAGTAGATGCTGAAGCTCAGTCCTCTTTCATTCTTAGGTGTCAAGTCAGCAACAAGCGTGTTCATTGGCGACCAAACACTGTTACTGAAAAAAGCATAAAAAATGTACACAAGCGTAAGCACAAATAGACGAGAAGAAAAGGCTAGAGCGGCAAGCGAAAATATGCAACCGATCATAGCGAAGCCAAGCGTCTTTTTGGCACCTATTCTTTCTCCCAGAAATCCTCCAACTAAGGAGCCTAAAATACCTGTGAAGGGACCCAGCCCGAAGATTAGACTAGCTGTTACTTCCGAGAGCCCTCTTGTGTTCACGAGATACGTGGTCATGAAGGTTGATGTTCCTGTGTTTCCAACCTCTCGCAATCCTATGGCAGCCAAGAAAATTATGAAACCAGCGGAGAATATTAGGGGCAATCGTTTCAGAACCGTTCTTTTCTCTTCGCTGTTGGTTTCGGTGGTTTTTAGCTGCGGAGACTTAAGGATGATTATTCCCCAAATGAACAGGGGAACAGGCCAAAAGATATACACCCATCTCCAATTGGCTATCAACTGGAAAAAAGCGAGGCTGACTAGGCCTATGGCTGAACCGAAGCTCCCTAAAGCGTTGTGGACGCCCATTGTTCGGCTAATTTTTTTCTGTGCAACAACTCGGCTTATGCTGCTCAATCCCGTAATGTGATAGAGAGGAGAGCACATCCTCATGATCGAGACACAAAGCACTAGCACCCAGAAACTGTTTGTCTGGCTTATGGCGAAGGCTGAAGCAGCTTCGATCGCCATGCTTGCGAATAACAGTCGGTTCACGCTTACGCGGTCTGCTAGATAACCGACCGGAAGGTTCATAAAGATCGGGACAAGGCTTGGAACAGTGGCAACCAATGAGGCTTCAAGGAGCCCTAACTGAAACTCGCGGATGAAAACTGGGATGAGAGCAACCTGGACAAGATAATAAATTTCTATAAACATGTGCGTTATGCTAACGAGCCAGAAAGACCGCTCCATCCCTAACACGTCAACCATTATTCAATAAAACCTATAAAAACACAAGACCAAACTATAAAAATATATCTGAAAAATAAATTCCTAGAATCAATTATAGATTTGTTTTCGTTAACGAATCTTAACAGTGCTTGACTTATGATTCGAACATTTTGTATTATTGGTAGTACATTTATTAATAGAGAACCATATATTTATGACAAATGCATAAAAAAACCGTAACTTCTACCTGTAATAAAATAATATTTTTTCTATCATAGTCATTTTCTGGCTAAGTTAATTCCCAACCTATCTTCTTAATCAGAAAGCGAACGTAAAAGAGCAGGTTTAAGACGCAAGTAGAAGGTTGGAAATACAATTATAAGGTAAAAGCCAAATCCGAGCGTCTGTCGTAATAATTGCGGAGCGTCCCATAGCCAGCTCATTGCACCGTTAAAGTGGGCGCCTGCGATCAGCCAGCCCAAAGCTATGTCTACAAATAATTCAGCAATCATCGAGTACTGCCCTGTATACCTAATAAGGTGCGAGTCAAGGACGAGGATTACGTAAATCGGAATAGAAAATAACAGGTTAAAAATCACCAAGCCCGTTACGGTTCCGTAAGTCTGCATGAAGCTCCTCGCTAAGAGGTTCGCCTCAGCATAAGGAGTCTCGCATAACATTACAGTAACCAGAAAATCGAGTAAAATGAAGCTAAAAAGAAGAACCGTCCTCCACAACCATGCGCCTTTAGGAAACAGAAACCTCAGCGCAGACGCAGATCCCATGAACTTTCATTGTTATTTAAGTTTCTTATATTAGGGCTTGAAACATAAATCTGAAAAAAACTTTTGGAAAAAGACTACTTAACGTTAGCACTGAAAATAAATATTTAACACATTGATGTCACCAATCAACCCATCTTGAGTTGTTCCGTCAGTCCATGAGAGCAGTTGAATTTGGATTTCGCCTTTTTCTTCGCCAACAAGCCAGTTGGAGTATGTGCCGCTTTATTTAATAGTATATGTCTATGTTCGACTCCCAACCGCTGGACTGGTCAGACCATGAACTTCCATCGTAAACTTTTACTTCCGTCTTTACCTCCGAAGTGAAATTTGCTGTCTCCCCAGTTAATCGCGTAAAACGAGGTTCAAATAGAAAAAAGCCAGCTTCAGCCATTAAATCTGCCCAGACTGTACTGTTACACTTCTAGACAGTTACTATAACCTTTGACGGTTCAGTAAATTCTTAGGACGTGACACTCAAAGCTTTTTTATTCACGCTGAGAAAGGAAAACGAAGCCTTCAGCACGTTGATTATGTCTTTTTGGTTTGTCCACAAGGCTCGTTCGCCATTCTTTCCGTTATAGCTTTCACTGTTAAGAAACAATAGGAGCTGGTTTTGGGATATGATGAAACTTGGAAACTTCTTAAAATTAACGCAGAAAAACTTATCCTCTCCCAATCTCAGCTTCTTAACCATATAGGAGCTCCTTAAAGATGAATTTGTAATCAGTCGTATCTCGATTTTATTTGCTCTTTCCGCTAAGTCGTCTAAAGCCCCGGAGTAGAACATTTGAAGAAGATTTTCGTCTGATGCAGCGATTAAAACCTCGTTTTTCGCGTTTTCAATTATTTCGTTGAGCTTGATGTGGATTTGGTTTCTTCCTTTCAACACCTGGATAAACTCGTCGTAAGCTTCTGAATCCTTGGTTGGAAAAGAGAACATGCTCCAGCTACTAAGAATCTTTTGTTTTTCCTCTTCGAGCCGCGTGACTCTTTGCTTTTTTTCCTGAATCAGATTTTCCAACGCTTTATCAACTGGAATAGCAGCAAACTTTATTGGCCTCTCAAGTATGCGGACAACTAAGCCTTTTTCCTCAAGTCTTTTTAATATCTTGTAAGTTTCGGTCCTGTGAAGCAATAGAGACTTTGAAACCATGTATGCCTTCTGCTCTCTGAATTTCGCTAGGTACACGTAAACTTTTGCCTCGTTTTTCGTAAGCCCAAACCTTTTAAGAGAGCCACAGAACTCCTTGAACTCCGAAAGGCTTTTCAGATGAAATTTTAGGCTTTGCATGTTCTCTAAAAGTTCGACTTCCTCATCCTCTTCAGATACGTCTGCGAGAATCTCGCTTTTATTGGTAACCGAATGCTTTGCCAATGTCATTGAGGAAATCACCATGAATAAACGTGGTTTTCTATATGGGGGGTTTGTAACTAACCATCTCCCGAGAAAATATTAAATGCGTTGTGAAAAGGCAATCCGAACCAGAAGTTCAGACCATAATTAAGTTATTGACCTTTTAGGCAACCAAAATTTATGTATTAACAAAAGAGATGGACACCTTTTTAGATGGATGATTCATTATGACAATGCCTTCTAAACTTGATATCTAAAAAAAGATATTTGACAAATATGATAGAGACGCATTTCATGATTTTATCTCGAAGGTATACATAAGATCTGAAGAACAAGATGGAATAAATGTGTCTGGCTATATTATAAAATGAAAAAATAGTAAAATACTTTTTTTATCTTTAACTTATTTTTTTATTAAAAAATCCAAAACGAGGTATTTTGATATGGTTTAAAGTTAACCTATTTTCTTATTTTAACTTGAACTCCTGCTTTTTTAATTAGGCTTTGGACGATGAGCACGACGATGGCTGTGGCAACAACCGCGATGGCGATGATGATTGTTGTCCACGGAATCTGGGATGAAACCGAAATTGTGAATTCTCTTATGCTAGTGTCGATTTCGTTGCCTTGTGCCTGAACTTGGATGACGTAGTCTCCTGGAGTTTGATTTGGATCCGCAGAGATACGGAGGGTGAAATCCACGTTGGTCATCGCTTCAAGAAACGTGACGTCCATTGGCGTTACAAGAATGTTCGACAAGCCTGTCGAGTTCACAATCAACCTTACCCAAGCAGACTCACCGGGGGCAAGTGTCAACTGGCTTTCAGAAAAGGTGATGCCCCAAATCATTATTGCGGATGTTCTTACCAAAGTCAGAAAAATGTTTTCAGTTTGTGATCCTTCGTTCACGACTTTTATCGGGAAATACGTGTTTTGGCCAGTGAGAACCGACTGGACCTCTATTGGGCATTCTAGGCTTATCTTTCGTGGCACCCGTTCAACTGTTACTGTTAATCCTTGTGATGTCGAGGCGTAGTCGCCATTAATGTTTACTCTGAACTGATAATCTCTGTACGCAATGCCCTTAGGGACATTTACAACTAGAATGAGGTCTACGGACTCTCCGGAAGCCAAACTTAACGAGCGGACCTTGTTCTCTTCAACTGTGAAGGCTCGCTGTCCAGTTTGTAGGCAACCCAGGATTATTGATGTTTATTAGATAATTGTCACGGTAGGGAGCGTTGTTTGTTACGCGAAGGTTGAATGTCAAATTGTTCCCTGGATATGTTACCAGCCAATCGTTAGAGCAGTAAACGTCGACTTCGTATTCTACAGTTGGCTCACTCTCAACAGTCACTGTCAGTAAACAGTGTGCTTCTGAATGTTGACCATTAGCGTATGCTGCGAACTCGTAATCGCTGGGAAAAGCATCTTCTGGCACTGTCACCTTCAGCGTGAGAGTTGTAGACGATAATCCATCTATGCCGATGCCTTTGACCTTCTTGTTTTGTGAGTAGAAATCTGCCCTCCATCCTTCAGGAAGAGTTGGGCTCCCGATTTCCAGTACGAAGTTGTCATAGTAGTAGCTCGGGTTCGTTACGGTAAGCTCAAAGGACATAACTTTGTCTGGGTAGGTAACCTGCCAATAGTCTGGGCATTCAATTGTGGTTGAAAGTTGTGCAGTGCATAAATCAAATGGCTGAATGGCGAGAACCAAAAAAACTAACGCCCAACTGCAAAATATGTTGCGAAAGTGTTTGTTTTTTACAAAATTTTTCATCCATATATTCCTTCTCAGTTTATATTTCATTTCTCATATTTCCTTTAAATTACTATAAAGCTTTCTTTACGTCACGTTTTCAATCTTAAGGTCCTGAAACGGATTCTTCATTCGTACTTCAATCGGTCGCCTGTCAACCACATAGCATGCGATTTTTTTATACTTAGATGCGTAAGTGGCTAAGGCAGAGATTATTGCAGTAGGTTCTCCTGAGACGCATATCACGTCCGCTCTTTGGACGACCTCTTCAGCAACCTTCATGATTTTTTTTATGTCGAATGGGTCTACTTGCGAAATTATGAATCTTGGTATGCGGATGCCTTTTGTTACGAGAGCTTGTTTGAGGGTTTCGAGCCTCTGCTCTACGTCAAGTTGAGTTGCAATAATGTAAAGGGTCGTCGGGTTGTAAGAGTTTACTAAGTTATAAAGCTGGCTTAGAGACGACTCATAGGACGCTGCCACCTCGAACGTTATGGCATTCCACTCGAAAAGAACCTTTCTCACAAAAGACGCTGTTTCATGAACCGCCTCATCCAATTGTGTAGGCAAAGCTGGAATGCAGTAAAGAACAAGACTGAACTGCCTTCCGTCTCCGGGTTGTATTACAAGTTGATTATCCGTCTTGCCACCCTTCATAATGAAATATTCAAAACCTATTTTCTTAAGTACGCCTTTCTCAGACGTTTCCTCCTCTAGCCTAATTTTACCAATAGTAGTTTTTGAATACTCCTGCATCCTGTTGAGAATGAAGCCCGTGAATGATTCAACTTCGCGAGGCATCAGTTTGAGAGGTAAATCAACAATGTAGGGTTGACCTATTTTTCGAGGTCTCTCGCTTTCTCCAATCCGCCACTTCCGTAAAAGTGACGGAGTAACCATCGTGGACGCCCTCAAAGATGGAAATAATGCGGCTAAAATCGCTGTAGAAACTGAAAGAATTATGGCCATAAAACCCCATTCAGCTGACGCCTTTTCTCTAACCTCGAGAGCACCTAATATTGAACTTGAAGCTAAACGGTAGCCAGAGATTCCGGATAAGTAACCTAAACCT
This sequence comes from Candidatus Bathyarchaeota archaeon, assembly GCA_963714275.1. Lineage (GTDB taxonomy): Archaea > Thermoproteota > Bathyarchaeia > Bathyarchaeales > DTEX01 > JAGTRI01. The sequence continues at coordinate 21,482 of CAVQNT010000001.1, forward strand.
CCGCCTATGATGCCGATTATCGCAGCTTCAGCGACGAACAGCGTTGCGATGTGAGTTGGGTTCAGCCCAATTGCGGAAAGAGAAGCTATTTCGTCTTTTCTTTCCTTAACTGAGCCTATCATAGATATGGCAATGTTGAATATGACGAGTAGCATTAGTAGGGGAACCATCGCCATCCCCTTTTCTTCCACGTATCCTGCCATTTCTTCCCTGTAAAGCGAACCGGGATGAGACACGTAGACTTTATACTCGTAGGTCAAGGCAATAACTTGGCTTATAACTTCACAGTCCTCAGGGCTTTTTAGCTGAATCGTTACCCGAGATGCGGACACTCGCTGTAATGTAATAGCTCTATCATAAACCAATACGATAACAACTTCCGCATTAAGGGGAGAAAGACTACCAGTAAAAGGTTCAATGCCGTAAGGAACCATCGGCGAACCATCAATGTCATGAAGATTGCTCAGTTTTTCAGGATCGAAGAATCCCCGAATGATGAGTTCCTGATTGAAAATGTAAACTTTGTCTCCAGCGCGGACGTCTAAGGTTTCCTTTGCTGAATAGGTTATGAGCACGCCTCGAAGGTCGTTGTCCTCCAGGTAGTTGCCTTCAACTATTACGTCGTCGAAATTTGTTAGGTTGGCTTCAAGGCTTGGAACTATGCCGAGAACGCCAAAGATTCCTATGCTATCCCCTGAGGCTACAGTTAATTGCCCAAGTGGAAACATGAGGGGAACTGGTCGGTTCTCAGCTTTTTTCGAAACTGAGGTTACATTTGGCTGTGTTTCCAGCCATTTTATGAAGGAGTCTGGAAGTGTAACGAACGGAAGCATGCCTCCTCCTGATTCATCTCTAACCAGAACAGCGTCAACGGAATAAACTGGGTTTAACTGCCGCATCACTAATCCGTATCCTGGCGATATTGAGGTTAATGTTATGAAACCGAAGACAAGCACCATGATGTTGACGAGGCTTAGTGTTGTGCGCAGCCTTCTTCTTCTGAGGTTACGACTGCTCAACGAGAAAGCGGTGATAAGTGCGCTTTTAATCTGTATTGAACGGTATTCGCTAGGTTTTTCTCGTCGTAATTTAAGCGGAATAACTATGGAGGCTTGCCCAATTAGTAAGGCGAGAACCGCGATTGAAGAAAATTGCAGCTGAGGAACAAGGTGGCATCCAGGGAAAATGTAATAGAAAAACTCAACAAGCAATGTGTAGAATGCTACTCCAACAAGTATGGTAATTGGAAACGCGAAACTCCTTTTTCCAGCAAGTATTTGCAGGCTACTTTTCCTCTCTGAAACAAGGTAGGAAGCAGCCACGGCAACGAATGAAAAAAGAAACAGTAAGGCAATGGCTGACTGCAAGCTTGTTTCCATCAGTCCTTGAAGAAAATCTTTAGTTTTGATTACCAAGAAGTAGGCGTTTCGTGTCTTGGCGAAAGATTCTGCGTAGGATTCCTTATTTAATAGGAATGTTGCTTCGTCGACGGACGTGTATGAATTTAGTAGTTCTCGTCTTTCAACCTCAACTAAGAACCCAGCGTCTAAACAATCCTCAAGCTGGTAGAACGTTGCCCCCATTAAGTCTTTTACAGACTGGATGTTCGAAAGTATAACGGTTTCCTCTAAGTTAAAACGTAAAAATTCGCCTTGAGACAAACTAAAATATCCAGCTTTCCCTTTCACAGTGAATCCGTAACTGAAGCTTTTTGATTACCAGTGAATGGGTCTTCGCCTTCGAACGCTGCTATGACGATGATTTGGACCTCAACGTTCGCTGGGACCACGATGTATCTTTCATTAAAACCGAAAACTCCGAGTACTCCATAGTCCCCAGGCACGGCGGTTAAAACAATTGACATAATATTATCAATGTTTTCGGAGGCACCTCCTACTGATGATACGGGGCTAGTTGTTTCTTCTGACGTCGGCTCTTGAACATAAAAAGAAACTTGCTGTGCTGGACTTCTACTTTCAACGTGTCTCACTTCACCCTGCATGTAGATGGTGGCGCCTTTTTTGAGGTTAAACTGCTTCGACGATGATGAGCCAGACGAAAGTGTCACATCCCACTTTTCAGGAACATAGTCCATTCCGGGAGTCTGCGGCAGATCGCATATGACGACGACGGTGAACCTGCCAAACTCGTAAACATCCATGTGGAAATTTCCAGCTGAGTCTGTCAAAGTTGATGTTCTTAAAACATTGTCATTGTTTAGGAGCGAAACGTTTGCTCCCGTAAGCGGATGACCCTCTTCGTCCATTACTATTCCTGTAACCTCTGCCGGGGCAACTGCATGTAATGTCTGAATGTGGTTTGCTGGGATTATGGTTAAGGTTAATGCTGTAATAACGAGGATGAGGAGGTTACATGATAGACGACGAAAGGCTGTTTCCACCCTTCATATTTGACTTTATAATAAAATCCTCTACAAGGGGCAGTTATATGCTTATTGAGTTTTTCCGAATCTTCACTTGAAAAAAAGTTGGCTGCGAAATACGGACTAGTTTACAGGTATATTTTGAGCAGCTGCCTTTTGTCCAAGATGAAGATGATAATGACGCTTATTACGAGTTCTACGAGCAGGTAGCTGCCGTTATAGATTGCTGAGTAGATGACAGGGTTCATGCCTTCAGGAGCGTACATCCAAAAGAACCACAGGCCCGATGTGAAGTGCGCCAAGAACCTTCCGAAGATTGCCACGACGACGCCGACCAACGGGTACTTTCGGAATAACCCAGCTAGCCCCAATGCTCCGAAGGCTAAAGGATAATCAATTATGGCTTGAACAGGGTCAACGATGTATCCGCCTAGAGCCATATTAACCATCCCGTAAACGGCACCTGCCTCAACTCCTGCCCGTAAACCCCTTCTCAAAGCAAACCAGATGAGAGGCACCATACCTGCGACGCTTACTGAACCACCTTCTGGAAGCTTGATGCTGGGCAATAAATCTTTTAAAATCACGGTTAAAGCTACTACGACTGTTCCTTCTGCGAGAACCTTAACGTTTGACGAAACTTTACTCATTCTGCATCCCTCCGCCAGTATTGTCTGGATCAGGTTCAAAGGGTCAACGGTCCATTCAACCGTCCTCTCAGCCAGGTCGAACCCGGCTCCCCTCGACCGTGAAATAGAAAACTCCGAATATATAACTATTTTGACACCTCAATGGATAAAAAGTTAAAATGCCAAAATTTGGTATTGTTGTTGACAACATTAGACTTTATTTGTCTATAAGTATTTACTTTGGGTTAATTGACGGTGGAAGCGCATGAAGACGGGCAAAATCATCAGACAGTTCGTTGCAAGGGACGGACGGAACATTATTTTAAGGACCCCAAAGTGGGAGGACCTTGACGACCTTTTGGAATTCATTAACTCACTTGTTGACGAGAGCGCTGACATCATGATGCACAAGAAGACTTCAAGGCAGGAAGAAGCAGATTGGTTTGGGCGACTGTTGGTGAATTTAGAGAACGATCAGCTATTCGCTCTGGTGGCGGAGGTCGATGGTAAAGTTATCGCCAATTCTGAACTAAGCCAAAAAAGTGGATACTCTGGGCATGTGGGCGAAATTGGTATCGCTATAAGAACTGGCTATAGGGACATCGGAATCGGTACTGAAATGCTTAGAACCTTGATTTCACACGCAAGAGATATTGGGCTGAAGGTGCTTAGATTAAGCGTTTTTTCATCGAACCCGAGGGCTAAACACGTTTATGAGAAGATGGGTTTCAGAGAAACTGGGAGAATGCCAAAAGAAATTTTTAAAGATGGCAAGTACATAGACATAATATTAATGACAATGGAACCTAAATAATATTCAATAAAATATTTTTTTTTAAAATTTTCATGACAAAAATTATTTTATATATCCTCGTATGCCCCTGTGGCTTCTTTAAAATAAATAGGTAAATATGAAGGAGTTATGTCCCAAAAGATAAGGGTGTTTCGTGTTTTTCGGTTTCTTCGGTTTTTAAGTCGATCTTTGATAGTCGGATGACCATGCCTTTTTCATAAACGAAATAATATGCTCCATCAGATAACAATTTCACCTCGACCAGTCTGCCATGTTTCCCGACGAATTCTTGCTTCAGTGATTCCGGCTTCATCTCAATTCACTCTTTTTTTCCTCTAGTCGAAAAGAAAGAGATTATGAAGCAGTAGACTAGATGGCTTATTAGAAGAAAAGAAACATATTACAATCCAATAATTAGATTATGAACCTAAAGAACTGAAACTTATAAATACCTAATTACCCCGACTTTTTCTCTTTCCTATTTTTATTTTTATGAGATTTGACAGGTTGACCGCCATTTCTTCCATGCCAGCAGGAGACGGGTGAACAAGGTCAAACGTTAGTCCCGAAGCGGTTTTCAACACCTCTCTTCCGTCAACATAAACGAGCCTAGGCATATTCAGCTTCTCCACCGCGTTTCTGACTGTCCTTCTAAACTCGTTCTGTTTTTTGGAATTAGGATCATAGTCAGCTGCGAAAGTGAACAGGTCCATTGCGAACACCCATTTGTCAGAATGAGCCTTCGCGATTCGTTCAACAAGATATTCAGCTCTTTCTGTAAACTCATCGGTCGAAAATTCGCCAACCATGTTGATTCCCATCTCCAAAGACGCGAAGCCCCAATCTTCACGTTCTGCGATGTAGTCCGCAATCTGATTTTCACAGTGAGCTCCTCCGCCGAAACCAAGATTAATCAAGTCGACACCGAGATGCTGGGCTGTTCTCATAGCGTAAGAGCCTGTTGGTCTCAAAGCAGACGCACCATGCGTAATTGATGAGCCGTACGCAAGGTACTTCATCTTGGGTGTTTGATCTTTTCTAGGAAGCGAGGTTTCTCCTTCGATGTCTATGAGTCTTATTTGAGAGAATATGGGCAGAATTATCCTTGTTAAATGCGGATCAAATGGTAGACCTTTTTCTTTCGTGACTTTATCTAGGAAGCTCAGGTTGTCTGGTAGGCTCACTGTGATCTCCGTAGGCTTCATGCCTATACTTTGCCATGAAATTTGGAAATCTCCCTGGAAAACTTCAGCTATTCCGATTCCTTCGCAAGACAACGTGATTTTTGCTGATTTGCCTTCAAGGTTGAAACGGATCTCGCATCCAGCGGCACACATCGCATTCGTTTCAGCAGCTGGGTTAAGGATCACTCTGAGGCTATTAGGGATTCTCGTAATGTTTTTTCCAACGCCATCTTCAGGGGTTAGAAGTTCAGCTACATTGTATAACTCGACGTCTTGAAAATTCATGCAGCAATCTCCTGTGTTCTGAAATGTCTAATCCTAATTATACAGCGAATATTTGTTTTTCTATATTTCTGAACGTAGATTTTCACTTTCAACTTATGCATTAACCACTAGTTAGCACGACCAATGAAAATAGCTGAGCTAGTTAAAACTTGGAATGGAAGTAGTAGGATAGGCACGCACACAAAATCCTACTACTTCTGATTTAGTTCTTCGTAAGGAGCTTCTAAACATTGAGGAAGCCCTCGAGAATGGTAAAAATTTTGCGACTTGGTTTAGAAGAAATAGGAAGCTGCAAAACGCACGTTTCTTCTTCTGCTGCTGGTGTAGTAGTCTCCGCAACTTACAGGACTACTACTTTTAGACCAAACCTCTGAAGAGATGTTCAAACTAAAAGAAGTTGACCACACGGAAACAGCGTGGTCAACAACTACTATTCCAATACGCTACTTTTTAAGTGTCTGTTTTCTCTTTTTACAGGAATTCAAGTAATTAGATTAACAGACTTACGTTCATATATAGATTTTAAGTGATTCCTCATCGCTTGATAGTTCATCTGAAATAACTAAATTAGAAGAAGAAAGAAGATACATACGAGTCAGCGTTTTCTTCTTCTACTATTTCTAACCGTCTAATTTTGTGATTAACATTATCAACCGTTTTTCCAAGAGCTTAGCAATAACCTCATTAAACATATATTCATATAAAAATCTACAAAGCCCTCCTCTAGCTGAGCTAGGGGGTTATCGGAAAGAACTCTAAGTCTTGGTTCAATTTCAGTGTATATAATGAAAAACACACGCCAAACTGGGCTACCGAGCGCTACCAGAAAAGGCTTTATTCACTGATTTTCTATGATATTGGAGAACAAATTAGCAATTTCATTTACGGCCTTTAAAGCATTTGTAGTTCCCATCTCCACATTTCTCAAGTATTCTCTAAACCATTTTTCCAACTTCTTCAACATGTCTTTTCTAAGATTCTTAGCTGCGGCACTGGACTTCCGTGCATCCTTATCTAGTTTCCATGTATCCGACTTGACCCCGAGAATATCTGCGATCTTCTCCAAAGACTGTTTCAAAGCCATACTGCAAGGCTCCTCGATAGTCCATTTTTTTGCTTAGACGTAACCGGATATAGATCTTTTGCGAAATGAGTTCTGATAATAATTCATCCGCGAAGATGTCGTCGAAGAGCCCGATTTTTTTCGTTCTCTGATCCCACAGATAAGTAGACCACATGATACTATGGATGAGCTCATGAATCAAATCCTTGCTTAGAGATTCATTGCTCTTCACGTCAAAAAGCGAAATACTATCAGGCCTTCTCGGGATGTCTGTTAATGCCGCAAAAACTTTTTCGTTCTCATTTGGTTGTCTTGCGACCACTTCAATGTGACTTGCTAATCTCCTCCATTGCAGACCTGTATATTTTTCTATCATCTTTAATGCTTTATTCTCATAGTTTTCTCTCCAGAAAGGTTCAAAGTCTCTTACTTTGGCTTTGTAACCTCTTTTAGCTTGAAAAACAATGTCTGGCCTTTCCCTTAATGTCACGCCGCGAGCACCGTTTGAAACTATTTATCTTCGGTTCTTATTTAGTTTCAAGAATCCTTTTATACCATCCGCTAGCTGAGCTAAAACAAATTGAGATGAAATAAATTCGCATTGCCAAGTAATCCTAGATCCTCGAACACTGAGAATATCCTTTAAGATTTTGGTCTACAAACTTTTTTTGATAGTTACCTAAGATGAAGACTTGACATCATCTGTGCCTGCTTCCATTCTGGTTAGTTGAGTTACTTGTTTTTCGTGTATCTTTTTGGAAGTGGTTTCTTCTTCTGTTGTTTACTCGGCATTCTTTTGCCTCTCCTCAGTTTTCGTGTTGCAAGAACAACACGACTGCAATTAATATAGATTGCCTCCTTCTGTTTTTTCTAGGGAGAACACTAAGTCTGAAAATAACTCTAGGATATGATAGCGTGCGTTTCAATAAACGGCGCCAATGTAAAGCATTAAAGTTTCAAACTCTAGATGCTGATGAGAAAAACCATGTTCTCAGCATGGATTTCTCTTTCCTTTGTACGTCGGTGTCTATACGGCAGGACACGTTTTGTGTCGTCAGCTACTTTTTCTACTTTATTTAGTCAGCTAGCTTAACTTTCTGGATGAGCTGTACACTTAATAAGTCAAAAAGAGAAAACGAAAAAAATAAAATGAATCTTCAGTTTGCTGATAACTAGCATATACAGTGTCTAGTATCTTCTTCTGCCAAAACTTGACCTGGGCGGTCTTCTCTTAGCCCAACATTCTCGGCAATATACCGGTCTACTCGGGTCAGGCTTAAAAGGAACTTCGCATTCCTGGCCACAGTCAGCGCAAACTGCTTTGTGCATTTCACGACTTTCCATACTACTTTCACTCCTATTCATTTGTTTGCAAGAATAAAGTCTAATTCCAGAAGCCTATTAAACTTATCCACGACGAAGCTAGCTAACCGCATAAGAATCCCGTTAGTTAAGTCGTCCGTCAAAGATATGACTCGCTGATAAAGATTAAAAATTTATCCCACACAATTTTGTGTTTCCAGAGGTTGATTCGTCTTTATAGGAGTATATAAGGCGCCGTACATTATTCTAAACAAGAGGCATCTTTTTTTGTGGAAATACGGAATCATTGCAAAGATGCGGGTCGCCATCATTGACAAGCTAAAGGCAGCTGGGGCAAGTTCCCCTGAGTTGAAGTGGAGAACCCAAGGCGATTTTTTCCTCACCCATCTCAGCAGATCATGAGCACGCGCCATTATTCACTATCTCCAATTAAGAGCAGCCCTGCTACCAGAACCGTTGCTAAGTATAACAAAACTGCCAAAGTGCTTACTACGTTTGAGACTGAGGATGCAAATGCGACTAGAAGGACTGACGAATCCAAAATCACGAAGTAAATTAGATATTTGTATAAAGAAACGTTGACTTTCAACACTTGAGAAAAAGGTTTTTCCCCACACGCATACGATGATCGTCCCTGTTTTTGCTGTGAAGGTTTAGGCGAAAACAAACGACCGAGAACATAGATGGACATTGAAACTAGAAAAATTAAAGTTAAGGCAATGGCGAATTCCTCAAACGTGCAAACTGCCTCCGTTGAACCAGAACCTGAGAATAACATCTCAGATATGAAGGTTTTGTTCTTCGCACCATCAGCTAAACCTGTATAGAAATACTTTAAAAAAAAGAGAGATTAAATGGATCGCGCCACGGCTTCTCCATCTTTCAGAGGTTTTTGGCGGAAATTTATCCTTCTCTTGGCTTGGCGACGATTTCCTTGATTTTTAGGTCGAGGAATTTCCGTGGATATGCGGGTTGAACGACGATGGCTGTGTCTGCTCCTTTACCCGTTCCTGCGATAGCTATGGCTTCCCTGTCGACTGGAATTAATCCTGCGTCAGCAGCCATGAAAACAATCTCGACAGCGACCTTCATGCCTTGGCAGAACCTGTAAAGTGTTTCACGCACCGCTTCGTTGATTGTGGTTCCTCCGTGTTTCTCTGTGAAGGCTGAACCTACATCGTCGCCGAGAGCGTGGATGCCTGTTAAAACTTTGATGCCTTTGTCTTGAAGCTTTCTTCTTTCATCCGGAGTCATCGTCCATCCTTCGCTGCGGTAGCCTTCGCAGATGGTCACAGCCACAATGCTGAATTTTTCGGTGTCGAAAATTTTGGCAGCTTTCAGCGCTGTTTCACCGTGCGACGAGGCTACAACGACGTCTCGGATTCCAAGCTCCAAAGCTCTTTCATGAGCAAGCCTCAACGTTTCATCAGTATTTCTCGGTCCAACTTTTTCGTAATAGGCTATGGTCTTGATAGTCATAACAAATCACGCTGTTTCGTACTCTACAATGAACACCGATTTATGATTTTTAAGAAAGAAAAACCTGCTTTTTATGATGTTTCAGAAAACGAAATTCTTATTTTTTGGACACAAAATAATATTTGATATCTAACTGAAACGTCATCGCTGCTTGCAACCTGTGTATTATTTTTCGATTATTTCAACGACTTTTCTTCTGCCTTTTAGACCTGAAATTATGCTTACGTGCGAAGAAGGCACGTTGAAGTTTTTTGCAAGTTTTTTTATTAGCTCTGTGTTTGCTTTGCCTTTTTCAGGCTTGGAGGTTAAGCCGACTAATATTTTGTCTCTTTCAACCTGAACGAAGTCTTTGTGAAACGTCACCTCAACGTCATACTTCACTTAACATCACCAAATTTTGTTGGAAGTTTGATTGTTATTACTTCAAGAAGGCACGTAAACTTTTTCCTTACTCGGCACATCGACCTTGGATTTTTTATAGAAAAATCATTTCTGAAAACCTTAAAATATCGTTACCAACCTATGTTTAGCGCTCAAAATTAGTCAAGGACGGAACAGAAATGAAGTTTAACCCGCCAAGCCAGACACTAATTGACGAGGCTACAGATCTTATTGTTTCTGCCTGCAAAAAAAGTTTCAGCAGCAACCTCGAATGCGTCATCCTGAAAGGCTCAGCTGCCAAAGGAGACTTCATTCCGTACTACTCGGATTTCGATTTCCACGTTTTTCTCAACCCAAAAGTTATGGAAAGCGAAAGAATCCCGAAAATCAATCATGCACTTAAATTCCAGAAAGCTTTTGGGCACGTTAAGCCCGAGGATTATGGGGTCAGCCAGTTTCAAATTTATTTTATTGACTCTCAGCATTATCCAGCTGACTGGGTGCCGCCTGTCGAAGGAACATTCAAGGTTGTCTGGGGGAAGATGCCATTGGCTGTCATGAATGTGGGCAATCAGGTCTATGTTCAACAAGCAAACGAAAACCTTAAGACAGTTGAGGATACGCGAAAGAATCTTGTTGGAAGGTTCGTTGACAAACCTGACACTAGGATTCCAACGTTTGTTAGGCTTCTCGGCACATTTCTAAAGGGTTACATGTATTCCGTTATGGTTCTGTTGTCTGACAATCCGAAAGACGGTTTAAGGCTACGGTTAGACGAAATGATAGCGCAAGTTGAAAAAGGCGTAGGCTCCAAAGGGCACCTCACTGCTTACTTTAGCCAGATATCCGACTGGGCAACAATCCAGCAGAACAGCGACAAAGCACGAACGGCTTTCAAAGAAGGAATGAAAGCCCTAGACGAAATAGGACATTGGTATGATAAACGCTAAAACACGTTTCTATGGCGACCTAAAATTTTTTAATGATTATCAATCGTCAGTCTTTAAGTTTCATCGCCCAGAGTATGCCGTTGAGGACGTGGGTTTGGAACCATTCTTGGTCCCAGATTTCAGGGTAGTGACCTAAGCCTGTGTAGAACACGCGTGCCTTGCCGTAGGTGTGGCACCAGCACATCACGTAGTCGTTGTCTTCACGGTTTCCTTTGCTGAGGTCAACTGAGCCATTGTCGAGGCTTAACAGAACGTGGGTCTTTTCTCGGCTCCAGTCTCGGAACGTGTAAACCTCTTCTTTAACCTTGAAGGACTTGGGTAGGTGCCTCGTCGCTGGGTGCGTCTGGTCTTCAACGTTTACCCAGACTTCTTGGCTCCACGGGTGCCCTTTGAAGTAGCCGCCGATCATCTTCCCGTACTCGGTGAACTTGTAGAAAGTGTCCGTCGCGTTGTGGATTCCGATAAACGGTTTCCCAGCTTTGATTGCTGACATCAACTCTTCCTTCTGTTGCTCGGAGATAGGCAGCTCGCCGGTTGTGGCGAAAATCACGGCGTCGAACTTTTTGAGGTTTTCCTTGTTAAGGAGGTTGCATTCGGTTGTGGCTGTAACCTCGAATTGACCTGATTTTTTGCCCAGCGCGGTTATGACTTCCGTGGCTTTCGGCAGATAATCGTGTTTGAAACCTGCTGAATGCGTGACCATAAGAACTTTTTTCATCAAACATCATACACCTTTCAGACAAGCCATCATTCTCTGCTTTAGATTATTAAAAGTCTTTTTTTCAAAATGTTTGGTTACGCAAAAATCGGTTGACAATAAATTTATGAAACACGCCGAGGACATTGTTAAGTGCCTGTGATGAGGGATAGAGCCGTCTGAAAAAGTGATGACCACTTATCCTCTGAGGCTTCAACCAAAGAACTGCGGACTAGACTCCGGCGTAGGCTGAGAATCCTCCGTCAACGGGAACAACGATTCCGGTGACAAAAGAGGCGTCTTCTGACAACAGGTAAAGAACTGTGCCCACGAGGTCTTCGGGTTCGCCGAATCTTCCCATAGGCGTGTGTTCAAGCACAGACTTCCCTCTGGGAGTAGGGGTGCCGTCCTCGTTCATGAGCAGGTATTTGGTTTGAATCGTGACGAAGAAGCCCGGCGCAACAGCGTTGACTCGGATTTTATGTGAGTGGTTCTGAGCCATGTGAACAGCGAGCCACTGCGTAAAGTTTGAGACGCCCGCCTTCGACGCTGAGTAGCCCGGAATCTTGGTCAACGGTCTGAAAGCGTTCATCGAGGAAAAGTTTACGATAGCTCCTTCGCCCTTCTCAGCCAACACCTTACCAAAAACCTGAGATGGAATAATTGTGCCCAAAAGATTCAGGTCAACGACGAACTCTAAAGCGTCCTGCGGGATGTCAAAGAACGATTGAGTTTGACTTGAGGAAGCCCGCGGAACGTTACCTCCTGCGCCATTTATTAGAAAGTCGACAGTCCCAAAAGCCTCAAGAACCTTTCTGCAGGCTTCGTCCACGCTTGCACGGTCCGTAACATCCGCCGCGACTGCTATGGCTTTTCCGCCTTTTTCCTTTATGATTTTTGCTACCTTTTCAGCTGCGTCCTCTCGGATATCCAAAACTGCGACAGAAGCTCCCTCCGCAGCCAGAGCCTCAGCGACAACTGAACAAAGGACGCCGCCAGCGCCTGTGACAACCGCAACCTTGCCTTCAAACCGCTTTCTTTGTTGCTTCATTTTGTGCATCCCATTTTATGAAATTGCTTCAACGCATAATAAATTATGCAGTGGGCTTGCTGGTAAGTTGTAGGCTAGCCTTTACGGAACTGTTCTATCTCTTCTTGTATTGCGTTTTTCGCTGTCCTTTCTGAAACTGGACCGAAGAACTTCATTTTGCCGTTGACTAGGGGTTCAGTTGTTCCGTACCTGTGGACCGTTTCGAGCGTTGCGTCCAACTCCACTATTTTGATTTTGTCTCCGAAGCTTTCCGCAACTTTTCTTATCATGTAGTACATGTAGGCTCCGACTGGGCACATGAAGTTTCTGAAAAACGTTACTTCGACTTTGTCGGTCGCTGGCTTATAGTCCAGACCTACGATTTTGACTGCTATGTTTTCCTTTGTTAGGGGGTAATACATGACCTTGAAAGGCGGATGCTCCTTGATTGTCTGGAAGCCCTGCTTCAGAAAGTCCTTATATGACATGTACAAGTCCAAGTCCGTGGCAGAAACCAGTATGCCCTTGAATCCTTGTTTTTTTAGGTCATTTTTCATGTAGTCAAGCATCATTCTGCCATGTCCCTTATGTTTGTAATCCTGCAAGAGCTCGGTACAATAGATGCAGGCAACCATGGGTTCAATTTCGTATGGAAGAAGAGCCTTCTCCGACCTTACCCAGTAGATTAAGCCAACAACCTTGTCTCCATCTAACAAGTGGTAACCTTCAATATGCCTTCCCAAATTTGTTTTGAACCACTCTCTAGATTCAAGTAAACATTCAGCCCATCCAACATTGGGCGGGAACTCTTCAGCGCAACAGTACGTAGTCCCCAAATCCTCTATGGTTGTTCTTTTGACCTGCAATTTGAATAGTCTCTCCCGTAAACATTCCATAATATAAAAAAGAAATATTTAGGTTTACGATTTGTCGCGGTTTTTTTGTTGGTTTTGGTTAGTATTTGTTAACTTCGTCGCAGTCTCTTGTTTTTGTTAGGACGAGGAGGAAAACGTTTTTTGGTACCAATAATTCATCCACGTTTCTGATGGCTTCAATGTATTGGTTTACGGCGTCAGCATCCACATCTTGGCTCAGCTTCAATTCGTCGATGTCTTCGAAAATAACTTTTTTACCAATAGATTCTAGGTCGCTTTTCGAGATTTCCAGATCGTCAATTCCGCCGATTCTTATGATGTTCTGGTCTTGGGCTTTTTGTTCCTCAACAGAATATCGCATAACGTTATGGCAGCCTTTCACTTTTTTCATCGCGTCCAAGTACAATGGTTCAGGCACCTGCACGTTGTCGCATTCTTCGATCGACAGCACATTGTTTTCGAAGACTTCTTTGTCAATGTCCTTGGCGAATTTTAGGTTCATAACTTCTTTGAACGCCACTTTTCCGAGTTCCATAAGGTCCTTTTTGGTGACTGTGACGTTGTCCATGTTTTCGCCAAAGACTGTTGAGGCTCCTTGAACTTGGTTCAGGTACGACCTCATCGCGTCGTTCATCAGGTCGGAGACGTTTTTGCCTGTTTCTTTAGCTTTTGCGAGTATTTTATTGTAGAGTTCTGTTTCGAGTCCCCTTATTGCGGTTACATCTTTCTGTTCACTCGACATCTTAAACCACCTAAACATGTATAACAAGTAAACAAGTTAACATATAATGCTTGTGGAGGAAACTTCCATAACAAGCCAAAGTGCTCTTTATTCTGCCTTGTTGATTTTCCACACTAAGAACTCTGTTCCGACCGCTGCGAGAAGCCTGAAAGTGCCCCATAATCCCTTGAAGCCGCCATTATGTGGTAGAAATCGCTTCAACAGTTCCCTCTTGGACACATGCCCCCTTTCGCTAATCAATTTCATGTCGACATCTAAATTTATGGTTGAATAATGCTGTTTTCCGCGCATGATCCGTATGTACTCAACCGAATTCTTGGTGGTTTCCACAACGAAGCTGATGGCTGCATCATCGTCAAGGTTCAAAGTGCACTGGATCGTTTGCGGTCCAAGGATTCTGAGGAACCGCGACATCTCTAAAACGTTGTGCACTCCTACCCTTCTGGTGTATTCTTCCACTCGGGGATCAGGGTAAGCTTCCAGGAAAATCTTTACGTATAGACCGAAGTTATCCCTCTTAAGGCTTTTCCCAGCGTGGCTAATGAACTGCATATCGTTTGCTCTTTCAAGTATGAAGTTAGCCAACGGCAGTTTTCTTCTAGTTCTTCGCTGAGAAACCATTTCCCGATCAATGAACGTATCTATATTCCAAAACTTAGCCATGCAGTAGGTGGCCAGCTCCTCAATCTTCTCCTTAGACAGATGCTTTGTAATATAAACCGAGTGCATTTCGTCGAAATTTTCCCAGTTGGTCTCAAATATCAATCCTTCCTTGTCCAGTTCTTCGTAGAATTTGGTACCTGGAAACGGGGTCACGACGCCAAAAGCAGCACCCGTCATTCCAATCTCTCTAGCGTAAACCGGGAAGTATCTAATCTCTTCCTCTGTCTGATCCGGAAGACCTATAACGAAAGTTCCGCCTGCACTTCCACCATACTTGCGTATATTATGCACCGCTTCCCTGTGAATCTTTGTAGTTATGCCCTTTTTCGTCGATTCCAAGTCTCTTGGGTTTGGGCTTTCTATGCCCATCTCGAAATAGAGTATCCCCGCTTCGCACATCTTTTTCACAATGCCGGGATACTTTGCCATATGATCCGTTCTAACAAGCGCCATGAACTCCATGTTCAAGTCGTGGTCCCGGAGGAGATCACAGAGATGTTCCACTCTTGATGGCTTGCCCATGAAGTTCGGATCAACAATGAATCCGATGACCCGTCTCCCCTTATGGAACCTGTCTATCTCAAGAATCTCCTTCACGACATTCTCTGGGGAACGCCATCTGAAATGCCCTCGGCTCATGCTAGGCTCACAGCAGAACGTGCACTGTCCGTAGCACCCTCGTGAGGTCAGAATCGCGTCGTAATCGGTTTTTCGGTCTTGCGCCTTGTACGAATAGTGTCTCAGGTGCCGAGCGGGAAAGGGAAGGCTGTCTAGGTCTTTGATGAACGGTCTATTTTCATTGTGGATAATCTGGCTGGCTCGTCTGTAAGAGACTCCGAGTACGCCCTCTGAACCTCCCTTTTCTATGATTTCCATCGCTGTAGCCTCTCCTTCGCCGCGAACAACCATGTCCACCTGAGGGTAGGAAAGCAGCAAGTCCGGGACGCCTGTAGGGTGGTATCCGCCGACCATGGTTGCGATCCCTCTTTTCTTGGCAATTTTCGCAAGGCGCAAGCCCTCGTTGTGTTCGGTTGCTGACAGGGAGATTCCTACGAGGTCTGGGCTGTACAGGTCGAGGATTTGCTGGAAACTTTGGTGTTCCATTTCCATGTCTATGATGTGAACTTCGTCGACCGAGTCCTCAATGTATGCCGCTATGTATTCTAAGCCAAGAGGTATCTGGTCCATTAGGAAACTTAGTCCGCTTTTTCCAGAAGGTTTCACCAGCAGAACTTTGTTGAACGGCATAAAACAATCTAAGTCGATTCCATCTTTAAAAAACGTTCGCACAGCAATGACAGGAACTTTAGGTTTTCTTGCGCCGATAACCGCGATTATGGGAATCATCAGAACTCGTCGCTGAAGTGCCTATCGACATCTCTCCCATAATTATTACACATTTATTCAACAGTAAATTTTAGAGTCCAGAGTTCCTCTCTGAACGTTAGTATTTGGGTGTAAACTGTTTTCCCGGTTGCGTCGAAAGTGAGGATGTAGGTGTCTACGTGGACTTGAACCTCGTATTCTCCGGGATCAAGCCGACCAAGGGGTATGAGGACGAGTGGATTAATGAGCGCTTCTGTGACGGCTACGCCTTCGCCGGGGTTCGTGAAGTTCACTTCGAACCTGAGCTTAACCGGGTATGATTCCAACCAGCTAAACGATTTTACCTGTATGGCGTATCCTCCAGTCGGGTAGTCGCCCCGTGAGACGATTAGGCTAACGAAATCCTCGTTGGAAGCCGTTGTTGCCTCGTTTCCTTTAAGCATCCGCCAGTAATCGTCCACCATCCATATCGTGGGCAGCGTAGGATCGTGGTCAGTAACAATTATGTGGATGCCTCTCTCGAAGACTCCGACACCACCATAATTATCATAGACGGTTCTAGGCTCACCTTCAAAAGGCAAACTTGTCTTGAATTGTCGGCGAAGAAGCGTCCCCTTCCAAACGGTTGCGCCGTCCATTTTCACTGTTATAGTGTATTCCATGTTCACCGGTAGAACAACTGGGTAGCCGATTGTTACAGTTAAGCTGCCATCTTTGTAGACATAAGTTTCGTAACCCAGTAGACAATGTGGTGTAACGTTGCCTCCCGTCCAGTTCAACGTTAAAGGATCGGGAACCTTCAGCTCAAGAACGGTCCTTAGGTACAGCAACGCGTAGTCTCGGACAAAGGCGGGCTCCAAAAAAGCGTCCCGCCAAGCCTCATAAACGTCCTCCGCAAAACTTTGCCTCCAAGAATAGCCACATCGGAGACATTTCCAGATGAAGTTTTCGCTTCTCGAGCCGACAGGTGTCAAGACATATGGTCCTGAAATATCGTGGGCACCTTCAGGGCAGATTACGGGATTTTCAGAAACAGGCGTAATGCCAGCTAAAGCTAAGGTTGCTCCCGCTGAACAAATGATGGCAGCGACAATTAATACGGCAACAATCTTCGGGTTCAACGTGTCCTCGCCAATAAAATATGAAAACAACGGGTATAATACCATTGATCAGAACAATCTGTCCAAAAATTAGAACACGAAGGTTTGGTTGCGTCTAATGATTGTTATGGATTTTTTTAAATAGAATAGTCTTCATTCTTGTTAAGGTGGAGAAACTAAATAATGGAACGCAAGGAAACCAACGCCCTATTTCAACAATGGAAGAAAGAAGAGTCCGAACCTTTCATCGGCTGGGATTTCTCTCATATTACAGAAAGATGCGTGGAGGAGCAGCCACCTTAGTCCTACATGGAATTGGCAAAAACCCTCATGTTGTCATCAAGGGCTGTTTTGGACCTTGGAACAGGAGGCGGCGAAAGGCTGCTTGCGATGAAAGACTGCTTTCCGAAACGTGTAGTAGCAACCGAGGGATTCCGCCGAACTATGTTTTGGCTCTCAGGAGACTTTCACCATACGGCGTCGAAGTTGTCCAAACAAAATCCTCGTCTTTGAAAGAAAAACTGCCCTTTGCTGACGGCGAGTTCGACTTAGTACTTAATCGGCATTCCGCCTACAATGCTTCAGAAGTCGCTAGGGTTCTAAAGTCTCACGGATTCTTCCTTACAGAGCAGGTTGACGGTAGAGACCTTGAGGACCTCTGTAAAGTTTTTGGTTGTAAGCCACAGTGGTCTTTCTTTACCTTAAATTTTGCGCTTAACACAATCAAGTCAACGGAACTCGTGGTGGTTGATGCCCAAGAATGGAAAGGAAAAACTGTCTTCAAAGATGTTGGGGCATTGGTGTATTTCCTTAAGGCTATTCCGTGGATTGTGCCGGGTTTCACCGTTAAGATACAGTTTGATAATCTTCTAAAGCTGCAAGAAAGGATAGAAAAGGAAGAAAAATTAACATTCACTCAAAGGCTCTTCTTAATCAAAGCAGAAAAACCTTAAACTTCAACATAATTACCTCGGGTTATCAATGCACTAAGCTAAGCCTTCTTAAAGTCCTTAATGGAAGCATCTTAATTTCGGGATTTTTTGTTTGCATGCTTTCTTGATAACATCATTTACCTGCAAGTTTTACCTCTTTAATCTTAGCATAGGGGAAGAAGAAACCTTTTCCCAAGGTTCGTCCCTCTTTGGATATAAGGTCAATGTCTTTGAACAGTTCCAGCACGTGCCCACCCGCCATCAGGTTTTTGATCGGATGCCTTTTCTCTCCGCCTTCAACGAGGAACCCTTCGTCTATTGTGCAGGAGAACTCGCCTGAAACGATGTTTGGCGTAAATCCCACGCTTGCAGCCAAGATGCCCTTCCTTGTTTCCGCGACCATCTCGTCCATTGTGCTTTCTCCGGGTTTGACTTGAACATTCGTCGGTCCTGTGCCCACGTAGCCACCGTAGCCTCCTCTCGCTGCATGCCCAGTTGTTTCGACCCCCATGATTCCAGCCGAATAGTAGTTGTGCAGAAAAGTTTTCACAACACCTCCGCCCACCACTTCGACCCGTCTTCTCGGCACGCCTTCACCGTCAAAGGCACCACTGGCAATCGCGCCAGGAATTGTGCCATCATCCACCACCCCAAACGTGGAAGGAGCAACCTGTTTTCCGAGGCAGCCCGAAGCGAATGTTCTTCCCTTGGCAACAGACTCACCTGAAATTGCGCCAAGCAGACCAAAGACAAGCGAAGCTGTCGATTCAGGCGTGAGGATTATTGGCAGGTTTTCGCTTTCAATCCGTTTCGAACCGAACTGTTCGACGGCTTTTTCGGCTGCTTTTTTGCCGATTTTCTCGAAGTCCATTTCTGCCAGAGAGATGGCGTCGTCGAACTCGGATGAACTTCCAACATCGTCGCCTTTTCTGTACGTGGGCGCTATGCTTGCGGATACGGATGTCTTTTCAGCCTCAACTGAGACTCCTTTTGAGGTCATCAAGTAACCTTTCATGTGGCCAGCGTCTAATCCTCCGGCATACATGGCTCCTTGACGAATGTCCTCCACAGCCCCTATCATACTCTTGGTTAGCACCGCGGTTTCTTCTAATGTGAGAGAAACAATCTCGGAGTCGCAGAGTCCAGCAATCTTTGCTGCTTTCGAAGGACCCGGCATGCCCTTAAAGTATGGGTCAGGCTGAGCGACTGCAGCGAAATCGGCGGCTTGGCGAACCGTTGTTTCAACATCTTCAGCTTTCAAGCTTTGGGAGAAGGCGACCCCAAGTCCCTTGTTTTTGTAGGCTCTGACTCCTAGTCCCAAGTCAGTTCGGGACATGGATTCGTTTATTCCTTTGCCCAGAATTCCGACGCTCAACGAACGTGAGTAGGAAGCGTAGACATCGAAAAAGTCGAGACTTAATTTAGAAAGTAGTTTAACCGCTTTTTCAACCGGCGTTACCAAGTCAACCTTTTCCATGCCTGTCACCTCCTTCCTCCAACGACCACACCCTCAAACCTAATGTGCGGTGAACCCGCGTCAACGTACATGCCTTGCCCGCCTTTCCCGCACATTCCCGGCATATCAATCCTTAAGTCTTTAGCGACTGCCGTGACATTCTTGAGCGCGTCCAAGGTAAGGCCGTTGATGGCTACGTCTCTGAGGTGCTCCGTTAATTCTCCCTTTTCTATGAGCCACCCCTGTTCAACCTTGCATGTGAATTGACCTTTCTGGGTTTCAACGTAGCCATACTGTGACCCAGCCAAGTAGACTCCTGTTTTAATGTCTTCTAGGAGTTCTTCTAATGTCATGTCTCCAGCTGCGAAGTACGTGTTCGACATCCGTATGATGGGTGGAAAATGCTGGTTTTGGGCGCGGACGCTGCCCTGAGGTTTGCCGCCTAGCTTTGCAGCTGATTCTAAAGAGTGAAGGTAGCTGACTAAGGTTCCTTTATCGATAATGAGGTGCAGTTCAGCCTTGGTTCCTTCGTGATCGTAAACGTAACAGCCGTTCTTGGGAACTGTCGGGTCGTCTATAACCGAGACGAGGTCGCTTGCCACCTTCTGTCCCATCTTGTCGGAAATTATGGACTGCCCTCCGAAGACGAGGTCACCTTCACTGTTGTGGCCGAAAGCTTCGTGGACGAAGAGTCCGCCTACTTCTGGGTCAACGACCACCGTGAATGTTCCTCTGGGAGGGGGATGAGCGTCAAGAAGTTTGACAGCTGTCTCAGCTGCCTTCACGGAGAACTGTTCAACCTGAATGGCGTCAACAATCTCGTAGCCAGCGACGTTTCCCTCTGATTCGAACCCGGTTTGCATGTTTTCGCCTTCTTTTGAGATTACGCTGCAGTAGACGTGGGTTCTGGGCGTCGTCTCCTCGATTGATGTCCCGAATGAGTTGTTGGTTACCACTTTCGTAAGTACTTCCCTGTAGCTCATGAACGTGTCTTTCACTTTTTTGCTGTATGTTCGGGCAGCTTTTCGATCTCTAGCATCCTTTTTACTTTTTCTTCCTCGCTTACGTTCTCGGGATTAATCTTAGGTTTGTGAACAACGGTGTCCGTAGCGGGCTTTTGGTCAACGATTTTTGCTTCTTCCCCTGATTGTGCTGCTATGGACTTTGCTCCTCCTATGGCGTCCGTTAAAGCCTTTTCGACGCTTTGTTTTGTGGACACGTTTGTCGACGCGAACCCCCATTTCCCGTTAACTATGACTCTGATTCCGACTCCGTGTAGGATGCCTGAGGACATTGATTTCGCAACGCCGTTTTCGACGGAAATATATTTTGCTCTTTCCTCGAAGAACCTTGCTTCGCAGAACCTTGCTCCTGCCTTTTCTCCTTTCTTGACAACAGAGCCTAGCAGATCCCTCAACCGTAGCTCACCAAGCAACATCTACGTCGTCATGGTATAAAAACCGTTCATTTTCTCGGCATGCCTTTATTTATCCTGAGGGATTTATGAAACGTTTTATATTTACTTGTGTATATCTTTCTTTTTAAGATGAAAAATGAGCAAAGAAGAAGTTGTTTGGATTTTTAGGGACCTTCTACGATGCAGCGGATGCCGAAGATGCGAGCTTGCCTGTTCACTGCACCACGAGGGAAAAATGTGGCCTGAAGCTTCAAGAATAAGAGTCTTCATGCTTTTCCCCGGAGCTGAAGTGCCCCACCTTTGCAGCCAATGCCACGACTACCCATGCGTCGCTTCTTGCCCAGTCAAAGCGCTTTCGGTTGACAAAGACACCATGGCGGTCAGGGTTAACAGAAAAAAATGCATAAGCTGCGGAAAATGCATAGACGCCTGCCCCGGCAACATTCCCTTCCTTCACCCCGGCGACAACAAGGCAACAATATGCGACCTTTGCGGCGGAGACCCCGAATGCGTTAAGGTCTGCCGCGAAGCAAGGTTCGACGCGCTTTGGTTGATTAGACAACGGAAAGAGTGGGTTGAA
Organism: Candidatus Bathyarchaeota archaeon; assembly: GCA_963714275.1. GTDB lineage: Archaea > Thermoproteota > Bathyarchaeia > Bathyarchaeales > DTEX01 > JAGTRI01. The sequence continues at coordinate 42,770 of CAVQNT010000001.1, forward strand.
GGAAACTTGAATAGGAAACTTTTCGCCCAGAAACCTGAGGACCTCACCAAGGACATTGCGGAAAACATCTACGGAGAAAAAGCGAAGGAGCTGGTCTAAATGCCGAGAGGATACGCTGGAAAGTTTCTTGACATCGACTTGTCGAACGACAAGATCAAGGACATCACGTTCAGCGACGAGGTTCTCAGAAACTATGTTGGAGGAAGAGGACTCGCAGCAAGAATCCTGTGGGACAGACTTGGCAAAAAATGGCAAAAAGTAGACCCGCTTGGACCTGAAAACCTGTTCATGGCAATGTTGGGTCCGATGACGGCGATTTATCCGGGAGCACGGGTTTGCATAACGGGAAAGTCGCCTCAGTGCAATGGCATAATCGGCTCCACGTGTAGCGGCGAGTTTCCTTCAGAACTAAAATGCGCAGGATACGATGGTGTCATCGTTTCAGGGAAGGCTGAAAAGCCAGTTTACATTCTCGTCACAGACGACAAAGCCGAAATTAGAGACGCCAAAAACGTTTGGGGCACCGAATCTCCTGACACGATTAGAATAATGAATAAAGAAGTCAGGGAAGAACTCACGAAACGGTTCCCGAAAGTAGGCAAATGGAAAGAACCCGGGATGATATACTGCGGACCAGCTGGCGAAAACCGTGTGAGAACAGCAGCTGTGCTTCAGAAGATTAGCCACGCTGCGGGGTACGGTGGCTACGGTGCTGTTATGGGTTCAAAAAACCTCAAGGCAATCGTGGCTAAGGGAAGAAAGTCGCTTCCTGATGTGGCGAGTCCAGGCGCTGTGAGGCTTCTGTGGAGAGAGGTTGACAAGAGGCTCTGCAACAGGGAACGTGAATGGCCGACTGTTCATGGAACTGGTTACGGGGGTTACGAAACTGCAGCGTCGAGTAGTTCTGAACCAATTAGGAACTGGCAGGAAGAATGGCACGATGAGAAAGGGTTCGGTGGACCGAAATTTGATTACAAGTTTTGGGTGAAACGGTTGTGGAGCGACTTCAACTGTGCTGCGTGCTGCATGAAGCTCGCCGTTATTAAAACTGGACCTTACAAGGGAACCTTCACTGATGACCCTGACTACGAGTTGCAGGCTTACTGTGGACCGAACCTTGGAATCTTCGACCCGGGCAAATGTATCTACATGGCGGCGCTTATGGATTACTTGGGTTATTCGGGCATCAATGGACCTAACACTTTTGCCTTCGCTGCGGAGCTCTACCAGAGAGGCATATTGACGGAGAAAGACATTGGGTTCAAGTTGAAGTGGGGAGACGTTGAAGCCTTCGAGAAGCTGGCAAGAAAAATCGTCAAGCGGGAAGGCATCGGCGACGTGCTTGCGGAGGGAACCTACAGGGCGGCTTTGAAGATTTCGAAGATGAAAGGAGTCGACGTAACAAAATACGCGGTGCACGTCAAAGGCGTGGAGATTGGAGCCCACGGAACCCGAAGCGGACAAGACTATAGACCAATCGGGTACGCTTGTTCGCCTCAGTGCGGAGACCACACTTCCGGAGTTCACGACGCTTACGACGACATGGGGTCAGTGTTTTACGACTCAGCCGTTGTTTGCAGCTTCGTCATAGACTGGGAGCTCCTCTGGGACTATTACCGCGCAATCACAGGTTGGGAGACAACCCAAGACGAGTGGAACCGAGTGTTGGGACACAGGATAATGCACATTCAGAGGGCAGCGCTGCTTCTCGGGGGACCTGACATCGTTTGGGACCCAGCGGTTCACGACGACAACCCGCCGAGATATTATGAACCGTTGCCTTCAGGACCATATAAGGGCAAGACGACCGACAAGAAAGAAGTTGCGAAACAAAAGAAACAGTTCTACAAAGCCATCGGATGGGACAAAAACGGCATACCCAAATCAATAGTCCTCAAGAAGCTCGGACTGGACGACGTCGACAAAGAAATGGAGAAGCTAAGAAAATAAACTCCTCCCTTTTCCTTTTTTTAATAGGGATTCTTTATTGGGAAGATAGGATAAACCATCATTCGAAAAGTGGTTGATCGTGAAGGTTAAGGTCAAAGCGTTGGGGCACCTTGCAGCCAGTCTGGGAAACGAAAAAATTGTTAAACTTGCAGATAGAGAGACAATAGAAGACTTGCTGTCTATACTCAAAGAAAAAACAGCAACCGTACAAAAGGAAGCCCTATTCCGATTTGACCGCACCGAACCAGAACTCACAATACTCCTCAACGGACAAAACATCCAAACCCTTGATGGACTGAAAACCACCCTAAAAGACGGAGACTTAATTCTTCTGCTGCCAGCAGTACACGGCGGATAAATCCACCTTTATCTATTGTTGTTTTGATTCGTAAATGAGCAAAAAATTCTTTGTGGTTTCATTTCAGAAAATAGTAACTTAATACATGAAAGCAGGGTTTATTGAAGACATAAACTTGTAGTGAGGCAGTCAAACTTTTTTGGTATAGCAGAATTGTGTGTTTTCGCCAAAAGCTTTATTAGTTCGCTATTTATCAAATTATATTTGACAAAAAACTAATTTAATTCAACGTAAATGGATTTGAGTTCTATGTTCGGTAAAAAAGACGATGAGGAAATCAAAAATCTTAGAGAACAAGTGGAAAAGCTTAAAGAACAAATAAATGGGCTTTCTAAGCAGCTCGAACCCAAAAAAGAAGAACAACCAGAAAAGGTTGAGGAACTGAAAAAGGAGCAGCCTACCCAGTCAAGTGATGCCGCTTGGAAATTCGACGCTTTCGGCGACAGACTCGGCGAGTACATTGGCGGCTTAGTTGAAGGCGTCATGGACAACGTGATGAAGGACCTTGACCGCTCCTTAGGCGGATATTCCAATTTTAAATTTAAACCCGAATTCAAATTTAACCCCGAAAAACCTGCAGAAAAGGAAGCCTTAAAGGTTAATCCTAAAGCTGCGGCGGATTTGATGAACGCCCTTGGGCACGAAAACAGAGTCACGATTCTCGGTGAACTGGTTTCTGGCGGACATTATGCGAGTGAGCTTCAGGAAAAAATTCCAAACATAGGAGCCAGCACGCTTTCAAGCCACTTGGACGTTCTCGAGAAGGCTGGGCTTGTTGTTCAGGAGAAGGCTCGAGGACGGTACCTGATCACGATGCCTGGAAGGCTTGCATACCAGATGGCGAACGAAATAGCGAAGCAGGTTGAACAAAACTCACTTTAACTCACTGAACTCTTAAGCCCTTTCGTGAAGTGAACCATTTATCTGGTCACTTTTTAACAGAACAGTTAATTCAAGTGACCATACGTATGTTTTTGTAAAAGCGTACCCGATCAGCAGTGAACCATTATGGAAGCCCCCGTCATCTGCGAAGACCTAGTTAAGGTGTACAACGGCAAAAAAAAGGTCACGGCACTCAACCACCTAAGCTTGGACGTTAAAGAAGGCGAGGTTTTCGGGCTGCTTGGACCAAACGGGGCGGGAAAGACGACTCTTGTCAGGATTTTAACAACGCTTCTGAAGGCAACTGGGGGTCATGCGGAAGTCGGAGGCTTCGACGTTGACAAGCAAGAGAATAAGGTGCGACAAATCATCGGCTACGCAGGCCAAGATTCGGAACGGTCCGCTTACTGGAGGCTGAGCGTCCGAGAGAACCTTTTGTATTTCGCCTACGCGTTGAGGGACGTGCCCTACAAAGTCGCCAAGGAAAGGACTGAAGAAATTGCTGCAGGCGTTGGGTTCACGGACCGTTTGGACAGGCACTTCATCGCGTTGTCTGGGGGCGAGAAGCAGCTCGTCATCGTCATGAGGGCTATCATCCACAACCCGCAGGTGTGCTTCCTCGACGAGCCTTCCAAGAGCCTTGACCCGATGACTGGGCGCCGAGCTCGGACTTACCTCAAAAAGTACGCTCAGGACCACGGGATGACCCTCGTGATTACGACGCACAACATGCTTGAGGCTGAAGAGGTCTGCGACAGGCTGGCGCTCATAGACCATGGGACGGTGAAGTTCATAGGCACATCCTCCGAGTTTAAGAAACGGGTCACAGTAAAAGAGACGTTGGAGATTGGCGTTAATAATCTCAGCCAAGAGTTGGAGTCTAACCTTCTGGCGTTGCCTGGTGTAAGGAGCATGTCCCGCAGTCCAAGTGTGAGGTTGCACTGCGACGACGCCTTCAGCATTCTGTCCGACGTTGTGGATTTGCTTAAACATTCAGGTCTAAAAGTTCCAGTGCGGATGGTTGAGCCTTCCCTTGAGGACGCGTTTGCGTTTTTCGTTGAGAATGGTGAGGACGAGGTGAAAACAGGTGCCTAGCGCGGTTAAACTGTTTTACATGTCGGTTTGGCGGAACCTTTTAACCATGACACGTTACAAGGCGAACTTCATTTTTGAGATGCTGGGAAGCGTCCTGTTCGGATTCGGCATGCTTATTTTGGCTATGGCATTTGACACTAACATGCTTGGCAACTTGGTGGGCTCAACGAACTATGTGGCCTTCATCATCCTCGGCATTAGCTTCCAAAGTTGGCAGAATACGGCTCTTTGGGGTTCAGCAGGCATGTTCCAAGGTGAACTTAGCTCAGGCCAAATTGACTACACGTTTAGCTGCCCATTTTCGAGGTACTGGTACATCGCAAGCAACATAGCTGCCTCAGCGTTGCAGTCCACAATATTCTTTGCTCCCATGTTCTGCGTTGCATTGTATTTCACCAGCTCAACCTTGACTCCACTCGGGCTTTTCCTAGGGTTAACAGCAACCATGGTCTCCGTGGCTGCAGTGGCACAATTAGGCGCCATATTCGCCAGTTTGGTCTTAAAGTTCAGGCAGACCACAGCAATCTTTAGCTTCTTCAACTTCGCCTTTCAGATGCTCACAGGCATGTTTGTTCCGTTCCAGCTGACTTCCGGTACCGTTGCAGATTGTGGGGTACTCCTTGCCCTTAACATTCGGTATGGACTTGTTGAGATACTACGTGATGGAAACAAGACCGATCATGCCCGTTACATACGAATGGGCGGGACTATTCCTGCAGCTAGTAATCTTCGCCGTGATTGCTAAGCTTAACAGTCCTCTACCTTGAAAAATCAGCCAAAGAGCAAGGACTACACTACCTCTAAGGCACTAATATTGCCATGTCTTAAAGCACCGCAAGTAGAGATGGCTTATGACGGCTTAAAAGAAAAGAGAATTATCCAGATAGCCAATTTTTACTGTCCTTCTAAGGAATCTCCATTGATTATAAAGCCACGGTTTTTTAAAATTTTTAGGTGTTATTTTTTTATGTCTTTTCCACTACCATGAAGACCTACTTTCTTCCGCAACATCTAGCTGGATGACTACCTAATCCCAATAACCTATATCTTGTTATTCACTCTCATTTCTTTAAGGAATTATCAAATTGCAGCTCAATCTTAAAGACAAGATCGCCATCGTGACTGGTGGAGCATCAGGCGTAGGTAGAGGAATAGACTATGGGTCTTGCAGAAGAGCTTGCACATGTAGTCATTGCAGACATAAATGTCGAGAAGGCTTCGAAAGTAAAAGATGAGATAGGGGAGAAGTTCCCCGAAGCCACTTGTATTGCTCTTGAAGTAGACGTCACTTGCGAGAAGAGCGTCAAACATCTAGTCCGGGAGACAGTTGACAGGTTCGGTTCGGTTCACATACTTGTGAACAATGTGGGCGTGGCAATCCCCCACTTTATTCAGGATGTCACAGAAAAAGACTTCAAGACAACCATGGATGTGAACGTAAAGGGGGCAGTTCATTGCGTAAAAGCGGTCTCTCCGTATATGAAACGTCAAAGATATGGGAGAATCATCAACATCAGCTCAATGTCAGGTGTTGTAGGTAGCGCCGGACTATCTGTTTATTCTATGAGCAAGTTTGCCTTAAGAGGGCTTACCCATGCGTTGGGACGTGAACTGGGACGATTCGGGATCACCGTGAACGCAATAGCGCCAACCGATATATACGAAACGGGGAGCTGGAGTCAAAACCCAAGCCTCTACGAGATCTCTATTAAGAAGGAGGGAGTGAGGTCGCCTGAAGAATTGATAAAGAGGAGAATTGGCAAGATTCCAGTCAGAAGAGCATGCACAATTGAGGACGTGGCAAACTTGGTGGTTTTCTTAAGTTCTGAGAGAGTAGACTTCATCAATTGCCAGACGATTCTGCTCAACGGAGGTTTGATGCCAACTTGAGGGAGTGTTTACTTTGTACAAACGGCAATCAAGGCTGAACCTTAAACCCGGTGATATCTATAAAGAAAAAAATAGGAAAACAAGAGTTGAAGGCGTCGCTGTAGGCGGCATGAATGCTCTCGTCTATTATGGCGTCGGCAACTTCAGAGTGGTAGATGACCGACCTATCTTCTACACACCAAACGATCTTGTCGTCAAGGTCAGCATGATTCATCGTTGCGGAACAGAAGTCAGATACTACTACGAAGGAAACAGTAAAACAGATAATATTCTATTGAGTGAACTAGGCGATCTTACAAACCTCAAAGGATCCTTTGATCAATCAAACCTAGGAGAATATGTGCGCTTTCTCAAAACAGACGAGGCAAACAGGCAAGTTGAAGATGAACTCTACAGGAACTTAGTGAGGCATTGGGGAACCCTGACCAAAGAACAAAGAGTTCATTTTGCTGGCAGCCTTTTCAGGGAGTGGGGCAGGGTCGTTGGTCATGAGATGGTTGGAACAATTGAAAAAGTCGGTTCGAATGTTAAGAATTTAACCAAACCTTTAGGATACACAAGCACTTGGCTTCGTCGTCTGCCTAGAGAGTATCTTGACTTCAAGGAAGGTGAAAGAGTTATTCTTCAGACAAGGTGCGCTCGATACAGGGATCCTCCCGAGTTTCTGCAAAAAGAAAATGTTGCTGGTGTCCAGCTTCTTGGAATGGACATCGAGGACGTTTCTAGAACACTTGACGGTGGGTTTGCGCAGTACGTGCGAATTACGCCTGAGCTGATCCGAAGTGGATGCGTCACAAGGGTGCCAAATGGAATAAGCGACACGGAAGCTGCCTTAGTCGAGCCTACGGCCTGTCTTGTTGATTGCCTTGACCTTTCTGTTCATCCGGAAGGTCAGAGCGAGAACGGCAATATAATGAAGAAGGGAGTGCGAAGAGGAGGCGTGACTGTTATAATGGGTTCAGGAGCAATGGCATTTATTGCAGCTGAAGTGGCATTAACAGTTGATGAACAGATGCAGGTAGGTGGTGCATCTAAGGTAATCATGTTCGTCAGAAGCGAGGAGAAAGCCATGCTTGCCGAGAAACTCTTTGGCGGAAGATTCGCGGGTATGATTGAATTCTTCGTTTACGATTCGAATCTGTCTCATGAAGAGAACGCGAGACGATTCAGAAGGCAATATAGCAAATTATCCGCTATTGATGATGTTTTCATCGCTGCAGGCGATGCCAGTGCGGTTGAGTTAGCGCATAGAATCGTTTCTGGCACAGGTTGGAGAATCCATGCGTTCGCTGGAACCAAGGGTAATATCAGAGTGGAGAGCGGAATCTGGCATTATAGTAATTCTGGAACCCAAGGTTTAAGCGGGTGTAACACCAGAGCTATGGAGAATGTTTTGAGAATGATTGAAAGAGGCACCATTGAACTAGCAAAGTTCTCGGGGAACAGATACAGCTTCAAGGATCTTGAGGAGGACCCCAGCAATTTCTTCAAAGATAAGCATCTGCGACCCGCGTTGCTGCCGAATGACGGATTATCGGAAGTTGAGTGGAGAGAAAAATAGGAAACGTGACCAGAATCCGTCAGGAGTCTTAGCTGAGGTCGAAGCATGGAGTCGTTCGACAGCAGAGACGCCAATTCGAGTGCGCTTCCTCTGGTCTCGAAATAGTTATCGATCAGATTTTTAACTTCCTCTCTCACAAGTCTCTGGGCAAAAGGAACATCCTTGGCATTTAGCTCCTTCTTATACTTCTGGCGAATTGCAGTTTCAATATTGATCTTTGTTGCGCCGTTCCTGATCTCGGCTTTTATGTTCCCCTTATTTATCTCGGAGTTAGCTAAAACCAGCATATGAGATATGTCAGGTAAACTTTTTTACTAACTTTACAATTTAGGCTTTGCGTTCTCCAAGAACTTATCTACTTCTTTACGAGTGGGAATTCCAGCTCTACCTCCGATTCTCCTGCATTTCATCGCAGCCACGGCGTTAGAGAACTCAGCGATCTTTCTCAAATCCCAATTCTGTAGAATCCCGTAGATGAACGCTCCGTGAAATACATCCCCACTTCCCGTAGTGTCTACCACGTTAACCTCAAAGGCTGGTTGCATAAATGCGTCTCCTTTTGATCTGCATAAACATCCCTTCTCCCCGAGTGTGAATACAACAGTCTCAGGTCCAAAGGAACTAATGTTCTCTGCTGCCTCAAAATAGTCGTCGCTTGAAGCGAAATTCTTAGCGAAGACTTCTGAGCCTATCGCTACATCTGCTGATCTCACCAATCTCTGTAGTCGAGAATCGATTGTATCGATATCCAATACAACCATCTTGCCTGCCTTTTTAAACCATCCAGCCGCCACTAAAGCCGCTTCAGGTTCGTGCTGATCTACGTGAAGTATTTTCGCTGAGAGCATGAACTCTTCGTCCATTTCGTCGGGAAACAAGGGTTTCATTCGTTTGTGCCACAATATAGTCCTCTTACCGGTTTCTTTGTCGACGATGGAGAATGCGAAGATTGATGAACCGCCTTTCTCGACTACTATATGGCTGGTATCCACATTTTCTTTCTTGAATTCATTGACTATGAACCTACCCAGCTCGTCATCCCCGATCTTCCCGACAAATGAGGTCCTAATTCCTAGCCTAGAAAGAGTCACCAAGGCTGTTGCCGCTTCGCCTCCTCCTTGACGGTGAATCTCCAGCATCCTTAATCTCTCATCCAATGCTGGATAATAAGGAACTATCCCTAAGGAGTCACAAGCAGAAGCCCCCAGCCCGATAACATCGAACATTTTTTCTCGCCACCTACAATCTTGTCTACAAAGTTTTGAGCTTCATTATGTTACTTGTGAAGCTGCTATACCGAAACTTCCAAGCACGTAATATGTTTTATGCTTTGCTGACTGACTCTTAAAACCTTGTGAATTCACTCTTTCTGGCTAGCTAGTTTGGGGATAGATGCAGTGTAACTTTCTTCTGTTAGCGATGGAGGCTCTTAACTGCCAGATACGAGAGGTTTCAGCTGAGGCTAAGAGTTTGGTTAGGGAGAGTGAGGACGCTATGTTGTTGACTTCTATTCATGGTGTCGGACACTACAACGCGCTGTTGTTCATTGCTGAAATTGGTGACGTGAACAAGTTTCTGACTCTGATAAGCTCTGCTTCTATCGAGACTGGTTCTTTCTATTGGTTGACTGTAAAACAGGCTTTTCTCCATACCGGCTGGCTGACTTGTCTTGCCCCAGGCTTGCCATGAGTGATCTGCGGCATCATTAAGATAATACAATTGGGAGAGACCAGGAGGATAGTCCTCTTTAAAACTGCGGTTTTTGACATCTCTGCCCATATACTGCTGATATTATTGTCAATGAACTCCATGAAGTTGCCATATATTAGAGGCGAAATTGTGTCCTCACAAAGAGGTTTCGAACTATTCTTAATCTGAACCATTTTCAAATCAGCAAAACAGGATAAATGCTTAGCCCGTTTAATAGGGATCCACCCCAAATCTTAACTTCAAAAACATCTGCACAAAACGCTGACAGAAAGACAATAACACCATGTAACATATTGCAGATCACTTGTATGACCCTTCGAAACTGATAAATATCAGATATTAGACTTGAGCATGAAACAAAATGTCAACTTCCAAAGTTGGTTTTATACCCTGTGGCGTTCATGTTAAAATGAAAGATACTTTTGGTCGTCCTTTGATTGACCATCAAATGATTGAACAAGCGGTGAACAGCCTAAAAGACATTGGGCTTGATGTTTACAGATTCAATGAATTTGTACGCACAAAGAAAGGCGCAGCAATGGCTATAAACAATGTAGAAAAAGAAAACGTGGATTGCATAATACTTTATGTGGCTTCATGGCTTTGGGCATCAGAGATTGTCGGCGCAGCAACTTCCAGTTCTAAGCCAATTCTCATATGGACAACTCCGATTTCACAAGGCTGGGGGACTGGTGGAGCGCTGGTGCTTCATGGAGCATTCGACGAGATTGACCTCAAGCACAAATTTGTCTACGGCTTCCCAGATGACCCCGAGACCATGAAAAAAATCAAGGGCTACGCCAATGCAGCAAGAATAGTAAATCGGTTGAAGGGATCGACTGTTGGCTTGATAGGAGGAATCAGCATGGGCGCCTTTCCAGGAAGGGTCGACGAAGCCTTTTGGATGCAAAAGTTCAGCATTAACGTAGATCACGTTGACCAATACGCGATCATCAAAAAGCTGAGCAGATTTCAAAAGACGAAGTTACAAGGGAATATAAAGAATTAAAGAACATCGCGGGCGATGTTCCTCCCTCAGATGATGTCATGGATCGATCCCTAAGACTCTACTTGGCTATGAAGAAAGTCATTCAAGAGAACGCGTTTGATTTTACCGCTCTCAAATGTTTCCCAGAAATAGGAGACAATTATGCCACTGCCTGCCTTGCTCAAAGCCTACTTGGAAACGAGGGCTTTACAAGCGCATGTATAGGAGACTTGAACACAGCCCTCACAGCATACATACTTCAGCTGCTAAGCGGTTTTTCAGTTTTCAACCCAGATATACAGCGAGTAAGAAAAAGTGATGGCGTTGTTGTGCTTACTTCTGATGGAACTTGCCCCCTAAATATTGCAGAGAACAAAAAAGAAGTCAAGCTTAGCAAACGAGGAGTGTTTGGAGAAGGCGACGCAGACGGAATCTGCGTAGGTCTTATATGCAAACCTGGACCAGTAACACTTGCTCGGCTGATGAGAATTAAGGGGAAATACTTTATGCACATTTCTCTAGGCGAGTCATACATCCCATCCAAGTCAAAATTACAAAAAGAGGCTAAATGAATGTGGCTTTCCTTGTTGGCCTCATGCCTTTATCAAGCTCAAAGGAGACGTTGACCAGTTCGTTCAAAACCAAAGAAGCGAATACATCTCCATGTGCTACGGTGATCTTAAAGAAGAATTGCTGGATCTCTGTTACTTGCTTGACATTGAGCCGATAATCACGGATTAAAATTATGTTGGGTGCAACATAGCCTTCTCAAATCACACAGAATCGAATTAGGGCGACAGCGAGTTCTCGATTTTCCAGTATCTTCAGATGAAGTCTAAAGTTACAGCTGTTACTCAATCGCCGTCTGAATCATCTAATACGAGAATGCTTCGACTATTAAGATAAATCAAAGAAACGTTTCCTTGTCTTGGCTTGCGAAGTTTTTCGATGTACGTGTTTTGAAGAATCCGATTTGTGTATCTATTTCCAAAAAGAATACCTGGAGCCCCTTTTCTCTTCCCCAATTGTACCTCAGTAGATGAGCGCACTTCTGGCTGTCTTTGCTTCCACGCTTATATACGTTCAAGATTAGTAAATGAAGCTTAACGGAGAGTTGTTCAATGAGCCAAACTAAGCATGTGTTCGAAACGAAAATCGAGAAAAAGGTGACCCTAAAGTACCTGCTTTACCTGCCGAAAGGCTACAACAAGAAACGGGACGCCGAGTGGCCGACAATCCTGTTCCTGCACGGGATGGGCGAGAGGGGAGACGACCTTGAAATTGTCAAGAAGCACGGAATCCCCAAGATCGCTGAGGGAAAGGACGATTTTCCGTTCATCGCCATCTCGCCGCAGTGCCCCGTGACTTCCTTGTGGACAACGATGATGGATGAGCTTCACGCCTTACTCGTGGACGCTGTGCAACGGTACAAAGTTGACGAATCACGCGTCTACCTGACTGGGCTAAGCATGGGAGGATACGGAGCGTGGTACCTAGCTGGACTTACCCAGAGCTTTTCGCAGCGGTGGTTCCCATCTGCGGAGGTATGGTCCGAGACTCAGAATTTCGGGATAGGATCGAAGCTCTAAAAGACGTGCCGATCTGGATTTTTCACGGCGCAAAGGACGAAGCTGTGCTGATTAAAAACTCGAAAGAACTTTACAATGCTCTCAAAAAGCTTGGAGGAAACGTGAAGTTCACCGTTTACTCAGATTTGGGTCACGATTCGTGGACGAAAACCTACGACAATCCTAACCTTTACAAATGGCTGCTTAAACAGAAACGCCAGCCAAAGAAGGGCATTTTATTAAACAAGGATCTAATGAAGAAGGATTCCTGCATTTAACAACAAATAGTGCACACTTCCATCTATGACTTTTTACTCTAAAAGACACTCTCGGAAAAATTTCTAAACCAAAAACCAAGATGACTGGATAGTTCGTTCGAAACATTTAAACCGTTTTTTAGCTGAGTTTATGGCATGCCATTTTCTCGCAAGTTCAGGGAAGGAATGGGGTTCCCGAAGGAAGGTCAAGTCGTAAATGGGTTTACGGTGGAATCCGTTTCTGTTGGTCACGTTAATGTCGGCGTAGGTCGATATGAGTATCCCTTTGAGTTAACTGTTAAAGGAGAAGGAAACATAAACAAAGTCAAAGCCACGTTCAAAGAGTTCTTCAAGACCCGAAGGACGCTTTTCTCGGAGTTTGGAAACCCGTATCAATGCCAGCACGGAAAAATGGAAGTTAATGACTTGGGCGATGGAAAGTTTTCAGTGACGTCTCGCGGGTCTTGCACACGGGTTTTCCTGAAAGACGAATTTGAAAGATTCGTGGCATATCTTACAGAAAACGGGTATGTTGCTGGCGAAAAAGACGAAGTAGGATGGAAAGAAACAATCGAAAAATACTTGAAACAATACGAAAAGATCTCATCAAAAAGAAATCAGTCTTCGGTTAACTAGACCAGCTCTACTCTTTTATTATTCATGAGTTTCCTGTTCAAGTTAGAGAATAGAAAAAGTTATGCAATGTACGCGGTATAGTCGTTCAGGCGGTTAACACGTATGAGAATGCCACATCGGGAAAGATTCTTCGCCGCGGTTGACCTGAAGCAGCCGGATATGGTTCCGATCACGGATCTTGGTCTCGATCCGCCGATTATTGAGGCGATTACAGGCGAGAGTCTAGGCGGGTTCAGCCTCATAGCTGGTTCTGAAGACAATCCATGGGCAGCATCTGTGCAAAGCAGGATTGCTCTTGTAAAAGCGTGCCAGAAGCTTGGGTTTGACGCTATTCCCGCTATAAGTGACTATGCGCTTTGCAGTGTGGGCTACAAGCCTAAGTTTCTTTCTGCTACCCGGTTTATTGACGAGTGGGGTAGAATATTGGACTCCAGACGGGAAACAAAAACAACTTGGTGGGTCAGTGGAACAGTGGAAACCGAAGAGGAAATGGAGAACTATGTGCCGCCTGATCCTAAGGCTGAAGGCATGTACGAAATGGCTGAAAAAGCCATCAAACCTTTAAAAGATAAGGATGTCGCTGTTGTCTGTCAGGGACACGCAGGTTGGCACATGGCCTTCCAAGTCCGAGGTGGAATTGACAAACTCATCATAGACATGTACCGCAAACCCAAAGCAGCCAGTAAATTCATGGAAAAGATTGCTGTTACCTGCCGTGGTATGGTTAAACTGATGCTTGAAGCCGGCGCGGAAGTGGCGTTCGTTACAGATGACTACGCGGATTGCCATTCGCCGCTGATGAGCCTGAAACAGTTCAGGGAATTCGAGCTTCCCAACATCCGCAGCATGGTCGCTTTAGCTAAAAAGAAGGGAGTTCCAGTTCTAAAACATTCAGACGGAAACATTTACCCAATTCTCGACGACATGATTGAAGCTGGAATCCATGGCGTCCACCCAATTGAGCCGGGAGCAATGGACCTGAAAGACGTGAAGGAAAGGTACGGAAGTCGAATCTGCATCCTAGGCAACGTTGACTGCCGTTATGTTCTGCCCTTTGGAACCGAGGAGGATGTGCGCCGAGATGTTCGCCGATGCATAGACGCTGCAGCCAAAGGTGGAGGCTACGTTCTCGCATCAAGCAACTCTCTGCACGCAAACTGCAAGGTTGAAAATATTTACACCATGATTGACGAAGCCCGAAAATATGGTAAATATCCTGTTTAGGTAAATTGATTGAGCCTTGTTTCTTTGTTTTTAAAAGGAAATCGGGAAAGCTAGCTATTTCGACTTCCGAAAGCACTTTTTCTTTTAGTCTTTTAAAGAGCCCGTTGAAGCTTTCACAATCTCTTTCAACTCTGATATACGTCGGCTTCGTGTCTCAGCTGCTTTCTTGAAGGCTCTCGGTATTGTGGCAAGTAACTGCCCCGAACGCTCAGCAGCACTCACGTAAAATTCAACGACCCTTTCTTCCAGCTTTAATGCTGTCTTCAAATCGTCTGTGTAAATAACCTTTTCTGATAGAACTGCTTTGATATGTAGGTCACTGAGTCTTAAGCCTTTGAAAGAGAAACAAGCCTCAAGAGCGTCTGTAATTGTCTCTTGGTAAGTTCTAGTCACCAAAGTCCTGCTTTTTTCGCATTCTTTAGCAAACTTTAGGAACGTTTCTTTGTTCTTGGTGTATTTATCAGCCATTTCTCTGTAAAACCGAGAGGAGTCGGTCTCAAGCCTTTCGACGAAGCTTATGACGGCTGAGGCTGTTGCTTCATCCGAGCCCGATTCGTTCATGTTAGAACCACCTTTGGATGACGACTTTGCTTTCGGTGAAGAACCTGATTGCCTCTTGACCTTGTCCGTGCAACACGCCGAAGAAGGAGTTTTTCATTCCGCTGAAGGGAAAGAACGCCATTGGGGCAACTATGCCTATGTTGACGCCGATGTTGCCGCATTGAACCCTGTACTGGAACTCGCGAGCCCATTTTCCGCTTGAGGTGAATATTGACGCTGCGTTGCCGTAGGGATTGCTGTGAATCATTTCAACCGCTTCATCAAAGGTCCTAGCCTTAATGACGCATGTTACGGGTCCAAAAATTTCGTCTTTTCCGATGCTCATGTCAGGAGAAACATTCTCGAACACAGACGGATTCAGGAAGCAGTCTTTAGGCCAATCGCCGACGAGCTTCACGTTTCTGCCATCAAGCATTAAATCAGCACCTTCTTCGACCCCTTTCTCTATAAATTTTATGACCTGTTCTTTTTTGCCCTTGTCACGTAAAGGTCCAACTTGGACCGTTTCGTCGAGCCCATAGCCGACCCTGATTTTTGACGCTGCATTCACGTAGGCGTTCATGACCTTCTTGTAGAACGCGTCATATTCTGGTTCGCTGATTCCCTCGCCCACGACGACGAGGTTTCCTCCAGCAAGGCAACGTTGACCCGCATTTCCATAGAAAGACGTCATACAAGAAGCAACAGTTTTTTCTATGTCAGCATCGGGCATCACCAAAAGAAAGTTTTTGGCGCCACATTGGGCGATAACCCTTTTGCCTGTTTCGCCGCACTTCCTGTAGACAACGTCTCTTCCGACGGCGGTGGAGCCGACGAAACAGATTCCTTCAATGTCAGGATGGTTCAGCATGGCTGAAACAGTCGACCGTCCGCCGTTGACGATGTTCCAAACGCCCGGCGGGAACCCCGCTTCTTCAACCAGCTCAGCCAATTTGGCTTGGCTTACGGGGTCCTCGCTTGAGGGCTTCATGACTATGCAGTTTCCCGCCGCGACAGCGTATGGGGCGAACCAAAGTGGAACCATAAACGGAAAGTTGTAGGGACCTATTATGCCGAATACTCCGAGCGGCTGACGAATAAGGTATTCATCTATACCCGCAGCGATGTCTTCCAAGTTGTAGCCCATCATCAAAGACGGAATGCCCGTAGCGACCTCGATTTGTTCGATTCCTCGCCTTGTTTCCCCACGTGCCTCATCGATAGTTTTTCCGTGCTCCATTGTCTGAATTCGACTTAGCGCTTCAAACTGTTCCTCCACAAGGTCTTTTAACCTGAAAAGGCACCTTGCACGGGCAAGCGGGGGAGTCCTCCGCCAGTCTGGGAAGGCTTCTTTTGCTACGTCGACAGCTTCGTTTAATTCGTTTTCAGTCGAAATGGGAACCCGCGCTATAACCTTAAGCGTAGCTGGGTTAACGACGTCCACGATTTCTCCTTTCGACTCAACCCATTCGTTGCCTACGTAGTTTTTGATGTCAAGAATCTTTTTAATCGGTTCTTCCAATACAGTCATACTATAGTCCTCCAAAATATCATTTTATTCCTAATTTTTCGTTAATTTCATTCTGGTAACTCTCAATTTCGCAGTTTTCAACCTCACTCACCTTCACTGGTTTACCAATATATGAAGACTCGAATATCGCCATGGGCACAGCCACAGCCTTAGCTCCCAAAACGCCGTCAACTTCAGGTCTCCCATGATTCAATATGGCGTCGGCGAAGTCCAGAATCTCAATGGCAAAGCTCGGGTCGCTTCCCCAAAAAGTGGCTTTATAGTCTGAGCCTAATCCTTTAGGGAAGAATTTTTCTCTTGACTCTTCGCTGAGGTTACGAAGCATCATGTCTGTCAACTTTTCGAGCTCCAAAACTTTATGTACAGAACCATTTGCAGCGGGAACGCCAAGACCGTGTTGCCAATCGACAGAACCTCGAGTTCCATAAATTGCCCGGTGCAACAAACCTTCTCCAGGAGCGGATTTTGTCCAAGTCCACTGACCCAGAACTCCATTATTGAATTTGAAAACAGCCATAGACATGTCTTCGACGGTGCAATCAACAGGCTTCTTTTTCTCTGGCCAATCCAGATAGCGCACTGGTTCCAGAGACTTGACGGCTGCGTAAACTTCATCGATTTCGCCAAGATTGTAAAGCAGCAGATCGCCCAAGTGCGACCCGACGTCTAAAACCCATCCGCCGCCAGCTCTAAACTTGTCGTGACGCCAAGGGGTCCCGTCAACAACGCTGAGGTCGTAGGTTAATTCCTGCCAGACGGTGAAGCGGGGGTCGCCTATCATCCCTTGGTCTATGACCCACTTGATGGCACGGTTCAGTGCTGCCCTCCGAAGGTTTTCGGCTGTTGCTAAAACGCGGTTGTTTCTATTTGCACTTCGTTCATGAGCCTGCATGCCCTCATCGTTATTCCTAGGGGCTTTTCGACAATAGCGTGTTTGCCAGCATCAAGGCACGAAACCGCTATGTTGTGGTGGCTTCTGTGGTCGGTGCAGATGTCAACAGCGTCAAGACCCTTTTCCTTCTCCAGCATGGTTTCATAGTTAGTGTAAACCTTTGGCTTTTTTTCCTGAAAACTGCCTATTTCCTCAGCGAGCCTTTGAGCCTTCTCTATTGTGGTGCTGCAGACGGCTTGAAGGTTGATTTTTTGGATGTTTCTGCTGCGAAGTAGGCTAAGCCCTGCTGCATGGTGATGAGAAATTAAGCCGCATCCTATGATTGCCAAGTTGATTTCGGACATAGACTCACTTTTTTTCCGTATATTGTTCTTTATGGATATTTAATCTTATAGATGAACAGGTGAACCAAACGGGTTTTTTCAGGAAAAAGACAAAAAAATTTCTAGAAAATTCTATAATACGGGTCGACGTTACTGCCGACAGATTCAGTATTTCCTACGAGATGCTGTACGTTCATGGGAAGACTTGTTGTAGACTCCGATTTCCGCGTTTTTCTTCCAAAACGCATTCTCGATTACATAATACAGGACGGGAAAGACGGGCTTGCCCCTTTCTTCGAAGCCGATTAGGGCGATGTCAACGGCGAGACCGACTTTTTTTCCCAGAGGATTCTCGGTGTAAGGCGTGACCGCGCCATAACCTTCTTGGCATTCTGAGCATCCCATGTTGTGGATGAAAGTGTAAGGTTCATGGGGAGCGCCTACGCCTTGGTCTATGGTGTTTACTTTAAGTGTTTCGATGAACTTTTTCCCCTGCTGGTCAATGTATTTCGAAGGAAGACTTTCTTTTGCAGCTTTCTTCGTTGCATCCATAACCGTAACGTACAGACTTTCAACTGCTTCAATAAATCCTTGCTGTTGAGCGTCAGGTTCCTTCCCCGCACACACTGTGCGCCTTATTACGCCGTGGTACCCCCTGAAGGACGGACTTAAGCCCATCGAGACCATTTCTCCTTTTCGGATAATCTTGTTTGTCGCTGGCCCTATCACCGTATAGTTTCTCTCGCCAGAGGTCACGATCGTGACGAAACCCGTTCTTTCGGCGCCTAACGCCTTCATAACGAAGTCTCCAACGGAAGCGACCTGAAGCTCCGTCGCCCCCGGCACCGTGACAGCCAACATCCCTCTGAACGCGGCATCAGCGATTTTGTTAGCTTCCTGAAGTATGGCGAGCTCGTTGTCCGACTTTTCGTACTTTGCTAATTGTAAAATCTCGGCGTCGAAGACCACGTTGTCTTTTCTGAAGTGCGATTGAAACATTAACAACTGGGCTTGAGGCAAAACCTCCGTTGCTGAGGCTACCGCAACTTTTCCTTCGCATTCGGGAACATTCATTTTCTTCAAAATCTGTTTCAAGCCAAGAAAGTGTGCCCACCTGTACTCCTCGTCGGAAATCTGGAACTCCCTAAGCAGCGAAATCTCAGCTCCTGATTTTTCAGCATCTTCTTCGAGGACGTGGCCTCCTTCAGAGCCTGCTAGAATGTGCGGTTTTCCTTCGCGCGGCAACAAAACGCCATATCGTTCAATCATTGGGTCAAATGTGCCTACAAGCCAAGCGGAGTCGCTTCTGTCCAGTTCGCTTCCGCAGACATACAGCAGATCGTAACCTTTCTTGTCCATGGCTTCTTGGATTTTTTTCCATCTTTCTTCGTACTCTTTCCGTGAGACATGCAAATCCGTTTTGATTGTTGAGGCGAACTCATCAAGGATTTGTCCCGCTATTTTGCTTAAATTCTTGTTTTCCAATATACTTCACCTGTCAAAATTTTGCTTCATGAGACCGTCTCATCCGCTATTTTTATCGATGAATTGAGGCAGATACTTACTGTGCGCCTTAAGCAGTTCAGAACATATCTTCTCAGCCTTATCAAATGTTACGGGCCATCTGGGATGAGCCATGAGCGCCTGCAACAACAATTCTTTGTCGCCTGAAAGCGCTGCGTCAACGGTTAACTCTTCCCAGTGAATTATGGCGGAGGCTAGCTCTTGCAGGCCTTTAGGAAGCTTTCCCATGCAAAGCGGTCTTATGCCGTTTGCGTCAATCAACGCGGGAACTTCAACTATTGAGCCATGGGGCAAATTATGGATTGCTCCTTCGTTCGGGATGTTCAGATGCAATTCTGTCTGCCTGTTTGCTGCAATAGCCATGATTATTTGTGTAGCTAAGTCGCCATGGGTTACACCAGTGTGATGCATGCTGCTGTCCATTAGGGTCATAGACTCTCCTCTCGCTATTGTTTCGTATTTTTTCCATTGTATCGGGAGTTCCTTCATGAACGTTCTGTATAGTGACCAACATCCGTTTCTGTAGAAGGCTAGGGCTTCATCGTGATGAAAATACGGGAACAGATACACTGAGTTCGCTGGATAAAAGCCGTAGATTTCCATAATCTCTGCGTCGAATTCAAACTCCCTCTTAATCTCTGGCTTTTCAGCCTTCTCAATTTCGTCTATTATGTGCTGTTCAAGAAGGGGATAACCGTCTTCACCGTTGACCCGAATGTCGATTATCCAGTTGGCTGGGTGATTTGTGCCTGCGCACCTGAGACAAACTTCCTCTTTTCTCTTTTTGAAGGATTCTGCTAATTCGTGACTTAATCCGTTGCCTCCTCCGTCACAGACTGCTATGCACTTGATTTTGCTCTTACGGCGTATTGCGTCAGCAACAAAATTGGTCGGATTAGTGTAATTAATCAGCCAAGCGTCTGGACAATTGATTTCTATGCTTCTGCACAGATTCAGCATCTGCGGTATGGAACGCAAGGCATAAAATGTCCCACCGGGGCCGGTCGTTTCGTTTCCATAAATGCCATACTTTACTGGGATTTCTTCGTCCAGTCTGAGGCTTTCGATTCCGCCTGCCCGGAAATTCGATATAACAAACGTTGATCCGTCGAGAGATTCCTTCAAATCGGTTGTTGCCGTAATTTTTAATTTGCTTTTTGCTTCCTCCGCAATTTTTATGCCCAACGCCTGCATCAAAGGTAACCGAGAAGGATTAATGTCCATTAGACAAATCTCAGTTTCTGAGAAAACTTCTCCCGAGTGGGCAAACGAGTACAAAACAGCGGGAATGTAGGGGCTGCAGCCACCGATTATGGCAATCTTGTTAATATTCATCTATTCCACCCTGTCAATTTTTTTACATGTTTTTCTATATTGCCATGGTTCGTTGTTCATTCAGGGTGACCCTTTTTACAATCCCGTAATTTTCTTAAGCCGCGGATTGTATGCCTCGTCGAGCCCGATGTTGATCAGGTTCAGCGAAACGAAAATTAGAACCAGAAACAGTATTGGCGGAATAATCGCGTATAGTCTCGTAGTTAGGAAACCTTGGGCAATTGCTAGTTTCACGAGGTAGCCAAGAGTTACCAAGTTAATTGGGCCTACGCCTATTAACATCCTAAATCCTGTTTCGATCATCATGGCTGCCAGTATGGCTTCTGCAAACCCGACTCCAATGTACGGAAGAACGTTGGGGGCAATTTCTTTGAAAATGACCTCTAAATCGTTCTCTCCGGACAGTTTAGCCAGTTCAACATACGGTCTCTCTTTGACGCTTAAGACCTGAGACCTTAAAAGCCGCGTTACGCCGGGCCAGCCAAAAATTCCTATTATTAAGCTTAGACTGAGTATGTCCATTTGTTTCAGGTACAACGTCAGGAAAATTACTAACGGCCACGTCGGAATGACCAATAATGCGTCTGTTATGGACCTTAACGCGTGATCCACCAGTCCCCCTTTGTATCCACTAAGAACCCGATTGTTAACGCTATCAGTATGTCGATGATGCCAGCCACCAACCCTATTGTCAAAGTGTATCTTGTTCCCATAAGAAGCAAGGCGAACATGTCTCGACCGTATGGATCGGTTCCTAAAGGAAGCGAATATGATGGAAGCAGATATCCTGAATGTTCTCCAATCTCCAAGGGGCTTTTTCCATTAAGCCTATAGTAATTTATCGCGGGTTCAAGAAGTGATATGGCTATAAAAATTGCCAACAACGATATACCTATCTTTGTTTTAAGGTTCATTCTTGCGATGCTTACTATGACCTTGAACGGGTACAGCAGAATCTTTTTTATTTTGATTCTTTTAGCCTCCAACTCTTATCCGTGGGTCGATTAGGGGGAGCAGCAAATCAACTATAAGATTGGCCGTGAGGACTGTAAAAATCGATAAAATGAAGAAGCCCATTATCGAATTATAGTCTAACACAAAATAAGCCTCGGAAAACAGTCTGCCGACTCCCGGATAATTAAATATGGCCTCCACTATCACTGAGCCGCTCATTATGAAACCTAAACCAATCCCTAATGCAGTGATCTGGGGAAGCAAAGAGTTTCGCATAGTATATGTGAAAAAGATTCTTGACTTCTTCAGTCCCTTCAGCTTCTGCAAATTGCAGATAGTCTTCCCCCAGAATCGAAATAATCAGAGACCTCTGCGATATCACCCAGCCGAACATCGAAGTCAGAACGATTGAAAGAGCAGGCAGAGTACCATGCTGTATCACAGAAATAATGAAGTCCAAATTGAAACCAGGCGTGACTCTTAGTGAGTAAGCCCCTGAAGTTGGAAACAGATTCAGAAAATATCCGAGAAAAAGTGCACCTAACACTGCAAAAATGTAAAATGGAATTTGTGACATCCCCATCGCGAGGACGCTCACGATTTTGTCAAACTTGGTTCCTTGCTTCCATCCAACTAAGGCACCTAAAATGATCCCCATAATCCAAGCCAGCAGAGTTGATATCGAGAGAAGCCCAATGGTCCACGGCAGCCTCCTTCTCAACAATTCCTGAACCGGCGTGGGGAAACCTATGAGAGATGGACCCAAATTTCCTTTCAGGAGTTCATTCAAAAAGGTCATGTACTGTTCCAGCAGAGGTTTGTCGAGACCAAATGCTTCTCTATAAACATTTATTGCGTGCGCGTACGCTTGGCTTTGCGAACCATACTTTACGACGATTGACTTGAAAAAGAGCACTAATGGGTCTCCGGGAAGCAGATGAAACATCCACCATACGAATGTTAGTGCGACCGCTAGAGTGATGATGTAGGTTGTGAACCGAACGATGACGTATTTTATTACGGGGTTCATCATCCACAACTCTATTGTTTTCTTATTAATCTGTTTTTCTTAACTAATACTGGTTAATTGCAATATTTAACTCTATATACAATTATTGGAAAAGACTTAAAAGTAAGCAAAAACAAATATGGAAATCGTAAATAGCTTAAGCTATGTAAAAGAAGGAAAATAGAAAAATGAAAAATACAATAATAGCTTCAGTACTGACTATCCTATTAGCATGTTCTATGCTCCTTACAACACCAACTAAACCAGTTAATGCAAGTATCGAAATACCCACACCGAGAGATGAAACGTTTGTCTTCATGGGATGGACCACTTTTGACTCTAACCAAAACCCGTTAGTTGCGCCATACGCCAACTACATGACTTTGACCCAGCAAGAGGGCGAGTTTCTATGGTACGACAGCTGGGCTACTGGCGAAAGACTCTACTGGCAAGCCACAGGATACGAATATTCGGATGACTATACAACCATGACAATTCACATCAGATCAGGAGTCGAATGGAGCGATGGCGAACCTTTCACTTCTGAAGATGTTAAGTTCACCTTGGATTTAATAAAGTCCAACCCGTTGCTCACAAACAACGACTGGATCTCTGAATGGGTAGACTCTGTGTCAACACCCGACGATATGACCGTCGTCATCACTTTCACAGCGCCCAATCCAAGAGCTGACCTAAAGTTTGCAGCAGGAGGTTGGGGAGGCTTAATGATGGTACCAAAACACATATGGGAGAACGTTGAAAACCCGCAGCTTGCTGACATTTGGGGAAGAGGCGACAACGCAGTGCCACACGTTCTAACTGGACCATACCTAGTGTACCAGATCTCCCAAGAGGCTGGAATGGTGATACTGATAAGGAATGAAAACTACTGGGCAAAGGACGTAATGGGTGTCTTTCCTGAGCCAAAATACTTCATACACAGAAACGGGCAATCAAACGACATTGAATTCCAAGAAATCGTTAGTGGCGGTGCTTATGATGGAGGCTTCGCAACATGGATGCCAAAGGATCTACTGACTACAGCAATCGAAGTTGGAGAAAACGTGACATCTGTTGAATACACTGACGCAGGAGAATTCTACCTGTTCGTAAATTGCGCCAAATATCCATTAAACATGCCAGAGATCAGATGGGCAATTTCATATGCCTTTGAAAGAGAAAACTTCTGCGCTTCTAGTCCATGGTACCCAGGATTGGCACCAGCAATCTATCCTTGGAGCAACTGGAATACAACTTCAAAGTTCCAATATGCTGATGTCTTTGATACGTACAAACTTGAATACAACTTAACCAGAGCTGCTGAAATTCTGGACAATCTAGGATTCGTCGACACAGACGCAGACAATATTCGAGAGACTCCAAATGGAACAAAACTTTCGTGGGAAATCATAGTCGGATATGATTCAGAATCATTTCTCCCCATGTTCCTGTCATTGGTCAACGACTTTGCTTCAATAGGCATCGAAATAACACTTACTGGTCAACCATGGAACGTAATCACTGACAGAACTTCAGTAGGTGACTACGACCTTTGGTGGGATTCCCCGCACGCATCCTACGGCGTTGTTATTTACGGAGAGGTTCTGCCCCTCATTGAACAATACCAAAGCAAGTACTATACACCTATTGGCACACCACTGTCTGAATATGACAACACAAGAGCTGGAAGGTTCACTAACCCCGAAATAGACGATTTGGTTGAACAAATGCAAGCAATTTCGCCGGGTGACTCAGCCATGGATACCCTTTCGCACCGCGCCGTCGAACTGTTCATGGAACAGTTACCTGCAATCCCAATAGCTGAGTATAAACGCGTTGATATCTTCAGCAACCGATACTGGACTGGATTCCCATCGCAAGAGAATTATTATGCGTACCCATCAGGAAGCAGCACAGAATACGAATCCATCATAAACCACATCGTATCAACTGGTTATACACCCGCAACCTACACGTTTGTTTGGATCACTGAAAATATTGCAGCCTTCACTGGCACTGACGGACAAACCTATGGACCGTTCAACGCTCAAGAATACACACGTGTCACCGAATCAGACGCGGAAAGGCTCATAACAGAAGGCAAGGCAACCTACCAGGTACCTTCTCAGGCTTTGACACAAATAATTTCGTCGCTCTCTGATCTTTCGAGCGATGTAAGCGACCTAAAGAGTCAACAGACACAAGTATCCAACACGTTGGCATCTCTCAACAGCCAAAACAACATGCTCATGATAGTCATGATCGCCGAAGCCATCGCCATGGTATTAATGGCTGTGGCAATTGTCATGCAAAGGCGAACCAAATAGCCTTATTTGGCATACTTTCCCCTTTCTATTTTTTAAGAAAAAATTACTTAACTTCATACAGTATCCTGCACACGCTTGACAATGAATTGGAATTAGGCTTCTTTTATGCAGGCTTCTAGAATATTCAATGCGTCGTCAATTTGTACCTTAGTTATCACAAGGGGAGGCTGAATTCTCAACACGCAGCCTTCGCTTCCTCCAGAACCAATGAGCAACCCTTTTTCTCGGGTTAAGTCTCTGATTTTTTCAGTTTCTCTTTTCGCAGGCGTCTTTCGTATTTTGTCTTCCACCAGCTCGATTCCTATCATCAGCCCTTTTCCCCTTACATCGCCTATTATGGGGAAATGACTTTTCAGTTCGTTCAGCCGCTTCATCAAATATTCGCCTTTCTCTGCTGCTTGCTTCGGCAATTCATCGCGTAACATTACCTCTATATTTGCTAGCGCTGCTGCTGCAGAAACAGGGTTTCCCCCAAAAGTTGAAAGGTGGTCTCCTGGCTCAAAGGAGATCTCCTATGTCCGCCCTGGCTATCGTTGCGCCAAGTGGGAAACCGTTCGCTATTCCCTTTGCCATGCACATTATGTCTGGTTCCACATCGTAGTGTTCTATCGCGAAAAGTTTTCCTGTTCGACCAAACCCGCTTTGGACTTCGTCTGCAATGAAAAGTATGCCGTAACTGTCAAGTATTTCCTTAACGATTTTGAAGTATTCTTTTGGTGGAGCAATTATTCCTCCTTCACCCATAACTGGCTCTGCGATGAAAGCTGCGACCCCCTTGCTCGTGCAGTATTCCACGACGTCTTTAATTGATCTCGCACATAGCATGTCGCATTCTGGATATTCTTTCTGAAATGCGCACCGGAAGCAATATGGAGGGTAAGCAAATGAAACGCCAGAAAGGTATGGTCCCATGTCGTACTTCTTTCGTCCTGCCTGTCCTGTGACGCTTAGTGTGCCAATAGACCTTCCGTGGAAGGAACGCATGAGAGCGATGAATTCGGGTTTCTTAGTGAATTTTCTGGCGAGCTTTAATCCGCATTCTATTGCTTCAGATCCACTGTTCGAAAAGAACGTTTTTTGCAGATTCCCCGGTGTTATTTCTGCGAGTTTTTCCGCTAACTCGACCATGACGGGAACATAATAAACGTAGCCGCAAACATGGACAAATTTTCTGGCTTGTTTAAAGGCAGCTTCCAGTATTTCAGGTTGCGAATGGCCTGAATTTGTGACTGATATGCCAGAAAAACAATCTATGTATTCTTTTCCGTTGATGTCCTTTATTATGGCGTCCTTTGCATCACTTATGACGACGGGTTCAATTTTTTTTACCATGCTCGTGATTAGGTACTTGTTGGCTTTCTTGATGGTTTCTTCGTCTTTCCGCAAACTTAACACCACAATCTTGTTCCATAACTATACATATAAAACTATATACTAACAATTAATACTGAATTAAATTAAATCATTTCCACATAAACAAAATGGAACAATCAACAAACAAACCAAAAATAAAGATGTTAGTTGTATTTGAAGCAGGCGACTTCTCTGTTTTTCCCACTTTTGTTAATATGGGTTTTTTATCAGCGCAGATGTTGCAAACCTCTGGACATCTATTATAATAATTGCATGCATGCGATTTTATGCGGCTCTTTAAATCTGAACTTTTTAACTCTATTTTGTCTTTCCATCTATCCGTGGGATCTGGAATTGGAATTGAGTTGATCAAATTTTTCGTGTATGGGTGAAGTGGCTTAGAAACAATTTCGTCAATTGTGCCTTTCTCCACTATTGTCCCGTTGCAGAGGACAACCACGTCATCAGCAATATGGTGTGCCACATTAAAGTCGTGGGTCACGTATATGGAGGAGATTTCGTATTTCTTTTTAAAGTCCAGAAGAATGTCCAGAAAAATCGCCCTTAAAGAAGCATCAATCATTGAGACTGGTTCGTCGGCAAGAAGAAGCCTAGGCTTTATTAACAGTATCCGAGCCAACATCAGTCTTTGCCGTTCGCCCCCGCTTATTTGGTGCGGATACCGCCCGAGAACTCTTCAGGTCTAATTCCTACGTTTCTCAGTGATTCTTCAATTAAGGCTTCGCGGTCCATTCCGGGGGCTAAATCAAATTTTTTCATGACCAATTCAAGTACCCTGTCAACTCTATAAAATGGATTGTAGATGCTGTAGGGGTCTTGAAATATGACTTGAACCTCCTTTCTGAAGGTTTTTCGGTCCTTTTTCAGTAGTTCCTGAACGTTTTTTCCTTTGTACAGTACCTCGCCTGACGTTGGCTTGATGAAACCAAGTATAGCCCTTAGTATCGTTGATTTGCCGCTGCCGCTTTCTCCCACAAGAGCCGTTATTTGGGGTTTTTCTCCAACAATAGTGAAAGATGCATCATCAACCGCCTTAATTTGCCTTTTCGCCAACATACCAGCCGTGAAAACTTTTGTCAGCTGATTTACTTGCAGCAACGGAATTGTACTCATTTCAATTCACCAACCAAATGACAGGCTACAAAACGGTCCTTCCCAACATTCCTCAGCTTGGGAAGTTCGGTTTTGCATAAATCTTTAGCAAATGGGCACCTTGGATGGAATCTACATCCTTCTGGCCAGTTAAAGAGGCTTGGTGAGATTCCAGGTATGCCTTTGATTTTTTTCTTGGTTATTGATGGGATGGCGTCTATCAACAGACTTTGTGTATGGATTCAATGGGTCTTTAAATACATCTATTACTGGTCCGATTTCCATTATTAAACCAGCATACATGATCGCTAGCCTGTCAACGAGTTCTGCGTGGACCGCCATGTCGTGTGCGACAAAAAGTATCGCTACATCGTTTTTGTCTCTAAGTTCAGCTATAATTTGTAAAATTCCTCTTTGAACCACAAGGTCGAGAGCCGTAACAGGCTCGTCAGCCACGATAAGATCAGGTTTAAGGGCAGTGGCAGCAGCAATAATTACTCTTTGCTTCATACCTCCGCTTAATTCATGGGGGTACATTTCGCTTACATCTTTTGCAAGACCCACACTCTCAAGAAGATCTGGAATTTCTTTTTCAGCCTCTTTCTTAGATATATCTGAATTTGTCGTGATCACATCAATAATTTGGTCCTTTACTTTCAAAATGGGATTCAAGGAGTTCATGGAGCCTTGCGGAATGTAAGACAACTTTTTCCATCTGATTTTGCGGAGCTCTTCCCCTTTCAGTTTTAAAAGGTCGATTCCGTCAAACGTGACCTTTCCCCCGGCTATGTAGCCTGGCGGTTTGATTATTCTGAGGACCCCCTCAACTAAGGTAGATTTTCCGCATCCTGACTCTCCCGCAATCCCGAAGACTTCTTTTTTTCTGACCTCGAACGTGACTCCGTCTACTGCTCTATATTCGCCTGTGACTCCTTTGTAGTACACTTTCAAGTTTTCGACTTCGAGGACATTGCTCATGTTTTGGCTCCGCTTGTTTTTCTAGCGATTTTAATATTTCTATGAAAGCGTATTAAAAATACTTCACGGTTTTTACCATATTACCCTTTGAGGAAGCGTTCGACATTTTTGTGACAAATCTTTTCCATCACTTCTTCGGAATACCCAAGCTCTTCTCTTATTATTTTTCTGTCCATTTCAAATATACGTTTAGAACCTCCCCATTCGGGACTAAAGTCTGAAGCGTGAGAATCGGTCCCAAACATCATATGGTTCTCGGCGCCAAATACCAACGCTGTCTCAAAAGCTTTTTTTCGGAAAAACTTGGGGGTCCCAGGAGTCAAGTCGATGTACATCTGCATTTTGTCGATTTTTTCTGATTCGGGTGTTGTATAAAGTCTGTCTTTTATCCTTCCATAAACGGCTATGCACTCGTCAGTCCAAGGCCAGCTGATGTGTGCCAAGGCGAACTTGATTCGGGGAAAGTTGAGCAAAGCTTCGTAAAATACTGGTTGACAAAATCTGGAAGAATCCTTGTTGTCGTCCAGAACTCCAGAGTGAAAGATGATTGGAACCTTCAGCTCCTGAACCTTCTCGTAGAAGGGGAAGAATTTTTGGTCACACGGATAATAGTGGTCGGGCATCAGCTTTATGCCTCTGCACTCGTACTTCGTCACTGCTTCTTCGAGGATGCGGACAGCGTTCTTCAGTCTAGGTTCCATCCATGCGAAGGCTACGATTTTATCTGGGGCTTCAGCTTGGAGTTTCGAGATGAACTTTATAACTTTTCTTTGTTCGGCATCGTTGACGCCCATGCTTGAGTACCCCATGAACCCCACTGGGTTTGGGTCTTCTCCTTTTGCCCATGGATAGGGCGAGAAAATGATCGCTTTGTCGACTCCTCCAGCTTCCATGGCTTTCAATACATCGTCAGCGGTTTCGGTTCCCATGCTATGAACGTGACAATCTATCAGCACATTCTATACCTCCTTTATATCATCATATTAATGACTATATATTATTATATGAACGTAATACTGTCGACTTAAATAAATTTTACCATCCCGCGCACGTTTATTCCATGAAATCCGCGTTTATGAACCATTCTTCTGAATCCAGAGTTAGCGTTAAAGGAAATTATGCGCCAGAATGTTTTTGGCTCAGTTGTGTTTTTAGTTTTTTCCATACGTTCATAACCTTTTTCTTTTAGTCGCGTTGTATATGTTAGTATCGCAGAGTATTTATATGGCAATTGCTGTATTTATCATTATATATAACTATGTGAGGGAAGCAGAATGACAACGATTTATGGCAAGATACCGCAATCCATTTTTAAGCCAGAATATGGCGATTTAGTAAAAACTGGCACTGTCTATTCTTTATCGTTTGTTAATTCTTATCCGCCCAGAAACCCCAGTGGAATGACGCCTTTGATGCTGTCTCTTTCGCGGAGACACAAGCTCCAAGACATCAACCTAGAGGGAAACACCAAATTCACTGAAGCTGACGAAACCATCGTCATGAGCGGGCATTCTACGACTCATTTGGATGCGCTGTGCCACATTGGCGAAATTAGGGAAGGAAAGACAAATCTCTACGGCGGCATTGATGCGGGCGAGACTGAGCATTACAGAGGATTCCGAAAGCTTGGGATTGAAGGATGCCCTCCGATAATCACTCGGGGAGTCCTTCTGGACGTTCCTCTGTACAAAGACGTGAAGGTTTTGCCAGTAAGCTACTCAATATCAGCGAAGGACCTTCAGGGAACTTCTGACCTTGAAGGAGTGGAAGTCAAGCAGGGAGACTGCGTTCTTATCCGAACGGGATTCACGAAGATTTGGCGACCAGGCAATGAAGTCTTCTACGGAAGGTGCGCTGGACCTGAAATGGAGGGAGCCCAGTGGCTTATTGACCGTGGCATCATTGTTTCAGGCTCGGACACAATTAGCTACGAAAGAAATCCCAGCCCCACGCACCCGGTTCATAGAAAAATGATCAACAACGAAGGAATTCTGCTTATGAAGCTGCTGAATTTGGAAGAACTAGCCAAAGATAAAGTGTACGAGTTCCTTTTCATCGCCTTGCCATTAAGAATCTTTGGGGCTACTGCGTCACCCGTTAACCCAATCGCCGTTTGTTAAACAGGGCGCCTTAATTACGGTGGTAAACGGTCGCATTCATAAAAGTAAATTTGAGAGGTCGGAACGGAATGAAGATAGTGGATTTGTCGCATGAAATTGTGCCTTCCTTTTTGGATAATAAAACAAAATTGTCATCGGTGGACATGAGGTCGGTTTTCTGCTACCTCTTTAAACCAGACCCTGAAACCGAGTGGCACATAGCGCACCTGTTCAGCACGTCGACGCATTGTGGCACGCATCTGGAGGCGCCGTACCATTGGATGAAAGAAGGAAAAGACGTTGCCTCGTTGCCTCTTGAGTCTCTCATCGGACCAGCCATCAAACTGGACTTTTCGTGCAAGAAGGCTGGCGAATCGATAACTCTTGAGGAAATTAGAGAGTCCTGCAAAGGGAAGCTGAGGAAGGGCGACATGGTCTTTTTGCAGACAGACCATGGCAAATTGTGGGGAACCGACAAGTACTGGTTGAACAGCCCAAGCCTATCTACTCAAGCTGCAGAGTGGTTAGTTGATAAAGGAGTGAAGTTGGTCGGGATTGACGCTCCTCGGCTGGACCGTTTTAGCAGCAAAGGCAGAGAAAGGTACATAATTCACGAGATACTGCACGGAAACAATGTTTTAGTCATAGAAAATTTGGCTAATCTTCAAGAGTTCAAAAACAGGGGAACAGCGTTCGTTTTGCCAATGAAGATTCGTGGCTTGGACGCCTTCCCCGCTAGGGTGGTTGTTCTCGAAGAGGGCTAAGTCGACATGAAGGTAATCATAGCTCGAGAAGATCCATGAAAGTGGCATAGACTTCCTCAAGAAAAACAACGTCGAGCTTGAACTACTTTATGAGTCTAAAAGGTCGCTTGAGGATGCCGTAAAGGAAGCTGACGGCGTTGTTGTTAGACTAGCAAAGATTACAGACCGTTTACTGAAGATTGGTAAAGAGAACTCGTTAAGGGTTGTTGCGAAACACGGCATTGGAGTCGACAATATAGATGTTGAAGCGGCGAAGAAACTCGGTATACGGGTCGTGTACACGCCTGATGTGATGGCTAATGCTGTTGCAGAATTCACGTTAGGCGCAATTCTCATGTTGGCTAAGAAGTTCAACGAGTATGACTCGGAAGTCAGAAAGGAAAAGTGGGAGATAAGGTACTCAGCGAACAATCTGGAAATTAAAGGAAAAACAATAGGCATCATAGGATACGGCAGAATAGGAAAAAGAGTAGCAGAACTATCAAGATGTTTCGGCGCCTCGGTTATAGTATATGATCCATACGTTAAAGTACAAGAGAATTTTATTTGGCAAACCGAACTGCCTATTTTACTCAGCAATTCAGACTTCGTAACTATACATACGCCGTTGACAAAATCGACGTTTCACATGATTGGACGGAAAGAACTCGGATTCATGAAGCAAGGAGGGTACATAATCAACACTGCAAGGGGAGGAGTAATTGACGAGAAAGCGCTCTGCGAGGTCCTAAAGGAAGGAAGACTGGGAGGAGCAGTGCTCGATACAACTGAACAGGAACCTGTCACCCTCGACAACCCGATTCTGAAATTTGATAATGTGATTCTTACCGCGCATACTGCAGGACTAACAGATGTCAGTGTGACCGAAGAATCGCTGCTTGCCTGTAAACAAGTATTCCAAGTTCTCAAGGGCGAAGAACCTTCTTATTCACTAGTGTAACCAGTCAGCTAACATTTACAGCAACATCAAAAAAAGTAGCGTACGAATCCATGCAATCTAAGAAGCTTATATATTAAAATATAGGTTATGAATAGTGGAATATAACTGAATATTAAGGGCAATAAAACATTCATGAAAGGATGGAGCAAAAATGCCTGTAACAACAATCGATATTCCCGAAGAGACCATGCAATACGTGGACTCTCTGTTAAAGAGCGGAAAAGTGAAAAGCCTCAAGGCCCTAATCAGCGACATGCTGGCTTTTCACCAAGCATTCAGCATGAGCGAGTGGAACGATAACATCTTCTACTTCTTCGGCTTAAGGCACGCGTTCTTTTCTCAACGTTCGCTCAGGCTGCTTATTGAAAAAATGAAACCCGAAGAGCGGCTTGAAACGGGAAAAAGTATGGGGCAAACTTGGATAGACGCCCATTTCGCGAGATACAGCGAACCGATCGTTAAAGAAAAATGGCAGCAAGCCTTCAAAATATTGGAGGACGTAGGCTGGGGAACATTTGAGTCTGTCAGGGAAAACGCTGGTCGTCAAAAGACCGTTTCTTCCAATAGAGATCCTGCACGGATACCTCGAGACTGGAATGCAGATCAAACTTGAAAGAGTAACAACAACGGACCAGATCGGCGTATTCAATATAATTGAGAATCCATGATTATTACCAAACATAATGTCGAACATTATAAGCTTACTAGCAGTGAGCTAGAACACTTGGCTCTAAAGCATAATTATTTGTGTTTACGTTGATTTAGGTTGCGATTTTTTAATACTTGAAGCAGCTAGCTAAATAAACCAATCTACCTATTTTCATAATTTTATACTCCTCTTTTATTGACAACAAAGGAGGTCTTCTGAAATTCGCTTTCGGGAGAACATACTCTTTTTCCTTTTATGATTTTTCAATTCCTTGATAAGGATAGAGATCATGCTACGTTGAAGCTGTACCTGTTTTGTGAGATCACTATTCCGTTATAGTCTGTTAGCTTTGCATCTAACATGAAAGAGTCAACAAGGTCTTCGGGAATCATCGATTCTATTTGACCTATAGGTAAAGCTGAGTCATCATGGATGTCAGTGTTCATCGATGTCTCCATAAGCGTTTTTCCCCGGTTATCAATTATTCTGAATTCTGCGAAACACTTTCCTAGAGTCTTGTGAAGGTCGTTAATCACCCACACCTTGCATTTGAAAGTTTCGCCCTTACTCCAACTCTTTTTTGGGTACTCTGCGCATACCAACACGGGAGCATAGGCGTCTTTGACAGTGTAGTAAGCGAGTTTCGGTCTAAGGAACCAGTCAACGACGCTCCAACATATAGAAGGCCATGGCTCGTTGAACTGCCAAAACATACATCCACTGATTCGATACTTCATACGTCTGAAATACTCAATACCATACTTTAATGTCTCAGCTTGGGCTTTCTGCGTAGCTTCCACAAAATCTTTTAGAGTACTAGGATCTGTATGCGTGATTTGTTGTACGTAGTGTCTCATCTTCTCCATTTCTATGAAGTGATATTTCCAACTTGGTCCTGCAGGCCACAACTCCTCAGGTGGAATAAATTCCTTTAAACTTTCAACACAGGGCACAGACTGCAATCCAAACTCGCTGATAAACAGGCTTTCCTTGTCTTCTGAGTAGAACTCGATTGGTTTAAACCTATGCCAAACCTGCCAGTTGTGAAAATCAAACTTTAATCGTGTCTCATCCTGTTCTGGGGGACCTGATACAGATATGAAGGGGCGGGAGGGATCAACCTTCTTACAGACTTTTTCCAAGGTTTTTATCAATTTTAGGTTTTTTACATAACTATACTCGTTTCCTCCGCACCAAGCTATGAGGCTTGGGTGGTTACGTAGGGTCTTAACCACTTCGCCACATTCAACTGCTACTTTCTCCAGAAAGTCTGGTGTCTGAGGGTAGTTCAGGTTTGCAAAAGCAAATTCCTGCCATACCAAGATACCCAATCGGTTACATATATTATAGAACTCCTCTTTCTCCCTTATGTGCCAACCATGGATTCTCAAAATATTCATGTTTGCTTCCTTAGCCAATGTAAGTAGTTTTTCGTACCGTTCTCGAGAAAACCTGCCATAAAGTAGGTCAATATTAGTCCAGTTAGCTCCCTTCACGAAATTCCTTTTACCATTGATACAGAAGGTCCATGGTGCGCTATCTTCAGGCGCTCCTTTATTGGGAATTATCCTTACCTCTCTTATGCCAAAGACTCTCATAACATTATCAAGACTTTTCCCCTCTTCCAGAACCTCAACGGATGTCTTGTATAGGTTTTGTTCACCCATGTCCCAAGGCCACCAAAGCCTAGGTTCAGGTACTTCAAGGTAAATCGCTAATGATTGTGATCCCGGGGGCACCTCAAACTCTACACTTTTATCAGAGGTCTTTGAAACGAAGTTCTCACCTGTTACGCTATTTTTAAGCGTGACCTTCTTTCTATCAGTCGAAGTGTTATAGATACTAATCTCGTTCGTGAGATGTGCTACATTTTCGCCAATTTTCGATGTCACATATAGATCTTCTATGTAAACCTTTCCCGTAGCTACTATCTCAGCATCTTCCCAGATGCCCATAGTAATGAGCTCTGGGACATAATCGATAGAATAGCCTAGGTTACATTTTCGTCCACCAGTCTTGGATCTGTCCTTTGGTGGAGGATGAATACATACAGCGATGAGGTTTTTTTCACTTTCGCCATAGTTAACGACATTTGTTATGTCGAAGACTATTGGAGAAAACATGCCTTCATGAGCCCCGATGTGCTTCCCATTCAACCAGAAATCAGCCTTAAAGTCAACACCGTGGAAGACGAGCCTAACGACCTTACCTCTC
The DNA here is from genome assembly GCA_963714275.1 of Candidatus Bathyarchaeota archaeon. Taxonomy (GTDB): domain Archaea; phylum Thermoproteota; class Bathyarchaeia; order Bathyarchaeales; family DTEX01; genus JAGTRI01. Next base: position 77,434 of record CAVQNT010000001.1, read on the forward strand.
CAGTTTTCAGGCACTGAAAACCATTTTCTGTACCACCACTCGTAGTCAACAACCCACTTTATCTTCTCGTTATTCCTGCCCCAATAGGGGTTTGGAATCACGTTTTCATCTATTATAGCTGAATGGACATCTCCCGGAACACTTGCTCTAACCCAATTCCAAATCATAGCCCAGAAATCCGGTTGATAAACGCCCTCTTCCACTCCCTCACCGGGCCTAAACTGGTGAAGAAGCCAGTCTTTTCCGTTAAGACTTAATTGCTCTCTCATGGAAATGCAGCCGATAAAACATTTAATGGTTACCTTAAAAATTTTTTCATATAAAGCCATATAAAGCTAATGACACATGATTGACTTTACTTATAGGCTCATATGGATGACAGGTCTTTTATGCCTTCCAAGGAGGAGTATGCCATCATTCTAAGGTTATTGGATGTTGTGAGGACATAAACTATCCCCGATGTCAGAGAGGGTTAAGCATGAAAGGCATTTAGAAAATACTCTCACCAAATCACTTAGACTAAGTGGAGCCCCGGACGGGATTCCAACCCCTACTTCTGGTGCCCTTCCCATCAACCTCGTTTCTATTGATGCGATCTGCGAATTTCATCTTCCAATATAAGTCTATAATTTTGATCTTTAATCATAGAAGTATTAAAATTAGTAGAAAAAAAGCTAACAAATGAACCTCGCAAAACTCTCGTTCACATTGAGGACATTTTAATAATTTTTTCGGTAAATTGTCATTTTTACTGACACTACATTCTGGACAGATACTCAATGTTTCCCCCTAGTAATACTTGATTTAATATGGAAAAAAAGCTTTTGATATAGCTGACTTTGTGTTGTGCGTGTTTTTTGTTTGTGTTTTTATAAGTCGCAAAATTTTTGTGTATTCTTTCGAAACTGATAAATATTAAGTGTCAAACTTAAGCGTGAAAATAAATGCTGAACTTAAAAGTTGGTTTTATACCTTGTGGCGTCCATGTTAAAGTAACGGATTCGTTCGGTCGTCCATTCATAGACTATCAAATGCTAGAACAAGCGGTGAACAGTCTAGCTAGCGCTAGCTCAGGAGACTCACATTGTTGAAGTATACTTTCTTGTGGACATGGGACCATAGCATGGAATGGGCTCCTAATGAGCCAGGAGCAGTGCCGGATGGATGTAACAACCCCTACAAGAAGAGGCCTCAAGCATTTCTGAAGGATTATAAGGTTCTGGTTGACTACGCCAGCGAGCATAACATAAATGCGGTAATAATTTGGGGTTTTCTCCGAAAAGCGCATGAAGGCACCAAAGCTTCTAGGAGCTTTGCAGATACGCTAAAGACAAAGGTGTATATGTATGGCCCGGGGTTGGGACATCCCATTATGGCGGCTTCTACTACAGGAGCCGTCACCCCTTCAACTTAGAGACTTGGCTAAAAATGCATCCTGAACTGAGGGCAACTGGCAAAGACGGTAGACCAGAACCTCGGCTTTGTCCTTCCAAAGAAGAAAACAAGGAATGGTTGAGAGCAGGGATAAGATGGTTGTATGAAAACTTCGAAGTTGGAGGGTTGAATTTGGAGTACGGAGACATCATGGTCTGCTATTGCAGAGATTGCACAAAGACCAGAGAACACATTTCGTCAGGATTCCCTAATGAGCCCAATTACTATAAGGATATGGCGATGTCCATCACGCCTGCTATAGAAACCGCTTTCGAAATGGACCATGACACATTAGCTACTTATGCTACTTACACTGGTTTCGACCTGAACATGGCAAGGAACCCGCCCAGCTTCGTCAAGATCATTCCCGAAAGAGCCATCTGCCAATGGACGGTAACTGACATGATGGAGGACGAATGGCCACCGGAGTCAAAACCCACAACGAAACACTCCACAGGTTTCACGCATTGGGGAAGCCAATGGTGGAACAACAATACCCGACACGCTCTGGTACTGAATCACATTCAACTTATCTGCCGATACGCAAATCAAGCAGGACTGGAAGGAATAGGCATCCAAGGAGAGGTGCCCCCGGAGATAGTTCCAAACGAGCTAAACTACTTGGCCTTAGGATATTTCTCGTTACACCCAAATGCAGGCCTAGAAGAGTACGCTGAGGATATTCTAAGAGATCTTTTCGGCGGAACAGTCTCTGCCTCGAGCCTCGTCAGATATCTAAGAATGGAAGATCACTCGACAATCAAAGAAAATCTGAAAGAAATCAAAGAAGCCCAGTATAGAGAGGAAAATCAGACTGATTCAACAATCAGAAAAAGGTGGAACTGGCTACTGTTCGAAAACCAGAGAAGATACTTTTTCAGCTGAACCAAACATACACACCGTGACATATTGTTGTGGCAGAAGTAGAGGTGCTGGAGCCCCGGGCGGGATTTGGGCATCAAATATGGTTCCCTTCTTCGCTAGTTTGCTTGGATATTAGTCCCGTAACTAGCTGAGCTTGCTTGCATCGATTTAGGTTGTATTTTTTTATACTTGTTGTTGTGTTTATTGTGTGATGGTTTATGGTTAGGATGCGGTTTGCGGTTATTTTGCCAGGCGACGTTTACAAGCCTGAAAACCTTGTCTTGATGAGGCAGCTGGGCTGCACAGACGTGATTGGGCATGGTCCGCGGCTGATTTATGGCTCCGAGGTTTGGGAGCAAGGCGACATCGCCCAGATGAAAAGGCACGTCGAAAACTTTGGGCTTCGTCTTGAGGTCCTCGAGGACGGTCCCCAGATAGAAAAGATTGTCTACAACCTTCCAGGTAAAGAGGAGCAGCTGGAGCACTTCTGTAAGTCTCTCGAGAACCTGGGCGCAGCGGGCATCAAGGTCATTAAGCCTCAGCACATGCCTCCTGTTCCGAATGCGATTTGGCGGACTGAAAGTGACAAGCTGACCCGTGGAGGAGCAACGTCGACTGCCTTCGATTACGAGTTGGTCAAGGACCTTCCGCTGACGACCAAGTTTGGCACTTACAAAGAGGAAGATGTGTGGAAAAACGTGAAGTACCTGTTGAATAGTGTGCTGCCCACAGCGGAGCAGTCAGGCGTTGTTGTGACTTTTCACCCGGACGACCCGCCTATATCGCCGATTCAGGGGTTCCCGAGAATCCTCAGAAGCGTGGAAGCCTTCGACAAGCTGCTAGGTCTCGTGCCAAGCGACAACGTCGGAGTCAACTTCTGTCAAGGATGCTTCGCCGAGATGGGTGTGGATGTTCCAGCCGCGATACGGCACTTTGGCAAACAAAAGAAAATCTTTTTCGCTCACTTCAGGAACGTAAAAGGCACGGTGCATTCAAAGGGAGGCTTCCAAGAAATCTTTCACGACGACCCAGACGGTCACGTGGACATGTTTGAGGCGATGAAAGCCTACTACGAGGTTGGATTCATGGGACCGATGAGGCCTGACCACGCGCCTAAACTGCAGGGCGACGAGGCTTTCGGGGGGTCCGGAGGATACTATGTTCTCGGCAAGGTGCTTGGACTGGGATACATGAAAGGCTTGGCGGACGCAGTAGAAAAAATGGGCTATTAAGTCATTGGTCTAGTCTGTGGTTCTTCAGAGAAACTTTCTGTTGTTTTTGTGGTTACAATAGTTCGTCGACGTTTTCTTTAATTTTTTGTATGCTTTGCACGACGAGGTCTAAGCCTTCTTTGCCTGAAAGCAGAATCGGATGAGGCAACGTTATCTCTTCGGCTGTGAATTTTTTGGCTCCGGGCAAATGAAGCTTCTCGTAATCGGGTGTCTTGGCGCCTTCGGGTATTATGTCCTTCAGGTTTTCTTTTCTGAAGGCTGGCTGCTTGTAAAGTGGCATCCCGTATCCGCTGCCTGCTGGCACGCCCTCTGCGTTTAAGGCTTCGAGGAACCTTGTTTTTGGGAGTCCTTTGAATTCCGTTTTGTCGTATCGAATGATGAAGAAGTAGTAGCCGCGCTTCGTGATTCGTGAGTCCTTTCTTAACGGTTCAACTCCGCCTATTCTGCTGATCTTCTCGGCAAGGTATTCGCCGTTGACGCTTTTTTCGTCTACTTCTCGAGGAAGCTCATCCATGTTTGCCAGAAGCAGCGCGGCTTGAAGCTCCGACAGCCGATAGTTAGAGCTTAGAAGGAAGTGTTCATAACCGGGTCTTCCGACGACCCTGCCGATGTTGTGAATGAGCCTTGCCCTTTCAGCCAGCTCGTCGTCGTTTGTGAGGACGATGCCGCCTTCGCCTGAAGCAAGAGACTTTGACTCCTGGAAAGAGAAGGATCCCATGTCGCCTATGGCTCCGACTTTCCGTCCCTTCCATTCGGTTCCGTGGGCGTGAGCACAATCCTCAACGAGGAACAAGTTATTCCGCTTGATGATGGGTAGAATCTTGTCGAAATCAACCGGATACCCCCCGTAATGGACAACCATAACCGCCTTTATCTCGTCAGTTAACGAGTCTTCTATGGCTGACGGGCTGATTGTGGCGGCTCCCGGATCAATGTCAACGAATTTTGGGACCGCTCCGACTTCAGTGATAGCTGAGGCTGAAGCGATGAAAGTTACAGCTGGGACCAGAACCTGGTCGCCGAATCCGATTCCCGCCGTTTTGAGGGCGAGTTCCAACGACACTGTCCCGTTTGCCACTGCTATGCCGTGTTTTGCATCATGGTAAGCAGCGAATGCTTTTTCGAACTGTTCCGCCTTTGACCCCGCGTATATGCGGCACCATCTTCCGCTGTCCAAGACTTCGAGAAGCGCCTTCTTAGATTTCTCGCTTGCCCTTGGCCACTTAGGCATTTTTTGTTTAAGTTCAGCAGCTTCAGCTGGCCCACCGTTGACGGCTAACTTATTTTTAGTCACGATCTCACCAAGGTTGTTGTTAGAGGTTTATAGTCTTTTATAACTTCACATATAGGTAAAATAACCTCTAGTGAACCCGTTGGAGTAAGAGAAGGAACGGGTTTTAACTTCGAAAGGATGGTTTATTAAGGGTTGACAGAAATCTTCAAACCAACATTCAAGGCGTGTTTGCAACCTGCGACTTTACTGGAAGGTTAAACTCAGAACAACAGCCTGTACCAAAAGCATTGTCGCAGCAGTTCATGCGTTCGAAACAATCAGGAACCCTTATTGGCTTCATTGACTCCGGAAAAGAGCTGTGGTATATTCTGAAATCTTTCCTGTAAGGGTTTCACTCCACTATGTTCTTATATTTATTCTGAGTAATATGGTAGTAAAGAGGGTTGAATAATGGATTTTAAAGGAAGTAGAACCGAGAAAAACCTGTTAGCAGCATTTGCAGGTGAATCACAGGCTAGAAACCGATACACTTTCTACGCCAGCGTAGCCAGGAAGGAAGGTTATGAACAGATATCCGCTATTTTCCAAGAGACAGCTGACAATGAGAAAGAACATGCTCAACTATTCTTCAATCACCTCAAAGGAGGAACGGTTGAAATTAGGGCATCCTATCCTGCAGGCGATGTTGGATCAACAGCAAATAACTTAAAAGCAGCAGCGGAAGGAGAGAAACTTGAATGGGGAACATTGTACCCTGACTTTGCCAAGGTGGCTGAAGAAGAAGGCTTCAGAGACATAGCTGAGAACTTTTCGAGGTGTTGCGAGCGTAGAGAGTTATCATGAGCGACGCTATAGAAAACTGTTAGAGAACGTTGAACAAGGTAAAGTCTTCACTAAAGAAACGCCTATTAAATGGAAATGCAGAAATTGTGGTCATGTATACGATGGAAGTGAGGTACCTGAAACATGTCCAGTCTGTGCACACGCGAGAAGCTACTTTGAAGTTTGGTGCGAGAATTATTAAATTTCAAGCTTATCAGGAGGAGAAAATATGACTGAAGTTGGACAAGTGTATTTATGTGAAATATGTGGTAACAAAGTCAAAGTTCTGGAATCAGGCGTAGGAACACTGGTCTGTTGCGGAAAACCGATGAAACTCTTGAAAAAATAATAAACTGTCTTCAAGAGTCTTTTATCTTTTTACAAACAGTGCAATAGATTACTAAAAGCGAGGTACACTTAAGACCTTTTTTCCGTTCACCTCATTGACTGCGAAATTAATAATTCATAAATTTTCCTGTAAATTTAGGTAGTCCTCTAAGTCAAATATCTTCTCTGAGTTTCCTATTTCTTTAAATAAACTGAATCCTTCAAGTTGAATTGCGCTTCCGCACTTTTTGCATTTAATAGTTACTTTCTCAAGTTCGCCATCCGCCTCTGTACTTTCGAGGATATCATAGACCATGCCTGAGTCGTCGTCTGGAGATATTATCTCTCCACAATGTGGACAAGGAAAATCGCCTTCTCCCTCAATCTCTGTAAGGTCGATTTTGAAGTGTTCCATCTCTGCTATTCACCCTTAATTTCCTTCCTTAGGTTTGAGATTATTTAATGCTTTTTGACACATAGAATTAGCCGCCCATGACATGATTTTAACCACATCCAATCTCCTTTTGGTACCAGAGTATTTCATAATCTATTTTCTAGATGTGGTCTCTCCAAAATGGAGGTTGTAGAAGGGGCTGTAAAAGAACCGGCAGTCTCGACAGTCAGTGTTAGACTTTGTCTTCTGTAAGAAATTTATGCCTCCACCTCTCAGCATTTTTTTGGACCTGAATCCATGAAGAGGTGTTTCCAACCTACTGAAACCCCTTGTCCCGAAAATTTTTACTACATATTTTCTTGTTGAATAGTTTGTGTTGGAGGAGTATCTGACCCTTATTCTGAACGAGCAGCCATCAATTAACTGTGTGGAGAATATTTCACTTTTATTTATAAGATCACTGATTTCGAAACCACGGACAGCCATTTCCGCAACCTCCATTCTGGAACTTCAACAACACTAGTTTTAAGTAATATGTGAAAACAAAGGGGGAGGGGTACCAATTTTTTTGGCGCAGCCTCATCATTCAAGATTAATGCGTCTAGTTCTATCATTAATCTGAAGGCTTCTAGTCTATTGCAGAATTGCTGCATAGGCTCTATATAGTGTTAAAGGTTTACTGGGTCATTTTAATCTACAATTTTAAAAAGTAGGTTAGTGAGTTAGGGGTTGGTAACATTAAATAATCTGAAATGTTAAGAAGATGGCGAATGAACCTTTAGCATACAGGACTTGTTGTATAGAACGATTTTGATGATGAAGGAATAATAGAAATGTATGACGTGATTATAATTGGAGCTGGGCCTGCTGGTTTGACTGCTGCAGCGAATACATCTCTCAGAGGCTTGAGAAGTGTCGTTATCGAAAAACATGATTTTCCAGGCGGTTTACCTGTGCTCCTATATCCTGACAAAATCATTAGGGATCATCCTGGGTTTCCTGTGGGTATCCTTGGAAAGGAATTGAGCAGAATGCTCTTTTTGCAAGCTAAGAATGCGGGTGCAGAGATTAAGTGCGGCGAAGAGGTGTTGAAAATTGCGAAAGAAGTGGACAATGTGCTTGAAGTGAAGACTACGCAAGATACCTACCAAGCAAGGAGAGTCATTTTATGCACAGGAATATTCAATCTTCCAAGGAAGTTAGAAATCCTGAAGGACACATCCTACCCCAATGTTCACTATGCTGTAAAAGGTCTTGAAATATTCAAAAACAAGCGAATGGTTATTGTTGGAGGAGGAGACCATGCCTTTGACACCGCTGTTCAGTCTTATGGATGTTACAGATAAAATCACTATTCTAGTGAAGAACAGATACGCAAAGGCTAAGGAGAATACTGTTAAGATTGCTGAAAATTTAGGGATAAAAATTTTTTATGACACTGAGATCTCTAATGTCTTTAAAAATAAAGATGGAAAGATTGAAAAAATCGAAATCGTTAACCTTGAGACACATGAAAAGAAAACTATCGAGATGGATGAACTCTTCATATCTATAGGTTTTGAACCGATTAAGTTGTTCCTAGAAAGGAACGGGTTTGCCCTCCGAAAGGAAGGTTCATTGAAGGTTGACAGAAATCTTCAGACCAACATTAAAGGCGTGTTTGCAGCCGGCGACATTACTGGGGAGGTTAGACTTATAACAACAGCTTGTGCTGAGGGTATTGTTGCAGCAATCCACGCATTCGAAACGATCAAGAAACCTTATTGGCTACATTAACTAGTCAGCTAGGGCAATTGGCAAGATGGAAAAATTGGTCTTAACCTTAACTGGAGAGGATTTAAGTAGCTCAGACGAATGTCCATTTGGCTCGACTGAAGAAGAAGAGAAAGAAAAGGTTGAGCAAGATAATTAATGTGGTTGCAGTTGATTAAGCATGAGGTAAAAGCATGAAGGATGAAAAAATAAGGAAAATTGTACAGGAAGGTTATGCAAAAATCGCTAAGAAGGAAACGTCATGTTGCGATGCAACTTCAACTTCTTGCTGTTGTTCAACGCCATCTATTGATGAAATCAGTAAAAAAATAGGCTACAGCGAAGAAGACATAAATTCAGTCCCAGAGGGCGCAAATCTTGGTCTCGGATGTGGTAATCCTATTGCGTTAGCTTCTCTAAAAAAGGGAGAAACTGTCCTCGACCTCGGTTCTGGAGCCGGATTCGACTGTTTTCTTGCAGCCAACAGAGTTGGCAAATATGGAAAGGTCGTTGGCGTTGACATGACAGATGAAATGATCGACAAGGCAAGAGAAAACTCCATAAAAGGCAGGTATCAGAATGTAGAGTTCAGACTAGGAGAAATCGAAAATCTTCCCGTAGCCGACAATACGATTGATGTTGTAATCTCGAATTGCGTGATAAATCTTTCACCTAATAAGAAGCGCGTTTTCGAAGAAGCCTTCAGAGCCCTAAAATCCGGCGGAAGATTAATGGTCTCAGACATAGTCATGCTGAGTAAGATCCCGGAAAGCATAAAAAAGAATATTCAGGCATACATCGGTTGCCTCTCTGGTGCAGAAATGAAGGACAAGTATCTAAAAATGATAGAAGACGCTGGCTTCCAAGAAGTTAGAATTGTCGAAGAAAACCATTTTCCAGTCGAAAGTATGACTAACGAACCCACTGCAAAAGAAATTGTCACATCTTCAGGGATACCAGCTGAAAGAATCATTAAAATCACCAACATGGTGTCCAGTTTAAAAGTCTCTGCCTTGAAACCTAAGAACTAGCTACGCCGAATAATACACTCACTAAAAAGACTACATTATATGTTAATTCGAAGATATTTTTTTGATCCTTTAATTATTTTCAGACCATAAAGATATTCGAGTCAAGAAAGTCTTCTTTTTCAAAATAAAATTTGAATTTTAAAAAAAATATCCTATAATTAATAAATAGTGTTCAATTAATATAAACGATTAGAAACATAAGAATTGTGATCTTCTCAATATAATTTATTAACACATTTCCCCACCTAGTTCCAGAAGTGTTTTTATACCTTTTCTCTTTTTTAGAACATAAAAAGTCGGAGAGAATCTTGAAGTCCAGCAATTTAATGCTATTCTTATTGCTTGCTTTTCTTTGGGGAACAGGGTGGTCTGCCACTAAGATTGCGTTGAGTTACGTTTCTCCTTCATCTTTTTTATTACAACGATTTATCTTTTCTACTATCTTTATGTTTCCAGTTTTTTTGATATTTACAAAAGCGAATTCCGCATGATGTTAAAACCTTGGGAAAACTTCTGCTGCTATGTTCAATCAATGCTTTTGGAGTTACAGTCACAAATATTGGGCTGGTGGGAGAGAGTTCAGGCATAGGAGCCGTACTTACTTATACTCAACCACTTTTCGTGTTCTGTCTCGCTATCCCCTTTTTAAATGAGAGGTTGAAGAAAACTAAATTCGTAGGGACAACTGTGGGATTTGCTGGAGTTGTTCTTCTTTTTCTAGGCAGCATAGGCTCTTTGACATTTGCCTCTTCTGTAATCATGATTTTAGGCGCATTCTTGTGGGCTGTTACTATAATCTATTACAAACGATTTTTGAACCACGTGGACTCTTTTGTCACAAATTTTTTCCAGTGGGCATTTGGTGTAATTCCTCTTGCAGTGTTGAATCTTTATAATGGCATCTACTTTTTTCCGAAAGAATTGACTTACCTTTGGATGGTTCTTTATACAGCAATTGGAAGCGCATGTGTAGGATGGACGATATGGCTTTACCTTCTCAGGAAAGAAGATGCTATTGTTGTCTCAGGTTCCAGCTTCATGGTTCCTTTAATTGCCTTATTTTTCGGTTGGCTTTTCCTTGGAGAGAACATAACTATCGAATCAATACTCGGTTCAGCACTCGTACTCATAGGAGTATTCCTAGTTAACATAAAAAACCATAAGTGAGATGTAAAGATTCTAGCAAATCTACTTCACTTTGGCTGAATTAACCTAGTACAGATAGTCGCAATCTGAAGCGAAGATTCCAGTTAATAATTCTGGAAGCTGCTGCAACACTGCTTTTAAGCAGTTTGTGAAAAGAAGGCGAAGTAAGAGCGAAATCCAAGGAAATTAAAATTTGTTTGACTAATGATCCGTAGACTTGATAAGCAGTTCATCAACACTGTCCTAAACCATAAGCCTTTTCCCTTAATGTCTGTCATCTTCAAATTAGCTTTCCTCGTTTCTTTCCTTAGAGTTTTTTCCATCCCATTAATGGTGGCTCGATGCCTAGTGATCTATGAAACTAAAAGAAGAATGAAACTACATGGAAAAGCGGGATGACCTCAGAGAAAAACATGGTTTCCAGGAAATCTAGAACAGTAATTGCTGTTGAATGTAAAAATTATACTTTGGTTTTTCGCACATAAAGTTTCTCTTCACTGAGCGCTTGGCTATTACAGAAGTGGAATATTTAGGTCAATGCCAGATAGTCTGATTATATAATAAGATTAATGTGGGAAAATTGCCAATAACACCAAGTATGACTAACACTCAAAAGAATTTTCTATTCTTATCCATTTTATTAGTCATTTATGCCTTAGGATTAGGTCTAGTTTTTTTCATTGATAGAGACTTTGGTGAAATCCAAGTCGAAATTGTGTCGATTCCTGGTCAGGAACAAGTAAGCGGCATTATTTATCGCCCAAAGAATGCCTCTGAGATAAACCCTTATCCAGCTATTGTGTTAGCCCATGGAATAAGCGGTTCTAAACAGATGCTTAGTGGAATAGCACTTGAACTTGCAAGAAACGGTTTCATATCGCTTACTATAGACTTGGTTGGGCATGGTGATTCAGGTGGAGTTTTTACTGGTGCTGTAGACAAGACCCTTGGAACTTTGGTTGCAGTAAAATATCTGGAGGAACAGCCTTATGTAAACTCGGCATTAATTGGTCTGGTGGGTCACAGCTTAGGCGCTGGAGTTATTAGAGCTTTAGCTGCGGGTCATAATATTTTTGGGGCTTCGGTCTATATAGCTGGTGGGCTTGGTGAAATGGTCAGTGATCCAGCATACGGAGTTCTCAATTCCACTTTCCCAAGAAACTTATTGATAATAATAGGTGAGGAAGATGTTCTATTTGATATGGGGCAAACTCAGAAGCAATTGCTTCCTGTGTTTGGTAATCCGAATGTAATTATTCCAGATCAGGTTTATGGTGCTTTTTCAAATCAAACAGCTGGGAGCTTTTGACTCCTACAACGACTCACCTCCTCGAACCCGTTGATCCGGCGGTTGTTTCAGAAATAGTTAGTTGGATGAGAAGAACACTAGGTTTAGAAAACCTGGCTGGAGCAACAAGAATTAATTACGTTTTTCGCGAAATATCTGTAATTATTAGCCTAACAGCATTTGTGGGCCTTGTTTTCCCACTTTTTTCGATTATTCAAGATTACTTTCCTTCGCTCAGTCAGAACAGTAACAATGAAAAGTATGAAAGCATAAAAGACTGGAAGATACTCACCATTTGGGGAACGCTTAAGCTCAGCTTTGTTGTTGCCCATTTTTTCATTTGGATTCCTAATTCCTTTTCCACCCTTGATCTTTGGCGCTTCTTTTTCTTTATGGTTTCTATCTATCGGCATCGTAGGTCTTCTCATCTTTATCGTATTATCCAGATGCACTTCAGTTAAGATCAAGATTCTAACTGAGCTTGCCCAAACCTTCAGACCGCGTAACATAATTATTGGAGTCGGCATCTTCGCATTTCTTTACTTGCTGGCTTATGTCTCGGAAGCAACATTTCTGACAAAATTAAGGATGGTCGTTATACCATTGTTTAATGTGGTGACAAATCATAATAGGATTTTAGCCTTTCTGGAGTGTGTTCCCTTTTTCCTTGTTTTCTTCTTCGTAGAAGGCTTGTATCTTCATAAATTACGTAGCTCGTTAATCTATAAGAAAAATTTGTGGTTCCAAATCGTAAACGCTACCAAGACTATCGGAATAAAGGTCTTCCCATACCTTGCTTTGTTGTGTATCGACTATGTTCCTATGTTTTTGCTGAACATCCGACTTTTACCATCCTTAATTGGATTTTTAATGGAGTTTATTGTTGGATTAATTCCACTTTTCATGATAACTGTTGCTTATTCATGGTGGTTCTACCATAAAACTGCCAATCTGGGAACAGCAGTTATACTAAACTCTCTTCTTTTCGCATGGTCCGCAGCAGCTACTTTCCCCTTATCTACCTAGATATAGAAAAAATGATGGAAGTGTTATACATTTAAAATATAGTTTGGTTTACTACGTAGTTACATTAAACAAGATGTTCGAAGGATAAGAATAGGGGAAGGATAGACCATTGAAACCCTGATCAATGAAGAGGCTCTGCTATTTGCGAAGTTTCTGAGAGATGAACGTGAAGCATGGATTCCTAGACTACCATCTATTTAATGTTATTTTTTTTGTAATGCTTTAACTAGTAAGAAATATTAAGAGTTAATTGTGAACCTGTCTTAGGGGTAACTATGATGAGTAAAGAATATGATACAGAAATTATGAAATTGATAACTGATGTGGACTCAATAAAGTATAATTTTTATGATTATTTGTTCAGAGAAGTCCCAGATATTGGAGTCATAGGTCTATTATTAGTGGTATTTTTAATGGTTCAAACTCTCAGCATAGGAATAGAAGAAAAGGTCTACGTCCAATTACTTATAGCCTCTGGAGCATTAACCATGTCAGCATTAGTTTTTTACATCACAATCTTTCCGAAATGGGACGTGATTTTCTCTGAATATAAAGCGAGAAAAATATGTAAGTCATTAAATTATGATAACGAAGAAACGAAGGTTCTCCTAATGGCTCTTATTTCTATGAAAGTTAGACAACCAAAAATAAAACTTTCGACAATTTATAAATTAGAACCAGAAACTTTCACAAAAAAGACACTTTATTCAATTTCTATACAAACACTAGTCAGCTACCAATATATAGTTTATACCCATCTTAGAATACAACAGTAGTTCTTTTTACTTTGAATGATTGTCTCCAATCAGTTTTTAAGCCTCTTTTTTATGATAGTAACAAAATAGGGATGAAAACATATAGAAGCCATGTTGTTGATTAGTAATGAAATGTCCCAATTAAGGAAATGAGGTGAATAAGGCTTTGCCCTACTGTCGTTTCTACGGAACTCGACTTGGATCTTTTGTTCCAGAGAAAGATGAGGAGAAGAAGGGAAGAGAGCGATTTCAAAGAAGAATCTTATTTCTATTTATTTTTTTCATAGCAGTTATTATCATAACGTTTTTTTCGTTGTATGTCTGGCTTCAATGGTCAATACTTGAGACGATGTATCTCCAGAAAGGAGGACTCGACTGGTTCAGCATAAACTATTATTACAATTATACCTTCATTACAGCTGCCATCTTGGCTTTGATAGTGGTGAATCCCCGTGTTGGCAGAAGCGATATTTACGGAATATGGGAAGCGATTTGGCGATTAAGTCAAGCTTGGTACAGAACCGAGAGGAAGCCTACTTTCTCTTTAAAAAATCGAAGACTCACTTGGTTTACATGGCAAGTTGTAAAATGGGGCATCGCCTTCTTAGTCATCGTCTTGCTTAATGGTCTGCCATTTCTTGGAAAAGTTACTCCAGCTATTTACATGGCGATAAAAAATGTTGGCAGCTCGGAACCTTGTATCTCGGGTTTTTCTTCTCCCAGTTTTTCCAGCATCAAGTACTGAGCTTATCTCTTTGATGCCGACTATGGAAGTTCAATATAACATTTTTTCCTTTTTCGCAACAGCTTTGCTTGCGGTTGTGGCTATTAGGTTGGTACTTAAGATTATCAGGCATTTCATTCAAGAACAACAAAATGTTTGGATTCGCGATATTTTTTTAATCTTAACCTTGGTGATGGTCGCAATAATTATCGGCATGCCTTATTGGGCTATGGATGTCACTACACCATTTGTTTTTATGATAAGTCTTCTTTTTCTCTCAGGATTTCTGGTTGCTACAGTTTATTTCCAGTTCATAGGTTTGGGACGGAACCTTTCTTTTGCTGAACGTAAAAGAACGCTCTTCTTAGGTCTTGTTATTGCATTAATTGTTGGGTTACTGATTAACGCTGGTTTTATAGCTTTTTACAGGCTTAACTGGAACAATAATTGGATCCAATACGAGTGGTTACCTCTAAATCAGAAACAAATTAATGTCACACGATGGGCAGCTGGAATTCAGGATTTAGAAAGGAAATCGATTCAAGACTTACCTATGGGAAATTTGACTGAGACCTTGAGTCAGATAAGACAATGGGATCAGTCTGCTGCATACACGAGGATGATAAATCGTATAGGTGCCAACTGGATGACTCTTGCTGATTCTGATATAATATATGTCGCTGGACATGAATTTTGGGTGGCTCCAACAACTATTTCATATCCCAGTACAGATTGGATAAGCGTTCACCTGATTTATACTCATACATCAAAAATTATCACAATCGATAGTCATACTGGCAATTATGTTAATGCTACAGATGTCTTTGGAATTGCGGAGGAACCCCATATATATTATGGTGAAGGCTTCGACGCATCTGTATATGTTAATGTTGAAGGCTTTAACGAGGTTGAAAACGTAACCTACTCAGGACCTCCGGATTTTATTCTTTCAGGATGGCAAAGATCTTTATGGTTTGCGTCTCAAGGGCAATTCGGGTTCGCTTTCACGCCTCCACAAGAAAATATAAACATGCTGTACAACCGCGACGTGTTTAAACGCGTGCAAGAAATTCTTATTCATGGATTAAAGGTGGATTCAGATGCTTATCCAGTAAGTGATGGAACGAATATTTACTATGCAGTGCAAGTTTACATCGATTACCGTCTACTTTCAGGTTTTACACTAACAATTACCTTAGAAATCTTGCTGTAGTCTTGGTTAATGTGAAAGATGGTACAATGCAAGGATACTTTGTGGGAAACCCAGATGGGTTCCTAGTTGACTTTTACAAGGAATATTACCCCTCTTGGAAACAGATAGATGACCCTAGTGCCAGTTGGCTTAGACCTCACTTCGTTATCCTGAGGAAGTTTTAGGTAAGCAAAACACTGCCGGACAGACTAGATGCTGATTTTATTTTTCATGTAAGTGACCCATTTGTATGGAGGTCAGGAAACCAGTTCTATGAAAGACCTCCTCAAACCGAAGTCCTATATGTTCCAGTCTATGAACAAAGCAAGAGGTATTTTGTAGGTTTACAGTTGGTAGAATATTTAGGATCAGAGGGGAAGAATTTAGTCGGCGTTTACCTTGCTTACGGTAGTGAAGACCGTGGTAAAATCATCCTTTATGAGGTTCCCAGCACGACTCAACTTTTGGGACCTACATCTGCACAGACATCACTGATAGCCAACCAAGATGTTAGGACAAGGTTGACTTTCTATGGTTATTACCAAACTCCTCCCACAGCGCGACTTGGCAACATTCTTCTGTATCCCATTGGTGGAAAACTTTACTATTTCATTCCAGTGTATCTGGTTGGTCAGGTTATGTCGACAATGCCTCAAATAGGCATCATTGACGCATCTTCTGGCAACGCAGTGGCTTTAGGTTCTAATGCTGAAGAAGCATACCGAAACCTTGTTGGAGTAATAACAGGAGAACAAAAATCAGCCAAAGAACGTTTGGCTAAAGTCTTTCAACTTTTCACCGGATACAACCTAGTTAATGTCACTGCTGTCAATCCAGATGTCGAAATTCAAACTGGAAACTTATAGTTACATTGTGGAGAACCAGTGGAATCCAGTGGAAGCGGGAATAAACGACTTCACACAATCTTATGGGGCTAATGGCACACGAATTCTGGCTTGGTATCCCGATGACCGGACAGTGAACCTGGGAGTTTTGATTAAAGAACAAGATTTCGTCTATCTCTATTATATTAGCATCAAATACACGTAATCTTATGAGCAGAAAACGGCAAATTAGTTTGCTATTCATTAACACTTGTCATGAAAGCAACTTCAAACTCACCACAAAAAGAATGGGACAGACATAGGAACAGACACTGACACAGGGAGAGACAAAGGAATTGGTGAAGTTGGGGATTAATTTTCAAACTTTCCCTCTCTTTACAAGTTTCTGAAGGGCAAAAAAGAAGGTTAAAAGCCTAAAATTTTTTTAATTCTTTCGTCCAGACATGTAATTCATAATTTTTTTTAAATAATTGAATTAGAAGGTACGTTGGAAGCAGAAAGTACTTAGACCTTGTTTCGGTGGGGATCCTTGGACTCAGTGAAGAACTTCGAGAAGATTATTGAAGATGCGAAAGATCTACTGATTGAAGAAAAAATACTCGTAGGTATTGAAAGTACAGAAGAGTTCCTCATGAAATCCGATCGGCTAACCAAAACCAGTAAAGCCCTAACCTCGTCGAAGAAAGGCTTTATACTAAAAAATAAAGAAACTATAAAATATAAAGGCGCTCTCAGGCGCATAAAAGCACCTAACTATTTCTTTTCTGCAGCATTTTGCATATGGATTGTACTGTTATTGAATGTATACTTACCAATTATCGGGTCTATAACACCTGTTTCTACTCTGATGAGAAACAATATTATAATGATTTCTTTCCTGGTGTCAGCAGGCGTAGCATCCATACTCTCCTTTATTATAGGCATTAACAAGCTAAGGGGAAAGGATAACGAAAAAAAGGCATGAAATTGAAAAGTTTTCTTTGTGCTGATATTTATATTATTAAGCCTATTCAACTGATTCAATGATTACAACAAGTTCAACAAGATTGCTTCTTGAAAGTTATTTAAAATAGTCCCATTAGTTTGTAAACTATCATTCTAGGTCCTGAACCTAAAATGAATATATATTTTTTTGAAGTTAAATATCCTTTGATTATTCTTGTGCTCTTCTATATATGCTACTGAAATATGTTAATACAAAGGTGATTAAGAAGAGGAAAGATTATGAATTTTCGAATAGCAGGTGCACAGTTGCCTGTGACAAAAGATATAAAGACCAATCTCGAAACGATAAAAACCGCATTAGATTATGCAATTAATGAAGAAGCAGACATTCTTCTGACGCCTGAAGGGTCTTTGAGTGGATACATACATGATTTTAATCAGGCAATAGTAAAAAATGCCTTAGAGACCATTATTGCCAAGGTGAAGGGTAAACTGGGCTTGGCACTCGGCACATGCTATTTTGAGAAAGATGGTAAATGTTATAATCAAATTCGGTTTTATAATAAAAATGGTCGGTATCTGGGTTCTCACAGCAAGATTCTTCTCTGTAGCACACTCACCAAGCCTTTAAAGGGAGAGATAGAACAATACAGCGTAAAGCCTCTGAAAACATTTAACTTTAAAGGGATAATCATCGGAGGGTTAATCTGCAACGACATGTGGGCAAACCCAAATTGCACACACATGCCTGATACGCATCTCTCGCAGCAACTGGCGAGGAAGGGAGTCAAGATTATTCTTCATGCGGTAAATGGTGGAAGAGACCCCAGTGAGTTCTCTCAAGTCGTTACAAGAAATTTCCATGAATCAAATCTGAGGATGCGCGCAAAAGCTGGGAACATCTGGATCGTAACAGTTGACAACTGTGTTCCACAAGACATACCATGCTCATCACCGGGAGGAATCATAAATCCAGAAGGCGAATGGGTCGTGCAGCTTCCACCAAAGGGAGAACACTTTTTTGTTCACACGATAGATATTTAATATTCAGTTAATCTTAACCAAAAATTCCAATATCAGAAGAGACTTTTGGATAGACCTACCTCTCTTATAACAACAAGACCATTATAACGTGTTATAGCGCGCGCGCTAATACTATATCTATGAAAGTATGTATAATGGACTTTTAATAGTAGGTTAATATCATGGAAAAAAGGTATTACACGCCTAGTGCCCTTAACCGAAAAATGCGGGAATGGTTCCAAGATTCCAAGTTTGGCATGTTTATCCATTGGGGCGTCTACAGTGTGTTGGGTGATGGGGAATGGGTTATGCACAACAAAAAGATGACAGTGGAAGAATATGAAAAATTTCCCCTGTTATTTAACCCAATCGAATATGATCCGGCTGAGTGGGTACGAATCGCTAAGAATGCAGGGACGAGGTACATAACAATTACGAGTAAACACCACGATGGTTTTGCAATGTATGATTCTAAAGTCAGCAATTATGATATTGCGGATCGCACACCATACAGGAAAGACGTGCTCAAGATGCTGGCTGATGAGTGTAAGAAACAAGACGTAAAGCTTATTCTTCTACTATTCGCATCTTGATTGGCATCATACTGACTATTACCCACGCGGAAGAACTGGGGAATATAGCAACCGACCAAACCGCGGAGACTTTAACAAATACCTCGACTACATGAATGCACAGATTGCTGAGTTATGTAGCGGAAATTACGGTGAGATTGGGGGAATATGGTTTGACGGTTGGTGGGACCAGCAGTTTAAGAAGTCTGGTGAACCAGTAAAGAAGACACAAGTTGACTGGCGTTTAGAGGAGACGTACGATTTAATACACAAGTTACAGCCTCAAGCGCTGATTGGGAACAATCATCACGTTGCACCATTTGTTGGAGAGGATTTTCAGATGTTCGAGAAGGATCTGCCTGGGCATAATACAACTGGGTTTGGTGGTGATGCTGAAATAGGAGGTCTTCCGTTAGAAACGTGTGAAACCATAAACAATTCTTGGGGGTATAACAAAAACGACAAGGATTTCAAAAGTACAGAAAAGTTAATCCAATATTTGGTAAGAGCTGCTGGATCCAATGCAAACTTTCTTCTAAATGTGGGCCCAATGCCCAATGGCATGATTCAGTCAGAGTTTGTTAAGCGTATTGATGGGATTGGACAATGGATGACTAAGAATGGAGATTCGATTTATGGCACGCGAGGAGGTCCCTTTGAACCTACCGAAAACTATGTGACTACCTGCAAAGATGATAAAATTTATTTACATGTACTGGACTGGAAAGGCGAAAACCGTATAATGGTTCCTTCTGTTCTGAAAAAGAAAATCATGAAAGCTTGGAAGCTGGATGACGGAAAGGTTGTTCAGGTTCGGGAGCATCAGCAAGGTCTTATTGTTAGCCTTCCAAAAGGTAGACAAAACAACATCGACACCATTATTGTTCTTGAACATTAAACAAATACAATTACTCAATTGAAGTTGCTGGAGTCAGTCTGAAAAACCTATGGTAAAAAATAGTTTAAGTTGGCTTTTAGAAAACGCAGGTCCGATAATTCGTTACCGAACTGCGACAGAGCCTCTTAGGAGAATCAAACCAAGATAAAGTTGGTTCTCTAAGAAAGGATTTTATTATCGTGCAAATTGGTTCAATCATGGCTAGGCAACCTTCAGCCTTACTTTTGGGCTCTGCATGGCAGTAAGTCAGTAAATTTCGAGAATGCGATGGGAAAGCTGTACGAGTTTGGATTAAGGAAAGGTATTGAAGCCTTGGATGAGAAGACGAAGCCTTTCGAAAACTGGTTAAGGCAACAAGTTGACAATCCTACCTACAATTATTTCTATCTGGCTTTGGTCGCTTCGTTTCTGTCTATGACCGGCTACTCTACTGAAGAAGCTGTCAATGAATGTATTCTTGAAAGATTAGAGACCGTTTATCCTTTTGCCAAAAAGGCTGACTTTAACGAAATCTACATTCCTCAGGATTCATATCAAGGCTTCCCTAAAGCCTTCAGAGATAAGCCTTTATTGAATCCTGCTCTTGAGGCCGATAAAGGGTCAATGCTGCCCTCAATCCATGACATCAACGCCTTTTTGCATTCCGCTTCCCTAATGGATAATGTTCAGTTAAGGAGTAAGGTTGAAAAAATCGTGGAGTTTGTTCTAAGACCGGAATATCAAAAACTTTATCCTGGATATGGCGTTGTGATGATTTCAGGTAAGTTTTACTCGAGCTGGATGGAGCGTTCATCTGCCAGGCTACTTCGAATCTGATGTTGGAAAGACAAGTCCATACCAGTTTGCCCCTCATCCAGATAATCCTAACCACCCATCTTTGCTATTACGTTTAAGTATGATGAGTCACTCTAAAGCAGCCAGGGCGCATTCGTGGTTCAACCGTATGCTTTCAATGCTTGAAAGTTTCAGAATTGAAGATGGAATTTTTACTATTCCTCGTAATCTCTTGCTTGAGAAGGAAGGCTACTGGGTAAATGGGTATAGGCTAGGGCTTGAAGTTGATAGAAGAGTAAAAAAAGCCATTACCTGCGAGTCAACATTCCGTTACCACGAAATCGTAAAAAATCATCTAACTGATCATTATGTCACTTGCTAGTATATGATATGAGAAACAAACTATTTGAAGGGCGATTTAACATATTTACTAATCATGTTAGTATCGTGATCAATATACATGATGAAACCTAAGAAAGGGTTTAAATATAACGACGTTATATTTATTTATGGTGACTAATCTGTCTCCAAATATTAATCCCGATAGGACTTTAGATTGTTTCGGGCTTTATTGCCCAGAGCCTGTATTTAGAACGCGCGTGGAACTGGACAGAATGAGAGTAGGAGAGGTTTTAGAAGTAGTAACTGATGATCCTGCAGCTGAGGAGGATATAAAGAGTCTTATTAAGCGGACTGAACATGAGCTACTAAAAATAAGTAAAGAAGGCGACGTCGTGCATTTTCTTATTAGAAAAGTAAAATGAAGGTGAAAGTAATTGAGCGAGAAAAAGAAGATATTATACGTCGTAACGAGTGGTGTAGACACTCCTGAACGTACTTATGCTCCATTTATCCTTGCAACTACAGACTGTTGCAATGGGAATAGACGCCACAATATACTACCTAATAAAAGGAGTTACAGTTGTTAAGCAAGGAGAAGCGGAGAAAATTAAGCTGGGAAATTTTCCATCTTTAAAGCAGATAATGGATCAAGCAATAAAGGCTGGAGTAAAAATTGAGGTCTGTGAACAGAGTTGCATGCTTCTTGGGTTTGAAAGAGGAGATTTCGTGAAAGGTGCTGAAATAGTAGGTGCAGCAACACTTAACGACCGAATTTTGGACGCGGATGCCGTCCTAAGTTTTTGACCTTGAAAGGAGTTATACTGTGATGCGAAAAGTTTACATGGATCACGCAGCTGGAAAGCCCGTTGATGAGCGTGTTCTTGAATCTATGAAGCCATATTTCAATCGAAACTATGGCAATCCCTCATCTATTCATTCTTTCGGTAATGAAGCGAGAAATGCAATTAATGAAGCTCGTGGTAAGGTTGCAGGGTTTATTGGAGATGAGAAAGATGAAGAGGTTATATTCACTTCTGGTGGCACGGAGAGCAATAATTTAGCCATAAAAGGCTTAGCTTACGCAAACAAGTCCAAAGGAAACCACATCATCGTCAGTTCAATTGAGCATATGTCCGTGATAAACACATGCAAATATCTCAGCAAGCAAGGTTTCGAGGTTACATTTCTTCCAGTTGATGAATATGGAATCTTAGACATTCAAGCCTTGCAAAGGGAGATCAAGGAGAAGACGATTCTAGTTTCAATAATGTATGCGAATGGTGAGATTGGAACGATAGAACCAATAAAAGAAATTGGGGAAATAGTTCATGATAAAGGCGCATATTTTCATGTAGATGCCGTTGCTGCTGCAGGCCAGATGCCGATTAATGTCCAAGAAGAGAACATAGATTTACTTTCTCTTTCCTCAAATGATATTTACGGTCCTAGGGGAGTTGGTGCATTATATATTAAGGCTGGAACTCGAATTCAACCAATAATCCATGGCGGCGGACAAGAACGGGGGTTGCAGTCTGGAACCGAGAACCTCCGGGAATAGTAGGTATGGGTGAGGCAGCGAAAATTGTTGGATCTGAAATGAAGATTGAGGCAGAAAGATTAATGAAGTTAAGAGATGGCTTTATCAAAGGAGTTTTAGAGAGTTCACCAGAATCCTATTTAAATGGTCATCCAACTAAAAGGTTGCCAAATAATGTCAATGTTAGATTTAGTGATATTGAAGGCGAATCTTTAGTATTAAGTCTGGACATGGAAGGCGTCGCCTGTTCTTCCGGATCGGCATGCACCTCTAAAACATTAGAACCTTCCCACGTTCTATTGGCAATAGGTTTAAAACATGAGGAAGCGCATGGTTCGCTTCTCTTCACTCTGGGAAAGCAAAACACTGAGGAAGACGTAAACTACGTGTGCGGATTGCTACCAGGAATAGTAAAAAGGTTGAGGAAGATGTCACCCTTGACCCCTAAGGAGTTGATAATGTAATGTATAGCGAGAAGGTTTTGGATCACTTCCGGAATCCACGTAACATGGGTGAAATTATAGATGCGGATGGCATTGGAACCGTTGGTAACCCAGTTTGTGGAGACTTAATGACTATCTACATAAAGGTGAAAGACGATCGAATTCAGGATGTTAAGTTTAAAACTTTTGGTTGTGGGGCAGCTATAGCAACAAGCAGCATGATAACGGAGTTGGCAAAAGGTAAAACGCTTGAAGAATCCATGAGAATAACAAGGGCTGACGTAGCCAATAACTTGGGAGGATTACCTCCTATAAAGATGCACTGCTCAAACTTAGCTGCTGATGGTTTACATGAAGCCATAAAGGATTACCTCAAAAGGAAAGAGGAGGTTAAAAAATGAGGTTTATAAAATGCGAAGAATGCAACGCTGAAATCTCTGACGAGAAATGTTTGTTCGCTGAGTGTAAGAGAGTAATCAACGGGGAAGAATACTACTTCTGCTGTAAACATCATGCTGACCAGTTTGTCAGAAAGATTCAGAAAAAAACATTTTAAAAACACCTCTTTGAAATCTTTCTCAAGTGTATGTTGAATATTGGGGAGTTTAGCATTTGGAGAACTTAAAAACCATCTCACTAGAAAGTAAAATCAGAGAGCTTAAGGAACAGAAAAATGCGATTATCTTGGCTCACAATTACCAAATAGGTGAAGTCCAAGAAATAGTCTGACTATGTCGGTGATTCCCTTGGTTTAAGTCAAAATGCTGCTAAAAGCGATGCAGAAGTGATAGTGTTCTGCGGTGTACACTTCATGGCTGAGACAGACTTCTATCCTATGTCCAGACAAAATTGTGTTGATGCCAGAAATAAGAGTCTGGATGTCCAATGGCTAACATGATCACGGCAGAAGCTCTCAGGGCTTTGAAGGATAAACATCCAGAAGCAACAGTAGTTTGCTACATTAACACATCAGCAAAGGTTAAAGCAGAAAGTGACATCTGCTGCACCTCATCCAACGCGGTTAAGGTGGTAGAGTCACTATGTGCACCTGAAGTCATCTTCGTTCCAGATAAATATCTGGCACATTATGTTTCCACTAGAACTGAAAAGAAAATCATTCCTTGGAATGGTTTCTGCCCTACGCATGTAAAGATACTGCCAGAGCACATTCTAGAACAAAAAAGCTGACATCCAGAAGCAGAAGTAATTGTTCATCCAGAATGTATACCATCAGTTATTGCCTTGGCAGATGATGTGCTTTCAACTGGAGGAATGTGCAGTTATGCACGAGTATCAAAGGCCTCTGAAATAATTGTAGGTACAGAAGTCGGAATACTACACAAGTTGCGAAAGGAGAACCCAAATAAAAAATTTTATCCTGCTTCTGAGTCAGCAATTTGCCCAAATATGAAGTTAACAACATTAGAAAAAGTATTGTGGTCACTTCAAGACATGAAACATGAAATTATTGTACCTCAAGAAACTCGACTTAAAGCTGAAAAAAACTGTTGAAAAAATGTTAGAAATTGGTTAGTCAGAAGCAATCGATAGGCCATACCTGAATCTATCTGTCCACATGCAAAAATGTTTCTTCGCCCCCATAATGACTGACAATATATTTCGGTGGACACTTCGGGTTAAAGACCTAGTTTGTATATCAGGTCCTAAGGATTATTTGTTTTATAATAGTCCTTTATGGGTAGGATAAAGCGCATCATCATATGGATTTCTTAAGAAGATATGAACACTGACTGCTTAACAGCAATGAAAATATATGTAAAGTTCTCTGAAGACTAAGTTGAGTGTTAGAATGAACGCCAAAGAGAATCCCCTCAGAGCGATTTACTACAACGAGCCAATGTACGTTCCGAGGATGATTGAAGACGTTATAGTGAGCTTTCAGTTTGAGGGAAACTGTATGATGGAAGACTGGAAGGACAAATGGGGGGTTCAGTGGAAGATTGCACGTGAAGACATGGTTCCATTTCCCAAAGGTAATCCGTTACCAAACCTGGAGCACTTGGACGAATACGGTTCTCCTGATCCTGACGATTTAGAATTTACAAATGCGAATAGGAAATTTTTGCTTAAAGTCGACAGAGACAGCCATCTGATTTATGGAACATTAACTTACTTCATGTTTGAAAGGGCTTGGGCTCTAATGGGCATGGATAATTTTCTGAAATCCTTCTTCACTCACCCAAAAGAAATGAAGATATTGCTGCATAGAATTGCTGATTTCAACATGCGTGTCTTTGAGCGCTATCTTGAAGTCGGAGTAGACGGCTTCACTTTCTCTGAGGATTTGGGTCACCAACAAGGGCTGATGATCTCGCCTAAGCTTTTCAGAGAGTTTTTTGCCCCCGAATACAAACGGTGTTTCCAACAACTAGCAAAAGAGGGAAAAATCATTGACTTCCATTCCTGTGGCCGTGTTCAAGACATAGTCGAGGATCTAATCGACGTCGGCGTGACTATTCTGAATCCGGTTCAAGCAAGAGCCAACAATTTAACCCTAGTGAAACAGAAATGCATGGGCAAAATGGCACTCAAGGGGGGAGTAGACTCTCACCTTTTGATGTTGGGACCTATCCGGAATATCCGAGCAGAAGTCAAGAGGGTGATAAGAATACTTGCTCCCGGTGGAGGTTACATAATCGGTCCAGATCAATTCATGCCTTTCCCCCTAGAATATATTAAGGCTTTATGGACAACCGCTGAACAATATGGGAGGTATCCCTTAAAAATTGTCAATAATTAACAGATAGATTCACTTAAACAGTCTATGAAATTAAAGTTATGAGGGATTTCTCTATCCATAATATAAACCATAGAATACCGTTGGGATTCTCATGATGTTTTTTTTTAGGTAATGATCCAGTTTCT
Source organism: Candidatus Bathyarchaeota archaeon (assembly GCA_963714275.1). Classification (GTDB taxonomy): domain Archaea; phylum Thermoproteota; class Bathyarchaeia; order Bathyarchaeales; family DTEX01; genus JAGTRI01. Next base: position 102,920 of record CAVQNT010000001.1, read on the forward strand.
GTTTTAGGCTAGCTGAGTTAAAATTGTTGAATACTAATTGTTCCAAGTCTTTAGATAGAGTAAATGTTTATATTAATTTTTTAAGCCTTAACATATAGCGACCATAGTAATTTATTCCCTACAGTTGTTGACTAGTTTTGTATTTTATCAAAATAGAGTAATAATAAGAAAAAGATTATATTTTCATCCTTCGAACCTAATCTTTTACTCTTGGATTTGGGTTTATTTTTTAACTTTTTTAAATAGTTCTTTTAAGCCAGTCACCTTAAAAGCTAAAACTCCAAGTATAAAAGTTACAACTGCTCCAATGAATAGAATAGCTAAGAAGAAATATCCCAGTATGCCGCCAGCTATGACCATCAGCCAGTTTTGTGTAAGAACCCCGGTCCATATGGCATTAAGTATCCACCAGAAGCAATAAACAAAAAAGTCTGTGCATACCCATAAGGCCAAACCTACAATTTTAGACATCTACTAACTTCCTTTCATCATCATTCTTAGCACCCTTATTACTGGAACGAGGTATAAATCAATGTATAGATGGATATGCAATAACTGATATAAGTCTGTTTGATTGAACATACGCCTATAACTGTGGTCATTGGAAATATGCTTTTCTTCTAATAGGTTTCAAATTTGTGTTTACTATTCATAATTTTTATATTAATGAAGAACTATCGGAAATCGAAAAATTACCGCGCGAACAATTTTATTATGTAGGTTAAAAAAGTGGCAGCTTTGACTGGACGTAAAAAAAATCTGGGTATAATTTCGTTATTTTTCCTCATCACCTTGTTTTCACTTACAACCATATCGGTTTATGAATCACGTGCTTCCATCTCTCCCGCGTTAATTGATGTGGAAGGATTCCGCTGGACTAAATTTCCCTTGAAAATTTTAGTAGACATGAATCAGTGGAGTACTCCTAATTATGCATATGCAGTGCATGAAGCAGTTGACATGTGGTTGATGAGCATCCGAACCTACAGCAGTTCATATAACGACACGACATTGATAATTATGGATTTTACATTTTACGTTAGTAACATCAATGCAACAACCGATTATGACATATTCATAACTTTCACTGCAAATGAGATTTCTCACGAAGTGATTGGTCAAACATCCTATCAATGGAACCCTATTTCTCACGAAACTCGGTTGCCAGTAATCATCAACTTAACAACATATTCACAGACCGCAAATTACCTATTCATAAAGAATGTGGCAATGCATGAATTTGGTCATGCGCTAGGATTAGGACATACATCTTCCCAAGTCACGGAGAATGGACCTGAACTAATGTATTTCACAACATATATTGACCGTGTAATTTACCCGTCAACCCTAGACCTGTATGGGCTAATCATGGTTTATAAGGGCAATTTCGAACAGTCCGTACAATTGCCAGCTAACATTCCCTACAAGATGGTGCAACCTGCAGTAGATGTTCCAAGCAATCCGATACCTTTTCCCACGCAATCTATCCCAGGCGACCTTTTTGTTTCAACAATCAATGAAATTTTTATGGTCATAGAACAAGCTTGGCAAACTAAAGGAACAACCCTAATCATTTTAATCGTTTATTTGTGTTTATTCATCATTGTGAAAACAATAGACAGAAAAATTCAGCCTTCAGATAAAACAATCACATATTAACAAGGTTTCAAGTGTCTAGTTATCTAATTCTCAATAAATTAATCCTTACCCACATAAACTTTGCAATAGATTAATCGATGTTAACCTTGAGCCCTTTGAAATTCCAAATCAAAACATTCACAGCTAATTAACATGGTATCTGAAGTGAACGGTGTTGATTCAAAGACTAATAGGCTTCCGTTCAAACTTATTCCATAAAGATCATGATTGCTATTTAATATTGCTCCCATTATCCTTACATCTCCATTTACAGTGCAGCTACTACAACGGATCTTAAGTTTCAAGGTCCTTGATAATCCTGCTTCTTCAAGAAATCTCCATATTCTGTTCCTTTGACATTCCTAGGCTTAGCTTGGAGTTCAATTGTGATTAGTGCTTCTGCATCGTGTCCGTAGGGTCCTCTGGCTAATACTTTTCCGTAAGGGTCTACTGTAAGTGAACATCCGATAACTTTCCTTCCCTTCCAAGGACCAGCTTCTATCCATCCAACATTACTTACACCGACAAGTAGTGATCCCATATAGTTTGCATAAAACTGAGTAGGCTGTTTCCCATTCTTTTCCGTAAGGATCTTTCAAGTCATCGTGGTCAGCGTCAACAGCCCACGCTGAAGGAGAGAAAATGAAGTGTGCCCCCATTCTGGCTTGAACATGACCGATGGTAAGTGAACTTTTAAAGTTATCAGCGCAGATGTTGACGCCTATTGTTCCCAGCTCCGTCTCAACTACGGAGAGAACATTACCTATACTGTAAAGGTCATGAGCTATGCTTAATTCATTTATCTTTCTGTGTTTAAGGAGGATCCTTCCAGACTTGTCTATTAAGATGGCTGAGTTGTATACACGGTTCCCTTCACGTTCTGTTATCCCCGCCACAACCATTATCCCATTACTCTTCGCAGCTTCACAAAGCCGATCAGAAGTTTCGCCGGGAATCTCTTTGGCTAATTGCCGTGCACTTGGATGAGTCCATCCTAGGTCTAGGCATTCAGGTAAAACAACAACTTGACATCTCTCGTGAGACGCTCCGGTAATCATGTCCTCTGCACGTTTCAGATTAGCCTCTACCTTGCCTCCTTCAACAAGCATCTGACCCATTGCAAGCTTAAATTTTGGGAAAGACAAGATGAAACTTCCCTAGCATAAATGCTTAAAGTTAACGAGAACTGACCACGGATTACGTTTAAGAAACATTTTTGTATATAAATCTTGATGGATGGAGCCAGTTTAATTAAAATGTCTCATTTAGAGCTTATTAGAAGTGCAGGAACATGTATCCTCAAAATGAAACTAGGAAGCTGATTTTAGTGAGTCTTATGATGATTGCTTGTCGAAAGTATTTTATTTTTTTTCCATGTAGGAGGTTGTTTTCTGATATAGTTTCTGGAAGTGTTCGCCAAATGTCTTATCGCTTCTTTCTTTCCTCATATCAAGTATCCATGGTTCTAGCTTTTTCCAGTCTGAGATTATGTATGCGCCCAAACGATCAGTTATTACATCGATATCAACAAAATTCTTGTTCACCATAAAGCCAACCTCCTCGAAGAAGGCTTCGACCTGAAATAAATAATCGCTTACTTCGGAATCCTTTTCCAATGCAACTTTTTTACTTTTGTAATTTTCAAACTGAAATTCGTTTTCAACCCATTTTAAGGCTTTTCGAAGCCTATCTGTCTCTGCCCATTCAAACAGCTTCATCGTAATCTCAAGGTCTTTATGCTTATCCATGCGTCTAAGCTCTAGAAGAACAAGAATCGCAGCTAAGACACCTGCTAACGAGGTGAGAACAGCTGACCATTCGATCAAAGCTACCATAATGATCTACAACTAAAACCTGCCAATTTATTGTTTCTCTATTAAGTTCTTGAAGCCAACTAGCTGTATACCTTTTTGTTTTATCATTTCTTTGACTTCTGGGTTTGTTAAGGCATCTGTGTTTCCTTGCCTTTGACTCGCTACCGGTGAAAAGTCCATGGCTCTCATTTCTGATGTGTCTAAACCCGGATGTAAGATCGTCATCCATAATCCTGGCTTTAAACCTTTAACGACGTCAAGTAAAGCCTTCGGTCTATCATTAGGGTCTCTCTGCCGTGTCCAGTCTTCACTCACAGACTCTATTGAACCAGCCCATTGAATCCCGAACTTTTTACCCAAATCACCAGACAGCGGTATCTTGAACTCTCTTGAAATCTTTTCAACTGCCTTTTTCATTTCAAGCATGATGCTGGCTGTGCCCATGTGGGTGTCCAGGTATGTCACGTTAATTCCTTTATCAAGGGCAAGCTGAACCTGAGCCCTTAACTCCTTTTCCGCTTCATCCACCTTTGGCTTAACTTCTAGAAACTCTTGGTTTGTCCTGTAGAAGTACCCATCTCGGTCTACAAGGGTAGGAACCTTCGATATTGGCAATACAGGTCTCCAACGATAAGGGTACCATTCAGCGCAGAGGTCCAAGTGAACCCCGACCTGCATCTCTGGGTTTTCTTTGCAGAGGTGGGCAGACTCTGTGAACCATGGTGGGGGAACAAGGAGAGAGGTTTGGGTCATAATGCCTTCTTTAAAACATTTTATAACAGCTTCGTTCACAGCGTGGCACATGCCAAAATCGTCTCCCTCCACGATCAGCCTAATCTCTTCAGACAAAGCCGTTCACCATCCACACTTTAAGTTGGTTAACATTTAAGCCTTCTATAAACTTGATGAACTTGTAAACGCAATCTATTTTTGAAGTTGTTTCTGTATTTGCCAAGATTTTAAATAATCTGAGGGGTCAAATCGGCACATTCTGATTATTTTTGTATCTTTGTCAAGTTCTACCCGAAAATCTGGTTCTATGAAGAGGGCACCTATCTCGTTGTCCTCAAGTGTTTCATCTATTCGTTTTGAGATGTACCTAATGCGGTCTTCAAGATTTTGCTGAAAAAGTTCATAAACAACAGTGTTCGATTGTTGACTTTTAAGCATTTTAGCCCAAGATTCAGATTCGCCTACTAATAATGGCTCTTCTGTGGCTATGAAATTTGCTCCGTTCTCAACAAGAACTTTAACAATCTTGTAGTTTTCGCTGTCCATTAAGTGGAGTTGGTACAATGCTTCTTCTCCCGCTTTACAAACGCGGTCTCTGTAGATTCTATTTATCTTTCCACTAAACATTGTAAGCCTTTCATTTACGTAAACCCAAAATTCATCAGTTTTCTGCTTGAAATCGCTAGGAAGAGAAGCAGAGAGATTCTTGAATTCGGTTTCAGTGTACATTCTAGGTACTAAGAAAAGCGTTTTTGCCATGATATCATTCTTTAACTAATTTAGAAAGATAAAATTAAACATTATGTTGCGGGGACGGATGGTATTTAGTAGTAAACAAACCAGCTTGACCCAATAACTTCTCAACTGGAAAATTTAAGTCGCAATTCGACTACAATTTATTAAATAGAGGTATTTACCATATTGTTTCGTCATTGCAGATTTAAACTTAAAAAAATGCTTACCAGATGTAAATGCTTTGGCTGAAGGCTGTAGACCCTCTAAGAAGATCACTGGCAGATCCGGTCCTCCTCCGGGATATCCTAAGGATCAGAACAAGTATGCTGACCCAGAAAATTGGAAGTATCCAGTACATACGCCACATCATGCAGTAGCAGCAAGAAGATACTTCAATAAAGAACGCAATAGAGATGCATACGAACCTGAAGAGCAGTTTTATATTGATTCAAGAATAAACGAAGCTTTAAAAACGTTCGGAATAGAACCAAAATTCATTTCTAGTACACGAAATGCGATTGCTGCTCGCGGGTTAACCGAGGAGAAGCCTCCGTCAGATGTTCAGACTGCATCACTTGAGGAGTACCTTGAGTTCCTTCTCGGAAAGCCTCGACTAAAAAGGGCTAGAGCCATAAAGGACAATGAGCTGACCATCCATAAGAATGATGATGAACAGCTTGTGGCAAGAGTCCGAGACTACTCAGTAACTATAGACTTCAGGAACAAAGTAGTAGCTCATGACTGTGCGGACTGGAACAGAAGAAAAACTGGTAAGAAACTTTGCAAACACCTTGGTAAAATTATGCTTACGATGGAGGAGGATAAAGCTGCACTTTTCCTTAGAAATCTAATTGTGAACCTTGACTCGTGGCGTTTTACTTAACCTTAACTGCTATTTAGTTTAATGTTTTTGATGTCTTTAATGAAATTATGATTTCGTTTTCAGGTTGAATACTCCATCTGAAAAAACAATATTCTGCTTATTATAAAGCAAAGCATTACGGAAAATATATGTAAAAAGGCTGTTTTTTTGGTTTTTTGCCTTTATATTATAAATTTGGTTATGCGTTTGTTATAAATAAGTGAAACGATGGAGTTAAGTGCCAATGTCAAGAGGACAGACGATTCCTGCGGTTATCTTCTTACTTTTATTAGGCAGCAGTATGCCATTTAACGCCTTATCTCAAAATTCCGAAACTGAAAATCTTCAATGGTTGAAAGTAAAGGGCAGGTGGATTGTCGATGAAGACGGAAACTCTGTGCTCCTTAGGGGTGCAGACTACATGGGGATGGAGTTCGGTTGGTTTTACCATTCTGAGGAAGACTTTTCTAGGATGAAGAGTGGGGTTTCAATGTTGTTAGACTTCCAATAGCGTGGAGTGACATTGAGCCAAGAGAAGGTTATTATGATGACAGCTACTTAGCAATACTTGACAGGGTGATTTCATGGTGCAGGAAGTATGGTCTCTACATTATCCTTGACATGCATCAATGGAACTGGGCACCGAAATTTGAAGGAAACGGGCTTCCGGATTGGGCTGTTGAGCAGTATTCTGACCAAGACCAAGCTAAAGTCGGATTTTTCAGGAACGAAACCATACAAGACCAGTTTTTCAACATGTGGCGTTATGTAGCCAACAGATACAAAAATGAGTCAACGATTTTTGCATATGATATTTTTAACGAACCTAATGTTGACTACAGATTAATGAGCGAGGAATCTTTCTTAGAAAGGCTGTATAACTTCTACCAGAGTGCTGTAGATCACATTAGGGTGGTGGACATCAGACATGCCGTAATGATTGAGCCACCTTGGGGAGGCGGAATCACTGATTGGTCGATGATTTATGATACTAATTTAGTGTTGTCCACTCATCTTTACACTGAAGGGACAGGGATGGAGTGACGGGCTACGATGGGAATTCCAGCGAGCTTGAGGCTGACTTCTTAGTGGGTTATAATTTCTCTTTGATTTGGAATTTACCTTTAGTCATCGGTGAATTTGGCGTAGGCTCTGCAGCAACCAAAGCGCATGAGTGGACAAGAGATTTCATGAACATCTTTGACAAATACATGGTGAGTGCTTGTTGGTGGTCGTATTGGAGAGATGACGACTCGATGGGGTTGCTCACGTCGAATGGTGAAGAAAAAGAGAACCTGCTTTCAGCCCTGGTCAGAATTTATCCTTGCAGGTTCAACTATGCCCCTACAAGAATTGAGTGACGATATCGACATGAATGTATCGGAGACAGAGTGGTACTTGGACAAAGAGGACAATATTGTAGTACATTTAAAATGCCATCTAGAATAGGTGGCAACCTCTCGAAATCCACCAATTTTGACTCAGCGTTCTTTTCCTTCATTAAAGATACTTCCGAATTGAGGGTCACACTTCATGGTCAAGGAGGAGGTTACGTTCAAATTGGTCAGAAACCGTCAGAAAATCCATCTAACGAAGAAAGACCTAAATCGATATTTCGAGATCCGGTCTTCATTTTTTCTTTTACTTTAAACATCATACTATTATTGACTGTCATAGCTCTCCGTCACAGGCGCATGCGATCTCAGAAATATCCATAAACTTTTACATATTCTATTTTTGTGAATGTTTTCAAAGCTTTCTGCACATGTGTCATTGAAAAGAAACTTTGTTACAATATTAACTGGTTAATTGTTTCACTAGTTCTCCGAAGAATTGGTCAATTCGATGTTTCGCTTGTCCAAAATCAACCAAAGCCGTGATCGTTGTAACCGGTGTTTCTGCTACAACTGAAACTCTCGTTGTGTTTTTGTTTATAGGCGTCATGTCAATTAAAAGTACTGAACCTAAGAACATGAAGCTTGTTTTCGTCTTTGCTTTAATGTGATGTGTTTTTTCATCGATTTGTTCTATATTACATTCTAGGCTAAGCACCTTTTGAGTAGCCAGCCAAACTTTGTTCAAGGAATAGGCAATTTCTACTATTTCCTTCTGTTTCCGTAAATAAGCCATCCTCTAAATCATCTTTTTTATTTTTGACAAAGAGTTCATGATCTAATATGCCTTGCTTCTGTTGACACCGTTATTGTTAATGTGATTTTTAGGTAAATTGATTAATATTTTTTACCTTTTTCTCTCAAAAATCTTATTTGTTTTCAGATTCATTCGTATTATTTTTTTGTTTTTCTCTATAGGTGTAAAAAAATATGGTATTTGTATGGTGTGTGTGAAAAACACAAACAAAAAGAATGTTATACATTTACTTAGAAAATGTTAAATATGGTTGACTTATAGAATTTAACTGGTGAAAATACATTGCCAGAACCAGTTTTTGAATGGTATAAAGACAAGGCTGGAAAGTTTAGGTTCAGGTTAAAATCTGCAAACGGAGAAATCATTGCTACCAGCGAAGGTTATAACTCAAAAGATGGATGCGTAAACGGCATAGAATCAGTCAAAAAGAATGCGCCGGTAGCAAAAGTTGTAGAAGCGAAAAAGTAAACACCAGCAGTCTATAACCAATCCCTCCTTTTTTATTATTTATTGTGTCTGTCGAGACCTTATCAAGTTTCCTTGTCTTTCTGTCTACAGTAAATATTTAAGAAATTTTATTAAAGTTTTTATTAGGATCTTGAGAAAGTCCAGTTTTAGAGTTTTACTATTATCTATTTGTTATTATAAATAATTATTATTTGGTTGTGTTTCACAAAAAAAGAAGATGGATGGGTTACTTTAATCCCATCTTTCTAGCGTATTTTGCGATCAAGAAGATTACTGCAGCCACTATTATAAAGTCCAAGATAACGCCAACAAAGTCTCCGAGTGCAAAATTCATGCCATTACCAATAGGCAATGAAACCACAGCTGTGCGCCAGTCTCCTCCTGACAAGAACGCGCCTGGAATGGGCATTATGATGTCACTGACAAGTGCTGAAACGACTTTACCTATGTAAGTGCCCATTATGAAGCCTATTGCTAGTCCGATTACTCCAGCCTTACCAATGAAATCCTTGAACTCGTTCAAAAATCCTTTTGGCGGTGGAGGTGGAGGAGGCGCAGGTTTAGGTGTTAGCAGCTCTGTAATCTTCTTTCAGCTCATTCAAGACTTCTTTCTGAGACATAATTTAACCTCTGAGGTTTTGTTTCCTTTATGTTGAATAAAAATATTTCTTATTGTGTCAGCAGCTAAACTCAACTCCATCTATTCCCTTAAAGACGCTATTTCTGAATCTTTCCCCCACATTTAGTGCAGAACCGGGCGTCGGCAAAGTTCTTTTCACCACAATTTGGGCATACAACTGGTTCTGGGCTGGTCGCCTTTCTTATTTCTTCTTTTGCTATTGTGAAGGCTTTCTCAATTTCTTTGCTGGCAACTGCAAAAGCTTTGTTCAGTTCCTCTCCCATTTCAGCAAAGGTGTCTTTCCAGTCTCCACTTGGCAATGCAACGTTTGCTGCTTTACCTTTACTGGTTCTAGCGCCACATTTTGAACAGAAATACGCGTTTTCAGAAAGTTCCATTCCACATTTATTACAGAACGTCATGTATTTCACCAATGTTATATTAACAAAAGCATCGTTTAAAAGTTGTGACAAGCCAGCCAGAGAAGAACTCATGATGCAGGGAATATTATTAGTGAGTTAGTGTGGATACTATAGCACCCAGGTGGTGCGCGCGCGCTTTGAATATGAAATTATGGTTGTTTTTCTTGGCATAATGATTGTAGAATATTATATAATAATCCTATTTTATAATAATAGTAGGAAAACTTTTTAGGGTAGTACTTACTTCATTTTCTTAAGGTGAGGCTAATGCGGAATATTGTAAAGGTGACAAGAAGAGGGCAGACCACGATTCCTGCCTTGTTCAGACGGGAATTTGGGATTAAGGAAGGAGACGAACTGGTTGTTGAGGTCACCAAGGAGGGGTTGCTTTTTAGGGTGATCCCTAAACTTGAGGAATTGGCTGGCGCATATTCGAAGTATGGTAATGTTGAGGAAATGAAACAGGAGATTGAGAAGCTTAGAGAGGAATACGAGCTCGAAAGAAGTATTGGACAGCTGTTTCCTCATTGAACACTTTTACTCAACCGACACAGAGATGAGGCGGAAGACTTCCCGTAAACTAAGGGAGTGAATAAAGAGTAGGGAGGGTTTGCTCCCGACCATAGTCATTGGCGAGGTCGTTCGTGTAGTTTGCGAAAAAGTGGGGAAGGAAGAAGCGGAAGCCTGCTATCTATCTCTAATCAGAAGCGGACTACGTATCCAGGACTTGAATCAGGATATTGCAAGACAAGCTGGCTTGCTTAAATGCCGATACAGGAACATTTCTATGGGTGACTGCATAATTGCCTCATCAGCCATAATCAACAAAGCAAAAGTAGTTTCAGACGACACGCATTTTGACTTCATGAAAGAAGTGAAACGTGGATGGATCTGATGAGGTGATTATAGCTAACCGAAAAGTTAGTGAACTAAAAAGGTAAGGATGTTGAAATAAAAGAGAAGCCTTAGACTGCTGATGAAGAGAAACAGCTTCGAGATTTGATTGCTCAGGACAAGACGATTACTCACATCGCATTAATAATGCATAAGTCTCATCAAGCGGTTATGCGGAAAATTCAACGACTTTGATTAGAAGAAGAAGGATTCTGCGTACGTGTTTGTCCTTCTTCTTCTAATTTAGATAGACTAGGGTTTTTGTGTGATATACGATACACACGATATACCGAGTAAACAGAAGCGGATAAACGTAAATAAGAGAGAGAGAAAAGGGTGGAATTTGAACCCAACCATCTGAAGATGTCTCCCACACTCCCTCTTTTTTTCTCTATAAATAAAGTAAAACTAAATATTTTCTAGCAAGCCCAAAACTTCCTCTATGTTCCCTTAACCAAGACGACTAAAATATGCCGTCAACTTTTCAGAGCACCTTATGCTTATACTAGCGATGACTTATTAACTGAAATGTATTTAGTGATTATGCATATGTAAGTTGAGGAATATAATAGAAATGATGTGATACAACATGAAGGCTCAACTTTGTACGCGAATAGATGATATTGAAAATAAGCCTCTTTCCTATGAGATTGTCGATGACCCCAAACTGGAACCCAACCAAGTGTTAATCAGGATCAAGGCATGTGGAGTTTGCCACTCGAACCTTCATATGATAGAAGGTGAGTTTAAAGAGTTTGGTATACCCACTAAACTACCGATAATACCTGGACATGAGATTACAGGTGTCATAGAGGACCAGGGAAAGGATGTAAAGGGATTTGAAGTCTGTGAAAGGGTAGGTGTGCAAGTACTATATGAGAGTTGTAGAAGATGCGAATATTGCATTACTGGAAGGGAAAATCTTTGTCTAGATAGGAAGGCTACAGGTGAAGTGGTTGACGGAGGGTACGCTGAGTATATAGCTATCCCATATGATTTCATATACAAGCTCCCAAACAACATAGGATTTGAGGAGGGTGCACCTCTTTTTTGCCCGGGTGTAACAGCATATCGGGCTGTAAGAAGAGCTGGCGTGAGATTTGGACAGAGAGTTGCTGTAATAGGTATAGGCGGGGTTGGTCACATGTCACTACAGTTCGCTAAGGTTGCAGGAGCTGAGACAATGACTATTGATAAGTTTGAAGGGCAACTTAAACTAGCAGAAGATCTTGGGTCAGATCATGCATTTCTTGCTGATGATGCTGAGAAATATATATCAAAAACAGGAAAAATGGATGTCGTAATGCTTCATGCGCCATCACAGAAAGCCATTAATCAAGCAATTAGGATTGTGAAGCGTGGTGGAGTAATATTGATGGGTGTCCTAGGTGATATAAGAATAATTTTCCCAGAAGAGTACTCCGTTATCAGCAGTGTAATAGGTTCGAGGCAAGACATGAAAGAAACACTAAATATTGCGTCAATGGGTAAGATCAAAGTCAAATGGGCACCTTACAAGCTCAGCGAGGCAAGCGACATACTCCTAAAACTGAAGCAAGGGCAAATAATTGGAAGAGCAGTTTTGGTACCTTGATAGTCAGCTAGGGTACAAACTTTATACTAATGCATTTAATATAATATCATTCTCTAAATTGAAAAATTATCCTAAACCAATAACTAGCCTTATTCTTTTCTAATGATAAAAAAACATCCTTCCTTTATTATCAATCCTAATTATCTATTTTTAATATTTTGAACGTATGTCTCATTTGTCAGAGAGCAGTAAGGATATAACATAAGATAAAAAAAGATAAAAAGAAAATGATGAAGAGAAAAAGATTAAATTTTGGCTAGCTAGCTTTGCTTGGTGTTTAATAGTATCGAAAAAGTTAGAAGATAGTATTTCAAGAAAAATGTGAAAAGTAAATGGCGCTGGACTCGAATTGTATGATTTGAATGGACTTGAATGGTTGATAGTTTCGATATGTGCGCTTATGATTGGTCTTACTAAAACAGGAATTCCAGGTTTAGGTATTTTGGTTGTTTCGTTGATGGCAGGCGTTTTTCCAGCTCGCGCCTCAACCGGCATAGTTCTTCCCATGCTGATGTTTGCAGACATTTTCGCTGTAGGCTACTATCGCCGTCAAGCGGTATGGTCCCATCTCTTACGTGTGATGCCATGGACTGCTTGCGGCGTTGTTCTAGGCTACCTGTTACTGGGAACGGTTAACGATCAGCAGTTGAAACCCTTCATAGGAATCATTGTGTTAGTTATGCTTGGAGTAAACTGGTGGTGGGAGCGGAAAAGTGAAAAAGTGTCAATTCCGACACGATGGTGGTTTGCTGCAGGAATCGGAGTAATCGCCGGCGTAACAACAATGATGGCAAACGCTGCAGGCTCCTTTATTGTGATTTATCTCTTAGCCAACCGTTTGCCCAAAACCGAATTCATAGGCACAGGCTCTTGGTATTATCTCATTTTGAATTGGTTTAAGGTTCCGTTCAGCCTAAGTCTCGGGCTCATAGACAGCCAATCATTACAATTCGACCTGATTCTTTTTCCAGCAGTCGCCATCGGCGCATTAAGCGGCATAATAATCCTGAAACACATATCAGAAAGGAGATTCAAAGTAATATTAGAAATCCTGACTGTGGCTACTGCGGTTAATCTTCTCTTGTAAGATGCATATTATCTCACTATGAGAACCAAGAATTAGCCTCTAGCTATCTATGAATCACCACTCTCAGTGAATATTAAAAGCTCTGCTTTATGGATAACCTGGCTGATAAAACGTTGAATTTTCGGTTTTAATAATAAATTCGGAAAATTTTAAGAATTAATCTGCAAAGCAACTCCGAAGCTTGTATCTTAACAGGACGGGTCAAGTAAGATTTTTATAGCCTCCTTTTGGCGCAACATCCTAAACGCTTTCTGCCATTCCGTCATTGGCATCACATCACTGATGATTGCGTCCAGCTTCAAACTCTTTGTGCGAATCATATCTACAACCTCATCCAAATATTCCAAGTTGCCCCCCCATCTGCCTAGGATGTTAATGTTCTGCTGTGCCACTTTCTTCATATTCACATTCCATGGTCCTACGCCTATGCCAGTTACTGAAATGCGACCATTTCTAGCGATGCATTCCACAGCTGCCTCGATTGCTGCAGCAGCGCCGGATGTCTCGAACCAGACTGAAGGCGCATCTTCATTCTTTATCTTTTTAATAGTCATTTGGCTGAATAGTAAGGCCTCATCAGACTCCCATCTCCAAAGCTTTAGGTAGGCGTACTTTCTCGTCACCCGGTCCACCTAAAACCGTGATGTGGGATGCACCTTCAAGCCTAGCAAAGTTAGTAACAAGTAGGCCAACTGGTCCCGGACCAGAAATTACGATACGTTCCCCTTTTTGTAGACGGATGATATCCCGCACCCATGATATAGGTCCAGTTACTATCTCAAACTGGGCAGCCTCTTTTAGTGTAATGCCCTTCGGCAATTTCCACATGGTATCTGCTGGCACCTGAAAATATTCCGCAAAAGCACCATCTCTCTCCCTGCCAGGCCATGGAGATGGACCTCTATGGAAGGCGACAGCTTCACCCTCCTCAAATTGGGTCACATTCTTGCCAACTTTAGCTACTACACCTGTATACTCATGACCTAAGATAAGTGGTGTTGGAATCTCATCCAATCCGCTCTCTCGGTGTAAGTCACTCCCACAGATTCCACAATAGGTTACCTTCAGAAGGATATCATCGTCCCCAATTTTTGGAATAGGGACATCTTGAATCTCAAGGTTACCTTTCCCTGGTGCTGTCTTAACCAAAGCGCGCATTTTACTTTTTTCTCCTACTATTAATGGTTGAAAATTAATAACTTGATTACTTCACTGAGTTATTAAAGTTTATGTAAAAGACAATAAATGTAAAGTAATTTAGTGGTTCCTTTACCGCACGGTAGGCTTGTAGTACGCATTTTAAAGAATCAACTAGGGCATTACGTATTTAGTTATATTAATGTAGTATGTAAATTGTCATTATTTATAGATCAATCGCGTACGCAGAATCGATAGTCTACGCAAAGTTCAGAGTCTATCATCTGGTGTCCTTCCAACTTTGGAAGCGAGAACTCGACGCGATCATTTTTCCGGTCAAAGTTTAACGCAACTTGATCTGGCACAGACAAAACCTCTATAATCTTCTTTGGTACTTTCACTGAGACTTTAACATTGAACAGTGGTATTACATCCTCTATGATATCGAAATCTTGGCACCGTCTTTCAGGCACATAGTGAAGCAAGTGCAATATCCAACGATCTTTGGCAGATTGCTCATTGACCGTGACCAGTGTCGTTGTGGGAGCTCCTAAACGTACTAAGGGTTCTGGAAGTAAAATTTCCAGAGCGTTTAGGAATAGTTTTTTACACCATCGTGGTGCGTTCTTGTTGTATTGATGGAAGATGGGATGCATGAAATAGATTGATCTACCATTCTGGATAATGCCAGGGTAGCCTACTTTTCCTGTAGATGGGGTGTGACGATGCGAGCAGAAATGCTTGTAAGTTCGGTTGAAATATGGAACAACAGTATCAGCCAATACTTGGCTACCCGGTTCAACCTCTACTTCTAAGCCATTCATATACATCACATGTTCAGTCTCTGGCAGTCCTTTACCGATATCTCCCTTAGGAACGACGAAGTCAGGGCTATAAGGTGCTGGTCCTTTCAATCTGACGCCGAGGTTTTTGAGGGCGAATTCAGTCTTAGAGCTATTCAAACCAGATTCGTAAGAAACAATGATTGAGCCACCTATAGCAACGAACTGTTCTATCTTGTGGGCTAGATCCGTGGAAACTGGGATGTCATCAGGTAATATGACAACCTTGAAGCCCAATAAGTCGGAAGCAGAATCGATAATCTCGAATTGATGAAAGCCCTCTTGTAGCATACATGTAACGCCGATTATTGCTGGAGGAATGTTGCCACGGTAAGATGGGCCCTCCACAAATTCTTCGGGTGTAAAGACGCCTATTTCGCTTATAGGTCGCGCATTCTTACACCATGGCTCTTTCTTCTCAACTTCTGAATAGACAGCTCCGATCAGGTTATAGGTGACTGGACAGATTTTTCCGGAAGGATGTAGTTGGTCGCCTATGGAGCATTTCGCAGCCAGAGTGCTAACATCCTGAAGCACTCGAATTCTAGGGCTTGCTTGTTCTTGAATGAATGGAAATCTCCCCATGAAGTATGGAACTTGCCGGTCATGCCCATCAGATCTATTCCGAGGTTACGTGCATAGCGCGCGGATATTGGAAAGTGCATGTATCCCCAACCTCCGCTGGGTAGTGATTCCAGTTCGAAGTGTGTATAAGTGTCCACTGTACTTCTATGCATGGGCCCGATGTGCCCAGAATTGTAGAAGATTGTGCAGTCTTCGTTGCGCTTGCGTACAAAGTTTGTCATCTCAATCTTAAAGTTATTTATGGTTTTAAGTCCATACTCCCATCGTGCCTGTGAGTCTGAGGGTTCCAGATCTTCTTCTTCCATTCCTGTTTGGCAATATCTACATGAGCAGTCGCGCGCTTGGACTATATCAAAGAAGATGCCATCTGTAGGTAGTGTTTGGAGAACTTCATTGAGGTGAGCTTTTAGGAAGTCTCTATATGGCGAGTTTACGCAAAGTGTTCGATAAAAACCAGGTTCATATGGTTTTGTACCGATAGGACACCCGTTTTCATCTATCACCAGCCATTCCGGATTTTCGTTGGCAGTATAGTGATCCCATTGCACTGTGGTGTAGATAGGTACTCTGATATTCCGCTTGTGACAAGCCTCGATCTGTTCCTTCAGAAGATTCCTGGTCAAGTAAGGGTGACGCCTCTCTGGGAAGACCTTAGTATCAAAGTAGATCCAACCATGATGGCATCTCCCAAAGCAGGTTATTGAGTTGACCCGAGCTTCTCCAAAGTAGACGCAAATTTTTCAGGATCGAATTCTAATCCTACATTGACAATTTGTTCGCTTGTATGAAAATCAAGATGGACTTGACGAAATCTCAATTCGATCTTGTTCACTTCCTGAAGTTCCCCCATATTTTCCGCTCATTGTCAACTAATCCGGGATAAGACATAAATCAATATCGCTTGTTTAAATTTCTCATCTAGAAAAAGTGATTCCTTGTGTTTTTTTCTGGTTTTTTCGTATGCCTGTCGGTCATAAGTGGGCTAGCAAGATTGCCATGGGCACTGGTTTGCATAAAACTTGACCGTTATTTGTGGAAACTCATCTTTAAGCATATTAGTGAAATGTTTCAATCCTGGATTCTCTGATATTACATGACTGGTCTCAATCATAGGTATTCCACATTCTGAGGAGAAGAGAAAGCCGTATTCATCGCTCTCACCAGCAATAAATACGTCACAGCCTTTCTCTATCAACTGCTGCTGATATTTAACATTAACAAATAACCCAAGTCCGCCCCAAGGCAGACCAACCCTTCCCACCTTCTGTTCCATACCATTAGGTGCTGATACCCTTACCTCGTCAATACCGATCCTTTTTTTGACTTTTTCCACCAAATTCTTGAGAGTGCACGTAGGAATCTGATATATTTTTGAAAGATCATCAGCTTTTACAGCTTCTCCTAGTCCTAGTTCTTTAGCAAAATCATCAAAAATGCAAATTTCATCTAATGAACCGTGTATACGAAGAAACGTAAGATTATACTTCATAAGTAGAGAAGTGCGTTGAACATTGGTTTGCCACTTTTCCCAGCCTAGAGGGTTGTCCTTTCGTACTATCGCATCATAAGGATAGTACAAGCTCTCATGAGCTATAACAAGGTCACTTCCAGTTTTTCCAGTTTCTTCAAGAGCACTAGAGGTAGCCATCCAGCAAACTAGGACTTTCTTAATCGGTCTCTCTAAGCTGCCATATTGTACGCCTTCATCCACATTTAAGGTGTGTCTGGTGAGAGATTCCACATACTCTATAATGTCTTTTACTCTGATCATAAATCACTCACTTGCATTTACCTTGTTCGTTTGGAATATAAAGCCTTAGACCTTTTGGATTATTTCCAGAGCTCTTCGAGACCCATATCGACAAGACATAAACGTCACAGCCGGGGTTGTTATGTACTAGCACTCGTAATATTCTTATATTGAAAATTCTCGCGGGTTGAGGGGTATAGAATCCAAAGCGGTACCTTAACTTATAAAGCTCGGCTGAACTTCTAACCGTGCCGATCATATATATCACTCGGTGATCGTAGTTCAGGCTTCTGCAACACTTGCTTCTTTGATAAGACGGATCTCAGGCTTCCATTTTAAATGGGTATCCGGGAAACTGATGAGTAACTAAAGTTGACCATAGATAAGAGACTGAATCTTCAGTAAGCCGCAAATACCTTTCATCACCTGTCTCTTCATGCAGATTCAAACGATAAGTTGTTTACAACTTGGCAAACATTAAAGCTAGTTGTATCAAAAAATTTCAGATAATTTAAAAAGATAAGAACAACAGATCTAGAGTGATGGAACCTTCCAAAATATGAATTGGACTGGAGCACGAGGGAACACTTATGAAAATCGCCATATGCAACGAGCTCTTCAAAGGATGGTTATTGAAGGACATTTATGAGTACGTTTCAAGGCTAGGTTACGAAGGAGTTGAGATAGCTCCTTTTACAATATCAAACGACGTAAGGATGATAGTGCATAAAGAACGAAAAGAAATCAGTGATCTAGCTTCATCTTACAATCTTGAGATTGTTGGAATTCATTCGCTTTTGGTAGCTCCGAAAGGGCTACATCTGACTCATCCTGATGAAAGCATTAGGCAACTGACAAATCAGTATCTCTGTGAACTTGTGAAGTTTACAAGTGAGATAGGCGGAAAATTTTTGGTTCTGGGATCCCCGAACCAGAGAAATGTTCTTAACGGATTGTCTTATCAGAATGCTTGGGAATATGCTAGGCAAATCCTATATGAGTGCTCTCGATTTGCAGAAAAATATGACGTTATAATTGCACTAGAGCCACTAACTAGACAATTTACTAACTTTATAAATACCGCGGAGGAAGCTATAAAACTCATAAGGGAAGTTTCGCACCCAAATCTTATGCTTAACCTGGACATCTTTAGCATGTTGGATGAAGGGAAACCTATACCGGATATAATAAGGGAAAGTAAGGAGTACCTTATTAATTTCCATGCAAACGATGACAATGGTCTGGGGCCTGGTTTTGGAAAGATAGATTATGGTCCAATTATTGAGGCACTGAAGGAGATAAAATATGATGGTTTTCTGTCAGTCGAAGTATTTGACGTTTCTCCAGGTCCAGAGAAAATAGTCATTGCTAGGCTTGAAAAACCTCAAAGAATTATTGCAAAAAACTACAATAGCCTAGTTTTCTTTGTTTCCTATCCAATTAGTTGGCTAAACGAAAATGACAAATATAACCTAGCAATAGCATGGAATTACATTTGACTTCGTGTCGATGGCATAAGAACTAAGACTGGATTGTGATTTATTTATGAAACTTGCCTTTACAACTTTAGGATGCCCCAAATGGACGTTGGAGCAAATCGTTAAGAATGCTGCCCAAATGGGATTTGATGGTGTAGACTTCCGTGGCTTGTTGGAAGACGTTGACATTAGTAGGCGACCAGAATTTACAACTAGCATCAACAAGACCAAAAAAATGTTCGCTGACTACGGGGTTACTATTTCAGGCATATTAATTTCGGCTAGGTTTGCAGTAGTCGATACAGTCGAGAAGAAGAAGCAATTTGATGAGACACAACACAACATGGAACTCGCTGCAAATCTAGGAGCAAAAATTGTACGCATACTTTGTGGACGGGTACCTACAGGTTATACTGTTGAAACAATCATGCCAATCTTGGTAGAGAATCTAAGACAAATTGGCGACGAAGCGGAAAAATATGATGTTACTTTGGCTGTGGAAACACATGATGATTGGACAAATTCCGCAGTCTGTGCCCGAGTGATGTCTCAAGTTGGTCATCCATGTGTAAAAGTTTTGTGGGATTTGGATAATTCATACCGAACTAGCAGAGAACCGCCTGAAACCACTTATGCTAATCTAGCACCATATATAGTAAATATTCACGTTAAGGACTCGGTTCTAGACGACAAGGGGCAACCAAGATTTGTCTTACTTGGTAAGGGCGATGTACCCTTGAAAAGGATGCTCGATATGTTGACTCAAGGTGGCTATAATGGTTATGCTACTTTAGAATGGGAGAAAAGGTGGCATCCTGAGATCCTCGAACCAGAGGTTGTATTCCCTCAATATATCCAGAAAATGCACGAATGGCTAGAATAACTTTCTAAAAATCCAAGAACCTTGAGAAGGGGCAAGTAACATCATCCCTAAAAATTTTACCTCATATAAAGAAATCGAATTGAAAGGAAAAATTTATTATCCCAACTAAAGAAGAATCTTCTATGAAGACTGAGAGAAAACTTTTTCTTGACCTCAAAGAATTTGTCGAATCAATCGCAATTGTGGACATCCATGCTCACATAGACTGGAACCACCCGCATGCCAGATCTCCCCAAGGCATCCTCTTTTACCATTACATAGCTACAGAGCTTCGATTCAGCAGGCATGCCCTTTAAATATATATCTCCAACCCTTCCCGTGGAGGAGTCTGTAAAAAAAGCTCTACCTTACTTTCAATTGATAAAAAACACATCATCCCATTGGTGCCTTATGAGAATTTTGAAAGAACTTTACAAGTTTGACGATGACGAAATAAACAAAGAGAACTGGAAGGCCCTTATAGAGACTATAAACGAAGGAACAGGGCAAACTGACAGATACAAATGGATATTGACTGAAAAAGCTAAAATCAAAAAGACTTTCCTAACCCTAAGATACGACGAAAAACTACCTCAATATGACCCTAACCTCTTTGTAGGAGCATTAAGACTTGATCCACTCATCAGCCAACTAAATATCGATAACGTCTTGAACCTCGGAAAAGCAATGAGCACATCGATAAACTCACTTGAAGATTTCGTGGACTCGCTTTGTAAACTCTTTAAAAAAGTTCCCTGCCTCGCAGCCACGGCAAGCTTCCAGCCAGAAGAAACCTTCACAAAACCAGGTAAACTTGAAGCAGAGAAACCATTTAAAAAGATATTAAGCAAAACCAACTTAAATTTGAAGGAAAGGCAAATAATTTCATCTTATGTGCTTCATCAGGTGCTTGGTCTGACTGAAGAGTCAAAGCTCGTATTCCAGATTATGCTTGGTGCAAAAAGACCAGTGCCAGGCGCTGCTCCTCCAGACTATGCTATAACTGGATATGAGACGACGACAGTTTCCTCTCTTTGTCCTATCTTCCACGAATTCAAAGATCTGAAATTCGACATTTTCACAGCGAACCCTCTTCTGTCACATGAAATTGCTGTTATCTCAAAAAATTATTCCAATGTTCATGTATCGGGATATTGGTGGTACGTTTTCTACCCCACCTTCATAAAGCAGCTCCTTCGTGAAAGACTTCAGATGTTACCCCGCAATAAGTCAAATGGCTTCTTCAGCGATGCCTTCGTGGTTGAATGGAGTGACGCAAAATCTAAGATGGTGAGATTACAAATAACAGCTGTCCTAACCGAGATGGTCAATGAAGGATATATAACTGAAGAGTTGGCGAAGGAATTTACTGTAGACCTTTTATTGCGGAATCCTGAGGTCCTCTATAAATTGTAATGAGTATAGACATTATTGAGAGTGAAGATTAGGTCGTCATTGTATAAACTTGATTTTAATTCTTAATAGAAGGTTAAAAAAAGTTTGACCTTGCCTAAAATCAATTTTTATTCTAACCTTTTGGGTAAAGTATCCATTATGATACTTTTTCCCTTCGAGTTCTAATGATATCCAATAAGAAATCCCATCCTTCAATAAACATACTGCGGAACAGATCCACTGGACCGAAATTTTTGAACTCTTCAACAGTAATCCCATCTTCTAAATATGCTTTACGAAAATCGGGAATCTTTTCTAATAGTTCATCAACAACATGCCTAGGTACAGGAGTGTCTATTCGAAAAACCACAGGAGGATCGGATATAATCAGTTTGTCAGCTGTTCCTTCCCAATTAATAGTAATATGCATATCGGCACCAACATATTCAGTGAAATGATGAAGCCCACGTGCCCCCCCTCCTAGCATAACACCGGGATACCTGCGTTCTTTGAAGATCCTATACTGCTTTTGGGCAACAATAAATCCAGCTTGCCAAAGTACATCAGGAGATATATCAATGTTATCACGTTTAATGACGTTTCTCAAATATTCATCAAAAATACCTGTTATATGCGTTAAGTAAAAAGGCGGATGCTTCCCACTTTCCTTTGAAACGCGTTGGTAGAGTTCACAAGTATAGACTGCCTGTGAGATTGCCATAACCTCAGTTGCTATAATCGGAACATCTTTAACAATAAGAGATTCAATAGTCTTCTAAGCCCTCTTTAGTTACCGGAATCTTTGCTATAGCATTTTTTCCTAGTTTGCAATATCGTAATGACTCTGTAACAATACGGTTAGGATCG
This sequence comes from Candidatus Bathyarchaeota archaeon, assembly GCA_963714275.1. Classification (GTDB taxonomy): domain Archaea; phylum Thermoproteota; class Bathyarchaeia; order Bathyarchaeales; family DTEX01; genus JAGTRI01. Next base: position 124,852 of record CAVQNT010000001.1, read on the forward strand.
CCGTCGCCATATGGAGACCCCTGTATGGAAACAAATCCTTGCTTGCCTGGGTTCTTTTTATATAAAGGAAGAAATTTATCCATTATTCGTTTAACAAGACTTTTCTTGGATGAGATCTGCAACTTCATCATCATCTTCGACTCTTTTGATTACTTCATCCACAACCCTCAAAACATAATCATGCTCTGTCTTAGGCACGATTTTACTTACATATGTTGGGTTAGTCGTGCAACTAATTGCACCTGCAGCTGATAGCTTTTATTTGTCTCTTTTAAAGTTGGATTATTAACCCAAAACCTAGTGGGTGTCTGCTCGGTGACACGGTGAAAATATCCTTCCATTCATAACATCCTCCTAATTAGAATAATATTAGCAATTATAATCTCTTTGAATCAGTTATTTGATAAACTCCCATTCCTGCACAACGTATGACTTGTCCACAAATCATTCTGGAATCGTCGGAAGCCAAGAAAACAGCTGCATTAGCAGCATCTCGCGGTGTTGCCCATGTCGCAAGTTCTTCTTTGGTTGGTTCTCTGCCGATTCTGCTGGAGAAGGATAATTGTCCCATCTCTGTTGGCGTGGTAGGAGGTCTAAGGACATTGACTCTGATGTTTAGGGATTTAAAATCAGCAGCCAATGACATGGTTAACCCTTCCACTCCCCACTTCGATGTAACGTAGGCACATCTAAGCCCATGTGATCCTCCGTAACCAGCGCCTCCTGAAGAGAATGTTATGATGTTGCCTGATTTTTTCGAGACCATGTGTGGGAGAACGGCTTTGGAGCATAGGAATGTTCCTCTCAAGTTAACATTTAAGGTTCGATCCCAGTCCTTGACACTGATGTCTACAACGCTGCCGTAGGTCCACACGCCGGCACAGGTAACGAGAATGTCAATGGAGCCTAACTCATCCAAGGTTAGCTGAGCCATAGCATTCACTTGTGCCTCATCAGAGACATCAACTTCCATGCTTAACGCCCTACGACCGTAGCCACGAACCTCCTCAGCCACTTGCTCCGCGGCTGCTTTATCTTTATCAGCCACCGCTACGTCAGCGCCTTCTTCAGCAAAAGCTAAGGCTACGCCTTTTCCAATACCTTTTCCGCCACCAGTTATAATAGCCACTTTGCCCTTCAAACGCATACAACAAACCATCCAAAACTTTTTAGTAAAAACACAGAACTATTAGTACGCACATATATAAAATTATAATCCTTTATGCAAACGTCGAAGTTTATATTTCCTTTTTTATTCTACTCGGTAAAAATGAAAAAACTTAATAATTGAACATAAAGATTATGCTAATTGTGTTTAAAAATGTCTGGTAATAAGCGTCTCAAATTTCATCATGTACTCATTGACGACCACACAATAGAAACTGGAATGACTTTATGTTTAATAGCCGACATTAATAGAGATGGCTTCAACGACGTGATAATCGGCAACAGTTTAAATCCCCCCGAAGAGGCTCACTTAGTCTGGTATGAGTATCCGCACTGGAAAAGGCACATAATTGCAAGGGAAAATCTTGGAGCGGGGGGTGTTGTTGCTGACATTAATGGTGATGGACGTCCAGATATTGTAATAGGACAATGGGATAGAATCAATGATAATGAGCTTTACTGGTTTGAGAATCCTTCTGACCCAACTAAGATGTGGACAAGGCATATTTTAGAGAACAGCCTGAAGGGATATCATGACCAAGTGGTGGGAGATGTTGATGGCGATGGCGAAGATGAGCTGTTAGTGCCCTCGCAGCAAGCAAAAGTGCTGGTCTATTATGATGTTCCTCCTGATCCGACGGTTTCTCCTTGGCCAAGCAAATATCGTCATCTCATCTGCGACAATATTGTCATAGAAGGCCTTGCGATTGTTGATCTTGACGGAGACGGAGTAAACGAAGTTGTGGCTGGCCCAAACATCTTCAAGCCGCCAAAAACGCCAAAAGGAAAATGGTCACGAAAAATCTTGAAAGAGTTTCATGCGAGGGTATGGGAAGGGATAGTATTCTCTAGAACTCGGATTCAGGTGGCTGACATGAATGAAGACGGAGTTCTCGACTTGGTGATGAGCGAATGCGAAAGCGACAACGGCAGGTTAGTGTGGTTTGAAGGGTCGGACTGGAAGATGCACATGATCAAAGACGACCTCTTTCATCCTCACAGCCTAGGTGTGGCAGACTTTGACAAGGATGGACACATGGACATTTATGTGGGAGAAAAAATGCAGAACAACCCCAATGTTCCTCGCCAGATAATCTACCTTAACGACGGAAAGGGAGACTTCACAGAGCACATCATAGACCTAGGAACCGGAACTCACGAGGCAAAAGTTGCAGACATTGGAAACACGGGGAAAATGAGTATAGTCGGCAAAACCAGGGTAAGGCCTCAAGTAGACCTCTGGCAAAACATAACCCCCTAAACATTAAGCACCAAAAAATTCCACCCCAACAAGTGAAGCGGAGGAGACAACACCTTAAACACATTATTGCTTTAAGGGAGGAGATAGCCAGATCTTCAATTTAATACAAATTAATTGATTTATCTTTTTTTAGACGTGCTTTCAGAGGAATCTATATGATAGACTTCGCATCCATAACAATTTAGCATTTGTCCGGTAATCATTCTGGAATCGTCGGAAGCCAAGAAAACAACTGCATTAGCAGCATCTCGCGGTGTTGCCCATGTCGCAAGTTCTTCTTTGGTTGGTTCTCTGCCGATTCTGCTGGAGAAGGATAATTGTCCCATCTCTGTTGGCGTGGTAGGAGGTCTAAGGACATTGACTCTGATGTTTAGGGATTTAAAATCAGCAGCCAATGACATGGTTAACCCTTCCACTCCCCACTTCGATGTAACGTAGGCACATCTAAGCCCATGTGATCCTCCGTAACCAGCGCCTCCTGAAGAGAATGTTATGATGTTGCCTGATTTTTTCGAGACCATGTGTGGGAGAACGGCTTTGGAGCATAGGAATGTTCCTCTCAAGTTAACATTTAAGGTTCGATCCCAGTCCTTGACACTGATGTCTACAACGCTGCCGTAGGTCCACACGCCGGCACAGGTAACGAGAATGTCAATGGAGCCTAACTCATCCAAGGTTAACTGAGCCATAGCATTCACTTGTGCCTCATCAGAGACATCAACTTCCATGCTTAACGCCCTACGACCGTAGCCACGAACCTCCTCAGCCACTTGCTCCGCGGCTGCTTTATCTTTATCAGCCACCGCTACGTCAGCGCCTTCTTCAGCAAAAGCTAAGGCTACGCCTTTTCCAATACCTTTTCCGCCACCAGTTATAATAGCCACTTTGCCCTTCAAACGCATACAACAAACCATCCAAAACTTTTTAGTAAAAACACAGAACTATTAGTACGCACATATATAAAATTATAATCCTTTATGCAAACGTCGCTAAGTTAGCTAGCCAGCTGAGCTTTTTTCTCCTTTGATTGTCACGCACGAAATCATAATTATTATTTAGCTTATTTTCACTAACTTGATTTTTTTTATCATCAATCGATATTTTACAAGAATAGCGCGCGCTATAATTCTAAGATTAAGTCAGTTGTTAGATAATATCTATGACTACAAGGTAACTGTAGGCATCATCTTTGATAAATTGTAAAAATTAGGTTTCAGTAAAAGCCCATTGCTTGCAGATTATGGTAACTAATTGCCAGCGACTCAAATGGGTCTCGTCCATAACACTCGTCCTGTTCAACAATGTACCATTCTACGCCACTTTCTTTCGCTGCCTGTATGATTGCTGGCCAATTCATGTTACCTTCACCGATCTCGGCAAAACGTTGCTGTCTACCTGAACCTACTGTCATGTCCTTTAAATGCAATAAAGGTTCTCGTCCCGCACATTTTTTTATCCAAGCCATTGGATCGCCACCTCCAGCCTGTATCCAGTAAACATCAATTTCAGCTTTGAGCATTTCAGGAGATGCTTGCTCGTAAAGCATCTCTAGCCAAGTTTTTTTGCCGTGTCGAATCAACTCGTGGTTGTGATTGTGGTAAGAGAAATCGATGCCTTCCTTTGCCAGTCTCTCAGAGACAGGACCTAGTTCATTCAAGAACTGCTTTAGACCTTTTGAACTGCAGTATTTAGGATCAAAAAGTCCGCCTATGGCTGCGTGAGAACATCCCCATATTTTATATTCCGTAATTACCTCGTCAAGTTTATTTAAGAAATGATCCCAATCTGTATGAGTACCCACTACTAATAAGCCATTATCTTCAACCATTTTGGCTACTTTTTTTAGATCCACGGGACCTAAGGCACTGATTTGAATTGCTTTATAACCAATATCAGCTATCTTCCTCAAAGTTTCAGCTATATCAGGAATAGTCTGAATAAATTTCCTGACAGTATACAACTGCGCCCCCAACATACTTTCCTTCATCTTTTACACCTATGATTCAAACTAATCTTTTTGTCATTAATAACCAATGTTCGAATATAAAAACTATTTCAACTTGTTATAGAGAAAACCTTTTTTTAGAATGAATATTTCATACCGTGATATTTTTCACGAATAATAATTTTTTAGCTCTATTATCTCGTTATTAAAGAATGGGACTGTGTATTGTATTTAGGCGTTTAAATGGTGTGTATAGAAGAGTCTTATATGCAGGTCGATCGATAACCTTCATTTTGGCATCTATTTTCTAACGAAGTATATATTTTTTCCTGTTACAGAGAGCGGAATACCGATTATTACATTAGCATCCAGAAGCTCCAGATCCTTTGCTGCCACATCTAACGTGTACAAAAGTCTGTTATCAATATTCATTATGCTTGCTGTTTTTATTGCAGATTCCAGGGCTATTCCTAGTTGACTCTCTGTCTTGTTTGCCTCCAGAAGCTGCAGAGCTATCTCTTGAACGAAGATGTGTATAGTCCTTTTCGGAACGTGAACACCTGTTGCTGTTTTGAACTCTAGGCTGGCATCCTAGTAGCTCATCTTGGAGGCAAATTCTGCGAGCTTCATTCTTACATCCCTAGAGTACTTCTGGCGTTTAACGTCTAATGTTTCAAGAATGGGAGAGCCAATCTTATTGTCTGTTCGCTGTATCACCCTTTTTACTTTGAAACTGACGGCTCCCAACCTAGTGACTAGGTTTTTGATGTAAAATCCTCCCCCTCTGTAAGGGTGGTTGCGAGAATATTTTAGGACACAAAGCACCAGTATAAGCTTTTACTGGCGTTCTTCTATCAGTCCCACAGTTTTTTTTGGACCGATGGTAGGCTTATTTAAGAACACGGCAAATATAAAACTGGTGATGAATTGGATGCCAAACAGGATTCCAGACTGGGAATTTAATGAAAGGATAAAAAGAGTCCAGAATGAATTGAGCGCGAGGGGGTTAGACGCACTTGTCGTACACTCCAATGAGGCAGACTTCGCTAACGTGAGGTATCTCTCTGATTACTGGCCAGCCTTCGAATCTGCCGGAGTGGTTGTACCCAAAAATGGCGAAGCCATACTTCTGATTGGACCTGAAAGTGAAACATACGCAGAGGACAGAAGCAGAATAAAAAAGATTATGAAGCTTCTGGAGTACCGTGAATCTGCTGAACCAGAGTATCCCGACATCAAAACGAATACGTATAAAGAAGTCTTTGAAGAGGCGCTGAGAGGCGAGAAGGTTAAGAACTCGGTATAACTGACTATGCCATTACGCCTATACCTGTATATGAAGGATTAAAGAGATCGTTACCAAAGACCGAGATCGTAAAAGCTGACGAGATCTTAAAGGACATGAGATCGATAAAGAGCGAGAACGAAATATCTCTTATGAAGGAGAGTTTTAGTATTGCAGATACAGCAATAGAAAGGATTCTGGAGAAGATACAGCCGAACATGACAGAACTCCAAGTGGTCGGCATAGCCCAAGGAGCGATGTATGAGAACGGAGCGGAGTATGAAGGACATCCATTATACGTCCTTTCGGGGAAGAACTCTACGCACGCCATCTCCAGACCGACACATAAGAGGCTGAAGGAGAAAGAACTGATTCAGTTGAATATAGGGGCAAGAGTAGGCGGATACTCCTCCAGTGTAGGAAGACCTATATGTTTGGGAAAGATGCCATCCGACATGAAGAAGCTCGTCGAAACGGGCCTTGAGCTCCACAAAGAGACCGAAGATTTCATCAAGGCGGGAGTCCCAGCTAAAAACATCGTAAAAGGATTCTTTGAATTCGTAAAGAATAAGGGTTGTCTGCATAACATTCTCTACGGTCCATGTCACGGCATAGGGCTTATAGAGGTGGAGCCTCCGTGGATGGAGTCCACATCAGAGTATCTTCTGAAGGAGAACATGACCTTCCAGGTTGACACCTTCCTTTACACAGAATCCTATGGGCTCAGATGGGAAGACGGCATAAGGGTAACCGAAGGTGGCGTGGAAAGATTCAGCTCCAGATGGCAAGAGATTTTAGAACTAGCCTGCTAACAGGAAGAAGGGGTCGACAATGAAGAATGAGATTTCAGTCATCCTCGGCTTTGATATGGAGACAGACATAGGAAGCTGGACTCCTTACTACAAGGGACTCGTTGAAGGTACACCACGGATTCTAGGTCTCCTATCTAAAAAGAAAATCAAGGGAACATTCTTCTTCACAGGCGAAGCAGCTAAAAAATATCCTGACACAGTTAGAGAGGTTGCGGGGGAAAATCATGAGGTTGGTTGCCATTCTCTCTATCACGAGACAATTGGAGATGAACTTTTCCCGATTCCAGGTATCAAGCCACTTTTACCTGAAGAGGTACCCTTCCGTTTGGAGAAAGCCACAGAATGGGTAGAAGAGACATTGAGAGATAAAATTGTCTCCTTCAGAGCACCGAGGCTTTGGGGAAGCACAACCATGGTATGCAGACTGGATAAGCTAGGCTACACATCTGATGCATCTTATCCGCTATACTTTTACGGGGAACAGCTCGCACCATATCATCCTAGCAGGGACGACTGGACCAAGAAAGGGGAGATTTAAACATCCTGGAGATACCTAACTTTGCAGACATGTCCATAAAGAGCAAAGACCAATATGGCAGAGACAGAGACCAATGGCCTGTCTTCAGAACAGAAGGAGCAGAAAACCTCATAATTCACATAAAGAATTACATAAAGTATCTGAGGGATAGAGAACTTCCCGTGGTGTTGTGTTTCTATTTCCACCCGTGGGAGTTTATAGAGATGCCTAAAGGCCTAATTCAATGCAGCCCAGAAGGAAAGGTTCTTCCCGACGAATATTTAATCAAAAACTGCGGTGATTACTCTTTAGCACAGCTTGAAAAGATAATTGATGAATTAAAGTCTATAGGCTCAATCTTCATGGAAGCTGGAGAACTGGCGGAGAGATGGACTGAGATAAACTCGTTAAAAAAAGGTTGACAGTGAAACAGCTGGCCAACGAAACGGGTTTACCTACAAGTTCCACTCATGGATGAATTAAGAAACTTCTGAAAGTCCATGTTTCAAAATCTCAATGAGAAAGATAAAAGGTACAGAACTTAAAGGCATTATGTCTCAACCTTCCCAGTTCTAAAAAAGCACGCCTGTGTTGTCCTTTAATGTTATCCATCGATATTAGAAAATATTTATATGGGTCACAAAATGAAAAAGCACAAGGAAATGTTATTTGATATGGAGAGTTTACGTTGACAGATAAAATGCATAACCCCAAGTGGTGTCTCTTCTTTGATTTTCACACAATGCCCGCTTGTCCCGATGTTGGAGCAAAATTCGACGTTAATGCGATAGTCGATCACCTGAAAGCCTGCCAAGTAGACTACATCGTGTTCCCAGCACGCTGCAACCTCGGTATGGCTTACTACAACACCAAGGTGGGCATTCGCCACTACTCCCTCAAATACGATTTGTTCGGCAAGCTCTCCAACGCGTGCGCCGAAGCGGGTATCGCCATATCTGCCTACATAAACTGTGGTCTCAGCCATGAAGAGGCTCTCTTGCATAGGGACTGGAATGTTCTTTATCCAGAAGGTTATACATATAAACCTGACCGTATGGACCATTTCTTCCGCCAGATGTGCTACAACACCGCCTACGCAGAACACCTTCTAGATATGGTGCGAGAAGTTGTTACTCAGTATCCCCTCTCAGGACTCTTCCTTGATTGCTTCTACACTGGACCTTGCGTCGGAGTCGAATGCATACGTGAGATGAAGAGAGTTGGCTACAACTGGGAAGACCCAATGCAACTGGCTGAGTACAACCATATTAAAATCATTAGCATGGCAAAACGAATCGCAGAAGCCGCAAACACGTTAAAACCGAATCTCTTGCTCTATTTCAATGGGCTTCCGTTCGAAGATCAGCAAGATATCGGGACATATCTTGAATATGAATGTTTGCCGACTGGCGGATGGGGGTATGAATCTCTGCCAGTATACGCCCGTTACGCCCGAAACCTCAGCAAACCTGTAATTAACATGACCGGGCGTTTCCATCGGTCGTGGGGCGACTTTGGAGGAATCAGAACTGAAGCCAGACTTGGAATATGATTGTCTATACGGTCTGGCAAACGCCATGCGCACAACCATAGGCGACCACATCCACCCCCGTGGAGATATAAACCAAGCTGTTTTTAATCTAGTAAGGAAGGTGTACTCACGGGTACAGAAATTCGAACCGTGGCTCGATGGAGCCACTGCATTGACTGACATTGCATTAGTGGCGCCTCAGCCTACATTCCGAGTGACTGAAGCCGACGCCCACCAACGGAGCATGGAAATCGTAAAAGGCGCGACTCGTATGCTCTGCGAGCTGAAGATGCAGTTCAACGTCGTCTCGCACTCTCGTGACTGGAGTGGATACCGTCTTTTAATCTTGCCTGATATAGTGTTCTTGGATGATAACGCAGCAAAAAAAGTAAAGGCTCACTTGGATACGGGAGGTCGGGTTCTGGCATCCGCATGGTCTGGACTTGACCCTGATCGGAAAGAGTTTGTTTTAGGCGAAGAGTGGGGAGTGACTTTCAAAGGTGATGATTCGTATGATCCTGCATATCTGCTTCCGTATCCGCAGGTGGCAGACGGTTTGCCCAATATGCCGATGAACTTCTATTCGCATGGTGCTGCTGTTGACACTTTGCCTGGAACTGAGGTGCTTGGTGAAATCATCGCGCCTTATTACAACCGCTACTGGGATGGTGAGCACGGTTTCCTCTACCTACCTCCTGACATACGCACAGGACAACCAGCGGTGACAAGGCGAGGACAGGTCGGGTATATCACTCACGCGATCTTCGGTGGTTACTTCCAACATGCCCCTATACACACTCGTCAACTTGTCGCCAATCTATCGAGGCTTCTGCTTCCCAATCCATTGACATGCGTGCAAGGGCTTCCTTCCTTCGGCAGAGTTACAGTTACGAGCCAGAAAAATCGACGCATGGTCCATTTGCTGTCCTATGTTCCCGAACGACGTGGCACGAACATAGATATGATTGAAGAACCCATCGAGGTGGGAGACGTGCAAGTGTCGTTACTTATTGACGGGAGAACGCCAAAAAAGGTCTACTTGGCACCTGAACATAAGGCGCTACCGTTCACCATCGATAATAAATATGTCCACACAACGGTTCCGTCCATACATGGATATGCAATGGTAGTCTTTGAAGAGGCTTGACGCCCAAATAGGCAGAGCGGAATTACTTGTTAAGAACAAGTAATTAAAAGAGTAGTATTTGTTTTTTTTACTTAATCGTTGATGAAACAACGAACCATATGGGTAGGCTCGATTTCTACAAATGGTGGGGTTTTTTCTCTACAAACCGGCTTCGCTTCGTTGCATCTACCATAAAATATGCAGCCTTGTCCTGTTTGAAATCTGTCAGCAAGGACTACTCCTTGTTCCAGTTTATCTTTCCACTTTTTTCTAGGATCAGGATCAGGTATTGAGTTAATTAAAATTTTTGTGTAGGGATGGACTGGATTTCTTATCACTAATTTGGCTTTTCCCATCTCTACAATTGTACCAAGGCATAAGACTATGATGTCAGATGAAACATAGTTTGCTGTATTGAGGTCATGAGTTATGTAAAGACATGATATATCGAGTTTTTCTTTGAGGTCCAAAAGATTTCTGAGAAATATAGAATCTTAATGAGACATCTATCATCGATACTGGTTCATCAGCTAATAATAATTTAGGCTTTATGAGAAGAATTCTGGCCAACATAAGTCTCTGTCTTTCGCCACCACTTCACTGATGAGGATACCTGCCCAGAACATCTTTAGGTCTTAACCCAATAGCCTCCAAAGATTCAAGAATTAATTTTTGACCCTCCTCTTTTGATGAAGCTAATTTAAACTTATTGATTGCCATTTTGAAAACGCGATCAACTTTATAAAAGGGATTATACATGCTGTATGGGTCTTGAAATATTGCTTGGACTTCACGACGATATGTAGTCTTATCTTTTTTATACCAGAAGCTTATATTCTTTCCTTTATAAGAAATTTCTCCAGATGTTGGGTCAAGCAATCCCAATATCATTTTAAATATTGTACTCTTTCCACTTCCGCTTTCGCCAACTAGACAAGTTACAGTAGGTTCTCCACCAGGTATAAAAAACGAGGCATTATCAACTGCCTTGATGACTTTTTTATTAAGACCTAATACGCCGCCGACTGAATAAGTCTTCGAAACACTTTTCAACTCTAGTATCACTTCTGCCATTTTAATCACTCACAAAGATAACATGCGACGTATCGTTCTTTACTTACTTCTTTAAAAGAAGGTTCCTTCTCAGAGCATTTTGGCATTGCGTAAGGACATCTGGGATGGAATCTGCAACCTATGGGGTAGTTTAGTGGACTAGGTGCCAGTCCCGGTATGCCTATAACCGTCTTGTCTTCTAAAGAAGGCACAGCTTTCAATAAAAGCTCGTATATGGATGAAGCGAATCCAAGAAAACGTCGTTAGATGAACCTATCTCGACGATCTTTCCTGCATACATTATCGCTATCCTATCAACTATCTCGGCGTGGGCTGCCATGTCGTGAGTTACAAAAATTATAGAGATTTTTTTACGGTTTCTTAAGTCGACTAAAGTTTCAAGGACGACTCTTTGAACTACTACATCTAATGCAGTAACAGGTTCGTCTGCAACTACAATACTTGGTTCCAAAAGAGTGGCCATAGCTATTATTGTTCTTTGCTTCATTCCCCCACTAAGTTCATGAGGGTACATCCTAGATACCTCGGGAGGTAAACCGATTTCTTTAAGCCTAGATATTATCGTATTCCTTGCTTCTTCTTTAGATATTTTGACATGTGAGGTCATAGCATCCATCATTTGTTCATTAATTCTCAAAACTGGATTTAAAGAGTTCATAGAACCTTGTGGTACATAAGATAAACGCTCCCATCTTAACTTGTTAAGCTCCTCCTTGTTCAAACTTAACAAGTCTACACCCTCAAAGATAACTCTTCCACTCTTTACATATGCAGGAGGCTTAACAATTCTTAAGATTCCTCCCACCAGAGTCGACTTTCCACATCCAGATTCCCCCGCTATCCCAAAAATTTCATTTTCAAATACCTTAAAAGATACACCATCTACAGCTTTAACATCACCTAGTTTAGTATTATAGTATACATGCATATCTTGAATTTCCAACATACTATCTGCACCAGATCATATTTTTCTAAGCCTTGGATTGAAGACTTCATCCAAACCAGCATTCATGAGATTTACTGAAACAAAAATGAATGCCAAACTTAAAATGGGAGGTAAAAGCAAGTTATATGATCTTGTTGAAAAAGCAGAATAGAGAATACTTAGATTAATAATATAACCTATTGAATTTATTGATGAAGATCCTATGCCTACAAGTCGGATTCCAGTTTCTGTCACAATAGTTACTATTATTGAAGTTGCAAATCCAACAAGTATATAAGGTACAAGATTCGGGAGGATCTCCAAAAAAATTATTTCAAGATCTCTCTCATTAGATATTTTCGCAAAATCTATGTAAGCTCTATTCTTCAAACTTAAAGCTTGCGACCTTATTGTACGAGCAGCCCAAGGCCAGCTGAACAATGCCAAAAGTAAACCAAGTGCAAATATATCAGATATAGTTACGTAGGTAGCAATAACTAACAATATTGGTAATGTAGGTAAAACGAGAATCTGGTTAGTTATGAAATTTAGTAGTCCATCTATTAAACCTCCTTTCATTGCACCTACTAGAGCAAATGTTACAGCTACAAGTGTTGATATTAATGCTGCTATAAAGCCAATCGAAAGTGAATAATTAAGTGCAATAATATTCAGCATCATTAAATCTCTTCCATACATATCGGTGCCTAGAGGATGCTGGAGGGATAGACCTAAGTATCTTGCATAAGCCCCTCCTGATATTGGAGTTGCTTCCGGGTATGATGGAGGAGCATTTACTAACACAAGGGATTGAATTGCGGATTTTAATAGAGCTATGCATATTATTATCGTGAATATAGAGAACCCTACTGTAAGTTTCTTTGAAGACCTTAATAGGTTTACAAACTTTACAAGATTACTTTTAAGCAATACCAAGTTGAACTTCAAGCAGATCGCTTTCCATACGCTATTCTTGGATCAATTAGCGGGTATATTAAATCTATTATCAAATTTGACATGAGTACGGTAAACATAGATACAAGAGCCTATGCCTTGAACTAGGTTATAATCTAGCATATGGATTCCCGTAATGAAATAATAACCAATTCCCGGATAGGAAAAAATATACTCAAGGAGGAAAGAACCACTCACCGCTCTACCTAAAGAAATTGCAAGACCGGTAACTTGTGGCAAAAGCGAATTTCTCAGTAGATATCTTGAAATAACGGTCCTATCCTTTAAACCTTTAGCTTCTGCAAGGAGTAGGTAATCTTCTCCCAGAATTGATATTGTCAGAGCCTCTTGATGTTAATAGCCATTGGCACATGGATATTATTACAAGTGATAAAGAAGGCAGGATTGCATGGTAGATTACATCGGATATAAACGCTAAAGAAAGAGATGGAGTAATAATTGGTGAGTAAGCCCCTGATGTAGGGAACAATGCAAGTCCAAATCCTAAAACTATTAAAAGTACAATTCCCAGTAAAAAGAAGGGCATTTGAGACATAATTAAAGAATAAATCAATAGAATACTATCAATCTTACTTCCAGTCCTTTTCGCAGCGATGGTGCCTAAAATTAGACCTACCACCCATGAAATCAATGTAGATATCATCAATAATCCTATAGACCAAGGTAGAGCTCGCCAGATTATGACTTCAGCTGGAGTGGGAAAACTTAGGAATGATGGTCCAAAATTAAACTTTAGAACTCCGTTTTCTAACCACAATACATACTGTGTAAACAAGTCTTTATCTAATCCAAACATTTGCTTGTACCTTTGAACCAATTCCAGTAGGTAGTCTTGTTGTATCCAGGTTTGACTAGTCATTTGTGCCACGTATGTTGTTACAGGATCACCTGGAATGAGACGAAGAATCCAGAAGAGCAGACTAAAAGCTACAAACATCGTAACTAAATAGTATAATATGCGTTTCGCTAGAATGTAAATCAAACTTTTTAATTCCATATTTACATTCCCATACAAATAATTTATTTACCTTTAAAAAGAGAACCGTAAAAATATAAAGCTTTTGAAGAAATTAATCGTACCAAAAATTATATATCATAATCCCGTAATAATTGTTGCTTAGAAAAAAAAGAAGGAAAAAAAATGAAAGCCAAAATCTCAATGAGTACAACTATTGCTATTATGATAATTCTTTCAACAATAATGGTTTCATTTCAGGTACCAGTAATTCCAGTGAAAGCTCAACTTCCTGTCCCACGGGAAGAATCATTTATACTAGTGACGAATGTGCGCTTGACCATGTTCAGTAACTTTAATCCATTCATACCAAACCAGAATGGTCAAAACATGTTGACTCAGCTATGCTTTGAACCGTTTATGGTCCCGGATGAATTTCCGCCACATGATACAAAATATTGGTTGATAACGGGATACAATTATAGCAACAATTACATGACTTTTACTATGCATATCAGAAATGGCGTAAAGTGGAATGATGGAGTGAGTCTCACTTCAGAGGACATAAAGTTCACAGTAGAATTAAATGTGAATCGCACTATTGGACCTTATGCCAAATTTAAGAGATATGGTTTGGTTTCTATTGAAACACCCGACCCTCTTACTGTGGTATTCAACTTCAATCAATCTAATCCTCGAATAGATGAAGATTTCAGAAACCCGGTTCAACCAACCATCGTCCCGAAACACATATGGAACGATAAAGATCCATTGACCTTTAATAATACGGTTAATGGGTCCATTGTTACTACTGGACCATATAAATTATACATGACTTTTCCGGATGAAGGAACGGTGATATGGATACGCGATGATAACTACTGGGGAAAAACAGTTTTGGGATTTCCAGGACCTAAATATTTCATTGTTGAATCAGTTAAGTCAAATGATATAGTTATTGCTGCATTGGAAAACCACGAAATAGACTATATTAATTTGCCTGGTATAGTAGCTATAGAAGCAGCTCACGCTGTAGATCCATATGTATCAACGCATAGATCTATCCATCCAGTAGCCAATGGCATAATGTTTAACACACTAAAATACCCACTTAGTCTTCCTGAGGTTAGATGGGCGATAGCATATATGGTCAATTTCCCAAAGATGGAACAGCTCTCAACGCTAGTTGAACATAATATTGCTGCTAGATTACCGTGGCCACAAACTTGGCCTGGTCTTAGAAGATGGACCTACACAGATGTGATTGCCCAATATAGCCCGTATGGTAAATATAATATTACTAAGGCAAATGAAGTATTAGACAACTTGGGCTTCACTAAAGGTAGTGACGGAATCAGGGTAACTCCTAATGGTACAAGACTGTCCTTTGAAATATTTACCACTGTTGGACTGGAGAATGTATATGATATTCTGTGGATGGACCTTGTTGCGCTAGGACCACAAGTCGGCATAGAATTCACTACTAAATATGTAGCCTCCACTATTACAGCACAGAAAGTTAAGATGGGAGACTTTGACATATACACTGATTATATAGGCGGAATGTGGGCTGGAGATATATTTCCCTTCCTAGAAAGACTTCACTAGCACGTTTGCCACACCTGTCGGTACAACACCCGCGGCTCAGACATATATTCCTCGATGGACTGGTGGACCCGAATATGATGCGATAATTGATCAATTACGGCAAATGACACCTGATGATCCAGCGGCGCAAGCCCTCTACAGGCAAGCAGAAATTATACTTTTACAAGGGATCCCATTGATGGCAGTCTGGGATGCACGCGCAGTGTATCCTATTTCAACAAAGTACTGGGTAGGTTGGCCCAAATTACCTAGACCTGTTCCTACAGATCCACCATACTATGGAGAAGCATATCCCACATGGGAAACAGACACATACGACATATGGCTAAACATTAGGCTTATATCTGGTCCACTGCAAATATTATACAACCTTAAGACTGTAAAACCAATACAGAAGGTAATTGTTTGGTTTACCGCAGACGTTCCATTTTTCATGGGTGCTGACGGAAAAACTTATGGTCCATTTGTAGTTGGGCAATTTAAAGAAATTCCAGAAGACGATGCAAATACACTCACTACAGCTGGAAAAGCATCCTTTAACCCGCCTATTCCAGGATTAGCAGCAATGCAAGCCAGACTAGATAGCCTACAAAGCAGTGTCACATCATTAACACAAACTATAGCAACCCTTCAAACTAGTGTGGATTCTATACCTGGAATTGTAAGTACAGTGAACATGATGACTACACTGGCTGTCGCAGAAGGCGTGATTATAATAATAATAGCATTAGTTCTCTTGATGCGAAAGAAATAATACGATAAAGTACTCCCATTCCCTTTTTTTTACCCTATATAAGCTAGACACTGGCTATTGACCGAGTGATTTTAAAAAATTAAAACATATTCGTAAGCCTATTGAGTATACTCCAGAGTCGCCTATAAGCTGCTTAAGGAGTCATATTTCCACGACGTGCTATCTGTTGTTGCAACTATTATCTGGGGTGACTTAAGCGAGTGCTACACAGACACGCTCAAGTTTATCCCTGATGAAGCCACTACTACGTTAGCCAGCTACAAACTATGGAACTATGACCTTAACTCATAGATTTAGGGTCTTAGATTCAGGAAGGTGCTGGGACATGAACCTCCACTTTCCTCTGCACCTTGGGAGTATTAGACCTGTTTCCTACACACCGTCTGTTCATTATTACCTTAGGAGTAAGATGGGGTAAACATAATCGCAAAGTATCTTCATCCTCAGGTTATACGGGGAGAGCCACAATGATAAATCCTATTCTAGGATTTTCTTCTCGCCTACTTTCTAAGTTATCCTAGTAGGGATGCAGATTCTTTATCTAAAAAGATATGAGCTTGAGGGTGTTGTTTGAGTATCGATGCTGGATAAAGTGGGGTAATTGGCGCATTCGAAGATAGACAATCTTGCACTGCTTTCGCTTTACGTTTTTCAGCGCATGTGCAGATAATCACGTTAGATTTCATAATTTGTTTAACTGACATCGTTATTGCTTTTAAAGGAACCTCCTTTATGGAGTCAAACCATCCTTCACCAACTTGTTGCTGTCTACATTTCTCATCTAAATGAACAATAATATACGGGTCTTCAATCTCAAAATCTGCTGGTGGATCATTGAAAGCAATGTGCCCGTTTTCTCCTATTCCGACAAACGTCACATCAATTTTTCCTATTGAAACTAGGTTGCCTATCCTTTTACACTCAGACACTGAATCGGGTGCATCTCCTTGAATGAAATGAACAGTGCCTGGATGTACTTTCTCCACAAGCCGTTCTGAAAGATATTTCCGAAAACTGGCGGGATGGGCTGCGGGTAATCCAATATACTCATCTAGGTGAAACATTTCTGTTCGAGACCAATCAATATTCTCGGATCTACAAAGGCAATCAAGAAATTCAAAATGAGCTTCTCCCGTTGCAGCAACAAATCTTGCTTTTGGTTTACTGGCTAACGTGCTTCGTAAAATCTGCGATGCTTTTTCTGCAGCATTCCGACCTGTCTCATCCTTTGTAGAACTAATGTAAAATCTCAAATACACACCTCATGCTAAACCACGTAATTCATAATTGAACAATAAATAACTTCTGCCAGGCTTAGTGTTTTAGAAAATGAATTCAGTCTCTATGCTGCAAATTCCCTTGTATTACTTCGTATAACGTCTTACAGGTGTTAGTTATTTTGTGTGTTATAGAGATCATATATGAGATAGCACATACAGAAAATCAATTAGATGAAAAAGCGCGCGCTTGTTTTAATCTTACTTGTTGGGGTGGAATTTTTTGGTGCTTAATGTTTAGGGGGTTATGTTTTGCCAGAGGTCTACTTGAGGCCTTACCCTGGTTTTGCCGACTATACTCATTTTCCCCGTGTTTCCAATGTCTGCAACTTTTGCCTCGTGAGTTCCGGTTCCTAGGTCTATGATGTGCTCTGTGAAGTCTCCCTTTCCGTCGTTAAGGTAGATTATCTGGCGAGGAACATTGGGGTTGTTCTGCATTTTTTCTCCCACATAAATGTCCATGTGTCCATCCTTGTCAAAGTCTGCCACACCTAGGCTGTGAGGATGAAAGAGGTCGTCTTTGATCATGTGCATCTTCCAGTCCGACCCTTCAAACCACACTAACCTGCCGTTGTCGCTTTCGCATTCGCTCATCACCAAGTCGAGAACTCCGTCTTCATTCATGTCAGCCACCTGAATCCGAGTTCTAGAGAATACTATCCCTTCCCATACCCTCGCATGAAACTCTTTCAAGATTTTTCGTGACCATTTTCCTTTTGGCGTTTTTGGCGGCTTGAAGATGTTTGGGCCAGCCACAACTTCGTTTACTCCGTCTCCGTCAAGATCAACAATCGCAAGGCCTTCTATGACAATATTGTCGCAGATGAGATGACGATATTTGCTTGGCCAAGGAGAAACCGTCGGATCAGGAGGAACATCATAATAGACCAGCACTTTTGCTTGCTGCGAGGGCACTAACAGCTCATCTTCGCCATCGCCATCAACATCTCCCACCGCTTGGCTATGGTATTTTTTAAGGCTGTTCTCTAAAATATGCCTTGTCCACTTCTTAGTTGGGTCAGAAGGATTCTCAAACCAGTAAAGCTCATTACCGTTATCAGGTTGTCCTGCTACAATGTCCAGATGTCCATCACCATTAATGTCAACAACAACACCACCCGCCTCAAGATTTGCTCTCGCAATTACATGCCTTTTCCAGTGCGGATACTCATACCAGACTAAGTAACCTTCTTCAGGGGATTTTTCATAATTAGCGATGATTACATCATTGAAGCCATCGCCATTTATGTCGGCAACCAAACAAAGAGACATTCCGGTTGCAATGGCATGTTCATCGATGATTTTGTGACGAAATTTAGGATTCATTTTGCATGACATTGCCAAACACAACAACCATCGAGCCACGATCTACCTATTTAGACTTTCCATTGATAATGCGTCTCCCCTGTCTGGTGCTCGAAGCCTCATCCGTTAATCCCAGACTTTCCCACTTTATGGCTTCATTGTCTATCTACACCGTTTGCTTCCAAAGCTAGTAGACCACTTGCTGACTGTACAACAACATAAAATTTAATACACATATGGTCTGTATAATCTCAGGTTAAATATTCCACGAGGAGGACAGCTTGAAATGAATTCTATGATCGATGTAATCTCATCTAGTTTACCTGATGAGTTGGAGTCTCCAGTAAAAAGTGAAGACCATAGCAACCATGTTGTATACCTTGCCTTGAAAGGACATACAAAACTGGCGTCAGATCACCTTCTACATAGGGAGATGAAAGGACACTTAGAGGAAACCGTAGGAAACGTAATTCGCCAGCTTAACCTTGCCTTCAATAAAGACTCTACTTGAACAGACATGTAAAGAAACATCAAAAGATAAGGAATCCATTCTTCTGTGCGCAAGGGCATACGATGTTCTCTTGAACTCAGCCCTCAACTTATTCGGCTTAGAAAGAAGGATAGTGGGATTCTCCAAGAACGAGGTTGAAAACACGCTCAAGAAGATTGCGATTGCTCTAAGTGACCTGGAAAACCTAGAAAGAAAAGGCGTCTTTTGTGATAGAAACCAAGAAGCACCGATAGCACGTGCTGTCGTTGACAATATTATAAAAGAAATGAAGAAAGTGATGGCGGTGAATTATAGACTCCAGGTTCAATGGAAGCCTATGTTGCCAATGGAATCGAGAAAGATATAGACAAAGATAACATAACAGCGTCATTTTTAAGCTTAGCAAAGCAGCAAATCCAACAAAACATCTACTATAGAATAGTCGAAGCCGGAATGTGTAGATTTGGCAACGACTACGCTATAGGGCTTAGATGGCTTAGACATCTGGGATTTGACCAGGTCTCAACGAATCCGTCTCTAGCAGCAATAGCCTATGACGACGATCCCACTCAATGGGAAGGCTACAGGGGAGAAAACCTATGCCCAGATTTCAAGACCATGGCCAGAAGGCACGCGGAATTGCTCAGTGACTTGGAAGCTCATGGAGAGGAGATAACTGCAGCCGGAACTGAGGTAAGCATCTGGCCGAACCTCGCGATATTCAGACCAATAGCCATAGCCTCAAACATATTTAAGGGCATGGTCAGTCTTCAACTGAACCCAAAAGTCGCAGACAACGTTGAGGAAAGCGTAAGGTACGCCCTTAGGTTCTATATTGACGCGGAGGAGTTTCTTAGAAAATATGATGAGTATTTGCTTTGGGGATATTCTGAAAATGTTGAAAGAGGAAGACCAAACATTGTATTCAAAGTAGCAGGAAGCTCACCGCAGCTATCGAGATAACTAGGAAACTTGAAGCTTTGGGTATTGGTACAAATAATACTTTAACTTCTACCGTCTCCCAGGAAGTAGAGTTGATACTGGCCAAGATGGAAGGAAGGGCAGAAGCCATTAAGAAAGGAATTCCCTTGACGACCGTCTACGAGACAACCATGAGCGGCAGACTAGATGATCACGTAAGAGAAGTGCAGGCTGAAGAAATGCTGAAGAAAGCCCTGGAAAAGCTGAATGACAAAGAGGTTACTTTAAGGAAACTAGCTGAACGTCTGAAGGCATGGGATGACACTAAAGGACAAGATTCTCTCGAAGAGAAGATAAGGACAGTATGCAGTCGTCGATACCTAAGTCCACTAACTAAGGAGCCTTTTGTAGACCTACTCGCAGAGACAGGAGTTCCCTCCAAATCGAAAGACGAAGTGGCAAAATACCTCGACACTTTAGAGAACGACATAGAATGCTGTGGAATAGCTGTGACAAAACAGGTTTATGAGATCTTTTTCACCTCCGAAAACAGACCAAAATGGACAGATTATCTCAAGTCAAAGTACGGTCTAACCCAAGCGCAAGCCATAGAAGTGATAAGAGGAATTGATATTCTTCCAGCGGCTAAGAGGAACGCCAAAGATACTCTTTTGACATTGGCGGGAACGAATATGACTAATACGGACTTCCCGAACCAACAGATGAATGTACTGACAAAGGGTCATGAGCCGGGCTTCACTCTGGAAGATTACAAAGAGTCAGTTCTTAAAGCCCTTGACCCAATAACATTCCGTAGACTAACCAAGGAATGGAGCAGCATCAGCGAGCTCTTCATAAAGTCGTATGAACTGACTCCCAGTCAGCAGAAAGTTTTGAAGGAAGCAAAGATTGCGAATTCAGGAAAGTATGGCAACCGCGGGCTTCTACCCACCGAATGGCAAAATTTTGGTGTCACAGTGAAGACGATGACAGAGTTTTCAAACAGTTACGAACAATTCAAGAAAAGATGTCTCGCTTTCGTCCGCAAAATCTCAAAAGAGAAATGATACTTTACCACTTTCCGTAGACGCTCTGTTAACATGACTGATGACCATAATTTTTTCAATTTGGCATGATATGTCAACAGCAAATAACCTAACTTCTGGGTCTGGAAATAACTATCTAGGAATTATGGCGGAAAGGAGGATCCTACCCGATCCTGAAGTTCGAGTTCTTCACTACGCTCGGGCATTCACCTTACAACTGGTCCTTGACCATTCGGTTGATCCCTGTAAAAATCTCAAAGAGCACATGCTCTTGCAGCCCAAGAATGACGCTGTCTAATCTTCTTTTACGTATCTTTTTCATTAATCCTCAAGGTTAAGCCATCTGATCTCTTTCGCTGTCAATGATAACGAAGTAGCTTTGACGCATGAAGCCGCCTCTTCCTTGGTATGGGAACCCACAATCGGGACGATTGAGAAGGGCTTGTGTAGTAACCAAGCCAGCGCCACCTCAACAGCTGTATATCCATTTCTCTCGCCAATCTCCTTCGCCCGTTTCAGTCGCTCCATGTTATCTTTCGTGCAATAGAGTTTGATCAACCTCTTTGTAAAGGCATCTAGATCTGACCCTCCGGTGTCAGGCGTATATCTGCCCGGTAAAGAAACCCCTTGCCTGAGACGACCAGGGGATTAGTGGTATCCCGGTCTCTTCGTGCCAGCGTTCGCCCATTTTGTCCGTTGTCACTGAATAAGGATAGAATCCGGCTGCAGGAACTGCTAGACTAATATTATTGCTGACCATAGCAAATCCCTTAATACCCTGCTTGCGAGCGTACTCATTCGCCTCAATAATCCGCCGATACTCCCAGTTCGATGCTCCCAGAGCACGTACATGTCCCTCTGTAATCTGGTTGTTCAATGGATCAAGTATTTCTGCCACAGGTATCATAGGGTTATCGCGGTGAAGCATATACACGTCGACATAATCCGTTCGTAATGCTGCAAGACTTGCTTTAAGCTCCTCACGCATGACTGTGGCGAAATCCTCCCCAACTCCACATTTGGTAATGATTACGACATGTTCACGCATTGATCGGCTATCCATCCACTGCCCAACAATGTCTTCACTCGTCCCATAACTTCGTGCTGTATCAATAACAGTCCCACCGAATCCTACATATGTATCCAGTACACCGAACCACGTGTCTATACTACTTATGTTGTAGAAGTGGGTCCCCAAAGCCAATTTCGACACTGGCTTACCAACACCCTCTATAAGATACTTCGCAGACATCTTCGTCATAGTTAGCTTTTTCTCCTATGTCATCTTTGAGTAGAAGAATATTACTACCATTATTTTAAGTTTAAGGGTTAACTTTGTCAAGTGCCAATTCTTAGAAAAAATACAACTGTATTGAAACCCTAGGAAAAACAACACAAAATTATTAAAAAAACACTAGCAATCTGCAACGAACTACTTCGCGTTTCCAATCTAGTCAGGATTTCAATAAACATCTCCATTTCGTCATTGTGGCTTTTGGGTAAATCACACATATGACCATTGACCTTCTGAAATATATCAGATATCGTAGTTAGGGAACGAGAAGGAATATTGATAATCCCAGTATAAGGGAGAAGAGCGTAGTCTCGGGATTTTTTGACAAAACTTTATTATCAGCATAACAGAGAGATTTGTATATCTAGGTGGTAAGATATGAGAAAAGAGTCACATGCAAAAAAAGAGGTATTGGATGAGGCAGATAGACTCTCTAAGGAAGTGGTTGAACTCTGCCGTCAACTTGTGCGAATTAACACTGTAAACCCATATTGCGGTGACGCAACAGCCGGCTTGGAGAAAGAAGGACAACTCTTACTGAAATCGGTATTGGAGGAGATGGGTATGCGAACGAGGTTATTCGAACCACCTCTTGACATTTATCAGCGGATGGGCGTCCTAGGACCAAAGAATCGGAGCTTCAAGGACCGACCGAACCTACTTGGGGAAATCAGCTTTGGAGAAACGGGCAAAAGGATCATTCTCAACGGCCACATGGACACTGTAGGAGCAGCGGATATGGACTTCGACCCCTTCGCTGCCGAAATAAAAGGTGGAAAGATAATGGGACGGGGAACTAGTGACTGCAAGGGAGGATTAGCCGTCGCCTTAACAGCAATCAAGGCACTACTACCCTTTAGTGATGAACTTCGCGGGTCGATTGTCTATGAAAGCGTTGTTGACGAAGAGTGCAATGGCAGTGGAGCAGGCACCCTTGCATGCATCGATGCAGGCTACAAGGGAGATGCAGCACTATTCACTGACGCTGAGGAAAAAATTACGCTTGGTTGCAATGGAGTCTTGACTGTTGACATACATGTCATTGGTCGCTCAGCCCACTCATCAAGCAGCACGGGGGTGAGTGCGATTGAGAAGGCACTTGTCGTGAAAAAGGCTATTGATCAACTGAAGGCTGAACGTGAGGGTCTCTACCCTGACGCAAAGTTGAACCTAGGAGTCTTAACGGGAGGCGTCAGCCCAACTGTTGTTCCCGGCAGCGCATACATGAGCATGAACATCGTCTACAAAATAGGGGAAGCAATAGCCGCTGAAAAGGCAGGCAAAAAGTACGGAGCTATAGGAATCCAGCGGAGGCTTACAGAATTGGTTAATTATTATGAGAACGAGGACGAGTGGCTTCGGGAAAATAGATCAAGGATTGAGTGGATTAAGGATATCATTCCATTTGAGACGCCTCAAGACACTGAGATAGTCCAAAGGCTAGCGGAGGTTTACAGGATGACGCTCAACCAAGATCCTGTCTTCACCAATATGAAGGGTTGGAGCGATGCGTGCTACTATTCTAGATTTGCCAAGATGCCGACGTTTCTGTTTGGCCCAACAAACGGCGACGCTCCTCATAGTTCTCATGAGTATGTTGAAATCAAGAATCTAACGACCGCTTGTAAGGTTATTGCCATGTTCCTCTACAATGAACTCAGAAAAACTGATGCGTGAGACTACGCGTTATACAAGGAAGAGCTAGTTAAAGGTGGATAATAGACGAGTTCGATTCAACTGTGGAGCTGAGATCAATTCAGGAATATTCACAAATATCCTAGGGCTTTCTTTTTCTCACTTGTTCAATTGTGTTTTCCCAATCGTGTATGGAGCAAGAAAGTCTGGGATCAAAAGATGATATTGTTATGAGAAATACCTCAATTCACCTTAACACACTATCTTCCCGTTGTCAAGACAAGAGGACCTAATCCTGTTAACTCACCTGATCTGAAATCTCAATAGGAACTAGCCTGAAGATTCCAGGGAAAGTAAATGCCCCGATTATGTGATGAACAGACATAGTCGTGTGTGATTAAAGTTCCCTTAGGGTGAACCATGACTGAAGTCAATCTTGATACATATGTTCTGCAAGAAGCATTACGAAAGTCTTATATGTTGCAGGTTTTCTTTTTTTTAAAAAAGACTTGTTACAAATAGAGCGTCCTCTATATGTTGACGGTGCGTAAATAATCTAAGTTAAGGAGAAAATATTGAACCATGAAAATATCCCTGCATTCCGTAAGCTATTCCGGCTTTTTCTATAGTGGTAAATCTTTATCTATCGAGGAAATTATAGATAAGGCCTCTAGCTTTGGTTATGATGGCATTGAACTGATGGCGAAAAGGCCGCATGCAATGCCTATGGATTTGGATCAAAAGGCAAGAAAGAGAATTCGAGAGCTCACTAATTCATATGGTGTTGAACTGGCTGCCTTGGCTTCTTACACTGATTTCAGCGGACCAGAGGTCTTGAAGAGAGAACTTAACTTGCTTTACATTCACGATGTCCTGAAGATGGCTAGAGACCTGGATGTTAAGATAGTAAGAGTTCTGGCAGCTGGCAGTGGAGATGTAGACTCCACTTTATCCTACTCGAAGCATTGGGAACTCTGCCGCGAAGGTCTTAAGGAAGCATCTAAGTGGGCTGAGGATTATGATGTCACTTTAGTCCTGCAGAATCACCCACCTGTAATGGAATCCTTTAAAGACGTCATGGAAATGATAGAAGAGGTAGGCAGTAATTTTCTCAAGGCCTGTATAGACCCGGAGACTTCTTACCTGGACAAGGGAGATAGATCCTTATTCTAAGGAAAAAGGTGACATGCTCTTTGAAACGTACGATAAGTGTAGAAACCTGCTTGCTTTCATCCACATAGGAGACTACGCCGAGAGACAAGGAAAGATCTTGTGGCTACCTGGAGGTGGCGGATCAAGACTTAGAGCTGATAGGCTAGAAAGAGTCGTTCTGGGAGAAGGGACTTTTGGTATGATCGCTGAGTCGTTCATCAAGGCCTTGAAGAAAATCAACTACAACGGATTCATCTCCTATGAGATATGTGAATCTAGGTACACCAAACACAAATTAATAGACTTCGAAACAGTTGAGAAAGAAGCAAGTAGAGCAGTCAAATATCTAAAAGAATTAATTGCCAAAGTTTAGCATAATGAAATAAAAAAAACTGTAGAGAACGAAAAAATCTACATCGCATAAAGAGATAACCTTCTAAACTATACAACATCATGCATAAAGAGATAACCCCCTTTTTTTGGCTTATGCCAAAGAAACATTTTTAACCTTCCACCATCATATCCGAAAAGAAATCTATTAGTCTAAGGGTGTAGAAATTATGAAAAAAATTGGCTTGGGTCTGGTGGGAGCTCGGTTTCTTATCTGATATTTTCGCCCGATGCTACAAAGAGAACCCTCAAGTAGATCTTATTGCTGTATCCTCTCAAACCGAAGCGCATGCCAAGGGATTTGCAGAAAAAAACGGGTTAAAGGCTTGGTACACAGACTACGATAAGATGTTTGAACGGGACGATATAGATGCTGTCAACATCTGTGTCCCGAACTATCTTCATGCTCCGGTAACCGTATCCGCAGCTGAACATGGGAAGCATGTGCTTTGCACAAAGCCTCTCGCGATCTCGGTAGAACAAGCGGATCAGATGACCAAGGCTTGTAGAACCGCCAGCGTCAAACTAATGTACGGTGAGAACTGGCTTTTTACGCCTGCAGCCGAGAAAATATATGCGATAATTAAGGAGGGTGCTTTGGGGAGAATCTTAGCTATTGAAGCCCGAGAACAGCACGGAGGAAGCCATTCAATTTACGCAACAAAGAAGGAGTATGCTGGTGGAGGTGTACTCCTTCAAATGGGCGTTCACCCCATTGGCTTAATTATGCAAGTGATGAATCAACCGGTTAAACGGGTTTATGCAGAACTGGGAAACCTACTTCACAACCTTAAAACTGAGGATTATGCTGTGTTATTAATGCGGTTTAACGATGGGAGTCGGGAATGGCGCAATCCAATTACATCACAAAAGGAGGTATGCAAGACAGGATCGAAATCTATGGCTCAGAAGGAATGGCTTTCATGAACTTGACTCACGCTAACCCAATACATATCTACAGTGACATTGGATATTCATATGTTGCTGAGAAATCTACAATGAGTTGCGGGTGGACCTCGCCCATTATTGACGAGAAGGCTCAATTTGGGTTCTGCAACATGCTCAGTCATTTCGTAAAATGTGTCATAGAGGATGAGGATCCAATTCCAACTGGCGAGTTCGGAAAAGAAATCCTTAAAATAGTATTCGCAGGATACGAATCTTACGAAAAGAAGACCGCTATCACACTCTAAAATGAAAAAAGCACTTCATAAGAATTAACCAATACAACAAATATCATTGGTATTCAGAATCCTTCTTAATTAACACTTCAGCGTTACAACTCGCTGATTATTCGATGATAAGATGAAGAAAGAGTCGACGTGAGCGTCTAACAAAACTCTTCAGTATGATGGCTTGGGCACACCGGGACTAAAACAAGTGGGACGAAGTCCACGAATATCTAGGCCAGCTCAGCTTATTCTTGGCAATAGCTCTGGCTTAGTATGCTACGGTTGAGATGAAGCCCTTTGAACTTGTTGCCTTCAGATTTGGGAGATAAGGGCTAGGGAAACGCTTGGTGCTTGTTCACTTAAAATTTAATCTATTATATTTAGTAATCGAATTATGTTGCCTGCCATCACATTGTATTTATCTTCTTTAGAAACCTCGCTGTCCAGAAGAGCATTATACCTAGCGACTTCCACATGCATTAACTCAAACGGAGTGTCGCTTCCAAAACATACCCTCGACGAACCAATTGTTCTTATTGCCTTCAAGATGGGTATTGTTCGAACAGCACTTCCAATTAGTGTTATATTTGAATATTTCTGCGCAATTTCTATGGCAGCATTGGTTATGTCGTCATGCGCGACACCGCCCATGTGAACCATGAGAATCTGTAGTTCAGGAAAGAGACTTGCTATTTTACCTACCCTAAAAGGGTGTGTCAAGTCATAGGCATCTGTTCCAACGTGGAGGGCAAGTATTTTACCAGCCTTCGCGATTTCCTCAATCACTGGAATGGATAACTTTGGATCATCTATGTAGAAGTTGTTCTGAGCACCGTTTAATTTGACACCGTAAAATCCATATTCATAAAGGCATTTCTTCACTGTAGTTTTTGCTTCTTCAACGCCAAGGTTTGGGTCAACCCACCCGAAGCCAAGAATCTTATCAGGATATCTTCTCATAGTCTCGTAGACATATTCATTTAAATTTTCAAGCGCACGAGTGTAAGGTGGCTGAAGCCAAACGACAGCTTTATCAACTCCTGCTTTTTCCATCCTTTTCAGCAATTCTTCAGCTGATATGCCCTTTCCAACTTTAGACATCGACGAAATGTGAACGTCAGCATCAATAATCAAACATCCCCCTCCTTTACCTTAACCTCAATATCTAGCTCACTGAAAATAATTTTTTTTAAGCCGTCGTCTCCTAGATTAGTTCTTTCAGAAATACTGTCCTGTTCTCACGCATGGAAATGAGACCTGCTTCTAACATGGCTTGTACTTCAACGTTAAATTTTGCTGAAACTGTATCTTCGAAGGATTTGTCCTCCAAAATGCATCTAACGAAATGTTGTGGACCATTTTGGTTTCCCTCTTTTAATGGCGGCGGATTAATCCCTTTCCAGGAATTTTTTTCTTCTTGGAAGACTTGGACATCTTGGTTCACAGCGATGGTTCCTTCGCTTCCTCTTATCACGAACTGATACTGAATTGGTCCTCCACTTCCGATTTGAGACCATGTGCCTTCCAGTACACCCATGGCTTTTTTATAACCCAAAAGTAGCACAGCGTTGTCATCGACCTTAAGGTAATCTCTGACGTAAGTTCCTCCAAATGCCGTTGCTTTCTCGGCGATTCCTAATATCGAACGGCAAATATTGACGCCGTAACAGCAAAAATCAATGTAAGCACCAGCACCATTTATTTTTTCATCGAAAAGCCAATTGCAAAAGTAGGGGGAACATCCGATTTCTTTCGGTCCCTTGTGACCGGTTCTTCTCCAAATCTGATAGATGTGCCCAACGGCTCCTTCTTTAGCCAGTTGAACTGCATATTTTATCGCAGGACTCCAGGTTGTCGGATAGTTTACCATTAACCGAATCCCGTTTTTTTCAGCTACTTTGTACATTCTTTGAGCCTGTTCCAGTGTTGCAGCCATCGGCTTCTCGGTCATGGCATGTAATCCTCGCTCTGCTGCCTTTGCGATTACATCAGCGGCGCGTCCATTTTCCGTGTAGACAAGAACCGCGTCGAGATCTTCTTTCGACAAAAGATCATCATACGTTTTATAGGTCTTCTTGAAACCCATTTTCCTCGCTTGTTCAAGTAACGGTTCGTTTATGTCAGCAACGCATGTAACTTGGGCATTTTCTATTGTTTCAAAACTCTTAAGGTTAGCCCAAATATGATCATGGATTAAACCGAGAATTCCGACTTTAAGCTTCCCCATTTTTCTTAACCACCATTTATTTAGTCATCGTTTTATGTCTACATTTATTTTTGTTAGTTTTGCTATCTAGCCAATACGAAGTGAAACCTTCAATATAGTAGTCTCTGCTAGTTATTCGTTTAATGCATGTGTTTGGCTATTTTACCATTTTGGGATTAGCTAGCTATATCACATAATTCTACAGTGCTATTTGGATTTTCATGGGGTTTCCGGTTTTGTTGATGTTGGCTTCAAATGCTTCCTTAATTTGTTTAATCGGGAAAACATGTGTAACATATGGTTTCACGATGGCTATGCCTGAGGATACAGACTTTTATCGCCGCGGGATACACGTTTGCATAACGATGTATGCCTTGGATTCTGAGTTCTCTGGAAATGATCTTGGTGAGAGGCATCTGAACATCTCTTGATGGATAGCCGACAAGCACAATTATACCTCCAGGTTTCACAATGTCAATGGCTTGTTGGATTGCTGATGTTGCGCCTGAAGCCTCAATTACGACATCGACGCCTTTGCTGTCTGTAAGCTCCACGATTTTTTCAACCATATCTTCTTCAGCTGAGTTGATGACTCCCTTTGCCCCATACTTCTTTGCGTACTCGAGCCTATAATCGATGATGTCGGTCACAAACGTTTCATGGGCACCATAGGTTTTTGAGGCTTGAAGTGCCATCTGCCCGATTGGTCCTGCGCCTATTACTGCTACAATATCGTGAACTGTAACCTTGCCCATTTTGGCAGCCATCATGCCAACTGCTAAGGGCTCAATCATAGCACCCTCTTCATATGACATTTCGTCTGGCATAACGTAAACATTCTGTTCAGGCGCAGAGACATATTCAGCAAAAGTTCCATCGTAAGGTGGAGTACCATAGAATTTGACCTCGCCGCATAAGTTGTACCTTCCCTTTCTACAATATTCGCATTTTCCACATGTGAAACCGGGTTCAATAACTACTCTTTGTCCAATCTTGAGATTTTTGACTTTGTTACCTATATTTGCTATTTCTCCTGCGCATTCATGTCCGAGAATTAACGGTTCCTTAACGATATATGAAGCGACTGAGCCTTCTAAGTAATAATGTACATCGGATCCGCATATACCTACTCGCTTCATTTTCACGAGTACTTCATTAGAGCCAATTTGAGGGATGCTTACCTCTTCTACACGTAGATCTAAAGGTTTATGTAATACAACAGCCTTCATTTTTTCGTTCACGTTATATTTCTCCTTATTAAGATAGTTTCTAATCAGCTTTTCCGTCTCGTAGGATGATTTTTACGGTTAGGTAGTACCTCGATCCATACATAAGCTAACTAGCTGAGCTTCTGAGCTGGTAGCTGAGCTAGACCGCCAGGAGAAGCTTTCATCTTTCTGAAGTATATGTCTTTGACACTAATTGGTTAGATTTAAATAGACTAAAATCCTTTCACATCTGGGCTGATGTGCTCAGTAAGGAGATGAAGAGGATTAAAGCATTATGTCAGAAGCGTATATGCTCCATTTCAGAGAAGTGGGTTTTTATAAGGTGCGAGAAGATCGAACACGCTCATTGAGGGTCTAAATTGAATGGTGCGAGAGAGTATGTAGCCACGATAGATCAGGGTACAACTGGAACAAGAGTTGCAATTATCAATCATGACGGGGTTACAGTCGCGTATGCGTATAAAGAGCATGTGCAGATTTACCCTAAACCCGGATGGGTTGAACAAAACCCTATTGAGATATTGGAGAACGTCCGCTCACTGATTAGGCAGGTCCTAGGAACATCAAAAATAAATCCCAGAAAGATTATTGCTTTAGGCGTCACAAATCAAAGAGAGACCACGATTCTATGGGATAAAAGGACTGGAAATCCCATCTGCAACGCGATTGTCTGGCAGTGCCGAAGAACTGCCTCTTTGGTAAACCGCTTAAAGGAAGATGGACTAAGCAAAACGATACACGAGAAGACAGGCTTGGTGCCTGATGCTTATTTTTCAGGGACAAAGATTCAATGGATTTTAGAAAATGTTCCAGGAGCAAAGCGGAAAGCTGAGAAAGGGGAGATTCTCTTCGGAAATGTTGATACATGGATACTCTGGCAACTCACAGGTGTTCACGCGACCGATTACACCAATGCCTCGAGAACCATGCTCTTTAATATTAAACGGCTAGATTGGGACGATGATCTGCTTGAATTCATGGGAGGAATCCCTAGAGAGATCCTTCCTTCTATAAAGCCATCTGTCAATAAAGAAGTGTTTGGGTTTATTGACAAGGACGAATTTGGTGGGGCAGAGGTTCCCCTAACTGGAGACTTAGGAGACCAACAAGCCGCACTTTTTGGTCAAGCTGGTTTTGAGCTAGGAGAGATCAAGACAACTTATGGAACAGGCAACTTCATCCTCATGAATACTGGACAGAGACCTCTTCTTTCAAAGCATGGGCTTCTCACGACGATAGCTTACGGAATCAACGACATGCCAGTTGTTTACGCTCTTGAGGGAAGTATCTTCATTACTGGCGCCGCAGTTCAGTGGTTGAGAGATAACTTAAAAATCATCGATAATGCACAGGAGACCGAGAGGATCGCTGAGACTGTTGAAGACACAAATGGAGTCTTTTTTGTGCCAGCATTCGTTGGTTTGGGAGCCCCATACTGGAACATGTACGCAAAGGGTTTAATCATCGGCTTAACAAGGGGGACGACAAGAGCCCATCTGGTCAGAGCAACATTAGAGTCTGAGTGTTACCAGACAAGAGATGTTATTGAAGTTATGCAGGCTGACTCAGATATGGCGATCAAGTCAATTAAAGTCGACGGTGGAGGAGCAAGCAATAATTTCACGATGCAATTCCAAGCAGACATCCTTGGCTTACCAGTCATAAGACCGAAAGTGACCGAAACAACCTCGTTGGGAGCAGCATATGCCGCTGGACTTGCTGTGGGATTCTGGAAAAACTTAGATGAGTTAAAAGAAAAATGGAGAATTGAAAGAATTTTTAAGCCCAAGATGCAGAAGTCTGAAAGGGAAAAATTATACAGACGCTGGAAACGGGCAATCAAACTGGCGCTGAGATGGCCTTAAACGTAGAAAGTGAAACCTAGATGCTCTCCTATTTAACCAATACACATGTCTATTATAAGTTAGAACCAAGTCTAAACAAAGAACAAAAGACATTATTTGCATGTAAAAGCTTTAATATTGCTCAATTCAGTGGTTTTTAATGCCCAAGACTGAAAAAGTGGCTATCATAGGCGCAGGGATCATAGGCGCTTGCATAGCCAGAGTACTATCCAAGTATAAGAACTTAGAGGTTCACCTCATAGAGAAAGAGGTCGATGTCGGTTGGGGATCAAGTAAAGCCAACACAGCGATAATACATGCAGGCTATGATGACGACCCCAAAAAATACCCTGTTAGAGCTAGGCTATGCATGAAAGGAAACGCCTTATGGAGAGAAAGGTGGTTAAAGAGAGCTAAACATTTCGGCTAATTGGCCAGGAGACCTCGTTATTGCGACAGAAGATGACCAAACTAGACTGCTAGAAGAATTGCAGAAAAGAGGTAGAATAAACGGGGTTCCCGACATTAGAATTATTTGGAATAAGAAAGAGCTGGAGCAAATAGAACCAAACATAACACCTAACGCGATTGCAGCTCTTCACGCTCCCACAGCAGGTCAGTTTAGGCATCCTTCTGAAGTAGTAATTGCTGTAACCGAGAATGCTGTCGATAACAGCGTCAAACTTCACCTCGCAACTAAGGTGACTGATATCAAAATAAGTCACGGTCATGTTAGGACCGTTAAAACAAGCATGGGTAGTATTGATGTGGATTGGGTGATTAATGCTGCAGGATTATATGCGGATGCCGTTAGCAATTTGGTCGGTATAGACGGTTTCAGAATCCATCCGAGAAAGGGAGAATATTTAATCTTCAGTAAGGATGCTTACCCCAAGACAAGAAGAATTTTATTTCCCACGCCATCGCGATGGACCAAGGGCATTGTTGTCACTACAACTGTGGACGGGAATCTGATGTTGGGTCCAAACGCTCAGGACTTGCCCAAAGAGGAAAGCGAAGCGACAGACACGACGCCTCAGGGTCTCAATTTTATATTGAAAGAGGCTATAAAAATTGTGAAGGCGCTTCCCCCAAGAAATAGGGTTATAAGAACTTTCGCTGGGTTGAGGGCTAAACCGGAACCTTCAGCAGATTTTATGATAAATGCTTATGACGAGGTTGATGGCTTCATTAACGTTGCTGGCATAAGATCGCCGGGTTTTACATCCGCTCCTACAATTGCTTACGAGATCGTAGACATAATGAAGGCTAAGGGGGCTAAGTTAATTAAAAAGAAAAAGTGGAATCCATACCGGAAGGCAAGAAAGGCGTTTAGAGAAGCAACGTATCGAGAGAGGGACAGACTGGCGAAGAATGACCCAACATATACGAAGATAGTTTGTCAATGTGAACTTGTCACCGAAGCCGAGATCATTGAGGCCATAAGAAGGGGGGCAACAACCCTTGATGGAATCAAGTTTAGGACACAAGCGTTGATGGGTGACTGTCAAGGTGCTTTCTGCGAATTCAAAATTGCGCGGATTCTAGCAAGAGAATTAGGGATACCGGTGTGGATGGTTACAAAGAACGGCTCAGGATCAGAGATTGGAATAGGAGATATCACCGTTCTCTTTGAAGGAGGAAAGGCGCAAAACAGATGAAGAAGCATATCTCAGACATTTTAATCATTGGTGCAGGTGCAGCTGGTTTATCAGCAGCATCCAAAGCAAAAGAACTAGGCGTTGAAAGAGTTGTTCTCTTAGACGAGAAGGAGGAGCCCGGCGGTGTATTGCCGCAATGCATTCACCCCGGATTTGGGCTTCAATATTTTAAGGAGGATTTGACAGGGCCAGAGTTCGAGCTACAGACTCTATGATAAAATGAAAACTTTCGCGGTGGAAGTCTACAATTCGGCTTATGCAATGGAGACTATGTATAACAAAAAATAAGAAAAAACTCAAAGCAGTTTCCTCTGAGGGACTCATCGAGTTCAACTCCAAGACAGTAATCATCACTTCAGGTGCACGGGAGAGACATTCCTTTGAGATTGGCATTGCTGGATATAGACCTGCTGGTATCTACACCGCTGGTCAAACACAGACAATGATGGACCTTTACGGAGTCATGCCAGGGAAAGAAGTTGTGATAATAGGTTCGGGTGATGTGGGGTTAATAATGGCTAGGAGGTTTACTTTACAGGGTGCTGAGGTCAAAGCGGTAGTAGAGATTCTCCCTTACCCTGGAGGCTTGATTAGAAATGTTCAACAATGCTTATTGGATTTCGATATACCACTTTACCTTAGTCATAAGGCTATAAGAATATTGGGGAAAAATCGGGTCAAAGGCGTAACAATAGTCAAAGTAGATGAGAAACTTTCTGAAATACCTGGAACAGAATTTGAGGTTAAGTGCGACACCGTTATCGTCTCTGCGGGGCTGATTCCAAGGGTTGAACTTTTGGAGCGAGTTGGCGTTGAAATGGATCCTTCAACAAGAAGTGTCGCTGTGAATGAGTTCTTAGAGACTTCGATTCCAGGAGTTTTCGTCGCTGGAAACGCATTAGTGATAAATGATCTTGTCGATTACGCAGCAATACAGGGCGAAACAGCTGCAAGAAGCGCTGTCGATTACATCCAAGACAATAGAATTTCTTCGACTCGTTGGAAGCCTGTTATCAAAGGGAGAAACTTAAGGCTCATTGTTCCACAATACATTAGTGGCCAAAGAGATGTAAGCTTCTATGCAAGAGTCATGGAGCCCGAAGAACGCGTTTACCTTATAATTCCAGAGATTGAGATGAATTTGTATCAGAAAAAAGTGAGCCCCCCAGAGATGCTTAACTTCATAATCTCAAAAAGAAAATTCGAGATCCTGCAAGATAATAAGCTCGCAGTATCTATTGAAACGAGGAGATAAAACGAAATCATGGACGAAATTACAGAAAAAATAAAGACGATCTGCATCATTTGTCCTGTTGGTTGCGAGATGGAAGCAAATATACTAAAAGAAAAGAACGAAGTTCTAGAAATTAAAGGCTTTAGATGTCCCAAAGGCAGAGATTACGCCGAACGTGAAATCGTTGACCCACGTAGAACTCTTATGACAGTCATCAAAGTTAGAAACGGTCACCTACCAGTAGTCTCAGTAAAGACTAGTAAACCAATTCCCAAAAATAGACTATTCGACGCCGTCAAAGCCGTTTCAAAGATCGAGGTTGAAGCGCCTGTAAAGATAGGAGATATAATCATCGATGATCTTCTTGGCACTGGAGTATCTGTCATCGCTACGAATAACGTAAAGAAGAATTATAATCGAATCTAGACTATAATATTAGGGTTTTTCGGAAGGATTTGTCATTGCGTTTTAGCTCACTAGTGAATTGAAATTCTACGCCTCGTTACTTAGGTAGAGATGTATACTGTTCCTTTTACGCCTATTGCTTAAGTATAATATTATGGATTTTTCATAAAATGGAGAAAAAAGGATGTTGAGTTGTGCATTGGTTCAGCACATTGTTAGACTCTTTGTTACTAGGTTTGCGGATATAGAAACATATCCTGCATTAACTGTTGTGTCACGGTTAATCGTTACATCTGAGCTGCTACAGGTCAAAGTGCTATCTGGCTGACTAAAATATAGTTTTCACTTTCCTTTTTATTTTAAAGATCGTTTAGGCGAGTTTTAGTCTGTTAACACCTCATGGGATGACAAATCTTGAGATGTTTTTTGACACTATTTCTTCGTTGTTTGGTGTCTTCACGTAAGCTAAGACATTCCTCTGTTTGTAGCCTTGTAAGAAATGAATAGCCATTCACTGATATCCAACTCTGTTGTTTTGTCAAGCAGGTCATAGCTTAACTAAAGGCATCCGCAATAATCATTAGCTGACTAATCATGGAAACATAGCCTCCTATCCCCGACCCCAATCACAGCAACATCATATTAAGATGATCTAGGCACTTCCCAGCCACTTGAAACGTTCTAGGGATGAATAAACTTATCTTTTATTGATTCTCGGATATTTCCTCTTCAAGGATCTGTTTCAACCGTTGCATAAACCTTGCTCCCGGTGCGCCGTTCACAACCCGATGGTCAAAGGACAAAGTTAGACGCATTGAAGGTCGCGCTTCTACCTTTCCTTCGATTATAAGAGGCTTCTCGATGATAGCGCCTACTCCCAAAATAGCAGTCTCTGGAGGATTAATTATCGGCACAAAAGTCTCCACACCGTACATGCCTAGATTTGTTATCGTGAAGGTTCCGCCCGACAAATCATCATACGATGCCTTACCTGCCCTAGCCCGTTTGATGAGGCTTCTAGATTCCTCAGATATCTCGGTCAAAGATTTCCTATTTGCTTGGTGAACTACAGGAACCAGTAATCCAAGATTCCCTTCGGCCTCAACTTCAACAGCGATCCCAATGTTTACATCTTCGAAGACCTTTAGTTGATCATTCTCCAGGGTGGAATTGAGAATTGGGTTCACCCTTAGTGCTACGAGCACAGCCTTAACGAGTATATCCGTGAAAGAGACGCCATCTTTTCCCTTGGATTTCAACTCCGTGGTCACTCTCTCGCGTCGACTCTGTCATCCTTGAGGCATCAACCTCAATCATGATGGAACAGTGGGCAGCTGTCTTAATGCTTCGGCTCATGCGTTCAGCAATCGTCTTCTGCATGCCTTTGAAGGGCACGATCTTAACAGCCCTTGTGTCTTTGCGGAGCTCAATCAATCGAAGAACATCTTCCCTTGTGATTCTACATCCTGGACCAGTTCCACGTATCTGAGTTAAATCTATCCTATACTGCTCTGCAAGGCTCCTAGCCAAGGGAGATGCTCGGATTTTCTCGGCTTCTTCTTCACGTTTGGGCATTCCAGTGGGCAAAAAGACTTCAGCTCTCTCTTTTCGGACTGCCCTTTCTTCGTTAGCTTTTCCAATATTGGGTAATGGTTCGCCCAGTTTTCCGATGAAGGCTATGGGTTCGCCGATTAAGACTTCGCTTTCTTCTGGTGCGCAAATCTTAATTAGAATGCCTGAAGCAGGCGACTCAAGCTCGGTGGTTACTTTGTCGGCTTCAATCTCGACAAGAGGTTCATCTTTCTCGACAGGTTCTCCCTCCTTTTTCAACCACTTCACAACCGTACCTTTCTGCATTGTTAGGCTGTACCTTGGCATTACAACATCAGTTACCATTTTGCCCACCTAAATAACTAGATTTTTTTGAATCTTTAGCTTCTTAAAAGGTCTTCAACGCCTCTTTCAATTGCCTTATCGTCGGGAATTACATAATTCTCAAGGACTGGACTGAACGGTATAGGCGTATCAGGTTCAGCGATGCGTTTGATAG
>CAVQNT010000002.1:0-1006575 GCA_963714275.1 Candidatus Bathyarchaeota archaeon
GAAGGATAAAAAAGGAAATTCCTCTACAATCAAGTTAAGGGTTAAAAGTAAAATTGGCGTAGCAAATTTTCTGGCGGAGAGAGCGGGATTCGAACCCGCGGTACACCTTTCGGCATACACTCGCTTAGCAGGCGAGCACCTTCGGCCAGCTCGGTCATCTCTCCGTTTTTTATAAATTTATAGGACGCAGATTTTCGCAGATATACGCAGAAAAAATACTTTTTAAGCGTCTTTAATCCTGTGAATCTGCGTCCAATTATATTAAATTTCCTGGCGGAGGGAGTAGGATTCGAACCCACGTCCCCTTTCGGGGAAACGGTTTTCAAGACCGCCGCCATCGACCACTCGGCCATCCCTCCGGGAAAAGCTTTTATGGGACGCAGATTGCCGCAGATTCACAGGATAGAAAATAATTAAGAAACCAAAAATAGAATTTAGATCAAATCCATTTCTAGATCTTATCTGCGAAAATCTGCGTTTATCTGCGTCCTATTTAGCGTTTGGTAATTTTTCCCGCGCCGCCCATATACGACCGCAGGACTTCGGGGATTGTAACGGAGCCATCTTCATTCTGGTAGTTTTCCAGAATCGCCACCAGGGTTCGACCGATAGCCAGGCCTGAACCGTTGAGGGTGTGCACGAACTCCGTTCCTTTTTTCCCCTTGGGCCGATAACGAATGTTCGCCCGCCGCGCCTGAAAATCTTCAAAGTTGCTGCAAGAAGATATTTCCTTGTAAGCCCCCTGCCCGGGCAACCAGGCTTCCAGGTCATAGGTTTTCGCGGCCGAGAAACCCAAGTCGCCTGTGCAAAGCATCACCACCCGGTAGGGAATCCCTAAGCGCTTCAACACCTCTTCCGCATCCTCGGTCAGGCTTTCCAGTTCAGCGTAAGAGGCCTCCGGGGTGGTAAATTTCACCAGCTCCACCTTGTTGAACTGATGCTGCCGGATCAACCCCCGGGTGTCCTTCCCGTAAGAACCTGCTTCTTTGCGAAAACAGGGGGTGTAGGCCGTATAACAAAGGGGGAGTTCTTCTTCCGTCAGAATCTCATCCTGGTGGATGTTGGTGACAGGAACTTCAGCCGTGGGAATTAAAAAATAATCCGGCTCGTCAAGCTTGAATAAATCCTCCTCGAACTTGGGAAGTTGGCCGGTTCCCGTCATGGTCTTGCGATTTACCAGGAAGGGAGGCAGAACCTCACGGTAGCCGTGCGAACCCGTGTGCAAATCCAGCATGAAATTCATCAGGGCCCTTTCCATCCTGGCTCCCCCGTCTTTGTACAGGGTGAACCTCGCTCCGGTGATCTTCGCGCCCCGGTCGAAATCCAGAATATCTAAAGTTTCCCCGATTTCCCAGTGCGGTCGGGGGGTGAATGAAAATTCCGGAATCTTTCCCCACCGGCGCATTTCGAGGTTGTCGGCCTCCTCCTGGCCGATGACCACACTCTCGTGGGGGATGTTGGGGATCACCATCAGGATTCCGCGGAGGTCCTCTTCTATCGCGTTCAACTTGACTTCCAGCTCCTTGATCCGGGAAGATACCTCCTTCATCTGGGCGATCTCCGGGGAAGCATCTTCTTTTTTTTTCTTTTTTCCCGCGATCAGGTCAGAAACCTGGTTACGTTGGGCGCGCAGAGATTCCGTTTCCCGCAAAATCTCCCGGCGTTCGGCATCCAAACGGGCAAAAGAATCCCAGTCGATGGCCTGACCTCGCCGGCCAACCTTTTCTTTTACCTCCTCCCAATGTTCGCGAACAAACTTCAAGTCCAGCACAGTGGTTTCCTCACCCCAACCCTCTCCCGCCAGAGGAGAGGGGGTTTCCGGATGAAAACAAGATAACGGGAGATTGCTTGGTCACCCCTCCTTCTAAAAAAACTTTTTCATCAATTATTGCGAGTGGAGTTCTGCCCTAAGCTTTTATAAGTAAGTTATCATTTCATTGGCTGGGAGTCAACTCTGAAAGGGCGAGAACACCGGGGTTTCATCTGTGGGCGGTGGATTTTTTCCTCTTCAAAAGAAAATACACCAGGGCGGCCACCCCGCCCAGGACAGCTCCCACCTTGAGGAGAAAATCGATGCGGGTAAAGAGTTCGGTTAACCAGCCGATATTCGCTCCGAAGAAATACCCCAAAAGGAGAAGAAGGGGAACCATGATGAGAGCGGCCAGGGTATCGAGAATTAAGAACTTCCCAGGCTTCATTCCCATAGTTCCGGCGGCCAGGAATGCGGCCACTCGGAACCCAGATAGAAATCGGGCGATGAAGATGGTCTTACTCCCATGATCGCCAAAAAATTGCTTCGCCCGCTCCAAGCGGCTTTCAGAAAAAATCTTCCGCATTTGACGGTGGGTGATGATGCCCTGGCCCCATTTCCGCCCAATGGAGTACATGGCCATATCTCCGATTAAAACGCCAACGAATACAGTGGCCAGCGTGGGGTAGAAACGGGTAATCCCCAAATGAACGAAAAACCCGCCGGCGAGCAAGGTAAGTTCTTCCGGGATGGGCAAACCCAATCCGCATAAGAAGAGGATCAGGAAAAGCCCAGCGTAAATAAACTGCTCAGAGTAGTTGGTGAGGAAGATGACTAAATCAGGCAAGGTTCATCTTGCTCCTGCAGGAGTCAGCCTCAGACAAGGGGAGGCTTGGGGGCTTCCGGGGATTTCACCGAAAGTTCAGGGTTTTCCTCCTTCGAGGGCTGGGGTTCAATCTCTTCTTTCAATGCTTTGACTTGTTCCCCTAAGTCGCGGGCCTTCGCTCGAAGTTTCCACCTTTCTCCCCAACCTATTGAAAATCCTACCACCATCCCGGCGACAAGAGAAGCCAGAATCAATAGAAAAAGGGGAAAGGAACCCGTATGCCACCCGAAGAAATAACCGAGTGAAATTTCCTGGCGATTTAAAGTACAGAAAGTCGCCCCGAGGATAATAAAAAGAATGATAAAAATTATTTTCGTCACTCTCAAACCGCCGCTAAGATTTTGACCCGGAGGTCCGCAGGATTTTCCTGCGGTAAATAAAAGATAGCAAGAGTTTCAAAGAGATGTCAATCTTTTTCTCATCAAGTGAAGCATAGGTGCAGGCAATTATTCCATTGCTATGAAGAGATCTTTGTGTTATATAGTCACTTTATTTCGATTGGAAGAAGTGCCCAGCAAAGCTCGGGGATTTTTCAAAAGAATCCCAAGTCGTGGTTTGTCTTGTGAAGTTTTATATATTAAAAAGGTTATTTCATTGCATTTTCGTCCTCATCGGCATCTCGGTGGTGGTTTTCATCATTCTCCACCTCACTGGCGACCCGGCAGCCCTGCTGATGCCCATGGACGCCACCCCAGAGCAGGTCGCTCAATTCCGCAAGGAGATGGGGTTCACCGACCCTTTGCTTGTACAATACTGGAGATTTTTTAAAGGCACACTCCGTTTAGATTTTGGCCTCTCCTTTCGCCACAGCCAGCCGGCTTTGGACCTGGTACTGGAACGCATGCCGGCCACCATCCAGTTGACCATAACGGCGATGATCATCGCGATGATCATCGCCGTTCCCGTAGGAATTATATCCGCCATCCGGCGAAACTCCATCCTGGATCATATTGGGATGACCGGCGCCCTCCTCGGGCAGTCCACCCCCGTCTTCTGGCTCGGGATAATGCTGATCCTCGTCTTTTCGGTGACCTTCCAGTGGTTTCCTTCTTCCGGCCGGGGAACTCTTGAACACCTAATCCTTCCCGCGGTCACCCTGGGCATGTTCAGCATGGCCCGGACCGCTCGCATGATGCGCTCCAGCATGCTCGAGGTTCTCGGGCAGGAGTACATGAAAACCGCTCGGGCGAAAGGGCTGAGCCCAAGAATGGTTATTCTGAAACATGCCCTGAAGAACGCTTTAATTCCTGTGGTAACGATCGTCGGAATGGAGTTGGGGACTCTCCTTGGGGGAGCGGTGATCACGGAGACCGTATTTGCCTGGCCAGGGGTGGGGCGTTTAGCCGTGCAGGCGATATACAACCGGGATTATCCGGTTGTGCAAGCAGCGGTTTTTCTCCTGGCATCGATTTTCGTTCTGGTCAACCTGGTAGTTGATATTCTTTATACCTACCTGGATCCGCGGGTAAAGTTGGGGTGAAAGAATAGATCATGGATTTTTTAGAGAATGCCGCAAAAACTTTAGACTTCGTGGGAGAAGATCGAAGAGTCACCCGAGGGCAGAAAGTCCTGCGCAAGCTGCTGGAAAACAAAGGGGCCGTTTTTGGCCTGATCATGGTTTTAGGGGTTATTTTTTCAGCTATTTTCGCTCCCTTGATTTCCCCCCATGACCCCATCCTCCAAGACGTAGAAATACGGCTTCTTCCTCCCTTGGGCCAAGCCGGGGCCGACCCCAATTACCTTTTAGGGACTGACCAGCTGGGGCGGGATATTGTCAGCCGATTGATCTACGGCGCAAGGATCTCTATCGTGGTCAGTGTTTCCGCCGTTGTCTTCT
Source organism: Candidatus Bathyarchaeota archaeon (assembly GCA_963714275.1). Classification (GTDB taxonomy): domain Archaea; phylum Thermoproteota; class Bathyarchaeia; order Bathyarchaeales; family DTEX01; genus JAGTRI01. The sequence continues at coordinate 4,474 of CAVQNT010000002.1, forward strand.
CTGCTTTTTTAGGGACCATCATCGGTCTTTTCTCCGGTTTTTACGGCGGGAAGATAGACAGCGTATTTATGCGCTTGGCCGATGTCCAATTGGCCTTCCCCTTCATCCTTCTTGCTATTGCCATTATTGCCGTTCTGGGGCCTAATCTGCAGAATATCATCATCGTCATGGGCATTACCGGATGGGTGATCTATGCCCGGGTAGTGCGGGCAGAAGTTCTTTCCTTGAGGGAGAAGGAATACGTAATGGCTGTCCGAGCCCTGGGCGGGTCCAACGGCCGAATTATTTTCAATCATCTCTTGCCCAACGTGGTTCCTCCCATCATCGTCATTATCACTTTAGAGATGGCCCGCATGATCATCATGGAAGCGGCTCTCAGCTTCCTGGGCTTAGGAATTCAACCTCCCACCCCAACCTGGGGTGGAATGCTTGCTGATGGCCGGGTGTATCTGGTAACATCCTGGTGGCTGGCCACTTTTCCGGGGGTGGTGATTATGCTGGTGGTATTGGGGATCAACCTGTTAGGGAACTGGCTAAGGGATATTCTGGACCCCAGGCTAACACAATTGTAAATTGCCAATTGCCAATTGAAAATTGTAAAATGTTGAAGGATGCTTAAGCGGCAAAAATAAAAGAAAAGGAGGAACGTCAATGAAAAAGGGAATTGTCTTATTTCTGATTCTACCGGTTGTTTTATTGAGTTTTGGCCTGTCCTATGCGGCCCGGGACAAAGACACCATTGTGATTGTCCAGGGCGTCGATCCCACGACCATGGACCCTCAAAACCACATGGAAACCCCGGCCTGGAATGTTCACCTGCAAATGTTTGACACTTTGCTGCAGAGAGACTCTGGGATCAAAATCAAGCCTCTATTGGCCGAGTCGTATAAGATCGTGAATGACCATACATGGGAGTTCAAGCTGCGCAAGGGAGTCAAGTTTCATAACGGGGAAGATTTCAACGCGGCGGCGGTCAAATTTGTTCTGGAGCGCATGGCCGATCCTAAACTTAAACTCCGGCAAACGGTCTTTCAGGGGGTCATCGATCGGGTGGATGTGGTGGATGATTACACGGCGCGGATCGTGACGAAAAAACCCTACCCCGTCATGGATGCCATGCTGTGCATCTACGGCCAGGTGATTCCACCCAAATATTTTCAGGAGAAAGGTCCGGCCCACTTCGCCCTCAACCCGGTAGGAACAGGGCCCTACAAGTTCGTGCGCTGGGTCAAGGATGATCATATTCTTCTGGAGGCTAATGAAAAGTACTGGCGCGGGGCGCCCAAAATCAAGAAGGTCATGTTCCGCCCCATCCCCGAGGCTACAACGCGCGTAGCCGCATTGCAGACCCAGGAAGCGGATATCATCACCAATATTCCCCCCCATCTTACGAAATTGATGGACTGGAAGGGGCGCTCTTTTGTCTCCAAAGTGCCCAGCGTGCGGGTCATCTTCATGGCTTTTGATACCATCAAGGGAGGGCCCGTGGCCGACAAGAAAGTTCGTCAGGCGATCGCCATGGGCGTGGACATGAAGACCAATATTAAAAAGGTCCTGGAGGGTAATGGGGTCCTGCTGGGCTCACCTCTTACCGAAAAACATTTTGGATTCGATCCTTCCGTAAAGCCTTACGATTACGATCCGGAGAAGGCCAAGAAGTTGCTGGCGGAAGCCGGGTATTCCAAGGGATTCGAGTTCACGATCAATTCCCCCAACGGGCGGTATTTGAATGACAAGGAAATGGCCGAGGCGATAGCCGGAGACCTGCGGAAGATCGGCATCAATGCCACAGTAAAGACCCACGAATGGGGAACTTTCATGAACCATGATGTACACCCACAACAATGCTCCGGCTTATCTCCTGGGCTGGGGAAACACCAGCTTCGACGCCGATTTCACCATCAATCCGCTCATGCGGACCGGGTTGGTGTTATCCAATGTCTCCTTCCCGAAACTCGATGCCTTGATTGATGAGGGCATCAGCACGATGGACTCTAAGAAACGGCAGAAGATCTATTCCAATGCGGTCAAGGTGATTAAAGAAGAAATTCCTTGGGCTTGGACTTATCAACAGATCGACAGCTATGGGGTGAATGAACGGTTGAATTGGAAAGCCCGCACGGACGAGCTCATGGTGGTCTTTGACATGTCGTTTAAGAAATAAGGTAGAGATTTAACCCATAGAACCATGGGGGGCTGGATAGTTGGCGATAGGCCACATCCAGCCCCTCTTATTCCTTCAACCTCCACCTTTCCTTCATGGGTGCAAAAATTTCTTTTCAGTTTTTTGCTTTTCTTCGTGGTTTATTCTTGATTTTTTCCACGACGGTTTACACCGCCATTTTGGCCCCACCGGCTATCGTCAGTTGCCTGTTGGATCCATCCGGGCGATGGCCCTCCATTTTTCAGCGCACGTGGGTCAACTGGCTGCTGCGCACCAACCGCATCCGCCTGCGCCCGCAGGGCTTGGAATACCTAAAAAAGGAGCAGGCCTACATCCTGATATCCAACCATGCCAGTATTCTGGACATCCCCGGAATCATTTCCGCTTCTCCATTTCCAGTACGGTTCATCGCCAAAAAATCTCTCTCCTGGTTTCCGGTTCTTGGATGGTTCCTGTCCTCCTCCGGCCACATCCTGATTGACAGGAACAATGCCAAATCAGCCCTGAAAAGTTTGAAGAAAGCAGTCGCTCTGCTGAAGAAGGGGGTTTCGATCGTCGTCTTTCCTGAAGGGACGCGCACGCCCGACGGCCAGGTGAAAGACTTCAAAGGTGGGGCTTTTCTCCTGGCCCTGCAGTCCAAGGCTCAGATTGTTCCAGTCTCCATTTCCGGAACCTATCATATGCTTCCCCGAACCGGCTGGTGTTTCTGGCCCGGCTTAATGGAGTTGAACCTTGGCAAGCCCATCCCAACCCGCAACCTTTCGCTGCGCGAAGCCCGCCCCTTAATGGAAAAGGTGCGGGAAATAATTATGCAAAATATAAATAAAAAGGCATAGGGCGCAAGGTACAAGGCACAAGGAAGACTAAAAGGCGATGGGCGATGGGTTAATTTTCTTTGCCTTTTACCTATTGCCTCTGGCCTATTGCCTCTTGCCTTGTGCCTTTGTTTTCCTTTGACATTCGCCTATTTCTCTATTATCATTATTAAAAATGGGCAGAATATCCCGCTCCGAAAGGTCCAGTTTAAAAAGGGAAATCCTTGGGATTATCCTGGTGGCCTTTACCGTCCTCCTGGCTATTAGCTTATTTTCCTTCAACCCTGACGACCCTTCTTTCAACCATCAGTTCTCGGAGCCACAGAAAGCCACCAACCTTGCCGGCTTCGTCGGGGCTCACCTTGCCGATATCTTCCTCCAGACTTTCGGTTTAACCGCATTTCTATGGCCGCTTTTCTTTATTCTTTTTTCCCTGAAACTCTTTCTTTTCTCGGAAATGTCCTTCCCGCCCGCCAAGACAGCTTCTTTGGCCGGACTCTTTATTACCGGCAGCGGGTTGCTTTCTCTCGGCTTAGGAAAGATGAATATTTGGGGAGCGAAGATCGACAGCGGGGGGGCATTGGGCTATTTCTTCGCCCGGATCACCGAGAAGTATCTGAATATCAGCGGGGCCTTAATCCTTTTTGCGGTGGTGCTGGTTATATCCGTTACGGTTTTGACCAAACTCTCCTGGGCAGAAATGATCAAGGCCATAAGCCACTTCTTTTTGACGCTCCTGAACCAGGGGCAGAGGCTATGGAAACGCGCCTTGAGTACCAAAGGAAAACAAGCGAAAGAACTTAGGAAAGAAAAAGAAACCGCTCCTCCTTTAATCATTAAAAAAGAAGGGGCCGGGGAAAAAGAAGGGATGGGAGCGGAATCCGTCCCGGTCGTGCGGGAAAAACAGGAACATTTCACCTTCTTGGATTCCCGGGGTTCTTATGTGCTCCCGCCCCTCTCCTTGCTGGAGAGCCCTGAGCAGAAGGAAATTAAGGTTGATAAAGAGAGCCTGTTGGCCAACGCCAAGATCCTGGAGAAGCGCCTGCAAGATTTTGGCGTGGAAGGAAAAGTGGTAGAAGTTCGTCCAGGGCCGGTGATCACCATGTATGAGTATGAGCCGGCTCCGGGGGTGAAAATCAACAAGATCGTCGGCCTCAGTGATGATTTAGCTCTGGCCCTGCGGGCCATCAGCGTGCGTATTGTCGCTCCCATTCCGGGGAAGGCCGCCGTGGGCATTGAAATCCCCAATTCCATCCGCGAACCCGTTTACCTGAAGGACATCCTCTCCTGTGAGGAGTTCTCCCAGGCGGAATCGAAACTCACCCTGGCTCTGGGCAAGGACATTTTCGGCAATCCTTTCGTGACCAACCTGGCGAAGATGCCCCATCTCTTAGTCGCCGGTGCCACGGGAGCGGGCAAAAGTGTCTCCCTGAACTCCATGGTTTGCAGCCTTCTTTACAAGGCGGACCCGGAAGAAGTGAAACTCCTGATGATCGACCCCAAACGTCTGGAACTCTCGGTCTATGATGGGATCCCTCACCTTCTCCATTCCGTGGTATATGACCCGAAGGCCGCAGCCCTGGTTTTGCGGTGGGCCACGGAGGAGATGGAGATCCGTTACCGGTTGATGGCTGAGAAAGGCGTACGGAACATCGAACGCTATAACCAGAAAGTGGATAAGGAATTGAAGGATGCCCGGCGCAAAGGCGGGACTTTGCTTAAAGAGACCGAAGGCCTCGAGGACCGCACCGGAGACAATTTATCGCCCTTACCGTACATCGTCATAGTCATCGATGAATTGGCGGACTTAATGATGGTTTCGGCGCGGGATGTGGAGGCTTCCCTGACCCGCCTGGCCCAGATGGCCCGGGCCGCGGGCATCCATTTGCTCCTGGCCACGCAGCGGCCATCCGTGGATGTGCTCACCGGCGTGATCAAAGCCAACTTCCCCACAAGAATCTCCTTCCAGGTTTCCTCCAAGACCGATTCGCGGACCATCCTGGATGCCAATGGAGCCGAACACCTCCTGGGTTCTGGCGATATGCTCTTCCTGCCTCCCGGGACCTCCCGCCTGCTTCGGGTTCACGGCGCCTATGTCTCTGAGTTCGAGATCATGAGGGTTGTCGAATTCTGGAAAAACCAAGGGAAGCCGGTTTACGATCACACCATCCTGAAAGCGAAGGAGGAGACCCCGGAGGCCGATGCTGACGGCTACGATGAAATGTATGACCAGGCCGTGGCCGTTGTGGCCGAGTTAAGGCAGGCCTCGATCTCGATGCTCCAGAGGCGTTTGCGGGTGGGTTATAACCGGGCAGCGCGGATGATCGAGAGGATGGAAAAGGAAGGAGTCGTGGGTCCGGCAGACGGCAGCAAACCGCGGGAAGTGTACATCAAAAAATTATAATAATTCACCGCAGAGATCGGAGACCGCAGAGAAATAATTTAATTGTATAGGAATTTCCTTTTTGATAACTTTTAGTATTTTAATCCATTTTAACCACTTACCCTGTATTCTTTGTTTAATTCTTTTCAGGATTTTTTGAAACTCTGTGTTCTCTGTGCCCTCTGTGGCTAATTAAATGAGGATTAATTTTATGAACAAAACTTTTGCATTTCTCTTTTTGCCTTTTGCTTTAAATTGCCTCTCAGCGTTCTCTGCGCCCTCTGCGGTTAAAAGAAGTAAATTTTTTTTGGGCCTTTTCCTCCTTCCGCTGGTCGGGCTCTGGCCTTCACCCGGCAACGGGCAAACCATTCCCCTGGAGGAAGTTGTGGCCAAAGTTCAAGAACAATACGAGATTCACGCCGACTATAAAGCCAATTTCGCCCAGGAATCTCTGATTAAAAGTTTGGGAAAAAAGCAACACGCAGAGGGATTGGTCTATTTTAAAAAGCCCGGTAAAATGCGCTGGATCTACCGCATGCCCACCAAGCAGGAAATCATCTCCGACGGAAAAACGCTCTGGACCTACCGGCCAGAAGACAAACAGGTGGTCGTGTCCAAAATGACCCAGGCCTTCCAGTCCAAAGCCCCCTCAACCTTCCTGGCTGGAATCGGCAACCTCAAAAGGGATTTCCAGGCGCGATGGGCCCAAGAGCCTTCTTCCGCCTCAGACTACTTCCTGGAGTTGACTCCCATGGAAGCTCAGGGGAGCCTGGAAAAGCTCTTTTTGGTTGTCGAGCGGGATTCTTTTAAGATTCTGCAGGCCAAAGTCCAGGATGTCATGGGCAATACAACCCAGATCAATTTTTCCAAGATTAAATTTAACAACAACCTGTCGGACTCCCTTTTCAATTTTGCGCCTCCTAAAGATGTAGAGGTATTCACCTTGCCAGGGGCGGCACCTGCCGGCGTAATTGGAAAATAATCCTGCCGTGAATCAATCTCCAAAAACTGTGCGCATGATCAGCTTAGGATGCCCCAAGAATTTAGTGGACAGTGAAGTTATGCTCGGCCTTCTCCAGGAGAAAGGCTGGATTCCTTCTACCAAGGACGAAGCCGATGTAGTCATCATTAACACCTGCAGTTTCATCCGCGAGGCCAAAGAAGAATCCATCGCCACGATCCTGGACATGGCCGCAGCCAAAGAAAAGGGGAAATGCCAGCGGCTGGTGGTCACGGGTTGTCTTCCCCAGCGCTACGGATCTGAGTTGCTTCAGGAACTCCCCGAGGTCGATCTATTCCTGGGGACGGGTGAATGGGATCGGATTGCTGACCTTTTGCAAAAATCCGCCCAGGGCGAACTTCGCCGAAAGCAGTTCATTGCTCGCCCCACCAACCTGTATGATCACCGGACCCCTCGCCTGTTTACCTCCAGCCCTGGCAGTGTTTACCTAAAGATAGCCGAAGGGTGCTCCAACCACTGTTCCTACTGCGTCATTCCTCGGATCCGGGGAAAGCTGCGTAGCCGGAAGATTTCTTCCGTCCTTCAGGAAGCCCAGCAATCGGTTTCCCGGGGGGTGAAGGAAGTCAATCTCATCGCTCAGGATGTCACTGCTTATGGGCGGGACCTTCAAGATGGGACTGACCTGACCCGCCTGTTACAGAGCCTGGTGAAGGTCAAAGGGCTAAAATGGATTCGCCTCCTCTATGCTCATCCCGGGCACGTTACTCCGGAGTTGATCCGCCTTATTCGGGAAGAAGAGAAGATTTGCAAATATCTGGATCTTCCCCTGCAACATATCGACGATCACCTTTTGAGAGCCATGAACAGGCCTGTTTCCAGCAGCCAGGTGCGTGAATTGATCGCCCGACTCCGGAAAGAAATTCCCGGAATCACCCTGCGTACCTCTTTGATGGTAGGCTTCCCAGGGGAAACAGAAAAGAGATTCCGCAGGCTCTTTGACTTGGTTAAAGAGGCTCATTTCGAACACTTGGGAGTCTTTCGCTATTCGAAGGAAGAGGGCACGGCGGCGGCAACCTTAAAGGGTCATGTCTCCGCAAGGGTCAAGGAGCAGCGGTACCATCAAATCATGCGCCTGCAAAGGCAGATTTCTCTGCGCAAGCAGAAAGAGAAAATGGGCTCTCGGCTTGCAGTTCTTGTAAACCGGGCGGGAACATCTTCCGGGGTTTTATGGGAGGGGAGAACCCAGGGGCAGGCACCGGAAGTTGATGGGGTTACCTTCTTGCGCCGGGGTAGGGCCCAGCCTGGAGAGATCGTCGAAGCCGTGATTACCGAAGCAACTGCCTATGATTTCTATGGAGATATTATCGGCCCCGTATGAGCCCCAGAATTTTCTGAATATCATCAATTGTTCATTCTCACCAAGAATGGCCAAGATCTCTTGCGCGACAAACCGGCGGTCACACACATCAGCCTTGGACGATGTTGCCCGCTGGGTTAGTTTTGAAGTACTCCATATCCTACCCTTCTTTCAAGCCTCCAAGGGGCGCGCGTCTTGGGCGACTTTCACAATCGAGTCCAGTTTCTCTATTACCTCTGGCCCTATGAGGCCTTCAGGAACCAGTTCGGCCAGCACGTGATAATCGCTCTTGCGCATTAAGTTGGGTAAACCCAGCCGCTTAAAAAATGCATCAAAAAGACGGTCTAAAAATTCGTCGCTAGCTTTGACATCACTCCACCAGCGATCATCCCGATTGCGGAGAGCGACAGGGAGCACGAGGTCATTAATACAATCCTGCATAATAGCTTGGCGTTTACCCGCTTCAGCGGCAGCAAAAAGAGGTCCTGGCTGGTCTTTCTGAGCCGATGCCGTGGCATACGTCAACAGGACTTCAGGATAACAAAGATAGTTCTCAATTTCTCGCCGGTTCCACATAATCTCCCACAGCCCTGGCGGTTGTTGCATCTCTCGATCAAGGCGGTCATAAATGGCCAGACCAGCAAGATCTTTTTTTGCTTCTCGCAGCCCAAAGAAATGGTCACGTGCTCTTTGAGGCTTATTGGCTAAATAATGCACAAAAGGCCTTTCCAGATAACGAGCGGCAGGATGACCTATGCTGAGAGCGAAGGCCTGCAGGATAGCAAGATCAGTGGAACCCTCCAGGTAGAGCACCCAGCCAGTTTGTTCCGCCTGGTAATACTGATCAAATCCGATTTCCGCTAACGCCTTTAGAACCTGGCTGCCCCGGTCGTCAATACGATGCGGGCTGCCGACAAAAGCAATTACAACATCGCGATCCGCAGCTTCATTCAATACCACCTCGGAATGGCTGGCGGCTACAATCTGGCTGCCTTGCTGGCGAGCTACCTGGGTCAGCAACTGATAGATTTGCCGCTGACGGAGGATTTCCAGATGAGCATCGGGCTCATCCAGCAGCAAGACAGAGCCGGGGTTGCCATAAAGGTAAGCCAATAAAAGCAGCGTTTGTTGCAATCCTCGCCCGGAAGCCGAAATATCCAGGCGAATTCTGGATGGTTCACGGTAGGTCATGTTGATTTCTCCTCGCTCGGCGATGTACTGGGGGCTATCCAGGTTTACGCCGAAGAGGAAACGGATATGTTTCAACACCTCTCGCCATTGGTCTGGTGCACTTTCTGCGATTCCAAAGCAGAGATTACGCAGCACTTGGGCTGTTTGTCCCTCTCCTACCAAAACACTGATGCGGCCTGGTTCCCATTTTGGTTCCACTGCCGCCAGTCCGGACATGGGTGGTAGGAAAGCAATACGCTGCTTGCTGGCCTGGGCTGGCACCGGCATCCGTGGTGCATTTTTTTCATTGGACTTGCGCAACGGGCGACAGTAGAGAGATTCCTCGTTAGCATAGTCGAATTCCAAGCCGCACTGCCAAGGCTGGCCCTCAGTAACACCTTCAACTACGATTTCAACGCGAACGTTTTGGGTCCTCGGCTTGCCATTTACCTGTTTAACATCTCTTACATGCAGGTCACGCCAGAGCAGGTTAGCATCAGGGACTGGCATAGCAATAAGATCACGACGGCTGATCGTCACGCCCGGACGCTTTTCTGGTGCCTGCTTCCCACTGCGCTTTTCATTCCACCGCCGCAGGCCAATATCCCATAGTGATAAGGCCTGCAAGGCTGTGGTCTTGCCAGAATTGTTCGGCCCGATCAGCACCACCGGGTTCCCCAACTCGATGTCAATATTATCAAAACGTTTGAAATTGCGCACAATCAGACGGGTCAGCATGTCGAAGCCTCCACAGAATTCTTTAATGGTTCCCAGAGTCTTTAATATTTATCATAAACCCAAATAATGCGTGAAGGAGCCAAAAGTTACGATTTAAGCAAACGGTCAAAAATCCTCTCAAGTAAATTCCTTACCGCTAATATCCACCCGTTGGGCTGTTTTTAAATCGATCCAGATTCATGTGAATCTCTTTTCCCATATTATTTGCAAGGATAAATTTCTGTTAACGTCCCGGTCCAGTGTTAGCTGTCATGGCTATTTCCAAACCCGTACAATGCACGTTCTGCACGAACGTCCCGTTTTCCGACTTCGCATATCTCCGAATTATATTTAAGCATAGTTCCCCAGCCAACAATTATACTTTTAAGGCAAAAAGTATAATTTCACCTGGAATTTCGCTGATCAGTTCAAGAATGGCCTGAGAAGAAAAAGTCTTTCCATATGACGTTTCGCCAACCGGCTGTAGTATACCCGCCTTAACCAATCTTTCTACATTTCGCTGGGCGCTTGGGTAGGTTCCCGCAAGATTCTTTGAGCCATTGGTATTGTGATGAGGGGCGAAGCAAACAGGCTATCCACTAAACGGAGCAATAAAGCTGGTACAATGCCGAACTGGCCAACCGGGTGGCCTACCATTGCGTTCAGCTCCATGGAGGCTATGGCTACATGGAGGAATACGAAATCTCCCGCGCCGCCGTGGACGTGCGCATGGGCTCCATCGCCGCCGGGACCACAGAGGTCATGAAAACGATTATTGCCCGGATGATGGGATTGTAAAAGGAAAAGGGTTCGAGGATTCAAGGGTTCGAAAGGGGCAATAGAAAAGACAAGGGAAAAAAGAAAAGGAAATAATCTCGAATCCGCGAACCCTTGGCCCCTTGAACCCTAGTTTTTCTTCACACTCCCAAGAAATGCTGGATCACTTCTTCGTTCTGCAGGAGATCTTTAGCCCGGCCCTCGAGCTTGATCTTTCCGCCCTCTAAGATGTAGCCCCGCTCCCCGACCTCCAAAGCCTTTTTTGCATTCTGCTCGACCATCAACAGAGAGATTCGCTCCCGGTGGATTTCCCGGACGGCTTCGAAGAGAGAAGCGACCAATATCGGCGCCAAGCCGCTGGTGATTTCATCGAGAAGGATCAATTGGGGTTCAATCATCAGCCCGCAACCGATGGCCAACATCTGTCTCTCCCCTCCGCTCAGGGTCCCCGCATTTTGACTTCGCCGTTCCTTGAGCTTGGGGAATTTGGCATAAACATAATCCAGCCGGGAACGGGATCGCTTCCCATACAGGATCGCTCCCATTTCCAAATTCTCCAGTACGGTGAGGGAAGGGAATATGCTATTGTCTTGGGGAATATAAGAAACGCCCTGCTGGGAAATCTCTTCGGGCTTAAGCCCCATGATTTCCTTCCCGTTGTAGAGGATACGTCCCTGGTGCAGGTCCACAAAACCGAAGATCGTCTTCAAGAGCGTGGACTTACCCGCGCCGTTGGGCCCAATGAGCACGACGAACTCCCCCTTCTCCACGCCCATACTGATGTTTTCCAGGACGGTCATCTTGCCATACCCAGAATGAACCGAATCAACCTTCAGCAAGCTCATTTCAGGCTCCCAAATAGGCTTCGATGACCTGGGGGTTCTGCTGGACTTCCCGGGGAGTCCCTTCGGCCAGCTTCTGGCCGTTATTCATGACAAATATTCTGTCGCAGAGGTTCATGATCACTTCCATTTTATGCTCAACAATCAAGAAGGTCAGACCGCGTTCTTTCCGCAGGGCCTCGATATAGGCCATCAGTTTTCTGGTTTCCTCGAAGGTCGCCCCGGAGGTGGGTTCATCTAAGAGAAGCATTTCCGGTTCGGTCATCAGAGCCCGGGCAACTTCCAGCATCTTTCGCTGGCCTCCGGAAAGATTGGTGGCCAGTTCATGTTTCAGATGGGCAAGCCCGACAATCTCCAAAATTTGCAGGGCCTGATCCAAGTTTTCTTTCTCCCTGTCCCGCGCCTTTTGCGACTTCATGATGGCATGCCAGAGCTGTTCCCCATACTGGTCCTTGGGTGCCAGGAGCATGTTTTCCAGCACCGTCATATTCTTCAACTCGCGCGCAATCTGAAAGGTTCGTACCAGACCCAGAAGGCATATCTCGTATGATTCCAGGCCATCGATCTGATGATCTTTAAAAAAGATGGCCCCGGCAGTCGGCTTGTAAAATCCGGCCAGGAGGTTGAAGAGGGTGGTCTTTCCGGCGCCGTTGGGCCCGATCAGCCCGCAAATGGCCCCCTTTCCCACAGCGATGCTGCAGTGATCCACAGCCCTCAGGCCGCCAAAATCCTTGACCACTTCTTTGGCCTCAAGCAGAGAGGTCATGACTCTTTCTCCATCCTCACAGCCTTTTCCGGGATGAGCCCCTGTGGCCGGAAACGAAGGCAGAGGATCAAAAGGAGCCCGATGACCATCAGCCGCAGGGCGGGAACTAAATAAGTGTATCCTTCAATGGTCGGCAGAAAGCGCGTGGCTTGCTGGAGGAAGCCGATCAAAACCAGGGTCCCCAAGATGGCCCCTTTATTATTTCCGCTTCCTCCGATGGTGAGGGAAACCCAGATCAGAAAGGTGATGTCGGGAACGAATTCGTGGGGCATGATCGAACCGCTGTAATGGGCCCAGAGGCTGCCGGCCACGCCGGCATAGGCAGCACCGAAAACGAAGGCCAACATGCGGAACTTGAAAATTTTCTTTCCTAAGGCCTCCGTGACCGTCTCGTCTTCGCGAATCCCCTTGAGAACCCTTCCCAGGGGAGAATTATAAACCCGCTGTGAGATGAGGTAGAGGATGAGCAAAATGGCTAATACCAGGAGAAAATAAAACAGGGCGTCGAGAAGATTCGAGTGCCCCGAAAAGGGCCGGGGAAGGTTCCGGATTCCCTGGGAGCCACGGGTCAGCCATTTCTCATTTACGGCCACGTAACGAATGATTTCGGACAATCCGATGGTCATGATGGCCAAATAATCTCCGCGAAGGCGCAGGGTCGGGATTCCGATCAGGTAAGCAACTAGCGCCGCGGCGGCCGCGGCGGCCAAAAGCCCCCCGAAGAAAGGCACACCGAAGCCCAAACTATGGCGTACGCCGAAGACTAATTCCTCAGAAGAGGGGGAGGTCAGGATCGCCGAGGTATAAGCTCCGATGGCAAAGAAGCCGGCGATTCCGAAGTCGAGCAATCCGGTATATCCCCAGCGGATGTTCAGGGCCAGGGTCAAGATGGAGTAAATGGCCACGATCGTGGCAATGGACAAGAGGAAAGATATGAACCCTTCCATCGTTTCCCTCTATTTACCTGGTGAAGAGCCCCTTGGGCTTTAAGAGCAAAATGACCCCCATTAGGAGATAGGCGATCGCCGATTTATACTCGGACAGGGCGAAAGAGGAGGAAACCTCCATGGTGATGCCGATGATCATCGCCCCGGCCACGGCCCCATAGGGATTGCCAATCCCCCCCATGATTACGGAGGCAAAGATGACCAGGAGCACCTCAATTCCCATTTGGCTGTCCACTGTCCCCAGGAGCCCCAGCATGACCCCGGCGAGGCCGGCCAGACTTGAACTGATCAGCCAGGTCCACACCACTACGCTCTCCGTGCGGATGCCGCGAATTCTGGCCAGGTCAATATTATCTGCTGTGGCCCGAATCATCTTCCCCAGTTTGGTATGTTGCAGGAGCAGGTAGATGAGCACCATGATCAATATGGAAATCAGGATGGCCATTAATTGAGTGGGGGTGATCAGGAATGGGCCCAGTTTCATGGCTTCTTGCGTGGCCACGTTGTACATTTTGGGGTCTGGCCCCCAGACGATTAAAATGAAGTTGCGGATCATAAAAGCCAACCCCATCGTGGCAATGAGCAGGGTCAGGGGACCGGCTTTTACCGTCTCTTTCAGGGGCTTGACCACGACCTTGTGGATGAATACTCCGAAGATTCCCGTAAAAAGCATTCCCAGGAGAGCAGACGGCAGGAGGGAGAGGCCGAGGGTGGTGTTAAAGAAAACGGCCAGATAGGCTCCCAGGGCAAGAGTATCCCCATAAGAAAAATTGATGAACTTAACCGTCCGGAACAGCAGGGACAATCCGAGAGCGGCCAGGGCCAGAACCCCTCCCGTAATGATGCCAAAACCAATGGATAAGGCCAGCATGCATTCCCTCAGGGGTGAGGGCTTGGTCAGCCCTCACCCCCCTATGCCTTATTTCTTCTCGGCAGTGGCGTATGATTTGCGGACCTTTTCCAGGAGGGAGCCGAAGTCGTTTTCATCCAGGTAACCTAAAACTTTACGCTGGTTGTCTTCAATCTTGAAGATCCCGAGGGAGGTAACGACGTTTCCGTATTCATCGAAGTTTTGCGGACCGGCCAAGCCTTCGTAATCGATCTTCTTCCCCTCGCGCAAAAGTTTGATCCCTTCAGCAAAACTGTAAACCTTTGTTCCCGGAGGATTGGCTACTTTACGAATATGCTCCGCGATCGCCTCTCCGTCCACCTTCTTGGCTGATTCGATGGCCAGGGAGATGATCATAACCGCGTCATAGGTATTGACGGTGAAAACCGGCACTCCCGGCTTCCCCCGGCGCTTCTCCACTTCTTTGGCAAAGACATCATTCCGTGGGTCCCTCTTCGCTGCCGGCTGGACTGCCCCCACCCCTTTACTGGAAGGCCAGGTGGCCTGCAGGAACTGATCGTTGACAAAGTCCGTGCCGATCCAGTCTCCCCCCAGCTTGAGTTCGGCCCATTGTTTAAAGATGACCGCACCAGATTGCGGGTCGGCCTCGAAGAAGACCACCTCCGGTTTATTCTTAAAAGCAGTAAAGAGTTCGGACCGATAGGAAGTTTGGCGCTGGGTGAAGGTCACATCGCCGACGATCGAAATTCCGGCTGCCTTGCAGGCCGGCACCACCACCCCCCGGACACTCTGGGCACTTTCATCATCCCCGAAAAACAGGGCGGCCTTTTTGTAGCCCCGTTTGCTCGCCTCGAAGACCATTCCCGTCCCCATGACTAGGTCAGAGGAGACTGTCCGAAATACATATTTCTCTTTGACAAAATCCAGCGCGGTCGTTCCAGCCGTCGGCGAAATTTGGACGACCTTGTTCTTTATCGCAATGGGCATGACGGACCGGAAAGTGACCGAGGTCGGCCCGACGATCGCAGGGACTTTGTCGATGTTGATTAGCTTTTCCTCACCGGCGATGGCACTGTCGCTCTTCCCCTCATCGTCGGCAATGAAAAATTGGATGGGACGGCCGAGGGGTCCTCCGGCAGCGTTGATTTCGTCCCGGGCGATGTCCCCCCCAACCTGACAGGCGGCAACCCAACCGATCGGTCCGGTGTAAGGGAGCAGTATTCCGATGGGAATAGACTCTGCGGCCAAACCCGGTGCCGGAACGATGATGGAAACCATTCCGAAAATGATTGTTAAGAATAAAATTCCCTTCCTCATTGCTTTTCTCCTTTCTGTTTCATGGGCGGGAAAGACTCACATTTCCCTTTTTGTTTGAACGATCCATCATTACCTGGTCAACCCTCCTGAAGCGGGAATTCTCATGGCCTTTCCCGCGTTTCAAATCGCTCGGAAAAATTGGCCCTGTGTATTTACCTTCTGCTCATGCTTCAGGGAGCAAACGTTTTGATCTGTTGGATGGTTTGCGGAAAATATCCTGGAGAGGAGTGAGTCTTGAAATCTTAAGGCGCCCTGACCTCTCCCCCACTCTTCAGTTTGGATTTAAACTTATCTATCAAAATTAGGATGGTTTTGTCAATGTAAATTTTCAATTTCATTTGGAATCCAGAATTTTCTTGACAGAGGGGCAAGTCTATAATATGGTCGATTTTTTGGGGGGAGTTCCTCGTCGCTAATCTGGTGCGCGGTCACCTCCCCGGGGATCCTGGCTATGGGGAATAGAAGGAATCGTCATCGCCTGCGGGCAAAATCCTCAGTTGAAAGGAGTAAGAAAATGAAGCGAGCAGTCAGGTTTGGGTTATGCTTTTTCATCGCTATCCTCCTTGCGGGGCCGAGCGTCGAGAAGGCCGGCGCCGCGGATGAAATTCTTATCGGAAATGTCTCCTGTTTGACCGGGACGGCGGCCCAATACGGAATCTCCACCTATGAAGGCCTGGAAGTGGCCATGGAGGAGATCAACGCGGCCGGGGGCATCCTGGGCAAGAAGATCCGAATTCTAAAAGGGGATGACTCCGGCGACCCAAGGCAGGCAATCAACGTGGTGCAAAAATTCATCACCAAAGATAATGTTCTGGTCATCATCGGGGCGGAGTTGACCGGGACCACTCGCGTAACGGCCCCGATCTCCAACAGCGCCGGCATGGTTCAGTTTACGGCTTCAGCTACCGGGGCTGGGTTGACCGACAACCTGCCTTTCATGTTCCGCAATGCCTTGCCGGAGGCGTACGCCATCCCTTTCGTGGTTCAGGCAGCCAAGAAAAAGTTCAACCTGGGCAGCGTAGTTATGATCACCTCCTACAATCTGGACTACTCAGTGGACTTGACAAAAATCTACGAAAAAGCTCTGAGTGCGGCAGGCATCAAAGTCCAGGATAAGATCAGCTATGCCGAGGGGGATATCGACTTCTCCGCCCAGGTGAGCAAGCTGAAAGCCTTGAAACCGGAAGCTGTCGTGATGACGGGTTATTACCAGGAGAGCGCCCAGCTAATGATCGAGATGCGGAAGCAGGGCATCATTTGTCCCATTCTCGGCTCCAACGGGTTCAACGACCCCAAAATCCTGGATTTGGCCGGCAAGGCCATGGAAGGCTCCGTCTGGGCTTCGGGTTTTTTCCCCGACAACCCCGATCCCAAAGTTAGAAAGTTCGTGGCCCAGGTCCAGGAAAAATATAAGAAGAAACCCAACCAATTTCATGCCCAGGCTTATGATGCCCTGTGGGTCATCGCCGAGGCTATCAAGCGCGCGGGAGTGACGGAGAACACGCCGGCAAATCGCACAAAGATCCGCGATGCCTTAGCCACGACTACAAACTTCGTCGGGGTTTCCGGAACCCATACTTTCAAGCCAGGGAAAGGGGACGCGGAGAAGTCCGTATTCATCCTGACCCTTAAGGACGGGAAATATGCCCTCCTGGATTGATGGCCGGCAGATGATCGTCAGAGGGGCAATTCGTGAATTGCCCCTACTTTTTGGCTCCGATTCAATCAAACCCAAATGCTTGCCCAACAGCTCGTAAACGGCCTTACCCTCGGGTCCACTTATGCCCTTGTAGCCCTCGGGTTCACCCTGGTCTTTGGCATTTTGGGGATGATCAATTTTGCCCACGGCGAGATCTTCATGCTGGGGGCATATATGGCCCTGCTTCTGGTAACCATGGGCAAGCTCGGCATCTTCTGGTCGCTGCTCGGGGCGATGCTGGGCACAGCCGTCCTCGGAATGCTCATCGAGCGGATCTCCTTCCGCCCGCTACGCAAGGTCTCGATCCTCGCGCCCCTGATCAGCACCATCGGGCTCTCCATTTTTCTGCGCAGCCTGGCCCAGATCATCTTCGGGGCTGAGTCCACTCGCTTCCCCGTAACGATCAAAACCGCCTTCTACCAGCTGGGCCCCTTCCAGATCTCCCTGCTCCAGATTGTAATCCTGGCGGTCAGCTTCGGCTTGATGGCTATTTTCCAGGTTTTTATCAAGAAGACCAAGATTGGCAAGGCCATGCGGGCCACATCGGAAAGCCTTTACACAGCCGGCCTCCTGGGAATCAGCGTGAACCGGATCATCTTTCTCTCCTTTGCGGTGGCTTCTGCTTTGGGCGGGGTGGCCGGCGTTCTCCTGGGACTGAACTTTAACGCCATCTCCCCCCTGATGGGGAAGATGGTCGGACTGAAGGGCTTGACGATCATCATCCTGGGTGGGATGGGCAATATCACCGGGGCCATGGTTGGAGGATTATTCCTCGGCTTCGTGGAAGTTCTGAGTGTGGGCTACCTGACCTCCTCCTACCGGGATGCCGTGGCCTTTGCCCTGATGTTCCTCGTGCTTCTGATCCGGCCTACGGGTCTCTTCGGAAGAGTCGTGAAGTAATACAAAGGCGGAAAATTATTAGTGATGGAGTGACTTGGAGAGATGGAGCGACACGGAGAGCAAAGAAAATTATTTCCCGCGCGTCCCCGTGTCTCACCCGTCATCTCGTATTCTCATTAATTCTGGTTATGTTTGACGCTTACACCAGTCAGGTTTTGACATTCATCGGGATCAACAGCATCCTGGCTCTGAGCCTTTACGTCACGGCCCTGGCCGGGCAGCTCTCGGTGGGCCATGCAGCTTTCATGGGCATCGGAGCGTACACTTCAGCGCTGCTGATGACCAAACTCGGCTGGCCCTTCTTCGTCTCGGCCCCATGCGGTGCGCTCATGGGCGGCCTATTCGGGTTTTTCATCGGCCTGCCCACGCTCCGGCTGAAGGACCTCTACCTGGCCATCGCCACCCTGGCCTTCAACATCATCTGGGTCGTGATCGTGATGAACGTGGAGGTATTCGGCGGGGCTCTGGGAATCTTCAACGTTCCCAAGGTAACCAACAACGGGATTGTTTATGTCTCCCTGGGGATTTTCCTCTACTTTTTCTACCGATTGCAGGATTCAAGGCTGGGTCGAGCATTCCGGTCTATCCAGGAAGACGAAGCCGCCGCCCGAGCCATGGGCGTCAACACGGTCTATTATAAAGTCTACGCCTTCACCTTGGGCGCCCTTATGGCCGCGTACGCGGGTGCGCTCTATGCCCATTTTGCCACCTTCATTTCTCCGCATGATTTCGAGGTTGACCGCTCGATCGAAATTCTCCTTTTTGTGGTGCTGGGCGGCAGCCAGACCTATATCGGCCCGGTATTCGGCGCGGCCGTGCTGACTTTGGCCCCCGAGGTCCTGCGCTTTTTGGCCGAATACCGTCTCCTGGTCTACGGCCTGATGTTTGTGGTGATCATGCTCCTGCGCCACGAGGGAATCATCGAAGAACATACCTTCGCCTGGAGGCGCTGGTCTAGGGCGTTACGGAGGGAGGGGCGTGAGTCTGCTCCTTGAAGTCTGCCAAGTCAGCAAAGTCTTCGGCGGTTTGAAGGCCCTGGATGGCGTAAGCTTGGAGGTTGAAGAGGGGGAAATCTTCGGCTTGATCGGGCCGAATGGAGCAGGCAAGACTACGCTCTTCAACCTGATCTCCGGGACGCTTCCCATCTCGGCGGGAAGTGTGGTTTTTAAAAAGAAGGAGATCTCCCGACTTCCCGACTACCAAATTTGTCAGCTGGGCATCGCCCGCACCTACCAGAATATTCGCCTTTTCGGAAGAATGACCGTTTTGGAAAATGTGCTGGTCGGCCAGCACTGTCGGACGCGGGCTGGCCTCTGGTCTACATTCCTCCGCCTGCCTGCCGAGCGCGCCGAGAATGCCAGGGCGCAGCGGGTGGCGGAAGAGTGGCTGGATTTCTTCCATCTCTCGACGAAGAGGGAGGAGAAGGCTTCCAGCTTAGCTTACGGAGAAGAACGTCGGCTGGAGATTGCCCGCGCTTTGGCCACTGAGCCTACCCTCCTGCTCCTCGACGAGCCTTCGGCAGGGATGAACCCTCAGGAAGTCCGCGAACTGAATGAACTGATCACGAAAATTCGCAACCGGGGCAAGACCATTTTCCTGATCGAGCACAACATGCGGGTCATCATGGATATCTGCGACCGAATCGCCGTGCTGGACTTTGGGCAGAAGATCGCCCAGGGAACTCCGGCGGAAGTGCGTGCCGATCCCCGGGTCATTGAGGCCTACCTGGGAAGGGAGGAGTGAGTGCTCGAAGTTCACGACCTCCACGTCAACTACGGGAACATCCGGGCGCTGAGGGGAATCTCCCTTACCGTACAGGAAGGGGAGGTTGTGGCTTTAATCGGCGCCAACGGCGCCGGAAAGACAACCCTCCTGAATACCATCTCTGGTTTTTATCGTCCGCGCCAAGGGAATATCCTCTTCCGCGGGGAGGCAATTCAGGACCTTCCCCCTAACGCCATCGTAGCGCGTGGGATTGCCCAGGTCCCCGAGGGCCGGTCCATCCTGGCCCAGATGACGGTTATGGAAAACCTGGAAATGGGGGCTTACAGCCGGAAAGACCCCCCGGGGGTCAAAAGCGATCTATCCAAAATCCTGGAATGGTTCCCCAGGTTGCGCGAGAGAAGGAACCAACTGGGGGGCACTCTCAGCGGCGGCGAACAGCAGATGTTAGCCATCGGGCGAGCTTTGATGTCCAAGCCCCAAATCCTCCTTTTGGATGAGCCTTCCATGGGGTTGGGCCCCCTCATTGTCAGGGAAGTCTTTCAGATCATCGTGGAGATCAAAGCCGCGGGAGCTACCCTGCTCCTGGTCGAACAGAATGCCCGTCTGGCTTTGCGCGTGGCCAACCGAGGCTACGTGATGGAGAATGGTTTAGTGATCTTCCAGGAATCTGCCGATCAACTCTTGAATAACCCTCTGGTCCGAGAAGCCTACCTGGGAGCGTGAGACTTTCCCGAAATCCAAAACCCAAAAATTTATGTGCCAAATGAAAGCCCAAAAATCAAAAAGAAATTTGGATCAATTTTGATGAAATCGAAAAAAGTCTAAAAAGACGTATTTCCGTCATTCGGCGAAAGCCGGAATCCAGTTAATTAAGATACTTAAAAATTCTCTGGACTCCGTTCCACCAGTGACGACTTTATCATCTTGATGTCGTAAAAAGTCAGAAAACTCCTCTCCCTCGACGGGAGAGGGTCGGGGAGGGTGAGAGTCAAAATCCCAGCAAGTTATTTATCCCCCTCCCCTTCATCCCCTCCCGTCACGAAGGCGTGAAGGGGAATCTACTTTTTCGAGATCACGGAAGAGGGTCGCAATTCTTGAAATGACCGAAATGTAAATTTCGGAAAGCCCGTCTTTTTGAAATTTGCAATTTAAATTTTGCATTTTGTCCCGCTGAGGGGGAAAGTTTGAACAATTTTTCAAGTGGCTAAATTGTTACAAAAATTTCCATTTGGATTGAAAAAGAGGTTTATGGGCGTTTGGTAAGATTAAAATAATTTTAATTTCGCCAAAATTTTCTTGACAAGGCGAAAGGCCTGTAATATCGTAAAATAGGTTTTTGAAGAGCTGTCGAGCACCCCATTCACTGATTGTTTTTCTGGCACGCTGGGGGAGGTTGGATGGCCAAGGTATCGATTACAGACGGTCTGGGATCCAGGCAATATCCGCTCTCTCTTTTCTTATTTTTATCTTCCTTATCTTCATCTTCCGTTATTAAACAATCCGCCATCGAACTTAATATGAACAATGGGGTAACTTTTCCCCAAGAGACCTGCAATGGCCCCTGGGCGAAGCCTGGGCAGCCAGAAAAGGAAAGGACTCTGCCATGCTAAATCAAGAAGTCCTGAAAAAATTTGCATCCATTCTCGGCCCAGAGCGGGTGAAGACTTCCCAAGAGGACTTGCTGACCTATGCCTACGATGCCTATGTCATGGAGTACATCCCGGATGCAGTCCTCTTTCCAAAGTCTGTGGAAGAGGTATCGCAGATCATGAAGGTGGCCAGCGCTCATAAAGTTCCGATCACCCCACGGGGGGCAGGGTCCGGGCTGGGGGGTGGCTCCCTGGCCAAGCGCGGCGGGGCGGTCCTCTGTTTCACTATGATGAACCGCATCCTGGAGGTCAATACCGCCAACCGCTACGCCGTAGTCGAACCGGGAGTAGTCATCTCGGAATTTCAGAAAGAGGTGGAAAAATTAAATCTCTTTTATCCCCCGGACCCGGGCAGCGCCACAGTGGCCACTATGGGGGGAGCGGTGCTGATGAATGCGGGAGGGATGCGCGGGATCAAATACGGCGTGACCCGGGACTACCTGATGGGGCTGGAGATCGTCCTTCCTTCGGGGGCAATGATGAAAACCGGTAGCGTTACCTCCAAGGATGTTACGGGGTATGACCTCACCCGGTTGATCTGCGGCTCAGAGGGCACGTTGGCGCTGGTGACCAAAATTGTCGTTCGCCTTTTGCCCAAGCCGAAATCCAGACGCACGCTGCAGGCCATCTACAATCGGATCGATGACGCCGGAAACACGGTGGCCAAGATCATTGAAGCGGGGATCATCCCGGCCACGCTGGAGCTGATGGATAAAATGATCATTAAGGCCCTGGAGGATTTTGCCCATTTGGGCCTTCCCCTGGATGCCGAAGCGGTCCTGCTCATCGATGTGGATGGAGACCTGGAGGCGGTGGAAAAGCAGGCGGCGCTGGTGGCTGATTTCTGTAAGAGCCAAGGAGCCCGGGATGTTCGCGTCTCCCAATCCGAAAAAGAGAACGAACAGCTCTGGGTCGCCCGCCGTTCGGCTTTTGGGGCTGTAGCCCGGATGCGCCCGACCTGTGTGATCGAGGATGCCACGGTGCCCGTCAGTTACCTGACCTCGGCCATCAAAAAGGTGATCGAGATCTCCGAGCGGAATCGGGTGCAAATTGCGGTCCTGGCCCACGCCGGGGATGGCAACCTTCACCCGCTAGTACTCTGTGATCAACGGGATAAAGAAGAAATGGTGCGGGTGGAAAAGGCCATGGAAGAGATTGTGGATTATGCGATGTCCGTGGGCGGTACGCTTTCCGGAGAGCACGGGATCGGCATCGCCAAAGCCAAATACCTGCCCAAACAATTGAGCGGAACGGCCCTGGAGATGATGCGGGCCGTCAAAAAAACTTTCGACCCCCAGGGGATCTTAAACCCCGGTAGTTTTCTGGAGTATGCGGCATGATTGCCAAGGAGATTCAAGAGGAAGTCCATAACTGTATCAAGTGCGGGCTTTGCCTTACCCCCTGTCCGGTGTACAAACAGCTTTACTTCGAGGCCGCCTCGCCGCGAGGAAAGGTACAGTTGATCAAGAAGATTCTGGAGGGGAAATTGGAACCCTCGGAGAATTTTCACCGCCTCCTTTTCACCTGCCTGCTTTGCGAAACCTGCACGGTGAATTGCCCCAGCGGCCTGAAGGTGGACCGGCTGATGAAGGCCATGCGGGCCGAGATTTTGCAGAAGTTCGGGCTACCCTGGCAGAAAAAAATGCTCTTCCACCTCCTGGTAGGGAAACGGTCTGCTTCCTTTCTTCTTGTTCTGGGGACGGACTTTGGGGAATCCCCTCCTGGCGCGGATGCCCAGAAGCCGCAAGCTGGGAACCATCCCTTATTCCAAGTTTCCCCGGTTGAACCGGAAGCCTTTGCGAGAGTCAATATCCCGAAATCGTCAAAGTCGCCGACCCCAAAGGTCGGGTGTTGTATTTCACCGGATGTGCCACGAACTACCTTTTCGAAAATGTGGGCCGGTCCGTGATCAGTATCTTGCAGCGCCTGGGAGTGGAAGTGATCATTCCCCGGGAGCAGGTGTGTTGCGGCCTGCCGATCTTTCTGGCCGGCGCCCGCCAGATGGCCTTGAAGAACATCCGGAAAAATATTGAGCTCTTCAACCGCGATGACGTGGACGCGGTCATCGTGGACTGCGCCACTTGCGGCGCGGCCCTGAAGAAGGAATACGCCCATATTCTGGAAGAAATGGGGGAGAGCCCGGAAGCCGCCCAAACCCTGGGCCGCAAGGTGCTGGACATCTCTCAATACCTGGTGCGTTTTGACCTGGAGAAGCACCTCCGGCCGATTCAAGGCCGGGTGACCTACCATGACCCCTGTCACCTCCTGCGCAGCCAGGGAGTGAAAGAAGAGCCTCGCAGCTTACTGAAAGGCATCCCGGGGTTGCAGTATGTGGAAATGGCTGGTGCGGACGTCTGCTGCGGGGGGGAGGGACGTTTCAGTGGGAACATCCGGATGTAGCCTCGGGGATCAGCAGTAAAAAAGTTCAATCCATCAAAGAGACCGGGGCAGGCATTGTGGCTTCGGGCTGTCCTGGGTGCCGGCTGCAGATTTATGGGAACTTCGGAGAAGAATCCGTCGAGGTGGTTCATCCCGTAGAAATTCTGGCAAAGGCATTGCATTGAACGTCGAATGGGAAGTCAGAAGGCTGAAACTCGGGGAGAAGATCAAGGATCTTCGCCTGAAGCAGCGCTACACGCTCCGGCAAGTTGCCGGGGAAACCGGTCTTTCTATTCCCCTCCTTTCCCAGATCGAGAACAACGCAGTTTCTCCACCCGTGGCCACCCTGATGCGCATCGCCAGGGCTTTCGATGTAAACATCGGTTATTTTTTCCGGGAAGAGGAATCAAAAGAACGGGCGGTCGTGGTGCGCAAGGATGAGCGCCGGAAGGTCTTCCGCCGGATGCCCGCGCAACATGGAGAGAGCGGGTATACCTACGAGGCCCTGGCCTACACGAAAAACGCCAAGCATATGGAGCCTTTCCTGGTGGAATTTGAGCCCAAGAAGAGAGAAGAGGTCGCTTTCTTAAATCATCGGGGCGAAGAATTCATTTTCCTCTTCAGGGGGAGTTTGGCCTTCCATTACAATCAGGAGGAGATTCTCCTGCAAGCCGGGGATAGTTTGTATTTTGACGCGGACGTACCCCACGCATTTCGGGCCCTACGGGGGAAGAAAGCCCAGGCGATTGTGGTGGTCTACTCGGAGGAATAATAGCAATTAGCGATCAGCAAACAGCTTTCAGGCAAAAGAATTCCCTTCGCTGATAGCTGATCGCTGACGGCTGAAGGCTTCTCAAAAGGAGTTGGCAAATGATCGAGATCCGGATTCACGGCCGGGGAGGGCAGGGGGCGGTGATCGCTTCGGAAGTCCTGGCTTCGGCTTTTTTCAAGGAAGGAAAATTCGTTCAGGCTTTTCCGGCTTTTGGGGTGGAACGCCGGGGGGCTCCGGTGACGGCCTTTACCCGGGTGGATGACCAGCCCATTCGCATTCGCAACTTTATTTATGAACCAGATCACATCATCGTTCTCGACCCCACCCTGATTGAAAGTACCCAGGTGGATTCCGGGCTGAAGGAGAATGGCTGGATCATCATCAACACGGACCGCCCCCCCAAAGCCTTTGGGCTCTTCTCCAAGTTCCGCGTGGCCACGGTGGATGCCAATCGCATCGCCATCGAGTACAAGTTAGGTTCTCCCACGGCTCCCATCGTGAATACGGCTATTATGGGGGCTTTCTCCAAGATTACCGGGATGGTGTCGGTGGATGCCGTGATCGAAGCGGTAAAAGAATTTGTGCCGTCGAACAAAGCCGGCAATGCAGCGGCCACCAAAGAAGCCTATGACCGGGCCAAGGCTTAAAAGCCAGTTGCGAGTTTCAAGTTTCAAGTTGCAAGTCAAAAGCTAAAAGAAGAATTAAAAAAGAACCCGTTCAAGTTTCAAGGAGTGAAAATGGCCGAGCAGATCATATTCAAGCGTGAAGAGGATATGCCTTACCAGCCCATCTCGTTCGCCTCCATGGCCTGGAACAAAACCGGGAGCTGGAGGTATCTTAGGCCGCGGTTTGATAATAAGATTTCTCCGTGCAACGAAGGGTGTCCGGCGGGCCAGGATATCGAGGGGGCCATGGTCCTGATCGGGAAAGGGAAGGTTTTGGAAGCCTGGGAGCTTTTTAAGGAGGAAAATCCCTTCCCGGGGGTTTGCGGGAGAGTCTGTTTCCATCCCTGTGAATCCTCCTGCAACCGGAAGGATTTCGATGAGGCCGTTTCCATCAATGGACTGGAGCGCTTCATGGCCGATTCCGCCTCCCGGCAGGGAAGGAAGCTATCTCCCAAACGGGATAAAAGGAAGGAGAAAGTAGCGATCATCGGCTCCGGGCCTGCGGGTTTGACCTGCGCCTATCACCTGGCCCGCATGGGGTACGGGGTTACCGTCTTTGAAGCCCTGCCCGTTCTGGGAGGAATGCTCCGGGTGGGTATTCCGGAATATCGGCTTCCCGAGAAAGTTCTGGAGGAAGAGATCGACCAGATATTGGAGTTAGGGGTGAAAACCGAGATCAACGTCCGCCTGGGGGAAGCGTTTTCGTTGAGGGATCTTGAGGAATACCAGGCTGTATTCCTGGCCCTGGGCAATCATCGGAGTAAAAGCCTGGGCATCCCCGGAGAAGATGCCGAGGGGGTGATGAGCGGCGTAGAATTTTTGCGAAATGTGAGCCTGGGCAAGGAAGTGGCGCTGGGAAAGAGAGTAGCCGTGATCGGCGGTGGGAATACGGCCTTCGACGCCGCCCGTTCCGCCTTGCGCCTGGGGGCCAAACCATTCATCCTTTACCGGCGGACCCGGGAAGAGATGCCCGCCTTCCCGGCCGAAATTGTAGAGGCCGAAGAGGAAGGCATCGAGATTTCCTACCTGGTCTCGCCGATTCAATTGATTGCCGAGAACGGAAAGGTCAGCCGCCTGGAATGCGTGAAGAACCGGTTGGGACCCGCCGATGAGGATGGTCGCCGCCGGCCGGTACAGATCAAAGGGTCGAACTTCTTCCTGGAGGTGGACCACGTCATCTCGGCTATTGGCGAGGATGCGGACCTTTCGGCCTTGCCGAAGAAGGTCGGATGGAAAGAAAACGCCATCCTGACGGATGAGCGGGGAGCGACGAAGCAAAAAGGGGTATTTGCGGGAGGCGACATCATCCAGCAGCCTCGGACGGTTGTCCATGCCATTGGCTCCGGGAAACGGGCCGCAATCTTCATCGATTGCTTTTTGAAAGGGAACAAATGGGAGGGCCTCTTCGATGCCATCCGCATCGGCGAACGGGGCAGCCTATCGATAAAGCGTTACCTGCAAGAAGAGAAGGAGCGCGTCCCGTTCAGTTCGAAGACTGTGCGCCTCAAAGACCTGAACCTGGATTATTTCGATTACCAGAAACGCAAAAAAATGCCCAAGGCCCAGATTGCCAAGCGGCTGGGGTCTTTCGAAGAAGTCAACCTGGGCTATTCTGAGGAAACGGCCAGAGGGGAGGCGAACCGTTGCTTCAACTGCGGGGTCTGCAACCTCTGCGACAACTGTTACATCTTTTGCCCGGATGTGGCCATCCAAAAACAAGGGGAGGATGGGCCGAACGTCATAGACTATGACCATTGCAAGGGATGCGGGATCTGCGTGGAGGAGTGCCCCAGGGATGCCCTGATCATGGAGGAGGAAGTGAAATGAAGAAGATTCTGGTGGGCAACCACGCGGTTTCGTGGGGGGTGATGCTGGCCCGGGCAGAGGTGATCTCGGCCTACCCGATCACCCCCCAGACGACGATCGTCGAAGAGCTCTCCGTTCTCTGCGCGGACGGAAGGTTGAAAGCCAAGTTCATTCCGGTAGAATCCGAGCACTCCGCCATGGCCTGCTGCATCGGGGCGTCGGCAGCCGGAGTGCGCACCTTCACCGCCACTTCATCCCAGGGATTGGCGCTGATGCACGAGATGCTTCATTGGGCCACCGGGGCCCGCCTGCCCATCGTTATGGCCAACGTCAACCGGGCCCTGGGTTCTCCCTGGAACATCTGGGGGGAACAAACGGATAGTCTTTCCCAAAGGGATACGGGATGGCTGCAGCTCTACTGTGAGAGTAACCAGGAAGTCCTGGACACCGTGATCCAGGCCTTCAAAATTGCCGAGGAAATCCGCCTGCCGGTGATGCTGGTCCTGGATGCTTTCTTCCTCTCTCATACCGCAGAACCCGTGGAGATTCCCGAGCAAAGCCTGGCAGATGATTTCCTGCCCCGGTATCAACCCGAGTTTCGCCTGGACCCCAAAGAGCCCCACTCCTTCGGTTGCCTGACCCAGCCGGAATATTTTATGGAGTTCCGGCACAAGATCCAGCAATCCATGCTCCAGGGCAAGGCGGTCAGCGAGCGGGTGGACAAGGAGTTCGGCCAAGCCTTTGGCCGGAAGTACGGGCTGATCGAAGCCTACAGGTGCGAGGGAGCGGATTTGATTCTGGTGACCTCCGGGACCATCGCCAGCACGGCCCGCGTGGTCGTCGATGCTTTGCGGGAGAAAGGGCGAAAAGTAGGCATGGTGAAAGTGCGCCTCTTTCGTCCCTTCCCGAAGGAAGAACTGTGGGAGGTGCTCCGGGAGGCGGAGAAGTTGGCGGTGGTGGACCGGAACGTCTCCTTCGGAGTAGGGGGAATTTTCGCCCAGGAACTCCGGGCGGCCTTCTGCAATGAAAAGACTCGACCTCCCATCTTCAGTTACATTGCCGGGTTAGGCGGGAGGGACGTAACCCCCCAGGTCTTAAATGATGTAGTTTACCAGACCTATAAACGCTCTGAGCCAGAAGAGCAGAGCGTCTGGGTTGGGATGAGGAGTTGAGTCGGCTATCGCCAAGGTAAAAATGAAAATTGAAAAATTTAAATTAAGCTGAAAGGCATTTTGCACTTTTAATTTTGCATTTTGCAATGGAACGGAGTTGATTATGTACGAGCCAAGAGAATTGATGTACGCGGGCCACTTAGCCTGCGCGGGCTGTGGGGCCACGATGGCCATGCGCTATGCCCTCAAGGCGCTGGGAGAACAGACCATCCTCGTGGTACCGGCGTGCTGCTGGTCGATCCTGGCTGGGCCTTTTCCCTATACTGCGATCCAGGTGCCGTTGATTCATACGGCCTTTGAAACCGGTGCCTCCACTGCCTCGGGCATCAAAGCTGCCCTGGAAATGCGCGGGGATACGGAGACGACCGTGGCCGCCTGGGTGGGGGATGGGGGAACCTTTGACATCGGTATCCAGGCCCTCTCGGGCGCTGCCGAGCGGAACGATGACCTCCTCTACTTCTGCTACGATAACGAGGCCTACATGAATACGGGAATCCAGAGGAGTTCGGCTACACCCTTCGGTACATGGACGACCACAACTCCGATTAATCATCCCAAGAGTCAACCCAAAAAGAATATGGTTGAAATCATGGCCGCCCATCGGATCCCTTATGCGGCTACTTGCTCCGTGGCCTTTCCCGAAGACATGATGCGCAAAGTCAGCAAAGCCAAATCCATCCGGGGAACCAAGTTCATCCACATTTACTCACCTTGCCCCACGGGTTGGAAGGCCCCCTCTTCGCTGGCCGTGAAGATTGCCCGTCTGGCCGTGCACACCAAGATTTTTCCCCTCTATGAAGTAGAGCGGGGCGAGCGCTATAATATCAACATAGAGCCGAAGAACCTGCCGGTTGATGAATACCTTCGGCTTCAGGGCCGGTTCAATCACTTGACGGACGACGAAGTGCATACCATCCAGGAAACCGCGGACCGGGAGTGGGAACGGCTGGTCAAGAAAGCCCTGGATTAAGCCCTACTTGCGCACCCCCCTTTGCTTATAGTCAGGAGGCTTAGTTTTTCATCTCAATTTAGCGTTTTGAAGAGAACCACTAAATTTCATTGAAATATGAAAGCTGATAATTTCGTAAAAAGTAGAATTCCCCCTCCCCTCGCGGGAGGGGGACAAAGGGGAGGGGGATAATTAACCGGCTGAAATGACTCCCATCTTCAGCCTCACCTTTACCCTGTCGAGTAGTGAAGCTCACTCCACAGGGCAAGCCCTTTTCCGTCAAGGGAGAGGGGGTATTTTTGACTTTTTACAACTCCATCAAAGTTGCAAGATGAAAAATGTAAATTTCAGAGGGAAATGCCCATCATTTTGAAATTTGCATTTGGCATTGAATTCTAGCCAATTTTTCCCCAGAATGCCGATAAAATTTTAAGTGTTTGGGTCGGCTTTCTATATGCAAAGAGGACAAAAGGGAGGAAAGATTCCTGTAGTAAGTATCCGCATATCGGTAGGAGGTTTCGATGGGAAAGGGGAGGGGATCTGAAATCATTAAACTGGTAATCAGCATAGTCGTTTGCCAGCTTGCAGGCTGGGTGGGTTCTATTTTTACCAGACCCGCCATCCCCGCCTGGTATGCTTCGCTGAGAAAACCGTTTTGCACGCCTCCCGATTGGGTGTTTGCTCCGGTTTGGATCGGTCTGTACATTTTGATGGGAATCGCCGTGTTTCTTGTGTGGCGAACAGGCTGGCATGAAAAACAGACCCAGATGGCTTTAGTCCTCTTTAGTGTACAGTTGATTCTCAACGCCTTGTGGTCATTTTTGTTCTTCGGGTTGAGATCCCCCCTGGCCGGGCTTATAGAAATTTCAATTCTGGCGGTCGTCATCCTGTTTACCATCCAAAGCTTTCTCAAGATAAACAGGACGGCGGGAATCCTGCTCATTCCTTACTTCCTATGGGTGGCCTTTGCCTCTGGTTTAAATCTATCGATATGGGTTTTGAATGATAGCCGGTTTTTAAGCTAAGCCCTTTTCCTCCCGCGAAATACCCAGGGAATAATATTTAGATTTAATAGGTATTAACCAAATAATATTTCCATCACTTCTTTGGAAAAGCCTTTTGTAGAGCTTCTATAATAAGTAAGTCAGCAGGCCTACTCCATTTTCCTGGATTATCTTTAAGGTACTTTGCGACAAGATAACATATTTCCTTGATTGTAGGCTTCCCTGGATAAAGGTAAAAATCATCCGAGGCATCATAGACACCTGTAACATAACCGACGTAAAAAAATGCCTGTTGGCAATTAGTATCGGGATCTTTTCTCTCAGCCTTTTCAAACTCCTGCATATCCGCAACTAATTTGTGGCCATCAATAAGTTGAGCAGATGAATCTAAAGCAGTGCATAGGACCATGGCGGCTAATGCCATTACCAAACTCAATCGTTTCAGAAATTTCATGATGACCTCCTTTCCATGGTTTCCATATACTTACATTTTCTAATTATAACAGATCCCAAAACAAAAAAGCCCCATCGAAGGGGCTCAGGATCACAGGGGGGTTAATCTTGGTTGGGAAGACATTAGGTACGAAACTCAACCATAAAAAAACCCCGGTAAGACGCAGCGATTGACCGCGGTTCGACTGGCAACCGGGTGAACCAAGCGGAACCCACCCATGGTATTATGTACCACGCCTGCCTTCTCTGATCAAGAAAAAAACCGAAATAATGATGGCAGGGAGAAAGGCAACCCTCACTCACTCAAGTAAAATCTTCGAAAAACCGGCGCTTACAACCCTGGCTTTTCAGTTTTTGGATTGAGAGGGTTAGGGGGTGGTGGGTCGATAAAGCCCTAAAAGGGATTTCAAATCCTATATGATTTAAATCTGTCGATATGGGTTTTGAATTGTTAGGTTGCAGAAGTAAAGATTTGGCCCGTGGATAATTGCAAATTTCCCGGCATAAGGATAACATTGGTTATCA
Organism: Candidatus Bathyarchaeota archaeon; assembly: GCA_963714275.1. Classification (GTDB taxonomy): domain Archaea; phylum Thermoproteota; class Bathyarchaeia; order Bathyarchaeales; family DTEX01; genus JAGTRI01. The sequence continues at coordinate 35,238 of CAVQNT010000002.1, forward strand.
TCCACTCACTTTGAACTACGAGACTCTTAACCGAGATTATTTATTGTTTTCGCTTATACAATGAGTCATATTTTTGTTCGCCAGGTGTTCTTCCTATGTCCAACCCTTTACCCCTTGATGCAAATTTAACAATAATATCAACAGGAAGGTTTGGCATGTAGTTTGCTAATCTTGATTTTTATGTTAAACTCAGGTAATTAAAAGAGCAACACAAGGGTCTGGGTGGCAAACTTGAAATAGGATAAGGGGGATGAAAATGGAGAAGAGGAGAGCAAAGCCTCATATCGGAATTGCCAAATTTGAAAAAAGAAAACATCCCAGATTTTTATTGAATTTGCCCATAGAATATTATCGAATCAACTCGGACCTCGACCCAGACCTCACGCCGGCTGGTTACACATTCAATGCCAGCGAAGGGGGGCTGATGGTCAATCTTCCAGAACAAATGGATATCGGTCAATATCTAAGAATGAAATTATTTTTCTCTTTCGGTCCCGATATAAATGCCATTGAGATGCTTTCGCAGGTGATGTGGACCGATAATTTGGGAGAGGACGGGAGCTATCGGTCCGGCGTGAGATTCGTGGAAATCTCCTCCGAAGATATGGGCAGGCTGAAAAATTTTTTGCAAGATCTTTCGAATTGATAATCCCTTTTAGGATTTCCTCAACCCGAACTGAATCCAACCCATAAATTTTCGAGGTCTCTCAACCAAGGCAAAGCATTTCCGGCCCAAACTAATTGACAAAGGTTTTCGGCCCCAGCCACTTGCCCCCTTTTTTCCCCCGCTCAGCATTCTCCCCTCCGCACCCAAGACGAGAGAGGAAACAAGAGTAGGCCCCGGGCCATGCTTTTTCTCTTTGACAAAAGCTCAAAAAGCAAGTTAAAAATATAATTGATGATTGCGTAAAAAATAGAATTCCCCCTCCCCTCGCGGGAGGGGACAAAGGGGAGGGGGATATTTAACCGGCTGAAATGACTCCCTCTTCACCCTCACCCCGGCCCTCTCCCGTCAGAGACTGGTCGTAATGAAGGAAAAGGGCCGTCATTCCCGCGAAAGTGGGAATCCAGGGTATTTAGGTGCGGAAATCACACGATATTTTTCTTTGAAAGGACCCGCTGGATGCCCGCCTACGCGGGATGACGAATTACGACAGTCTCTCAAGGGAGAGGGAGTGTTTTTGACTTTTTACGACTTCATCATAATTAGCTTTTCTAATAGTCCGAAGAAACTTATGAATGCCCAAACGCAGTGTAAATCATGAGGAAGATACCGGAAAGATATCGCCGGCGGTTGATGGGTCTAATCCCCATTGAACGAGTTGCGACCTGGCAAGTTTCCAGGCCGCCGAAATCCCTCCTGCAAGAACTTCTCGCCTACGATGGCCTCACGCCCACGATCTCGGATATTCTCGATTCCATGGGAGTTGTAGGCGCCATCCCCGGCTCTCTGCTAAGGCCGGTCATTCCCGGGAAGAAGATCGCAGGGCCGGCCATAACTCTGAAATATGTTCCTGAGCGCTTGACTGCAACTCAGTCCTTCCAGGAGAAGGCCAGGGCCAAGCTCGCAGATCGGGATGCCTACGCTGTGACTGAGCCGGGGGACGTTGTGGTTATCGATGGGGGGGGAAGGGGAGAGATTTCGGCCATGGGAGGCCTTTCCACTTTTGTGGCCAAGAAATATGGATTGGCCGGGAATATCGTGGATTGTGGAGTACGAGATGTGGGTGAAATGAGAGCCCTGGACTACCCGGTTTGGTCCCGGGGGATTACTCCCATCACGGGTAAATTCCGCTTCGAAGCTTTGGAAGTAAATGGGGCTGTGGTGTGCGGCGGAGTCTCTGTCTCCCCCGGTGACCTGGTCGTCGCCGATGATACGGGGGTGGTCATCGTTCCCCAAAAGATCATCGGAGAAGTTGTTCGACGGGCCATCGAAGCTTCAAAGAAGGAAAAGCGGCTCATCGAGGCCATCGAAGAAGGATCTTCGATGGAAGAGATCAAAAAAATTCTGGCACCGGAAAAATGGTAAAAAGACAGGGTGGAGGGCGTTGGGTGTAGGGTGTAGGCGGTAGAGTGAAAAGTGTTGAGTGTTAAGTTTCAGTTTTTAGGTTTTACCCCTTACGCCTTGCGCCTTACGGTTCTTAATAGGAGGGTTTTAATTGGCTTTAGAATTGATGCGCGGGAACGAGGCCATCGCCGAAGGGGCCATCCGCGCCGGTTGCCGGTTTTACGCCGGATATCCCATCACTCCGCAGAATGAACTTTTCGAATACATGGCCAAACGGTTGCCTCAAGAAGGGGGCACTTTTCTCCAGTGCGAGAGTGAGGTCGCCGGCATTAACATGATCTGGGGAGCGGCCTGCACGGGCTCGCGGGCCATGACTTCTTCTTCCGGGCCGGGGATCAGCCTGATGTCTGAAGGACTGAGCACATTAGCAGCTGGACAGCTTCCTTGCGTGGTGGTGGACGTCACCAGGGCGGGCCCTGGGTTGGGGCGCATTGCTCCGGCCCAATCGGACTACCGGCAGGTTACCAAGGGTGGAGGCCATGGAGATTACCGGGCGATCGTACTTGGGCCGTCTTCCACCCAGGAGATGGCCGAGCTGGCTACGCTCGCCTTCCATCTGGCCGACCTTTACCGCAATCCGGTAATCATCCTGATGGATGGGATGCTGGGGCAGATGATGGAACCCTTGGATTTTGACCTGGTGAAACCCCTTCCCGTTCCTGATAAACCCTGGGCCCTGCTGGGCAAAGGGGATGGTCCAAGGAAGATGATCTACGCCGCTCCTTTTGATGATCCCGGGCTCATCCAGTTGAATCAGGAATTGGCTGAAAAATACCGCCAGATTGAGGCCAAAGAGCAGCGCTGGGAGGAAATCCTGCTCGACGGAGCACAGCTCGTGGTAGTAGCTTTCGGCAGCGCGGCGCGCGTGGCCCTGGACGCGGTCCAGGCTGCCAGGGCCGAAGGGTTACCGGTGGGAATGATCCGACCGATCACCCTCTGGCCCTTTCCCCGAAAAGGATTCCAGAAGGTTCGGCATTCGGCCAAGGCTTTCCTCGACGTGGAGATGAACGCCGGTCAGATGCAGGAGGACCTAGAACGCGTGGTAGGGCCAGATTTTTCCATCCATCACCTGGGTCAGGGCGGCGGAAAAATTATCTACCCGGATGAAGTTTATGAAGAAATTAAAAGATTGGTGAAATGAAGTCAATCTGTCCCCGTCCTCGCCGTTCGGCTGAGTCCTCGGCCTGAGCTCGGGCCGAAGGCTCACGGCGAGGCCTTCCCCCTCTAGGGGGGAGGGCTAAGAGGGGGCGAGAAGGAGGCCTTTTTTGATGAAGAAGGTTTTTAAGAAGCCCGATTCTCTCACCGACTTCCCCTATCCCTACTGTCCGGGGTGTGGCCATGGAATTGTGCAGCGTCTGGTGGGCGAGGCCATGGATGATTTGGGCATCGTGGGCAAAACCATTGGGGTCACTTCCGCGGGTTGCTCGGTGAGAAATTGGAAGCAGTTTGCTTGCGACATGACCATGGGCTTGCATGGCCGTGGCCCGGCGGTGGCCACCGGCCTGAAACGAACAGTTCCCGAATGTATCATCTTTACATACCAAGGAGACGGAGACCTGGCCGCGATTGGCACGGGGGAGATCGTCCACGCCGCTGCCCGGTGCGAGCGCATCACGGTAATCTACGTAAACAATGCGGTCTTCGGGGCCACGGGCGGCCAGCAGGCTCCCACCACTCTTCTGGGGCAGAAGACGACCAGCTTTCCCGGGGGCCGGGATCCCCGCACCGGCGGATACCCACTGCGGATGGCGGAGATGCTGGCCAGTGTTTCCCCCGAGGCTTACATCGTTCGTGTTTCCATCCATGACGTGAAGCATATCAACCAGGCTGCGAAAGCGATCCGCCGGGCCTTTGAGGTGCAGATGCACGACGAAGGCTTTGCCCTGGTCGAATGTCTCTCCATGTGCCCTACGCAATGGAAGGTTACGCCGGTTCAGGCTTTGAAATGGATTGATGAAAAAATGGTCCCCTATTACCCGCTGGGCGAATTTTCCACTCCTAAAGGAAATTGAAATTTTTCACCGCGGAGATCGCGGAGGCCGCAGAGAAGGGCGAGATAAAAGAATTGATGATTAACAAAGACGACGGGCAATCCAAAAGATCGTTTATATTTTATTCTTTATCTTTGACTCTTTTTAGTTTGTTTTTTGTAAAGTAAAGAACCTCTGCGTGCTCTGCGATCTCTGCGGTGAAAGTCTTGGAAATGGAGCTTATTGTGCATGAATCGGTAATCATGTCTGGGTTTGGGGGACAAGGCATCCTGCTCATGGGGCAGCTCCTTTGTTACGCCGGGATGCATGAGGGGTTAAAGGTCACCTGGATGCCCTCTTATGGACCGGAGATGCGGGGAGGGACGGCCAATTGCACAGTGATGCTTTCATCTTCCCGAGTCGGCTCCCCGGTTACCCAACATCCTTCGTCGTTGGTGGCTATGAATAAAGCTTCCCTGCAGAAATTCGAGACCACCATTCAAGCCGGAGGATTCTTGGTGATCAATTCTTCCCTTGTAGATCGGGATTCCCGGCGCAGCGACCTTACGGTCGTCAGGGTCCCGGCGAACAAGATTGCCGAAGAGGCCGGCACGCTGCAGGTGACCAACATGGCAGCACTGGGGGCTTATGTGGGGGGGAAAGGAGTTGTCTCCCTGGAGTCGGTCCTGGTCGCTCTGCGCCGGATGATCCCGGAGCACCGAAAAGAATTACTCGCGGTCAATGAAGAAGCGCTGAAAAGAGGGGCTGCCGTTGCCGCAGCGCAACCAACAAAAGCGCGCTGATTTTTTTTACATCCTGCTCGATTCCTCCTCGCTCCATCCTCCTCCCCTCATGGGAGAGCGGGAGAGGCAAGGGGGTATGGAAAATAGAAGAATGGGAAAGATCGTCATCGACAAGGAACGGTGTAAGGGGTGCCAGCTTTGCATTTCCACTTGCCCGAAAAAATTGATCTTGCTTTCTGAGAACTTCAACGAGAAGGGTTACCACTTTGTCGTCTTCGATGGTTTGGAGGAATGCACGGGCTGCACGATGTGCGGGCGAATCTGCCCGGATATGGCCATTGAAGTGTTTAAATAAAAGCAGAATACAGAATTCAGAAGGCGGGAATAACCGCAAGTCGCGAAAGCGCAAGGCGCAAGAAGGTATAAACAGGGCTGTTCAGTCTCTATCCTTTACGCGCCTACGTCTTATGTCTTACGGTTTTTCTTCTGGCTCCTGATTCCTGAATTCTTTTTTTGAGGAGGTCAATATTATGAATTTCCCGCGGGTCTATCGCATTCGGCAATCTTTTGACCGCACCGCGGTCAGAGACATCCCGGGAACAGTTAAGGCTGAGTTGAAAAGACTTTCCCTGGAAAAACGCATTCAAGCCGGCCAACGGGTGGCCCTCACGGCCGGGAGCCGCGGGGTGGCGAACATTGCCGTGATCTTGAAGGCCGCCGTGGAATATCTCAAATCCATAGGAGCTAAGCCCTTCATCTTCCCGGCCATGGGCAGCCATGGAGGGGCAACAGCGGAAGGACAGGCCGCCCTGATCGCGCACTATAACGTGACCGAAGCGTTCACCGGAGCCCCTATCCTTTCTTCCATGGAAGTGGTGGAGATTGGGAAGACAGAAGACGGTGTCCCGGTCTTCATCGATAAGAATGCTTCCCAGGCGGACTGGATCATCGTGGTCAACCGCATCAAGCCCCATACGAAATTCAAAGCTCCGATCGAGAGCGGGCTGATGAAGATGATGGCCATCGGCATGGGAAAACAGAAAGGGGCAGAGTATTACCACAAGGCCGCCATCCAGTATACTTTTCCTAAGATCATCGTCGACTCGGGCCGGGAGGTTTTAAGAAGAGCGCCCATTTTATGCGGCCTGGGTGCGGTAGAAAATGGCTATGACGAAACAGCCAAGATCGTGGCTATGAAACCTGAAGAATTAGAGATAAAGGAAAAGGAGCTCCTGGTGCTGGCCAAACAGATGATGCCCAGGCTCCCCTTCAATGAGATCGATCTCCTAATCGTAGATGAAATGGGAAAAGACATCAGCGGCACGGGAATCGACCCGAATGTTACGGGGCGGAACCGGGATCTGCTGGGTGTCTTCCCCCATCCGACAAACGTGAAAAGACTCTTTGTGCGAGACCTCACAGAGAATTCCAACGGGAATGCCACCGGCATCGGTTTGGCCGATCTTACTACAAAGAGACTGGTGGATAAGATCAATTATCAGGCCATGTATATGAACTGCATAACCGGCATCAGCATAGAGAAGGCTGCGGTGCCCATGCATTTTGAAACCGATCAAGAGGCTATAAAGGTGGCTTTAGGGTCTGTTGGCCTGATCCCTCCGGAGAGGAGCAAAGATCGTGCGGATCAAGAATACTTTACTGGTCGACGAAGTGGAAGTCTCCGAAGGGTACGGAGAGGAGCTGAAAAAGAGGTCGGACCTGGAAATTTTAGACGGCCCCAAGCCCATGTCCTTCGATGCCCGGGGAAACCTGGCTTCCCTCATCGTTCATGGTGGCGCCCGCAAAGGAGATATCTAAAAGATGATCGATATCTTCCTGGGACCCAAACAGTATATCCAGCGAGAAGGGATTTTAGGGGAGGCCGGAAATTACTCGAAGGTTTTCGGCAAACGCCCTTTAGTTTTGGGCGATGAGTTGGTTTTATCTATCGTCCGCCCGACCTTAGAAGACCGGTTGGGCATTGCCGGCCTTTCTCCCTCCTTCGTTCTTTTTGGGGATGAGTGCAGCCTGAGTGAGATTTCCCGATTGGTGGAAATCGTGCGCCAGAAGAATCTCGATTTCATCGTGGGTACAGGAGGGGGTAAGGCAATTGATACCTCCCGGCTGGTTGCCGAAAAAATGAAGCTCCCCTTGGTCACCATTCCCACCAGCGCCGCAACCTGTTCGGGGGCTTCTGCCGTGGCCGTGGTCTATGAAAAGGGAGTCCGGCAAGCTACCGTAAATGGTAAAGGGGCGGATTTGGTTTTGGTTGATTCCGCGATCCTAGCGCAAGCTCCCATCCGTTTGTTGGCCGCCGGCATGGGAGACGCCCTGGCTAAATGGTACGAAGGAAAACCATGTTATGACCAAATGAAGGAACCTGACTCAGCTACCCAGTCTGCCATGACTTTATCCACCCAGGTGAAAGAAACGATCTTATCGCTGGGGCTGAAAGCCAAGAGAGATGTAGAGGCCAAGAAGAATTCCCCTTCATTGGAAAGGATCGTAGAAGCCAACATCCTCCTGACCGGGATCATCGGAGGTTTAGGGGGTTCAAAGTTCCGGGTGGCCATAGCCCATGCCTTGCTCTATGGGCTGACCGTTCTTCCCCAGGTTCATCAAAACCTACATGGGGAAATGGTAGCCTATGGCATCATCGTACAACTCTGCCTGGAAAGGAATGAAAGGGAGCTGAAGGTCATCCTCCCTTTTTTTTCTAAACTGGGGTTGCCTTTAACCCTGAAAGACCTCGGGCTGGCGAATGTGGAGGACCCTCTCTTCTGGGAAGGGTTGAAGCGCACCTGCGCTCCCGGAAGTTCTGTGCATAATATGCCGTTCCCGGTGGACGAAAAAAAGCTCTACCAGGCCATGCTCGAGGCGGATGAGCGGGCAAAGGCATTCATGAAAAAGTAAGGGGGATTAGGAACAGAAGGAAGATTTTCGAGTCCAGGCAGATGCGGGCAGGCTGAGGATGGTAACTATTTTTGGAGGCTAGGAAAGACGCCTCAAAAAGAGAAAGAAAGAAAAATGAAGCGTTATGAGATCCGCATCGCCGGATTCGGCGGGCAGGGGGTGGTGACCATCGGCAAAATCGTGGGGTTGGCCGCTGCCCTTTATGATAAGAAGAATGCCGTGCAGACCCAATCCTACGGGCCAGAGTCCCGAGGAGGGGCCTGCAAGGCGGAGGTCGTTCTTTCCGACGGGGAGATCCACTACCCGAAAGTGCGCTCGGCGGACGTGCTGTTGGCTCTATCGCAGACCGCCCAGGATGTTTACCTTAAAGACCTGCGGCCGGGAGGTCTTCTGATCATCGACCCGCTGACGGTGGTCAAGGAGGCTCCCCGTTCAGACATCCGGGTAGTAAAAGTTCCCACCGCAGAGATCGCCTTGCAGGTCGGAAATAAAAAATTCCAGAATATGGTGGCCCTCGGGGTCCTCTACCAGCTGACCAAGGTCATCTCCCGGGAGTCCCTGGAGAAGGCCATCGAAGAGACTATCCCCCACAAGACTCTCTCGCAAAACATCGAAGCTTTCCAGAAAGGGATTGAATATGTCCGGGAATGATCATTCGGCCTTTGAGCCTTTGCTCACCGAAGAGGAAGCCAAGAAAGTAGTTCGTGGAGCGCTTCCCCCCGGGGATTATTATCTGTTCGGGAGCGACGCCTGCGTGGAAGGAGCGATCTTTGCCGGTTGCCGTTATTATGCCGGCTATCCGATCACCCCGGCCTCAGAAGTGATGGAGAAGGCGGCCGAGCGTTTGCCGCAGGTTGGGGGACGATTCATCCAGATGGAGGATGAAATCGCCTCGGCTTGCTCCCTCATCGGAGCATCATGGGCCGGAGTCAAGGCCATGACGGCGACTTCGGGGCCGGGCTTTTCGTTGATGATGGAAGCCGTATCTTACGCCATCATGTCCGAAACCCCTTTGGTCATTGTCAATGTCCAGCGGCCGGGGCCTGGCCAAGGGTATATTACCTCTTCCCAGGAAGATGTCATGCAGGCTAAATGGGGCCACCACGGCGGTGGAAGCCTGATCGCTCTGGCACCCTCCTCGGTGCAAGAAATGTTCGATTTTACCGTCGAGGCTTTTAATTACGCGGAGAAATGGCGGGTACCGGTTATCCTTTTGGCCGATGAAACCGTGGCCCATATGCGGGAGAGGTTAACGGTCCGGTCAAAGGAAGAAATTAAGATTATTGACCGGGTAAGGCCTCAGGATTTGGCGATTCCTTACGAAAAATATCTTCCCTATGAAGGATACGAAGGAGATGTGCCGCCCATGCCCGCCTGGGGAGATGGCTACCGGGTAAACGTTGTAGGCTTGGTGCATCACCCGGATGGGAACGTCACCAAGTATAGCCCGGAGATGCATTTCGCTTGCGTGGAATCGAATCTTCCGGAAAATTGAAAACCATGCGGATGAGATCGCCCAGGTAGAAGGGTCATTCTTGGAGGGGTGCCGAAACCTGGTGGTGGCCTACGGGACCACAGCCCGTTCGGCTTCCGAGGCCGTCGAAGAGCTCAGGGCCAAAGGCCGGACAGACCTGGGCTTTCTCCGCCTGAAAACCCTCTGGCCTTTTCCGGAGAATAAGATCCGTTCCCTGGTTGGACAATTAAAAAATGTCTTCTTCCCGGAGATGAACCTGGGATTCATGCTCCATCCCTTGAAAGAGGCTTTACGAGACCGGGTTCAGCAATTTATCCCCGTTCCCTGCCTGGGACAATTGCATGCCCCCGATCAGATCATCGGAAAGATTGAAGAGGTCCTTGGAAAATGAGTCCATAGTCCATGGTCGGCAGTCTACGGTCTTGGATTGAGGTAAAGTGGGTTGTGGACTATCCACTGTGGATTCTTTTATCTTTACACTCTGCGTGATCCTTGGGTCGAAAGGATAGAAATGAAACACCCCATGTTGCAATACCTGAAGGAGACCGGTATGTACGGAGACCGGTTTCCTACCATCTTTTGTCCAGGATGCGGCATCGGCCAGGTACTGAACTACACCCTGGAAGCAGTGGATCACCTCGTGCAGAAAGACGGCATATCCCGCGAGCGCTTTTTCTTTGCCTCCGGGGTGGGATGCTCGGCCCGTTTGACGTCCCATTACATGGGCTTCGATTCCATCTGGTCGCTCCACGGCAGGGCGCCGGCGGTGGCTACGGGCGCGCTTCTGGCCCGCCCAGAGTTGAAAGCCATCGTCTTCACCGGGGATGGAGATGTAGCGGCCATCGGCGGGAACCACTTTATCCATGTCTGCCGCCGTAACTTGGACATGACCCTGATATGTATGAACAACGGCCTCTACGGGATGACGGGGGGGCAATCGGCCCCAACGACTGCCCGCGGAATCCCATCGACTACTTCCCCTTACGGGAACGTGGAGAATGCTTTTGATCTTTGCGAACTGGCCATTACCGCTGGCGCAAGTTACGTGGCCCGCTGGACCACGGTGCATCCCCAGCAATGTATTCAGGCCATCGAAAAGGGAATCCGCAAGAAGGGCCTGGCTTTCATCGAGATCATGACTCAATGCCCCACTCATTGGAAACAGGAACCTTCAAAGATGATGAAAAAATTTCGTTCCCAGGCGGTGCGTTTTTCGCCAGAAAAAGGAAAGGAAACTTTGAAGAAAGATCAATTCTGGGTGGGAGAGTTCATGGATAAAGACCAGCCGGAATGGCTGGAAACCTACCAGAAGATCATCGACCGGTTTCAAAAATAAAAGAATTGCCACAGAGGTCACAGAGGACACTGAGGCGAAAGGAATGTAATTCAAACGATAAATGTCAAAACCCAAATTGAGGGTTTTGACTATTGATTTTATGAATTCTCTGTGCTCTCGGTGCCCTCTGTGGCTAAAAAAAAATTGGGGATTGAAAGAAACCATGCCCAAATTGTTCATAGAAGACAGATATTGCAAAGGTTGCGGAATCTGCATAGAGTTTTGTCCGGCGAAAGTTCTGAAGACTTCAAAAAAGATGAATGCCCGGGGCTATTTTCCGCCGGAAAGCAAGGAGATGGAAAAGTGCAAGAAGTGCGGCATGTGCTCGCTTCTTTGCCCGGACTTTGCTATCGTCGTTTCCGATTAATTGAATTCCCGTCCCCCCTTTTATCAAATGATCTCAAGAAGATTTCTCTTGACAGGGCATTCTTAAATGATAAAAAAGGAATACCCTTCATGCGAATTTTGGCATCGGCTGCCTCAAAATATGGGTTTACCCAAACTCGATAAACAATAGTTAGTGCCCATCCGGAAACCCAGTTTTCCCCTCCCCCTCGACGGGGGAGGGAAGGGTGGAGGTGATAATGGTTAAGAATTTTAAAGTCTTCCGTTTTGATCCCCCCTCACCCCGCCCCTCTCCCTCCAGGGGGGAGGGAGTTTCCGGATGAAAACCAGTTAGCGATTACGAGGAAAAGCGGGAATGAAAAGAGCCTGGCAAATTATGTGCATGGCCTTTGTGGCCTTGTCAGTTTTTACACTGGTATTATCTTTTGAGTACCCCTATAAGGACAGACTGGGCCCTGGACCTGCCTTCTTTCCCGTATGGATGAGCATCATAACCGGGGTATTGTCCCTGGCCTTGTTTTTCCAGACAACTTGGGGAAAGAGTGTGGCAGATGCTGCGGCTACTCTCTTACCCGAGCGCCAAGGGGTGTGGCGGATCATGATCATTCTGGTCGCATTATTAGGATGTCTGGCTCTCCTCGATCCTCTGGGCTTCCGTATCAGCCTTTTCCTGTTCCTCCTTTTCCTCCCGCTGGGCCTCGGGGTGGGCAATTGGTGGGTTACCCTGATATTCGCCGTAGCCGGCAGCTTCGGGATTTTTCATGTCTTCTACTATTGGCTAAAAGTACCTTTGCCCATGGGGATGTTCGGTATTTAAGGAGGGAATTTGGACGCATTCAATACTGGATTCAGGGCTTTGCCGTAGCCACACTCCCAATGAATCTCTTGTATGCCTTCATCGGCTGTGTCCTGGGCACCCTCATCGGCGTTCTGCCGGGACTGGGTCCCGCAGCGGGGACGGCCATTCTCATTCCCGTCACCTTTAGCCTGGACCCCATCGGGGGGATCATCATGCTGGCCGCCATTTACTACGGAGCCATGTATGGGGGAACCATCACCTCGGTGCTGGTGAATGTACCAGGAGAGGCAGCCTCGGTCATAACCTGCCTGGACGGCTACCAGATGGCCAAACAGGGGAGGGCTGGCCCGGCCCTGGGGATCGCAGCGATTGGCTCCTTCATCGGGGGTACCTTCGCTACCTTGGCCCTTATGGTGGTATCCCTGCCCCTGGCCAACTTTGCGTTGCGTTTCGGCCCCCCTGAGGTATTCTCCCTGCTGGTGGTAGGTCTCTCCCTGGTAACGGGCCTTTCTGGACGCTCTTTACTGGCCGCGCTGGTCATGACCCTTTTCGGGCTGATGCTGTCGATGATTGGGATGGACCCGGTACGAGGGGCTCCCCGTTTCACCTTCGGCATCCCCCCGCTGTACGATGGCATTGGCTTCATACCTGTAGTCATGGGGCTGTTCGGCATCGGTGAGATTCTGCTGAGCATGGAGGCACCCGTACTGGAGGTCATCAAGACCAAGCTGACCGATCTCCTGCCCAAGCGGGAGGAATGGAAGGTTTCCACGGGCGCCATCGGCCGGGGGACGATCATAGGGTTCTTTTTAGGGCTAATCCCGGGCATCGGTGCCATCATACCTACTTTTCTCGCTTACGCTGTGGAGAAGAAAGTATCTAAACACCCGGAGAAATTCGGCACCGGGGTCATCGAAGGGGTGGCCTCTCCGGAAACGGCCAACAACGCTTATGCCAATGGAGCCATGGTCCCCTTGCTCTCCCTGGGGATACCAGGGTCTCCCACCCTCGCCGTGCTGATGGGGGCATTCATCATCCACGGTCTTACTCCCGGTCCCTTCCTTTTCAAAGAGCGCCCGGATGTGGTGTGGGGCCTCATTGCCAGCCTTTATTTGGGGAATGTTATGTTACTTATTCTTAACCTGCCCCTGGTTGGCCTCTGGGCCAAGCTTCTTGAAATCCGGTATCAATATCTCTACCCTGGAATCCTGCTTTTCTGTATTTTAGGAGCTTATAGCTTAAACCAGAGCGTGTTTGATGTAGGGGTGATGGTAGCCTTCGGGGTTCTGGGCTATATTTTCCGCAAACTGGACTGGCCCTTGGCTCCGACGGTCCTGGCTCTCATTCTGGGGCCAATGATGGAGAGGGCTTTGCGAACCTCACTGGAAATGTCCGGCGGAGATCTGAGTATCCTCTTCACCCGGCCCATCTCGGCCGTTCTCCTTATCGCGGCAGCCATTGTCCTGCTCACCCCAGCGGTTCGCCTTTTGGGGCGGCGGGCTGGCAAAGATTAAAATGCTGAACCACAGAGGACCCAGAGGTAGATAACTTCTCCATGGTCTCTGTGGTTAAATAAATAAGTAAGGAGGGGCAAAATGAAAGGAAGATTCGTCATCAGCTTAATTTTCGCGTTTATGACGGCCATCGTGGGTAGCGCCTATGCCGCAGATTATCCTACGAAGCCGATCACCCTCATGGTTCCTTACCCGGCCGGAGGCAGCTCCGACGTGGGCGCCCGTATCGTGGCAGCCATCGCCGAGAAGCAAATTGGCCAACCGATCGTGGTGGTCAACAAGGCTGGCGCTGGAGGACAGGTGGGCTGGACAGAGCTGGCCAGGCAGAAGCCCGATGGTTACTATCTGGGCGGCATCAACCTTCCCCATCTTCTGACTGCTGTGCTGGACCCAGAGCGGAAAGCTACCTTCAAGGCAGAGGATATCGTTCCGATCATCAGCCAGGCCCTCGACCCCACTACAGTCTCCGTGAGGCCGGACAGCCCCTGGAAGACCCTTAAAGATTTAATTGACGACGCTAAAAAGAGACCTGGCCAAATCCCTGCCGGCATCGTGGGCTATCTCCAGGATGACGAGATTGGATATTTCCAGTTAGCCGAGGCAGCGGGTATAGAAATGAGGTTGGTCTACTTTGATGGGGCTGCCCCCGCCATCACTGCTCTCCTTGGAAAACATGTGGATGTCCTCTTCTGCACCGTGGCAGACAACTTCACCCAGTGGAAGGCAGGAAGAATACGCATGTTGACAATAATGGACAAAGAGAGGACTAAGTTCTACCCCGATTTGCCCACCACGGCGGAGCTGGGCTATCCCACCGTTATCTCTGCCTCCACTCGAGGCATCGCCGGCCCTAAAGGGATCCCGGATCCCATCCTCAAGAAGCTTTATGATGTGTTCAAAAATGCGATGATGACCAAAGAGCACATGGATAGGCTGGAGAATGCTGGCATGCCGGTCAAGATCATGGTAGGCGAGGAGTTCGTCAAATACTATTGGGATAGCTACAAAGTAGCCAAGAAATGGGTGGATCACGTCCGAAAGAAATAATCAAAGGCGAAAGCGAAGGTAGCAGCCCGGACCATGCGGGAATGGTAAAGAAGAGGAACGTTCGGGGGGTATTTCATGCGCTACTTATTTTTCTTCCGGTGGTCTGAGCGCACGAAAACTGCGGTAAAGTAGCAAGTCGTACACGATCTTCAGGCCGCCAGACAGGAAAAAAGGTACGCCCGCCAACGCTGCCTGAGCCAGTAATGGCCCCGTAAAGACCGGCGATAAAGATGCTCCAGTCGTGCGGGCAATGCCGGTTACCCCCGCCGCGGCCGAACGCTCATCCGGGTCCACTACGGCCATCGTGTAAGATTGGCGGGTAGGCACGTCCATCTGGGAGATGCTGAATCGCAGCAGCAACATCGTAATCGCCAGGGGTAGGTTGGGCATGAGGGGGACCAGGATCAGCAAGATGTTGGAGGGGATATGCGTAAATACCATCGTCCGAATCAACCCAATGCGGGAAGCTACCCAGGCGGCAGATAATGCTGAAAGGCCAGCAAGGATGTTTGCTCCGAAGAAGATGCCGCCCAGCAACGCTGGTTGTACATTGAAGCGTACGTGGAACCAGTAGGCCACGATACTCTGGAGGACAAAGCCGCCGGCGAAGGCATCCAGCGAGAAGAGGGCGGAGAGTTTGAAAACAACTCTCCGCGACCGATGCAGACCAAGGCGGCCTTTCTTCGGCGGAGAAGAACCGGGTGGGCCGGCTTTTTGATATATTTCTACAACGGGCGAAAGTTTGGTGAATAAAAGCCCCAGGATCAGTCCGATGGCCGCATAGCCAATCACAATCACCCGGTAGCTTGACAGAGGCGCCAGGCCTGCACCCTGCGCAACCGCAGCCAGCCCTCCACCGCATAGCGAACCCAACGCCGTAGCAAAAGAACCGATTAGATTATACCAGGCAAAAACCTGGGTGCGCCGGTGGTCTTGAATAATCTGGGATAGCGCCGCCTGTTCAATGGACAAAAAGGGTCCGACTTCGTAACCGCTGGGGCTGATCACGCCGATGGTGGCTGCAATCAGCAGCAGCACGAAGTTGCGCGTCAGCGCGAATAATATTCCCGCGAAGACCATCAGGACTGCGCCGACGATGAGCATCCGCCTCCTCCCCATTCGGTCGGCTGTCGTAGTTATCCCCAGGGAAATGATTGTGTCGCCGATCAGGGTCAGGGTGAGCAACAGGCCAATCTGGGTTTCACTCAGGCCAGCTTGGGCCAGATAGAGCATGAGCACGACGGACAAGAACCCATAGGCAAACAGACGTGCGGTGCGGGTGATGAAAAGGAGACGGCCGTCAGGACTCAAGGCCCGAAGATCCTGAAATATACGTAATTTGAAAAGCATATGGGGGTTCCCTCGGAATCTCACCTCATGAACTAGAAAGTCTGGCCGCGCGGGGACTTTTTCATAATTCTTTGTAAAGTTATTAGAGCTGGACTAGGAAATATATAAGGTGAATCCTGTATTTTATGAGGAGGGATTCCGTATTTTGAGGCTGGCGGGGATGAGATAGAAAAAAATAGATGTGGGATCAGAGGTATTTCTCCAGGTTGATTTCTTGGTAGCCGGGGATAGAGATCGGCTTAAACTCCTTCTGCAAGCCACCCAAAGGGGCAGTGGCATCCATGCCCAATTTGGTCCCAACTCCCCCCGAACAGGATGGGTCGAGGAGGGAGCTTTGGGTTTTTGGGATGACCAGCAAATCGCGGTCTCCCTGAAATCGGGTAGCGATGGCCCATTCGACCTGCTCCATATCGAAGATGTCGATATCCTCATTGACCACGACTACGTGCTTGATGTCGGCATTGTTGCTCATGGCTGCGAGCATGGCCATACGAGCTTCCCCTTCGTTATCCTTGGCTAAGGAGATAATTAAATGATACCGACAGGTCCCGCCGAAAGTTAAATGTACTTGACGCACCGAGGGAACAGCCCGCTGTACGTCGGCCAGGATGCTGGCCTCCCGGGGAATAGCCCCCAGGAGAAGGTGTTCGCGGGACGCGGGAAGGATTGAGTAGAAAAGAGGGTCCTTCCTGTAGCAGATGGCCTTTAGCTTGAAGATAGGTCGCGGAGCCTCCGGGCTATAATACCGGGGGAATTCGCCGAAGGGCCCCTCCACTCTCGTTTGCGAGGGGTCAATGATTCCTTCGAGTACAATCTCCGAATCAACAGGGACTTCCACATCCACGCTGGCGCATCGTGCCAGCCTCAACGGAGATGAAGGACGCAGGGCATTGGCCACTTCCAGTTCATCGACGCCGAAAGGCAGAATCGCCTGTGAAGCCAGCAGGGTGAAAGGATCGACTCCGATGGCTACAGCCACCTCCAGGGGCTGTTGCATCTGAACGGATTCCTGCAGGCACAGATTTAGGTGGCGCGGGAGGATCAGCAAGCCTAGGAGGTTGTCGTTAAATACCCGGAGGCGATGGATGGAGGCGTTGCGAATCCCCGTTTCCGGGTCTTTGGCGACGAGAACTCCACCGGTGATATAAGGCCCGGCATCCCTTTCGTGGTAGGTGGGAATGGGAAAAATCTGCAAAGGGTTAAGATTTTTGGTGAGCACATTCTCCTGAAAGGGGGCGCTCTCTCCCACCTCGCAGGGATGCGGATTTTCCATAGCTCTCCTGAGATTGGGGATAAAGTTTCCTTCGGCGATTTCCAGGGCCGCCGCCAGAGCTTTCCGGGAGAAGCAGAGATTTGTCACCAAGGGAATCGAATACCCCGAAACTTGCTCGAAAAATACACTCTTCTCTTTTTCCAGCTTTTTGGTGATGGCCCCGAGGACATATTGAGGATTTACCGGCTTGGGAATCCGGGAGAGCCACCCCTTTTTATCCCAGGTTGCCAACCACGAACGGAAATTTTCCCCTACCATAAGGTTCCTTCTCCCTTCTAATCATATAGGGCCTGAGGAAGGTTAGAGAGCTTGGTATAGCCATGCGATTGAATCACAATCTGATCTTCCACCCGGATGCCTCCAATCCGGCGGAGGTAAGCTGTGGTCTGAAACATGGCCACGACCATGCCGGGCTGCAAAACATCCTGGCCATTTTTCAAAATGACTGGGAAAAATTCAGACTGGCGAAGACCGCTGCCGTATCCAATATCCGCTGGAATATAGCGGGCGTACCCATCCTCAGCCAGGATTCGCTCTGCTGCGGCGTAAACATGGCCGCTCAGAGTACCAGGCCGGGCAGCCTGAAAAGCAGCTTCCTGGGCCCGCAAGAGGATCTTTAAGAATTTCTTTTGCTCAGCCGAGGGCTTGCCCATGAACGCGGTCCGGCAAAGGTCTGATGAATATCCCTTATGCTTCGCTCCCAAATCAATCACTACCACATCTCTTTTACCGATCTTTCTTCGGGAGGCATAAGGATGGGCCAAGAGGGTCCTGGGACCGGAAGCCACCAGAGTGCCAAAGGCCACTCCTTCGCTCCCTGCTTTGCGCATGGCATATTCGGCCTCGGCAGCAATGTCGATCTCTGTGACTCCCGGCTTCACCGCTGCCAAGGCCGCTATCATTCCCGCTTCCGCCATGGCCATCGCTTTCTTGAGGTAACGGATTTCCTCCGGGGTTTTGATGGCCCGCATCTCATCCAGGGCACGGGTAATCGAAACAAAATTAACCTGAGGAAAAGCGCCCTGGAGGCTCTCCAGGATTCGGGCCGTCATATAGTCTTTCTCGATGCCGATAGAGCGGGGAGGATTCAAGTTTTTCCGGATCAGACCGGTCATTTTCTCGGCCATGGAGGATTCCGGAAACTGGTAGCCCTCGACTCTTTGAAGGGAACTCTCCTTCTTCACTTCGGAACCATCCAGCCAGATACAAACTTGAATGGGCGGAGAATCACGAAAAATCAAGAGGCCCGAGCATACCGGGGCAGATCCTGACAAGTACATAACATCATGGGGTTTCAGGACCACGGAAACATCAATCCCCTGGCTCTCCATCCAATTGCGAAACTGTTCGATTTTATCGTTCATCCCCAAACCCCCTGTTTGGCAAATTGTTGCGAAATAGGATTATTGTTAAGATGCAGAAATTGGCGTAATAAAATCGGTTCCAGGGTCCGGAGGCCAATGCGATTCGCTTGGCATCATAAGGCACTGGTTTTTCCATGGATAGGGCCGGAAGATGCACCCAGCGTCCCTTTGCGGACCCCAATCACCGTCTTTGGGTAGCCTTTTTCCCGGCCGATGCTGTCCCGCCATGGCGGGACTCATCGCCTTGGCCCCCCGACATCGGCACGGGCAGTCCCAGACAAAAAGAATGATCCATGATCCGCACTTTTTTATAGCGCCAATTTCCTTAACGAAGTACTAGATAAAGAATTTCCCTTAAGGGGTTTTGACTACATCGTAAGTCAATTCCAGCCAAGGAGCGTCCAGGATGGCGGCTCCAATATCCAGGATGTCCACCCCTTTTTCCGCCAGCGTGGGAATCTCCTCCAGCTTGATCCCCCCGGAAAAAGCAATTTTTGCTTGACGGGGAGTTCCCTTTTCCTTTAAGACCTTAAAGACATCCTCCAAGTCTTGCCATGAGCCCGTATCTACCATCAGGATCTGCGCCCCGAGGTTGATAGCCTGTTGGGCTTCTTCAGCGATGGGCGAAAATTCTCCCCGTAATTGGATGACCTTGAGCAGGGAAGAAGAGGATACCGCCTGGAGCGTCCGGGAGATCCCTCCAAAGATGCGCACATAATTTTTATCCAGGTAGATGAAGGGTTCCTCGACGATGCGATGGGCAATCCCCCCGGCAGCCACTGCCTCCCAGATGTTCTCTTTGATTGGAAAAGGGTGCTTCTTCCATCCGCCACTGACCAGGCGAATTTTTCCGGCAGCAAGCCTTTTGGCTCTTTGCGCAGCTGAGGCTATGCCTGAAGGCTTGGCGATCAGGCCGATTACCAGGTTCTCGAATTTGACGATTTGCTCGGGTGTTCCCACGAACTGTCCGATCTCTTCGCCTTCCGCCAAAGCTTCCCCGCTCTGTTTCTTCCAGCTGGCGTTAAGTCCCAGCGCTTCGGCTGCCCTTTGCGCAAAAGGAATTCCGGCTACCGATCCGGAATCTTTGGAACGTAAAAATGCTTTCAGACGACGATCTGAGATGCTCTGAAAGATTCTCGCATAGAATGGATCTTCTATTACCCAATCGGTAATGAGCGTATCGTACCCCTTCATCACTGGTTATTCACCCGAAGGATTTCGGCCGTCATCCATGCGCTCTCCATTTTCCCCTCAAGGCGGAAGCGATATGCTCGGCCATTTGCTTTTCGTCCCATCCTTTGTCCAGGCCCTCAAGAAGCTGGTCGAGCCCTATCTGCACCTCCCGGGTGGGTCCCGGCAGAGCAACGAGCCAGGAGATTCCCAATTTCCCCACGGCGATCCGGACCCCGTCTTTGACGTGCCTCCCTGTTCCCGGCTCGAATTTCACGATATAAGGCGTGGCCGCAGACGGATCTACCCGGAGCAGACCTTCGACGGTGCAGTCTTTCTCTTCCGCTCCCACGCCTCCAGAGGTAAGGATGAGCCCGAATCCCTCATCCAAGGCTCTTTGCAGCCGGTAGGCGATGGTCCCAACATGATCGGGCAACACGCCCCCAGGATAAACTGTATAACCCTCTCTCCTGAGGCGGTCTTCGATCAAAGGGAAATTGGTATCTGCGATCAAACCTTTTTGCACCTCAAATCCCGTGGAAAAAACGATCGCTCTTCTGGCCACTCGTCTGCGGATCTCCTCTCCCATCTGCTGAGCTTTTTCCAGGGCTGGTCCATAATCAGTTTGGTCTAGGCAGACCCAGCCCAGAGCGCCCTCCGAGTGCAAAGAGGCTTCCTCGGAGAGGGTAACCCCCGGAACCTCTGCGACCCGCCGCAAGATCTCCTGACCCTTCCCGGCGATCTGGCTGGCCTTGAGAATTTGGCGGAGGATATCAAGAACAATGTGGTCATCCCGTACATCCACCACCAGCACTTCATTCGGTTCGAGCTCCAGAACCCCGGCTACCTGATGGGCGATGTCGTCGAGGCGAGCATTCTTAAGGGAGATACCCTTGATCCAGAGCTCGGTTTTTTGCAGAAGATTGATTTCCAGATCTTTTTCTTTGTCCAAAAATGTGGTCTTTCTTTTTCCTTGCCTCTCCGGTAAGCCGCTAAGCCTCTTAAGGCATCCAGCCCTTCTCTTTAAAATATTTCTCCGCCCCGGGATGGAGCGGCAGGCCCAGGTTTTCTGGTTTCCATCCCACCTGGGGTTTGAACGGCTTCAAACCTGCATGTCCCTTGGACAGGAATTCCTGGTTGTCGCAGATGATCTTCGTCACTGCATATGCCTGCTCGTTGGACAGTGCGTCCGTAGTAATCAGCGAGGTGGTGGTCCCTACGGTCGGTATTTTTGTGTTCTGCCCCTTGAACGTCCCGGCGGGAATGGATGCCGGGAACCAGCCGAATCTCGTAAGTTTTTTGATGACTTCATCGCTGAGTCCGATGAAGGTCACATCGCAGGTAATGGCAATTTCACTCATCGCCGGGTGGCCGGCCGTAACCACCTGCATAAAGAGATCGGCCTGGGCCTCCATAAGCATCTTCGAAATCACACCGAAAGAAGTATGAGTGACCTTCCCGCCGAAGGATTCGATGTCCTTGTAAGTAGCACCGATAGCTTCGGTTATCTGCCGGTTTGCAAACTCCCCCAGGCTTCCCCGGGTGACCGTCACCAGGTGGATGGGCATTTTTTTATTGGGGATATCGGGGAGAGAAGTGATTTGGGATTTCCGGGTAACTACGATGCCGACGTAATATTCGTCAAACCCTCCAATTAAACCTCGAAGGTTCGTCATTTTTTTATCGTAGGCCACATGGCCATCGAAGGCCCATCTACCCGTAACCGGGAAACCAAAACCCAGCTCTGAATCCCCTTTAGAGACAAGGTTCATGTTACCCACCCCTCCGGCGTAAGGGAGGACGTCGATTGTAGAGCCTTTCGGCAACTCTTTGCGCAGGATGTTCGCCATCAGGCCCCCATATACATACCAGGAGCTTCCCAATTCCAAGGTGGCGATTCTCAGTTTTTGCGGCTCCAGGGCCCAAGAAGGTTGAACGGTAAGAATGAAAAATGCCATTAAAATGAAAATGATTTTTCCTTTCATCATTTCCTCCTCTTTTCCTTCTTAAAAGATTTTCCCTGCCTTAATCCAGTGATTCGGTAAATAACCCGCGTCATAATCCTACTAAGCAAATTTCATCTTCACATCTCCCAGAAGCCCAAAATCAGCCCGGATGAAATCTCCGGCGCCACCGGCACCGCCGCGGTCAGGGACCCGGAGAGAATTACTTCTCCTTTGCGCAGAGTGATTCCATAAACCGCAAGCTTGTTGGCCAGCCAAGCTACGGCTTGGGCGGGATGGCCGAGGACTGCAGCCCCGGCTGCAGTGGCTACTACCTCGCCATTCTTCTCCAAAATCATGCCCACGGTACGGAGGTCTAAAGCCCAGATCGGGGTGAGGACTCCCCCGAGAACGATCCGGGCGCTGGAGGCATTGTCGGCCACGGTG
Source organism: Candidatus Bathyarchaeota archaeon (assembly GCA_963714275.1). Lineage (GTDB taxonomy): Archaea > Thermoproteota > Bathyarchaeia > Bathyarchaeales > DTEX01 > JAGTRI01. The sequence goes on from CAVQNT010000002.1 coordinate 56,994, forward strand.
TCTGGAAGCTTGATCTTCCAATCTACGATCCGGCTGTCGATGATCTCCAGGGCTGGAATCACCCCTTCGCTGCATCGGATTACATCCGTCAGAGTGATCCCTGGCCCTCTCAGGTCTTCCTTCAGTACGAAAGCCAGCTCCCCTCGATGCGTGGTTGAATCAGGTCTTTGGCTGGAATCTTTTCTCCTTCCATCACCACCATTCCATCCAGGATGTGACCATAGTCTGGCTCATCCACTCCGAGCATGGCCTGCATGGCCCGGCTGGTGATGCCGATTTTCTTGCCAACCACCACTTGGCCGGAGCTCTTTTTCATTTCCATGACTTTAAGCTGGATGCGGTAGGCATCGTCCACGGAAATTCCCGGGTCCGATTCCGTGAGCGGAGAAACAGGCTTCCGGTTTTTCTCAGCCGCCAGCAGCATTTCGGCCAAAGTTTTCATCGTCGACTTTTCAATCCATGGGTGCCCATAATTCTTTTGAATAGGACAATTCATTTCCCCTTAAGCTTTCTCAGGCCACTTGTTTGAGGATTTTTAAGTCAATATTTCTTTGCGCCAACCATTTGGGCATTAAAATCTTATCCACCCGTTCATTCACTTGCGAAGCGACCTGGCGTAGATGATCCGCCAGCGATCGGCTGACATTTACGCCCCCCGTAGCCCCATCGAAAATGATCACCTTGTCCGATTTTGTCGTACGGTAGGCGAATTCCATAGCCGTGGGCAAATTTTCTGACAGAAGGGCATGCTTCATATAATTCAGATTCATGGGGTCGCGGTTGAAGAGTTCTGCTTGTTCTCGGCCCACCATGATGGTTGGCGTGTGTTCAGCAAAGAAAGTGGCTGGATAGCCTGTCCAGGCATAGTTGTGTACGACCATTTTAATTGCCGGGTTAACCGGTGGGATGTCCGGAATCAATGGCCGGCCCCGATCATCATAGAAGGTCTCTGTATACCAGGTATATGGGGGTAGGGGGTTATCCAGGTCGAAGAGGTCTATGTTCGCACCGACCATGTTGGCATAAATGACCCCTGCGGCAAATACGTAAGGCACCGGGCAAGGAAAATCCAGAATGACGATGCATTCATCAATGGCACTGAACAAGTTGATGATCTTGCCGTAATACTTCATTCCTCCCACGGTGGTCCGATTGTTGATGGCATACAGATCATTGTCGGCATCGATGGTCACAACCCCTGCGGGGGACATAATCATAAAAATGGAGAACCCGTATTTGCTCTGGACGAATTCAGAATCGAAAATGGCCCGGGCCACGAAATTAGCCGCTCGGGGCCCCATATTCATGTGGTAAGTAGAACGGGTTTCAGCCCGAGCATAGCTCATGCCAAAAGGCTTCACGGCCCGGTCCACCTGACGATGGAAATGAACCTCCCGCACGTCGCTGTTATGGGCATGAATGATCACATCGGCATCATAGGCCTGGCGAAGCCCGTAGAGGGTTCCCAAACAGGTCTGGATGGGAATACCGGCGTCGATGGGGGCTATCCCTAAGGCTTTGCCTTTAAAATACTCATCCAGACCGTGGGCCTTGATATATTCTTCGGTTTCGCGGAAGCGCATTCCCAGACCGGCTCTCAGCCGAACTTCCTTAGCCGGGGTTTCCCGTTCCACGATATCTTTGATCGTGCGGAGCATCTCGGCGTACGGTTTCCCTCCCAGAAATGTGAAACCATGGTGGGAGGCCAGAATGTTGACCGTGTTTCCAGGTTTGATCTTGGAGAAATCCACCCTGGCCAAGTGCGGCTTCAGTCTTTTCACGGATGACATTTTCCCCCTGGCCATCGGGGTAGATGACCTTTGGCATATCCGGAATCAATTCCTTCAAGGAGACGCTCGTCATTCCTTCCAATTCTGCACCTCGCCGGGCGACATATTTGGGGTCCACCCCATACTGGGATGGGCGAGGGCTGGCAGGGGGAATGGTTTCTAGGCATACATAGTGGCTACCTCCATGGGTTAAAGGTTATGAACCTCAGGACTTTATGGGGGTGTTGACGATGCGATCCATGAGTTCACGGTCCTCAACAAAACGAAAAACGGGATGTTTTCTCTTGATCTCCGGCAGACACCTCCCAGACTGTTGTGGTTCGACCGTACCACTGATAAGCTTTCTTTGCGCCGTTCCGGGCCGAAAGCCGGCAGCCTCCAGAAAACGCTGGATCGGTTGGTTGCATTCGATCCCGCATCCGGCCCCGATACCCGTCGCCAGAACCACAGCATCGGGGGTTTTGGCCCCGGCTAAAATGGCCGCAGCCAATTCTTCGGCCCGGCTGGCCGAACAGTAACAAACCACCTGTTTGGGATGAAAACGAGCCTTGCGGCACAAAGCCTCGATTTCCTTATATTCAAACTGAGAAACATCGGTTTTAAAGGTATATGGGTCACAAGGAATCATATTTATGGCATGCTCCGGACAACGTTGTTGACAGTTCCAACATCCGACACATCTATGGAGGTCGATTTCTACCCGGGGCTTTTCCGTCTTCTCTTCTGACTTTAATGGCATAAACCGGGCAAACCATTTCACAAGTTTTACATCCCTTGCAGAGCTCGTTGTTCACCTGGGCATGAACGCTGACGACTTTCATTCCCCCTCCTTTCTCGCAAATTTTCGTTGAAGCCCAATCGCCGGGATATTTCCTGGGTTGTGTTTTTGACCATGGCAATGAGGGTTTCCACGTTCTTCTCTTTGATCCGATGGGCGGGCCCGGAGATGCTGAGGGCCGCGATTTCTTTTGAGAATAATCGAAGATAGGGGCTGCTACGGACATTAGACCTTCGCTGAACTCTTCGTTATCCAGGGCATACCTTGAGCCCGAATTTGAGCAAGGGCTTCCTTAGGGTTTCAGGGTCGGTGATAGTGTGGGAGGTGAACTTTTTGAGGGGCTTTTTTTTAAGAAAAATATTTAGTTCTTCGAGGGGATAGAGAGGCCAAGAGAACTTTACCGACACCGGTGCAATGAGCCGGAAGCCTCCCTCCAACCCGTGTTCCGATCCGCAAACTCTGAGGGCTTTCCACTTTATTAATATAGACGATTTCAAAATCATCCATCACCACCAAATGGATGGTTTCTTTCACTTTCTTATCTAACTCTTCCATGAATGGATGAGGGCCTCTTTTTGCAGGTCCATTTGAGATGCAACCAGTGATCCGAGTTCAAACAGGCGCAGCCCCAACTTATACTTTCGGTTTTCTGCATTCTTTACCAGGTAGCAGTGGTTTTCCAAAGTGGAGAGGATCTTGGAAACTGTGGATTTGTTGATGCTCAGATCTTTACTGAGTTCTGTGACCCCCCATTCGGTACGGTTTCCATCGAAGCGGCTAAGGATATTCAATGCCTTTTCCAGCACTAAAATTGTGGAGGATGATTTTTGATCGGCCTTGAGTAAAGCGGTTTGAGGCAGCATTTTGGTTTCTATATAAGAAACACAAATTCTTATTAAGAAGCATTATATGGAGGGCGATTTTTAGTGTCAACAAGAAAGTCGGGCGAGAATACGTTGTAAATAGACATGAGTAAATTGTCGAATTAGGAGTAAAATGGGTTCTTCGTGGGATTCCTGAAGGACGGATTGCAGTAAGCTAAAGCATAAGTGAACCAACAAGCGAAAATCCATTGGCGGTTCGTAAATAAAATAATCATCCTCGGTCCTCTATCGCTCTCTGGGCATTTTCAAGGCGTGCCCTTTCTTCACGAAGTGCCCGATGAGCCTCTTCCAAGGTTACAGATTTAAAATGCAGACTTTCACCAGGCATGACCTGCGCCAGGATATCTAAATCTGCAGAGATGATATTTGCGATCTTAGTATAACCCCCGGAGACCTGCGCATCCCAAAGCATAATGATGGGCATTCCATCTCCCGGAACCTGGATGGCGCCACGAGCAATCGATTCGGAAATAATATCGGCACCCTTCACATGCTCGATTTTCGGCCCCTCCAGTCTGTAACCCATGCGGTCTGATTGCGAACTTACGGTGTATTCTGATGACAGAAAGGTCTCCAACCCCTGAGAAGTAAAACGGTCTTCTTGCGGGCCAAGGAGAACACGCAAGGGCTTTTTATCGGAGAGGATAGGGATTAGATCCGCGGGCAAAGGCTTGAGGCAGGGAGGCCTTAGTCCATCACCTTCAGTCTCCAGGGTGTCCCCGGCCTTCAAGGGATTGCCCATCAGGCCGCGGGCAAAGACCGACCGGCTGTTAAGAAATTTCGGCCCGTCAAATCCACCCCGCACCGCAAGGAAAGCCCGAAAACCCAGTTTCCTGGCTCGGAATGAGATCCGGTCCCCTCTCTGTATGGAGACAGCCTGCCACATGGGAAGAGGAATTTTATTGAGCGCCGGAGAAAGATCTCCTCCTGTGATGGCAATAAATAAATCCCCCAACGCCAGGAGTTCCAGTCGGAAAAGAGTAGTCTCCAGCACAGCCGCGCCACTTGAGTTTCCGACTAAGAGGTTGGCGATCCTGGCTGAAAAACTACCCGCCACTCCAGAGCCGGGAATTCCATATTTCATGAATCCCGGCCGGCCCAGGTCTTGAATGGCGGTAAGAATTCCAGGGTTCAAAACCTCAAAGGCCTTCACAGAAAATCCTCCGCTCGCCGTCCTTTCGCCCTCAAGGCTTCCTCTTCGGATGCAGGGGGGAATAAAACTTCATCCCCGGCCACAAAGGGGATGGGGGGAAAGATCTGCGGATTATAAAGAATCACAAATGTCCTTCCAATATAATTGAAGCCCGAAGGTTGATCGGTGGCGATGGCATTTGCTTGGCCGCCGGCAAACCCCACTGACCCTCCGGGAACAAGGGTTCGCGGGGTGGGCAGGCGGGGCACCCGAAGCTTGATCCGGGAGTCCCCCGAGGTAAGCCAACCCACAGATAAATCCGATGAAGTAAACTAAAAAATGCGTTTTTGAAAAAACCTCAATTACTTCTTCAGGGGGCAGACACAAAATTTCGGAGACCCGCTGCAGGTCCGGGCCATGGGCCCCACCATAAACAGTGGGTAGCCGAAAAGTGCGTCGGGCCGGAAGATCCATGTTCCTCGCCCTTCCCAGATATATTTTTATTTTCTCCAGGAGGGCTTCATACTCTATCTCCAGAGGGTCGTAGGTCACCATCAAGGTTCGATATGCTGGAAGAACTTCATTGATCCCAGGAAATCGTTCGGCTTCGATGGTCAGGGCTAAGGAACGAACAGCCCGGTTGACCTCGGGGTCGATTCGATTGTCGAACTCCACCAGCACTGCGCTGTCCCCGGAGGGACGGATTTTGGGCCACTCGGAAATGTCATTCATTTTCTCTTCCCATTTCCTATCTCTCTATCTTCCGGTCTATTAGGTTGCCAAGTATATCATCCATCAAAGATCTTGTAAAATTTTTCTTCCCTTTTCGTCAAGAGGAGGATAATGATAAAAATCTATGGTGGAAAGAGATAGTGAATCTTATTCTAAGAAGGCAGCTTACTTGGCCCTGGGTCACTTCGTCACGGATCTCTACCCGGGCCTTCTGCCTCCTCTCTTGCCTCTTTTGATCGATAGATTCCATTTGTCCTTTACCCGCGTAGGTATTCTAGCTATGGTAATGAGTGCCTCTGCCTCCATGCCCCAGCCCATCTTCGGGTACCTTTCTGACAAGCTCGGCGGCCGGAAGATGATCATCTTTGGGCCCATCCTGGCCGGTCTCAGCCTAAGCTCGATCGGGTTAGCCTCCAATTACTCATTGATGATTATCCTTTTGATCCTTGGTGGATTGGGAGCGGCTTGCTATCATCCCGAGGCAGCAGCGTTGTCTGCTTCCTTGAGCGGCCGGCAAAGAACTCTGGGTATGTCCATATTCATGCTGGGGGGAAATTTTGGTTACGGCCTGGGTCCCTTCCTAATCCTCCTGGTTATCGCGAGCCTTGGCTTAGAATGGAGCCTCCTCGCTTCTCTGCCGGCATTGGTTACCGCTTGGCTTCTGCATCGGTATGCACCTCAGCCCGGTGAGGGTCGCATGTTGCCCTCTCATTCTGGACGCGCAGTGGCAGGGCCTACGAATCGAAGGATCTTTCGTTTTGGCATTCTGTGGTCCGTGGTCGTGCTGAGGGTCACCGCTGTCCTGAGCTTGGCCACTTTCCTGCCCACCATTCAAAAACTCCGGGGGTTTTCCCTGATCGCCAGCGGAAGCTCCTTCACCGTGTTCATGGCCTGCGGAGCCTTGGGGGGTTTAATCGGCGGATACTTATCTGATCGGCTAGGACGGAGAACAATGATCATCTCCTCATTCATCATAGCCATCCCAGTGTTCTTGGCTTTCCTTTATCTGAAAGGGACAATGAGTTTTTTCATCTTGGCCCTGTTAGGTTTTCTGTTATTCATGAGCGAGCCCGCCTGCATCGTCCTGGCCCAGGAGATGGCTCCCCATAAAGCCCGGACGGTATCCGGCCTGATCATGGGAATGGCCTGGGGGATGGCTGGATGGGGGGTTTTGGGGACCGGAGCTTTAGCTGATTTCTTGGGCATGGAAAGGGCGCTAAGCTACCTTTTGCTCCTTCCGGCCGGAGCTCTCATTCTCTCCTTTTTCCTGCCCCGGAAATAGAGAAACAGGGAGACAGGGAGTTGGGGCGATAGGGGGATAGAAAGCAATCTCCCTTAGAACAACTTAAATCGCCCGTCGAATTCAGGCTGGACTGTAACCTGGGTGAAGACGCGGTCCTGCTCTTCCCGGATGGCCGCCATCATCCAGAGAAAAGTGGTCACCGTCCCGGGCGCGGCCACATTATAATGATAACCCTTCTGAATAGCCACTGCATCCCCTTCCCGAACCATGGCTACAATCTCGGCATTCTGGAAATCCCAGTAATTCAGGTGAATGGCAAAATTGGGCGCGGGCATGTCCACGTAGAGGTAAATCTCCTCCTTGGCCTGTGAATGATCGTGCGGCGGCCAGCTGGTCCAGTTCCCTTCTTTGCTCATAGTCACCCCGGCCAAAAGCCGCCCCGCTTTTACGTTTGCCTCTCCGATCAAGGTGTGAATGGTCCGCGAATATGGCTCAAACCCGGCCCGATTGACCAATTTTGGATCTTTCAGGACGTTTTGAAAGGAAACGAATTGGACTGGGTATTTTTTAGAAACCGGGGCGGCGCATTCGGCCAGGTCAAAGAATTCTTGGGCGGTGATCCGGCAGCTGCTTTGGATGGGCAGGTATAGGGCATCGTATTTTTTCATGCTGAAGCGCTGACCGCTGGTTTCGATTTCGCCCTCTCCGTTAAGACAAATGAGACCTATCTCTTCACCCGCGGTCTCCAGAGAAATCGGGGATTCCCCTCGAGAGAGGACAATGCGGCCATACCGCAAGAACCGGAGACCGGTATTGGATGGGTCGATCAACCGCTTCCGTCCTTTGACTTGATGGGTCTGCCGAAAAAGCCAGGAAAGGTTCATTTTTACTCCTCCTTCATAAAAGATAATTTCTCAATGAATCAACAAAGCTATGGATTCTCAAAAAGATCAAGACCGGCCGCGAAAAAGAAGCCAGAGATCGCGAATCGTGTAGCCGATCATAATGGCCCCCGAGATCGGAATGGACAGGTACCATAGAGTTTTGGGATATTCAAAAATTGGGGAACGATCCGTGGCCTTCATCGCCAGTAGCCCCCCTTGATAGGTAAGAACCAATAAGAATACAAGGGAAAGGAGACTCAGGAGGATCTCCAATACACGTCCAGCCTTAGAGCCACCGAGCCATTCGTTGATCACTTCTACGCGAAAGTGAGTCCTCTGGCGCCATAGTCCCGCTGCGCAAAGGAAAACCATCCAGGCAAAGGCAAATTCAACGACCTCGTCCGTCCATCCCATAGACGTGATGGGGACAAATCTGACAAATACTATAGCGGAAATTATGATCAATAAACCTGCCAAAAAAAAGCTGCTACCCCACCTCATTATTAGTTCCAATACTCTATCTATTTTTTTAAGCATTTCCCGGTTCATTTGGGCTCTCCGCTCATCGGGCAGAACCCATAAGCAGATTCGGAACCCAGGTCACAAAACCAGGAACATAGGTAACAAGGAATAATACGACCGCCAAAGCTACCATGTGCCACCTGAGTTCATGGGCCAGTTCCCAAACGGGAATCTTACCTATGCTCGATATGGTGTAGAGGACCATACCCACCGGAGGTGTCAGGAGGCCAACCATCAAGTTAAGGGTCATCATAACCCCAAAGTGGACTGGATCGATACCGAGCTGGGTGATCATCGGCATGAAGACAGGGATCGTCAAAAGCATGATGCAGATTCCTTCCATGAAACAGCCCAGAATGAGCAGAATGATATTGATAACCAGGAGGATGACCCATGGGTTTTTACTGAGGGACATGAGGGCTTTAATCACTGTCTCGGGAACCCGCTGATGGATGAGAAGCCATCCAAAAATACCCGCCGCTGAGATGATAAACAGTACCCGGACCGAAGTTTCCAATGTCTCCCATAGAATTCGGGGAAGGTCCTTTAATTTGACCTCCTTGTAGATAAACATGGTTAAAATGAGGGCATAGACCGTGGCCGCCACAGCGGCCTCGGTCGGGGTAAAGATCCCTGACACCATTCCACCGATGATGATGACCGGTGTCGCTATGGCGGATAGGGCCCCCAACGTGCTGGCCATAAGCTCTTGAATGGTGGCCCTTCGTTCCTTGGGGTAGCCCCTCTGAGTCGAAACAACATAGACGATAATCATCAAGGCAATGCCCATGAGGAAACCGGGAACAAATCCACCTAAAAAGAGCCGGCCAACCGATGTACCGGTTATACTCCCGTAGATGACAAAGGGGATGCTGGGAGGAATGACGGGACCGATGGTCGAGGCGGAGGCCAGGATGGCGGCACTAAATTTCCGGTCGAACCCTCTCTTGGTCATTCCTTCTAATTCCACCGTTCCCAGAGCGGCTGCCTCGGCTACGGCCGCACCTGTCATTCCGGCAAAGATCATAGCACTCACTACAACGACATGGCCGAGGCCTCCCTTTAAGTGCCCTACTAAGTTCTGGGCAAATCGGAATAAACGGTGGGTGATTCCACCGCTATTCATCAGGTTACCGGTCAGGATGAAAAAAGGGATGGCCAGGAGGGTAAAACTTGTGGTGCTGGAGTACATTCTGGCAGGGACCATGGTCAAAACCTCTGTCTCCCCCAGGGCCACAAAAAAGAATACCGCCGTCAAACCCATGGAGACCGCAATGGGAAGTCCCAGCATGATCAGACCGACCAGGACTAAAAAGATCTCAGCCGTGAGCACCGTTTTACCCTCCTGCTCGGATTATTTCTTTCTGGCATCCTCGACAAATTTCATGAATTTCTTTACATTATCTTCACCGGCATACTTGCCGATCCTTTCATAGGCTGGCCCCATGGCCGCGCGGAACAGGGCGAGGTCAGGACGGGTCACCTTCACTCCAGCCTTCTCCATCTTGGCGATCTGATCGGCCTCTTCGGCCATGATCGCCTTCCGCATGTAAGCTCCTGCTGCCTTACTCTCTTCTCGGAAGATTTTCTGTTGCTCCGGTGTCAATTTGGCCCAAGTCTTCGTACTGATCACATGGACCATGTTGTTGTAAACATGGCCGGTGAGGGCAAGGTTTTTCTGGACTTCATAGAACTTGTTGTGATAGATCACGGCGATGGGATTCTCCTGGGCATCCACCACTCCCTGGGCGAGGGCCATGTATAACTCAGGGAAGGCGATCTTTGTAACTACCCCTCCCAAAGCCTCCATGGCAGCCTGAAGCTGAATCTCAGGGGGAACTCGGATTTTCAACCCCTTCACATCTTCGGGTTTTAGGATGGGCCGCTTACTGTTGGTGAGGTTTCGGAATCCCCATTCCCAGTTGGAGAGAACGATAAATCCTTCCTTTTCTGCAAGCGGAGAAAACCAATCCATGGAGGGCCCATCCAGAGTTCGGTGGACATGGTCATAATTGTCGTAAACAAAGGGAAGCATGACCACGGAGAAGGCTTTCACATACTTATCCAGGGCGCCTTGGGTCGGAAGGCTCATATCGATAGCACCGAGTCTTACCTGCTCGGCCTGCTCCGGAGGAGATCCCAGGACATTCGCAGGGTAGATGGCGATCTTCACTTGCCCTTTGGTCCGCTCCTCCACCTTTGCCGCAAACTGTTTTGCCGCCAAATGACCCGGATGGGTCTCTTCAGCATAGTGGGCGAATTTCATCTGAATGACCTGGGCCTGAGCGCCCGTGCCCAGCAAGAAAAAGAAAAAAGCTCCCACCATCACGGCCCAGGCAATGGAATAGAATCGATAGGACTTCATTTTTTTACCCTCCTTTCTTTTTTGGTGATCCTTTGAATCACAAGATAGTTTTTAGAAAAAGTAATATCCTCCTCACGCCTTATCGAATCTCCAGTTTCTGATCTATTCTTCCCCCCTTTCCTTCAGAGCCTGTTTCAGCTTTTCAAGCCAATCCTCCCGGGGTGGACAGAAGATATCGATCCCTTTGAAGCCAGTTTTGGTCTCCCCTCCATGCATCACATTGGGAGGATGAATGCATATATCACCCGCCTTCATCAAGAAATTCTCCTTTCCGCAAATATGATCCTCCTCTCCCTCCAGGATGATAAGGATCTGTTCTGACGGGTGACCATGAAGCGGGAAAACGCAACCGGCTGGATTTTCAATGAAACTGAGCAGGACATTCGTTCCGACCACCATGTGGCTCTTCGATTTTTCTGTTAGCATCACAACAGGCAAATCCTTGATGCGATAAAAATACCTTGTTTTTTTCCGGGCCATTTCTCGCCTCCTTTCCGAGAGATTTAGCTTCTTATCCTTGGCTCCCCTGGTGAACCCATCTTACACGACGTCTTTTAATTGGATCTCCTGGGCATACCTGGGATCTACCTGAATGGCCTTAGCAGGATTCCGCAAAACCCCGATTCCCTCGATCTCCGCCTCAATCACATCCCCTGGCCAAAACGGACCGGCAGGCGGGGTGGCGGTGGTCACTACATCGCCGGGCTCCAGCGTCCAGAAATTGGTCACAAACTCGATAATCTCTCCAAACCCCAGCCTCATGTTGGAGGTGTTCGATTCACATTCCACTTTCCCGTTGCGCCTTCTCAATGTTTTGAGGTGGTAGATATCTTTGGGCATTTCATCAGGGGTCACAATCCAGGGTCCCATGGGCGCAAAGGTGTCGATGTTTTTCCCCCACGGCTGAAATTCCCGGTTCGTGGCTTCGAGGGACCTGGCGGTAATATCGTCGAGGATTGTATACCCGAAGATAACCTCGTTCACCTTCTCCTTCGGCACGTTCTTGCATTTTTTAGAGATGACGCAAGAGAATTCCCATTCGTGGTAGAAAACTCCATATCCTTGCGGCAAAAAGATGGTTTCCTGATGGCCGATTACGGCGGATGGAGATTTGAGGAATACCAGGGGCACGGGGGAGTATGCGATGCCGATCAATTTTCGGTAGTCTTCGTAATTCACGCCGGTGCAGATGATCTTGGGTGGATGATGGGGTGCCCGGAAGGAGACCTGCGAGAGGGGGAAAACACATTCGGGAACTTGGTAGTTCTTCTGCCGCACGAAATGCAGCGCTTTCCTCGCTGCGGGGAGGGAGATTTCGTTTTGGGTGATGAATCGCACCATTTCCTCCGGGATTTCGGCCTTGGCCTTAGACTCGGGTTCGGGCGAACCTTCCGTCTTCAGGCAAGTGAGATAGGCCGCCGAAAGGTCTATGGCCCAATCGTTTACAAACGCCCCCGGCCGCTTTTTCCCTCTGCTTTCAAAGGTACCGAGTTTCATCTCTTTCCCCGGAACTTGTTATTCGTTCCCTTTTCCCATATATCCCATCTTGGAAGAGATCAGGCCAGCCGCCTTCATCAACTGACCCGCAAAAATTTTTTCGCGGGGGACATTAATCTTCCGCTGGGGGCCGGAGATGCTGAGAGCGGCAACCGCATTCCCTAAATGATTGAAGATGGGAGCGGCGAGGCACTCTACGTCCTCCTCAATTTCCCGGCGGTCGCGGGCATATCCGCGCCTTCGGACCTCTTTGAGTTCCCCGATTAGCTGCTTCTTGGAAGTGATGGTGTGGGAGGTGAAGGGTTTCAGGTGGATTTCATCTATGACTCTGGGGCGTTCCTCTTCAGGCAGGTGGGCGAGCAGAGCTTTTCCCAGAGCGGTGCAGTAGACCGGAGCCCGCTGCCCGATTTTAGACATGACGCCCAGGGTGCGAGGGGAATCGATTTTATCTACATACACGATTTCTGTATCACTTAGCACAGCAAGATGGACTGTCTCCTGAACCTTCAAAGCCAGCTCCGTCATAATGGGCTTGGAGATCTTGATGAAGTCCATTCGTCTCAAATAGGTATTTCCGATTTCAAAGGCGGACAGGCCCAGTGAGTATTCTCCTGTTTTTTGATCTTTCTCCACAAGACCGCATTTCTCCAGGGAGAGGAGGATGCGGTAGGTGGTGCTTCGATCGAGTTCGAGCTGCCGGGCAATTTCACTGATTTTGAAATGGGTTTTAATCCCGTGAAAGCATTTCAGGATATTGCTAGCCCGGATGATGGAGTTGATGAGGTATCTATCTTTCCGATCGGAGGCCATTTCACTAATACAACAGATAATTTAAAATTGCCTCATTTATATTTGAATTTAAAATTCTTGTCAAGAGTAATTTTTCCTAAGAAACGACATCCGATCGACAACTCTTTGCATTTTTGGCAGTGGTTATTCTGTTGAAATTCATTCGATAATTAGGAAGGGGGTAGTGTGGGACCCTGAATGGGGCAGATTTCAACCCTGCCAGGATCGAGCCTTTCAGTGTGTCCGGGCTCATCCGGAGCATCATGGAGGAAAAGCCAGCATAATCCTTTGCCGGTTTCAGTCGGGGAATCTCTTTTAAAGGATGCGGAAACTCTTTGGGCAGTAACGGAAAGAGCACTCCGCCCTTGATTCACATTCACCGCTCTCGGATGCGAAAGTGACCTTGCTCATCATTGTATCGTTCGGTCTTGACTCCTTCGAGAACGGTTAGGCTAACCTCAGCCCGATAAGCCACTACACTCCCAGGTTCTAAATGCCCAATGTAAGTGGTTTTGCTGTCCCAGTCGAACACGCTGATGTGGGCGTGAGCCTCCCCTCCAATGACTGAGCCCTGAACGCCGGCCAGTTCGATGGCGCCGGTAAAGTTCCAGTACTTATCCAATGGTTGGACAGCGGTGGTGGTAATAGTGTGGAGATGCACACGCTGCAAAGAACCGATCCCACCCGTGATGGCAGCGGTGTCGATCTGTTCTTTTCTTACAACCGCCTGAAGGCCTTCCAGAAGCAGGTCATCTCTGTCAAACATTATCAGGATTGTCCGCGGTGTTGTTTTAGATACGAAATGCTGCATTCGTCCCCTCCTTTCAATAGCATTTATCTCTATACCCCCCTTATGCCTCACGATTAGGAGTTTTGATTTTCGCGCAATTATCTACCGGTCAGGATAATGCCAGGGTTGTATCGTAGGTCAAACACCTAACCCGGCATAGCCGGAACCAATCAGGAATTCGCTCGAAATCCCCCCAACCCCCCTTTTCTAAAAGGGGGAAGGGATTTCTGAAATTTGTTACCATTTTGCGCGCAATTTCATTCGTAAGGGACTATGGTTTTTCTGCGCCCGCCGCAAAAAAATGGCCCCTGCGGGGCAGAAAATGGCCTCAACCAAACCCCCCTTTTCTAAAGGGGGGATTTCTGCCGGCAATGACGAGGCTCATTCTTACCAACATGTTAGTTTTAGTTTGGCCATAAGCGCCTAATCAACCGGATTCGTCATTTTTTCAAGGACCTTAATGAGTTCGTGGACATCAGCGTTTTCCAGCCCTAAGGAAAGAGCCGCAAGAAAGTATTGATAGGCTGCAGAGGCCACAATTAAAGGAGTTCGCATCCTTCTGCTGTCATTGATCACCAGCCCAATATCTTTGCACATCTGGCCCAGCCCCCCGGGCGCGGGAGTATTGTCAAGTATACTCGACGTAATGAGCCTGAACCAATCACTTCCGCAAATACCGCTTCCCACGACTTGGCAGACCAGCCGTGGGTCAAGCCCTCCTTTTCTGGCCAGGGTAATTACTTCAACGGTGGCGGCAAGGGTGGTGGCCACGAGGAGCTGGTTACAATGCTTAACCGCCTGTCCCAATCCAGGTTTTTCGCCGACATAAGTAATTTTCCCCTGCACTTCAAGGACAGACCGGCATTCTTCCAGAAGGTCTTTCGATGTTGCTACAATCAGCGTCAAAGTTCCCGCTTCCACCCTGGCCGGTCCCCCGGTAACAGGGGAATCTACAAAACCCACCCCTTTTTTTGCGCATTGCTCGGCCACCCATTCCAGATTCTCTTGGTCGATAGTGGACATGCAGATTACCCTTGTTTCTTTGTGGCATCCTTGAAGGAGGCCATCGGGACCGGTCACCACCTCGATGACTTGTTGGTCATTCAACACGTAGACAATGATCTTGCCTGACTTTTCGGCGATTTCTCTGCTGTTTCTCAGCGCCAGCCCACCGGCACCGGTAAATTCTTTAACCACCTCGGGCCTCCGAGCATAGCCCACCACTTTGTACCCTTCTTTCATATACTTTTTTGCAGCCACCATTCCCATCCGTCCCAGGCCGATGATTCCTATTGCTTCGGACATTTTTACCTCCTCAAGTGAAATGAAAAAGCGTCATGATTCACTGTTTCTTCCCGCTGATCCGAACAGATAACTCTTGCTCAACCTGATTCCCTTCCGAGCAAAAAGGAGGAGAAGATCCTATTTTTCTTCGATAAGTGGGTCATGCCTTTCGGCAATTTGACTGCTCGGTCGGGGTTGAATATCCCACACAGGCAGGGCTTTGCCAGTTCGACGGCTGCCTTCTCGATCGTGACCTTTTCCTTTTTGATATCTTCCACCATTTTCTGAACCAGGTGACCTCAAAGTCCTTCCATTTCATTATTACAACATCCGTTTAAGTAACTTAATTTAGAAAGCTTGTCAATATTTTTCCCGCTGAATATGGATTCCTTTTCTTCCCTATCCAGTGATCAGCCCTGCTGCTCTATTATAGAAAAAGTTATTGGAAGGAGGTCCACCATGTTCTATAGTATTATGAAGGATACGCAAACTACATCCCAGAAGAAGAACTGAAAAGGGAGTAAGGAATGAAATTTAAGGGAAGCCAGACCGAGAAAAACCTGCAGGCCGCTTTTGCCGGAGAGTCGCAGGCTCGCAACGCATATATGTATTACGCCGATGCTGCCAGGAAAGCCGGCTATCACCAGATCTCGGATGTATTCCTAGAAATTGCTGAGAATGAAGGAGAGCATGCCAGGACGCAGTTTGAGTTCCTCGACCGAATTAAGGATACAAGGAAAAACCTGGAGGCTGTTGCTCAGAGTGAAAAATATGAACGCACCGAAATGTACCCTGAGTTTGCCAAGATAGCAAGAGAGGAGGGTTTACAGGAGATCGCTGAGTGCTTTGAACGCATGGGTAAGGTTGAAGCAAAGCACGAAGAAATATGTCTTAACTTGTTGGAAGATTTTGATGAAAATAAAATTCCAAAAGAGAGGACGGTTGGCCATTCCTCCGTTACTATGGCTCAGTTGATGTTGCCCCACCAGGCAAACCCAGCAGGGTATGTTCATGGAGGGGAAATTATGAAAATCATGGATAATGCTGCCGGAGTGGTGGCCGCCCGCCATGCCCATACCAATGTCGTCACTGCCAGGGTGGACGATATCAACTTCCTCAATCCCGTCAGGGTAGGAGACCTGGTTGTTGTGCAGGCGATGCTTACTTTTGTCGCCCATTCCTCCATGGAAATTTGCCTGGAGGTGGAGACCGAAAACCTGGCAACTGAGGAGAAACAGCTGGCCCTACGCGCCTTTTTTATCTATGTGGCTCTGGACCAGGCGGGGAAACCCACTGAAGTGCCCCCTCTCTTGATAACAACGGAAGAGGCAGAGAGACTCTTCGAGGAAGGGCGGAAAAGGTACGAAGCCCACAAGAAACAAAGGCCGCCTCAGTGAGATCGGCAGATTATAACCTCAGTTTTTTCACCCATTATTCCAAGGGAACATCCGGAAAGGACCCGTTAGGTGGGAAGGGAAGACGTCCCAATTTTAACCAATTCAATGAGCACCCCGGCAAGCCTGAAGAAAAATAGTTTCATATTCTATGGCTGGTATATCACTATCACAGGCCTCCTGTCCTATGCTTTGGGCTATGGGGCGCGATATTCCTTCTCGGTTATTTTCCCATCGCTTCTGGAAGAGTTCAAATGGCCCAGGGATATAACGGCGGCCATGCTCTCCGTTCACATTCTGGCTTATGGCTTCATTGCTCCGGTTGCTGGCTACTTGGTGGACAGGACCGGCCCCAGGAAAACGATGGTCCTCGGGGCCACGCTGCTATCCCTCGGTTTGGCCCTATCGCGATGGGGGAGCGAGCCGTGGCACTTCTATCTCAGTTTTGGCGTCCTGTCCGGAACGGGCCTTTGTCTCATCGGGTCTGTTCCCTTCACCACCGTCATCAGAAATTGGTTTGAAAGGAAACGAGGTCTGGCCTTATCTCTCATGTTTTTCGGTTCCGGTGGGGCCTTTGCCTTCTACCCCGCCGTCGCCTGGCTCATTGTTCATGTGGGCTGGCGCAACACTTTTTTGATCGAAGCCTTCATTCTGGCCGGGGTTATGATCCCCCTTTTCATTCTCATCGTGCGATATCACCCCATGGAGAAGGGGTTGGTCCAGGATGGATATGCAGAAAAAGGAGAGACCTTTTCACCTAAAGCACGGAAAACCATGCAGATTATGGATGCAGCGTGGGCCGCGATAGACTGGACGTTTCCCAAGGCGATAAGAACTGGCCGGTTCTGGCTGCTCTCTTTAGCGATCTTCTCCCTGTGGGGGGTCATGGAACATATTATGGTGACTCATCATGTTGCTTTCGCCATAGATGTGGGCTACTCCAAAATCTATGCCTCTTCCGTCTTATCCTTATTCGGGATTCTGTTTGCTTTTGGCTCTCTGGCGGGGCTGATTTCTGACCGGATCGGGCGCGAGCTCACCGTCACAATCGGCACACTTGTCGGCATCTCCGCCATCGTGGTTCTCATGCTCATCAAGGATACCTCTCAACCCTGGATGCTTTATTACTATGCCTTGGGTCTGGGGGCGGGCATCGGGATCTGCGCACCGACCATCACTGCTGCGATCACGGACATTTTCCAGGGTCCCAGGGTCGGTTTTGTCATCGGGTTTATCTGGGTCGGCTTTGCCGTAGGGGGCGCGATCGGGCCGTGGCTGGGCGGTTGGCTATTTGAATTGAGCGGGAACTACTGGCTGGCTTTCCTGGTGGCCACCATTCTTTATGCCATAGCCTGTGCGGCAATCTGGTTGGCTGCGCCGCGGAAGGTCCGGCGGGTTTCAGGACTAGTCAGACATGTCCAGCTTCACAAAAGACCGGCGGAAAAGGCCAGGGAGAATTGCCCTAAGTAATATAAAGGTAACCCGATTAGCCGATTTTGGAATTCATCCCTTATAAATTTATCTCGCGCCACAAACAGGTCCGAGAAATAGAAGCACGAAGCTCCCATTAGGATGAGCACCTTTGCAGGAGCGGGGAAAGCAGATTTCCAAAAAACTGCCCAGGCTCCAGAAAACATCACCGTGATAACCAGGATATAGAACAACACGGGGACCAGCATGGATTTTAAATGCGGACGCAGCCAGAAAAATATGATAGCGCTAAGACACGCAATGATGCCCGCTCCTGGAGAAATCCAACGGGCCAGGGAAGTGAGAGATGAAAAGCTGATGATGTAAAAGACATGCCCCAGCAAAAAGGCGCCCAGCCCCGCCAGAAACATTTTTTCTCCGGGAAGAGCCAGGCAAACATCACCGATCAAGCAAAAAATCAAACCGGCAAGTAGATAGAAGTAATATTGGGGAACCAAGCGAGGCTGCAGAAGAGCAGTAACGACGAAAAGCAACGAAAGGATGGATTTAGTAATTAAAATAGATTTTTTATTTCCCCTTTTTTCATAATGGAGGAGAATAACCAGCAAAATAAGGCTGAAAATGATGATCAAACGCCTGAATCATGATTCCCCCGCCCATCTTCCTTGGTATTGTAGCACATCCAGGCATCGGGAATGAAAAACAAAAGCTTTTCTCCAGAAACTTGACATTCTTGAAGAAAAAGTGATAATCTTCACTTGTCCCCAAAGCGAGGAGGGAAGCCCATGCCAGAGGCTAACTCCGCACCAATTCTTTCCAATCCACCCAGCCGATACCCACGAATTGCGCCTGAGCCTGCTCAGAAACCGAGGCTCCTGGACAGTCTCCGCGAAGCGCTGCACTCCCGCCATTACAGCCGAAGAACTAAGTTCCGCAATGGATTTTTCCATTTAACTCATGTTGACCTTTTTAGGCTGAAAACTCCCTCTCCCTCATTCCTTTGCTACCCATTTGCAGGAGGTGGGCTACGATATTTGGACCTTTCAGGAACTTCTGGGGCACAATGATGTCAAAACCACGATGATTGAATATATGGGAGATTAATATTCAAGGAGGATAAAGATGACCAGATGGGAGTATCTCTATTTCACCGATGCCGAAAAGGAGACGGCAACACTGCATCCGCCAACTCATAAGGAGAAATTGAACAAACTCGGCCAGGAAGGATGGGAACTAATCGGTATTGTTTCCGACCAGATGGGAAAAATCCAGAAGCTGTACTTCAAAAGGCCGATCGGGGCTGGCACTTAAATTTATCTTGGTGAAGTTTAGCAAATTTTGGAAAAGCTAATCTGTTGTGCGACCCGAAATGGGATGGGGGTGAACCTGTATTTTAGGGTCCAAATCCCAGTGTTTTGCAGATGGCCCCATTGTTTGGACCGAGATTTAGGTTGGCATAATGGGTTGAATGTAGACGTCAAAACCCCAAACTCCAGGAAAGGAGAAAACTTTATGGTTTCGAAAAGTAAACAGATGATTTTGGCATGCCTCTTAATCTTTCTGCTTCTGGGTTGCCACCCGGCCAAAGAAAAGCTGCCCATGGATCAGAACTCAGTCGAACCGGGAACCTCTGTAACCTTTAAGGGAGACCGAATAAAGCTAATTGGAACGCCTATATCCATTGGGAAGCCTTTGCCTTCTGGCCTGCTGGTGGATGCCATGACCATGAAAGACGTGGATCTATCTCAGGAAAAGGGCTCAATCCTCTTCTTGAGTATCGTTCCCTCTTTAGACACCCCGGTGTGTGAAGCCCAAACTCATGAGCTGGCCGAAAAAAGCGATAAGCTCCCCAAGGAGGTGCGGAAAATCACCATCAGCCGCGACACCCCTTTTGCTCAGAAACGTTTCGCTACTGAAGCCAAGCTCACCAACATCCAATATTTATCGGATTATAAGGAAGGAAGCTTTGGACGAGCAAATGGGATTTTACTGGACGGATTGATGCTTCTTACCCGAGCGGTGATTCTGGTAGACAAGAAAGGGATCGTTCGATATATCCAGGTTGTTCCGGAAATAACCCATCTCCCGGATATGGATAAGGCAATCCAGCAGGCGATCGAACTGGCCAAAGAGTCTTAAGGGGAGGGACCATTCCAACAGAGGTTGCTAAGGGGATGAATATATCAGTACAGAGTGTTCTTCGTGGGTTAGAAAAGGGGGAAGGAGAATTTGACAAAAGGGAATGGATACTTGCCGATTTCTTGCAACAACGGAGATAACGGAGCTACGTCCCCTCCCAGTCCGATATTTGTCACGCAACTTTCCGATAAATCGAGGCAGGCTGTTTTGATCCCGGGAAGAAAAATGGTACTTCTCACAGTAGTCCAAATAATAACGAAGCCATTTCCTATAGGACCATAGCAGAGGGTCCGGAATGGCCTTGCTCCGCAAATGATCTTCAAACCTTGTCTGTAAGGCTGGAGGGATAGCCTGCATGTGGCACCTCTCCTCCGAATAACATTAATAATGAAATGATATACGGAAAGATAAGAATAAAGGATTGAGAAATAATTGTCAAGATATTATATAATAAATTCTATCGGTTAATGGGTTTCCGGGTTTTTAAGAGACCAGGTAATCAATAAGGAGGGAGACCTCCTGATGGGCGCAGACTTTATGAGCCATTGGAGATATCCAGAAACCATAGAATAACTTGTTGGGCCATAGACCAAATTGGAATAGCATTACGGCGAGTAGAATCAATCATGCGCTCAGTCCTGTCGATAGAGAGTTTGAAGTGAAGAAGCATGGTTCGCCCGTATGCCGATGACTATCTCATTGTCAAACTCCAGGGGGTACAACAAATGGCTGAAAGAGAACGGCTTTGCTATGTGGACAACCTCAAGGTCTTCCTAATAGTTCTGGTTATCGTGCATCATGTCGGGCAGGCATACGGATCCACGGGAGGAATCTGGTTCTATTCATATCCGGGTGAACGAGTGAAGGCGTTGGGTCTTCTGTTTCTTTTCAATGCCTCGTTTTTCATGGGGCTTTTCTTCTTTGTATCGGGGTATTTTTTTCCTGCATCGTTTGATCGCCACGGCGTCCGTAAGTTCGTTACCGACAAGCTCATTCGATTTGGTGTTCCGCTCGCTTTTGCGGCGTTTGTCATGAGTCCTCTGCTTAGTTATGTCATGTATTCAAACTACGTCAGTCCGATCAACTTCACAGATTTCTACATTCAGCATTGGTTCGGATACACCTCGAATGCAGGCATCCACCAACACCTATTCAACTTCGCGCATTTCTGGTTCATAGAACATCTGTTGGTCTATGCGATGCTATATGCCGGCCTGAGAATGGCACTACAAAAATGGAAGGTTTCCCTCTCGATTTCCAAGACATTGCGCGCCAGATTGTATGTGATCGTCCTCTTTATCTTGTTCCTTGGCATCGTAACAAATCTCATGCGAACATTATGGGGATTTCCCACGGACCGATGGATTTTTCTTTTTGGATTCATACAGATGGAGCCGGCACACATCCCACAGTATGTGTCTCTTTTTGTTATCGGCGTCTTCGCCTATAGATGGTCCCTTCTGAAATCAATCACTGCGCCACGGAATATGCTCTGGCTTCTAGCTGGAGCAGGCGTATACATCGCAACCATAGTAGTGTGGTATAGCAGAGGTCCTGCACGGGCCCAATTCGGATGGGAATTCAAAGAGGCCTTGCTGTGTGTTGGCGTCTGCATAGGACTCCTCGCTCTGTTCAAGACCTTTCTCAATCGGACGGGGTCTATCATGCGGGCGCTGTCAGAGAATACGTACGGTGTGTACATCGTGCATGTGCCAGTGGTCGTCGCGCTCCAGTACGCATTCAGCCCTATCCGACAAGGGGCATTCACTCTTTTTGTCATAGTGTCGTTTCTTTCAATCGTCGGTTCATTTTCCGCGTCATTTCTTATACGGACGATCCCTGCTGTAAGGCGGGTTCTGTGATAGTTGACAAAAGGCTGCCCAACAAGACGTTGGAGCCGACTCGTTACACTCGCGGCTCAATTCTCCGTTCCCCCCTCCGCTTCGCTCCGGGGGGAACGCGGCGCTGAGCGGTAGTGCCTGGTTCTCCCCTCCGCTACGCTACGGGGAGAACCAGGCACTGGAGACGGATGCCCTTCGGGGCACCGCTCAGCGCCGCATTAGGCAGTGACCGAATCTATTCACACCCGTAAGGAGATTTTCTGCATTGGATATTCCACGGATCTTCAACATCACCGAAAGTGCTCACCGCATCCATAACCCGTTCACACCCGAAAAGCTCGCCACTCTCGGCGCGGCGCTGCGTCTGGAAACGGGAACCCGAGTGCTCGACCTCGGCAGCGGTTCGGGGGAGATGCTGTGCACCTGGGCACGCGATTACGGAGTCATCGGCACCGGCATCGACATGAGCCAGTTGTTCACCGAGCAAGCGAAACTCCGCGCTGAAAAACTCGGTGTCGCCGATCAAGTCAAGTTCATCCATGGCGATGCTGCCGGCTTCGTCTCTGACGAGAAGGCCGGTGTGGCAGCCTGTCTCGGTGCCACGTGGATCGCTGGGGGAGTCGTCGGCACCATCGAGCTTCTGGCGCAGAGCCTCCGCCCCGGAGGGATCATCCTCATCGGCGAGCCCTACTGGCGGCAGTTACCGCCGACGGAAGATGTTGCCAGGGGGTGTCTTGCCGGCTCAATCTCCGACTTTCTCCTGCTTCCAGAACTTCTCGCGTCTTTCGGCCACCTCGGCTACGACGTCGTGGAAATGGTTTTGGCAGACCAAGACAGCTGGGACAGATACGAGGCGGCCAAGTGGCTCACCATGCGCCGATGGCTTGAAGCCAATCCCGACGACGAGTTCGCGAAAGATGTTCGAGCCAAACTAACCTCGGAACCCGAGCGCTACGCCGCTTACACGCGTGAATACCTGGGCTGGGGTGTGTTCGCGCTGATGCCGCGGTGATGCGTTGGCGCATCCGGCGGATCGTCAACGGCTGTGCCGCGCAACAGCTGGTGGCTCGCCGAGATGTGATTGCGCCTGAATTCATTTCTTATGGTCTAGTTATCCGTGCAATCAACAGAAAGGCTCTGTCTCAAGCAGGCCTAACAATTCATTCAAGCCGACGCCGCTTCGCGGCGCGGCTTAATTCAGGCGTTAGGCACATATACGAAATGAATACAGGAGTAGAAGAAAAATATGTAAGCATCCTTAATTTAGAGAAAATCGATGAAAAAGCCACACCTCAACGATTTTAACCTCACGGAAGACTCTCTAAAGGAACAACGCCGAAAGCGATTTAAATTGAAGTTTGTAATGGTCCCCATGTCGTTGTTGGTTGTTGTTGCTAACTATTGGTTCTGGCTATCGGCTTTCGGCGCAATTGGTAATTGGTCTTTACTTGGGCTATTTTTAACCCTTTGGGGGGTAATTCCCGGTGTGGCTTCATATATGCTATTGGATAGCTACTTGGGGGAGCGCTCCTATGGCGGCTTAAAACGTTACGAAAGTGCTAAAAAGCATTATGACCAGTGGTTTGTTAGAACCCAATTTGCCTTTTGGGACGCTTTAACTGGCAGGCAATTCGAGTATGAAGTTACAAATTTATTAAATAAAGCGGGGTACTCCGCAAGACTTACCCCGGCATCAGGCGATAAAGGTGTGGACGTGCTCCTATCAGACGGAACCATTATCCAGTGCAAGACACATAAATCGCGCGTGTCCCCATTGGTAGCAAGGGAACTATATGGCACCCTTCAGCATTTTAAAGCGCCGCGAGCAATACTGATTTCGAAGAATGGATTTTCAAAAGGAGTTTACGAGTTTGTTCATGGAAAAAACATCGCGCTGTGGGATGTAAATAGCCTGATCGAAATGCAAAAAAGACAAGACAATTGATTCTTCTAGGAACCCGATTCTAGGCGTAGGAAGCGAGGAGCCTGCGAAACACAACGATTTTGATCCCAAACGCCATGCTGTTCAGTGCGCTTGTAATAAATTACACTCCGAAGGATCAGGGCGAACGCATCAGTCTGTCGAACAAACGTAAAGCAATGGCTGGGTCGCCTCAATCCGCCTTCATGCTTGACGAGTTCGTATTGCGGCTGAGTCTCGACTCAGACTGGGATGAAGCAGAAAAAATTCCCTCGACGCAGCAAAAGAAGTGACTGCAGATGTTATCAAAAAAACGGGCCAAGAGCCATACATCCGAGCGGATATGACTGACTGGTACGGCGTCTTTATGAGGCTCAGGTTTATGACCTTAGCCACGGACAGACCTATAGTAATACACGAAATTTCGAAAAAGGTCTACAAAGCAATACAAGCAAGCAAAAACGTAGACCTCGCCATACCCTACATTTACTCGTACAAAAAAGGCTTCCAGTGGGCACCTCCATTCTCTCTGGACAACGTGAACACGACAAGGAAGATTACACCTAACAACACGATGTTGATTTGTTCAAACTGCGGAACAGAAAACGCGGGCGACTCAACATACTGTAACAAGTGCAGCAACAAATTGGCACTATCTGTAGACTATGTAAAGTAAATTGAAAACAGCTAATTGAACCGTTAAGAATTCTACTTTTTCAGATTCCAATGGTAAAAAAAGTATTCTAAATATTCATCTCGTATTAACAGCATCTAAGTAATTAAATTTATATCCCCAAACCCAAACACACGCTCTCTCTACCTTCCGTGACGATCAGTCAGACGGAGAGACGGACAGACAGAAATATATATCGCACAAAAAACTCTAGACGAAGACATGTATGTCTAATCGTTTCCGTGGTAGTAACAGGCAAACCACCAAATCCAAGATGTATACCTAAATTCTTTTTCTGGACTCATCGTTAACCATCTAGATGTTAAAAGTACATTGCCGTTACTTAGTGAGTGATTTGAGTTTTATGTCAACCTAATAGTGTATCGATTGCCTACCGATGGCTTATATAAGTCGTCTCCATCAAACTTTGAATAGATATCAATGGTGTTGCGCCACCAACCCATTCTTTTGACTATACATTCTATGTTGAAAGTCCCATCGCTCTAGTAGTCCCAGAAGCCATAAGGTTATCCCTCCTCGTACGTCTTACGTCAAAAATATGGATTCTGGCTCCATCTATGCTTTCTCCTTCATTAGTGCTGACCATTTTTCCAGTGAAATGTATAGTTGAATTTGCCTGAACGATACTTAAGGGTTCGTCTAAAGTGAGAGTACTTTCTTTCTTAGAAGCATATAGCCTTGGAGGATTACTTTTCGGTTGGCAGTAGATTTCCTTTTTTTCGATTCGAATCTTGTAGTGATATCTTGATTCCTGCGAAGGTGTGAAATTGACAAGCGTTTTTTCAGTTGAAAGCGGAGAAAGTGCCAACGCGAAGAATTCTTTCATTACCTTCTCGGCAAGTAAGGTGACAGTATCTCTGTAGATCTCCACCTCTACTAGGCTTGAAATTGTTTTTTTTCGCATTGGATTCTCAACTTGTATTTCAATTTGAACTGGATCATAAACTGAACATGTTGAAATCATCTGTCCTTCAGAATCCGTCCACCTTGACGAAATATATTGAAGAGTAGATTCATTTATCAAACATCTCACCTCAAAGGCTTTAGGTTCGGGAGAACACTACCTCATCCTTTATGGTAGATATGCGTAGATTAGGCAACATATTATTGCTAGAAAGCTTCCGACAAGTCCCCACATTATCCAATCCATCTCCAAGATTTGAGGAAAGACCTCAAGAAGGATTGGCAATGCTTTAAAGTAGACGAAGTTAACCGCTATGCCTAATAGAAATCCGACAAACCCAATAATAACGATCGCTCCAAGCATTTTTGATTTTTGTTCCATCTATTTCACACTCTTTGACAAACTTTGACGATGTATCATCACAATGCTAGGTGAATCTTTTAGGGGTATTTTTATTTTCTCATTATGCTGGGCATCATGATCATATTATGCCGATATTGTACTCCTTGGGATCAGGTGTTCTGCTTAACGCTTTTTCTAGTGAGATTATGTTTTGCTATTATGTCAATTGAAGGTAGGCATGGCAAAAGTAGACTGTTTGTTTTTGCAGCTCTTCCAGCAATCTGGTTTCTTATGGTTCATTGGTTGGTCATTATATTACATTGGAGAGAGAAGAGATTTGAAGACGGGAAGGTTCGTTCGGTTACTAACATTAGTGGGCAAAGATAATTGTCCGTAAAATCGGTTGATAAAAGACTATATAATATTAAGTCTTCCAGATATCTTCTAGCAGTCATCTAATAAATTTCAATCCCTTAACCCAAACCTTTTATCCGTTTTCTCGTTCTTTCATTCTTGTTTTTTCACTTTTTCTTTTCCTATGAGTCAGTCCTTCTAAACTGAACTCTGAATGTGCGTTTCACAAATCATTAGTTCTCTCTGCAGAAAGATACTAGGCATTATAATACTCGAGTGACCCTATGTGCAGATTACCACGATTCTAAAGAATTTCTTCGCATGTAAATACTCATATAAATGCAAATATTATCAGCCGAGTACGTTCACATGCCGTAACCTTGGCGAGGTAGGCTACTGCGGAAAATATCGTGAAATGGAAAGATGTGAACGAGAAATCAAGACACAACATTTACATCGTTGCATGAGACTAGCTAGCTCATTTACAATACATTAACGGGTTTGTTCGTTGCCCCAAATGCCATGTGAAGGTTCAGGCTCTACATATTTTCTTACTCTGACATTATCAAACCTGGCGTATGCCCCATAATGATTTGCTAATCCAATTTCACCTGGTCCTGAATACTGTGTTTCTGTTACAGTGGACTTAAGGTTGTTATTGCTGTATATCTCGAATGTGGAATCATTTATGGCTAGTTTTACTTTTTGCCACTGATTTGCAATGCCAAATCTCGTTACATCGTCGCCGAAATCTTCCCAATCGCTATATGGAGGTGTCATCCATGGTGATTCCTCGTCAGAACGGCAATCCCATCTTCCTTTATAGCCAGTATTTGCTGAATAATTTCCTCTGAATATAATTTCGGGAAGTGCGTCTGTTGCCGGGTAAACATCAGCCTCTATTATGCCATTTTGGAACCCAGTATAAATTGCGTCTGAACCAATAACGGCAAATCCATAAGGCCAATCTGTAAAACCCCCACCTATTTCCAAACTTGGAGCCGGATTACCATAACTAGATGTAATAGTCTACATCCGTATCTATGTGAATATTCCATTTGCTCAAGTCTCCGCTAAAATCGTCAAAGAATATGAAGGTATTATCTCCACTGCTTGTTGTAGTTACTATGGGATTGCCATAATAAAGATAGATTGTTTGTATTTGTCCAGTTAAGTTGCCTGCTATCTCTACCCAAAAAGTTGCATTCTTATCAACATTCAAAGATTCCCGCCAATAATCCAATAGAATTCCGTTTACAGTAGTGAATCGGATATCACCGAAATCGCTTCTAACCTTATTATTAATATATACCGTCTCTCCGTTGTCAGTTCCAGTACCATTTACTACAACAATCCTAATCTGGTAGTTAGTTCCTGCGTTTGTTCCAATCCCACTAATAATATGACTTTTTCGATAATTCCAATTATTATTAAACCACTTTTTCATTATTGTTTGAGTGAAGTTAAGTGATTGCTGCTCATAAATGAAAGCATATGCAAACTAGGTATCATAAAATTTATTATGATTAATAGGAAAACCAACTGAACCGATTTTTTAGTCATTAAAAAAACAGTTGTATAATCAGTATTTCAAAATAATGAATTAAGGGTTCATACAGTATGTTCATAACGTTTTTTAAATTACTGAATTCAAGTTAAATTAAAAAAAATACAGGAGTGTCTATATTGGAAAGAAAGAATTTACTCAGTGTTCTTTTTCTAATACTGAGCATTGCTGCAGTTTCGGTTTCAGCATATGTCTATGAACAAGCACAGCAACAAGTAACGCAGACCATTAAAGAGATTGCAACTATAACTTTGAAAAATTCTACTTTAGATAATCTGGAAGAGGGACAGACTCTATTTTATACGAAATCAAATGTTACGAATCTTGGAGCAGCCATTACGCTTACAACAACAAAAACCAACGTTTACATGCACTTGAGCAGTAACCTAGCAAGCCAAAGCACCTATTACTCAACATTCAACGTTGCCGTAAAAATTATCACAAAACCCTCCGGAGGAGCCCATAGCATAAATGAAATAGTATGCACGTTATCATTAGCTTCGCCAAACTCTGGCGCAATCACTCTAGACGTGCTAGGAACTTGGACCTTCGACTTCGAAGTAACCACCACAGCTAAATCAGTTAGTCAGATCAGTCAACTATTGTAACTATCACAGTGACAGCTGAAAGCACTTAGGCAAACAGAACTTGAACCCGAAAAAGAAGCTACTATACATTTTTCTTTTTATTATTCTAAATATATGGATAGTTTCGCTTCTGGCAATTTACCTTCCCATAACCAATTTGGTAACACCCACTTTCCCCTTAACCCAAAACAACCAATTATTAACGATCTTCCTAGTGTCTACTGCCTTATCTTCAATCTCTACCTTCCTGATAGGCTTAGATGAACTGGGAAAACTTCCAAATGTAAGATCAAAACATTAGATACCTGATGTAACTGCAATCCTTGGCATCCACGGTTCTTTTCCGTCTCTCAAATACTTGGCTAATAACAAGGATTAAAATTTAATCTCCATACACACATTTCTACGCACTCCCACCTTCTTTCTTCCATATCTACACTTTTCTCCACATCACACGTAGAATGATCAGACTATGATAGTTTTTTAAAAAGACTGCAATTGTTAAGGGTATTATAAGCCAAAAGTTAGGAACTGGAATCTTAACTTTAATTTTTATTGGATTAGGCTGTTCAATTAAGGTCCTGTTATCTGGAAATCTGTTCCAATAGGTGAAATAGTCAGCTACTTGAAGAAGCTGTCGCTGCCATCATCACTTGTGGTTACACCAGCCTTAGATATAGCCAAAGCTAAGTAAAAATGCCGTAGCTAATCAGTTACAACAAGTGAAATTTATTTCACCAAACAGATAAATAATTGATAATATTCTTTCATGCTTGAAGTTATGAATCTTCAGAACGAGTTTAATAATGGATTCTTTAAAGTCATCTCGCATCCCGCTAGGAGAGAGATTGTAGAATGTTTGCTGGATAGAAATTTGTCATTTATAGAACTCCTTAACATGATTGGTAAGAGTAATCATGGCGATTTTGGTTATCATTTAAGAATTCTGAAGGAGTTCGTTGAACTTGAGCCTTCAAGTAAGAAATACCGTTTAACTTACAAAGGAAGGTTATTGACTGGAGTGATTAAGGATTTTCGTTCAATTATTTTGTTTTGCTCAGAATGCGCGAGATATGCCCAAAATCTTAGGTTAGGAGACCATGCCTTAGCATTATATACTGATGAAGACTTCAAAAACAGGATAACATTTCCATACCTAAAAGCGGGACTACTCAAAAATGAAGCGGTTGTATACCTAGTATCGGAAAACAAGTTGGATTCGAAGGTTCGAGAAGCCAAGAGATATGGCATTGACCTTGACAACTTAGAAAAAGAAGCTTTTACATTGAAGTCAGCTTATGAATGGTTCATTGAAAAGGGGAAAGCTGAAATCTGAAACAATTATATCCAATTGGACGGCACTTGTTGAAGAGAAGAAGAAGCTGGATTTACGGGACTACGTGTTGCTGGAGAACCTGAGGTTTTCGTTGACTATGCAAAGACTACTGAGCTACTAAGATACGAAGAGCTTCTGGGTAGGCAATTCAACATGGATATTGTCGGGTTGTGCCTCTACGATTTCGATAGATGGGATAAAGAGCAGTTTGTTCAAGCTTGCAGAGCTCATGGTCACATAATCTCCAAAGGTGTAGTGGGCAAAATGATACAGTGAAGTTTTCCTTTGTTTAGTGAACAAATTCATGGTTAAGAAAGAAGTCTTTGAATAGATAAAAACTGGACTTGAGTGATATGCACATTTTCCTGTAGATTCCGTGACTTGCATTCTAGCTAGCGCGCGCTATTACCTGCAGTTAACGGTTTTATGGCTATTAATGGTTCTCTAATTTTTATAAGACTTTTTATCATGCGATTTTGAGTGGAAACATCGTGAATCCCGTCTGGTTAAGGGGGCATAATATGCCTTGAAACTGATTCCCCCTTTTCCATGATTCCAAACACTTAGCTAGCTATTTGTGTAAAATAAATATAAAATAGGAAAAGGTTTTGATTTTGGTTTGGTTATTAGAGGAAGGTAAAATTCATAATTTTCATTCTCATACATTTATTATTGGCTTCCTTAATTTTTTTTGGAGAATTGAAGTCTGAATGAAAATCATAGTCTAAGTCTAGAAGAAACGTTGAGGGAAAAACATTGAATGATAAAACCGTGTTATTGCTTCTCGGCTCCGTCGTTTTGTTAGCTTCTGGACTTGTTGACTTAGACTGGATGATTGTAGCTCCCAGATTTAACAGTTGGTACTATAGCGTAAGTTACTGGGAGTTTTCCCCGTTTTTCAAGATGGGCTGGTGGAACGCTTACTTTTACACTATAATGCGAACGATTCTAGGCTTTTTGGGTTTAGGTTATGTAGTTGGGAAGGAAACAAAAACGAATGAATTAGATTTGTCAAGATCACAAGTAACGAGTTTGCAAATAGAGTGAGTGAAACACACTTACACCTTCACCTATACACTAAGCACAAACATACACGAACGCATGAGAACAAATAAGAAGAAAAAGATTAAAATTTAGTCACCACACACACTTTTATTCTTATTCTATCTCTCTCTACCTTACTCCGTATCACGTATATCCCGTATATCACACAACAACACATTCAAACACGCATTAATTTCTAGAACATTCAATTACTTTTTTCACAAGTAATAATAGGAAAAATACCCCCTTTCTTTATATTAGTGGTAAGGTAAATGATAAAAAATTTTATCGTTGATCCCAAGACCAAGAAGATTGCAGTCTCATTCGTATTAATTCTTTTTCTAATACCAATGTTGGTGCCGTCGAACACGGCGGCGGCAATGTCAATCACCCTTGATTCCCCGCTAGATTACACCGTAACGATGGATAATGAGCCTGATTTCAGTTTTACATTAGATTCTAGTGTTTCAACGGTAAGCTGTACCCTTTGGCTTCAAAAAACCTCATCCAGGACTCCAAAGTCTTATGGAACTAACAATAATGTGGTAAGTAGTGTATCTACCACAATTACACCTTCCTCTCCCATACCGAATGGACAGTATCGGTGGTGGATAACCTGCTTTGATGGAACAACCACAATCAGTAGTCAGAAACGAACAATAACAATAAACCTCTTCCGAGGAGACATGACATTCACAGCCAGCTACGATGGCAGCACAAGATACTACTGGCTGGATTTACCTGACAATTTTGACAATTCAGCACCCACTCCCCTCGTAATATTCTTACACGGCTACGGAGGCAGCAGACTCAGCTACCCACAAAAGTACCCGTCTCTGAGACAAACATTCCAAAGCAACATTTGGATAGTTGCATCAGTAGACTGCCGTACAGTCAGCGGTTACCAGAACTGGTACACCGAACCATCAAGACGGGACATAACCGATGTTATGAACACAATAAGAAGCGACTACAACATCGACACCAACCACATACACATCATGGGAAACAGCATGGGCGGAGGCGGAGCACTCAAATACGCCATGTTCAACAACCAGGTAATAGCAAGCCTAGTGGACATACACGGAATTACCGATTTCACCCAATTCTACTTCGAAACATCAACCTACAAAGCCTCGCTGATAGCGGCATATGGAGGAACTCCATCCCAAGTTCCTGACGTATACGCAGACGAAAGCGCCCTAGGAAATGAACAACGTTTCAGCCAAACACCGGTAATGATACTGCATGGAACCGCTGATAACGTAGTAAGTGTAAGTCAATCACGTAATCTGTACCAGAGCCTGAGTGCACTCGGATACACAGTGAAGTATATCGAAGTGCCAGGTGTTGCTCATGACGCTTCAATTCTGATCAGCGGCAGGGAAATGGAGATTTTTAGCTGGCTCAGAGATCATCCATTACATACTGAAGAATCGCAACCTGTAACAATTACGATAACATCAAACCCAACAGGCTTAGGCTTTGTCAAGGTTGATGGGAGTGCAGTAACAACTCCCCAAACCTACTTATGGAGTACAGGTTTTCAACATACTTTGGAAGCTATATCTCTGGTCAGCAGTGGAAGTGGGACACGATATGTTTGGGTTCAATGGAGTGATGGCGGAACTCAAAGTCACACTTACACAGTTCCTTCATCACCTCAAACAGTTACAGCCAACTACAAAACCCAATATTACTTAACAGTTAACTCTGCCTACGATTCTCCAGTTGGGGCAGGCTGGTATGATTCAGGCTCTACTGCATCATTCTCAGTAACCTCACCTGCCAGCGATAGCATAGGAACACAGTATGTTTGCACCGGTTATTCGGGAGACGCATCAGGCTCTGGAACAAGCGGCTCAATAGTTATGAACGGTCCTAAGACGGTTACATTCAACTGGAATAGCGCGCAGACGTGGGCACGTACATGGTATGTGTACTCGGGAAACCGATATAGTCCATGGGGTCAGCTACTCGGTTCAGGCCCAAATGAAAATAACTTGAACTTTGATAACAACTGGGGCTCCAAGACGATAGCGTACAGCCGGTCAGACAAAATCGGGTTCGTGTCAACACGAAAAGTGAATCTTGCAGCAGGTTCATGGACATTCACGATTGGCGGAGATGATGGCGTCCGCTTATACATCGATGATAAGCTGGTAATTAATGGCTGGAAGAATCAAGCGTACACCACTTATTCCTATAAAACGAGCTTTTCAAACACCGCCGACCATACGCTCCGCCTCGAATACTATGAGTATACGGGGAACGCCCACGTCTCATTCAATGTAAAACAAGGATAGCGCTTCAATCATACATAAGTCAATATAGGTAGAAAGAATGAAAGAAAAAAGAGTTGGGATTTGAAAATAAAAGTTAATATTATTATACAATTATGAATAAAGGTCTTGATGTTTTGGGTGAGGCACATGAAAAGTAGAAAGATGATTAGCATAGTCCTCGTTTCTATTGCGTTAATATCGCTGACATCAACTCTAAATGTAAACTTAGAGGAAGAATATAGTTATCATGAATGTAGAATATGGGGAATTACTGCTAACACTATACCATATAGTGTTGTCTTAGATCAACTTGTAAATCTCCCAAATTCATTGAAAAACCTCGGAGCTAGTAATCCAAATGGGTGGGGTCTCGCCTATTACAGCAACATTGAACCAGTGGTTTTAAGAGGACAGCTTCCAGCAAACACAGACCCGCAATTTATTGTAGCTGCAGGGATAGTCGCTGCAAGTGGGGGAACAATCGCTGTTGGCCATGTTAGAAAAGCTTCATCTGGGCTCATAAACATCCCAGACCCGCATCCGTTTGAACGTTTCAAGAATAATGATTGGTGGCTCTTCTGTCACAATGGCGGAATTGACAAGAACATTTTAATCAACCTCATTGGGACACAGTATTTAGCAAATAACCCGCCCTATGTAGGCAGTAACCAAAACGAGTGGATAGACTCTGAACTATATTTCATCTATATTCTGAAATGCTGCGAGGAAAACAACTGGAACATTGACCAAGGAATAACGACTGCAATAATAAACATCTGCAATAAGGTTCCAGGAACAAGCGAAACCCTAAACTTCATCCTAACAGATGGCACAACAATTATGGGGCTTCCGCAAAGGAAACACTTTATATTATTACTACAATTCGCAGTACTCAGCCGTAGCCTCTCAGTACCCAACAAGCACCCAAAGCGGGTGGATATCATTAACCGACTTTAGCCTAATCAAACTAACCAGAAACGCGGTACCATCAATAATACACACATGTTACATGTTAACAGTACTTGTTAAGGACTCGTCAACTGGAAGAACAATTTCTAACGCTAATGTCTACTAGATAATGTCTACATGGGAACAACTAATAACAATGGCAAACTTGTCCTTCAAACCGTAGCTCCTGGATCACACTCTCTAAAAGTCACAAAGACAGGATACAACGACAGCTCAACCACCATAAATGTCACATCAGACACAACAATAACAGTACGCTTAAAGAAAAAGTAACCCTTTAGCGCTATTTTTTCGGCTCCTTTATTACTACACTTTCTCTCTTGGTGTTTAAACTTTTCTGGCCTCAACCTTTTTCAGCTTTCCTGTGAAAGTTACGTAAAACCATAGCAATAATTATTGCCATAAGTCCTTGCCAAAAGACAAGGTCGATGAGTAGAAATGGCATGTTAACACTCCATTTGTCAACAGGTCCAGCTATTGTATTTAAAGTATGAGTGGCCCAAACCAAAGGTAATCCAAAATTTACATGGACATAGTCAGGCCAAACCACCATAAATCCCCAAGCCAGCTAATGCTGTTAAGGTCATCCAGAAAACGATGAACAATAATATAGACACGACCATTTTATTGCCGAAGTTCATATACGCAATAAAAGGTTCATTACATATTTATTTCTAGAGTTTTGAACAAAATAAACATATTAGAAATTGCAATATAGTAGCTAGTTATTATTTTTGTTTTGTCCATTTGCGAGTCATCCTGAGTCTTTACATTGAATTTTAACAAGTCCATGACATCGTTTTTCCACTGTTCTGTCGAAGTATGAATTACCCTACCTATGTATAAACTTCTAAGCAACCTGAGTGATGGGATTCTCTGTGTTGCTATTTTGTATTTAAAATAGGCTGGTTCATCAAGTCTATTGTCTGGCAGATATATTGGTTCTCGTCGAAAGTTTATGTCAATCATGCACCGATTTATTGTCTTGAGTACATTGTCTGTTTCTTTGTCAAGTATTCAAGGCTCGTGTAGTTTAGATATTCTGTTCTACTAACTATCCTAAAGAAGTAGGTTGCTTTTCCAACGCTTTCTTCTCCGGTTGTTTCCGTTGCTTCCATTGCTACAGCATTTCCGTAACCTTTTTCGGTAATACTGTAGATTGGCATGAGAAACCAGATGTATTCACCTGTTAAGTCTCCCATTAGACCTTGCTTGAAGCCAATACAGATTCTTTCTTGCCGAGCTAAGTCTTTAAGAAAAATGTATGATTCATTTAATCCTAAATCAGTTACCTTTTTTTCAAGAGCGTTCCAAACTTTCGGATTGATAAGTTCTATGTCCATACGCCTCGCAGCTTTCCCTTCTTTTAGAATGCTGGCGATTCTTCTAAGAGAGACAGGATCTATTCCTGGGTAAAGCTCTGCTAGTGATGTAGCGATTTTAGTTTGAAGGGCATTATAAGCATCTGAAAATGCTTTAAGGAAGGGGTCAAATTCTGAGCCCATCTTTGAAAAAAGGAATTGTTCTCCAAAATCTGTACTAATCTTAATAGTATAGGTTTCTTTTGAAACGTTGGCAATGTCGCTATATGGTACTCTGAACACTTCGCCTTTTTGAGGAATAACAATGAAACCCGTCTCATAGAGACGAAGTTTCCCAGCATCCCTTTGTCTTTCACTGCCAGTTTCATCCAGAATAAATAAATTCCATGTCAATGTCTGGTTTTATAACAGTCTCGTTCATAAGCAGATCTTTGATTATTACTTCATTCCTTAAATCGGTTAGAATTCTCAGAAAATCTTCATAATAGTTGCCTAGGTTGAATAGGATAAGTTTTTCTTTGGAAGTTAGAAATAACGAAATTTTATAATTTTCCGCTTCAATCGTGATTATATTTCTTAAATGGAAGGCTAGAATATTGCCAAATGTTGGTAATATGGTTAGATACTCTTTATCAATTGTTCCTTCACATTCGCCACTTGAAATCTCTTTTTCGCCTTCATCTAGAAGGATATAGTTCATATGTCCTTGAATTGCAGTTTTTCTTTCTTCCTCGTTTTCCAATTATATTCCTTTATTGTGTCTCTTTATATGAAAGATTATTCTGCGATTTGTTTAGAAGAGTTTATTTCCGCATTCATTACAGAATCTGAGCCTGGAGGGTTTTGTGCACCGCATTTTGAACATTTTGACATCGAAAGAGGAGCACCACAATTGTTACAGAATTTGCCTCCTCCAGCTGGTTTTCCACATTGTGGACATACGGTTTGTGTGGCTTTGATTTCACCGGTAAAAATTTGTGTTTCTTCTGCTTTTTTCCATATTTGTTCTTTTCTTTCAGTGGCTCTTGCAGCTGCAATTTCGGTTGCAGCTCTAGGCGCATCTTCAACGCAGAGACCGTCTTCATCGTTCCAGCATGTGTCATCTACCCAATGCATACATTTTGGGCACTTGTGAAAATGTCCCATGGCTTCGTTTTGAGCTAGTTTGAATGCTTCTTCATGCTCTTTATGCCATTCTGGAGACATACCTTGGAATCTTTCAGCAATTACATCTGTGCCAGTTTCAACTTGATATCCTGGTCCTCGTCCAGTGATAGAGGAAGCAATGGATGCGGCTCTACCCAAGCCTCTGAGTAATCCCGCTTTCTTGTAAGTTTTAGATTCAATGAACCCAGTTTTATAGCCATCCTGGCAAACGTCACAGAAAAATGTAAATTCGAAGCCTGCTTCTGTGCTATTATCAGCATAATTTTTCGTAAAGGGGATAAACGGCATTTCTATCACTCCTTTTCTCTAATAGATTAAAAGTATAGCGAATATAATAGGCTTATGTTTACTCAAAAATAAAATATATTACCACAATGTTGTTATACATTTGTTAGCCAGTGGGATGTTTTATGTCAAGTTACAAAAAACCATGCAAATATTGTGGACAAGCTGGTTCCCCCAAATTCAAATGTTTGTCCATTCTGCAGCAAAGTGAACCCTTTAGAATGGAGATGCCCAAAATGTCGTGCTTTAATTCAACCTAACTGGATAAGATGTAACACTTGCGGTCTTTCTCTTCAGATTACTTGTCCTAAATGCGGTAAATCAACATTCTTTGGTGACTACTGTCAAAATTGTGGTAATCGATTAGTTGTGGAATGTAGGAATTGCCACACAATTCAGCCACCAATAAGTAATAAATGTATTAAATGTGGAAAATCGCTTTAATTAGAATCAGCAACCTATACTTAGGGTATACTTACATTAATCGGATAGTGGACTTGGCTTATCGTTGTAATGCCTGAAGATGACCTCAACTCAATTATAATCAAATTCCATTACAAATATACTGTAAAAAGAATCTGAACAAAAAAAGCGACAAAAAACGAATTGTTGATCACTATAGTCCCCACCAGTTGCCTTTTGGCTTTACATCCTCATCTAATTCTTTGGCTAGCTGTTCAAGTAAGGTCTTTTGTTGAGATGTAAGTTTCTTAGGAACCGTTACATCAACCTTAACTCTTAAGTCACCTCTACCGTATCCTTTGAACCTTGGCATACCCTGACCTTTGAGTCTTAAGATTTCGCCCGGCTGTGTTCCTGGCGGAATTCTTACGTTGGACTTTCCATTAATTACAGGTATTGTAACTTCGGTGCCTAATGCTGCTTGAGCAATCCCGATTTTAAGATTGTAGAGAAGATCATTTCCATCTCTTATGAAATACTGATGAGGCAAAACGTGAATCAATACATATAAATCTCCAGGTGATCCTGCTTCGGACATTTCTCCTTCTCCCATTAATCTTAATTGATATTCTTCATCTATTCCTGGCGGTATCTTGACAGTGATTCTTCGTGTTCTTTCCGCAAGTCCTCTTCCTCTACAATTATGACACGGGGTGTCAATGATTATCCCTTTTCCTCTGCACGTGGGGCATGGTGTGACTCTTACAAACACTCCAAATGCATTTCTGACAGAACTTCGTATTTTTCCCGCTCCATTACATCTTGTGCACTGTTTGGGTGATGTTCCGGGTTCAGCTCCACTGCCTTCACAGACATTGCACTTTTCGATTCTTTCGATTTGTATTTCCTTTTCTACACCGTTTGCTGCCTCTTCAAGCGTGACATTAAGTTCGTAAGCGAGGTCTCTACCTCTTACACTTCTTTCTCTGTAGCCTCTGTTACCAAAAAAGACGCTGAATATGTCTCCAAAGCCAAAGTCCCTTAATATTGAATCAAAATCAGCGCCCCTGAAAATGTCTTCTGTAGTGTAATGTTGGTCAAAACCTGCATGGCCAAGTTGATCGTATTGGGCTTTCTTTTCATCGTCCGAAAGTACAGCGTAGGCTTCTGATATTTCCTTGAATTTTTCTTCAGCGTCAGGCGCCTTGTTCCTATCAGGATGATACTGTAGAGCCAGCTTTCTATAAACGTCTTTTACTTGTTCTTTTGTAGCGGTTTTGGGAACTCCAAGGACTTCATAGTAATCTTTTTTGCTGGACATATCTGAACCATCAGATTGTAATAGAGGCGCTAGATTAACTCGTTAAAAGACCCCTACTTTACTTTGTAGTCTTCTGAGTCAACTACCTTTTCTTCGCTAGATTCCGATGGTGGTGCTTCGCTGGGTTGTCCTTTCTGCTTTGCCTGTTCCGCAGCTGCTTGTTGATAAATTGTTGTCCCTACATCTTGGAGAACTTTCATGAGTTCGTCAGACTTTACCTTTGTTTTTTCAGAATCGGTGCCTGCTAAAGCATCCTTTAGTGCTGAAACTGCCGCGTCTATCTTATTCTTAGATTCCTCAGTGAGTTTTTCCCCCAAATCCTTTTTAGTTTTCTCTGCGGTGTAGATAAGATTATCAGCATTGTTTCTTATATCAGCCTCTTCCCGTTTCTTCTTATCCTGTTCAGTAAACTGTTCTGCTTCTCTAACCAGGCGCTCTTTTTCCTCTTTGGACAGTTTAGTTGAGGCTGTAATGGTTATTTTTGCTTCTTTGCTAGTTCCTAGGTCCTTTGCTGTAACGTTCAATATTCCGTTTGCATCAATGTCAAATGTAACCTCAATCTGTGGTACACCTCTGGGTGCTGGAGGAATGCCTTCCAGGTTGAACATGCCAAGGGAAATATTATCCGATGCCATTGTCCGCTCACCTTGAAGCACATGGATTGTGACTGCTGTCTGGAAGTCTGCAGCTGTTGAAAATGTTTGGCTTCTCCTAGTGGGTATTGTCGTGTTTTTCTCAAGTATTCTAGTAAATACGCGTCCAAGGGTCTCAACGCCCAAAGACAAAGGCGTAACATCAAGCAGAAGCAAGTCTTTTACTTCTCCCGTTAAGACTGCCCCTTGAATTGCTGCGCCTATCGCTACACATTCCATTGGGTCTACACCTCTTTCTGCCGGTTTACCCATTAACTGTTCTACGAACCTTTGGACGTAAGGCATTCTAGTCATTCCACCGATGAGAATTATTTTGTCTATGTCTTTTGGAGTCAACTTAGCGTCTTCCAAGGCTTTCACAATTGTACGCTCTGTTTTCTGGACTATGGGCTGAGATAATGTTTCAAGTTTTGCCCTTGACAACATGATGTGAAGATGTTTTGGCCCAGACGCATCATTATATATGAATGGTAAATCAATATCGGTCGTCATCAACGCAGATAATTCGATTTTAGCCTTCTCTGAAGCCTCTTTTAACCTTGATATTGCCATCTTGTCGTTTCGAAGGTTGATTCCTGTTTGCCTCTGGAACTCTTCAACAAGGTAGTCCATCACTGCCTTGTCTAAATCTGTGCCACCGATCTGTGTGTCCCCGCTTGTTGATAAAACTTGAAAGACTCCTTTACCAAAGTCCATTATTGTTACGTCATGTGTGCCACCTCCGAAGCTGAAAACTAGAATCTTCATCTCCTTTTCCAGTTTGTCAATTCCGAAGGCTAGGCAGGCTGCAGTC
Organism: Candidatus Bathyarchaeota archaeon; assembly: GCA_963714275.1. GTDB lineage: Archaea > Thermoproteota > Bathyarchaeia > Bathyarchaeales > DTEX01 > JAGTRI01. The sequence goes on from CAVQNT010000002.1 coordinate 96,435, forward strand.
GGCTCGTTTATTATTCTTGCAACTTCGAAGCCAGCTATTTCTCCCGCGTCTTTCGTGGCTTGCCGCTGATTGTCGTTAAAGTGCGCTGGCACTGTAATTACGGCTTTGTTTATTGTGATCGCAAGGTATGTCTCAGCATCTTTCTTTATCTTCTGAAGTATGAAAGCTGAGATTTGCTGCGGATTGTATTCTTTTCCCGCAATGTTAACCTTATAATCGGTTCCCATTTTCCTTTTTATTTCGTAAACGGTTCCTTCAGGATTTGCGGTTGCTTGCCTTTTTGCTGATTCGCCTATTAAGAGTGTTCCATCTTTAGTGATGGCGACAACTGAAGGAAACATTTTTCCTGCCATTGTTGGTCCTTCAACACTCGGAATAACGGTTGCTCGTCCACCTTCGTAAATGGCAGCTGCGGAATTGGTCGTTCCCAAATCTATACCAAGAATTTTTTCTCCAGGTTTTACATTACTCATTTTTATTTTCCTCCTTTTGTGACTGTGACGGTTGTACAACAATCTTAACTATACTTGGTCTAATCACCTTTTCTCTTAAGGTATAACCTTTTCGAATTTCTTCGACTATTATGCATCCTTCAACGCCATTTTTTTCGGTTTTTGCGATGGCGTTGTGTTTTAAGGGATCAAAGGGCTCACCTACGCTTTTAATAGGACAAACCCCCTCGTATTCAAGAATTTTCCTGAATTTTTTTAGAATCATTTCGACCCCTTGGACAAGGATTTCTACTGAGTTCGAAGAACGAGCAGAATTAACAGCCATCTCCAGCTCGTCGACGACATCTAACAGTTCAGTTATAATACGTTCGTTGGAGTATTTCTGGACATCCTCTAACTTTTTGTCGAACCTTTTTTTAAGGTTCTCAAGATCTGCTCTGGTATATTGTAATTGTGTAAGGTATTCTTGTGAACGTTTTTTCTCGTTTTCCAGGGTCTTTTCTAATGCTTCCACTTGTTCGTTGCTTTTTTCCTTTTCCTCTATCTTCTCGTCCATCTTATCAATCTCATTAGGATTCGTAGTTTCTTAGCTGTACAAACAAAAATATAAACATACATTTTGTGTAAGGATTCAAATCCCCTTTTAAATAGTAGACTTGAATAAGTGACCTTTTTCTTTAAGAAGAAAATAACCGATATCATATGCAATTCATGTTAAGTCTCTTTATTCATTCCAGAAAATAATGGATTCTTACTGTGTTTAAAATATAATTTAGGTCAGAGACATGTGTCTGTAATCTTTTAATCAAATCTGTGTTTCTCATTTACAAAGCTTAAAACTGAAAAATACAAACTTTTTGCAGGATGAGAAATTATGAAAACAATCGATGTTCCTCAAGGATTAGAAAAATACAAAGAGACTGACATGAAGCTTCTTACAGGCGAAAAAGTTGAAAGCATACTGGGCATGTCCCCAATCTCAAAACTTCGAAACTATGTATTGTGTAGCTTAATTGCATTTCTTGGATTCCAATTATGGAGCATATTCAGCCAAACAAGCGTTTCAGTCGAGTTACTATTTCCCGCTTTAATAACATTAATAGTAACATATTTCATGTGGACATACAAAGTGACAGAAAGTGGCAAAAACCTAATATTTAGCATATTCAAGTACCTGTTTTACATTTCATTGCTTAGCTACCTAATCACATTCATGGGTTCTATACTAGGCCCTATTATCACGACATTTAATCCAAACTTTACTGGTCCTAGCATCAATCCAGCAGATAACATAAACAACATTCTTTCATCCATAACATACGTAATAAACGAAAACTTAATTCAATACTCCCAATACGGAGAACTTGCTGGCCTAGGACTCATTGCAGCGAGCTTTATTGATCTTACCATTCATCTACATGAGCACAAGAGGAAGGCTTTACTACGTATCAAACAAAAGAATAATTGTTAGAGAAAAATCTGGAACAGTTCAAGTTACTACACTTCCACTTGATAAAATCGTGGAAGTAACAGCTTTCCAAGGATTTTTTGGTAGACTTCTAGGTTACGGCGACGTGATACTCACAATGACAAGCGGCGAAGGCACATCAGAAACTTTACGTCCAAAACCAGTTTCCCCATTGGGTGACTTTTACCGAGTAAAACGAAGATTAGAAGGAATAAAAGACATCTGGAACACAAAGGATCTGATATTAACACTGAGAGAAAGATATGTTCAAGCAAACTACCTAGAAAACATGGAGAATGAACTTAAGAGAATAAGGGAAGCAGTCGAAGAGAAACCTTTGAAACCTCTTCAATATGTAAAATAAAACAATGAGTTTTAAAAAAAGTCTATTATTTATAATTTATTTAGTTATATAATATAAGTCTTGGAATTGCGGTTCTCATAGGATTTACTAGTCAGCTAATAATATGAGAGAGAGAAAGATTAAAATAAATTTTTTAGCTGTTATTTTTGTACTCGTTTCTCTCCAATGTAATATAATGACCAACCAATGAACCACAAGAAACAGACTGCTGGAAGAGCTACAAAAACAAGTAGTCTACTTCTACCACGTCTACCTTCAATTAACATAGTAGAAAATGATAATGTAAACAGAAAAAGCGTTATGAACTAGTAATCTAGTCTCAAGATATACAGCTAAGGATCAAGATGTGAAGTTAGTATTTACTATTTTTTCCTTTTACCAAAAAGAAATGTGCCATCCTGCAAAAATGTGGGAATGAGCTTCACAGACTGTCAAGATGTTTAGTAAAACAGTAAACAAATACAAATAGAATAAAAAATATGCAAATCCACTAATTTTCTTTAAAAAAAATAAAAAAACTTCAACTTAGAGCTAGATATTCTAAATTCCCACACACAACATCCCCAAAAAGGGTCCGTAACTCAGCTAACGATTTATACGACATACGGGATATGTGCGTGGACACAAGTATAAAGAACAAGAATTTTTTTTTATCTCATCTCATCCTTACCAAATGTTCTCTAAAGAAAGTCCTAAATGCATATAATGTTAAAATAATGGTAGTTTGTTAAGGAGAGGATTCAATGTCGGTGCTTGCTGTCTTTAATGGTTTTCGTTGGTTCAAGCCTTATATAGAAATTTGCAGAGTGGAAAGCTGGTTAAGCTGGGTTTTCGGTTTTGCTTTTGGAACCGTCTTTTTCAGTTTCCCTTTACTTGGTCAAGCTATAACTATTTTCTTTGCCTTCTCTTTTGCGACAGCAAGTATCTTTATCTTAAATCAATATTTTGATCGTCAAGCAGATGAAAAGAACATATTAAAAATGAAACTGCCCATAGCCTCCGGGCAAATATCGCCATGTAACGCCCTAATCTTCTCCTTCCTACTAATTATTTCATGTTTTATACTGGTTTTCATAGTAGACATTAATCTGTCTCTACCTCTATTCCTTTACCTTGCTCTCTGGGCTTTGTACTCAGCACCAACTCCCAGACTAAAGTCCATGCCGGTCATAGACTTCTTAACCTCAGGTATTGGTGCTGGATTTCTTCCCTTCTTCATAGGTTCAAGTGTTACACTTCAGCCCAACAGCAGCATCTCACTCATCATACTTGCAACTACACCTCTGATACTTTTTCATTGCGGGGCTCACATAGTTCAAACCATAGGCGACTACGAAGCTGATCGAGAAGCAGGCATCAGCACTTTTGTCGTTAGATACGGGAGGAAGAAAGGAGTAACAATTGCTGGACTCATGTTCTTATCAGCTTTTCTTTTACCCTTCATATGCCTATTTACAGGATTAGTCTCTCATAGTCACCTAGTCTTCTTTACCATGTTACTTCTACTTTCCATACCCCCTCTGTTACGCTTTAAACACCTATTCAAAAATCCCTGTTCAAGCAGCGTCATCAGCCTACAAAAGTCAGTGAAGAAATACGGAGTCCTTGCATTGATAATCACTTGGATTTATATACTAATGACAAAACTTGTTCTTACAGGTTTTTTCTGAGGATCATTCTTTTTCCGGCACGTATGAAAATCCAAAATCATCCCATTAATCAATTGAAAAGATACAAACTATTCTACCTCTATTAATACGATCTCTTAACCTCAAGCCTTTATCACTCTAATGTAAGACACCAAATTAGCTAGTCTTGAAAAAAATAGTCCTCTTTGTCATAAATATTCACATACCCTTTTGGGCATTTAAGTGTATTATACCTCAAGATTGCCTTCTCGATCTTTCTGTGTCTGTCTCCATGTGGTGAGTCTAAGTAGTTAAGAAGGAAGGAAAATACAAAGAAGAAGAAAAAGATTAAAATTTTGCTGATTATAGAAAAGCTTCCCTTATTTATCTTATTAAGCTTCTCTTCTAAAAACCATTATGAAAACTATCTTCCTCCTATCTTATTAGGCTTCCAATTTTGACTTAATCCAACTTACCAAAAGACTTAAAGAAAAAAGAAGAGGAGAAAAATGAAAAGATCAATACCGCAGATAATGACAACTGTTCTAGTGCTGATGTTTATCTCATCATCTTCAATTGCAATTCGAGCGTGCGAAGATCCAAGCCCAATGATTACTCTATCGCCTAATGTCGGATTTGTTACAATGATATCAGGGTCAGGATTTGGGTCACAAAAATATATAACCATCAAATGGGATGGGACTCCAATTCCAACATACCCGGCTTCTGTAAAAACTGATTCTAACGGTGTTTTCACTTGCATGATTGTGGCATATGAACAACCACCAGAAGGCGGCACATTCACGATAACAGCCACTGATGGACCTAATTCAGCTTCTGCATTATTTACTGTTCCACTTACTTTAGGACAAACTGGGCAGCAAGGACCAAAAGGTTCTCAAGGTGAGACTGGACCAGCAGGAGCAGAAGGAAAAGATGGAATTAATGGAACACAAGGACTACAAGGTAACACAGGCGCTACTGAAGAAGGACCAATCGGACCAGCAGGTGAAATACCTTGGCTCTTAATCTATACTATGCTTGGACTATCAGCAACATCCTTTATAGTTGCTTATTCCGCATATTCGAAAAGGAGATACGAAATATAAAAAAAAACAATTATCTCCCCCTTTTTTGTTTTTTAAATTTTCAAAAAATTGAAATAATATTCAACATCTCGGTCGTTTTGAGCAAAACAAATAACACGCCAACATTTCGAAGTAATTCGCAGTTTAAGCACAAGCCTTAGGGATAAAGTTAAAATAACGGATCGTTCTGATGTTTAACCGTTTCCACCAAAAACATAATAAAAAAATAGTGAAGATTTGGAGGATAAAGTATGAGTAAATCAGAAAAACCGCACTTAAACCTAGTAATCATTGGGCATATTGACCACGGAAAATCCACAACAACAGGCCACCTCCTCTATCTATCAGGAGTGGTTGACGAAAGAACAATCAAAGCTTTCGAAGAGGAAGCAGCCAAGATGGGCAAGTCAACGTTCAAGTACGCATGGGTCCTCGACAACCTGAAGGAAGAAAGAGAAAGAGGAATAACGATTGACCTCCGTTTCCTAAAGTTTGAGACTCCTCATTTCTTCTTCACAGTCATCGACGCTCCTGGACACAGAGACTTCGTTAAAAACATGATTACGGGCGCCAGCCAAGCGGACGCCGCCATACTCTTCGTTTCAGCCAAGAAAGGCGAATTCGAGTCTGGAATAGGCGCTGGCGGACAAACAAGAGAACACGCTTTTCTCGCCTTCACTTTGGGAGTCAGGCAGCTTGTCGTTGCCATAAACAAGATGGACGATCCATCAGTCAACTGGGGTAAGGAACGATACGACGAGATCAAGAACGAAGTTAGCCGCATGATTAGGCTTGTCGGCTACAACCCAGCTGTCATTAATTTTGTGCCAACCTCAGGGTGGACTGGAGACAACCTAGTTAAGAAGAGCGACAAGATGCCATGGTATGATGGACCATGCCTATACGATGCCTTGGACAAGTTGACGATACCTCCGAAACCAACTGACAAACCCTTACGTCTACCTATTCAGGATGTCTACACGATCACAGGCGTTGGAACAGTTCCTGTTGGAAGAGTCGAAACTGGCGTACTGAAAGAAGGCGACACACTGTTGTTCATGCCGTCGAATGTTACGGGTGAAGTGAAATCAATGGAAACCCATCACGTCAGAATTCCGAGGGCTGAACCAGGTGACAACATCGGTTTTAACATAAGAGGCGTCGCCAAGAATGACATTAAAAGAGGCGACGTAGCTGGAAGTCCCAGTAACCCACCAACAGTGGCAAAAGAGTTCATTGGACAAATAATCGTCATCCACCATCCGACAGCCATAGCTGCTGGATACACTCCGGTTCTGCACGCCCACACCTCTCAAGTAGCATGCAAGTTCTCGGAACTAATCAGAAAGATGGATCCCCGAACAGGGCAAACAATCGAAGAACACCCAACTTTCCTGAAGACTGGAGACAGCGCCTTGGTAAAATTTGAACCTCTTCGCCCAATCTGTCTAGAGGTTTACACAGAATTCCCGGAGCTAGGACGATTCGCAGTACGTGACATGGGAACAACCATCGCTGCAGGTGTGGTCAAAGAAATACCTGTCAAAGGTTAGCAGGATAATAGCCAAAGAATACTATTTTCTCTTTTTTTCTTTTATAGAATCCCAGAATATTAAGTGTGACTGTAATCTTGAACGAAAGCAAAGTTGAAGTAATGTATTTCTATTCCGATATGCATGAAAACGAGAGGAAACTTTCTAGGATTACTAGGAAGCTCGGTCAAGAACGGAAGGACATACATATACGCTTGGTCAACATTGACGACCCTGAAAACGATGAACTGACGGAACTTTACGGTGTGGACACGGTTCCGCTTTTGGTTTTTTTGACTCCAAGAGGCGAAGTTGCTGCTAAGAGGTTTCTGCCTTTATCGGCTGAAAAAGTCGTGTTTGAGATTACAGATCAAATCAACAAGGGGGAGCTTCCAAACCCCGTTGTGGAAGAGATAAAGACAAAGATTCTCGACACATTAAAAGCGGTAACTAAAAGAAGCGATCTCACAGAACTCGTAGCGGAACAATTCGAGGACGACCTTGTTGAAGCAAGCGGAAAATCAGAATTGTATGAAATGATAAATTCTCACATCAGCGCCATTAACCACGCAATAAGCGATCTTGAAGAGTTTAAAAGGGTTCTACAAAGGTATTCAAAGAATCAGGGAAATTTCGTTGCTTAGCTAATGTACGAAATTTTCTCTTCTTCTATTCTGCGTCTTGTTTTTTCAGTGTTTCTTCTTTGTTCCTCGATTTTCCGCATTCTGTCTTCGATCTGTTCTGACTTTGTGATCTCGTTGTCTAGGCCTGAAAGGTCAACGTCGATATTCAGTATTCTCGAAATCGCTTTAACGACACTCTTAGCTGCCTTCGGGTCAGGTAAATAGCCCGGTGTTTCCGCAAGTAAACAGGCAGCCTCCAAATTTCGAAGATTCGCTAATCCAATGAGCAGCCCAGCTGTTCCCACTATCGGGCTTCCCGGCGGACTGCTTTTTATTCCTGAGTCTGAAGCCTTTGATAACAGTTCTTGGCTTGTTGCTGACATGTAGATTTGCGGTTCCGTTTTTACCTCGGTTCGGTATCCGCCTATTGTTATGACCAACTTTACATTGTTTTGTTCAGCAAATCCTAATATTGCGTCTGCTACTTCATATTGGCCTTCGATCGTTTGGGGTTGGGTATCACCAGTCAGCAGGATGAGGTCGTTTCCTCCACGTTCGTTTCTCCAATAGTGAAACTCGGATCGAAGTAGCCTAATTGAACCCGCCTTGTTTACCAGAACATAATATGCGTAATGTGGAGAGTACAGTTCCGCTATTTTTTTAGCTTTCAACCATTTTATGAGGTATTCAACAGCTATTTTTCCAACCATTCCCTGTCCTGGGAGGCCTTCTATTAGAACGGGATTTTTTGGCTCAACTTTTTCTTTCACTATTATTGTTGTCTCTTTCATTCTTTAAGCTGCCTCATCATGCCCTTGTATCTAGCGTATCTGTCTTCGGGTGAAAACTTGGCTGGATGCGGTATACGGGGTTCTCCGCCACAATACGGACATTTATCTTGCTTAAGCGTATATTTTCCGCATTGCGTGCATTTTCTGGTCAACCACACCATGAAGGCTATCCTCTTTCGAAGACTCCTTGTCCCCCTGCCTTAACTATACCCTCAATAGCGGTGTCAGCAACCCTCTTCATAATGTCATTTGCTTCTTTGTGGTCACTCGCCGTTACTTCTATTCGGTACTTAGGCGGGGAAACAGTGAATATTTCAACTTTCGCTCCACGAGACGTTGTGACCGTTTGAGCTTTTTTTAGAGCTTCCCTAATTTGCTCGACGCCGTCTGGTTTTAGACAGCTAATGTTCAAGTTTCCCTTTGTCTTAACCACGGAAATTCTAATCTTGTCCTTGGCAATCTCGGCAAGAGCCTCAGCTAATTCTTTTGGCAACCCCTTTTCTAAGAGAACATCCAATCCTTCTTTTGCAGCTTTATCGAGTCCTTCATACGCTGTTCCGAATGCTTGTTCAAGTGGCACCCAAGCCTTTTCATGAAGTTGTTCCATGGGTATCCCAAGTTTCTGGGATGCACTTCTCAGTAGGCTTTCAGCCTTTTTTGTCTGTTTCCATTGAAGTGTTGTTTCTCTTCTCTCGCTTCTTGTTACCCTTCTCAGGGAAAGGTCGATGAGTTGCTTTTCAGGGTCTACTCTTAAAACTTTCAGAACTACTTTTTCTCCATCGTGGACGTAGTCGCGGATGTTTCTTACCCAACTTGAAGAGATTTCGGAGATGTGCAGAAAGCCTTCCTTATCGTACTCGTCTAACTTGACATAAACGCCATAATTCGTTATTCGACTGACTGAAGTTATTACGAGTTCGCCTCAGCTCCGGCCACTCTTCTCTTCTTAGGAGGGACATCCTTTTTTCTTTACTCCAAAACTTTTACGACTTCGCCCTTGATATTAGCCTTGCCACCAGTCGGTTCGGCAAGTGTTGTTCCACAAATGTTGCAGTGAACAACGGTTGCCACGTGGCTGAAGATTGACTGCTCGTTTCCGCAGTCTGGACATTTTACCTGAACAAACGTTGTTCGAGGTTTAGGTATGATTTTATCCCATTGACTCATTTTTCCATCATCGCCTTTTTTATTATTGGATAGTCACTTTTCTTAGCCTGATTCCTTTTCTCTGTATCGTGAACCCACATTTTCTGCATCTGAGCTTAAGAGCCTGTTTCTTTGTAGTTTTTGCCTTTCGCTTCAACATAGGATACTTTTGTCCGCCGTACCCGCTTCTTTCACGTTTGTGGCGGCGTTCTCCGAGGGCGAGAGCTCGTCTCTTTCCTTCCTTGTAAAGTGAAACGTTGTGTGAAGTATGCGTCTTGCACTTCGGGCAGTACGTGGAAATCTCTTTAGGCACGTTCAATTCGGTCACTCAGTCTAGACTAACAAGTATAGAAGACCTTAAGAAAATAGTATTTAAACCTTGTGAGGAAAATGGTCTGAAAGTTTACGCTTGTCGTTGTCTACGGAGTAGACGATGCCACCTTGTTCATCCCTTTTACCATACGGGTATGGAGCAGGTTCCATTGTGTGGGGTTTTGGGGTAATCTTGAGTCCTATGTACGCCGCAGCTATGGCGCTGACTGGATCGATGGCATAAATTAGTATGTCCAACAATGTTGGTACTTGGTGTAGTTCATCGTACACTTCAGGCATCTGACCTGCTAAATCTATCCACGACATGTTGCTGAAGTATAGGGATGCTATATTTATGACATTGATTATGGCGTCCGAAAAGATGTACACGGCAAGAGCGATTGTTATGGCTTCATCAAGTCTTCTGGTTTTGAAAAGAAAAATTGACACTAAAGCTCCGACGAATGAGGGAAGGAAATACAGTTTGATTCCAGACGGAGTGAAAGAACCTATCATGATTGCGAGGAAGGCTCCAAGCAAGCCTGCTTCTAGAAGTTTTATTGTCGGAGCAGCTATGGGAATGGGTATTTCGCGTCTTCTCCTGATTGTAGCGCCACAGTTTGGGCAGTATTCAGCTCCGTTTGGTAGAGGTAATCCGCATTTTTCACAGTTTGCCACATAAATCACCGACTTTTACTTTGTTTCCCGTATCTTCTATACAACGGTTCCGCATTATTAAAACTTCTTGCTTTCCCAAATTTTGCATCCGTACGTCGTTGGCGTTAAGAATAAGGGGTCTGTTTTCGGTTTTTGAGGAGCATGCAACGTTGTTTTATTGTTGGGGGCTTCGTTGTCTAGGCAGGCAGTCAAAATCTTAGGTCTGAACTATGTGTGTTCTTGTTTCACACGCCAATCCTAATACATGAACAAACTGCTTATCGAAAGTTCATAGGATGAATATGAAATGAAAAACCATATTAAGAATAGAAAAGCGCTAAGCAATGTTGTCTCAGCTAGCTAGCTAGCTAGCTGAGCTTATGATGATCTTGGATGCTATAGAGTTAAGTAGGTTTGTTATGATAGATAGGAGAAAACAAGTTCTAGTCAAACGCGAACCACTAAGAAATATAAAAAAACCAAAAGAGAAAAGAAAATGAAGAAAGTAGCAAAGGAAAGAAAAAGAGGGGAAAGGGCTCTTAAAAGATGGAAGAAGAGAAGTTGGTTAACGAAGAGTCTAAAGAATAAGAGAATTTCTCTAGATCTAGTAAGGAGAAAAGCTGAACAAGAACAAGTAAAACCATAGTAAGTATAAATTTATCATCTTTTTGTCAATCAAAAAATCTCTTTACTTAGCTGACTAAATGGTTTACCCATCTAAAGATTTGGGGTTTTTTATCTAAAGTTTTAGTCCATAGTCTTCTTAAGTCCCGTTGCACACCACTTGTAGTGGCGGTAAGGGACAGATAGCCTGTCAGTAACGGAAGTATAGTCGGCGGTTAGCTGTCACTGAGTCGGTTGGCTTCGGCTAACTGACGGAAACTGTTAATGACATGCTGGCTGAAAAAGAGAGTGAGCGTGTCACCCTCTCGGCACCGAACTGAAAGTTGTTTTGCGGTGTAGAAGCACGCAAATCCGCATTACCCTACCGCTACTCATCATTTCTAGAAGAACAAGCCAAACAGGATATGGAATCCATATTCCCTTAAGCGTAGTATTTCCAGAAATGAACCTTGATAACTTCTTCTTGAACATTACAGATCCCCCCAACAACTAGCTGAGCTAGCTCACTTTGCCCTCGTATTTTTAATTTCGTTTTCAAATCCACCAAGAGGTCTTATCTTGGCGACTTTGAATCCTTGTTTGTGGTAGATTTTAGTTCTACAATCGATCGGCTGACTGATCCTTCAGTTGGGACGTTTATCTTTCAATTCACGTTCATGACATATGGAATAAACTACAATATTTTTATAGAGATATCTTTGTAGTCAGCAATCAAAGTAACCTTTGTTTTTACAACCATTGGAATGAAACCATACTTTTTAGCGAGTTTGAGCTCTTCTTCATTCTTTTTCGATAATTGTGCTTTGTTTGTCTTAACTTCAACAACATAAAAGTCCTTTTCCTTTTTTGCCATAAAATCAAAGCTTCTTCTTTTATGTTCACTACCAACATTTTTAATAAAAGATGGATGTGGGGTTTTTATATAAATCCTGTTTAAAGCTTCAATTAGATTGATAAAGTCTTCCTTCTTAGAACCCAAGAAAACTTTTGTCATCTTAACCAATGGTGAAATATCGCTCGCACGCACGATATGCGGGACAAATATGCACAAAGCTTCATATCTCATGACCGTGAATCCTTCCTTTTCCAAAAATTTTCTTACAAGTGTCTCTCCAATTTGACCAATGTAATTAGAGAGGTGTTGCCTACCACCGATAGTAGACATTATAAAAACCTTATCCCTTCTCCTTTCGGATCGATGATAGTTTGAACAGATAGCTAATGAATTCAGGTCTCCCTACTGGAGCAAAATCAATGAAGAGATCATAATGGTAGTATATGAGTACATATAGAGCAGCCAGAGATTTCAAAGCAATTAGCAGAGTGCGTCCTTCAGATTGCTGTACTTGTCATGTTTGAGCCTATTGTAGACATTCCACCAATCTGGCTTTTTTTCTTCAAAAGGCGTCACGCGATCATCAAGTTCTTTTATTTCGACTATAGCCTCAGCGATATCAGGGCCAACTTCACTCAATAAGTCACGGTACTTTTTGAAAGAGAGACTTCGAGGAGGACTTTGCTTTCTGAGGCATCGTTCCTTCTCAAGCAGTTCTTCTCTCCGTTCACGGTGACGTACAATACGTTGGCATGGGTTAGGAAAAACAAGCAGATCAAACGAACTTATGACCTCAGGCCCCGTTTCCAATATGATTTCAACAAGCTTCAGAGAGTAGACGTTTAGATGTTCGGAATCCAACGGGACGTAATCCAAGAAATCTCTCAGTTTTCTTTCTATAGCGTAGAACATCTTTTGTGAGAGCATCATCCTCTTGTTGAATTCATCATGATCGTATTTGGACAAGATCGATTGATCCCCACCTTACAGAGTATTCCTCGAACTTACTCTTATATACGCAATTGTTGAAGCATCATTCCTAAAATCATATAAGGGGGTTATCAGTAAGGCCTTAGAAAAAGCCGAATCTTAACCTTTTTATATTCGCCTAATCTATTGGTTTCTTTAATCCGATAAATCTTTCCAGAAGGTTGAAAAGTAAACGTGCCAGAACAAGCTAAAGAAGACCTAACCGAAGAAGCCCTGCATAAGGCAGTACGCCACAAACATGACGAAAAGCACAATTGGCCACAACCAAGCATCAACATAGGCACAATAGGACACGTTGACCACGGAAAAACGACGCTGGTTGAGTCGCTGACCGGAGTGTGGGCTTCGAGACATAGCGAAGAATTGAAAAGAGGAATAACAATCAAACTCGGTTACGCAGACGCCGTGATCTTTAAGTGCCCAAAATGCGAAAGCCCACGTAACCTTTCAACTCACGAAACCTGCCCAAAATGCGGATCAAAAGGCGTGTTCGTTAGGGCTCTAAGTTTTGTCGACGCACCCGGGCACGAAGCGTTGATGGCAACGATGCTTTCCGGCGCAGCGGTCATGGACGGCGTAATCCTCGTGATTGCAGCGGACGAGCCTTGTCCCCAGCCTCAGACCCGCGAACACCTCGCAGCCATCGAGATAATCGGAATCAACAAAATAGTCATCGCCCAAAACAAGGTTGACCTAGTAAACAAAGTCCGCGCCCTGAAAAGCTACAACGAAATAAAAACATTCACGAAAGGAACAGTGGCAGAAAACGCGCCAGTCATCCCAATTTCAGCCCAGAACCAAGTCAACATAGACCTCCTCCTTTACGCCATAGAGAAACAAATACCGACGCCCCAGCGGGACCCCACGAAACCGCCCAGACTCCACGTGGTCAGGTCGTTCGACGTGAATAAGCCGGGAACTGTGATCGACAATCTCACAGGCGGCGTAATCGGTGGCACAATCTATCAAGGCGTCTTCAAGGTCGGCGACGAAATCGAAATCCGCCCAGGAATCACGAAGACACAGTCAAGCTCGTACGAGCCACTTTACACCAAGGTTGTCAGCCTTCACGCTGGCGGACGCCAAGTCAAAGAAGCCTATTCAGGAGGACTTGTCGGCGTGGGAACGCTTCTGGACCCATCGTTGACTAAGGCTGACGGGCTAATCGGAAACATCGTTGGCAAGCCTGAGACTCTTCCGCCAACACGGCTTGAGATGTTTCTGGAATTCCATCTTTTCAAGCGAGCCGTAGGAACCAAAGAAATGCTTGAAGTCAAAGAAGTCAACGTAGGCGAAGTTCTCCTCTTAGACGTCGGAACAGCCCCCACAGTCGGAAAAGTTGCGAGTATCAAAAAGCACGTGGCTGAGCTTCAACTCACACGTTCAATATGCGCGGAAGACAACACCCGCGTAGCTGTGAGCCGAAAGATTCTAGGAAGATGGCGGCTAATAGGGTTCGGAATTATTAAATAGACTTGAGCCTCAACATTTTTATTAAAATCTCCAAATTGAGTGAGGAGTGCGTCTTGAACCAGAGAGAACGTTTCCTCAGAACATACCAGTTCAAAGAAGTTGACAGAGTTCCCGACTACGAGTTCGGGTTCTGGACCGAAACAATCGACAGGTGGCACAAGGAGGGTCTTCCCCAAGAGAAACGGGACATGCGCGACATCGAGCTCTACCTCGGGCTTGAAGGCTGGGACTGCATGGAAATGCTACCCGTTAGAACCACGTTCTGGCCACCCTTACCCGGCAGGATAATCAAAGAGGAAGGAAACCGAGCAACCGTGGACGACGGAATGGGCGGCATTTATGTAAGCCCAATTGGAACTTCATCGCCCCCGCATTATCTCCGTCACCCCTTAAAGAACAGGGAGGACTGGGAAAAGCTAAAGCCCTTCTTCGACCCTGACACGCCTGGACGTTTCCCACTGAACTGGGACGAAGTTGCCGAGAGCTACAAGGACCGTGACTATCCCTTGGGAATCTTCATCGGCAGCTTTTATGGCTGGCTTAGAAACTTCATGGGCGTAGAAAGAATATCAATAGCGTTCTACCGTAAACCCGACTGGATAGCTGAAATGATGGATACTTTAGTGGATTTGTGGATCACCACGATACATAAAGCATTACGAAAGGTCAAGGTGGACTATGCAACTTGGTGGGAAGACATGTGCTACAACAGGGGTCCGCTCTTGTCCGTCCATCACTTCGAAGAATTCATGGTTCCCCGATACAAAAAAGTCACCGACGTCCTGAAGGAGTACGGCGTTACCATCAACGTACTTGACTGCGACGGAGACATAACTGTGCTTGTTCCAGGCTGGCTTAAAGGCGGTATAAACTGCATGTTTCCCGTTGAGACCCGCTTCACAGACATGTACAAATTACGTGAAAAGTTTGGACGCCATGTACTGTTTCTGGGAAACGTTGACAAATTTGCCTTGATTGCAGGAGAAAAAGCAATAGACAAGGAACTGAAACGGTTAACCCCGATGCTTAAGGACGGCGGCTTCATCCCACTTGTGGACCACAGGTGCCCGCCTGAAGTCTCCTATCAAACCTACAAGTATTATTTGGCAAAGAAGCGGGCGTGGATCAGCAGAAAAGATGCGCCTCCGTTGCTATAGGTCTTTACTTCAGTCTCGAGCTCTCAGAGATTTTTGCGAGCCACAAACTTTTTCTAGTCTAGTCGTCATTACGTAAGGAAAACCTTGAAGAAAAATAGAGATGGGAAGAAGCCGAAGGACAAAACAAAATGGACACTTCGGTGCCCTGTATGTCTCAGTTCAAGGAATGATCTTTGGCTTGGAGGTAAGGGTGGGCTTCAAGTGCGTAAGTACCTTGACTGTGGTTATGTTGGCGCTGCTTTTGTGAGTGTTAAGGAGAACACTTCGTAATCTGAAGAACGACAGTTTTGCTGAAATGTTCCTCGGCGCCAGAATGTTTTAAGTAAGCAATCTTGATAGATTAGTTCATCTGATTGACGAGTTGAAACTCATGAAGCGGGTCAAGATAATGGCTCCATGCAGCTCAGCCAACCTCGGCTCAGGCTTCGATGTCTTCGGCTTGGCGTTGGAAGCGTTTCATGACACTTTAACAGCGGAGATCGCAGACAAAAACATAACCGTAAAGGTTACAGGGCTCGGAGTTAAGGAAATCCCAACTGACTTAGAAAGGAACACAGCTGGGTTAGTCGCCAAGACTCTTGTTGCAGACCGCCAAGTAGGTGTAAAAATACTTGTCGAGAAAGGCATACCCTTGAAAATGGGGCTTGGAAGCAGCGGAGCATCAGCAGCTGCATGCGCAGTCGCATTAAACGATCTTCTGTGCCTTGGGCTCACAAAGAACGATATTGTAAAGACAGCAGCGATGGGCGAAGTTGCAGCAGCAGGAGCAGGCCACGCTGACAATGTCGCAGCCTCGGTTCTAGGCGGGTTCACGATGGTTCAGGCTTGGGGCAAGGATATCGTTGCGGTTCGATTGGACCCTCCACGAAACCTTGAAGTAGCGTTGGCATTACCTAGCATTGAGACTCCTGAAAACAAGACAGGCTAAGGCTAGAGCTGTTCTGCCCAAATTAGTGGGTTTCAGAGACGCTGTGGCTAATGCTCGGAATGCAGCCTCGATAGTTGCGGGGTTTCACTTCGGTAATGTTGAAATGATCGGGCGAGGCATGACCGACCTGATTGTTGAGCCAGCGAGAAAACAGCTAGTACCAGGATTTGATGCAGTAAAAAAGGCAGCCCTAAAAGCAGGCGCAGCTGGAGCAGCAATAAGCGGTGCAGGCCCAGCGGTCATCGCTGTCGTGGACTCAACGAAGTCTTCCGTGTTGAACGTGGCTTCAGTCATGAAGGAAGCCTTTGAATCCGAAGGAATAAGATGCGAAGTGTGTTGCACAAAGCCATCGTTCAGTGGCACAATTAAGGTTTAGCCTTCACGGTTGAGGTTTAAATGATGAGGAACAAAAAGCCGATTATCGCCGTGACGATGGGCGACCCAGCTGGAGTAGGTCCTGAAATCGCCATTAAGGCGCTTCTGAAGCCTGAAATAAAAAACGCGTGCAAGCCTGTTTTAATTGGGGATTTAAGCATTTTACGTAGAACATCTCATCGCTTAGGGCTTAAAGTAAGCTTCAAAACATTGAGTGATCCAAAAGAAGCTTCAGGAGGAGAAGGCGTAATCGAAGTTGTGGACATGAAGAATGTGGATTCAGGTTCTTTTAGGATTGGTGAAGTTTCCGTTGAAGGGGGACGAGCCGCAATCCAATACATCGAGAAATCAGCGGAATTAGCTCTAAACAAGCAGGTTGATGCCGTAGCCACTGGACCCATTAACAAGCAAGCTAATAATTTGGCTGGAAGCCCATACATTGGGCACACCGAGATGCTGGCTACGTTTTGCGGAGTCGAAGACCCCCTAACGATGTTTTGGGTTAAGGGTGCAAGAATCTTCTTCCTAACAAGGCATCTGCCGTTAACTGAAGCCATCAAGGCTGTTAAGAAGGAACGGATTGTCGAAGCGGTCGTAAGAATTGTGGCTGAGCTCAAGAAAATAGGCGTGAAAAAACCTTTAGTCGCGGTTGCAGCGTTGAATCCTCACGCAAGCGATGAAGGCTTAGTGGGCAGCGAAGAAGCTCAGGAAATTATTCCAGCTGTTGATGTGCTAAAGGTAAAGGGCTGCAACGTGGTTGGTCCTGTTCCCGCGGACACGGTTTTCGTTAAAGCCTTGGAAGGACATTACGATGCGGTGTTGTCGCTTTACCACGATCAGGGACACATTGCTGCCAAAACCGTTGACTTCTATGGCACGGTCAGCGTGACGCTTGGGCTTCCGTTTCTCCGCACTTCGGTTGACCACGGGACCGCGTACGATATCGCTGGAAAGGGCTTGGCTAACCCGAGAAGTTTGGAGGAAGCCATAAAACTGGCTGCGGAAATCGTATCAAAAAAGTGAGAACTTGGAAATGGTTAAGGTAATCATCGACTCGAACTTCTTCTTTGTTCCGTTCAGGTTTAAGATCGACATATTTGAGCAACTTGACAGATTATTCGGTAAAAGCAGACCCGTCGTTCTGTCCACAACTATTGAAGAGCTTCAGCAACTCACAGCGAAAGGCCCACCAAAAATGCGTAAACAAGCTCAAGCTGCATTCGAGTACACACAAAAATGCGTGACAGCAAAGGTTGAAAAAGGTTCCAGCGAAAGCTACGATGACGTTATCCTGAGAAAAGCCAAAGACTGGAACTGCCCCGTGGCTACCAACGATGCGAACCTAAGGGAAAGGTTGAGAGAAGCCAGAGTGACAGTTGTTTTCGTCAGAAAGAAGTCTCACTTAGTAGTTGATGGTAAGTCTTTTCAGTAAGCTCCCATTGTTACTGCATTTTTCATAACCAAACTTGAACCCTCAAAATTTTTAAAGCAAAAACATAATTAGCAGATATGAGGTAAACACAGTTTTGGTTTTATCCGTCACTCTCGAACCAGCTAAAGAAGAGGATGCTGAAACACTCGCGGACATTTCGAAAAGGGCCTTCCACAGCGATTTTGAAGTTGGCGCCCCAAATAAGGAAGGAGGTCCACCGGGATACGACTCACCTGAATTTCAAGTTAAAATTTTCATGAAATGGTTGGATTACCGCAAAATTTTGTTAAACGGTAAAATTATGGGCGGTCTAATGGTCGAAAGGAAAAGACTAGGTCACTACGAGTGTCAACGAATCTTTGTTGACCCGAACTACCACAACCAAGGCATAGCAACAAAAGCTTTCGAGCTTGTTTGGATCATTTATCTTGATGCGAAGATTTGGACGTTGGGGACGCCTGAATGGAACATTCGGACCAAGCACTTTTACGAAAAGCTGGGCTTTGTTCAAGTAGGCTGGACTAGGGAGGCAGAATGGAGAGGACGCTATTACGAGAAAATAATGGACAACACTAAGCCTTACGTGAGGATGAAAGTCAGCGAACTGAAGGCAGGCATAAAAGGCGTAGAAGTTGATGCAAAGGTTCAGGAAATTTCTGAGCCCCAAGACGTTCGTTCAAAAGACGGCAAACAACTCAAAGTGGTTGAAGCGACAATATCTGATGGTACTGGGTCAATGAAGCTTGCGTTATGGGACGATCAAATCGGACAAATCATGGTCAACGATAAAATTAGAATCTATAACGGCTATGTCACATCTTTCCGAGGACAAAACCAGCCTCAATGTAAGCAAATATGACCCACTGGTTATTCTATTGTAGACGACGTTTATTCTGGCATGTTTATGTTAAATATTTTTTAGCAGTTAAAAAGAATCTGCGGCATATTTCTTGATGACTTTTCTTCCGGGCTCTCCCATGGGTAGGGGTTCAAGTTCGTCAAAAGAAAACCATCTTATCTCTGAGTGTTCGCTTCTATTCACGACTTCGCCCTTCCATTCCCTAACTAGAAAATAGTATAATTCAAGGGTTTCGGAAACATCATCCGTGGCAGTGGTCTTGAGCATGGTAAGAAACTTCGGATTCAACGCTTCTATGCCCAGTTCCTCATTGAGCTCCCGTTTCAACGCTTGCTCCAGTGTCTCACCTTCTTCAACCGCACCACCAAAAGTGCACCACAACCCATAGAAAGAGTCTCTCTTAAGCCTTTCACCAAGCAGAACCTTCCCATCTTTGAGGATTACTACACGTACGCCTTTTAGCATGCTTTCTCATCTTCAAAAATCTTCGGAGGCGATCTACCCGTTAATTACTATCGTATCCCGCCTTTCAGCGCCCACTGAAACGATGGTTATCGGCACCTTAACAAGCTCCTCTATCCTCGCAAGGTAAGCCTTAGCCTGTTCAGGCAGTCCACCGTAGCCCTTGGCGACTACTTTGGGCCAGTTCACCTTTTCAGTCCAGCCTTCAATTTCCTCGTAAACTGGTTTACTCTTCTCGAAAAGGCTTAAGCTAGCAGAAACCGTGTCTAGGATTTTGTCGTCCGCTTGGTAGCTGACGCAGATTTTTAGTGGGTTGATGCCGCTGAGAACGTCCAGCTTAGTCACGATCAGCTTGGATATGCCACTCAGCTTTATTGCGTATTTCACTGACACCAGGTCCAGCCAGCCTGTTCTACGAGGTCTACCTGTTGCTGTGCCGAATTCATGCCCAACTTCCCTGATCCTTTCGCCAACCGCATCAGTCAACTCGGTTGGAACAGGACCTGCCCCAACCCGTGAAGTGTAGGCTTTCATTACGCCGATGACTTCGTCGATTCTTGTTGGACCCACCCCGACCCCTGTGCAGGCGCCGCCTGCCACGATACTTGAGGAGCTCCCGTAAGGATAGAGACCGTGGTCAAGATCAAGCAGCGTTCCCTGCGCTCCTTCGAACAAGACGGTTTCGCCTCTGTCAAGGGCATTGTTGACTTCTGTTGAAACATCGCACACCGAGTCCGCAATCGTCTTCCCGAAGTTCAAGGCGTCTTTCAGGATTTGGTCCCTGTCGAGAACTTCCTGTCCGCCATAAACGTTTTTGATGAGACTTTGCGCCAAGTCAACGAGTATGTCAAGCTTCCACTTCAGAACGTCCTCGTCCAAAAGGTCAGCTACGCGTATGCCGAACCGTGCTGCTTTGTCAGAATAGACGGGTCCGATGCCCATCATTGTTGTGCCCGCCCGAAGGTTGCCTTTAAACCTTTCCTGGAGTCCGTCCAAGATTTTGTGGAAGCCAAACACGACGTGAGCTCGGTCGCTTATGTGAAGGTCAGGCTCATACCCGTCTTTTCTTAAAGACTTTACCTCTTGGGTTAAAACTTCCGGGTCCAAAACCACGCCGTTGCCGATGTAAAGCTTCTTGCCATGAAGGACGCCTGAGGGGACAAGGCGGAACTTGAAAACTTTTCCATCGACTACGACTGTGTGTCCTGCGTTGGCTCCCCCGTTGAACCTCACTACGCAATCCGCCTTTTCAGCAAGAAAGTCTGTCACTTTGCCCTTAGCTTCATCTCCCCACTGAGTTCCGACAATAACAATTCCGGGCAAGTACCTCACCTAAGCTTCAACGTGGAGAAACGCGTAAAATCTATTTAAGCGCTCCTACCGATGCATGAGAATAGTATAAAATAATGCGTGAACAGTGAGACATGGCTGAGCTTAGATGGTGCTTTCTATTTCCCTTCTGCTCTTGCCGTCAAGCTTGTAAACGTCTTCTATTTCGTAAACGTTGTCATTGACATCCGTAATGATGACCCTGTCTCCCACGGGTATGATGCTCATCCGCCCTCTGGTCCGGAAGGTTCGGGCTCCCTTGTCCGTCACTATGTCCCACTCGAACTCATCGCCGCTTGTTTCTATTTTTTCTATCTTCACGACCTTCGGAATGAAGTACATCTTGTCTAACACGAACTGCAGGTTCTTCTTGGATTCCTCATCTAGTTCATTATAGTTCCTGACGATGCAGACGTCAGCACCATTACTGTCTCTGAAAATGACATATTCAGGATACGTTATCGGGAAAGGTTTGGCGGGAGTCAGATTATCATAAAAATTTCCATCAGCATTCAACTTCAGCGTGTTTTCTTTCTCTAGGACGATTTTGACTTTCTTCGGATCGAGAATGTTGAGTTGGCTTAGGAAATCTGCAAGCGGCACATTTTCACCCTCTTTGCATCTGTAGAAGTTTCTGTTCCTCAGTAAATTGGGCTTGGTAAAGCTGGCTGTACAGTCCGCCTGTTTTCATCAATTCGTCGTGGGAGCCGATTTCGACTATTTTGCCTTTGTCCAATACGACGATTCTGTCAGCGTTCTGAAGCGTCGACAACCTGTGCGCAATTATGATGGTCGTTCGTCCCTTAGCTAAATTGTCCATGGCTTCCTGTATCTTTCTTTCCGTTAAAGTATCCACTGAAGAAGTGGCTTCGTCCAGAACCAGAATCTTTGGCTCTGTTATGATGGCTCTCGCGATTGCGACCCGCTGCCTTTCTCCTCCTGAAAGCCTCCAGCCCCTGTCTCCAACGTTCGTGTCATATGCAAGAGATTGTTCCATAGCGAATTCGTGAACGTTCGCTGCCTTCCCAGCGGCTATAATCTCGTCTAAAGTTGAGTTTTGGCGACCGTAAGCAATGTTATAGGAATCGAGCCGTAGAACAGCAGAGGGTCTTGCAGGACCAAGCCGATCTGGGATCTGAGGCTTGTAGCCTTGATTTTCTTTAAATCTAAGCCATCGACGTAGATGCTGCCTTCAGTTGGATCGTAGAACCGTAAAAGCAGCTTTGTGAAAGAAGTCTTTCCTGAGCCACTTGGACCGACTATGCCGATTTTTTCTCCCGGCTTGATCTCTAAATCTACATTGCTGAGCACTGGAATGTACGGGTTGTATCCGAAGCTCACGTTTTTGCACTTTAGTTCTCCTTTAACTGCATCTCCACGGCGTCAGAAGCGTCTTTTATGTCGGGTTCAACCTGCATGATTTCCAGCACTCTTTCGCTTGAGGTGATGGCTTGCTGAAGCGGCTCGAAAATCTGGCTTATGGTCTGGATTGGTCCGTAGAACATCCACATGTAACTCACGAATGCAATCAACGAACCAAGCGTTACGCTGCCTGAAATGACTTCTTTTCCTCCGACCCACCAGATGATGGCTGTGCTCGTGGATAGAGCGAAGCCTATTATGGGGAAAAACTCGATGTTGAGCCGAGTTATGCTGAGGTTGGCGGCGATTGATCTTTTCATTTTGTCGACTAGGCGGCTGACCTCGAAGTTTTCCTGCGTGAAAGTTTTTACTACAACGACGCCTGGGATTGTGTCCCAAAGCAACGAGCTTATGTCCGCCCACCGCCGCCACGACCTGTGGTAGATTTTTCGGGATTTCTTTCGGAACAATGTTATTCCAACCACGGTTATGGGGACAGGGATCAACGCAAAAACTGCAAGGTACGGATTCATCGTAAAAATGATTATGCCTATGCCTATGATCTGCAGGGAACTGATGATCAGGGTCTGCATACCCCACGTAAGGAACCATTGTACTCTGCCGACGTCGTCTGTGACCCTTGACATTACCCGTCCAGAGCTCATCTTGTCGTAGAAGCCCAGCGAAAGTCCTTGGAGATGCTCGTAAACGTGGATTCTGATGTCGTAAATCACCCTTTGACCAAGGTAACTAAGCGTGTAGCCTTGAGCTGGACCCAGAACCGTGTTGGCGGCGTAGATGGATATGAAGGCTGTTACAACGAAAAGAAGCGCCTGCGTGTTCTTGTTCACAAAGACATCGTCAATCAGGATTCTGGTCAAGTAAGGTGGCGTCAGGCTTATCGCCGTAATTACCAACGACAAAACAATTGCCAAAATAGAGTAATAGATGTGTGGCTTCAAATGTCCCATAAGCCACTTCACAGTCTGGCTTTTTTTGAAACCGTTTTTCTTGGTCAGGAAGTAACCGAGAATGTCCGCGTCGAAGGCTTCGGGCTTAATCTCCTGTTTGGCGATCTTGTCAATGAGCTTTGCTGCGTTGTGGAACTCTTCGAGATGTGCACGTGAAAACCTTATGACCGCTGTTTCTCCTTCGACTGTTTCGACAAAAATCTCCGCGTTGCCCACGTAATCCTTAACGGTCACTGAACGGATGGACGCGAGAGGAATTTTTAGGGTATGGTTTGTCGCTGGGTTAACAGTGATGACATTGCCCTTTGTCAGTATGAGCCATCTTTCGCCAAAGTTTCCGTTCTCGTCTATGTCGCTTAAAACGTAGTATATTGGGGGTTCGCCTTCGTGAAGGATGGAGTTAAGCAGACTGGTTACTTGTTCAGGAAGTTTCTCTTCCTCTATCACACTCAAAGCCTTCCACGTATGTTTTTCAGCGGAAAATCCAGCTCCCGTATTAAAGTGTTTCGCCTTTTATGCTGCTAGCTTAGGCGGGATATAAGACTGTTTAACAGTCATGCATATGTTCAGCTAACATTCTAGTAGGCATCTTAAAAGACCTAGATTGTTTGGACGTTTGAGGCTTTGAATGCTAAGTAAACTTCCATGCCCAAATTCAGCTTCAATTCTGCGAGGGACCGTTTCGTAATCTGGACTGTGAAAGGGTTCCCAACGTCAACCGTGACTTTTGCAACGTTGCCTGCGTCCGTGATCTCGGTTATTCTGCCTTTGAGAACATTCCTTGCGCTTGATCTGAATTTTTTTCTTGAGATGATTATTTCTTTTGGGTCAACGAAAACCGAGATTTTTCCAGTCTGCATTTCCGTCATCTCTATCTGGATGCTGTTCCCCACGTCCACAATAGTTGTGCCGTTAGCGGACGGATTTGCGTAACCAACGAAAGTGTTGTCCACGGCTGCGAAGCTTGCTAGAGTTCTTGAGAGACTCGAAAAAACCTCAGCGGAGGTCCCCGTTTCCTTTATTGCGCCGTTCTGCAATAACGCAATTCTGTGAGGTAGGGTTCGAGCTTGGAAAATGTTGTGCGTAGCCATCACGAACGTTGTCTTGGACGTGCGGTTAACGGACCCAATTATGTCTTCTATGATCGAAGCGTTTCTCGGGTCAAGATTTGCAGTTGGCTCGTCAAGAAGAACGAGTTTGGTTTTTAGCGCCAACGCCCTTGCCAAAGCGACCCTCTGCTGTTCACCGCCTGAAAGATTTTTTGCAGCCCTTTTTTCGAACCCTTCCAGTCCCACTAGCCTTAACACTTCTTCAACTTCTTTCCGAATTTGGCTTTCAGGCATTCTTCTCAGCCTTAGACCATAAGTGATGTTCTTGAAGACCGTTGTGTCGAAGACCACTGTTTTCTGGAAAACCATAGTAGCCTGCATCCGCGTCTGCTGCATGTTTTTTTCCGTCACTTTTTCTCCGTTATAGTACACTTCGCCGTTTGTAGGGTTCTCAATCAAAGCCATAATTTTCAGAAGCGACGTTTTTCCTGAACCGCTGGGTCCAAGTAAAGCGAAAATTTCGCCTTCATCGATCCCCAGATTAACGTTGTCAAGCGCCGAGATTCCGTTAAAAGCCTTCGAAACATTCTTTAGTTCAACGATTAAGCCCACTTTCTCCTCCTCTGCAAAAAGTTAACTGTAAGGGTTATGCCGAACACCACTATGAACAGAATTATGGCGAGTGCAATGCTGAGCTCTAAGATGCCTTTGTTTGTTTCATTCGCAATAGTTGTCGTGAGGACGCTTGTGAATCCTGAAATGTTCCCTCCGACCATTTGGGCAACCCCTAACTCCGCGACTGCGCGGTTAAAACTTGACACAGTTGCAAGTATAACCCCGTCTAAGGCTTCTCTGAAAACGGCGAAAAAAGCTTGGTCTTCAGATGCGCCTAAGGTCTTCGCCAAATCCTCAATCTCTGAACTTACGGCTTCCAAAGCGTTGGCGGAGAAGCTTACAACAATTGGCGATACCAAAATAGCCTCACCGATTATTATCGCCGTTGGAGTGTAGAGCAAATGTAAGAAACCAAGTATGCCAGTCCTGTGAATGAACAGGTAGAGAATTAAGCCTAAACCTACAGTGGGTATGCCGATTAGAGCGTTGAAAAACCCTTTTATAAACAGTTTTCCACGAAAGTCTTTGAGTCCCAAAAGCACCGCGATCGGGATTCCCCACAAAACCGCTATGAGCACAGCTGCCCCAGAAATGTACAGTGAACGAAGAGCGACATCAAGAACAGTGGGGTCTCCGGAGATGATGAGCTGAAAGGCTTTTTCTAACCCCTCTACTAATTTGTCCAATTCATCGTCGCCATTCATCAACTATGAATTGGCGGACCCTATTAACTGTAAAGGTCATCTTGGTTATAGCGATACGCAGGTGGACACTCTGTTCCGTTGATGAAGGCGTAATCCATAATCCACTGGGCAATTTGGCTAGTTGAATTCTGCTTTAGAAGCTGAACAGTGCCATAAAACAGGCTTTGACCGTATTCGGATACCCCGTAGTTTTCTATCATACTTTGCCCTTCATCGGACACCAAGTATCTTATGAAGGTCATTGCATCTCGAAAGTTTATCGATGAATGAAGAGTCTGGTTTGCAGCAATAGACGGCTTCACAGCGATCACGCTGTAGACGTTCAGTAAATCTTTACCCTGCGTTGCAAGCGGCACGAGGCTTATTTGCCCCTGTTTGGAGTACGCGAGGTACGTTCCCATGTCTGTAAGCGTATAGCCGAGGTACTCGTCAGCCATCATGAGAGTTTCGCCCATTCCACCTTGTCGGCTAACATACCAAGGTTCCTCTGACAAAAGTGTATAGTTAAAGCCAGCCTTTTTCCAAAGACTTTGTTCTTTCGTGTGCGTGCCTGAGCCGTCGCCTCTTGAAACCCAAATGTAGCCTGTTTGGTTCCTTCCATAATTCACTATTTGCTGTAACGCCACGATGGGGGTTGTCCCGTTTATGTGAGCTGGATTCGTAGCTGGTCCGACTATTGCGAAGAAATTGTATGCAACGATCTTCCTGCAGATACCAACTCCATCTGTGAGAAAGGTCGTCTCCAACGAGGGCGAATGCACAAGTACGACATCTGCGTCTCCGCTCTCGGCATGTTGTATTGCTAAGCCTGTTCCTGCAGATATGAGGCTGATGTCCACTGGATATTTTTTCCCGAAATCCTCTTTCAATGCGTCCAATAGCCCAGTGTCATAAAGGCTTGTTGTTGTTGAAATTATGAGCCTTCTTGTGGCGAAATATTCTAGATAAATCCATGAACTTGATATTATGAGGATTGTCATTATTGATGCTACCAAAATTATTTTCCTTATAGTTTGCACGTTCAATCACCGTTATGCATAGCCATCTATTTCGGCAACATGATTTATAAAACTTACCGTCGTAATCGTAGATGATGAAAAATAATAGAATCACGCCCGTCTGCAAAATCTGGTTCGAAACAAACGGAAAACCATTTCTCGGAAAGGGCGGGGCACAAATCCTCGAAGCGATAAGAAACGAGAAATCCGTCTCGAAAGCAGCGAAGAAACTAGGAATGTCGTACCGCTACGTGTGGAACTACGTGGACCGCATGAACACGGTTCTCGGCGAACCCGTCGTCAAGGCTTACCGCGGCGGAAAACAGGGAGGCGGAGGAGCAAACCTGACAAGCCTAGGCGAAGAACTGCTTCAGGAATACAGGCGAATAGAAAGGCACATGAACGAAGCGTTATCCGACGAACCGTGTTAATAGGCTGAAAGGCGCACTTACAGACAATTTTCGCCATATTTTATAGGAGAAATTCCTTACAGCCCAAAAACCAAAACAAACAAGAACAAATTATCCCAAAAAACAGAACAAACGCCTCACAATACGGATTATTTTTCGCAAACCTCTGGTTTGTTGTTCGAAATTGAAACTCGGTTGTTGAACAAATCAGACCAGATAAATCCATTATAACCGATGATGGAATGATAAAACCTTTTTTGTGGTTTCTCTCCCAAAATCCAATATACGTGTTCAGCAGAAACAATTTCACAAAACTAATCACCTAAGTGTTGTGCATGAAAAAATTAAAAATCGGCATGATTGGCTGCGGAGGAATCGCGGGAGTTCACGCTGAAAGGCTTAAAATATTACCAGAAGTTGTAATGGCAGCTTTTGCTGACATAAACGTGGATAACGCAAAGTCCTTTGTGCAAAAGTACAAAGGCACGTCATACAGCGACTGGCACAAAATGCTGGACAAAGAAAAACTTGATGCTGTCTACATTTGTTTACCGCCGTTCGCTCACACGGACGAGGTTGAGCTGGTTGCGGAGAAGGGCATCCATGTCTTCATCGAGAAGCCCGTAGCGTTGAACATGAAACTGGCAAGAAGCATGGTTGCAGCAATTGAAAAGCACGACGTTAAAAGCCAAGTTGGATACTGCCAAAGGTTCAGCTGCAGCGTCGAAGAAGCCAAACGCCTCATCCAAAGCGGAGAAGCAGGATTCCCCGGACTAGCCGTAGGATGGTACTGGTGCCACTTTCTAGGAGGAGAATGGTGGAGAAACAAAAACAAAAGCGGAGGACAAATCGTTGAACAGTCCACACACATTTACGATGCGTTTCGCCACCTGTGCGGAGATGTCGACGAAGTTTACGGACAAAAAAACATAAAGTTCTGGACCGACATTCCCGACCTAACCACCGAAGACGTAAGTAGCACGACATTCAGGTTCAAATCGGGCGCAGTTGGGTCAATCTCCGCTACTACATGGGGTGCTAATTCTCAATGGTGGTTCCGCTGGCTGATTGCGGCGAAAAACTACACGATGTCCTCTGAAGCCAGCAACACTTTGAACCTTTACTCAACTATGAACGCTGGGGAACCAAAAACCCTTACTGAAGAAAGGGAAGTTTACCTTCTTGAGTCCAAAGACTTCGTTCAGGCGATACTGAAAGACAAGAAAACAAGGATTCCAATTCATGAAGGCGTAAAAACGTTGGAGTTCACCCTTGCCGCCCGCGAATCAATGGAAAAAGGGAAACCCGTTAAACTACCATTAACATAGGAAGGTGATTGACGATGAAGAAAGGCGTTAACGCTTGGATTTACCCTTCAGACTACAAAATTGACAAGATTCTCGAAGTCTCCGCCCAAATAGGGTTTGAAGGAGTCGAGCTGAACCTCGACGAGGAAATCCTGAAGATGCTGAAAACAGAAAGAAAAGCAGTAGCAGAGAAAGCAGCGTCGCTGGGGCTTGAATTGCCTAGTCTGTGTTCCGGACTATTTTGGAAGTATAACCTCGCAAGCCCAGATGAGAAGATACGAGCAAAGGGGACAGACGTCATAAAGAAGGGATGCGAGTTCGCAGCTGACATAGGCGCCTCGGTGCTGCTTGTGGTCCCGGCAGTGGCAGTTCCAGAGGTCACGTATCAGCAAACGTGGGAGTGGTCTAGGCAAAGCATTTCAGAAGCCATTCCAACGGCTAAGGCGTGCGGAGTATCCATCGGCATCGAAAACGTGTGGAACAGGTTCCTTTACAGTCCACTGGATTTCAGAAGGTTCATTGAGGATTTTGATTATCCAAATGTGAAGGCGTACTTTGACGTTGGAAACATGCATTTCCTTGGCTTTTCGGAGCAGTGGATAAGATACCTCTCAGGCTTGATGGCATGTGTCCACATTAAAGATTTCCATCGCCCCACAATGCAGTTCAAACCTCTGCTCGAAGGCGATGTCCCATGGTCAGAAGTGATGAAGGCGCTACGAGAAACAGGTTACAATGGCTTCCTGAATGTTGAGCTCTCTCCGTATCCCGGTCACCCATTAAAGTCAGCCATGGACAGCAAAGCAGCATTGGACATTATTCTTTCGATGACATAACCTAAATCAAAAAAGTTTAAGCTGTTTCCCTGTCTTCACTTTTTCTTGGCTTACTTAGGCTTAATAGGGTCTTTGCCCTTGCTAATATGAGGGACCTAGCTTTGAACAGGGAAAAAAGGAGACAAGTCCCAGAGGAGATGCCGCCGGGCTTTCGTGAACGTTACTTCTCTCTTTTCTCAGGTCCTGAACCTGAAACGTTGCACGCTGACCTCTACCAAAGGCTGATTGATGATGGCACAGACGAAATTATCAAGCAGCTGAAAGCCTACAATCAAAACCGAAAAAAACTTGCGCAAAAATTTCGTGAAACAATAAAAGTCAAAAAACTTAAACAAGACGAAAAAGCAGCAAGCATACGGGTCGTAGCCTCCGACGCTGGATACAACGGCGTCGACCTGAGGTCCGCTTATCTGCCGCTCTATGCTTCTGCAGCTGTTGTCACTGAAGGGTGGACCATAACCGATGAACCTGACTACAAAGCAGGCGACCCAGACGTATGGTCAGACGAGTTCAGACCACAAGACAGAGAGTCTCTTTTGGCCACGAAAATTCAGTACGAAATTACAGAAGAAGCCGTGGAGCACTGGGAACCGAAACTCGTAATTTTCGACGGCACGTTGGCTATGCATTTTCTGATGCTGCCTTCAGCAGGATTTTCGAAAGATTACCGTCGAGATGCGGATGAAACCCTAAGAAGCGCTGTTAGCCTGCTGCAAACTTGTTACATGAGAGGTATACCTATTGTGGGGTTTGCGAAAAGAACACGGATGACCCAGATCTGCAGGTCCTTAGGAGAGTCCAAGATGAGGGACACGGCGCTTTTGGACCTCGTTCTCAATTTGGGCGATTGCACTGAACCTGAGGCTAAGCCGACTAGAGGATATGTCATTAACAATTACAGGAAAAAAGCTGAGGAGTTCGGTGTGCCAGCTTCCACGATTCCCAAAATCACGAACTTTTACTCTTCTTATATAAGAACTGGATTAACAACTCCTTTTAGACTAGAGGTTCCGGAGTACTGCCTTGACCGTTTGGAAGAAATCGGGACAGTGTTGTACACGACTTCGGAGGAGGAGAACGGGATGCCTTTCGCCATCTGTGAGGCTGACCGACTCACAAAAGTGACCACAAGCGTCTCGAACATAAGAACCTTAATGATATATTCTAAGGCGTTGGACCTTGTCGAAAAAGGAGAAATGGATATGAAGGATTTAACAATGTTAGCCCTGCAACACGGGGAACCGTGGGCTATCAACGACGGAGAAACCATGTCAGGGATGACATAATGAGGATAAGGCGATGGCGAGACCGTCTGAATCGGATTCTAGACCAGTGGGCTACGCCCTTTCTGGCTGCACGCACGATTATTTGAGTTTCGTGGTCATGGAAGACGCACGGGTGAAGGTCAACTACTTCTACTTCATTGACCATCCAACGAATCCAGGCACGCAAGTTTTAGTAAGAACTTTCCGCATGCAACCTTACAATCCCGAGATGATCACAGGTCGAACTGGACCTTTAGCTGGGAAGAAGGGGCGAAGGGCAGACTACGGAAAACGTTTAGAATACACGATTGCCTCTGCTGAGATTTTGGGTTACTATGACGAGAAGAATCGGTGGCGGACAATGGAGGTTGCGCCATCGCCGTGGGACTACATCTATGAACCCAACGAGGAAGCTCTGAAAAATTTCTTTATTCCGAAAAAAGTGGAAGCTGACTCGCTTATGCTTGAGATCGGTAAGGCTCGGGGAACCAACATTCCGATTTTCGTTGATTTGAACTCGGTTGCGAAGGGTCACATGTTTGTCGCTGGCATGACAAGGTCGGGGAAATCAAGCTTCATCATAAACATGATTGCCAAGGCTTCTCGGCTTAAGCCTAGACCTCACTTCGTCATATTCGACATGCGGGGAGAATATAACGGTCTCAAACGGTTCGGCGCGACCATGCTTCCTTACACGAAATTCACGCCCGTCATTTCTGACCCTAAGGTGATAGCAGAAAAGCTGGAGCTTAAAGGAAAAGAATCAACGGTCTTCATGGACGCTACGAGGGCAATGCTGTTCGAAGGTTCGAAGCTAACCCGTAAAAGCCTGCTTTCTAAGATTGAGGATGTTATCAACCGCGGAGTGGTATTCAAAACTGAAAGTAGCCAAAAAAAGGCTTACGACACTATAAGTTGGGTTTTGGAAACTAAAGGCAAATTCATCGATAAAGAAACCGAACCCCTAGATGTGATCGAGGAGATCAAAAACAAGTTCGCCTTGATTGTCGATTTTTCGGTCGACACAGACATTGAATCTCAGCAAAGAACAGCCAAGCACATCTTAGACAATATCAGAGAGTACGCAATGGTCAGGAAAGACTATGGAGACTTCGCCTGCATCGTAGCCATCGAGGAAGCCCAATACTTCGCGCCTGAAAGAGGAGTCGAAATGCGCGAGTCAAGCGCCCAAAACCAGGTCAAGGCATCAATGGTCGAAACTGCAAGCCAAGCAGGCGGATACAACGTTGGCTTAATTCTTATGACGCAAAGGCCAGCCTACGTTCTGAAAAGCACCATTTCCCAATGCAACTCCGTCGCTTGCTTCAGGCTGAAAAGCGGAAACGACCAAGACGCCATCCTGCAGTACACGGAGTATGGGTCGGAAAGGCTCAAAGAATATTTGCCAGGTTTAGCTGACCATGAGGCGATGCTGTGGGGGATAGCGGTTCCAACTCCTTTCCCAGTGATAGCCGAGATAGAGGTGGAAGAATACCCACAGAAAGCTGTTGCCTTCGCCAAAAGCGCATGGGAAAAGATGGAACAAGACTCCGAATCCAGAAATGACAAATTTTCGGGATTGCCGCTTCACCTCAGAGAATAATAGAAATTTTTTATCCGCATGGCAGGATGACCTTTCATGAAGGTTCTTGTAGGCACTGATTTTCATGGCAAAGAATCAGTCTTCGAAGCTTTCGCAGAAAAAGCTGAAGAAAACAACGTCGACATTATGGCAATATGCGGCGACATAACCCACTTTGGCAGCCTCCAAGAAGCGCAGCGCTCCTTGTCGCTTTTAATTAACTTACGGATTCCGGTTCTGTTTGTGCCGGGAAACTGCGATCCGCCGGCACTTGCTGGAGTTGACATGGAAGGCGTAACGTGCATCCACGGAAGAAACGTTTCATACGGTGACTTGGTTTTTCTGGGCGTTGGAGCCAGTCCTCCTACTCCTTTCAGAACACCATTTGAATTAGCTGAGGACAAGATAATGGAAACTTTGGTTCAAGCGTCCAACAATCTCCCCGTAGCTCGGTGGGTCGTCCTCATCTCGCACGCTCCTCCACGTGACACTCAGGCTCGACAAAACGTCCATTGGGCTTCACGCGGGCAGCTCAAGCGTCAGAACGTTTATTGAGGAAAAGCAGCCGTCAACGGTTTTCTGCGGGCACATCCACGAAGCTAAAGGCAGAGAAAAAATAGGCGCAACATTAATCGTTAATTCCGGTCCAGCGAGATACGGCGACTACGCTATAGCTTCGTTCAACGCAAAAATTTTGCTTGAACTTAAGACACTTTAGAAACCTTTACTCTTCTTTTGGTCCGTCCAGTCTGGCGCCACATAGCCATATTTTAGAATCCGCATCAAGCCTTTGATAAAAAAGGCTTATTTCCTATGAAATGAAATAGTCTGGCTTTGGTAAAATATTGCCACTCACTTAAAGATATTTTTTTAGAACAGAAAAAAGTGACCAACCAGAAGTGGGTGTTATTGTTTCCGCAAACCATATATGGCAGTCTGGTTTTCAGTAACAAAATAATCGGTTAAGTGGTAAGGTTGACAACCAAAACACGAACCATAAATCCATCTGAAGAATATAGGATTACAGAGAATAATCTTCGCGAGGGAAAGAACAATGCCGTTTAAGAAAGGTGATTTTATATTAGTTGACTACATCGCCAGATTGTCCGAGACTGGTGAAGCCTTTGACACTACAATCGAAGAGATAGCCAAAAAAGAAAACATCTACAAAGAAGGCGGATTATACGAGCCAACCCTAGTCGCCATAGGAGAAGGATGGGTACTCAAAGCCCTAGACGAATCACTACCGAACCTTAAAATAAATAAAACAGAGAAAATCGAGATTTCGCCTGAAAAAGCCTTCGGAAACCGAGACCCAAAGAAAACTAGGTTGTATCCACTAAGGAAACTAACCTCGCAAGGAGTGACGCCTCAAGTGGGCGTGCGAATCGAAGTTGACAACCGCCTCGCCACAGTAAGAACGATTGGGTCAGGCAGGGTTCTGTTAGACTTTAATCTGCCTCTTGCGGGGAAGACTCTGAGTCTACGAGGTTACGGTTCAAAAGAAACTAAAAACACCAGAAGAGAAAATGCGGGCTCTAGTTCACAGAAGAATTCCGCAGATAGACGTGAATAAGTTTTCACTCGGTATTACAACAGAAGCCCTCAATGTTGGAGTTCCCGAAGAAGCATTTTACGTTGAAGGACTGCAGATTGCGAAAAGAGGCTTGTTCATCGACGTCCAAAAGTTCTTCCCAAAGATTACAACCGTCGCGTTCACCGAGACTTTCAAGAAGCCGGAGAAAGCCGCAGAACAACCTTCTTCCGAGAAGCCCCAAGAGAGCACTGAAAAGTCTCAGTGACCTCCAAAACCTCGCATCTGTCTCCAGCTTTTAAACCAAGCGAAAAGCACATTTCGTAGCTTTCGCACCCCTCGTTTCTGCATTCGGGAGCCTGAAAAACTACAATCGCGCCAGGCATTGCCTGTTTAGTGGGCAACGAAGAAGGTATCTTGGCATCAGTAACTTCTACAACCCTCATTTCAGTTTCATATTGTTTACAGGGCAAAAATTTGTCTCGTACGCCGGCAATCTCGTAGACGCGTCCAGACTCTATGTTTTGCACACAAACCCTGAAGTACTCGCAGTCGACGCATTTTGAACCCGGTCCTTTATGTATGAAAACGGTTCCAGGTTTAGCTTGCCCCGAACCTATCAATGTCACGATACGTCTATTGCTCAAAAAATTCCCCTTAGACTCTAGTATTTTTTTGCATATTTTATAAGACAGGTATGAACAACTTCTTATTACATATGGTTCTGGACTGTTTTATAGGGTTAACCTTTTCTAGGCGTTTTTTCATGTCTGGTTCAGTTAAATGTATACATATTAAAAGTTTTGTTTTTCTTAGTCAATTATGCCTGTAGACTTAGCCAACTCATAGGCGGTCTTGCGGGTCAGATGTTTCTCGTTAAGTATTGTGTACCTTTCAGGTCGAATTTTGGGAGCCTTAAGTAGGGCTTCAACAATTTGTTCCGCTGAAATCCCGACTTCTTTGGCGGCGACAGGTGCGCCAACCTTCTTTAACGTGTCTCTGATTGTTTCCCATTCCATGCCGTGAAGCTCAGCCATCATTATTGCTCCTAAGCCACATTCCTCGCCATGTAAGGCTCGGTTCGACGCCACGAGGTCTAAAGCGTGACTGAAGAGGTGTTCGGACCCGCTGCACGGTTTACTTGTTCCACCTATACACATGGCTACGCCGCAGCTGACAAGAGCTTCGAGCAAAACCCTAAGCCCCGGCTCAGAACCTGGCTTGAAAAGGTCAGCGTTCTCAACAATGTGTTGGGCACTCATCAAAGCTAGGCTTGCCGTGTATTGGGCGTAGTATTCGCTCTTTTTTTCGTAGGCAAGTTTCCAGTCGCGGGTTGAAGTGAATTTTGAAATCACGTCCGCGCATCCGCTTGCTATGAAACGGTAGGGTACATTGATTATGACTTCTGTGTCAGCAACCACCGCCATCGGGGACTGCGCTTTAATGGAGTAGGGTCTATCCAGTCCTTTTATCGATGCGAACGGGCTTACCATGCCGTCGTGCGAGGCTGATGTTGGGACGCATATGAAAGGTGTCTCCTTCCGAGCGGAACTAAGTTTGGCAATGTCAATTTTTGTACCGCCTCCGACACCGAAAACCACTTGCGGCTTTGACTTCTCAATGACTTCTTCAGCCTGTCTTACGTCGTTTAATGTTGGGATGTCAGAAGAGACGATGTGACAGTTGACTTCTAATCCTTCGTCATGCAGTAGGTCAGCGACCCTTTGGGCTGCCACGTGTTTGGTTGTTGGACCCGTGATTATCAAACCGCTTTCTGAAAAGCCCAGTTTTTCGCATACGTCGCCAATTAACCGTAGGCTTCCGTTGCCGATGATTACTTCTCTTGGGAGCTGCATGCGATGAAGGTTAAGGCTCAACGACTGTCCTCTCGTTCAAGCAGTTTAGAGATACAGCCTAATCCGATTTAAACCTTCTTTATCTAAGGTTGAAAGCCTATAAAAGTAAATGTTAAAATCCCAAATCCGAACGATTTAAATCCAACCTCTTCTTAAATAGTTTGTCTCTTAGCATTTCCCACTCTCTTATCAGATTGACCAACAAAAACCTACATTAGTGCGGTTTTCGGAGAAACTAGGAATGTACAAAACAATTGATGAAATGGCATTCAAAGGAACAACAACCATTGGAGCTATATGCACGGATGGTGTGGTACTTGCCTCAGACACCCGAGTGACAGCAGGCTCCCTTGTTGTCCATAAGAAAGGAAAGAAGGTTTACAAAATAGACAACCATTTAGCCATGACGATTTCGGGTCTAGTTGCGGATGCTCAGCAAACAGTCGAAATACTCAAAGCAAACTCTAGGCTGTACCGTCTGCAGAGAAAATCTCCCATACCAGTCAGCACCGCAGCACGTTTGGTGGCAAACTTGTTCTTCTCGAACCGATATTCCCCGTTCTTGGCTCAAATTGTCATAGGCGGAGTCGACGATTCCGGTCCCCACATCTTCACGATAGACCCATTCGGAAGCATAATGGAAGAAAAATGTGTCGCCACGGGATCAGGATCACCAGTAGCCTACGGCGTTTTAGAAGAAAAGTACCGTGAAGGTTTACCTCTTAAAGAAGTATTGCAGATCGTTGTGAAGTCAGTAAATTCCGCAATGAAGAGGGACGTTGCTAGCGGAGACAGCTTTGACATTTCAATCATAGACTTTAACGGTTACAGAGAATTGAGCGACGACGAAAAAAGTCAGATTCTAACAAGCAATTAGGTGAATATTCGAAAAAAGGAGATTTTAGAAGAAAGTGGGCTCAATAGAGAAAGACAAGAAGACACGGCAAACCATTTTGGAGCACCTTCCAAAAGAAGCGGAACTTACGCGAATCGAGTTTGAAGGTCCTTCACTCGCCATTTACACGAAAAAACCAGAGATTAGGGTCACTGAAAGCAGAGCCATCACAGAAATTGTTAATCTCATCAAAAAGAGAATAGTCATACGTTCCGATCCTTCGGTAAGAATGGCTGAACCTGAAGCACAGAAAACGATTGCTGGAATAATTCCGAAAGAAGCTGAAGTCACAAACGTTCTTTTCGACCCAACGATCGGCGAAGCAGTCATCGAAGCCAAAAAACCTGGTTTAGCCATTGGAAAAGACGGAGTGACGCTTCAGGAAATCGTGGTTAAAACCCGATGGATTCCACGTGTCTTAAGAAGCCCCCCCAAACCTTCGAAAATCATCGCTCACGTCAGGCATACTCTTTATTCTGGAAGCAAAGAACGTGAGAGAATCCTTCGAAACGTCGGCGAAAGAATCTACAGACCCTTAATACATGAAATCGGAGACATCAGGATAACCATGCTAGGCGCTGCCAGGGAAGTTGGTCGCTCGGCGGTTCTTGTTGAAACAAGAGAAAGCCAGATTTTGGTTGATTGCGGCATTAATCCTGGGTCAACGAGGCCTTTCGAGGCTTTTCCTAGGTTCGATGTTGCGCAGTTTGATCCTTCAAACTTGGACGCTGTTGTCATAAGCCACGCCCATCTGGATCACTGTGGCTTCCTTCCCTTTCTTTACAAGTATGGCTTTGACGGGCCAGTGTATTGTTCTGTGCCGAATTTGAATCTTATGACTTTGCTTCAGCTTGACTACCTTGATGTCTTGTCTAAGCAAGGGTTACCCCTGTTATATGACCAAAAAGACGTGCGGGACAGCATTTTGCACACAGTTCCATTAAGGTTCGGGGTGGTCACAGACATTGCTCCTGACATTCGGTTGACCCTGCACAACGCGGGGCACATTCTAGGTTCGTCGGTTGTTCATCTGCA
The DNA here is from genome assembly GCA_963714275.1 of Candidatus Bathyarchaeota archaeon. GTDB lineage: Archaea > Thermoproteota > Bathyarchaeia > Bathyarchaeales > DTEX01 > JAGTRI01. The sequence goes on from CAVQNT010000002.1 coordinate 133,379, forward strand.
TGTGGGCGAAGGATACCATAACATAGTCTACACTGGCGATTTCAAGTACGGCAAAACCATGCTGCTTGAGGCAGCTGCCAGAGATTTTCCGAGGGTTGAAACAATCATAACCGAAGCCACGTACAGCGGTCCAAGCGACATTATGCCTACAAGGGAAGAAGCAGAAGAAAGGCTTGTAGCAATCATCAATGAAACTCTCACCCGTGGCGGAAAGGTTCTTATTCCAGTTCCAGCCGTCGGTAGAGCTCAGGAAATCATGCTTGTTCTGGATGAGTACATGAAGAGAGGGATGATGAAGGAAGCACCTGTCTTCATTGAGGGAATGATTTCTGAAGCCACGGCTATTCACACTGCGCATCCTGAGTATTTGTCAAGAGAGATCAGGAACAGTGTACTCAACGAAGGCGTGAATCCGTTTGAGTCTGACTATTTCACGGTTGTTGAGCATCCCAGTGCCAGACACGACATAATTGAGGGTGAACCCTGCATCATTGTAGCCACAGCGGGGATGCTTGAAGGTGGACCCATAATCGACTATTTCCAGCAGTTAGCCGAGGACAAACTGAACACAATAATTTTCGTCAGCTACCAAATCGAAGGAACTCTTGGCAGACGAGTGCAGAAACGGGTACCTGAAGTTTCAATATTCAATTCAGAAGGCAGAATCAAAGTCATAAAGTGCAATCTTGAAGTCCAAACGGTCGAGGGGTTCTCAGGCCACTCGGACAGAAGGCAGATAATTGGATACATCCGCAAGTTGGCGCCGAAACCTGACAACGTTATTGTCTGTCACGGGGAAAGGTCCAAGTGCCTAGGATTGGCTGAGTATCTGCGTGGAAGATACAAGATCAATGCGATGGCGCCGGACATCCTTGAAACTATTCGGCTTCGGTAGGTTTTTTTCCTTCTTTTTGGTGCTTTGTGCCTTCTTCTCTCCAAATTTTTACGTGAGAAGGAGTTACGACGATGCGGTCTTCACCTAAGCTCAGCTATGTCGCCGTCGATTTCCCCAATGAATTTTTTTAGTTTTCTTACGGCTCGTTTAACATCATCAAGGTCTTTGTCAAATAGGGGCGTCAACCTAATTATGGCGATGTTTCCTGTTTCCAGTTCGCCTTTGATTTTGTCTAGTTCCTCTAACGAGTTCAGTGTTGATGTTTTAAGGTAAACGGTTTTAGGCGGCGGAGGAGTTGAGAAGGGAATTTGCTCTGGAACTGGTTCTGGAGCTGATGCAATCGGAGTCTCGGGAAGAGGCTTTTCTTTTGGTTGCTCTTCGTCCCTTTTGACTTTACTGATTATTTTGTCGATGACCTTGCCTAAATTTATGTTAGCCAAAATTCTTCTCCTCAAGACCAATCATAGAGTACAGGCTTACTAAGCACGTAAAAGTCTTAACTCTTTCGTTCCTTTCCAGCTTCTTTGATAGTAACCCAGATTTCGTCTCCTACACAATGCAGGTTCCTGAAAAGCTTGCCCTTCCTGGTTGATGCCGCTGTGCCGGAGTCATAGATAGCTTCAGATACGGCTATGGGTTTCCTGTTTTTCGCGTCCAATACGATGACTAAATTTTTCGGTTCGAATTCTCCTTGGATATCGACTATTCCGGGACCCATTATGTCTGCTTTGTTGCATATGTACGGTACTGCTCCCATGTCCACTACAACCTTAGGCATACTGGAAAGTTGTTCCTCGAAAAGCAACGTTGGAAAAACGTTTCCCTCAGACTCGGCGATTAGGGGTCGTCCGTCAACAACGTAGACTTTGACTTTTTTTGCTTCCATAACCTCAACTTGAGTCTTAGACCCAAACAAAGATTCAATGTCTAGCCCAATTTTGTCTAGGACATTTTTTAAAAGCAGCTTTCGCTCATTTTTTCTAAGCGGATACCGACGGATGCCTGTGGACATATGCTTAAATCTTAACGCAACACATATAAATCTGCAGTCCTTCATACACGAAAGATATAATGGAAGACAATCAAGGAACGTTGAGAAAATGGCGGAAAAAATCCTTGAAGACAGCCTCGGAAAAACCGTGTTACTCAGGCTGAGAGGAGGCAAAAGCATAAGGGGACTACTGCGAGGATTCGATCAGCACCTAAATTTAGTGCTTGAAAAAGCCGAAGACGTAACCGACAAGGACAAAACCGAGGAACTTGGCCTAATAATCGTCAGGGGAGACAACGTCGTCATGATTTCTCCGCCTCCAAGGTGAAACTGTAAATGGGTAAAGGTACGCCGTCTTTTGGGAAACGGCAGGGCAAAACCGTCCATATTCATTGCAGGCGTTGTGGCAGAAGGTCGTATCATGTTAGGCAAAAGAAGTGTTCAGCCTGCGGATACGGCGAGTCGCCTAAAATGCAACATTACTCGTGGCAGACAAAGAAGTCTAAACCGCGAAAGACTAGCTTAGTTTTTTAGAGATGGCTACGAGAAAAGCATTTAAATAATACTGTTAGGAAAGTTACCAGAATCGACGTGAACTAGGCATGGTAAGAAAAGCCAGAATAAAACTGACAAGCACCGACTACGAGAAACTTGAAGGCGTATGCGGAGAACTGAAAGCCATAGCCCAAAAAAGCGGAGTGAAGGCAAATGGACCTATCCCGCTGCCTACGAAGAAACTTCGCGTGCCAGTCATGAAAAGCCCGTGCGGCGAAGGAACCAAAACTTGGGACAAATGGGAACTGCGCATCCACAAGCGGCTGATTGATATCGACGCTGAGGAAAGGGTCATGCGTCGGGTCATGAGAATGCGGGTTCCAGAAGAAGTCTTCATCAGCATCGAACTCATTTAAAGTCTCTTACAAACCGAAAACTTGTTCGAAACTGTTTTTTTCTTGAAAAAAGATTCTGTTCAGCTTAGAAACCAACCACAAATTAAGTCAAATTGTACTAAAGCCACAGAACAAACGTGCATAAAGATGGTTCAATTTTACCAATTTTCTAGTTTGTCGCACAAAACAAAAAGTCTAATGTCGAACAAATTAGACCAGTTCTAACCTAAAGAAATTTACGATGAACCGATAAACAATATAAACAAAGAATACCTAATAACAAAATTGGGAAGTTGACTAGCTAAATGAACGATAAATACTGGGCATTATTCGGCGTAGCTGGACCTTTAGTGGCTTATTTTTTCATCGGAATCTCGATCGCTTCAGTGGTATGGTTCAGCTGGTGGAACAACGCCTTAAGTGACTTGGGTCACGCTGTTCACAGTGGGTCTGCGCCTTATTTCAATTTTGGGTTGTTGCTTGCTGGATCCTTCATCGCAGTCTTCACGGTAATGGTGTTCTGGAAACACGCGAAGTACACCAGCCCATTCTTACTGATGACAGCCTTCGCCTTGCAGCTCGTATCGGTCTTCGACGAAGTTTATGGACAACTTCACGGAACAGTTTCAGTCATATTTTTCGTTTTTCTGATCCTGTCATGCCTTGTTTACGCTGCGGAAAAAAGGTCAATTCTAGGAGCACTGTCCTTCGTAATCGGGTTAGGCGTGTGGATATTATATGGAGGAAGAATCCTCCAAGCTGGAATTGCAGTACCAGAAATAATTTCAGTCGTCGCAGCAACATCATGGGTCATCATTTCTGCCCTAAAAATATATTACAGGTCCAATTCGGATTCAGCTGTTAAGTGACCCGTTTTTCCAAGTATAAAGTAACGATCGCTCAAGCTTTCTATTCAATGAAAATGGCTGGTCTGTAAGGTTTAGCCAGAGATGCACGGTTTTTCGGGTCATACCTGTCTGGGTCATCCTCGACAAAGATTGACATTTCAGCACCGAACTCTTTTTGAAGAAAAGCCCTAAGCTTCCTCCAGAACACCTTTCTCGTCCAACAGTCCAACTTGAAGTTTTCTCTTTTTCGTGTCTTCAGCAACCACAATCAATTCAGGAATCATCTTTGCCACGTAAGTCGCTAGGTCCTTGGCTTTCTTCCGCAGCTCAGGAATCGACATCAGAGGCTTCATGACATTCTTCATTTCCAACCTTTCAGCCAGAGACATCCTCAGAACCTCAAGGTAAGCCTTCCACTTCCAGTTTGAAGCCGCATAATAACAGATTCTTTTGGGCACCAACTTCGTAGCTTTAACGATGCTGATGGTATCACCAATCAGGCTTCTAATAAAGTCCTCAGATTCCTCTGAGCAAACGTCGATTTTGGAGTCATCGTAAACAGGCCACTCCGCTAACGAGACGAACCCCTCTTTTCCAAGAAGGCGCCACAACTCTTCGCTCAGATGAGGCGTAAAAGGAGCAACCAAACGTACCCAGACGTCCGCCACCTCCCTCAAAACCATATTGTTCGGGGTTTCTGCGCGCCTCATGTACCATCGGATGTCGTTCCACACCTCGAAAAGCGCTACTTCAGCAGCTGTCCTAGTCTTAAGCACTTCCAACGCAGCAGTGACAGTCTTGATACGTTTCTGAACCATTGAAATCAGCCAATGGTCAACACTTCTGGTCTCGACATCTCCGGGAAGCTTGGCAAGGTCACCCACGAACCTCTGCAGAGCCCTCAGCCTCGCATCTATGCTCTTCGCGTTTTCTTCCCGCCAGTCCGGGTCATCCATGTCCTCAGCGCCCAGAATCAGTGTTAACCTCGTGACGTCCGCCCCGTAATGGTTCAGAGTGCTTCTTAGGGTGAGAAAGTTGCCCTTAGACTTAGACATCTTCTGGCCCTCAATCGACAGCATGCCATTCACGCCTACGCCGCGCGGCCAGTGTTTCTTGGGGAAGAGGGCGGTGTGCTGGAAAACATAGAATGACAGGTGGTTGGGAACCAGTTCCTTAGCTGAAACCCTCATGTCCACGGGATACCAGTACTCGAACTCCTCTCTCATCTCCTGCAGAACTTTCGCTAGTATTCCTGAACTCTTGGACAAAGTTTCCGCGTTGCCACGACCATAGAAGACGTAATCAAAAACTGTGCAGGTCAGCTGCTCAGGTTTAATGTTGTGTCGCCTGATGTGTTTTATGATCGTATAAAAAGCCATGTAGATAGTTGAGTCGCTGAGAGTCTCAACGATCCATCCTGGGCTCCAAGGCAACGGCGTCCCCAGCCCCGTTCTTCGGGCGCAAGCCCAATCGTGAAGCCAATCCAGCTTGTCGTGGAAATAAGACCGTGCAGCTTCTGGAAAAATGTTAGCCTCGTCAACAACCTCGTGAGCCACCTTTTTCCAGTCTGGATCCGAGTATCTCAGGAACCACTGGTCAGAAAGAATCTTGACAATGCAAGTCGTCGTGCACCTGCAAATAACCTTCTCGGGCAAGTCATACATAGAATCCGCGATATTCGCTTTTCTGAAGTCCCCGACGAGCTCGACTTTAACCTCCTGCACCCGTTTACCAGCATATTTGCCAGTGACGGGCTTCAAAATGCCAGTGTGGAATTCTTTGCGGTAAATCGTTGATGTTGCCTCGTCAACCCTAGGGTCAAACTGGTCCTTGACGCCCAACTGCTCAACGATTTCAACCGCGGGAAACTCACCGTACTCATTGAGGCTGATTAGCGAGATGGGCTTGATGCCTTTAACAACCTCAGGGTCGATGCCGAACTTTCGCATCTCTTCAGGTTTTCCAATCAAGTCCTTAAGCGCTATCCAGTCTGCTGGTGCGTGAGCTGGAACGCTGTAAACCACGCCTGTCGCTGAATCTGGACTCACAAACCATCCTGGCAGAATAGGAAGTTTCCTCTTACTTACTGGATCGGTGAAGTTTTTACCGATAAGTTCAGCTCCTTTGAACTCGCTGAGTATTTTGACCTTTTTCAGCTGTTCCGAAAGCTTCTTTGTTGCTTCTTTGCTGATGATCCATTTTTCTCCGTCAACATCCGCTTTAACATATGTGGCTTCGGGGTTGATGAACATGTTTGTTACGCCGAAGATTGTTTCAGGCCTGAAGGTCGCGGCGGGAAGAAATGCATCATCGTACTGGAACTTCAGCAAAGTATACTCTTCAGGTGAGACTCCTTCGCCTTCTAGACGATCATGGTCGCCAGTTGGGCTTTCACAGTGCGTGCACCAGACAACAGGATGGGTTCCTTTCGCAACGTAGCCTTTCTCTTTAAGGGCTTCGTATTGCCACTCGACGAATCGGCTGTAGGTCGGCTCCAGACTGGTTGTGTGAAACTCGCGTCTCCAGTCAACCGAGAACCCGATTCTCTTGACCGCTTCTCTTCCTTCGCGCGTGTAATAATTGGCCATGTAAACTGGGTCAACAAACTTCCTCAGCTCCTCCTCTGGGACGCCGTCAACTTCCTTAAGAGCCCTAATTAGTTCAGGGTCACCCTTCTGAATACGAATCGTAGCGCCCACAATAGGTTCGCCGGTCCAATGCCAAGCCCAAGGGAAAAGAGTGTTGTACCCCTTCATCCTCATAAAACGGGCGTAAACGTCAACGCGGGTAGCCGTAAAACCGTGCCCCAGATGCAGCGGACCATTCATGTACGGGTAGGGAAAGGTTACAAAAAACTTTTTCCGCTTAGGGTTAGGGTCAGCCTCGAAGATTCGTGCTTTCTCCCATTCCTTTCTCCATTTCTCCTCGATTTTCTCCCATTCAGTAGGCATAAGTCTCACCCTTCAACCTTTTTTCGAACAACCGTTTTAGCCTTCTCTATCGCCTTTGCCACGTTTGTAACTTTGGTTCCGCCGCCTTGGGCAAAATCAGGTTTCCCGCTGCCTCCGCCTCCTAACTCGGCTGCAGCTGCCCTCGTAATTTCTCTTGCGTCAATGCCGAGCTTTTGCGCCTCTTCGCCGACCATGACGACCACCTGTGCGTTTTTATCCACGCTAATCAGTACAGCCATTGAATGATTATCCAGCTGAACGAGTTTACTGGCAACCTTAATGAGTAGGTCCGCACCAACCGCTTGGGCACCCACAGTTCCTGAGACCAGCTTTAATTTTCCGATTTTTTCTGCTTTCTCCAAATATTTTTCAGCCATGAACTGCGCAAGCCCGTCTGAAAGATGTTCCTTGTCTCGGCGGAGTTCCTTCCACTCGGACACCATGCGTTCAACGGTGTTTTCAACCTTCTCTGTCTGGACCTCTAAAAGTCAGCTACTTTCAGAACTTTAGCTTCTGTTTCTTGAACTGCTTTTACGGCAGCGTCGCCTGCGCTGAAAATTATTCTTTCGACGCCGTCTTGGATGCGTTCTGTGCGGATTATCTTGATTAATCCAACTTCGCCCGTTGACTTGCAGTGGGTTCCGCCGCAAGCCTCGACTTCCCAGTCTTCGGTTTTCACAACCCGAATTTCGCGTCCTGGGACAACTCCGCCTTGGTAAAGCCTGAACCCATATTTTCTTTCAGCTTCTTCTCTCGGGTTCCAGAAGCATTCAACAGGAAGGTTTTCCATCACCACGCAGTTTGCGAGCCTTTCAATCTTGTAAATTTCCTCAGTCGTCAGCCGTTTGGGATGGGAAATGTCAAGCCTTGTTCGTTCAACGTCTTTCTGGGCTCCAGCCTGCCAAACATGCTGTCCAAGTGTTCGCCTAGCTGCGCCCATGACCAGATGAGTGGCGGTGTGGTGCCTCATGAGGCTGACGCGGCGTTCCCAATCCAGTTGCCCTGAAACCTTCTGATTTTCTTTGGGGACCGAGTCTTCAACAAAATGGACGATGACTCCGCCAGCTTTCTGAACATCAACAACCTTTGACCGTTTACCATCAAACGTCAGAACACCATGGTCTGGCAGCTGTCCTCCCCCTTCAGGATAAAATGCGGTCTGGTCCAGTACGACGCGGTTGCCTGAGACTCTTAAAACCTTGGCTTTAAACTCTTTAATGTAGGCATCTTCGTAGTAAAGTCGCCTAGTGTCAGGCAAGTCCGCAAACATCCCTTCAGCATCTTCGATGCCTTCTTTCGAAGCAGTCTTTATTGTTTCGGGGGCTGCCACATGCCGTTCAGCTACGTGGCTGTAAAAATTGTCGGGAACCTGAACCCTTATTCCTTCAGCTTCCGCCATTTCGCTGACAACTTCAGGCGTAAGCCCATGAGAATCATACAGCTCCACAATACTTTCCAGAGGTATCTCTGCTGTTCCTTCCCTTTTTTGGTCCTGAATCATTCTTTTGACTAGTCCGCGACCTCGTTCAAGAGTCTGTTCGTATTTTTCTCTTTCTATGGAAAGCAGCTCCAAAATTTCGTCACGCATGTCTCTGAGGAGCGGAAAATCTTTCCCCCAATAGTTTATTTGAAGGTCGATTATGTCATCCATTTTGTCATCGATTGCAAGTTCTCTTAAAAGCCTATAAGTTCGCCTGATCAGCAGCCGCGTAAGGTAACCTTCCTGAACGTTCGATGGAACGACGCCCTCTGCTAACAGGAATGCTAGACATTTTGTATGGTCAGCCACAGAGTAAACATTAATCATTGGATTCATAAGACCATAAAGTTCCTTAGAATCCACGCATATTTTCTCACCGACTTTCCGCCAGTTTTCAGCGCGACTTGACGTTTTCGAAATCGAGATTAACCCGGAGACCTTTGCTACTTCTGCGAGGAGCTTCTCGTCCACAAACTTCATTCCAGTCATGCGCTTGATTTTGCCTAATATCTCTCCGTAAACTGCGTCAAAGCCACTTACGCATCCTCGCGAAAGCCAAGTGAACCTTTCCATGCCGTAGCCCGTGTCCACGGTTCGTATGGGCAGCTCAACAAACTCGCCGTTGACTACTTTGTACTTCATAAAAACAAGGGTAGCAACCTCAAGTCCACGCACGATGCTTTCAACGTCTGGACCAGCGTTTCCCCCACCTACCCAGACCCCTTCCTTGTAAATAACTTCCTCGCCTTTAATACCGAGTGTCTTGGTCACGAAGTCATGATGGTAACGCACGGTCTCGTCCTTCCAATAAACCTCCTTGTCTGGATAGTTGAAGGCGTGGTGCCCACCCATCTCGAAAATTGTTCCATGCCTCCCAAACGTCAAGCCTACACTGTCAATGTCTGGAAACCTGACGCATGGCTGGCTAATGACGAGAGGATTCGCTGGCGGAGGAACTAAGCCCTCTGTTACGTATGGCTGAAAATCAATTATGCTTGCGTTCGTAAAGTACAGGTCGTCCCTCCAACGTGCGACAAGCAAATACGGCTTAATCCTCGTATGCCCCCGCCCCTCAAAGAAGGACAAGAAGGACTCCCGCATTTCCCGCAGACTGTAAGGTTTCCGAGTTGGAGGCTTGCCTATGAAGGTATATTCGGCGCAGCCCTTCCGTGTTGATTCTCCGCAACTTTTTTGGTCGCCATTCTGGGTCCAAAAAAATTCTCCGCACACTGGGCACTTCTTCCGAACATAACCGTACTCGTCGAAGAAGGGAAGATGGTATTCTTCTTCAGGAAAACTCAACTGCTTTCAACTCCACGAAAGGACGCCTACACTTCCACAAGTAAAGAAGTGAGAAGCTTTGATATATTTAAGCCTCAATAAGCCAACGGTTCACATAAAAGAGAATTACAGGACTCTTCCGCTTCGAAGAAAAAGAGCGATTATCCGAAAAGCGACCCAAGCCCCTCTAAGGCTTCCTCTTCCTTCTTCTCTTCTTTCTTTTCCTCAACCTTAGGCTTCTGTTCAGCAGCAGGAGCAGCTGGCGTAGCGGCAGCCACAGGAGCTGCAGCAGCAGGCATGAATGAAGGAGCAGACTTAATGGCCTCGTCAATGTTTACTTCAGAAAGTGCTGCGACGAGAGCCTTTACTCTTGCCGAGTCTGCTTGTATTCCGACAGATTGAAGGACTTTCGTAACATTTTCTTCGTCTATCTGTTTTCCAGCCTTATGCAGCAACATGGCCGCGTAGACATATTCCATCCGTCATTCACCCTATTTTAAACATTATTGACTTTATGTGACGTTCAACCTTTCGAACATAGAGAATCAAATACTTAAATCTGTCGGAAAATTGAAGGTGTAAACGACAATTGTAATAATGATTATACCATAATGTTGCCCGTCATTTTCTTGGACGAGTTTGGAAATATTCTTATATAGAAGACGTTTCTCCTTTTGTGTAGAAACTTGAAGAGTTGTTTAATTTGGAACTTGGCTCTTTCTTTAAGTCTTGTTCGAGATTGCTTCGACTAGCAAAGAAACCTGACCGAACCGAGGTTTGGATAACCATAAAAGTTTGCACCCTCGGAATCATCGTCATCGGCATGGTAGGTTTCATAATCAATATTCTCAATTCCTTCATCAGGGGCGCATTTCCAGTATAGGGGGAGAGGGTAATGGGCGTGGAAGAATCGACAACAATAATTTTTGCTGTAAGAACCACTGTTGGTCAGGAAAGAAACGTTTCAAACCTTATCACCGGTAGGGCTGAAGCCAACAGAATACCTTTAAGATCTATTTTGGTTCCTGAAACGTTGAAGGGCTACATTTTCATCGAGGCAAACGGACCCCACATCGTTGAGGAAGCAATCATGGGCATCAAACACGTCAGGTCAAGAGTACCCGGAGTTGTGTCCTTCGCTGAGGTCGAAAAATACGTCGTCGTCCGACCCATAATCGAGGAGTGTAGACATCAACGACATCGTAGAGGTCACAGGTGGACCGTTCAAGAGTATGAAGGCAAAAATTATGGACATAGACAGGGCAAAAGAGGAAGTCACCATCGAACTGCTTGAAGCAACCTTCACGTTACCCATCACAGTTCACGCGGATTACGTGAAAGTCACCGAAAAAGGACAACAAACAAAAGTGGAGGAGTAGAAGTGCCCGAAAAGAAAGTTATCGAATCCCTTGTGGCTGGCGGACAAGCAACAGGAGGACCACCACTGGGACCAGCCTTAGGACCGCTGGGCGTAAACGTTCTTATGGTAGTGAACAAAATTAACGAGTTAACAGGCAGCTACGCAGGCATGAAGGTGCCTGTTAAAATCATTGTTAATCCTGAAACGAAAGAGTTCGATGTGTCCGTTGGCATACCCACAACTGGAGCTTTGATTGTTAAGGAGTCTGGGATCCAGAAGGGTTCAGGAACGCCTCATGCGCAGAGCGTGGGCAACGTGTCAATGGAGCAGGTGGTTAGGATAGCTCAGATCAAACAGCCTATGCTTCTCGCTGGAACCTTGAAGGCGGCAGTTAAAGAGGTTGTGAGCACATGCATGTCGATGGGTGTCACGGTTGACCAGAAGGACACCAAAGCTGTTATGCAGGAAATTAATGAAGGAATCTATGACACGATTTTTGAGGAAAAATGATGCGGAAAGTAACCTTTTTATTGCGGATTTATGATTTTTTGTCGAACCTGAGGTCTAGTGTATGTCGATAGAACCGAATAACCTTAAAGCTGCAATCAAAGAAACTAGAGAAAAATCTACTAAACGCAACTTCAGTCAAACAGTAGAGTTGATTATCAACCTTCGCGACATTGACATGAAGCAGCCAGAAGGCAAATTGCAGGAAAGAGTGGAACTTCCGCATCCGCTAGGCAAAAAAGTCACAGTCTGCGTTCTCGCTGACGGCGACATGGCTCTCAGAGCAAGAAGAGGCGGCGCAGACATGGTTCTCGAAAGTTCAGAAATTCAGAACCTGTCAACTGACAAGAAGAAGCAAAGGCAAATAGCCAAAAACACAGATGTTTTTGTCGCTTCGGCTCCCCTTATGCCTCTCGTGGGAAGGACTTTAGGTGGGATTCTAGGTCCACGGGGAAAGATGCCTGTTCCCATTCCGCCCACTGCGAACATCGAGCAGGAGATTGAGAGGCAGAAAAAATTTGTTTTTGTGAGGGTTCGTAATCAGCCGATTCTTCAATGCCGAGTTGGAACTGAAGGCTTGTCTGACGACGAAATAGCTGAGAACATTCAGACGGTCGTTAGGAGAGTTACGGGTAAGCTCAAGAAGGGCATCAAGAACGTAGGTGCTGTTTACTTAAAAACAACTATGGGTCGTCCAGTAAAAATCAGCATGTAGAGGAATGCGGGTTGGAACGGAAAGTTTTACGCGAAAAAGCTGAAAACATCAAGGAAATACGGACCGTTATTCAGAAGTATCAAGCGATAGGTATTGCCAGCCTGCAAAAGGTAAGATCCTCTCAGCTTCAGGAACTGAGGAAGAAACTTCATGGCACCGCCCAAATCCGCGTGATAAAGAACTCGCTGATCGAGCGGGCAATCTCGGACCTGCCAATTCCGAACACGGAGAAACTTAAAGAATACATAACTGGCTCAAACGTTTATCTTTTCACAAACCTTAACCCGTTCAAACTTGCGCGTCTCATCGAAAAAAGCAAAGTTATAGCCATCGCTAAAGTCGGAGACACAGCCGCCGAAGATGTTGTGGTTTCAGCAGGAAACACGGGGCTTCCACCAGGACCCGTCATCAGCCAGTTGGGTTCAGTTGGGATAAAGACCCGAATCGAGTCTGGAAGCGTGTGGGTGAACCGTGACACAGTGGTTGCCAAAAAAGGCGACATAATAACCGAAAGTCTCGCCCCGATCTTGTCGAAGCTGGGCATAAAATCCGTGGAGATAGGTTTAGCCCTTAGGATGGTGTACGACGGCGGCGCCATTATTCAGGGAGAACAGTTAAAACTAGACATTGACGAATACAGGAAAAACTTAGGCGAAGCATACGCCAAAGCCTTCAACCTTTCTCTAAACGCCGCGGTTCCATTGCCAGAAAACATTGCGGTTCTCATACAAGCCGCAGCCTCAGACGCACGTAACCTTGCCCTCAACTCTGGCATAATCTCTACCGAAACAATCGGGGACCTTGTGAAGAAGGCATACTTCGAAGCCACTGCTTTGTCAACAAAAATAGCAGGCTAGCGAAAAATACAGAATAGACAGAGCCTAGATTTTCTCGATTTCTAGTCCAGTCTTATCCAGCAATCTAAGCAGCTGGCTTTTATCTGCGCCTGTTATGCCTTTCCAGTCCAACATGACCTTTTTAACTGGCTCCACGGTCTTGTTGATGCATTGCTGAAGCACTTCCGAATCCAACTCATTGACGGCGTATTTGGGGACGATGTGACCGAAAGCAGTTTCCGTTTCCAACGCTTTCCGAGTGAATTTCGTATTGTAGTGTGGTCCTCCAATCCCAAGAACAGTTGGGTAAATGGTTTCCGCGGACGCTGCGGCTAACGCGCCTTTGGCTACGGTTTCAGCTGCCTCTGGGTCAATCCACTGTTTTTCGGAGCTTCCCAGCTCCACAAACATCATAGGAACGTTCAACGAAGGACCGTGATGCGTGCACTCGTATGACACCTCGTATCCCAAGCCTTTCTCTTCTTGGGCTGTTTTCATCGCTTTCAGGGCTTCTTTCATGGCGCTTGCTGGCGAAATTGACACTGTTCTGGGTAATCCGCCTAGGTCTGCTTTTCCAAGGTTCCCCGGAGTGTGAACAGACAGGGTTGGCTTTCCGCTCATGCTTTTGTGTCGTGAAAGGAATATCAGTAAACTCAAAGCTGAAGGGAAAACTGTTGACTGCGTGCTGATTGAGTCTTGATCAATGTAAATGATCTTCGCTGTGTTCCTGTTTGAAAGCTTTTTAGAGAACACAGGATTCTTGTCGAAGTTTTCGGTGCCACTTTTGAAGCCATGGTTTGTTATCAGTTTTTCAGCAATGTTCATCGATGCCGTGTCTTTTTTTGAGGCGATAAGGAGAATCATGGGGCAAGCATCCCTTCTAGTCAAAATATTTTTTGATTCCCAAGGTTTTTGGCACTGTCTTTCCGAATATAATCTTTTCGGCGTTGTGGAAATTCATGAATCTCCGAAAAGCTTCCGCGAGTTTTTCTTTGAATTCCGCGTCGAACTTGAAACCTTTCTCCAGATGAAGCGACTTTATCTCAAGCAGTCTTCGTGCACGGTGCATTTTGGGGTCAATTCTTCCCACGAACTGGTCTTTGTAGAGGATGTTCATGTTGTAGTATCCGAATTTCCTTTTGTTCTGAGGCACATAAGCCTCCAGCTTCGGACTGAAATTGAAAAATTCGTGGATTCTCGTCTTGCTCCACGTTAGGTTGTCGAACGGCGAAAGGAACGTTACTTCATCGAAGCAGTCAAGCTGGTCGTCTGCAATTTTTTGCATAAGTTCAAGGTCTTCGGTAAGCATGTAATATAGTCCTTGAAAGCCCTTAACGGTTACTTCCTTGACAGCATCCTCGCTTACAAGGTTTTTCAGAACCCTCTCAAACGATTGTCCCTTTAACGGCGTGAACGTCGACCATTGATAATAGCAGTTGGAAACGTCAGAGGGCTTGGCAACTCCATAGGCGCGAAACGTATTCATTATACAGAATCTTTGCCTTTCTTCTTCAGCGGGTTCAGTTACGTCAACGCCGGAGGGAAGACAGTTCTCTGCAAGATCGTAGTGTCTTTGAAAGTTCCTTCTGTAAGACACCATGAGAATCCCTGCGTTGAAAAGCATCTCAAGCGCCATCTTTGTTGCGCTCCAGCTCCACCACCCGGTTCTTTTTTCCGCCTGTTTTTCGTCCAGCTCAAAGTCGCTTGTGCTCATAGGACCATTGCGACGAATTTCGTCCAAGATTTTGTCGAGAAGCCACGCTTTTTCTTTGAGTCTTTTTTCAGCTCTTACTTTCAGATCTTGACTGTGCTCCTTCATTGTTTGAATGAAATAGCGGTAGTTTTCGATGGGTATCAAGGAGGCTGCGTGAGCCCAGTATTCGAAAACTTTCCTGTCGGGGTAAAGCAGCTCGTCTAACCATTTTTTGTCGTACGGACCGAGTCTACTCCAAACAGCCATATAGTGGCTTCTTTCGACCACGTTAATCGTGTCGATCTGGATGAAACCTAAATTTCTTATAACGTCCAGAACGTGCTGCTTTTCTGAGACTGAAAACTGGCGAAAGCCTTGTTTCCATAACAAAAGTTTTCTGACTATGTCCACGGTTGCTTCCAATGTTCAATGTCCTCAAGGTTACCATAATGCCTAAGAATGAAAAAATAACAAGAAAACTAATATTTTTACGAAAGCTCTAATTGCAAAAAAGGAGGTGATGGGTTAGGCTTCTGCCAGGGTTTCTGTGCTTCTCACGCCTGCTATCTCATTTATGTGACTTGTCAGTTCCCTGAGTCTGCTTGTAGTTTTCCACTTCGAGGAACACGACGACGTCGAACCTTCCATAAGCAAAATAGGCTTTCCTGACTCCTTTAACCGCTTGAACCGCGCTCAGGATGGCGTCAGCCTTTGTGGGCACAACCTTCAACAAGACACACGCATTTAACATTCCGTTCTTCCTCCTCCTTTCACTGCTTTATTTCCGCAAGGGTCTCCGTGAAAACAATCCCCGTCAGCCTTCCGAGCCTAAGCACGGTCGGTCCAAGGTCAGATGGGTCCTTCACTTCAACATCAGCCACTACATCATATCTGCCTAACACTGGAAACACTCTTTGGACGCCCTTAACCTGCCGTAAAGCCTTAACTGCGTCGTCGAACTTTCCCTGCGATGTCCTGATCAACACGCAAGCCGAAACCAACAAACATCCCTCAACACATAATACGAAATCTCACAAGATATAATTATCGCCCATAAAAGAAGAAATATCCTTCTTTAATAGTATGGAAAATTTATATCAATACTCAAAATCAAAGACAGAAGTATTGAGTTATTCACATTCAGGAGTTTAAATATTCTTATCTGGTCTAGGTATATGTAAGTTTATTTTGTGATGGTTGTAAACATCAAAGACTTGTTTACAAAATTCCACCATTTTTACATCATTATTTTTGATAGCTGCCTCATGCATTTTAATAAAATACCTTTTTCCAGCTTCTGTCTGAGAATAATTTTTTTTGATTAAATTATGCTGTGTGCATAGTGTTTGACCATTTTCGAGAGTATTGCTTCCGCCTATATCCTTGGGAAGTACGTGATCTGCACATATTTCAACGCCGTCTTTTCTTCCTAATCCACATACTACACATCTGTAATTGTCTCTTTTGAATATTTCCTGTTTTACATCTTCAGGGAAATCAAATAATTCTTCAGTATGAACGTAATGGGGGTCATACTTATATACGCCCTTTCTGACTTTGACTAATTTTCCTTCTTGGTGAAGTTTTCTGATAGCTCTCCAAGGGTCTCTGGGTTTATTTCCAGTTATTTTTACATATTGTTCTTCGACCCAGTCAACGACAGGTCCATGTTCCAAATCCTGCTTAGGATGTTTCTTAAAATATTCCATAATCAAGTCATTTATGGACTTAGTCATACAATGCCCCTCTGACTAGTAGTCTCTTTTGCTCTATTCCGCATTCCTTTAATCTCTTAACTGCTAATTCACAGTAATTTCTGTCAATATCAATGCCGATCCCTTTCCTGTTGTTCAGTAAACAAGCCACTAGAGTCGTTCCGCTGCCAAGAAAAGGGTCAAGTATTGTATCACCGACAAAGCTGAACAGTTTTATGCATCTTTTTGGGAGTTCCACCGGATATGGCGAAGGGTGTCCAATTTTGTTTTTGCTTTCGCCATTAAAGTTCCATACACCATTAGTCCATTCTATGAACTCATCCCTTGTTATGTCCGATGTTTTGCTGCCGTCTGTTTTTTTCCATCTCTTCTTGTAAAGAACAACTATTACTTCGACTGGTGCTATTACAAATGGCGCAGATGCGCTTAACCATGAACCCCAAGCGGTCCTTCGTGAAATGTTTTGCTCGTTCCATATTATTGTGGCGTGATATTTCCATCCAACTTTTTTCGCAATGGTCGTTATATCAGCACATACGCTTTGTTGCCCACCCTTGTTCTTGTCTAAAGGAATATTAAGGCAGAAGCGACCATCGTCTTTGGCAAAATCATAACACTTGGTGAGCCATTTTTCGGTGAACTCCAAATATTGTTCATAAGGAATGTTGTCTTTATAGGTTTCATATTTTATGTCGATGCCATATGGAGGAGAAGTTATAATAAGATCAATGCTGTTTTTTTCAATAGAATCAGCAGTAAGAATGTCGTCATCGTAGATGATGATGTCGTCAAACTTAAAACAGGGTGCTTTCATGCTTCCCACGTTTTTGTAATTGTTCTTCTCCATGTTTCTACTCGCACTGCAATATATATCAATTATCTCAATCTTGAAACTTTATGCAGTCATGCGAGAGTGTATCATATAGACTATTATGGTCATGGTTTATGAAAACTTTGGTCAGTTTTTATATAACAGAATATCTAGCTTTTATTATAGTTTGGTTAAAAAACTTCAGGTATTTATTATTGTGATTATTATTTTCCGGTTAAGGTCATGATGTTTTTTTCGTTGCGTTTTCTTTTTAAGTTTAGTCCTTTGAGTTCTATGATGACGAGTTCAGCAAGATAAAGTGTACGGCATCCTTCTTCTAGGTGTCCTGCGTACGCTTTTTCGTTGTCTGAGACGACGACGTGCAGGTGGGGTTCGCCGTTTGCTATTACGCCGTTGACGTTTGCGAGTTCGAGGGGTTTGTCTTTCCACTGTTCGAACCTGTTCTGTGGCGGAAACCCCGTGGTTGAAACGTAGTGTATCCTGTATTGGTCTAAGGTGCCAACTGCTGAAACGACGACGGCGTCTTTGATTCCTTCTTTTTTTATGAGTTCTTTGACGCTTTCTAGGACGTAGTCGCCGGTGTCAAGGCTTAAGGCGAAGATTCTGCCCATTTTTTTGGTTGAGTAGTACTTCATTTCTTTATTCCTTGCGATTGAACAAAAGCTCGATTGTGCCTCCGAGCTTGCCTGCGGAGTCCATGTAAACGTAGCAGCCGCCCTTGTAGTCGCCCTTCTGTTCAATGCCTATTCCAGATTTGCGGAAAGTTTCCAGTGTTCCATCAAGGTCCTCAACGTTGAAAGCTATGTGGTGGATGCCTTCGCCTTTTCGGTCACCAAACTGCTGCCAAGTACTCGGTTCGCCGATGGGTTCTATGAGCTCCAGAGTAATGTTTTCAAACTGGAAGAAGGTTAGTTTTGCTTTAGCCTTCGACGGTTTGCCCTTGAAGGTCATATGGGTCGCTTCCCATCCTTCGGTTTCCATTATCGGATTTTCCTTTACGCCTAGGAGCTTCGCCCAGTCTGCTCGGGCTTTTTCAATGTTTTTTACGACGATAGCTACCTGAGATATGCGTTTAAACTGTCCGTCAACCAACTTTTACACCTCAAACATTTCCTCATAACTATAAAGTAATGCCTACTTTATCTAGAAATGGCTTTTGACCTTTCCTGTCCAATTCTAGTCGTTTTTCAGCTCCTTCCAGAACCTGCACTGCGACCTTTTTGGGGACAATCACGACTCCGTCGTCGTCGCCCACAACGACGTCGCCTGGATTAACGTACGCTCCGCCGACAGTGATTGGGACGTTCACGTTTTCGGGTTTGATTTCTATTCTGCCGATGACTTCGGTTCTTCCTATTGTCCTGCAGAAGACTGGGAACTGGATTTTCCGTATTTCGTACGTGTCTCTGCATCCTCCGTCGAGAACTATGCCTTCGACGCCTTTGGCTTTAGCTGACAAGCCTATATTGGAGCCCCAGAATCCTACGTCGATGCATCCGTCTAAGTCTACGACTAGAACGATCCCTTTACCTGCGTGCTTCACGAAATGGTCGTAATTGGCTCTTTTGCCGTACCATTCTCCGGCGTAGTTTTCGTATTCTTCAGGCGTCATGGAGGGAATTTCGTCTTGAACCCTGTTGGCCTTCACGGTCACTGCGTGCCCAGCCATCATTATGCCTGAGTATAGGGGTTTTATTTCGTTTGACACGAGGACTTTGTCGTGGAAGCCATAACGGTCCAAGGCGTCAATGACGTCGGCGACGCGGATTTTCTTGTACCGTTCAACCAGTTTAAGGTCATTCAACTTTTGTTCACCTGCATCGTTTCCCGACTTTAATTATTATTTAGGCTTATTAACGCATAAAAACCTCACTGCTTCCTTGAATACCAATGTTTTCATGCATTGAAATGAACCATTATTCTGTCGTCTAGTCTGATTTGTTCAACAACCGATTTTCAATTATGAACAACAAACCATTTTTTTTGTAGGTCCATCTTTTTTACATGACATGTTTAGACAGTAATTTTGGCTTGGTTTATGGTCGTTTTTGTTCGAAGATCCACGATGCTCCTGCTATGAGATTTCGTATTGGGAGATGTTGGGGGCACAGTTCTTCGCATTTTCCGCACTTTTTGCAGTTTTTGGCTCCGTTTTCTTTGCCTACGGTTTCATTGTACTTGTTCACGACTTCCTGTTCCGCGTTTCTGTCTCCGCGTTTCGTGTAATGCAGGTTATACAGAGCGAAAATTTCGGGTATAGCCACGTTGTTCGGGCACGGCATACAGTACCTGCAACCGGTGCATCCGATGAACCCGTACTCCGAGTATTTCCTGCGCACCCGTTCAATCAGTCGAGCTCTTTGTCCGTTAACGTTTCTGGTCCTGAACGGCTTGCGCTTTCAACGTTTTCGACTACCTGTTGCATTGTGCTCATTCCGCTGAGGGCAACTGAGACTTCCGGATGGTTCCACACCCATTGGAGTGCCCATTCAGCCAGAGACCGTTTGGTTTCTGCTTCGTCCCATATGGCTTGAGTCTCCTTTGGTGGATTGACGGCTAATGCGCCTCCTCCGATTGGCTCCATGATGACGACAGGCAGCCCTTTGGAGGCAGCATACTTTAGTCCTTTGGTTGTTGCTTGTCGGTCTTGGTCCATATAGTTGTACAGGATTTGGCACATTGCCCATTTGTCGTAGCTGTCGACAATTTCTTTTAGGGCTTCGAATTCGTCGTGGAAGCTGAACCCCAACCCTCGGATTCTGCCGTCTGCAACGGCGGTTTCTGCCCACTCAAGCACGTTCAGGTTTTTCATTTTTTCCCATCTTTCTTTTCCAATGCCGTGCAGAAGATAAAAGTCGATGTGGTCAGTTTGAAGCCTGCTGAGCTGTTCGTTTAGGTATTTTTCCATGTCCGCCTGGGAATTAACTATCCACGTAGGCAACTTTGTGGCAAGTTTCACCTTTTCCCTGTACCCGTCTTTGAGGGCTTTGCCGACGACGACTTCGCTTTTTCCGCCGTGGTAGCCGTAGGCTGTGTCGACGTAGTTGACGCCGTGGTCGATGGCGTACCTGATCATCTCGACGGCTTTCGGCTCATCAACGTTAGAATGGTCTTCGCCTGACAACGGAAGCCTCATCGCCCCGAACCCTAAAGATGAGACCTTAAAATCATGTTTTCCGAACCTTCGATACTTCACAAACAATCCCTTCAGACCGCATTTACATAATATTACGCTTCACATACTTGAGAATGTTTCTGTTTTGTAGCAGTTGGTCGCTGTATCTTTTTTTAAGGATTAGAGATTTTTGTTCTGAGAGACTTCAACGTTCCCGAGACCCGAATCATGTGCAAGATTACTTTTTCATGAGTAACATCAGTTGTGGCTGCTATTGACGCTTTAACCATTTCTAGAGCTTTGTGAGAGCAACGGAAAATGGCCTGCCTACTATCCGCATCATACTCAACAATGTATAGCTCGGCTTGGCTGGCTCCGTATTCTCCAAAGAGCCGAACTAAACTAGTCCAGACAGCGTCATAGACTGCCCTTTCGCTGAATGTTTGGTGACTTTCGATTCTTACAGCAACGTAACGTCGCCTTACGATTCTGGTCAGTCTTTTCTCCTCCTGACGACAAAAACTCCTGGAGCCAAAAAGTTTGGGCTGAGTTTCCTCCTGTTCTGTTCCACAATACCTTTTGGAGTCACTGAAAAAGCCTGTCTAGCGTCATGTTGATCCATTCCGAACAGGTATGCTAGGGAACAGTAGTCTTCAGCGTTTCTAAGTAAGAATTGTTCGTTGGCTCCGCTTGACAAAACAATAGGTACATGAACCTTGTTCGCGACCTGAACTTCTCTGCGTAGGCACGAAAGCAAAATAGACCTCCTGAATCCCTGCTCAGTTAACAACGGAGCCATGTCAATCTCAAGTGCGGCTTGGGCTTCAGATGCGAGCTCAGCTTCCGCAAAATCAAAAAACCGTTTTTTAGGATGGGTTAAAGGGAACGATATCAGGTCGACCCTTCGGTCCTTAGCGGCTTGTCTAGCAACCTCCTTTGAGTAGCACTTCACCGCTATGACTTCAGTTTTTCTCCGCAAGTTTCTCAAGATGTTAAGCAATTCGCCCGCTGTTCGTGGAGACAAATCGGTCCGTGAAACAAAATCCACGCCTAAGCTGCTGCAGATTGCCGTTAATTCTTCAGGTTCTTTTTGTGATGCTTTTGGTGAAATAGGGATTCCGATTGCCGTATACCCGAGTTCAGCAGCTTTTTCAACCATTTCTTTGACATGGGCACAATTATCGAACTGTGGGCATAGGTGCAGGTCAGTGTAGAATCTCATGGAACCATTCCTAACCTCCGAATAATGTTTGTAATTTCTTCGATTTTCGAGGTTCTAAACTTGATTCTTAAGCGAATAGGGTCAGCGAGGCAGAGTTCAGGCTTACCTTTGAAGGCAGCCTGTTTATTGAGTCTAAGGTAGAGGTTTCCCTTTGTTAGCCGAAGTTCAAGTTCATCAAGCAAGGCTTCCTTGTCAATCTGCGAAAGTCTTAACCCAATGTTTCGGAGAAGACCGTCAGCGATTTCAGGGTCTCTTATTTGGGTTTCAAAAATGGCTATGGGGTTTCCGTATTCCCCTTTAAAGTTTTTTTGGCTTATAGCTACCTCTTCGACGTGTTCGGGCGGCAAAAGGTTGCGTACAGCTGTTAAGACTTTGTCTCTCTCTTCAGTCGCATGGACCAGAAAGCTAAGATCAACGTAAAGTATTTCGTTTCTCGGCAACCAGCTCACACATCTTCAAAGGAATTAACGGTTTTCCTCTCAACATATACTCTTTACAATGAATTTAAGCATAATTAATACACGTAACCTTATCGACAACATTACAGACTGCTTCCAATAAAAGACAAGCCAAAAATTATGTGAAAAATATCTCCGACGATGCCTGAAAGGCGCTAAAAATAAAAGTGATTGATGCATCCTTTTTTAGGACCATAGTGTTAAAAATGGTTGTGAATGTGCATTGGAGCTGGCGAATAACGTGATTCCTACGGCTTTCTTCGTGACAGGCGGAAAGGCAATCAGCAAGGTTTCGGAGCTTAACACCTTCGACTTGGCTTTAAAGGAAGCTGGCATAGAACAGTGCAACCTTGTGGCGGTGAGCTCGATTATCCCGCCTGACTGTAAGGAAACGAAGCCTAGGAAGCTCCCGATTGGAGCCATCACGTATGTTGTGTTGTCAAAGGCTGATGGACAAGGAGAAATGTTAAGCGCAGGAATCGCATGGGGCAAAGACGAAAACAGCGGATACGGCATAGTAGCTGAGGCTTACGGACACACGGATGAAGCTGCAACTAAAAAGAAACTGGACGCCAAAGTTCAAGAGATGGCGAGGATACGAAACATCAAACTAGGCAACGTAAAATATAGAATTGAAACCATTGATGTGCCAAAAAACTATTATGGATGCGCTGTCGCAGCCTTAGTCTATATCTTCTAGTCCTAAGCCATCAGCCCACGGACCTTTCTCCCCGCGCTTGTTAAGCCCCTGAATACTCGTCCCCTGCCTTTTCCGAGGTTCAGTTCAGGCAGCACCGTCAAGTCCACGAGAATAACCTCATACCACTTGTTTAGGCCATCCTGCCAAACCCAGTACGAGTTGAGAACTTCTAGGTTCGGAAACTTTCTCGCGGTCCTTTCCTCGCCAATCAGCCTCATGCTTTTGGCAAATTTGAGCTTGTTTACGCCCATTTTTTTCTGTCTTCTGCCCGTTTTTGGACGCTGTCTTCGATAGCCGCTTTTTCTAACACGGACTCGGACAATAACATAGCCAGTTTTGTCCTTGTAGCCCAATCTTCGAGCTCTGTCTATGCGGGTGGGCTTGTCGACCCTTGTGATCGCTTGCTCTTTCCGCCAGAGAATGACCCTTTCCTTCATGACCTCTTTAACGTAGCTGGATTCAGGTTTCCTCCAAGCCTTAGCCATATACTTGTAAGCCACTTCACCACAACGCTCCAAGATACGGCAATGCTACAAAAAAGACAAATTTATACCTTCCGTTAGTGCTGAAAAGCCTTTTGTCATAAAACACGATTTTCAACCATTCAAGTTTAGGTTATTCTGAATACAGCTCATTAAACGGAAAGCGTTATTTCTGGGTTGGCAGCTATTGGTTATCAAGTGAGCAAAATGGAAAAAACGGTTCGAGTTACGGTTTGGAACGAGTTTCTTCACGAGAAGCAAAGCCCAGAAATAGGCAAGATTTACCCTGAAGGAATCCACGGCGCCATCGCCAAGCACCTGAGCAAGCAAGGTTTCAAGGTTAGAACAGCCTTTTTGGAGATGCCTGAGCACGGCTTAACCGACAAGGTTCTCAACGACACCGACGTTCTGATTTGGTGGGGGCACATGGCTCACGACCGAGTCAGCGACGCCATAGTAGACAAAGTTTACCGTCACATCACAGATTGTGGTATGGGACTCATCGTTCTCCACTCAGGTCACTACTCAAAAATCTTCAGGCGGCTGATGGGCACAAGCTGCGGACTACGATGGCGTGAAGCAGGCGAAAAAGAACGGCTGTGGGTCGTCTCTCCGGGTCACCCGATCGCCGCGGGGCTTGAAGACTACTTCGAGATTGAACACACAGAGATGTACGGAGAATACTTCGACATTCCAGCCCCAGACCAGCTAGTGTTCGTAAGCTGGTTCCAAGGAGGCGAAGTCTTCAGAAGTGGCTGCTGCTTTCACAGAGGCAAAGGCAAAATCTTCTACTTCAGACCGGGGCACGAGTCATTCCCGATATTCTATCACCCGAAAGTCCTCCAAGTCATCGAAAACGCAGCCAGATGGGCAGCCCCAGTTGAAGGACCTAAACCTCCAACGATAATAGGAGCCCCAAACGTCAAACCCCTCGAAAAACTCCCATAATCCCCCGTTCCTCTATTATTTTTTCTGAACTACTGAGAATTTAGGATTTTTTGTAGATAATACAATTACAAAAATGTTAGGAAAACACAAATAGGATGCCTAAAATAAAAATAATTGTTAATTTCACAGGTTTAAGTCCAGATACTACATAATTAAGCTGAGGTTGGTTTCTTTGTCAAGCAGACTTGGTGTTCAAGGACAGGAACAAGCTTTCGCCGCATTACATTCCGAAGCAGCTTCCCCACCGAGGCCACCAAATAAGCCTTCTAGACGCCATTTATGGCTCTATACTTAGGAACATAAGAAACGCCTACCCCCGTTTCACCCAGATAATCGGCGACACAGGAACAGGCAAAACTTGCACAACGGTAAAGTTCGGCGAACAAATTTCGGAAAAGGCAAAGAAGGAAGGCGTCAACCTGAAGCATGTTTACGTCAACTGCAAGGTTGACGGAACAACCCGATACGTCCTTTTTGGCAACCTCGTACGAAAGGTGACGCCCAAAATTTCGACGAGAAGCCTAAGCCCTGAGGAAATGATTAGGCAGCTCATTGAGTACTTGAAGGCTGAAGGCATGTTTCTGCTCGCAACCTTCGACGAAATTGATTATTTCATCCAGACCAACCCTAAGGAACACGTCATCTACGACTTGACGCGGACGACCGAGATGAGCCCCGGCGAACCCTCGCACGTAATAGGCGAAATCTTCATCGCAAGGTCCCTGAAATGGCACGAACGCCTCGAACCGGGAGAAAAGTCCACCCTCGGAATGGGCGTCATAGAGTTCCCCAAATACACAAGCAGCCAAGTCAGAGAGATACTTGAAGACCGCGTCGAAGAAGCCTTCCGCCCGGGAGTCGTGGACGAAGACACGTTAGACCTCATCTGCGACGTCACAGCTAATCCGCCCGTGAACGGAGACATCCGCGTGGGACTTGACCTCCTCTACTATTCGGGGAACTTGGCTGAAAACCAGGGACTTGACAGGGTCCACCCTGACCACGTTAGGAAAGTGTACGGCGAAACAAACCCGACGATAACCTCTGAGGACATATTGAACCTTGACAAAAACGGAAGACTGGTACTCCTAGCCTTGGTGCGGAGCCTCCGAGCTGACAAAACAGCGTACGTGGGATTGAGGGAAGTCAGAAAAAGCTACGAGCTAGCCTGCGAGGAGCTGAATGTTAAACCCGTCGAAAGGTTCGAAGAAATCATCCAAGACCTGGTCTTCCGAGGCATAATCGACATGAAATCCCTCACCGAACTCGGAGTGACCGGAGCGTCAGTCATAGACCTAGAAAAATTCCTCAACAACCTAACGCAGAGGCTAGGCGAGAAATGAATGAGTAACAAAAACCTGCCCGTATGGGACGAGCTTGAGATGGGACTCGGCGGAGGAAGCAAGTTCCGCGTCGTTCGGGAGCTATTACTCAAACCAAATGAGGCTTTAACGAAATATGCGCTTGTAAAGGCAACTGGGCTGCGAACGCCTTCGGTTGAAAGCCAACTCAAAGCCCTTCTTAAGCTGTGCTGGGTCAAGGAATACGCTTTCACACCTAAGACTTACCAAGTTAACCTTGAAAACGAAGTTGTTCAACAATTGTTCGAAGTTTTCCAGAAAATAAGGCACGCTAAAGGCGGTTCGTAGTTAATTTTTAAAAAAAATAGTCGTTGTTCTATACATACCCCCTCCCCCTTTATTCACTGAGGTCTTAAATATCAACTGACAGAGCCTCTAGGCAGACGAGAGTGATGACATATTGATGAAGAGAAGCCGCATTTCGCAACAAAAAATTGAAACGACTATGGACGCTTCTGATGATAAGCCGTCAGGAGCTGAAACATGCATGAACCCGTGGAACGGCAAATGCTTAAACACGAACATTTCATTGTACATTATGTACAAGGGCAGCCGCCTTCCGATTTGCAGGAAATGCTGGGAGGTAATCTCGTCTAACGATTACGAATGGATGTATGATTAAATGTCAGAAAACCTCGAATCCCTGAACGGCGTAGGCTCAACCACAGCATCTAAGCTGAGAGCTTCAGGCTACACGACGATAGAAGCAGTCGCAGTTACTCCACCACGCGAAATAATGGAGAAAACGAACCTAGGCTTCAACACGATACTGAAGATTCAAGAAGCCGCCAGACAAATGGTCGCCACCGATTTTAAAACAGACTCATGAATTTTATGAAAAAAGGCAGGCAATGAAGAAATGCACCACTGGCAGCAGAAAACTTAACGAGATTCTGGGCGGAGGAATAGAAACCCAAGCCCTAACTGAACTGATAGGAGAGTTCGGCTCGGGAAAAACCCAGATTTGTCTAATGCTTTCCGTTACTTCGCAGCTTCCGCATGAGCAGGGAGGCTTCGGAGGAAACGTTGCCTTCATTGACACTGAAGGAACCTTTATGCCTGAACGGGTCTACCAAATCGCCACAGCAAACGGGCTTGACCCGCAGAAGGTGGCAGACAACATACTCGTTGCAAGGGCCTACAACAGCAGCCACCAGTGTCTCTTGATTGATAGGTTGTTCACGCTTTGCCCAGAAAACAACATAAAACTCGTAATCGTGGACAGCATGATCAGCCACTTCAGGGGAGAATACGTTGGACGCGAAACACTTGCGGAACGCCAACAGAAACTGAACCAGTACCTTCACAAGCTCATTAGGCTGTCCGAAGCCTACAACATAGCCGTCGTCGTCACAAACCAGGTTCAAGCCAACCCAACAGCTTTCTTCGGAGACCCAAACAGGCCAGCTGGAGGAAACATCATGGCTCACGCCTGCACCCATAGAGTCTACCTGCGCAAGGGAAGCAAAGGCACACGAATCGCTAGAGTGATCGACAGCCCATGCCTTCCTGAGGTTCCAGCCCGTTTCCTAGTTTCCGAAAAAGGCGTAGAGGACACGCAGGAAGAAGGAGACGACAACTCGGACCAAGACGCTGACGCCCTCTAATCCGCCTTCACAATCTTATAACCCGACGCCTTCCTAAGTCTATTCATGACCGCGAGACCTAAACCTTCTAGTGGTACACTCTCGGCAACAATAACGTCTACTTTTTCCTCGTCGAATTTCCTGAGAAGACCAAAAAGGTTCTTGGCTGCAGACGCTGAGTCTGTCCTTTTTCCCAGTGACTTAATTATATTTGCACTATAGTCAGACACGGTTTCATCAGTTGCCAAAATACCTACCTTTCTTTCCGACCTTTTTTGTGAATCCGCAATTTGCTGAACCTTCTTCATCATGGCTTCAAGCGTTCCCTCAACAAGAATTAGTTTAGCTTTCGGTGCGTAATGCCTGTGTTTCATGCCTGGAGACGGCACTTTAGCTAATCGAGTCCCTTTTCTCGCCAAGATAGACGGATGCAGCTCAACTTTTCCCAACGCTTCCAACAGTTCTTCGTACGGTGTTCCTCCTGGTCTCAGAATTTGGGGAGGGTCAACGGTCATGTCGAGTACGGTTGATTCGACGCCTATATCTGCGGGTCCACCGTCCAGAATCATTTCTATCCTTCCGTCCAAGTCCTGTTTCACATGTTCCGCCGTGGTTGGGCTTGGTCGTCCCGAAAGGTTGGCGCTTGGAGCCGCTATGGGCACGCCTGATTCTCTGATTAAGGCTAAGGCGACTTTGTGGCTGGGCATTCTCACAGCCACCGTGTCTAAACCTCCCGTTGTGGCGTCAGGCACCTTCTCCAAAGCCTTCAGCACCAAAGTCAACGGTCCAGGCCAGAACAGGTCCATCAGTTTCTCAGTCTTTCGAAGGAACCTCCTTAGCCAGTTGAAGGATGTCCTGTTTGCTGGCTACGTGAATTATTATGGGGTTGTCCAATGGTCTTTTCTTTGCCGCGTAGATTCGTCTTACAGCTTCCGTGTTCATGGCGTCTGCTCCGAGGCCGTAGACTGTTTCTGTTGGGAACGCAACCAGTCTTCCCTTCTTGATTGTTTGGGCTGCTGAACGGATCTTCGCAGTTTCGGGTTTTTCGCAGTTCACTTTTAGGATGATTGTGTGCAAAGTTTTTCAGTCTTCCAGAGGTTGAAGAGGCGGATTAATGTTTTAATGAAGGCGGATTTCTTCTTGTTTCAGTAAACCTTTATCCTCGTGTTGTGGCTTAAAGACTGTGTGTTGGAGGTTTTTTTGTGCTGGTTCGTGATGGCCACAATTCGGAGAAAGAGTTCAATTTTTCACTGGAACATGAGAGCTTGTCAGTGTATACTTTTGGACCGCGACTTGGCAGCTTTAGGAGACGCGTACGTCAATTTCCTTTACTCTCTGGCTCTTTCAAATAGGCACCATAAGCCTATTGGTAGAAAAGTTGACAGTTCAATTCTCGCAGTTTCCGTTAGAAAGGCGGGGTTACGGGCGATTTTGCCTTCGAGGACTGACAGGCATAAGCAGGCGGATGCTGCGGAGGCGTTGATCGTTTATTCTTGGCTGAAGGGCGTTGTTTCGCTTGATGAAGCCGTCCACATATTAGAGAAAGAGGAAAATATGGAAGAGGCTTTCAGCGTCTTATTGCGGACGGTCGTTGAGAGACTGAAGATGGAGAAAGTTTAATACCTCATTAAACGATTTTTAAAATGCAATAAATGCAGTCATCTTTCCAGAAGGTTGGCTAATGAGCGAGGTTTTGACCCCCGTCGTGTACCAGTTGGGAATCGGCGGATTTTTAGGCTTCTTCGTCGGATATGCCATAAAAAAGATGACGAAGGTTTTAGCTGTCCTTATTGGTATAGGCGCTCTCATCCTCATCTATTTGGGGTATGAAGGCATCATCAGCATAAACTATGACAAGCTGGTTGAGATGATTGAGCGCCTGATGGGAACGGCAAGCCAAGCCTCAACTGTTTTGACGCCTATAATTGCGAATCTGCCTTTCGCTGGAAGCTTCATCGCAGGCTTAGCTGTCGGCATAAAACTTGGATAAAAAACTGTTTCTTTTTTTCTTGAATATCCTGAAAAAGGATGTTTAAAGGACTAAATTTTTATTTTGTTTATTCCTTAAGTGCAGTAGCGAAGGCTTCGTTGAGTTCTTTGCCTCGTTGAAGGATTTTTTCGCATGCTTCTTTCAGGGCTTCTTCTGGCTTTTTTCCTTTGCCTGTTCGGACCGTGACTATCGTATTAGAAATTAGCGGATGTATCATGTTGTAACCTGCGAACTCAACCTTTTCGTCTTCCAGAAGAACTGACTCCAGCAGATTGCAGAAGGTGTGTCCTTCGCCTTCAACCTCAACCTTCATTTCGCGGTCGGATTTTTCAAGAACTTTTAACTGCATCGGTGTTTCCTCTTTCACAGTGTTCCTTTACCGTAATCTAGGGCAATCTTCCGTCTTTCGATATAGTCGCACTCTTCGCATTTTAGTTCGTTGCGACTTAATGATAGGATGCCTCCGCAATGCGAGCAGTAGGCTAAGATTACGCCGAGGTTGTCGCCCTTTGTTGAAAGGTGGAACGTCTGGTTTTTATCGCTGATGACCTTCGCTCGGACGAGGTCTCCAGGCCTGAAAGCGTCAAAAATGTTTTCGGTGTACTTGAAACTCACGTCTGAGACGTGGATGAGTCCAGAAAAATGGCTTGATATAAACCTGTTTCCAACCATATTAATACGGATGTTAGCCATTGAGATTTGAACGCCTGTGGCGTCGCCGACGATTATGTCTCCTACCTGTGGGACGTTATAATTTTTGGCTGCAGCGTAGACTGAAACCTTTTTGTTGACGTGGTCCATCAGGACGTACCCGACGCTTTTTGAGTGTATGACGCCTTCTTCAACGTACGTGCCTGAGTCCGCGATGAACTCTTCAATCACGCCGAGCTTCTGTCCCGGGACGACAAACTGTCCGCTCTGTCTGTTTTCGCTCATAACTGTTTCAACTTTTAGATGTGCCGTTTAGGATTGACTCTAAAGAAACCATTGGAAGCTCACATATTCAGCTTTGCTGTAAAAGATAATCTGCGTGAACCATTTTTCTCAGCTGGTTTTTAGGATTCTGTACATGTCGACCATGACTGGATACTTTCGTTTCGTGTGGAAGCTGTAGGTGCGTTGGATGACGATTTCCATTTCTCGAATCTGGTCGATTTTTCCTCCGATTCTGGGCATTTTTTGTTTAAGAAAACCGCGGACTGAGTCGCTTTTTTTGTGCAGAGAATAGACAACATCCACGATTTCCAGGGCTTTTTCCAAGAATTGGACGTCGGCTCCTCTTTTTCTCGTGCCAAAAGGCGGGTTCATTAATGCCGTGTCGAAGTGTCCCCTTACGCATTGTATGTCGCCCGCAATTAAATCGACGTCTGCATCCGCTTTCAAGGCGTTGCTTTTGGCTGCTTTCACCGCTTCTTTGTCTATGTCGACTCCGACAACCATTTTTGCTCCCGTCAACGCCGCTGAGATTGCTAGGATACCCGAGCCGCAGCCTAGGTCCACAACGGTTTTTTCGTTGATATCATCGTTTACCCACGAGGCGACGTGCACCATTTCAGCCTGCAGCTTCAGGGTCAAGGGTGTATCCTTCCCATCTGAGTTTCGGCTTTGGGCTGGGAGCGAGCTGAGAAAGCAGCATTGAAAGGTGCTTCTTTTTCATCATGGCTGTTTCAAACCAGCGATTGGTCTTTTGGGTTGTCGGTTCACAACAGACCCTTTTTGAGCAGGTCTTCCCATCCTGTCTTTCCAAGAGCCACGCTGACCTCGGCGACGGTGAGCACGGGTTTCTTGAAGCCTGAAGACTCGTCTAGAGCAATTCTTGGGCAGGCTGTGTTCACGAACGCGTCTAAGTTTGGGAACTGCATGAGGTTGGCTGCGGTTATTTCACGTAAAGACAGTAGGACTGTTTTTTTGCCGTTTTTTTCGAGTTCTATCTTGATGTTTGTGGCTGCTTGAATGTTGGTTTGGCCAGGTTTCAGTCCAACTATTACGCCGAAGTTTCGGGCGTTTTGGGCTTCGACGATGCTGGTCCACCGTTTTCGGATAGTTTTTTGCGCATACTCGTCTATGGCGTAGGCTGTGTTCTCGAAGGGGTCAGCAACCACGGTTGGCTTCATCGTGGCGAGGAACAGTCCAAGTGGATGGAAGCGTCCTCCTCCTATGTAGAGGAAGGCTTCAACCTCGTCCTTGACAACTTTTGCGTTGGCGTAGTCGCAGCCCAGTATTTGACCTGGGGATTTTCCGTGTCCCGTGTTTCCGATGTAGACCGTTTTTTGGGCTTTCTCAAGAATTTTCTTTGCCTGTTCAAGCCTGTCTGCGTGCTGGATTGTCGTAGCGAGCCCGATTTTTTTCCACGGTTGAATGAGTAGAACTGCCTTTTTGAGTATCGGTTCAACTTTGAGTTTGGCTTTCGCCACGATGTAGACTATTGGCGCTGAGACATTTTTTGGCTTAACCATTTCGGAGTGGCCATAGTGGACGATGAGGTCTGCTCCGAGAATTTCAGCATCGCACAACGGAATGTCGCAGGCTCCGTAACATGGGTCTCCAGAAACTTTTGCTTGGGCTCCAGCCTTCTTTATGGTCTCAGATAATCTTAGAGCTTGAGGTTTCAGCCCTTCAGGTAGCTGAAGTAGAACTTTTTTGGCACCCCGTTTTTTTATTTCTTCCTGAAGCTTGGCTTCTTCCAGGTCAAAGAGGTCGTTCAACGTTTTTTCCCGCTACGGGTATCGTTTCTGGTTCTCGTTTAAAGCTTGAATTGGGTTTCACTTAAGGGTTGTCTAGGAGGTCTGTTTTGTTCATCATCCGAATTTGCTGTTTGAACAACACTCTGCATTGGCTGAGACCTGTCTGTTTTGTGTGACATTAGGATTTTCCGTTTGCATAACAATACACAATCTGTGAAGACCTGTCCTGTTTTGTGGCGCACCTACTCTGTTGTTTTGGGACGCAAATCCTGTTTATCATATTGATTGTGAAGTTTTTTTTATGAATTTATGGATACGCTGTGGATTTTGGAAAGATTTTCTGGTCTGATGTATGTAACAACAGAGTTTTCAATTTGAGTAACAAATCGTAGGCTGTGAAGAATGTGCTTTTTGTAGCGCGATTATTCTTTAAAACACGGTAGTGGTTACGTGTATTTTCCGTGGCGCTTTGTTATTTGGTAGGCATAATTAAGGTTTTCTGATGGAGTGTTAGGTGCTACGTTATTTCCTTCTCCGAAGATGAATTTTCTTCCCCTAGTCACGTTGGACCTTATTATTCTCAGGATTTCTTTTTCAATCTTTTCTTTGGGACCTTCCAAAAGGGTTGCTATATGTAGATTGCCTCTCATGATTACGTCTTCGCCGAGGATTTCTCTGGCTTTCTCCAAATTCAGAGGGAAGCCTGTATCCAAAGACCTTATGTGGAGCTCGTCTCTCAAAGTTTCGAGGTGCTGCTCCACGGCTCCGCACAGATGTATTCCAGGTCTTCCAGCGCAGAAGGTCTCTACAATTCTTTTATGCAGAGGTAGGACGAACCTTCTGTAGGCTTTGGGTGATAGAAACTGTATGCCATCATCGGCGAAGCCGAAGTTTTTGTAAGGAAAGATGATTCCCAAAAACTTGTGCCAAGCCTTCATTCTTTCTGTCAATGCGTCCGCCATGAACCATAGAAAATTCTCCGCGAAATCGGGGTCTCTATAGAGCATTTTGACGATTTCTCCCCCAGTTGTGGTGACAGCTATCGTGAAGGGTCCGTCCGTTCCTGAAGGGGTTCCTATGTTCCCAAGGGGCACATCTTTGAAGGTGAAGCCTTCATTTCGCTTATCCTGATAGTATTCGTAGTGGTTTTTGACCCTTGCCATAAATCCCGTGAATGGGTCAGGTATGCCTTTTGCCATAAAGTTTTTCATGTCTTCTCTGGTTTTAAGGAAAGGCTTGACGTCTGGAACCTGTTTTTCTATAAAGTTGAGGGGTGCTCCAAGCCAGGATGCCTCGTAGACGTTTTGGAGGCTGACGCTTACGTCCCACTTCTTGGGAAGCCCCATTTCCCAATCGCACCATACGTTGTGTCTCCTCCAATACTCAAACTCAAGCTCAACCTTCAATGAGACTTCGGGTTTCTCGAAAACATCCGCAAAGCTGTAGCCCCAAATATTCAGAGAAGGGTCAAGAAGAACCATTTTATTGTTCAAGGACCATTGGACGGGGATTCTGTCGGGTTTTCCATCCTCAAAATTTTTCCAAAGCCTACTTACTTCCTTGTTGTGCTTCTCGAAAACCGAGTCTGTTCTGTCACGGGAAACCTTTCCTGTATCATTGCTCATAATGGAAACTCCGACTGTTGATCTTTTATAATGTTTTTTAGTGTGAACAATCAATCCTCATGATTGTATAAAGCTTATTGTTTCTAGACAGAACCTTTTTGAATACTTCAGCCTTTTACAGTTGCCTTATGAACGAAAAGAAAAAGAGGCGAATACCTTGATGGCTCAGAATGGTTGCTAGACCTATTTCAAAAAAATTTATTTGATTTCGATGAGTTCCATGGCTTCGTTAAAATAGTTTAGGACATTTATACCCTTCTCTGTTATCTTGTAGGTTACATGTGTTCCCTGGTTTTCGGGCGCAATCAGCTGCTGCTTAATCATGGCGTCGAGAACCTGCATTAGAGGCTTCCAAGAAAGATTTGTCCTGTACATGATGCGGGTCGGCTTGTGCACGCCTTTCCTTATTGCCTGTAAGACGTCGAGGTAAATCTCAATCCGTGACCGTTTAGAGCTCACTCTAAACACCAAGAAGATAACAGTAACTGAAATACATAAAAGACAATGTGCGTATCTTAACACGACACAATGGGCTCATATTAGAAATAAAAGACATGTCAAAATCAATGTTTGATAAATTATTGATTAGATCATCTTTATTTTAAAACCAAAAAAGAAATATCGAATCCTGCAATATATCTAAAGCATACAAAGCTTAATGGAGTTAAGGATTGGAAATGGAGTTTTTTGATGTTATTCGAACCCGTCGCAGTGTGCGTTCGTTCAAGCCTGATCTTGTTCCAGACGAAGTGTTAAGCAGAATCTTGGAAGCTGTCCGCATTGCGCCGAGTGGAAGCAACCGTCAGCCTTGGCGGTTCATAATCGTCAAAGACGAAACCGTAAAAAAGAAGCTCATCCCAGCGTGCGGAGACCAGAAGTGGCTGGCTGAGGCTCCCGTCATCGTCGTGGCTTGCGGGCAAATTTTCGACTGGAACCGAGGCAGCTACATGGGCGAACACAGCGTGCTTGTAGACGTAAGCATCGCCATGACGCACCTAATTCTTGCAGCCAGAAACGAGGGGCTAGGCACATGCTGGATAGGATTCTTCAACAATGCTGAAGTCAAAAAGGTACTCGAAGTCCCCGAAGGCTGGAACGTCGTAGGGGTGACACCTCTCGGCTGCCCTAAAGCTGTAGAAAAAGCCTTCACTGAACCTGGACCCCGAAAACAGCTCAGCGAAATCGTGTCAATAGACAAGTTCTAACCACGATTACGGATTGGAAAGGAAGGAAAAAACATCCGTTCTGAACTCTTCCGCCGCATGCTTGACAAAAACAACATCATAGCCGTGGTTGGAGCCAGCCGGAACCCCGAAAAATACGGACACCGAGTCTACATGGACCTTAAACAGGCAGACTACAAGGTTTACCCCGTTAACCCTAATGCGGACGAGGTCCTCGGAGACAAATGCTTCCCGAGCCTTACGTCGTTGCCAAGGAAACCTGACGTCGTCAACCTTGTTGTTCCGCCGCCCGTCACCGAACAAACCGTCCAAGAATGCAGACAGACTCAGCGTAACCATGGCGTGGATGCAGCCCGGCAGCGAATCAGAAAAAGCCATAAAATACTGCAGAGAAAACGGCATCCAAGTGGTCCATGGCGAATGCATCATGGTCCAGAGGAGACGGCTGCAGCAGCTGCTATGAAGGAAGGTGAACAATAGTGCAGAGACTGAAACCGCAGGAAACAACAATCGTCGAGCTTAAAGCCAAAGTGGACAACCTCGAACCGTTCAGAAAAAAGCTCGAGTCCTTAAAAGCGGAGCACATTGGAGCCGTCCGCCAAATCGACACGTACTACGAGGTTCCGCAGGGGAGACTGAAACTCAGAGAAACCGAAGGCGAAAACGAGGCGCAGATCGTCTACTACGAAAGACCCGACGTCAAAGGTCTCAAAAAAAGCCAAGTTTTCATAACTGAGCTCCCGAAGCCGCAGTTCATGAAGCAGTTCCTCAGCAACGTTCTCCGCACAAAAACCATCGTCGACAAACAACGGATAATCTACAAAGTCGAAGGAACGCAAGTGCACCTCGACAAGGTAAAAAACCTCGGAACCTACGTCGAATTCGAAAGACCAACCGAAAACACGCCTGAAACCACAAAGAAAGCCCATGAAACACTGGAAAAACTCATGGAAACATTAGGCATAAAACCTGAGACCCTTCAGAAGGGCAGCTACAGCGACCTCATCATGCAGCGTGGGGGATGAAGAACAAAATCCAAGAAAAAAAAATAAAAAAAGGGATATACTGAAGCTACTTTTTCAGTAGCTTAAGGGTTTCTCGGCAGAAGTCAGGTAGATCAGGCGGAACTCTGGACGTCACAAGGTTCCCGTCTACAACCACGGAACGGTCCTCCCAAGTAGCGCCCGCGTTCCTCAAATCCGTCGCCACCGCAACGTAACTTGTGACCTTCCTTCCCCGCACCACGTCAGCCTCAATAAGCATCTGTGGACCGTGACAGATTGCAGCTATGACTTTGCCCTTTTCGAAGGCGGACTTAACCAAGTTAACTAAAGGTTTCTTTGTCCTCATCCTATCCGGCGCCCTTCCTCCGGGAACAATAACAGCATCGTACTCGCTAATTTTCACGTCTTCCGCAGCTAAGTCCGCTACCAAACGGTAACCGTTGTCGCCAACGTACGCTTCCTTAGCTTTCGATCCAACCAAATCTACCTTGAAACCTGCTTCCTGAAGCCGATAATACGGAACAAGAAGCTCCGCTTCTTGAAACCCATTGTCAATCAGAACCAGTGCCTTCCGCATGAACATCACCAAAAACAAAAAAAAGCACAGCAACAGTTAAACATTCCGAACGCAACAGACAAACCACGGAAACAAGACTTGAAAACTTTTTAATTTAGGAAACCCATAATCTTTTCAGAAAACTGTGCGAAGGCAGTTAGCAATGTACGACGTCATAATAATCGGTTCTGGACCCGCAGGCTTAACCGCAGCCATCTACACGAGCAGAGCGGGGCTAAAAACCCTCGTCGCAGCCGGAACCGCGTGGGGCGGACAGCTCATGCTCACAGCTGATGTAGAAAACTTTCCGGGATTCAAAGACGGAATCCTCGGACCCGACCTCATGGACAACATGTACAAGCAGGCTGAACGGTTCGGCGCAGAAATCATGTTTGAAGATACCACCGAGGTTGATTTTTCAAAAAGACCCTTCAAGGTGAAAGCCGGAGACACAGTGTACGAGGGGTTTTCCGTAATCATTTCAACCGGAGCTTCACCGAAGTGGCTGGGGCTTGAAAGCGAACAACGTTTAAGGGGCAGAGGAGTCTCAGTCTGTACAACCTGCGACGCGGCTTTCTTCAGGGACAAAGTAGCCGTGGTCGTGGGCGGAGGAGACACCGCACTGCAGGAAGCCTTAGAACTATCAAGGTTCGTAAGCCAAGCCAAAATTGTCCACAGAAGAAACCAGCTGCGGGCTTCAAATGTTCTTCAGGAACGAGCCTCCAAAAATCCAAAAATTGAGTTCATCTGGAACAGCATGGTTCAGGAGATTCTCGGCAAAAACCAGGTTGAAGGTGTTAAGCTAAAAAGGACAGACACGGGTGAGGAGTCTGAGTTGAAATGCGACGCGGTTTTCGTGGCCATCGGGCATGAACCTAACACTCAGGTTTTCAAGGGGCAGGTTGAACTTGACGGAAAAGGCTATGTCGTCGTCAAAGGCGAGACCAGAACAAGCGTCGAAGGAGTCTTCGTAGCAGGCGACGTTCAGGACTACCGATACAAGCAGGCTGTAACCGCCGCAGGCGCAGGATGCAAAGCTGCGTTAGACGCCCAAAGATTCCTTGAAGAAAACATAGAAAACAGTTTCATATACACTGCCTAAACAAAAGCTGCAAATGCATAATTCATCTTGATTGTACGAATACTGGATTTTTTAGGGTTTATCGTGTTATTCTTACAGTTTGACCCAAAGGTCGAAAATCCACTCGTTGGGTGGCTTGTTTTCTTGCCAGTTAATATGTTCCTCGTAGCCGTCGACCTAGCCGTATTCCTCCTTCCTGAAACCCACATGTTCACGCTTGCTTTCTTCGAACCACGCCCAAAGCTTCTGCCAAGCTTCCCCAATCTTTTTTAAATTCTTGACTTGAAGAACCGCTTAAGACCCTCCGGTGATTTCTTTCAGGTCAACGTCTCCTTCGGGCTTAACATCCTGCGCGATTGTTAAGAACTCGTAACCGTGAGGCTCCATGTTGTCAGTCGGATACGTATTTCTCCCGAACAAGCAGACGTCTTTCCTGACTGCTCCGTTGTGTTCAACCCAACCCATGAGTTTTTTGTTTGCGTCCTCCTCAGGCGTTTCGCTGAAGACATGAACATGAGCTGCACGCCTCGGCTTCAACTCTTCCAGCCTAACCTTCATCTCTTCCAAGTCTATCAACCTCGACCTTTACCATTCTATTAACGAATTTCTTAAAATTTTTGTTTTGCGCTGAACCCTAAACAATTCTGGAGATGACCTAATCATGTTGAACCTATGCCGCGGTTGTGCAAGCGTTCGCGTTCCCAAACTGCGAAGTCTAATGGCGGATTCACGATTTCTTCTTTCGGCTTCAGGTGAAGTTTCGCAGCGCCGTTTGGGCATCCCGTAACGCAGAGTCCGCATCCTATGCACCGTTTTCGGTCCACAACGGCTACGCTATCCTGTTCAGAGATGGCTTTTACTTGGCACCGTTTTATGCATGTTCCGCATCCCACGCATTCGTCGCGGTCAATTTCGGAATAGTAGTTGGCGTAGGCGACGGAGTTCTGTATGCCCCAATCGTTGATACCTCTGAGAATTCCGCAGCAGCAGCCACAACAATTGCAGACGTACGAAAAATCCTTCATTACGTTGCTTACAGTGTGTACCAGCCCAATCTTCTCAAACTCGTCCAACAGAGCCAAAGCTTCCTCCTTCGAAACGTCTTCAGGTCTAGGCAGACGCTCATACGCTGAGAAACTCAGGCAAGTCTTAACTGGGAAACTGCATCTTCGACTTTGAAGAAGGTCTTGCTGCACACGGCAGATGCAGTCCCGAAGACTGAACGTCTTTTGTGATATAAGCAACGCTTTAACGTCGTCGTAGGGGAGAATCCACTCCGACTTCACTGCAGTTTGCGAAGGAATAACGCGATGCAAAGCAGGCTGTGGCTTCATTATTCCCTCCGCTCCACCCTCAGCAAAATATTCCTCGACCAAATGAGCAAACTCATGGTTCATCGTGTGCAACTGCGACTCGAAGAACCCAACGACGAAAGGCGCCAGTCTAAACAGAGAAACACCATCAACCGCATCATACCAAATTAAGCCACGCCCAGCCATTCCCATCAATACGGTTTTTAGCTTCGCAGTGGTTTTGCCGACCCGTTTGGCTATATCATCAACAGATTCATATTTACCGCTAAGTTGACTTACCAAAGTAGCCTCCTCAAGCGAGAAAATCATTTTCAGAATGGCAATCTCAACGCCCGATTTTGTTCTCGGAAACCCGTTAGGAAGCTTGTCCAAAGCATAAGCAAGCTTCTCGTAAGCATCTTCTTTCATGTTAGGTGACCAATCCTTATTCGAAAACACTATTAATAAAATCTTGGAAAGCTTAAATCCGTTGCTGCGGATGGAAGTATTATGCCAAGGTTTTCAAGCACACTGGACAAGGTGCCCAAGTACCCCTTTGCCAGGGTCAGCCAGCTCTCAAGGGAAGTTCAGGAAAGAGACGGAGTAAACGTGGTCAACGTCAGAATTGGGATACCTGACAAGGAAGCCCCTGAAACAATCAAGAGGCTAATGTCTAAGTTTATTCTCGAAAAAAACTCAACCTTCGGCTACCCGTGCGACACTCACCCAGAGCGGGGAATCCCTGAACTTGTGGATGCCATCATCCAGCACTACGATGAGAGACACGGCGCAAACCTGAAACCCGAAAACATCGCTGTCACAAGCTGGACCAAAGAAGCCCTCCACAACATCGCGCGGCTTTTCGGCGAAGGACGCGGAGTGGTGCCGGTCCCAGTGTATCCCGCTTATGTGGCTGGGATACTGCTTTCAGGCCACGAACCGAAGACTGTTCCTACGTCCGAGGAAACGGGCTGGCTTCCGAACATGAAGTTTGAGAAAGAGGACGTCTTCTTCTATTTTTGTGACCCCAACAATCCCACGGGTGCCATTGCAAAACGGGAATACTATGATGATTTATTAAAAAAAATGGTTAGGCACGACATGGGAGGCATATTCGACAAAGCCTACAAGGATTACACTTTCGACGAAAACGTGAAGCCCTTGTCCATAACCGAAATTCCAAGCATGATGAACTACGGCTTCGAGGCGGTTTCTCTTTCGAAACACTGCAACTTCGTAGGCATCGGGCTTGGGTGGATAGTCAGCAGCAAAAACAACATAGACAGATGGCTCAAGCTCTCAAGCCAGTACAGCCAAGGCGTCGCATGGTACGAACAGAAAGCAGGCGTCGAAGCCCTCACGAATCCCGACGTAAAAAAGGAAATCAGGGACTACATGCAAGAAGTGAAACAGAGAAAAGACACCTTCGTTAACGGTCTCAACAAGCTAGGATTCAAATGCAAGCCACCAAAAGCGACTCCGTACCTGTTCCCAAGGATTCCAGAAGCGTTCAAAGACAACGACGAACATTTCGCTCTGAAGACACTTCTGGAAAAAGCGCACGTCGCAACGATGCCTGGCTCCTATTTCGGGGAAAGTGGCAAAGGACACATCCGGGTCACATTGTTCCAGCCTAAACCCGTGATTGAGGAAGCCCTCAGAAGAATAGACGAAATTCGAGACTGGTAACACCCATAGTTTGTTAGGAAGCCAGAGTAACGGCGTCATTTTAATCAGTAAAGAAGGAACATTGCGGATGGCTCAAACGGGATTCAACGCTCATCTCGAATGGATCAGGTCAGCTGAAAAAGCAGTCAAAGAAGGCAATTACGAGTCCGCAGCCCGACTTTTCCTTCACGTCAGCACGTACTATGGCGTCGTCAACGATGAACCCAACAGAAAGCCAGCTCACTGGCTTGACCTACGCAATCTGCGAATCGGCATGTCTCGGTAAACCTGTCAATGTCAGCGATGTTGAGAATGGTAAAATATCCAGTTACCAACAGACGATCAACCAAGCTTGGAACATAGACTGAGATGCGTCTATCGCACGAAATAGTCGCCGAGACCGCTTTGCTTTCTCGTTTCTTGCCACTTTGACCTTATTACTTTTATTTTGTCCACGAAGTAGTTCAATTGTTCGAGCCTCAAATCCTGAGGGTTCACGGTCTTATCTTCCCTGAGTCGCACTTTGTAGGGACGCAGAGACGTAGCCTTGACTGTGCCGACCTTAATGTACCGATTGCCGTTTAACTGGTAAACTGGCCTTTCCCTGTCGACGTAAAGTTGGTCGCCTTGATACGACACCTCAACAATAACCTCAGGCTTAACCCACAGGTACCTGCTGTCTTCGTAAAGTGGCTCAACAAGGTCAAGAATCGGCGAAATCGACGAAATTTGCGCTCCATCCGCCATATCCACAAAACCTCCGTCCGGCGTCATCAACGCAATCTTTGCTCCCAAAACTGGTCCCGCGGATTCAGTGATGGGTCCACCGCATACAGGGCATGAGACAATGTTTTTTGTTGAAACCCACAGGTCATTTTGTGCTTTGTCTTTGAGCAAGCGACCCTTAGGATCGAACCACTCGGACTTTTTTACAACTCCTTCTCTGGCGAGCTTTCTAAGCCACAATGTGTCAAATTTTGCCCCACACTTTTCGCATATCGGTCGGTCATTACCCGACAATCTGAAGGCAATGATTACTACGTCCAAGGTGTCTCTGAACTTAATCTTGTATTCCTCGCCATTCTCTGTGTGCATCACCAACCCTTCGAACCGTCTTTCGCCGACGAATGTGTTCCAAAAATCTTGTATCAACCCATAGGAATTCTGAAAGTTGCCCTCAACCTCGAGATAGTCCGGAAGATGAACTGCACCGCTGTCGCATCCCTCTTGAAAACCGAAGTCGTCTCGAAGCCTCTTGAACCGTTCAATGTACTTTTGTTCTGGCTTATCGAAGCTACCGTCTTCCCCCATTTTTGCATAGTCGAAGACAGCCAGTTTTATTCTGTCCACGTCTTCAACGGAACGGGGATTTTTGATGATGCTCATGGCATAGTTGAAGTCGGTCATGAAGCTTTTGTCACCAATTTTTCGCACAACGTAGGTTTCCGCTAAAAAAGCAAGGTCCCTGAATTCTCTCAAATGAGAATTGAAATACTCGATTACTGGGTGTTTTCTGTCGTCAGCCAAAGAAAAGTAGCATCGTCCTCTGGGACCCCAAGCGACGAAGCCGCCTCTCTTCTCGTTCCACATTACGACCGACAGCATCCCATTGTATTTTACCTGAACAATTCCGCCCATGTCTGACGGAAGAGGTGGCATACGGTCTTTGACAGCGAAGCCATACTGCGACATAGCAGGCTTCAAGACGCTTAGGCGAGTGCAAAAATCCCTTTCAGAAGTGCCGTTTTCGAAATGCTCTTGACCGAAGAACTTTTGGTTATATCGCATTGTTCCACACTATTTTTAAATGACTGTCATTTAGACTATTTTACTTTAGCCAACAATAAATCATAGAGAGTTAAGTCAAGTTCTAAAGAGTAAGCAAAATCGGCGCAATGAGCAGCGCAGTCATATTTGTCAGCTTCATGAAAATGTTTAGTGATGGTCCAGCGACATCTTTCAACGGGTCGCCGACAGTGTCACCAATTACAGCAGCAGCATGTGTGGGGGTACCCTTCATCCAAAAATCTCTCTCAATATGCTTTTTAGCGTTGTCCCACATTCCACCACCAAACGTGAAGAAAGGCGACAAAAGCGCAGAAGATGTTAGTCCTCCAAGAAGCATGGCACCTAAAGCGTATTTTCCGAGTAGAAGTCCCACGACGATTGGGGACGCGATTGCCAGTAGCCCAGGCGCTGTCATCTGTTTAAGGGCGTTTCTGGTGCCTATGTCAACGCATCTAGCGTAGTCAGGTTTTGCTTTGCCTTCAATAATGTCAGGATTCTCTTTGAATTGTCTCCGCACCTCGTCGACCATTTGTAATGCCGTTTTTCCTGTAGCCCCTATGGCGAGAGACGAGAAAATGAAGGGAAGAGTAGCGCCTAACAGTAGCCCAACTATCATGATGGGACTTAAAAGACCTAAGCTAACATTGTAGAGTTTCACAAGTTCCCCGTAAGTGGCAAAAATCTCGACTGTGGAAACGGTGCCGGACGCCGTGGCAAAAGCTTTCGTGTAAGCCTTAGTCGTGTTACCCAAAGCATCCAACTCTTCAAGCGCTCCGCCGTTGTGTGTTTTGGCTCCAACCATCTGCGCTATGCCTGCGGCGTTGTCAGTTATGGGTCCAAACGCGTCGCTTGACATTATGATGCCTATCGCGAGGTCCGTGCCGAGGTTCGCTGCGACTATTCCGTAAAGTGAACCGTTCGTTATGTAATAAGAAAACATTATGGACGACAGCACAAAAAGGATTGGCAAAAACGGGCTTTGAAAAGCATAAGACAAGCCTGTAATGATGGTGATGGCTGGTCCG
Source organism: Candidatus Bathyarchaeota archaeon (assembly GCA_963714275.1). Taxonomy (GTDB): domain Archaea; phylum Thermoproteota; class Bathyarchaeia; order Bathyarchaeales; family DTEX01; genus JAGTRI01. Next base: position 176,142 of record CAVQNT010000002.1, read on the forward strand.
CGCTCAGAGGATTCCGCTATGCCCTTCACGAATTTTCCATCAATTCCTGTGTAGTACTGAACAACAATGCCGACTGCGAGGCTGGCCACCAAGCCACTGACCACCGCGAAAAATATGGTCATGTCATTAAGAAGAACCCAAGATGACACAAAAGTACCGAGGGCAGCAAAAACCGCGGTTATGAAAAGACCCAAATTAAAGGTGTGAACTGGCTTAGTTTTTTTCAGTTACTTAATGACGAAGACGCCGATGATTGTTGCCACGATTCCGGAGACTCCGAGCATCAAGGGAAAAAGCAGAGCGTTAGTTCCTTGGGAGCCTAGAAGTATGGTGCCTATGATCATGGCTGTTATGTAGTCGTCGCTTATGGACTCGAAAAGGTCGGAGCCTCTTCCCGCACAGTCGCCTTCGTTGTCGCCTACTAGGTCAGCGATCACAGCTGGATTACGCGGATCATCCTCCGGAATACTCTGCTCAATCTTACCAACGATGTCTGCTCCAATGTCAGCAGCCTTAGTGAATATGCCGCCTCCCAACTGAGCGAAAAGCGCTGTCAAGCTTGCGCCAAAACCATAACCAACAATCATGGCGGGGTCTATATGAAGCAAATAAAGCAGGCTTACCCCAAAAAGGCTCAGCCCCACAACGGACAACCCATCACTGCGCCTCCGCTGAAAGCCATCGTAAAAGCCTCCGCGGAAGAGGTCGTCGCCGCATGGGTTGTTCTAACGTTGGTTCTGACCGCAATGCGTAAGCCAATGTAAGCTGCAAGTAAAGAAAAGAAGGCACCAAACAAAAACGAAACGACCATGGTCACGTTTCTGAAAAAAAGTGCCAACGGAATAATCAGCAAGGCGACAATGATGGCGATGGTTCGGTACTGGCGTCTTACGAAGGCTCGGGTTCCGTCCTCAATGTAATCCGCAATCTCAATCATCTGCGGCGAACCGGCAGGTGCCTTGCTGATGGACCAAGCTAAATAGGCAACAACGAACATGGCAAGGGCTCCGACAGTCAACGCAAGCCAAGCAAGGTCCATTTCCCACAGTTGCTCCTGCTCCTTTCAATAATAATAAGCCTTTTTTTTCTTAAACTAAACGAAAGGAGGTATAAACACCGCCTAATAAACCTAATTAAATTATATTCAAATTGAAATGGCGGGTCCGCTGGGATTTGAACCCAGGGATCTCCGGCTCCGGAGGCTTGCGCGCTTTTATTGTGGCTCGGCGCCTTTATCCTGGCTGGGCCACGGACCCGTTTTGTTTGTCTTTATAATAACATGAAGGTTATGTGCTAGTTTCTATTAGTTCCTCGTTAAACCACCACGCCTTTCTTTTACCAGCCTTTTCTCCGCCAAAGTATTCGATGACGGGTTTTCCAAGTTCCTTTTTAGATCGGCTCATTATCCGTTTTAAGCGGTTGAGGATCAGCCAGCGATTGATTTTTAGGGCTTCCGCCAGTTCAGGGGTTGTTGCACCGTTGTAGTGGATCAGGTAGTCGACGATATCGTGGTCAATCTTGTCGACGCAGAACGCGTGGGGATTGATTTTTCCTCTTTCGTAAGTTAAAACCTCAAGGTCGGCTAGACTCTTCTTTATCGCAGAAACATCGTCTTCCGTCTTGCGAATCCTTTCTTCGAGCTCGAGGATTCTGTCTGGACGCGGAGTCTTTTGAAGCTTCTCGATTATGGCGTCGCGGATGAGGCTGCTTCTTTCTCCTTCTGGCCAACGCAAAGCCATCTCGTCGTAAATGTCTCGAGGTATCTTCGCTGAAATTGTAACCGTTTCTGACATTTTAAACTCTGCACTCTGGGCTTCTTTGTGTCAAGCAATAGGTTTCACTGAAGCCCTATTAAACCTTAACAGCCAACACAGAAAACAATGCTTGAGCAAAAAAATACGGATTTTTTGGGAGTTACCGCGGTATTTTTATGGAAAATTTATTTTTGGACGAAGCCCCCACGTCAACGTTCATGGGCGACAAAGACAGCTTAGTGCCACACTTGGGGCATTTTCCTTCATGCACCTGCAAAATTTCTTCGGGAGACCTCAGTTCTTCGCCTTGATACAGAACATAACCACATTGGTGACAGTTAACCTTCTGAGGCAACTTCCCAACCTCTTTAAGTGGTAATGAACAGAAATAAGGATGACTCTGCCTAATAAGGACCACGGAAACGCATATTTATCAGCCGCAAAACTAAATAACCACAACTTTAAGAGGCTAACTGACTCACAACCCGTTCTGGATGCCATAAAATTGCTATGAAAGGTGCAGGTTTGAAAGAGGAAAACGCAGTTGGCTACACAAAACGTTTTTGTGCTGTGCGAGAAGCCGAGTACCGCTGAACGCATCGCAAAAGCTTTAGACGAAAATGGCAAACCTCAGAAAAAAGAGACCGACCGGGTTCCGTATTATGAAACTTTCCGTGTCGGCAAGAGGCTGATTGTTGTCGCTGCATTAGGGCACCTTTACACTGTCGCTCCGAAGGTAACTGACCGCAACGTTTACCCAGTTTTCGAGTTTGATTGGGTCCCACGATACACTGTTGAAAGGGACGCCAGAGACACGAAGAAGTGGGTCGAAGTCATCACGAACCTTTCTAAGGGGGCGCAAGAATACATTTTGGCAACAGACTACGACATTGAAGGAGCAACATTAGGATACACCATTCTCAAATATGCCTGCGGAGAAAAAGACAAAGAAGCCAAAAGGATGAAGTTTTCAACACTTACCGCTGAAGAGCTGAGAAAATCGTATGATGAGCTCTTTGAACACATCGAGTTCCCGACGATTGAGGCTGGAGTCTGCCGCCACTTCCTAGACGCAATGTACGGCATTAACCTTTCCCGAGCGATGACCGTCGCCGCGAAACAGTACAGCGGAAAATACCTCACTCTCAGCACAGGCAGAGTTCAGGGACCAACATTAAAGTTCCTTGTGGACCGAGAGAAAAAAATCAACACTTTCGTCACTATTCCTTTCTGGGCAATAAAGACGTCAGTTGAAATAAACGGGCAAGTCTTCGAGGTTGAGTACGAAAAAGCCGAGATGCAAAGCCGAGAAGAAGCCGAAGCCGTTGTTAACGCGTGCCTCGGAAAAAAAGGCAAAATTTCGAAGATGGAAGTAAAAAAGTTCCATCAGAACCCGCCTGAGCCTTTTGACTTAGGTGCCCTTCAAGCTGAAGCTTACAGTTTTTTCAAGTATACACCTAGGCGAACCTCTGACGTCGCTGAAAGACTATACTTGGAAGCCTTGATATCCTACCCGAGAACATCAAGCCAGAAACTGCCACCAACAATCAACAGCCGAGCCATTCTTGAATTATTAGCTAACGAGCCAAAATACACGAGCTTAGCCCACCAGCTTCTTAGCGAAAAAAAACTTGTCCCAAACGAAGGAAAAGGAGAGGACTCAGCGCATCCCTCGATTTACCCGACGGGCATTCTCCCAAGCAAAGCCTTAGGCGACCCTGAAAGGAAGATTTGGGACCTTATTGTGAGGAGGTTCATGGCTGTTTTCAGCAAACCAGCTTTAAAGCAAAGTGCAAAGGTCACGATAACGGTAGACGGCTACTCGTTCTTTTTGCACGGCAAGCAGGTTTTAGAAGAAGGCTGGATGGTTTTCTACAAACCTTTCATACGGGCTGAAGATGTTATTCTTCCGCCTTTAGAGAAGGGACAAGAGATTGCGTTTAAAGAGGTTGTTGTGGAAGACAAGTTTACGAAGCCTCCTGTTAGGTACAATCCGAGCAGTTTGCTCAAGAAAATGGAGGACGAAGGCATCGGAACAAAGGCTACGAGAGCAGGCATAATCGACACGCTTTACACCCGTGGATATGTAGGTGGAGAAAGGGCTTCCATCTCAGAGTTAGGGCTTGACGTGACCAACATTCTTGAAAGGTACTGCCCCGAGGTCGTCTCAATAGAGCTTCACGAGAGAAATAGAGAAAAACATGGAGGAAATTCAGAACGAAAAAGAAAAAAAAGACGTTGTTATCGCAAAAGCCACCATCCGGTTGGAGCCAGTTCTGACCGAAATGAAGAAACATCAGGAAACGATGGGGCAAGAGCTCACTGAGGCTGCGAAAAAAGCCCAAATGCAGCAACGAGTCGTCGGCAGCTGCCTGCAGTGTGGAACAGGCAAACTTGTCATCGTTTACTCTCGGCGAACGGGCAAACGTTTCTTGGGCTGCACGGGCTTCTTTAAAGGACAATGCAAGGTTTCTTTTCCTCTTCCGCAAACGGGCACCGTTAAGCCAGTCAGCAAAGACTGCGGCGTTTGCGGATGGCCTATGATTCAGTACCAAACAAAGGGTAAACGACCTTGGGTCTTCTGCGTTCGACCTGATTGCCCATCCAAGGAGGCTAGAAGATAGGTGCAATGCGAAATCTGCGGCAGAAAGTCCGAGGGCAACTTCTGCGAACTGCATAAAGCAGCCTACGACAATTTGCTGAAAAACTACGAAGCATGGAAGAAGTCCATGAAAGTTTCGTGGAAAGAATATCTGACGCATATAAAGGTCAATGAGTTTTCAGGCCTTTGGGTCAAGGAGGTTGCTCAGCACCTTTTGGCTTCAGACTCATCGAAACAACAGGGCGTCCAAAAAGCCGAATTAGATAAGTAAGGTTTAAATTTGGACTCGTTTCTATATGACACATCCACATAACGGACAGAACTAACTGCGTAGTAAAATTTGGCGAAGAAAATGAACAAGAAATTCTCGTCTTGGGGCTACTCTCTTCAAAAGATCACCACCAAGTTGGCGACCTACCGTCCGTCCCGCTTTTTCATAGCCGCAATCGCCATGTCTGCAGCCATCTTTCTGTTGGGAGGCGGAATCTACGACATCCTCATGGAGCCTGTTGCAGCGATTCCCTTGGGGTCGGGAAGGTTCCTTTCCTTCATTCCTTACCAGATTCATGAGCAGCTGCTTATGGGCAGTCTGGCGGTCATGATCCTTTATGCCTTGGGGACAACGGGGTTGTTGCTGATTTACCGCAGCACAAGATACGTTCGTAACCCGCGCCAAGTTTCGTTTCTCACAAAGATCGGCGTCGCGTTCATTCTCGTGTCCTTTGCAGCTATTGAAATCGTGCTCTATTGGATTCTGAACTACCAATCGTAAAGCTGAAGTTTGCTTCCGAGTCATTCTTGCACATTACTTCAGGTTAAAAACTATATTAATGATGAGCCTTCTGTATTTTCTTGTTGACTGACGAATAAGGTTTAAGGGTGGCTGTATCCGTGAGAACCATTGAATGGAAAGACGGCGTCGTCGTAACGATTGACCAAACAGTTCTCCCCAGAAAAGAAGTCTGGATCGAACTGAAAACGTGCCAGCAAGTGGCTTCAGCCCTCAAAGAAATGAAGATTAGAGGAGCACCCCTAATCGGCGTGGCAACAGCCTACGGCGTAGCCTTAACAGCTCACCATTCAAAGGCGCAAAAAAAGGAAGATTTTATACGGGAACTCGAAGACGCTGCAGAGACCATAAAAAACACACGGCCAACTGCTGTGAATCTGTTCTGGGCTGCTGACAGGATTCTGAAAGCGGCAAGAGAAACAAGGGGCGATGTTGAGGACATAAAAAAGGCAGTCGTTGCTGAAGCCCAGAAAATGGCTGACGAGGACGCAGCGGTTAACCGTAGAATCGGAAAACATGGCGCAAAACTGATTAAAGATGGCGACACGGTTTTGACTCATTGTAATGCTGGAAGCTTGGCGACCGTTGACTACGGCACAGTCTTAGCTGTCGTTAGGGCTGCGTGGGAAGAAGGAAAACGTTTTAAGGTCATCGCAGACGAAACTCGACCGTTGCTTCAAGGCGCAAGGCTCACCGCGTTTGAGCTTATGAGAGACGGCATTCCAGTAACTTTAATCACGGACAACATGGCTGGCTACTTTATGTCTAAAGGTCTAATTAGTAAGGTCATTGTCGGCGCTGACAGAATCGTTTGTGACGCTGTAATAAACAAAATAGGCACCTATACCGTCGCGGTTCTGGCTCATGAACACGGCATCCCATTCTATGTTGCTGCGCCAACCTCAACATTTGACCTTTCAGAGAAAGCCAAAGACGTGACAATAGAAGAAAGAAACCCAACCGAAGTAACCCACATAAGCTCAGTAAGAATAGCACCTGAGGGCGTAAAGGTTATGAATCCAGCCTTTGATGTTACGCCAATAAAATACGTGACCGCCATTGTCTGCGAAGAAGGAGTTTTAACCCGTAGGAAGTTTCAAAATCGCGTCGAAAACAAGTTTAAACAGAATTCACTTTAGGAGAACAGTTATGTCAACAAATATCGATAACGGTAAAGCTGAGGAAAAAGAAGAAAAGGTCCTTCTAAAGGTCTTACTAAAGGATGAAGGTGTTTGGGTTCCTTCCTCAGAGGACACTGAGGGTCTTACGTCCCGCGGGTATGGGACTCCCCAAAACAGCAATGTTCTCCTTAATTATTGTGAAGCCCTTTACCTGATGGACAAGGGCATAATCGAGGTTAAGGACGAAGAGACCGAGTCACAGGTCAGTTTTCAGCAGCTCCTAACCAGAGCCCGAACCGTCGATGGGGACGCTTGGGTGCGGTACCTCCTCTATCGGGACCTCAGAAGCAGGGGCTACGTTGTCAGGGAAGGGTTCGGCTTAGGCATCGACTTCAGAGTCTACAAAAGAGGCGAGTACGGCAAATCCATCGCGGACTATCTAGTCCTTGGAATAAAAGAGGGGCAACCTGTCGCTATTGAGGACCTTGCGAGAATATTGTCGCGGGCACAAGGTCTGAAAAAAACATTGATCCTTTCGGTTCTGAACAGAAGAGGCGAAATTGTCTATTACACTCTTTCGCGTTTGGCTTTCAAGTAATCTGTATTATTTTTCTGTTTCCTCTAAAATGGATTATCTTCATTAATAATCTTTTTTGACCATAAAATATAAATACTAAGAATGTAGAAATTTAATACGTTAAAAATAGGAGATTAGTTCTATGAATATAGAAAATAAAAACATTAAACAGTCCTCACAAAAAGAAAACAATGAAGAAAACACTGAATTCACTGTTGATCAGATGGCAGGAGCCATGAAAGCTTTAGCGTACCCCCAGCGGATCAGGATTCTTCAATCACTTTCCCAAAAAGGCATGTATTTCTCTGAGCTGTCCAGGCTAACTGGACTGAAGACAACAGCGTTGAACAGCAACCTTAACATTCTCGTGGACGCTGAGCTAATAACCCAAGAACACAAAAAAGGCCGCTACTTGGCAACAGAAACTGGAAAACAATTGCTGTCAGCCTTGTCCAACGTCCTCAGCGGCATGTCGCCCACAGCGTCAGACTACATAAAACAGTACCATCGGCTGTACAGTTTAACTCGCGCACGAAAACAGGTGCTGGAAGGCGTGTCAACGCTTGGTTGGGGGAAAGATGTCGAATGCACCTTCTTTGGCGCCCTAGACGCGACACTGCGTTTCCTCAAAGAACCAGTCGACTACACCTACCTGATGGGAGTTTCAGCCGCCGCGTTTCGCTTCAGCTTCCATCAGCCTGATTGGTGTCCAAGTTCGCCAGATGCAGCAGTTAACGAAACCTATGCATGGCAAGCTTTGAAGGTTGTAGGCTACAAGGGGCAATTCTTGAACACTGAAATGATAGGTCAAAAAGAGATCAACCAAACGATTAGGGACGAAATTGACAAGGGCATACCTGTCGTCGCGATAGACATGGTTCAAGTTGCAGACTGGGGAGTCGTCACCGGGTATCAGAACGGGAAGCTGATCTGTCGAAGCTATTGGGACAAGGGAGACGAATATTCAGTCGCTGAGAAGGAGCCGTGGGCAATTCTCAAAATAGAGAAAATAGGACCATCTCCACCTAAGATTAACAGCATCAGGGAATCAATCAAATTGGCTGTTGAGTCTCAAGGAAAAAGGAGATTGACCACTACGCGAATGGTTTAGCAGCTTACGATGCTTGGATGAGGGACCTAGAAAACGAAACGTCGTTCAGAGGAATGAACGATGCGACCTTCATGCACTATTGGCACGTGAATGGCTGGGTCTACGACAGCCTCTTCGATGCAAGGGTCGCGGCTACCAGATACCTCCAAGCAGTGAAGGAAGAGTTCTCAGGAAAAGAAAAGACGGTAATCAGCGACGCTGTCCAAAGATTCGAGGACATAATGAAGACCCTGTTTGACAACTGGATACACTTCCCCATGCCCTCATGGGTGAGAAAGGACGAGAAAAAAACGTGGACTCCAAAAGGAATGATAGATGCCAACACTTGGACCGAGGACATGAGAAAAAACGGCGTCAACGCGTTAAGAACCATAAAACGTAAAGAAGAACAAGCGTTCGAAGTGCTATCAAGCATAAGTTGAGTGCCCATTAACCATCCCCCTTTTTTTAGGGGACATTTATGAAAAACTTGGACTACAAGAAGTGCTTAATAAAAAAAAGGAAGCCACTTGTCAACATTGTAGTCTAGTTCATAAGGAAAGAGCTTTTTATTCTATTACAATAGAATATGCAGCTTATTAGATGATGTTGATTTCACAGAACAGGTGTTAACTTTGGCTTCAGAATTCCGCCGAACAGTGCGGGGCATGAGAGACCTTGTTGCTGACGAAGCTGAAAGGCTGAGGTTCATTGAACAAAAAGCCAGAGAAGTGTCTAGACTCTTTGGATTCCGCGAAGTCATCACCCCTCTTGTTGAACACTACGAGCTTCTGGCTGCCAAGGTGGGCGAGGACAACAGGAAACGCATGTACGTCTTCGACGACCTCGGTGGACGAAAGGTTGCCCTAAGACCGGAGTTCACAGCCTCAATAGCTAGGCTTGTGGCGACAAAAATGCAGAGTTTCCCGAGACCGTTGAGGTTGTTTTCTGTTGGCAGCCTGTACCGTTATGATGAACCCCAGTTTGGAAGATACCGCGAATTTTGGCAAGCCAACTACGAGCTTTTTGGCTCCAGCAAACCTGAAGCTGACGCTGAAATTTTGGCTTTAACGGACAGTTTATTGGAGGAGATTGGGCTTCGGGGCTACTACTTTAAGGTTGGTCACGTTGGAATCTTGCGTAGCATTCTAAGCCATGACGGAATCGCTGAAGACCAGCAGAACAGCATAATGCAGCTCTTGGATAAGAAACAGTATGAAGATGTGCTTGAAGCGACCAAGAAGGCTGGAAGCCCTAAAAGCAGCTTAGATACTTTGGATTCGCTTTTCGAAACAAAAGGAAATGATTCTGAGACTGTTACTGCTGAAATAGGCGAAATCGTTAAAGACTACCCCGAGGCTTCGAAGGCAGCAAGGAACCTGAGTGAAATTCTAGGCTTGTTGAAAGCTGGTAGTGTAGAAGTGAATTTTGTCATCGAAGCTGGATTCGCGAGAGGTTTAGAATATTACACGGGGATGGTCTTCGAAATTTACGCGTCAGGTATGGACATTGCTGTCGGAGGGGGCGGTCGCTACGACAAACTCATAGAGTCGTTCAGCGGAGGGCAGGTTCCCGCGGTAGGTGTTGCGCCGGGAATTGACCGTTTGTCGCTTGCGTTACAGAAACAAGAGTCTTCTTTGTCCACGATTGAAAAAGTGGTGGAGCCTGAAAATCGTATATTGGTTGTCGCAGTCGACGGTTCGATGCTTGGAGAAGCCTTCAAGGTTGCGTCAAGGCTCAGAAAAGAAAGCGGCGTTACAGTTGAGCTTGAGACCATGGGGCGTTCTGTTTCTAAGGCGCTTTCTGATGCGGATAGACGCGGAATCACCCACGCGGTTATCGTGGGTTCGAGGGAAATGAAGGAAAAGAAGGTCGTTTTACGCGATATGAGCGAAAGGACCCAAGAAACAATTGCCATTGAACAGCTTTTGGCGAATTTTGGTAAGCAAGGTTAAAAAAAATGAACTTGCGATTAGTCGCCAGTTTTCTTCTTCTTGTTTCTTTGGTTTTACCGTGGAAAATTACTTGGGGAACTAACGAGTCTGGGGCGGCAACATCGTGGTTCACCATCCTTGAGTTTCCCTTTATGGTAGAATACGTGATGATTTATGGTCCGCAAGAAACATGGACAACATGGGAATTATATAAGTCAATCCCGAAATACCTTGGCACAGCGCTTGTCCTATTAGGCGCAATTCTAAGTCTTTGGGGAAGCACCAAACGGAAACAGGGCAACCTTGTCGAGTGGGGCGGAATTTCCAGTTTGGTTGGATTAGTGTTATTCTCGGGCTCCGGATATGAAGAAGTTTTTATCCAATACACGCTCTTCCAAACTTACGCTAGTCTTCCCATCGGGATGTTTATTCCCGTAATTTTCTGGATTCTAATTTTCGTTTATCCTCAAAAGACAAGACAACACGTTACGAAGATTCCCTTCATTAAATCTGGATTTTTCTGCGGCGAATGCGGAAAGGAAATTTCGTCTGAATCTAGGTTTTGTCCCTTCTGTGGAAAAGAAAACAAAAAGATAATGTGTAAATCGTGTAGCGTGAACATCTCGGTTCAAAATGCCTTTTGTCCCCATTGTGGCAGTAAAATCCAGAGAGAACCTGAAAAAGCATTGGTCCTTTAGGTTTTTTGATGCAAGTTTTCCTTAGGTTCATCAGCTCTAATTTTTATCCATCTAGCCAGCTGACATGGAAGAAACTGAACTACTGAGCATACTGCATAAACGCTCACCAAAGATGATGAAGATAATGGTCACAGGCTATCCAGTCTCGAAAACGCCATGAAGTCATTGAACGTTAGCGCTGACGCCTATGTTGTCAAGCCTGTTGAGCCAAGCGAACTGGTTAGGATTGTTCAAGCCAAGCTTATGGAGCAGGAAGATGCAGAAGGCATGAGTCAGGAAAAGACAGACGACTGGATAACGTTGCGGCTTCAGAAGCTCGAAAAAAAACAAAATACAATAAAACATTATCTTTCCTGATTCCGCTCAGCATGTTCAGAAACAATTAGATTAGGTATTTGAACATCAAAGTACTCAAAGCCTATTCCTTACAATCCTGCTAAAAGCGTGATTAAAGCTAGTAATATAACCCCAAAAAGGAACTATAAAAAATGGATAGCTGACTTATTGAGGAACAGCAAACAAATAAGTGGTATTTGCCACCCAGTTAGAAGGCGCTGTTTATGGGTGAGGAGAAGCCAAAAATCGAGGATTTAGTTAAACGCATCGACGACCTAATTCGGGTCCTAAAATTTCTTTCAGAGGACCTTGCCAACATATCGACAAACCTGAAAGCTGGTTTAGGCAGTCATCCGCCGTCTCAGGCAGCTGAACCTTCAAGGCCTCTTCCTCAACCAAAATCTTCGCAGCAAACAATACCCGTCACTGAGCCTTCAGCCGCTCCCATCCTAATAGGCGGTGTAAAGTCAGCTGAGGACGTGCAAAAGGTTTTTCCGCAGGATTTGTCGAGTATGCTGTATTTTGAGGAGACGGACGGGCACGTTCTCGTTAAGCCGAGGCTTTTCTTGGGTTCAGACAACTTCAGACGCATTGCTAACATCATTCGTGACCAGCTCGGCGGAGAATACGTGAGCGCGGGAAAAGACAGTCACTTTAGAATTTCAAAAAAAGCTTGAAACGAAATTTATATGTAGAATATGTCATCTGGGCTTCTTCGGGCTTTTTCTTCAGCTTCTCTTCTCGCTTTCTGTGCTGCTACGGTTTTGCCTTCTCCCTTCTGGGTTACTTCGATGTCGTATTTTATGAAATCTTCTATGAAACCTATGAGCTTCTTGTTCATGGCTTCTAGTTCCTCGGGGTTGAATGACACCATTATATCCGGGTTGTTCACCCAGTTCAACCAGCCAAGTATGCTTCTATGCAGCGCATACAACGAAAACCGCATAGACTGAACTATGTCTAGCCGATCCTTGTCCTTTTTTTCCGCCATTTTCTCGATTTGTTCAAGAATTCTGGTGCAGGTTTCGGTCCATCCTTCACTCATTAATATCACCTAACTTTTTTTGGACGCTTAATCTGATAAGGCGCATCAACTAACAACTTTCTGTTGATTAATATTCCTTTTGGTAAACTCGACGATTTCAGTATTGAACCCGGAACCTGTCAGACTCTCCTGTCGGCTTTTCCCAAAGCACGTCGACGCTTTTGACCGCAGCACCCGGCGGACCACGATGGCAAAAAGTAATCATGGCTTCAACATCTACTTTTTCTCCCTCGAAGACAGCTTCAATCCTTCCGTCGCGCAGGTTTTTGATCCAGCCAGTCACTTTATGCTGGATTGCTTTTGTCCGAGTTTCGTACCTGAAAAATACGCCTTGAACGTTTCCACTGACGAAAATGTGAGCTCTGGCTTTCAACCTGTTTCGCCCGTTTAGAATTTAGAGTGAACTGATTGTAAGCTGATGAGCTTTTTCATTGACCAGCTTAAGGGGAGAAAGTTTAGGTGACCTTTTGAAACTTGATGTTGCCGTCTGCAAGTTCAACATCGAAGACTTGGTTTACGTCGAACCTTACGCCTAGCGCTTCATACTCCTGTTCTGTCAAAAATAGAATCATCTTCGGAGAATTGAACTGGGCTTTCACGCCTAACATGGGCATCTGTTGCTGCATAGCTTTAAAAACGTCCTGCACCATTCGTGCCTCTTCTGTTGGCGGTCTGATGGCGAAGCTCGGCATTAAGCTTTCTTCAATCAGCTCCACCCGTTTGCCTAGGTTGCCAGCTGGGTCTTTTATGGATTCTATTCGTTGAACGATGACCCTCATTTCAGTCATTCACCATGTTACATGTTGAGGCATGTTGCTTAAAAAGAGGCGCATCACTCCATCTCTATTGTTGCCGGAGGTTTGGATGTCACGTCATAGTAAACAGCTGAGACATTGGAGCATTCCTTAAGAATCTGACCTGCTGTTTCTTGAAGGGTCGACAATGGAATATTTGCAACTTCTGCTTTAAGAAAATCTTTTGTCTCGACAGCTCTGACAGAAATTACGTATGGTTGTTTTCTGTCTCCTTCGCCTACCTCATACAGCACCCGTGTAGCAGACCGCATCTGCGCCAAAACCCTCTGTTGCAGCCCAAACAGTTTTTCTATACTAGGCTGATACAATTTATCGTTGTCTTTTCGGCATGTCACCGCCACAATTTCGCCATACCTTCGAGCCCTCTGTTTCATGCCAGTGGCTTTATCTAAAAACACCTTTATCCAAACCTTTGTTGGGCTTAAATTCAGATATCTGGCTGTTGAATCTACCATTTTTCTCAGGTTCGGGCGAGGATAAATTTCGTCATTATCAATGATGGCAGCAAAATACTGGCTTGGCTTATGCTTGGTAAGGTTGCTTTCCGTAATCGAAGTTACTTTCTTAAGCGACGCCAACTTTTCAGGCGTAATTTCTCCCACGACTCTTACGGAAAGTCCAGGTCCAGGGAAGGGCTGCCTTTCCGAAATTTCAGGCGGGATTTTCATGTATCTGGCTACTTCCCTAACTTGATTTTTCAGCAGAGTCACTAAGGGTTCGACAACCTTGAATCCATAGAGTTCCCGCGTGCTGATGCCCATCTGTTCGAGGACGTTGTGTTGGGTCTTTATTCCGCCTTTAGTCTCGATGATGTCTGCGAGGATTGTGCCTTGAACCATAAACTGGCTTCCCTCGCGTTTCGCTATGTCGCTTAGGGTCTCATAGAAAGTTTTCCTGAAGGCTTTCCGTTTCTCTTCGGCGTCTCTCAGTCCGCTGAGTGCCTTTAAGAATCTTTCTTGTACCCGTTCAATCTTCATTGGGAGGTTCAAAGGGGGCTGCGAGAGGAGCTCTGAGACTTTTTCGGGTTCGCCTTCTCGCATGAACGCGTCGTCCAGTATGACGCAGATGAGGTTTTCGCCTATTGCTTGATGGACCAATACAGCGCACGTTGAGTCTGTCTACTCCGCCTGAAACTGCTATTACGGCTTTCTCGTTGCCTATGACTGCTTTTATTTCTTTTATTTGGTTCTTAACAAAGTTTTTCGCACTAAAACCTTTCATGTGACAACACTCTCTTTTTTTGGATGTCGTAATCCTCAATCAAGATTTGATATACACTCTATTTTAATAGCAAATTCTTTTAAACTTAAGTTTTATACATAGTATTAATATTAATGTATTCGCGCATGTTATGTTGAGGCGTAAGCTGTATGAAGCTTGTAACGGTCCTACTTCCCGAAGCTTATCTTGAAGGTCTCGATGAACTCGTCAGGCAAAACATGTACCCAAGCCGAAGCGCAGCCATCCGAGCTGCAGTACGCGACCTCCTAAGAAGAGAACTGTGGACCAGATAGCCAAAAAGGGCTTTTTGTCAGTGACAATTAGATTGACTGTTATGTTTTAACGGAATCTCGGAACGTTCTCGCAGACTTTTTTGGACTGTAAGCGAGCGTTATTGCTCTACCAACAATCAGGTATTGTGAGCCAGCTTCAGCAGCTGCTTTAATGTCTCCGCCTTGGGCACCAACGCCGGGCGAATAGATAGGCACCTTTCCTCCAAGTACAGCGTGGACTTCCCTTATTTTTTCGGGGAATGTTGCACCCACAATTACGCCATCCGCTTTCCACGATAAAGCCTTTTGAGCGAAAACCGTGTACTGCAACTTAGGTTCGCCGGTATTTGGGTCGTGGATTTTTTGTCCGTAGCCTTCCCACGCGGCTTTGTGGCTCATATAGACGAGTAGAATTACGCCTCGATTCATGGTTTCCGCAACCTCGAAGACGGATCGAAGCCCATCTTCCCATCCCACGAACGGGTTCGCAATCACTGCGTCGAAGCCTGCGCGAAAATAGTTTTCGGCTATGACGCGGTTCGTGTATCCTACGTCGTTGATTTTGCAATCCATTATGACGGGCAGTCCGAGGCTGTGCGCTTTGTCAACGATTTTTTTCACTCCGTCAAACAGTCCAAGAGGCAAGATTAGATGATAGTTCAACTTCAGCCCGCATAGGTACTGATGCGTCTCCTCAAGAATCTTGATGCCTTTTTTGGTGAGGTCTCCAGCGTCTTCTGGGATTTGATCCAAAGCCAACACAATGTTGGAATCCTTCTTTTCCGCTGACTCTTCCATCTTCAACCTGAACGACAACCACATTCCCCTTTCCTTCACAATCCTTTTCCGCATTCTTAAGCCTTTACGGTTGATAAATAAAACAGACAAGATAAAACCCGCACACTTTTACGCCCAAAAAATGCAGAACAGGTGTGCTGCAAAAAAGAACAGGTCTTCACGGATAATGGCTATTGTCACACAAACAGACCAGTCTGATACACAATGAATCAAGAATTGTTGAAGGACATTAAAAAACTATAAGAATTTTGCACATTCGTTGTCGTTTTAGAATTTTGGTGTTAAGCGCCACACTTATAAGATATTGCAGTATTTAGGATGAACCATGTCTACCACTTTGACCATCGCAATACTGCGGAAAGAACAAAAAAAGATCGAAGATCTGCTTGTTGAGCTAGAAGCCAAAAAGAAGACTGTTGACGCGAAATACGCTTCGGTGATGGAGGAGGAAAACAAGGTCTACGATGAGCTCAGGAAATGCCGCGATGTGCAACTGTATAATAAGCTCCAAATTCAGCTAAACGCAGTCTTCAAGACGCAGGAAAGAAGTGGAAGCCAAGAAACAGGAGACGGACAGAAAAATACGTGGATATCAGGACGAACTGGAAAAAGTTAAAGCTAAAATTGAATACATGAAGCCCAAAAGCGAACTAGTGGAACACAAAGAAGAGTAATTAATGTAAAATGCTCACTTCAAATTTGAATTATAAACAGCCATTATCACACAAATTCAGTCTTTTTCCTCAAAAAAGGCAATAGTTGACAGCACAACTTGTCTTACGTCAGCTTAGCTTGTGTTTATATGTGACGGTTCAAGTAAAAATCACGGTACTACTACTATGGAGCGCGCTGAGGCACTGGATTTCGCTAAGGCGGCGCTTCATAACGCTGGCTTTGACGTTTCCCGAATGTGCACTTCCAGAACAAGCTGTTTCGATTTTGCCGCCCGAAAAGAAGAGACACTCGTCTTCATCAAGGTCATTCATAACATACGGGACGTTTCCCGAAGCGACGCCGTTGAACTCAAAATCGTTGCGAAATGCCTCAACTGTTCTTCGCTGATAATTTCGGACGTGAACGGCGAAGAAACGCTTAGCAACGACACCATCTACTCACGTTACGGTGCCCAAGTTGTAACCTCAAAGACGCTTGAGGACATAGCTCAAGGCACCTACCCACTGATCGAAGCGACTCCAGGCGGCTACTACGTGAGAACCGACGGAAACAAGATCAGGGAACGCAGGCACGAGCTCGGATTGTCAATCGGCAAACTTGCCACAATGGTCGGCATCTCAAGAAGAGCCTTATATGGCTACGAAAGAGAAATGACTCGGGCTTCCGTCTCAGCCACGTATCAGCTGGCAGAGATTCTTGGAGTGCCGCTTGTTAAGTCAATAAACATACTTGAAGTCAACCTAGACAGCCCAAAAAAGGATAATCTCCCAAATAATCCAGACAGTAACGTAAGAAACCGTTTCCTCCGTTTCGTTTTGAACAAGTTTTCAAAATTTGGTTTGAACGTTTTCGTCACGAACCGATCTCCCTTCGATTTCGCCGCTTTCTGCCCCCACACGGAACTCAAGTTAATCGTAGGTATCCTCAAAGAAGACGAAGAAGGTACAGATGACCGCATGGAAGAGATCGCGAGCCTAAGCAAAGTGATAGAAATAAGGCCCATTTTATTTGGCAACGAAAATGTATCAAATCCTCTGGGCATCGCTTTCTTTAGCTTCGACGAACTTGAAAAAATACCAGATAGACAAAAGCTCGAAATCCTGCTCAAGTAAGCCTCTTCTGGAAAACGCTATAGTTTGCCTCCACCTTTTTCGCTGGCTCCCAAGACCTTCGAACGAACTCCGGAAAAGACCCATGCTTCCTCATCCACTTTTCGAGAAAAATTTTTGTTTCAGGATCGGAAGGATAACCTGACCCTAGGTTTCCATGAATTTTCGTGATCTCAGCAACTGCTTTGTCGCGTTCAACCTTAGCAATTATCGACGCAGCGGAAACCACAGGATAAGTACTATCTGCCTTATGTTCCGAAATCAATTTGACGTCGAACGGAACCTTCTCTGCGACGTGCTCAGCATACCTTCCAGGCAGAACGTCCGAAGCGTCAATGTAGGCTATGTCGGGTTTGAGGAAGGTTATCACTTCAGCCATGGCGTGGGCTTCAAGCCTATTCAGACGGTGAAGCTTGCCACCAGTTTCGACAACTACGTCGATTTCGGCAGGCGTCAACCTCACAACATGATGGTTCAGGGCGATCTTGACGATTTGGGGCGCCAGCTGGCTTCTTCGGGCTGGTGAAAGGAGCTTGGAATCCTTGACGCCGAGAGCTTGAGCTTGTCTATTTCCTTGTCGTTGACCAATACTCCAGCTATGACTAAGGGTCCAATGACTGACCCTCGCCCCGCGTCGTCGACACCGCACACAAGCATGTTTTTAACCAACAACAGCGCCTTAGTTTTTCAATTAGAATTGTTGGAAGATGTCTTTTTCTTCCATAATGTTGTTGCAGTAGTGGCACCTCAACCTCAGGGGATCAGCCTCTTCCATGTAAAAGATGGACTTAACGGGTTCGTTTCCGCTGTTTGAGATGCACGAAGGCTTGATGCACTTCACGATTCCCTGAACGATCGACGGCAACTTTACCGTCTGTTTCTCCGCGACCTTAAAATTCCGTATAATGTTGATTGTGGCGTGGGGGGCGATGAGGGCGATCTTGTCAACCTCTTCCGAGCTGAGTTCACGTCCCTCGATTTTTACGATGTCTTTAACACCGAGTCTTCCGCTCTGAACATTCATTGCGATCGTCACGATCCCTCCGGAGCGTCCGTTTATACCTAGAATCTTTACAACGTCCAACGCGCGTCCCTTCGTAATGTGATCAATGACTGTACCGTTCTTGATTTTTGACACCCTTAAAGTTCCATGAGACATATCAACCAAACCGCCTAAAGCTATCTATTAAGTTAACTGCATAAAAAATTAACCTTAACTAAAATCACACAAACGCATTCAACATGATTCATTTGTGTCCTCGTCTTCATAAGAATGAACAAAGGTTAAAAGACTTAAATTCCTTTACCCAGTATTTGCTGTTTAGGTGCATGGTCGCCATGAAAAGCGGGTTTAACTTCACAAACAGGGACATAGTCTCGATTAAGGGCTTCACACGCGATGAAATCGACTACATTCTGGAAGTCGCGAAATCCATTGAACCCATGGCAGAAAAAGGGTCAGACATGCTCCGCAGCAAGGTTTTGGCTGAACTCTTCTTTGAACCAAGCACAAGAACCATGCTCAGCTTCCAAACAGCCATGTATAAGCTCGGCGGAAACGTCATAGGCTTCGCTGAGCCTGGAGTTTCGTCTATCTGGAAAGGCGAAACCTTGGCTGACACAGTTCGAGTCGTCGAAAAATACTCGGATATCATCGTGCTTCGCCACCCCCTTGAAGGATCAGCGAGGTTTGCCGCCGAATACGCTCAGGTTCCAGTCATCAACGCTGGCTCCGGAGCTGAGGAACATCCCACTCAGGCGTTGCTTGATCTTTACACGATTTTGAGGGCTAAAGGCAAGATTGATGGTTTGAACATTGCCTTGATGGGCGACTTAAGGTACGGAAGAACAGTTCATTCGCTGGCTTACGCTCTGTCGCTTTACAACGTTAAGCTCAACATGGTTTCGCCTGACCTTCTGAAAATGCGTAGCGAAGTCCTGCAGGACATCAGAAGCCGAATAGAGGTGACCGAGTACCGGGACATCGACGAGATCCTTCCAGAACTCGACGTGCTCTACGTGACGCGCATCCAGAAAGAAAGGTTCCCCGACCTCGGCGAATACGAGAAGGTTCGAGGCACTTTTGTGGTAAATTTGAAGCTGCTGAAAAGCGCAAAGAACGACCTTATTGTTCTGCATCCG
This sequence comes from Candidatus Bathyarchaeota archaeon, assembly GCA_963714275.1. Taxonomy (GTDB): domain Archaea; phylum Thermoproteota; class Bathyarchaeia; order Bathyarchaeales; family DTEX01; genus JAGTRI01. Next base: position 195,121 of record CAVQNT010000002.1, read on the forward strand.
CTTCCACGCGTCGAGGAGATAGCGGTCGAGGTTGATGCAACCCCGTTCGCAAAATATTTTGAGCAAGCCCGAAACGGCGTCGTGGTCCGAATGGCTCTTCTCGCGTTGGTGTTGGGCGCAATCAAAAACTAGATTTTCCTTTATTGTTTGGCTTTTCTTGAATTTTTGTCGTCCCAGAATTGTCGGGTCTTCAGGAACTGGATTTTGGCTTTTAGAAGGTCCATGTAAAAGTCGTCTTCGTTCACGTGCATCTTGCCAAGGATTCTGGATCCAGTTTCGGGTCCTACCCCTTTGACTTGTAGAGCTATTATTGCCTGTTTTCCGTAACTCAACGCCAAATCGGCTGCTCGACGGGCGGTGCTTAGCTCCTTCACTCCTCGTCAGCGAGCTGCTCTCCCTTAACCCGCCTATCAAAGAACCCTTTTAATTTTTCAGCCTCTTCCATTCGCCTAAGGCTTGCCAGAAGCCCAGCGCCACATTTTCCGCAGACTGGTTTTTCCTGAAGATCGCGGACTCTCGTTTCCGTGATCCAGTTTCTGCATGAAAGGCACAAAAGCACGATCTTGCGTGATTCTACAGATTTTTTCATCCGTTCTATGTTGCTGACTAAAACCTGTCTGGGAGCCATCAGTTCAGGGACATCCGCGTACTTAGCCAGCATGTGGTAGGCGATTGGCGACGGAGACTCGTGAGATAAGAGGGTTCGAATGTGGATGGCGCCAGACTTGATGGAAGCCATTATCCTTTTTACAGAGGGCAGGTCAACCTTTTCAGCCATGACCTCTCTTATGGTTTCCTCGTAAACAGGCGTGTCCTTGAACCTTTCAGGCAACTGGGAAAGTAGTTCAGGTCCCGCCAGCCTTCCTCTTGGGAGGGCGCCGAACCTTTCGGCAATATGCTTCATCCTTTCAGGGAACGGGAAACGGGCTTTAAGGTATTCGCTGAACGCCTTTTCCACCGCGTCGTCGTCTAGGCTGAAAAGCATGGCTGGAAGTTTTTCGAGGTCTCGGGATTCAACTTTCCGAGGTGCCTCAATCAGAATGCGGAATGCGTCGTGCCACCAGCCCGTTATTAGGTCGCGGTCGGAGAGGACAGCGTCAAAGATGCATCCCAATGTGACATTAACGGTTTCGCCAAAGCAAGAGTGTATGATGAAGTAGTTGCCGAAGCCCTCAACAAGAATAAGATTGTTTGTTGGAATGGGTAAGCCTCGTTTAATGTGCTCGTTTAACTCGTCAGCAATTTCCCGTAAAACTTCGGGCTTAACAGAAAGTTTTCCTGCAACATTTTCCAATGCCTTCTCAAGGTCTCCCAGCCTTTTGAGTTCGTCCGAAATTTCCTGCCTTAGCCTTCCAGATTCTTCAGCAATCTCGATGGGCAACGCCAGCAGCTCGCCGTCCCAGCCGGGTCAGCTGCAAACGGGTTCTCGGCGGGAATCACGTAAACTCTTCCTGTTTCGTCTTCGATCTGGACGATGCGCCAAACCTTTCCTGCGCAGAGGAAGTTAAGCCCGATTCGGGCTCTGAGAGCCATGAATTCTTCGCCTACGATGCCTATTTTGCTGTCTGAAACTACGTCGATCACTGGGTAGCGTCTCTCATCAGGAATCATGGAAAGGTTGTTGTAGTAATAGCGTCTCGTCCTCTCCGTTTTGCCCAAAACGTCTCCTTCCATCCACAGACTCCCTAAGCGAGCTGAGATACTTAACTACTTCGAGAAATTTCGCCTTAGATAAGTTTCGGTACGCGTATGCTCTGTGAATGATGCTGTAAGCTTCGTCGATTGTGACTTTACCCTTGTCCATCAGAATCCCTGCAACCTGATGGGCTAAAACGTCCAAAGAGTTTTCGTAGAAACGAATCGGCTCTGAAAGGTTCAAGTATGCCCGTCTGACTGAAGCTATGGCTTCCAGCGTGTCGTCAGGAAAAGCCGTTACTACGACGCCTTGAGAGACTTTGTCCAGTCTGTGCCCGCTTCTTCCTACCCGCTGGATAAGGCTAGAAACATGCCGGGGTGAAAGGTACTGGACTGCGAAGTCGACGTTGCCTATGTCGATGCCTAGACTCCAAAGTGCTTGTGCAGATGAGGGCTTTCAAGGCTCCGTCCTTGAACTTGTCTTCCATGGCGATCCTTTCCTCTCTTGACAGAGACCCATGATGAACCGCTATGTCCTTGGATAATTCCCTAAGCTTGTGCCCAAGCATCTCAGCGTTGGTTCTGCTGTTGACGAAAACCAATGTCGAAATATGACTGTTAACAAGGTCAAGAATCCGCCTTATCCTCGCAGCAGCCTCAGGAGCAATGTTAAGGTCTCCAGCCAAATCGTAATCATGCTGGTCAGGCACGGGGCATTCGATTGTGTACCTGTAGCTTTTCGGAGGAAAAACCTCAACAACCCTTACTGGGCGGTCAGTTCCAGCGATGAATGAAGCCATTTCCTTCGGGTTACCGACTGTTGCGGACAACCCTATCCTCTGAAACTCGTGACCTGTTACTTCACTTAGTCTCTCAAGCGCAAGGGTAAGCTGGACTCCACGCCTGTCTTCAGCGAGCTTATGGACCTCATCAATAATGACGAAGCGTACATCGCTGAGATTTTTTTTCATAAGCCCGCCTGGAAGGATGGCTTGAAGGGTTTCGGGAGTCGTCAAAAGCATGTTCGGAGGCGACAAAGCCTGTTTTCGGCGAACCTTAGCTGCAGTGTCTCCGTGTCGCACCTCAACCGTCAAGCCTAGAATTTGCGCCCATCCTGAAATCCTCTTAAGCATGTCCCTGTTCAAGGCACGAAGCGGAGTAATGTAGATGATTGAAATTCCTTCTTTACTAGGAGTCTCAAAAAATCTAGAAAAAACTGGAAGTAACGCAGCTTCTGTCTTTCCGCTTCCAGTGGGCGCCACCAACAGAACGTTCTCGCCATCCATGATAGGCGGAATAGCCTTCACTTGCGGCTCAGTTGGCGCGGATAATCCCATCTCAGATAATGCCATGCGTACTTTTTCAGTTAGAAGAGAGAATACGCTAGTTCCCAAAAAACTCTACCTGCAAATACCTCAGCTGCACTCAAATGAGTATGTTTTTTCTTTTTAGTCTTTACGGTCCGCGTTCTCGATATGTTTTAAAAGTTCCCTGAAAGCCACTTTGAATCCGTCTGCGAACTTTTTTTCTCCCGTCTTGATGCTGCGTTTGATGTCTTCTATGCTGAAAAAGCCTCCCTCAGTAATTTCGTTAGTATTAAAATTAACTCGCCCATTGTAACGGCAGATGTAAAGCATTGAGATTTCCTGTTCATTTTTTGTGAAGCTTTTGACTTTACCTAGCTGCAACAACTGTGCGTCGATGTCGAGTTCCTCCTTGAGTTCTCTTTCAGCTGCGTCATCATAGTCTTCACCATAGTCCACATGCCCAGTTGCTGAGCCCGTAAAATAGCCTGGGTAAAGGTCCTTGGACAGTGACCGTTTCTGGAGGAAGACCTCGTTTCTGTCGTTGACAACAAAAATGTAGACCGACCTGTGAATTAGGCTACGGTTTGAGTGGCATTCTTCCCTTGTCGCTTTTCCTAAGACTTTATCGTCCTCGTCTACGACAACGAAATACTCAGTCACTCCTTCTTTTCTCCAGAAAATATTGTTGTAGGTTTCCCTTATATAACGTGAATTAAGACCTAGGTCCAGCACCAGCTTCTTCCAAAGCTTCGCAGAGAGCTTCGATGTTTTCCAAAGGAGTAGGCGGATAGATGCCCGCGGTGACCATGAGTCCTCCTTCAGGCGAATTAAGTGCTGAAACAACGTTATGTACGTGTTTTTTGATTGCAGTTGCGTTTTCCGAAGGGAACAACTTTTTGCCTGTCTATGTCGATGTCAATGCACACGCGGCCTTTCAGTTTGTTTTTTATGTTTTCGACGCCGTTTACGAGGTCCTGAGGATTCAATATTGACACTCCAGCCTTAACTAGGTCTTCGGCTATCTCGAGTATATGACCGTCACTGTGAAGGAAAACGTGGACTCCGTGTTCCCGCGCAGCCCCAAACATTATTGAATAGGCGGGAACCAGGAATTTTCGGAACGTCCGCGGATTAATGACCAGCCTGTCCTGCATCCCAAGGTCGTCGCCGCAGTGAGAAGATCTACGCCAACCTCGAGCCATCTGCGAATAAGTTTCATGTTGTAGTCGAGAACAATGCCAATCAGCTTGTTAAGCTCAAGAGGTTGCAAAACAAAATCCTTCATAAGGTTAGTGAATCCCCGCAAATAGTAAAGCCGCTGAAACATGAAACCGTGAGGGCAAGACCCAACCGCAAGTTTCCCCTCTTTTTTTGCTTTTTTAAGGTAGTCTGTAGCCATTTCGAAACTGTTCGGATAAGGCGGATACCCCTCTCCAGGCACATTGTTCAGCTGAATCGGGTCCTGAGGTTTGAATGAAGCTAGAAGTTTCAAGTTTTCCAGAGGATGCTTAATCACCTGACCCTGAAGCCCGTCTGCAAGAAATGACCACACGCAGCCCCACTCGTCCGTGATGGTGTCTCCCTTGCGGCGGACTCCGAAATCATCGTAATCTCGGTTCCCCTTCTGATACTCATCGAACAGCGTTGGGTGTCTCAGAACAAGGTCTCGCAGCTGTTCGCGGTATTTGTGCCAAAGAGGAGGTGAAACCGAGATGCTGCACGGAATCCATTCTGGACCCGTCATCTCAGCTGACCGTAAATAATTTTCCTTTACATCCATTCTGTGTCACTATATAGTTCTCTTTCAGATTTGTATCGCCTTATTTGAGACTGCCCTTGCTGCTTCCATGAGAGCTTCACTTATAGAGGGGTGCGAGTGGACCAGTTCGCCAATCTCTTCGAATGTGCATTCTAATTTTATGGCCAAAGCAGCTTCACCTATCAATTCCGTTGCGTGAGGACCAATCAAGTGGACTCCTAAAATCTCGCCTGTTTCTCGGTCGCAGACAACCTTTGCGAACCCGTCTGTTTCACCTAAGGTTAATGCTCTGCCACTTGCCTGTAATGGGAACTTTCCAGTCGCCACCTCATATCCCTGCTTTTTCGCCTCATCCTCAAATAAGCCTACGCTTGCGATTTCAGGCTCACAATATACGCAGATTGGAACTGTTTTGTAGTCCATAACTGATCCATGCCCAGCTATATTCTCGGCTGCTACTATGCCTTCTGCAAAAGCAACGTGTGCAAGCATTTTGCCACTTGTTACGTCTCCAACTGCGTAGATGTTTGGCACGTTAGTTCTTTGATGATTGTCAACAACAATAAAACCGTCCTTTAACACTATACCTATTTCTTCTAAGCCTATACCAGATGATATAGGTCGCCGCGCTTCAGCAATGAGTACTTTCTCGGTTTTAACGTGAATTTCTGATCCTTTCATCAAGGCATCTACGCTAACTATCCCATTGGATTCGATTTTTACGGATTTTATAGAGGCGTTTACGTAAATTTCAATCCCTTTTTTCTTAAGAATCCTTTCGTAATTTCTGCTGATGTCAGCGTCAAACATTGAAAGAAGACTTGGACCAGATTCAAAGATTTTGACAGCTGATCCTAATGCCTTGAAAATTGCAGCGAATTCAACTCCGATTAGGTTGCCGTCAATAACAGTGAGCTTTCTGGGCATTTCTTAAGGTTTAAGGCTCCTTTGCTTGTCAGGATTTTGTCTTCATCAACTATTGCGTATGAAGGCTTAGGCTCCTCTGATCCCGTTGCTATAATTATGTTTTCAGCTGTAACAGTTTCTGCTTCTCCAGTCGGGTTCTGGATATGAATCTGGTTCTTAGAAATGAGATGTGCCTTCCCCTTAACAAAAGTAACCTTGTTCTTCTTTATCAGAAATTCCACACCTTGAATTAGGCGTTTGATGACAGCATCTTTCCTCGCCATGACCCTTTCGAAATTGACCTTTAAACCATCTATATGTACTCCGAGCTCTTCTGCCTTCGCAACTTTGCATAGGAAATCAGTTGTTGCCAGAAGCGTTTTTGTAGGGATGCAGCCTCGGTTTACGCATGTTCCGCCTATTATGTCTTTTTCGATTAGGACAACCTTCTTTCCAAGCTGGGCTAAACGGATCGCTGAGACATAGCCACCTATGCCTGCGCCTATCACGGCAACATTGTATTGCGATGAGTCCGTCATTACGTAACCACCGATAACAAATGAGTACGCGAACCTCGTTTATTGGGTTTCAGATATTTCCTTTTCCAGCACCTGTTTAAGGCGTTGCACGAACCTTGCTGCCGGAGCATTGAAGGGTCCCAAACTTTCTCTTCGAACCTCCTTGTTTCCGGTAGTTTCCTGTACATCTTTTTCAAGGTTTCTTTCCCGATGTTTGCTGTTCTGGAAACCTCGGTTGACAACACAGTATCCTCCAACTGTCATTTTCTATTAGTGTTTCTTAGGTTAAGACAAAGCATTGACGGTTTAAAGATTTACCCCAGAATCACGAGGGGACGAGGAGAACTTTGAGGGCTTTCCGTTCTTCTATTAGGCTGAAACCTTCCTGCCACTTCTCCAATGGTAACTTGGCGTTGATTAACGGCGAAACCCGCATCATCCCGGAACTGAGGAGGGTCAAGGTGCGCCTCCAGCTCGTCCACACGGTTCCCCATGAACCCTTAACGTCCAATTCCCCTTCAACGATTGTGTCAAGGTTGATGTCAGACGGCTTTCCCGTAAGCCCGATCAAGCCCACTTTTCCGCATCTTCTGACCATGCTGAAGGCTTGTTTTCGAGCAGCAGAAGAACCGCTTGCTTCAAACACTACGTCCGCGCCCAATCCTTCCGTAAGGCTTTTAACAACATTAATTGGGTCTTCGTTCTCAACGTTGATTATCGAATCCGCACCAAGCTCCTTCGCGATGCTGAACCGTTCCTTGTCTGCGCTCACCCCAGATAAAATTACGTGTTTTGCTCCCGCAATTTTTGCAGCTTGAACTATCAGGAGCCCCATCGGTCCCGGTCCTAAGACGGCGACTACTTCTCCGGGTTCTACTCTGACTCTCTCAAAAACAGCATGGACAACGCACGCTGCGAGCTCAGTGATGGCTGCTTCCTCTAACGAGAGCTTCGCAGGAATCTTGTGCAGTATCCCGATTGGGACAGCCACGTACTTCGTAAAGGTTCCGTTGGCTTTATGGGTGCCCAGAATACGTTTCTGTTCTCCCGTGCATCTGTTCGCATGGTTGGTTCTGCACATAAGGCATTTTCCGCACGGGATTGTCGCGGGGGACGTTACGCGGTCTCCCAGCTCAAAACCTGCCACTTCTGAACCTTTCTTGGCTATGATGCCTGAATACTCGTGTCCCAAAACAACTGGGGGCGTATAAAAAGCAGAGTCGTGGTAAATGTGAATGTCGGTTCCGCAGATTCCCGTAAATTTCACCTCGACTAAAACTTCGTCTGGCTTAACTTTTGGGACTTCGATGTCTCTTAACTCAACGTTTCCTGGTCCACGTTTCGTCTTCACAGCCGCCTTCATTTCGTTTCCATCCAAGAATAGACTATAATACCTTGAGGGATTTAAAAATAAAGAGTCTGGCACAAGAAAACATTCTAGTTCTCTTCCAAAAATGGGGAATTATCGTTTAGTCATCGATTTCCATGGGTTCGTCTGGTCTGATTTGTTCAACATCCAGAATTGTTGTTTGATCAATAAATGTTGTCTTCGAGAGGCTATCTGATTTGTGTGACATTCGAGTTTTCCGTTTGTGTGACAAACGCAGAGATTGTGAAAAACAAACGGTTTAAATCGTGTTTGTTCAGTTGTTTCAGGACAATTGACCCTTTTTTGTGTGGGTTCCTGCGCTTCAAAGATTTTTCTTTAAAAAGAGAAAGCTGTTATGGAAGGTCATAAAAGGTGAAGCTCTTATCCTAACAATTCATTATGATGTTCAGGCTTGGGAACCAAAATGGACGAGTGGAGACTTTTGGACGATACGGTTTCGAATGGGGCAGCGATGAACGTGGCTATTGAGGAAGCCATCTTCCAAGAAAAAATCGCGAACAAAAATCGTCCGACAGTACGTTTCTGGATGAACAGCCCCGCGGTGATAGTGGGTTACTCTCAAAGCGTTGAGGCTGAGGTTAACCTCGACGTCTGCAGAAAAGAAGGAATAGAGGTGGTTCGAAGGTTCAGCGGAGGCGGAACCGTTTACCAAGACCCCGGAACCCTGAACTACAGCATAACAATCGAAGCGGACAATTCTCTCGTTAACGGACAAGACATTTTACAATCTCAGGAGACACTTTGTTCAGGCATCATTGCAGCATTAAGGGCATTTGATATCCATCCCGTCTTTGAATCCCCAAGCAACATTCTATTAAACAACAAAAAAGTCTCGGGGAACGCACAGGCAAGAAGAAAAAACGTCGTTCTGCACCACGGAACCATTTTAGTCAATGCAGACTTGGGTTTGCTGGTTAAGGCTCTCGATGTTCCGAACCTTGTGATAACGGTAAAAGGCGTTTCAAGCAAGAAAAGCCCTGTGACCAATCTCTCAGACGAGCTAGGCTGGCTGGTTTCAATTGAGAAAGTTAAGGACGCTCTTAAAAAAGGATTTGAACAAGCCTTCTCAGTACATCTCCTAAAAAATAGTCTCAGCAAAACAGAAGAAAGGTTAGCTGAGAAACTCTACATGGAAAAATATTCTCGGAACGAGTGGAACTTTTGGCGTTAAACGTTTAAACTTTGTGTTTCTTTGTTATTGTGTGTTTGAACCGTTAATTAGAGCTTCAGCATATTGAATAGTGAGTGTGGCTCCTTGAAAGGTAAGATGAAGGCTGTAAGGTTTTATGCTCCCGGAAAGATTGTGCTGGAAGACATTGACATCCCCCAGATTGGTCCAGAAGAAGTTCTCGTCAAAGTGGAAACAGCGTTAACCTGCGGAACAGACGTAAAAATGTACAAGCGTGGTCACCCAAAGGTTAAACCACCAATAACGTTGGGACACGAATTCTCTGGCACAATCGTTGAAGCTGGAAAGAACGCTGTCAACCGCTTCAGGAAGGATGACCGAGTTGCTGTTGCCAATTCAGCGCCGTGCAACAGCTGCTTCTTCTGTAAGACTGGGAAGCCGAACCTCTGCGAACGTTTATTGGAGACCCTTATCGGATTCAGCGTTGATGGCGCCTATGCTGAATTCATACGTGTGCCAGCACCCATCGTGAAACAGAACACTTACGTGATGCCTGAGAACATTTCATTCGAGGAAGCTGCGCTGCTTGAGCCCCTAGCATGCGCGGTCAACGGAAACGACACTGCGAACATTGGATTAGGGGACGTAGTGGTGATTCTTGGCAGTGGACCCATCGGTTTGATTCATCTCCAACTAGCCAAACTGAAGGGAGCATCAAAGGTGATTGTCACGGACATGCAGGCTGAACGGCTTAAAATTGCAAGCAAGCTCGGAGCCGACGTAGTGATTGACGCCCAAAAAGAAGACCAACTAAGCCGTGTTAAGGAGATGACAGGCGGGTTGGGGGCGGACAAAGTCATAGAAGCAGTTGGTCTCCCACAAACTTGGGAGCTTGCCTTCCAGATGACGAGAAAGGCTGGAACAACGCTATTTTTTGGCGGCTGCCCTTCGGGCACAAAAATTTCTTTAGACACGGAAAGGATTCACTACGAGGATTTGACGCTTAAGGGCATTTTCCACCACACGCCAGCGTCTGTTTTAAAGGCTTACAGGCTCATAACAAGCGGAAGGTTCAACGGAAAACCCTTAATCACGGAAAAGATACCGCTTTCGGACTTGGAGAACGCTTTATTGAAGATGAGCAAAGGGGAATGCATCAAAACAGCCATTGTGCCCTGAAGAGAAAAGTGCAATCAATGGAAAAGCAATTAAGCAAGATCGTGGGTAAATTTGGAAAAACATGGAAGGATGAGCGGAATGCCGAACGAGAAAGAAATCTTGTCGAACCTGAGAGACGCCATCGTCAATTTAGACATTGATGGAGTCAAGAAAGCAGCTGGAGAAGTGATATCTTCAGGAATTCCAGCCTACAAAGCCGTCATAGAAGGAATGGCGAAGGGCATGGAAATTGTGGGACAAAAATACGAAGACGGCGAATACTTTCTCGCGGAGTTGATTATGGCGGGAGAAACGATGAAGGAAGGCATGACGGTTCTTGAACCTTACCTCAAAGCAGGAGACATCAAGTCCGCTGGCAAAGTCGTCATTGGCACTGCGAGAGGCGACCTACACGACATAGGCAAGAACGTTGTTGTCACCCTTCTTAAAGCCGCAAACTTCGATGTCATCGACCTTGGAGTAGACATTTCAGCAGATCAGTTCGTTGAAGCAGTGAAGAAGAATAACCCGGACATCGTCGCAATGTCAGCATTGCTGACGACCACCATGATAGAGATGGAGAGCGTCGTAAAAGGGCTCAAGAAAGCAGGAATGCGGAACAAGGTCAAGATAATCATAGGTGGCGCGCCAATAACCCCTGAATACGCCAAGAAGATAGGGGCAGACGCAGCTGCAAAAGACGCGGTTGAAGGCGTCCGCACCTGCACACAATGGACGAAAGCGAAGTAACATTTCACATTTTTGGGAATGGTTCCGCCATCCCTTATTCGTGAAATCGAAAAACGGGATTTCAAACTCAACTAATGATGCTATTCCTGTGGCTTCATTAATACTCGGTGAACTCGATTCTTGTTCGATAAAGTATTTTTCCGTCGCCGATGAGGCTGTAACGGTACCCTCCCAAAACTAAAGAGCCAGAATTCCGGATGCGGCCAGTCAAGTAAGAGTCAGTTTCAGAGGGCATCCATTCGCCTTCACCGTTTTTGGCTGGCTTCCAATGAGTCTTCAGATGAAACTCGTAATCAGTTTGACTGAAGAACTGGCAAACGCAATACCGACATTTAATGACCTTCACGCCGTCCACCTTGGTTGGACCCTTACAAATTGAACATCTTTGAGACCAATATTGCTCTTCGTTTTTAACCCTTTTTGTTATGCCCAAAAACATGGGAGGCTCAGGATTGTTAAGAGGCAGAGGGCTTAGTCCATTTTATTAGCACAGACGCAAAAAAGATTGTGACTCCTGCCAAAACTACCAGTGGCCCCGGATGCAAGTTTAGATAACTTGACAGTAGGACCCCTGAAAATGCACTGGCTCCACCAAAGATCGAGCTCAATATCGAATATCGGTACAAGTTTGAGCTAACGATTTTTGCTGCCGCTGCAGGGGTAACAACAAGAAAACCTACTAAGAGGGTTCCTGTGATCTTGATGCCGATGGCGACTGCCATGGATACGAGCAGAAGATACAGAAGGTTCATTCTGGCAACTTTAACGCCTTTAGAGATCGCTAGTTCCTCCGAGATCATACCCAACACAATTCCTTTATAAATGGTCCTCGTGAGGAATATGGCTACGACTGAAACGGCTATCGCTATTATTGTGTCCATTAAGCCCACCGTGGTTATATCACCGAAAAGTGCTTCAAGCAATTCTGGTTCTGGAATAATCAATATCCCTATTGCCAGGGACAGTGTAAACACAGCGCCTACAAGCGTTTCAAAAGACAACTTCGTGATTCTACCTAACTGCCAAATCATGACGGCTGATGTAAAGAGAAAAGCGAACGCTCCGATGAAAGGATTAAAACCATACAGTATTCCCAAAGCGATACCTGGCAAAGCCACATGCGATAAAGCGTCACCTACAAGCGCCATTTTTTCCAGCACCATGAGGGACCCAAGGTAACCAGCTGCAACTCCAACAGAAATTCCTACTGTCAGACTGAATATCAATGCTTCCGTCATTAGATTAGTCACCTGTTGGGCTTGGACTGTGTTTGCATACTGTCTCACCATAAATAATCGTCTGCAAGGATGGACTTTTTATTTCCTTGGATTCTCCAAAGAAATTCATGCATCTGTTGAGAGCCAACATATAATCCGAGTATTCTGTCACAATGTGAACGTTGTGCGATATTATTATCGTCGTAATTTCATTTTTTATAGCGAGATCTTTCAACATCCTATAAATAGTCTTCTTCGCTGTCAAGGTCAACACCTGTCGTAGGTTCGTCGAACAATAAAACATTAGGTTTATCGATTATGGCCCAAGCGATCAGAACCCTTCTTAGCTGGCCTCCTGATAGGACACCAAGTTTCTTTTCCATTATATTTTTACTGTCTAGCCCAACTGAATTAAGAGAGTTCTCCACGTTCGAGGCATCCTTAAATGACAAAAACTCCTTAACAGAGATCGGTATGTCGCCTGCAGAAAGATTCTGAGGTACATAACCTTTCTTGATTTTGTCACGCCACTCGATTTTACCACTGTACGGAACAAGATTCAATAATGCCCTGAACAATATCGTCTTGCCTGCGCCGTTCGGACCCACTATCGCTAAAGTTGAGCCTTTCTTAACTTTGAAACTTATGTCATCCAGGATTAACTGATCCTGAATCGTTACACTAAGGTTTGAAACCCTCAAAATATAATCATCAGGGCTTTCCATGATAAATGAACTTCTAAAAAAATATTTAAACCCTTCTGCAATATAAAAGCCGATTACACTTGATTTCTTGACATTTAATAGCCTTCACGCTGTCCCCCCTAAATATACACTTAAAAGTTAAAATCTTTGAGACCAATATCACTAATTATTTTTTTACTTCATAATATAAAACCAAAAATTTAAAATTATGTTATGCGGGCCCGCTGGGATTTGAACCCAGGATCTCCGGCTTTCCCTTAGCTTTTTGGGCTTTAGAGGGCCAGCGCGCTGTCCTGGCTGCGCTTCCCGAACGAGGCCTTGTTTAGGCGCCATTTCACGGGCCCTTTTCTTATCCCAGCTGGGCTGTCTAAATTTGGTGTTCTCCGTGATTTAAATTTGATGCTGAGGGTTCAGAATTTAGTGCCTTTACTTTTGTCGTCGATGGTTTCGTAACGAAGCCTTGTCAATCACAGTCATTATTGGCTATTTTAAGTTGACCAGTTAGACTTAAATCGACCTACAGCGTTTCTGTCTTTCACATCAATTCAAAAAGGAGCATAAATTTGAAGAAATATTTAGCCAGCTTCGTGGGTGGACTTGCCATCCTTTGCGTTATGGGCTGGTCAATCATGACTATGTCACTTAACCCTGAGGCTGCGAATTTGCCCTTATACACATTTAGTACAATTTCTCGAATAGTTATTACGCTGGTTATTTCTGTTGTTTGGGGAGTCTTCTTCGGCATACTTGCTGCGACAAATAAGGTTGCCTCAATGGTCCTGACTCCGTTTATAGACCTTCTGCAATCCATTCCCATACTCGGGTATTTTCCCATGGTCATAGGGTTTCTATTTATGTTGGGTCCTTGGGGAATCGAGTTATCGGTCATCATACTGCTTTTCACGTCAATGGCTTGGGCCATTTTCTTTGGCGTGTTAGGTGCAGTCAGAAGCATACCAACAAACGTTGTTGAATCAGCCCAAAGCTTCGGCTTGAGCGGTTGGCGGTACATAAGACACATAGTTCTCCCCGCAATTGCGCCTACGGTGGTTGCAGGTGCAAACCTTGCATGGTGCGATGGCTGGTTCTTCATGATTGCTGCTGAATACATTCAGTACCAAGGAAAAGTGGTGCCGCCACCTTCAGGCGGATTGGGTTACCTACTTGCCAGAGCTTCATATTTTTATGAAGACATGCCTTTTGCGATAATGCTGTTGGTCTTCATCACCTTCATCGTAGTGTACTTCAACATGCTGACCTGGCACAAGCTTATGGAGAGAGCAAGCACTGGTACTTTCAAACCCATTATCAGAATGGACCTTTCAGGAGTGGGAAAAATTGGGGTCGCAAGATCAGTTCATTGGTTCCACTTTGGAAGTATACATTGGCCAAAAACATTTTCCATAATATCACAAAGCCTACGAAAATATTCTCGGATTGAAAAGGTAACTGCGGCAATTTTGGCTCTTGTGGCAGTGTTTATTGCATTGTACCTACAGAGTGAGCACCTGCCTACATTGGCCATGATACAGCAGGGCTTTAGTAGTCCGCCTGCTGATGAGCTTTCCCGCCTGCCTTCCCTGATTTTTTTGACAATGAGCCGTTTAACAATAGCATACATAATCTCTCTTGTGGTCGCAATAGGCTTGGGAGTTTTAGCGGCTGAGCATAAACGTTTGTCGGCAATCATTTATCCAATCTATGACATCGGGCAAGGGGTGCCGATTCTTGCTTTGTTCCCCGTGATGTTCCTTGGACTAAACAAAGTTTTCGGTACGCCTGAAATTGCCCTTGAGTTAACCTGCATAACGATGCTCGTTCTGGACATGATTTGGTACATGTTCCTTAACGTTGTCAGCGCAACAAAGAACATCCCCACGGAGATAAAAGAAATGGCGGAACTTTTCGGGTTTAAGGGCTTCAAAAGAGTTACCCACATAGTAATCCCCTTCATCCTGCCTTCGATAGTTACTGGAAGCATACTTTCGTGGGGAACAGGCTGGAACACCATAATATTCGCTGAATACATGCCTTCCACGGACCCGTCTGTTCCGCCTCTTTCAGTCCCGGGCATTGGTTCGCTGCTTGACAAGGCTGGATACCAATACGGAAACACCGTCTTACTTGTTTTCATTTTGGGTATAATCGCAACCATCGTTCTGTTTATGGAAGGATTCATTTGGCGACGACTACTTAGGAAGTTTGAAAAATATCACATAGAGGTATAAAAAATGACAATACTTGTGGTGGAAAACATCAAGAAAACATTCACAAATGGCAAATCCGAAATCCTAGTCTTGGACAACGTTAGTTTTTCAATCGATGACAACGAATTCGTGTGTCTAGTTGGACCTTCAGGTTGCGGAAAATCTACCCTCCTGAGGATAATATCTGGCTTGGAAAAAACATATTCGGGTAGAATACTTTTTCACGATCAGCCTGTCACCCATCCGATTCCACAGATCTCCATGGTCTTTCAACTGTTCGGGTTGCTGCCGTGGAAGACAGCGTTAGAGAACATTGAATTGCCAATGGAAGTACTCGGTATAAAAAAGGAAGACCGGGCTCGCACCGCTCAGGAATACCTTAAAATGGTTCAGTTAGAAGGATTCGAAAACACGTACCCGCATGACCTTTCAGGCGGAATGAAGCAACGAGTTGGGTTGGCGAGGGCGCTTGCCTTACATCCAGAGATTCTGCTCATGGATGAGCCTTTCTCTTCGCTTGACGAACTGACTGCGAAAACGCTTCGTGAGTTATTTCTCTACCTCTGGCGTGATCCTTCTGCTCCGCCAAACAGCATGATCATGGTTAGTCACAACGTTGAAGAAGCTTGTGTATATGGCGGATAGAGTGCTGGTTATGTCGTCGCGTCCAGGAAAACTCGTTGGAGAAGTAAAAATCGACATTCCAAGACCTCGCCAAGAACATGTGAGAGAAACCATATACTTCGAACATGTTGATAAAGTCGTTGAGATGCTAGAGAAAGGCAAAAAACAAACTTAGAGCATGAAGCCCATCAATCGCACAATATGAAATCAGTCTAATGAACCTTCTTTCTAAGAAACAAGGTTAAAACCATGCCTAACAAAGCCAAGACAATCGAAATGTAGAAGGCTGGAAGATAGGATCCTTGATACGTTCTGAAGTAGTCTGCCATAATCGGTCCTAGAACACTACCGGCGCCATAAGCGGTGAAGACGACGCCATAGTTGACTCCCAAGTTTTTGCTTCCGTAATAGTCTGAAGTCAAAGCTGGATACGAAGCTAGAAATCCGCCGAAGCATAGACCTTCAAGGCAGAATCCAACAAGGAAGACGGTTGGCTCGGACACTGTGCTGATGATGAAAAGAGCGACAGCACATGCCAGAAACCCTATTGACAAAGCTTTTTCTCTTCCGATTCTGTCTCCGATGAGTCCCCACAAGATTCTACCTGTGGCATTGAATGCTCCCAGTATTGAGACTGCGAAAGCAGCCTGCAAACTGTCCATTTTCGCTATTTCCATCGCAACCTGTTTGGCTTGACCAATTGTCATCAACCCAGCGGTGGTGCCGAACCAGTAGCTTACCCACATAAGAATAAACGGCAGGGTTTTAATCATGGCTGTTGGTTCAAATTCTGTCTTGGTTACTTTGCTTTTCTCTGGTGGGTTCCAACCTGCTGGCTTATAGTCTTTAGGCGGATTTTTCATAATCTGGGCTGAGGTTACGGTTAATGCCATGAAAAGTAAGCCTGAAACGAGGAAGTTGAATTGCCACGAATAATTATTTATAAGAAAGGTCCATAATGGGGCGAACAAGATGGCTCCTCCGCCGAATCCGAACACAACTAACCCTGTGATAAGCCCTTTTTTATCGGGGAACCATTTATTGCATGTTGCGATTGGAGCACCGTATGCGAATCCGATACCGAGTCCGAGGAGAACCCCATAGCTCACATACAGCCACAGCAGAGAGTTCGTGTAGCTGGACAGCATCATTCCCAGTCCGATTAGGATGCCTCCGATGGTTACTACGGTTCTTGGTCCCTTTCGGTCTTGCAGTCTTCCCGCTGGTATCATGGAAAGAGCGAACGTGAGCAGGGCGATTGTGAAGGCAGGCGAGGTTTCGATTCTTGTCCAATGAAATTCCGCTTCAAGGGGCGGAACGAGGATGCTGAAGGCGTAAACAGCGCCTAAACATAGGTTGATCACAACTGCAGCAACGACATATTTCCATCTTGCCGGTCCATCATGGTTTGTTTTTATGTTTGCGCTAGCCAAGTTACCCACCACATAAACTACAGAGTTTCTTTCAAGATGAGGTTTTCCCTATAAAGGTTAGCTCATGTTTAACGCACCGAATAAGTCTTTGAGATAGTCAAGTGCTTCGTTAATGTCGCTGAACCTTTTAGCTCCGTGATGAGCGACGGGATTGTTGCCTACGATTATTGATTGACCCGCGTTTCTGAACAACAGCACATCGTTGCTTGAGTCTCCGACAGCCACGACTTCGCCCTTTGACATTCCCAGAATCCTCAATACTTCTAGAAGTCCCTTTCCTTTATCGATTTTAGCAGGCAAAACATCAACGGCGTCCTCATGAACGACGACCGCCAGTTCGTCCTTGAAAGGTTCCGCGGCTTTATGTACGAATGAAGCGACGCTCGGAATCTTTCTGTGGTCTTTCGGAACAATTGTTAACTGCACTTCGTTAGGGTGCAACCAAACAGATTCGCTGAACTGCTCTAGGGCTTCGTTTTTGATTATCGTCATTTCTTTGGTCATTTCAACCATCTTTTTCAGCTCAGCTTTCTCGACGTCAAAAACTAGGCAGCCACTCTCTGCGATTACGAAAACAGGTTTTACGCCGATGCCTCGCGCGAATCCTAAAAGGTAAGAAACGTTTTTCCCAGAAGCAAGTACAATTTTGGCTCCAAGTTTTTCTAGGTCTCTTAGTTTCCGCGAAACATCCAGCTTCGCTGGTCGGTGGATTTCAGTAAGGTTCCATCCACATCGAACACGGCAAGCTTGAAACTCATGTTTCCAAACCTCATTAATGGTTAGCAGAGTGCGAAGCTTAAGTATTAAACATAATATACGGATATATCTCGGAACCCGAATGTTTCGGATGGAAATATAGATTGTTAGGTATAGGCTCATAAGTCAGCACATGAAGTCTATTTTGCGCACAAAGGACCTCTTTGGCGAAGAACGATGCGAGAGCCGATTCAGATTGTACCTTTGGAAGACATGGATGAACGACTGTTCCTAAATTACTTAAATAAAGACAGGATTCGGCACATCTTCACGCTTTGTGACCTCAAGAACATACGCGAAAAAACAAGGGTCTGGGTCGCCCTCAGAAACACCGAAGTCACGGGTTACATTTTTGAGTACGACAATAGAATCGTCCATACACATGGAGACCCAAAAAACGTACCAGAACTCTTAAGCAAGATCGATCTGGATGAACCTGTCCTCGTTGTGCAGCCTAACCACGTAAGGGCGGTCAAAAAAGTTTTCGACCCCGTTGAACGCATGGACCCCCTAAGTAAAGGCAAGACTACAACGTTTCTTGTCATGAAAACGGGTTCAGACACCTTTACACCTACAATTAAACATGCAGTAAAGAAGCTTGAAACCGAAGACCTTAACGAGACTTCGAAGAGCTTAAGCGAAGAGCTAAAAAATTTAGTCCAGAACGCGATAAACAGAGGGTTTGCTTATGGTGGATACGAAAACGGATTGTTGGTTTCATGCGCAACCATTTCAGAGTATCTCGAAGATGTGGCGCTTATCAGAGGCGTGTTCACTGTTCCCTCAATGAGAGGTCAGGGGTTATCGACATCCGTATGTTCGGCTTTGGTCGAAGAATCAATAAAATTAGGCAAGACGCCGATGCTTTGGGTTTCAAAAGACAACCTTCCAGCGCTGAAGCTTTACGAAAAATTGGGATTCAAACAAACAGGCATCGTGCTAAAATGCTTCAAGGCTAAGAGAAAAGGATAACCATAAAAACAATAAAAGCCCGTTCTCAGATAGAAATTGCCAACATAAACTTCGTTCAAGACGAGAGGTTGTGAGCCTAATGGAGTTAGATGGGACCCCATAATGAGCCAATGGGTCATCGTTTCAGGCAAAAGGGGAAAACGTCCACTGCTGCCGGAGGGTTACTGCCCTTTTTGTCCTGGGTCAAAGGAAGTTCCCGAGAAGGGCTGGAAGGTTCTGAGCTTGCCGAACGCGTTTCCGGCTTTACGGTCTGATCCTCCTCCGCCTGACGTTGAGGGTGACAGGTTGTACCGTTCTCTGTCATCTAAGGGTGTATGCGAGGTTCTCATCTACACGCCTAAGCATGATGCCTCCTTGGCTGACTTGACCGTGGAGAACATACGGGCTGTTGTTGACTTGTGGACTCAACGGTTCGAGGAGTCGGCAGCAGAGATTACGTGAAGTACGTTTTCATCTTCGAAAACAAGGGCAGGATAATCGGGGTTACGCTTGACCATCCGCACGGGCAGCTTACGCTTTCCCGTTCGTCCCGTCCGTCATCCAGAAGGAGCTGACTTCGAGCCGAAAGTACTGGAAAAGGACTGGAAACTGCCTTTTCTGCACGATTATAGAAAAAGAGCTCAGGGAAGCTGTCCGCATCGTTTGCGAGAACGATGATTTCGTTTGTTTCCTGCCATTCTTCGCCCATTGGCCCTACGGCGTTCACATGTACCCGAAAAGGCACGTTGCAGCCTTGACTGACTTGACGGACAAAGAGAAAACGGCGTTTGCTTCAATCTTGAAGACTGTTCTCAGAAAGTTCGAGAACCTGTTTAACACGAGTTTCCCTTACATGATGGTTCTGCATCAGAGACCCACGGACGGGAAACATTACCCGCACTACCATTTCCACGTGGAGTTCTATCCGCCGTACCGAGAAAAAGACAAGATAAAATATTTCGCAAGCGTGGAAAGCGGAGCTGGAACAATAACCTTCGACTATGCGCCGGAGATGAAGGCTGAGGAGCTGCGGAATGCTCCTGCGACCTGAAGAATTTTAAAAATCTTTTAAATATTAATAATAAGTCGTCAACGCCTTAATGGTGGCGAAGGAGACTGCGTTTCTTGAAAGGGCTGGTTGTGGTTTCGTCGCCTGGAAGAGCGGATTTCCTCAACACCCATCAGGACTACAAGGGCTTGCCTGTTGTGCCTGTCGCCATCAACCTGAGAATGCATTTTACAGCTGAACCTACCAAAGACGAGACATTCACAATTGTGTCGCTTGACCTCCAAAAATTAAATGAACGCTTCACGGACAGTTTCAAAATCGGAATTAACGAGATGCTAGAGGGAAGGTTCTTTGGCAACTATTTCCGCGGAATCGTAAACGTGCTGGTCAAACAAGGGCTAGCCGAGAAGCTTCGTGGCATGAACGTGACGATAAGAAGCGAAATACCCGTAGGCTCTGGGTTGTCCAGCAGCGCTGCGCTTGAGGTTGGGTTCGCAGAGCTACTTAACCACGTTTGCAGGCTTGGGCTTACAAAACACGACTTGGCGGAAGTAGCCTTCGCCGCGGAAAACCAGGAAGCAGGCATCCCCTGCGGCAGGCTTGACCAATACGGCGTTACCTTCGGCGGGATAATCAAACTTGAGTGTGTGCCACCTTACAATGTCGAGCCCCTTCCATTCAAGGACCTAACCTTTGCCATCGTTGATTCTGGAATTAGACATTCAACGGCTGACATCCATCCGAAAAGGCAAGATGACATAAACAGGGGACTCAGGGCGCTCATGGAAAGCCCGTTGGTTCCTGAAGCCTTGAAAAGAAATCTTGGCTACACGTTCAACGAACCGAAATGGAGAAAAATCAGCGAAGACGAGATTAAAGATTGTCTTTCAGTTCTGGACGACAATGCAAGAAGCCGAATCCTCTTTACTTTGAGAATGCAAAAGTCAACTGAGTTCGCCCTAAAAGTTTTACGTTACGAGAAAATAGGTGGCTCAGAGGCTGGTCTTTACTTCGGAGAAGAAAGGTGGAAAGTCCCAAAAAAGGAAGCATCTTCGGAGCTTAACTACCGAATTTTGGGCGCTGTAATGAATGACCAGCAGACTTTGCTAAGGGACCTCTACGACGTTAGTTTACCGAAGCTTGAAGACATCTGCCAACACGCCCTGAATGCGGGTGCTTATGGTGCCAAAATATCGGGAGCAGGCTTGGGTGGAAGCATAATTGCGCTGGTTAAGAACGGCGAGGACGGAAGGAAAGTCATTGATGCCTGCCTTTGCGTTGGCGCCAAAAACGGGTGGGTCTCCAAAGTCGGTGAAGGCGTAAAAGTTGAGCAAGTGTGCAATTAGAGAGACATTTAAAACGCACTTTACGTTTATTATTAGTTTGGTTCTGGGTTATGGTCTCTAACCTGCCAGCTGAAGCAAAAAACAAGTGGGCGGAAGTTGCAGCCTGCCATTCTACGCCTGAAAAGATTAAGTTGATGCGGGAGTTCATCTCGCTTGTTCCAAAACACAAGGGAACCGCTAAGCTCTTGGGTAACGTGAGACGTCGCATAGCCACCCTTGAGAACGAAGTTGAGAAGACTAAGGCTCGAAGAAAAGGCAGCCGTGCAGGAGGCTTCTCGGTTCCCAAAGAAGGCGCTGGGCAAATCATCGTCCTGGGTCTAACAAAAGTTGGACGAAGCAGCCTTTTGGCTTCAGTAACTAACGCCAAGGTGGAGGCATCGCCAATCTTCTTTGCCACACGGAAACCCGTCATTGGGATGCTGCCGTACAAGAACATCCAGTTTCAGCTCGTGGAGGCGCCTGCTTTGGTTGAAGGCTCATCTCAAGGCAAAATGGGCGGGTCGCAGATTTTGGGTCTCGCGCGGAACGCTGACGGTTTGATGTTGATGGTTGATTTATCCGAGGACCCGGTTGAACAGTTTCACTTGTTGCGTTCAGAGCTGGAGCGGTCAGGCGTGTTGATTGGGAGGTCCGAAGGCGAGGTGGAGGTTACCCGTCGAAGCGTCGGAGCAAGCGTCCAAGTTGTTGGAGGTGGAATATTGGTTAACTGCACCTTAGACGACATCAGAAGGATGCTTGAGAGCCTACCGAATCAATTCCGCACTGGTGAGGATTCGAGGAAAAGTAGCCTTGGACGACATCGAGACCTCGTTGTTCTCAAGCACCGTTTACAAGCCAACATTAATCGTGGCAAACAAGCTCGACGCGCCAAAAGCTGGGGAAGCTCTACAGAAATTTAGGGAGGAACTAAAGGACTTTGAGATTCCGATTCTTCCAGTTTCATGCCTCAAAAGTCAGGGACTGGAAGATATCGGCAGATACATCTTCAAGATGTTAAGCATAATAAGAATCTACACAAAAGAACCCAGCGATAAAGAGCCGTCTCCGAATCCCATTGTTGTCAAAGAAGGAACCACGGTCATCGACATCGCCAAGGAACTGCACAGCAGCCTTTACAAAAGGTTCCAGTACGGACGCATTTGGGGACAAAGCGCCAAGTACCCGGGGCAAAAAGTGGGTTCAAACCACATGTTGAAAGATAGCGACATACTCGAAATTCATTAGTATCGCCAATCTTGTCATGTGCCCAAACCTAAGTTGTCGTTAAAAAGGTTTTCAGCATTGTTCTGCAGCCTTCGTAGGTTATTTTTTCTCCCCACACAACCTCGCCCCTTGTTGGCTCAACAACCATGCCCTTGTACATTCCTGAAGGGTTCAAAATGTAGAAAGCCTGAGCGACGAAAAGCAGCAAGTTAAGGTCTCTGCCTGAAAAGGTCTGCTCCAGAAACCTGCTTTGCTGGTCAGTCAACTGGATTCTTTCCCGTAACGCTTCCATTATGCCTTTTCTTTCCTCATCCATTATGCTGAGAAGGTCAGAAAGCGTGATTCCTTGTTCCTTTAGATAGTCTTTCAAAGCCTCTCTGAGAGGTATATAACCTGTTTCCTGAGGCACACCCATAACGCTCCTTCCGTTAAGAGACAACGTGCAAAAGAATTTAACATTAAGGATTAAATATATACAGTGCATTGGTTCTACTACATTAGGAGGCAGTTACTTGTCTGATTTAAGTGAACCCCGCGTTCGCTGTCCAGGCTGCGGCAAACTCGCTCCAGCCATGAAATACTGCATATACTGCGGAGCAAAATTACCTGAACCGACTCCGCCATCAATTAAGCCACCGCAATCTGCGACTCTTCCTCCTCTGCCGCCAACGATATCGCCGCCGACCCAATCTTTACCCCGTGCGGTTACGTCACCTTCGGTTGTGGCTAGAGACGAGATTGCCAGTCTTATGTCAGGCGTCGAAACCCTCTACGAGAGGAAGATTTCGCTTCTTGGCCTCTTTCGGTCAGGAGAAGTCACAGAACGGATATTCCTGAAACTCTTCAGCGAGTACGAGGGCAAATTGAACAGTTTTCTTAAGGCTAGGGAAATAAAAGTGGGGGAGTTCAAAGACAAGCTAGACGAAAGAAACAAGCGACTCACCGAGATTTCATTGAAGCTTGAGGAGCTTGATGTTCGCCACAAAGTGGGAGAGGTGGACTCCAACCTTTACACTCAGCAGGCGGACAACCTAAGGGCGGAGGAACGCGAGCTCATCGAGTCGTCGAAGATGCTGAGAACCAACATCAACAATCTAGAAAACATGTTGTCAAGTAAAAGACCAGGCCAAATTCGGGACTTCGAGAATAAACTGAAATCTTGCCTAAGCGACCTTGAAAAGCTTGTAACTGAAGGAAAGGTTACTGCAGAGACCTTGAAAACCGTTAAACCCGACATCGATGAAACCTTGACGTTTTTCGACTCGCTAATCAAAGAACACAAAGAGAAAGACCGAAGCCTCAGAGAACAGACTCGAAACCCTCCAAACAAGGTATAAACTAAGCGAACTTTCCATTGAAGAGTACGAAAGAAAAAAACACGAACTTCAGACAGAAATAGACAAAATCTGGGTTTAACCTCGCCCTCAAGGATTTTTCCATTCTTCTTTGTTCAGAAGTATGCTTCAAAGACCTAAAAGCTGAACTCCTCAGCCACGACTACAATAAAGTAGGAGTCCACAATGAAGTTCCAAGCGTTAACCGAGATTTGCGAAAAACTGTCATCAACAACCAAACGTAACCGGATGACCGACGCAGCTGCAGAGTTCCTGAAGGTTCTTGATGACGACGAGGTTGAGCCAGCTGTTTCGATGATGCTTGGACGCGCCTTCCCGAAGTGGAACCAGAGGACCCTTGATGTCAGCTGGGCAACCCTCAGCAGCACCATCGAACGATTGACAAAAACGGACTGGAAAGAATTCTCAGCCACATTTCGAGAAACAGGCGACATAGGCTCAGCAGTCCAAGCCATCTTCGAAAGGAACAAAGTTCGCAGGCAGGCTACCCTCTTTGAGAACCCGCTGACGATACTTGAGGTCAGAAGAGTCCTTGAAGCTATGGCTGAGTCAATTGGGCAGGGTGCCCGTGAAAAGAAGGAACGGCTTATCGAAATCCTTTTTGGGCGAGCTGAACCGCTGGAAGCCAAGTACCTCGTCAAAATCATACTCAGCGAGATGAGAACAGGATTCCACGAAGGGCTCATGGAAATAGCGGTTTCCAAAGCATTTTCCATTCCCCTTAAGACCGTTCAAAAAGCCGCAATGTTCACCGGAGACATCGGCGAAGTCGCGTCCATAAGCAAGACCCAAGGCGCAGAGGAAGTTGCAGGGCTTAGCTTCAAGGTTTTTAGACCCATAAAACCGATGCTTGCCAGCATGGCTGAAAATCCATATGAAGTCTTAAAGGAATATGGGGGAAAATCTGCTTTTGAGTATAAGCTTGACGGTGCCAGAATTCAGATTCACACATCACTCGGTGAAGTGAAGATTTTCAGTCGCCGACTAACGGATGTTACTGAAAGTCTTCCAGAGGTTGTGCAGCAAGTTCAACACGAAATAAAGGCAGAAGAAGCCATTTTAGAAGGCGAAGTCATCGCCGTGGGGCAGGACGGTAACCCCTTTCCGTTTCAGCACCTGATGCGCCGTTTCCGAAGAGTTTATGACATCGGAACTATGCTTAAAGAAATCCCGGTCAAGTTGTACTTGTTCGATGCAATATACCTCAATGGCGAAAGCCTCATCAGCCTTCCTTATTTGTCTCGGCGACAAAAATTGACGGAAGCAGCTGGAAGCATCCCCCTTACTGAGCAAATTGTATCTGAAGACTTGGAGGAAGCTGAGCGTTTCATGCGTAAAGCCGTGGATGAGGGACACGAGGGGCTTGTGGCGAAAAGGCTTGATGGTCCCTACACGCCGGGAGTCCGCGGCAAACACTGGTTCAAAATCAAAGAAATCTTGGAACCGTTAGACCTGGTGATTGTCGCCGCTGAATACGGTTACGGGAGAAGGCGCAGGTGGCTGTCGGACTATCATCTTGCAGCGAGAGACGAGCAAAGTGGCGAGCTTCTCACCTTGGGCAAAACCTTCAAGGGATTAACGGACAAAGAGATGGAGGATATGACCCAGCGGCTCCTAAAAATTGCTGTGAGGTATGATGGGCACAGGGTTGTTGTTCAACCAAGCATTGTCGTTGAGGTGGCGTACAATGAGATTCAGGAAAGCCCGACCTACAAGTGCGGGATGGCTTTAAGGTTTGCCCGAATATCGAGGATACGGGAAGACAAAAGCCCAGATGAAGCCGACACAATCCAAAGGGTCCAGAAAATATATGAAAAACAGTTTGAAAAGAAAGCTAGATTCGGTATGTAATATTTCAAGTGGTGAGAAAACCTTCGAGCCTTCATGAGAAAGGTTCAGGTAACAGAGACTTTAAGCTTTCTCGCATATTGTATGCCTAGCTGTGTGGATGGGTAACAGTCATAAACCTTTTAGCATAATAAAGTAATAGCCAATTTATGATGTTACGGTGACTAGACTTGTCCAGAAAGACCTCGATTGTTGCTGAGGCTTTGGTTCGTTCAGGCGCCCTAAAGTTTGGAAGCTTCAAGTTAAAATCTAGCATTATAAGCCCATACTACATTGATTTGACATGGCTTCTGTCTTCTCCGAATGATTTCGGTTCCGTTGTCGATGTTGTGGCTGAAGAAATCAAGCCCATGGTTTCTTCGAGAAAAGTGAACAAGCTAGCCTCTATCGAGCTCAAGGGCGCATTGTTGATTCCAAGCATAGCTGGCAAATTGGGTTTGCCCTGTGTTGTCATCAGGAAGGAATCGAAGACCTACGGCTTGACAGACAGAATAACGGGAGGCGAAGTTCGGAAGGGCGACCGCATAGCATTCTTTGACGACGTGATAACTTCAGGTGCCTCCAAAATTGAAGCTCGTTAAGCTGATAGAGGAAGCGGGCGGAAAAATCGAAGCCGTGGTCGTTGTGGTTGACAGAGAGCAAGGTGGAAAACAGGAATTGGAAAAACAAGGCTACAAGGTTAAACCTGTTACAACCATTTCGGAAATCGTGAAAAACCTTGTTTCAGCCAAAACTCTTTCTAGTAATCAAGCTGACAAAATTTTTATGTATTTAGGAAAAGTCTAAGCCATCTGATATTACTTAAGAGGTTCAGAACGCCTAGACAATAAATCAAAGCAGAGAAACGAACAGCTCAGCTATTCAAACCTGACCGAAGATAGCGAATCATTGTTCTATTCTTTGTTTGCTGAGTTCAAGGGCAGACAGGTCTTTTGGAGACAAGGGCCTTAGTCTGACACTGAAGCGTATGGGTTCAGGTGTTACTAGGTATTTCAGCAGAATGTCGGGTCCGCAGCTCCTCCTCCCACTCCGGATTGTTTGTAGTCGACGTTCAGGGTGATGTCTCTTCGCCTTTTCAGTTCATAGGTGTGTTTTGCCTTTTCCAAGTCTTCCGCCGTGAAGTATTGGGCAGTAACCTCCATCAACGGCATTCCGACAACCAGCAGTCCAGCGCCATTTACGTCAGTAAGCGAAGCCCACCTGACATCTGTCTTGTTCCCGTTTTCTTGAGGCTTAATGTAGGGCACGTACTGTTCAGACACTTTGCCGTGGTAGACTCCGACTGGGGCTCCTTCTTTGCGGTCGCAGTGGTTTTCGTGCGGACCACGACCAAGCCACGAGAAAACGTTGTATTTTTCTGGGATGGTCATCCGCAGTCCGATTCGTGGAAGGGACGGAATCTTAAGGCTTGGAGTAACCTCTATCCCGATTATTATGTCGCCACTTCCGTAGACAGTGTACATGTATTGGCAGTCAAACCCTTCTGCAAGGTTAGGCGCCCGAACTAGGGACATCACGTTGACCTGAACAATTTGTGGAGCAATCCGTAGTACAGTAATGTTTTTCACTTTGTGTTCAACGCGGTCCAGTCCGAAGCTCCGCCATGTTGGCGCAAGCCTCGGGACATCATTGTCGGTTGGTGCACGCCACACGTTTAAGGCTGGACCTTTCTTGATGAGCTCGGCGCGGTTGTACTTGAGAGAAGTAAATTCGCCTGTTTTCTTGTCAAAAATTGCTTTGAATTTCGCTCCGACTATTACTATTTGCACTTCTGTTTCGTCAAGCCTAACAGCGGTCATGCTTTGAACATCAAGCACAGGTCCAAGCTGAACCTCAAACGGCATTTTGAGCTGCGCCCATGCTACTTCGTGACCCTTCTTCGCCCAGAATGTGGATTCGGAAAGCTTGAACTGTAATATCAACCAATACTCTGTTCCAGCCTTCAACATAGGCACCGTGAATGGAACAGTAACAACTTCGTTGTTTCTTGGAGGAGTGTGCAGTTTAGGAAGCTGCCCGTTTTGGAGGATTTCGCCGTCTGCGGTTAGTTCCCATTCAACATCTAGTCCGCTTAAATCAGAAAAATCGTAATTGTTGGTTATTTTGACCTTACCAGCATTTAGGTCGACATCTTCTACCTCGATGGGCTGGAAAGTCTTTTTGCATTCCCACATTGCGGGGTGAGGTTTGCGGTCAGGCCAGATTAGCCCGTTGATGCAGAAGTTTCCGTCGTTCGGTTCGTCACCAAAGTCTCCGCCGTACGCCCACCATTTCTTGCCGTCTTGGGTCTTCCGTTCCAAGCCTTGGTCAACCCAGTCCCAGATGAATCCTCCGCACAAGCGTTTGTGGGCGCGGATTGTTTCCCAGTACTCTTTCAGGTTGCCTGTGCTGTTCCCCATCGAATGAGCGTACTCACACATTATCGCTGGACGGGTCTCTTCCGGGTCCTCAGCTAATGCAGCTAATCTATCGACGGTGGGGTACATGACACTCACCACATCGACTATCGATGAGACTTTTCCGCCCGTGTGAATCGTTCCTTCGTAGTGAACTAGGCGTGTAGCGTCATAACCATGTATCCATCCAGCCGCAGCGTCGTGGTTAGGTCCGTATCCTGACTCGTTGCCTAGTGACCACATGACGACGGACGGGTGGTTTTTGTCCCGTTCAACCATTCTGACGCAGCGTTCCATAAAGGCCGTCAGCCACTCTGGGTCGTTAGCTGGCTCTAAGCGGTACGTTGATCCCCCAATGTTCGCCAGCCCGTGACATTCGATGTTCGCCTCGTCGATCACGTAGATTCCGTACTCGTCGCAGAGGTCGTACCACGCTGGGTCATTGGGGTAATGGCAGGTTCGAACAGCGTTAAAGTTGAATTGTTTCATGAGCAAAACGTCTTTAACCATGGACTCAACTGTGACCGCGTGACCTCTGAAGTCCTCGTGCTCGTGCCTGTTGACGCCCTTAAAAAGCGCTGGAACCCCGTTGACTAATATCCGACCGTCTTTGGCTTCGACTTTGCGGAATCCGACCCTGCAGCCTTCAACCTCTATCGTGTTGCCTTGATTGTCCAGCAGCTTCAGAAGAAGCGAATACAAATATGGATGTTCAGCGGACCATTTCTGAGGATTACGGATTTCGTGTTCAAGTTCGACAACGGTTTCGTTCTTTGCCTTCAGGTCCTCAACGTTTTGGCTTAACAGCTTGTCGAGAATATCGTTGCCTTCAGCGTCGAACAAGCTGACTTCAATAGCGTGGTTTCCGATGGGGCGGCGTGAATAGTTGGTTATTTTGGCTCTAATCTTCAGGACGGCATCCCCGTATTCTTTGTCCAGTTCAGTTTGGACGAAGAAGTCTCGGACGTGAACGTTGGGCGTCGAGAACAGGTAGACGTTGCGGTAAATTCCGCTTAGCCTGAACATGTCTTGGTCTTCGAGGTAGCTTCCGTCGCTCCAACGATAAACCTGGGCTGCCACCACGTTCCTTCCTGAATGAACAATTGGAGTAATGTTGAACTCAGCTGGCAAACGGCTGTCTTCACTGTAGCCAACGAGCTTGCCATTCACCCAAACGTTGAAGGCTGAATCCACACCGTCAAAAACGAGGAAAACTTGCCTGCCCTTCCACGAGTCAGGAATTTCGAAGTCTCTGCGGTACGAACCAGTAGGATTATCGTCATGTGGAACTCTTGGCGGATCAGCTGGGAAAGGGTAAGTAACATTCGTGTAGATGGGTTTGTCGTACCCGAGCGTCTGCCAGTTGCTTGGAACAGGAACCGTGTCCCACCTGCTAACATCATAATTAGGCTTGAAAAAGTCATTAGGCGCATGCTTCGGGTTCGCAGCTAGACTAAATTTCCAGTCACCATTCAACAACATAAACCAAACAGAATCTGAACGGTTGCCCCTTAACGCCTTCCGCATGTCATCATAAGGCACCAAAGTCGCATGGGCTGGCTCCCTATTCCTTTCAACAACCCGCGGACTCTCCCAATCAGGCACGTAACCTGCAATTTTTTCTTTCTTGAGCTGCATCTTTTTCACCAAGAGAACTGTCACTATCCGAGTATGAACTGTAATAATATAAGAAGGTGTAATTAGGAGTTAACTATATTAAAGCAGCCGCTATACTTCTACTCACATAAGGAGGATAAGACAAAGTATGAGAATACAATACCACAGCGAGAAGCCTATAGCCTACACTATTAGGAAGTCTCGCGAGACACCCAGCGTGCCAAGCACGATAATAATAAGCAGTTTTAACGGAGGTGAAAGCTAATGAAAAGCTAGACGAAGTCAAAGTATGGGTTGAGTCAGAGCCAGCTATCAGCAAGTGGCTCGCATCATTCAAGAATCCCAGCACCCGCATCAACTATACAATAGTGATGCAGACGTTCCAAGAGTTTACTGGCCTAAGAGGAGAAGACTTTCTCGCTGAGATAGATGCAGAGGAAGCCAAGCCGCTCACTCAGAGAGGAAGCATAGAGAAACGATTCGTTCCCTTCTTTGAGTGGTTCACATCTAAAGGCAACGCAGAAGGCACAGCGGTCGCTAAGATAGGCGCCATAATGAGCTTCTACCGCTTCTACAACTACCGCTGCAACTTCAGCCCGGGAAAGACTTTCAAAGCGGCTAAGAAGAACAGGGAAGTCAATATCACCAAAGAAGACGTTAAGAAGCTCTGTTTCAGCAGCCAAGAACCTTCGAGACAGAGCAATCATCCTAGTCCTCTACCAGAGCGGATGCGACCTAAGCACTCTTCGAAGCCTCAAAGTCAGGGATGTTCAGCATGGCTTAGAGTCAGGAGAACTTCCCCTTAGGCTTAATCTGAGACGCCGAAAAGAAGCAGTGGAATATCACAGCTTCATCTCAGTGGACGCCATCGAAGCGGTCAGAGCTTACCTCAACGAGCGGACGAGAAAAGAAGGAGCTTTAGACCTAGAGTCTCCTCTCTTCATCAGAGAAAGAATCATCGCCATGTGGAGAGGAAAGCCGAGAAACGTAATCAGAGAAGCTCAGCAACATCCTCATAGAGAAGTTCTTCAGAGAAATCGCAATGGAGGCTAAGCTTCTTTCAGCAGAAGAGATGAGCAGAACCAACTGGAATCCCTTCAGAGCTCACGCGCTTAGGCGAGCTTTCGGAGATGCTTTAAGAGCAGCAGGCGCAGACTATGCAGCAATAGAGTATTTCATTGGGCACAGGACACCTATGCACGGCGCTTATCTGGGAAACATCGACCAAGCATACATCAAGGCTATGGATAATCTCAGCATCTTTGGAAGCAGCAACGAAGTGACAAACCTTAAGATAGCAACCCTCTCAGCAGAAGTGGATGGTCTTAAAACTCAGTGTCGGAAGTGCAAAGATTCGCCAAAGCAATTGAGCCTGTGCTTAGGGATTATCTCGACGACGATGCGAAGTTTAACGCGTTCAGCTACACAGAGAAAGCCGCGTTAGTTGAGCAGTTGAATAGGAAATAGAGCGGAAAGGGAAGGAAGATTCCTCTTCTTTTTCGGTCTTATCCTCCGAAGAACGGGGAAGCCTTCCTCCCCCGCAATCCTCCCTTCTTATAAGCTTTAAGAAACTGCGTTAAGAAACTTACTTTCGTCTAGCTTTATATCTTAACATCTTGTAGTAGTTCACAACCTAGCAGCGTAAGCTGTGAAGGTTTCTACCAAAGGAGGAATGATATATGAAAAAAGCTAACCCGCCGTCGGATGCAAACGAGGTTGAAGGTGAAGACTTAGTTGAAGTTGAAGGCGAATATGGAAGAATAAACCCCGTAGTAGCAAAGATAGTGCTAAGCACCCTAGTCTACGACTTAGCATTTGACCACCAAGATGAATTAGCAGAAAAAATAAAGGAAGCTTGTGAGGCATTATGTTGGCAGCACACACCTACAAAGAAAGAACTAAAGAAGGCTGTACCATATTTCTTTGAACTCGTCAGACAAATAGACAACTGTGAAATCCTTTATTTCGACATGGACGAAAAGTCGTTAGGGAAGATCAAAGTTTCAGGTATCCCGCAAGTCGTCAAAGACATTAAAAGAGAGAAATTAACATAGATTGGGGCAGAGACGTATACCCAAAAGACGAAGAAGAGGCAGACGTTGCATGAACTTCAAGCCAATCGTGGCTAAGTATGACGACCACTGTTTCTGGTGCAAACGCCACTTTGACATAGGGACGCCTATCTACTGGCGAAAGGAATCGGGGAAGTCAACCGTCATCTGCTTAGACTGCTGGGAAAGAGAGCAGCTCAGCCTCTTTAATCATGACTGAGGATGACACTCTCAGCCTTCGGAATCGTTATTCTACAATCGACTGTTGCAGGAATATCCACATTATCCATATGGATATTGGGGATATTTTGCTCCCTAAGAGAGAATATATTCATCATCATACAACAAGCTAGCGGGTATGCCCGCTGGGACACGAGGACTGTCATCCACTGTGGTGGCACACCCTCAGCATCCCTACAATATTTTTTAAAAATAATGCGTCGTCCAACGCTTTTATAAAGTAATAAATATAATAAATATCATGTCAATCGAAAAAGAAATATTGGATGAGATGATTCCTAAATTAAGATCACAATTCTTTAGATCAGTTCACTTTGGCTTACAAGTTCTAGACTCTCTTTTAGAGCAATGTGGAAAGAATAAAGAAAAAGAGAGTGTCGAAATAAAAAATACGAACCTTTTGTTGCTAGTGAGTCAAATCAATAGAGCGTTTAGGGATTCTTCATTGTACATAGAAATGATAGAAAGCCTATTGGGAAAGCATGAAAAAAGATGGGCTGATTTATTAGAAAAAGCAAAAGAACAAGATATAGAACAGCAAAAACAAATTAATGCAACATCAGAAAAACTTGGAAAAATTAGTCCAACGTATATAAAATAGACAATGTTTTCTCCATGATGATAGACCTCAGCCGCTGTGCTGGGATATCTGTCATCTTCCACTTGTTTTTAGAGCTAGCTTACGCCAACACAAGGTTTTTACCAAGGCTTTGATAAACTTAGCTTAGCTGACTAAGAGGTAGTTCAGTTGTCAGTCACAATAGATAAAGTTATAATAAATCGTCATTGTGTGGAAGCAATTCAGGGATTTCCTAGAGAGCACTTTCATTTAGAAGGTAAAGGTACAGATGATGAGATTAAAGGTGTTTGTAACGCACTTAGAGAATACAATGTAGGAGACACTGTTCAAGTCAAAGACGAAATTAAGTTTAATTTTTCGGGTGTGTGGAAAATAGGCAGGTTAGAGCTAACACAAGAAGGGAAGACTCCTATTATCTACAAATTTTATATTGGATTTTGGGGCTTACAGATACATCCATAAACTTATTCTTGAAGAACAGTTACTTCTGTCTCATTAGGTAGATGCCTTTCTTCTTAGACTACGCAACGCCAGCCGTCTTGAGACATAAGACGGACTATCCCCTTCTGTTCTTTAATCGGCTTGTCAGATAGGTCAAGCGGGTATAGTGTCTTTTTCGTTCATTGTTCAGCACCTAGGGATAGATTATCGGTTCTCTTTGAGGAATTCTTCGACATCTTTATGCTGCTTCAGTTTGCTGGCGAGTGTAGGCCTAGGCTTCTCTTCAGCAGGCTCAACTCCGTAGTCGTGCTGATACTTCACTAGTTGGACTGACGTAACCGGCGCCCAGCCTGTCATAGCAAAGTATTCGGGATATTTCTGCTTCAACTTCAGCTTGGCTCTGACTGCTTTAGCAGGGTTGTCGCTAGACGCTTCGAGGATAAGTCTTTCGCTTCACGGTTGTGAGCATATCTTACCGCAGCCAGCGCGCTCGCTTTACCTACGGCTACAGTGCCTTTAGCAGCTAACTTAGTGCCTGCCCAAGCCGCTTTTGCACCGTACTTAGCACCAATGACTGCAGTTTTGCCTGCTAGTTTACCTACGGCTAATGCGCCGCGGCCGACTCCACGTCCCATTGCGCCAAGAACTTCACCTAATGAATTTTCTACAGCAAGGATAGTGGTGAACCCTAGCCTTTTGAATGCTTCAGCTCTGGCGTGGCCGTTTAGAATTTGGTACTCGCCACTCGGCAGCTTATGCACCATTATAGGCGGAATAGTGTGTCCATTCTTATAGAGGTCCATAAAATACTTCACTCTCTCTTCAAAGTTGGGCTTAACGCTGTCGCTGGGGACAAGCTCGTCTATGTTGACGTCTATTATAGTCATTTTCACCACTTTGGAGGGATATCCCTGCGTGTGGGCTGTTGTTGAATGCTGACCATGTCCGCGGACGTAAGAAACGACAGGTATTCTTTCTCTGTTGTAAGCTCTAACTCTGTGTCTAATTGGACTTTTTCTCATGCATGTTTATCCTCCTAACAGTTGATGATTCATAAAACTTACGGGAAGGATTATTGTGTCATCGAGCTATCCAATGAAGCCTCGGTGGTGATAGAAGGTTTGGCTTATTTGCCGCCGGGGAGGCCTTTGACTATGATGACTAGAACGTAGATGACGAGCAGTGATGCCATGACTCCAGTGTAGTTACCAGCTGATCTGATACAGATACACTTGGTCAAGACCGCTGATTATGAGGACCGCGAGAATAGCGATGACGAAGCCGAGGATGGGATACAAGAACTGTCCCATTGATTTCGCTGACATGTCATTTATCACAACCTAAGGATGGTTGATATAATTTTATCTTAAGTCGCATTTAGAGATTCCTTAAGCAGCGAGAAGGCTGAAGTTTTAGTTGGACTCCGAGCACAAATTAAGCACGTGATAAAGGAAGAGGCTCGGCGTCCCCAACGACACCAGTAGGTTGAAGACTGGCAAGATAGACTACGCATACTGAATTTATAAATTTATCTCATAGAAACTTATTTAAATTAAGCCAACGTAATAAGTAATCAACAACGACAAACCCTTAGGTTGATGAAAATGAACGTCTAAAATATTCTCACAAACAGAATGCGAAACTCTTTTTAAGCAGACGAATTCCATCCTCAACCCTCAGCCTCGGCTCAGACCTCACTTCTGAACAGAAAGAACAGCTAGCCTACGGCGTAGTGAATGACTTCTTCTCAAGTCCACGGTACATCATTCATCAAGAAGTTCGCACAACCCGGGAAGGACAAGGCGACCACGACTTTTACATAGCTGATAAGAGGACAAGGATTCTCTATCACACAGAAACTCAAGACGTCAACGAAGACCACAGACTCTACAAAGAATGGGCTGACAGCCGAATTGTTGATAGATTCAGGTCACACCAAATGCAGGTGAAGAAATATGCCGCTAAGTATGGCTGCTCACGAATCGTCAACTTGATGATAAGGCCTACACTCACCTTTGCTAGCAAGGCGGTAAGAAAGTTCTTTCAGAAAGCCGTCAAAGATTATAAGATCAACATGGTCTTAACAGGCAAGCAACTGCTAGGAGAGACAGTGACGTTACCTCAGCTTGGTGCGAAGCCCTGCTTAAAGCTAACCGCGGCAAGCTAGCAGGATTTAACCTAGCTACCGCGAGTTTAGTTAAAACTAGACGACTGTTGACTAAAGTCTGACGACAACGTCTGCTCTATATTAGGCTCTAGTTTCGTTAGGAATCCTGCAAAAGATGAAACTTTGTCGCCAAAACTCCCTCTTTTTTACCCGCGAGGTGTTTCTTCAGCACAGAATCCCACCTTGCTCGACGACGATTTGTGTGAATATTATTTAAGACTTATGAAGTTAACTTCAAACTAAGTAATTACTGAAATATCTATTTCTTTGTGGATGTTTTTCTTTTCTCTACTCTGGATTCTGCTCTAAAGATGAGTCTATGCATATTTTCAGGTTTAAAGAAATCTGGCTCGGTCCTATAAACATACAATAATTTTGCTGATGGTTCTATGTTCTTAATAGGAATAATCTCTCTTAACATATCTATTTGCCCCTCATCTTCAATCTTGTGTTTTTTGCTTATTTTTTCAAGATTTAATTTCACTATCTCCTTATTTCCCACAGTGGGAATAGTCAGAGATTTAATACTATTAAAAAAGATTAATGATATTATAGTAACTATAGTTAGAAGAACTGATGCAGATTCGGCGGGAGTCAGACTAGAGATATAAGGAGATATCATGTTCAAAAGTGTAACTAGGAAAACAAACATTAAACCCACAAAGAGTATATAGGCAAAAAAGAAAAATGAGAGATTTTGTTTTGTCAGAGATGGTTTTTTAAATTCGTCATCCACAATTTTTACAAGTTCTTCTAAAGAATACCCTATCTTCTTTGGTTCTTCGGTCATGTCAATCACAAGAACCAATCATACCAATACTAAGCATTAACTTTTCCCTCTTTTTCTGTTTCTCTTTTTGCGGAAACTTGGAAATATTAAGGGTATTGTATGATGCTGAGAATAAATTCTTCTTCCGCTCAGTTTCTTCTGGTGATGTTGATGTTTGACGAGTTGATCTCTTGGCTTACTCAGCAGTGGTTAAGTCTTCTCAAGTGGTATTCTTCCCTAGGCTTCAACGGCCACGTCATCTTTGAATTGGCTTTTCTTGCTGGTCTTATCGTGAGTCTCAGCATCCTTGCGCGCAGCATCATATCCCGGGTTAAGAAACGTATTGAGAAACCTCCCTTTTAACCGCCTCGGCTTCAGGAATAGGAGGTTTGGCGATATCAACAGCTCCTGTTGTGCACCGCCTAGAGAGAACGACACTCTCGCCTCCTGCCTATAGAAGCCGAGGTCTCTCATCTTCCCTGCGAGCAAAAGTAATTTATAAATTCTTCTTCTGCCTAAGTTGCTTGGTGATATTGTGGAAGTTCTTTCTGAAGTCGTCGTGAAAGAGAATCTTGGGAATCCATCAATCCCTTCAAGCCAGCATCTTTGTCCTGTATGCGGCTCTGCTCTTGCTGGTGTGAATCATAAGAGTTGGTCGTGCTCAAATTTGCAGTGTCCTGTGACGAGGGTGGTTTTTAGCGACGATAGGGTTGCAATGTGGACTAAAATTGAGAGAAAGGGCGAGGCTTATGGGACTTATACGCGTGTAGTTTTTAACATTGGGTGTTTTAATCGTCATCATAGAGAGTGCAAACTGTGCGGTAAGCCTTTCGTAGCAGGGGACAAAGTGACTAACCGCCACGGCAGAAACTTAAAAAGTTACGAATTATTTCACGAGCACTGCTACGAGGCTTCAATAATAAGGTAAATGGTAATGCTCTCAAATAAGACCGCAGGGATTCTATCATCCCTATGCTTGCTCTGCTTTCTTGGGATATGCATCATCTTATCGAAGAGAATGAAGAAGGTGCCTTAAGATGTCTGAAGCTGATTTAGCCTTCTTCGGCGAGAGGATTGCCAAGAGGCCTAATCCCTCTATCTCTGCGGAAGAGGGTAAGAAAGACTTAGACTTTAAGAAGCGGTATGAAGCTAGAAGAAAGGAGAGGCTTGAAGAATTCAGAGACTGGACTTTCGATAGCTGGAAGACTAAAGGCTGGAAGCCTACAGTTGAAGGAGAGAAGATTAGTCCTATCCTCCATGCGGTGTTGATATCTGAGTTCTGCTGGGGCGTGGGTATGGTTGAGTTGGCTGATGGCCTCCGCCTATCCAGTGCCACGACCTACAACCACATTAAGAGGCATAACAAGGATGTTCAGACGGTTGGCTCTTGTCCGCTATGCATTCGTGGCATTCCCTACGCTGGCGACTTAATAGATATCTATTGTGAGGCTGAAGTCCAGCTTGGCATGCGCCTTCGAGAAGAGCTGATGATTGAGGATAAGGTGAAGGACTTAGATAGAGATGCGTCTGATGCAGTGGTTGACGAGTGGTGTGCTGCAAGGTTCGACCCGCTTGAAAAGAAGTACAGGAGTAGAACGCAGCTACTGTTTAGACGTCCGCTTTTTAGGCATTTATGACTTTATTTGCGTTTCAATGTTTAGCGAGCCTTATAACCACCACTACTAAGTACAAATTCAAAAGTTTTCTATTTTCGTTGCTGGCACTCTATGCATTACGTAGGCATATGCAAAATGATGCATAATATAGGTGACTACCATGTAAACCTTAATATAATATTATATTTATAATTCTGGGCTATGCATGGTTTTGATGGGTCTACTTTACTAGAGTTAGAGCCCGAGCGATGTCTTCCGCGATCATTCTGCGTTTGCTTTTTTCGATGAAGAAACTGGGACCTGCCTGCAGATAAGACGGGAAGGCTCTTTTCCCTTGAAAGAAGTATTCTGCGCTTCGTATCTTGTACGTAGAGCCTGCAGGTATCACCCTTCCCTCGCCAGCCCTTTTGGTAATATAATTGGTGGCCTTGATCGCTACATCCCCCATTAGCATGAGCGCCTTTAGATTTGGGAACAGCTTCAATTCCTGTTCCAGAATTCGTGAACATTCTTCGATGGTGGTTGCCTTAATCCCGTATCCAGTCTTCCCACATTTCACGGCGGTGGTGAGGTACACGCCTAGATTGAGAATATCTTGCACCGATGTAACGTGAGTGCCTGCATCGTTGAATGCTTGTACCGTGGTCCTCTGAAACAGGGGGTCGCCCTTCGCGTAATAGTAGTCGCTTGGGTTCGGTGGCGCTGCCTCAGCGATCATTGCGATGGAGACTTGTTGCGGTCTAACTTCCACGTCTGGAACGACATAGCACTGATGGTTCATGTCGCCGCATGGGAACTTGACACATCTTACGCATTCACTTACTCGCATTTTCTTAGCCTCCTTCGAACCTCGATCTGTGCGGATAAAACGATAAGTGGATTAAAGATGTGACTGCTTAATGTATACTTACAGCCTATTTCTATGTCTTTCGCATCATACGTTTTAAGGCGAACCTGAACGGGTCAGTATCCACCAGAGTAGAGACAGGATGTTGATTATTATGAGGATTGGTGAGATTACGAAGACGAAGCCATCCCTACGGTAGACGTAAAGGAGTATCCACGGAACACTTTCCAAAGACGGCATCTTCTCAAGAATTAAAGGCACGATGAACAATAGTGCGCCAAGAACCATCAGCACAATCCCTAGGACTTGGGGGAAAGGAAATATCTTAGGCTCCATAGCCATAGCTCCCAAACCTTCTAAATAAACTTAAAACAAATAAAATACATGCCTGAAACGTAAAAAAAAAATAAAAGTCACAAACGGTTTAGTTTTTCACCAGTTTTTAGGAGCTTGTCAGCAGCTAGTACGCAGAATATGTAGGTTGCGCTTCCGCCTATCACGTTTTCGGACTGCTGCCACAGGAACGGAAAGTTGTCCTTCAACTCTGGAAAGTCAGGTCGTACAAGCGCAGTCCCAGACACTACGCCACCGGGAATGTATGACCAGTCCGCCCTGTTCGTGCCGTAGGCTGATGTCAAAGAGCGTGCGCTGACGCCTGAAACAAAAGACACGTTTGAGCCTGGGTGGCAGCCAAGAACATAGTGGACCGCGGCGAACAGGTTCTCAGGATCGAACAATTCGGGATATGCTTTGTTCAGGTAATACTGTTCCATCGCGTGCTCCAGAATTTCCCACCCGATGCCCCAAACCCTTCCAAACCTACTTTCCGTGGCTGGTATATGATACGGGTTCTTCATCAACGTTTCTTCCAGATTTGATTTATATTCCTTTATTGCTTCTTTCACGTCGCCAGCGAATTTTTCGTCCTTTAACAG
The DNA here is from genome assembly GCA_963714275.1 of Candidatus Bathyarchaeota archaeon. Lineage (GTDB taxonomy): Archaea > Thermoproteota > Bathyarchaeia > Bathyarchaeales > DTEX01 > JAGTRI01. The sequence continues at coordinate 233,985 of CAVQNT010000002.1, forward strand.
TGGAAGAGCCCGTGCAACAGCCCAACCGACCCTTTCAATGTTACCAGTTATCTTGGATTTCAGCTTCAACAAACGTTGCCGATATTTATCTTCACCAGTCGTTATAAGAAGCTCCACAGCAGCATGGATCTCCTGGGTCTCATGTTGGTAGGCATATGAGCTACGCTGGACTACAGGAGGATGGGTCTGCTCGTGCTCCCATGCTTTAATAGCAGTTTCTAAGCATTCCCTAGCCAAATCGTCTTCGTAACCACGCAGTATTCTGCTTGAGGTTGCTAATGCTGTGATGACCTTGTATTCGATGGCTGTGTCATGGTTCGTGAAAGCCCACCTGTCGTCGAGTTTGCCTGACCGTTCGCCTGAAACCTCGCCAGAAGACAATGACGGATCGTAGACCTTGTTGTCCGTTATGAGAGAGCCGTCGCCAAGATGTACATACTGGTCTATTTGTCGTTCGATGATGCCCGAAAAACTGTGCCCAGCAGCACGGTAACCCGAAAGAAGGTTTTCGACGCCGTGGGCGACCTGCTGAACAATGTCGGGAACGCCGTCCGGAGTGTGCAGCAGCACCAACCGCTCGTCTTTGTTGACTGTCGTCTGATCGGTCTTAACGTCGAATTCTTCCCCAGCCAAAGCCAAAGTGAACGTGGTCTGAGCCTGCGAACCTGCCGCGAGGTCGTAGTCTCCAGCGTCATGCCACCCACCCTTGTTTAGTCCCGGTATGTGCTGGTCTGCAGAGTACGGGGTGTCAGTTGTCGGTCCCTGCTTGTAGCCATCGAAATGCACTTGTCCAGTTGGAGCCTGCAACGCGTCGTCTAGGTGGCAAGCGCCGTGCCAAACTTGGTAGCGGTCGTAAACCTTCATGTGGCACATCTGCACGGGAAAATAGGTTTCCAAGGTCGGTTGCCAAACGTCGTTGCTGTAAACGTCTCGGGAAATTCGGAACGGAGGAGTAGACTCGGACTCAAACTTAATCACGTACACTCCGTCTTCGCGAACATGACTGAAGTCGAAAACAGCATAATTGTAATGTAGAAACTTTCCCCATTTTTTGGGCTGAGCTGAAAACACTTTGCTTAATCCTTTTTCGGAATCAACGCGTAAAAGTGTCGCCTCCCCAAAGTCTTGTGTTCCAGCGTCAAGTTCAATCACTGCCCGTTTACTCTGAGAGGGATGATAGCCGACCTGCGAGACTGCTATGACGGGTCCACGCCGCCATTCGGGGACGCTGTTAGGCGTTATCCGCCACTGCAAAGCGCCCTTCGTCCTGTTCGGAGGCAACACGGACCTTACGACGAACCATCCGTTCTGAACCGTGTTTCGGCCATCAAGCAACGTAATCTCTCCGTTGCCGATCTGTTCGATGACCATCCTGCGTAGAGGGTTCTCAGCTGCAACCGTAAGCCTTAATCCCCTAGCCATAGGAGCTGGCTCCAGACCTCCGTCGGGCATAGTCGCCATCGGACCATTCGCCTGTCTCGGGAAGACGCTGAACGTTGAGCCCAGATTGAACGTTTTTCCGAAGTAGGCTGGAGGAAACAGTTCCAGATTGAAGCTTGCTTTGCCTACTATCTCGTTGGGAAGCGGGCGGTCGAGGTCGACGCTTACGAGGACGGAGTCGCCTTCCGACTCGACATTGATAACGAAGCCATAATTGTGTTCGGGAAAGCTAAGGGGCACTTTTATTATGCCTTTGTCAACGTCTACTTCGCGTTTTCCAGCCTTAGGCACTCTTGACCATTGGCCGGGGGCAGGTTCCAGCCTGAGGTCGCCGTTTGTAGCGACGCGTTCGCCATGCTGGATTATTTCTATTCCGCCCTGTTTGCCTTCGGGGTAGGAGTTGTGGAAGACGAGGACTGACAAGCCCTTTGCTTCGAGGTATTCGAGCTCGTTTATTTTCCATCTTGTCTCTTTCATTTCCCATCAATCCATGTCTTTGTGCTGATTTTTCTTATTAAACTTGGGATACCTTCACAAAAATCCCTATGAGTCTTCGTTAGGCTTTTAAGCAGTCTAGTAGTTTATGTTTTGAATTTCGTGCATCCTATTGGTGAAAAGCAATGTGCATACTAGGCAAAGATAAACTGGTTGAACTCATCGAAAAAAGCAGGTGCGTTTACCCGTTCGACATGAGCCTTCTGGATGGCGATGGCTATGTCCTCACAGTCAGGGACGAAACGACCCTTAACTACCTTGAACACAAGAACCTGATATCCAAAGAGGTCGTTTTCACCCCGCCCGACTACGTTGCCCACTTGACGGCGAAAAGCAAGTTCGGCAGAGTTGGACTGTCCTTCCTTAACGCGGCGAAGGTTCACAGTGGCTTCGTTGGCAGACTCGCCTTGGAACTCGTTAACCTCAGCAACGAGAGGACGCCGATCACCATCAGGAAAGGCGACCCCCTGATTCACATCGAGTTCATAACACGAATCGGGAAGCCTTCGCCTTACATGGGAGAGTACCAGTTCCAGTACATGACTGACGAGGAAGTTCACATTTACGTTCCAATCTTGAAGGAAGTGTTCGCCAACTACGAGCAGCTAGCCAAAGTCTGGTTCAAAAACAAGCCCCTAAGAGAATAACGGAGCCAGAAAAAGGCTGGAAAACGAATGTTTTAAATATCTCTGTTTTCTGTATGCTCAGAGGAATGCAGCTATGAAAGCACGTAACTACCGCGAAGTTAAGGGCGTCGCATACACTAGAACCAAGTACATTCACGGAGCTCCCCTGTCCAAAATCGTGAAGTTCACGACGGGAGACCCTTCCAAGAAGTTTGAGTACAAGTTTATTTTGGTCGCCAATAAAAGGCTCCAGATACGGCACAACGCTTTAGAAGCAGCCCGAATCGCGGTGAACCGAGAACTGCAAGTGAAGCTTGGAGAAAACTTTTACATGCGTGTCTTGCCCTTGCCTCATGTTGTGCTTCGCGAGAACAAGATGATTTTCGGAGCACATGCAGACAGGCTTCAGGACGGCATGAGGAAGTCTTTTGGTAAACCCATCGGAAGGGCAGCCCGAGTGGAGCCTGGTCAAACTTTAGTCGAGGCTTACGTTAACGAAGACGGGATTGACACCGCTAAGCTTGCTTTGAAAAGGGGAGAAGACAAGCTGCCCACAACGTGCAGGATTGTTATGGAAAAAATTCCAAAACCAGATGTTAAGGTGAAAGAAGTTGCCAGCTGAAGAAAGAAAAATTTGTGTTATGGTTCGACGAAATCGGAATAGAAGACGTCCCAACGGTTGGAGGAAAAAGCGCCAGCCTAGGCGAAATGACCCAGAGGACAGGAGTCCCCGTGCCCTTCGGGTTCGCAACGACCGCTAAGGCATTCTTTTACTATCTAACATTCAACCAGATTGATAAAAAAATGCCCGAGATTCTAGAGGAAATCAAAGACCCCAACGACACCAAGACCCTTCAGAGCGTCGGCGCAAGATTACGGAAAATGATTGCCACAGCGGATATGCCTGCTGACCTTGAGAAAGAGATAGTTGACGCGTACGCAACCCTTGCCAAGAAGGTTGGCGAAAAAGCGCCTTTCGTGGCGGTTCGCAGCTCAGCCACGGCTGAGGACCTTCCTGACGCAAGTTTCGCTGGTCAACAGGAAACTTACTTGAATGTTCACACCTCGAAAGAAGTTGTTGAAAAAGTCAAAGAATGTTATTCAAGCCTGTTCACGGACAGAGCAATTTTTTACAGGATTCAGAAAGGTTTCGACCACATGTCCATTGCCCTAAGCGCCGCTATTCAGCTCATGGCTTACAGCAAATCCAGCGGAGTCATATTCACGTTGGACGTTTCAAATGGCGACCGAAGCGTGGTGTTAGTCGAAGCTGGCTACGGACTAGGCGAATTCGTTGTTCAAGGCACGATTACGCCAGATGAGTATCTTATAAGAAAATCGGACCTCAGCATCGTGAAGAAGAACGTTCCGAAAAAGACCGTTCAGCTCGTCCGGATCCCGTCTGGAGGAACAGAAAAACGTTCCGTGCCATCAAACCTTCAGGACAAACAGGTTATGACTGATGAGCAAATCATCGAATTAGCCAAGTACGCAATCGCCATAGAGCAGCATTACAAGAAGCCCATGGACATCGAGTGGGCTCTCGACGAAAGGACGAACAAGCTCGTCATCCTTCAAGCACGCCCAGAAACAGTGTGGGCAACAAAGAAAGAAGAAGCAAAGACTGAAGAAAAAGTTACCACAACAACCGAAAGAAAAATCCTCGTTCAGGGACTTCCAGCCTCTCCAGGAATGGCTGCAGGCAAAGTCCACATAATTCCGACCACTGACAGAATCAACGAGTTCAATAAAGGAGAAATTTTGGTCACAGAGATGACTGCGCCAGACTGGGTTCCAGCCATGCGTAAGTCAGCCGCTATAGTCACAAACTCGGGAGGCATGACCTGCCACGCTGCCATAGTTTCACGTGAGCTCGGAATCCCGTGCATCGTAGGCACAGCGTCGCGCGGAAAACCCGCAACCGAGTCCATAACGGACGGCATCATGGTTACAGTCGATGCGAAGCTCGGAGTAGTCTACGAGGGCATACTTGAAGAGGCAACCAAAAAGGAGGCTCCCGTCGCAGCCGCCGTCGCCGAGTCATACATAGTCACTGGCACAAAGGTTTACGTGAACCTTGGAGAGCCCGAAATCGCCGAGAAAGTTGCAGCCTTACCCGCTGACGGCATCGGCTTGTTAAGGCAGGAGTTCGTCTGGACAAGCGAAATCGGCGAACACCCGCTTTACCTCATCGAATCTGGGCATCCAGAAAAAGTTGTTAACGGACTTGCAGAGGCTTTCAGAAAAATCTGCGCCGCATTCAATCCGAGACCTGTTATTATGCGTTTCAGCGACTTCAAGTCTTCCGAGTACAGAGACCTGAAGGGCGGAGATAAGTACGAGCCTGTTGAGCCTTCAGCCTTGATGGGTTGGAGGGGAGCGTCACGCTACTACGATCCCAAGTACATCGAAGGCTTCAAGCTTGAAGTAAAAGCCGTCAAAAAAGTCCGAGAAGAATATGGACTCAAAAACCTTCATGTCATGATTCCGTTCTGCAGGCGGGTCGAAGAAATGGAGAAAATCAGTAAAATCCTCGAAGAAGAAGGCTTAGTTAGAAGTCTAGACTTCAAAGTTTGGCTTATGGCTGAAATCCCAAGCAACTGCCTCGTCGCCGACAAATTCAACAAATACGTAGATGGATACAGCATCGGAAGCAACGACTTAACTATGACGATTCTGGGGTGTGACCGCGACAACGAAACCGTGGCTCACCTCTTCGACGAACGCGACCTCGCTGTAAAACGGGCAATCCGACTGCTCATTAAACTTGCCCACCGCGACGGAAAAACGGTCAGCATCTGCGGACAAGCCCCAAGCGTCTACCCAGAGTTCACCGAGTTCCTCATCAAAAGCGGAATTGACAGCGTCTCAGTAAGCCCAGACGTGGTCGCTTCAACCCGCAAGCTCGTCGCAATGGTTGAACAACGCCTAATACTCGACAAAACCACAGGAAAAGGACTGGCTGAAGACCAAGACCTCGACATTCCAGCCTAAAAGTAGGCTTTTCTCTCCTTTTTCTATTTTGGGGAAAATAATTTAGTCAGCTAACCCGAATGATACACAAATCAGACCAGTCTAAGGCTCAATAAATCAGAAAATGTTGATAGAAACAAGAAAAACCCATCGAAGCCATGAAACACAAGAGTCTTAGGCTTAAATCCTTGCACCTATCCAATATTAACATAAAAATAAGCATAATCCTGACAATGAACTGAAACTGTCAATGCCTTAACAGGAGAGTCACCTATTGGGTTCAAAAATAAAGTCTGTTCATGCCCGACAAATCTTTTCTGACCGTGGACACCCAGGAATTGAAGCTACCGTCACAACTGAAGATGGCAAAACAGGAACAGCAATTGCCACATCGGGAGTGTCAATCGGAAAATACGAAGTCCAGTTCATCTACGACGGGGGAGAACGCTGGGCTGGAATGGGAGTCCAAAAAGCTGTAGATAACGTCAACGCCATCATTGCCCCCGCAATAAAGGGCATAGACGCCACAAGACAACGAGAAATCGACGAAACAATGCTTAAACTGGACGGAACACCGAACAAAACAAAACTCGGAGGAAACGCCACCGCAAGCGTCTCAGCCGCAGCCCTAAAAGCAGGAGCCGCAAGCCTAGAAATCCCCCTGTACCAGCACATAGGTGGAGTCAACGCCTGTATATTACCAGTCGTCGGAGTGGTATGCGTTGTCGGGAGCGACAGGTACGGCGGAGGAAAACGGTCAGGCGGAAAACCGAGCTACGCATTCATGGCTTACGGGTTCAAAACCTTCTCCGAAGCCTCATACGCGTGCTGGGACATCGAAAGACGGTTCAGCCAACTTGTTAACAAAAAACTCAAGGTCAAAATTTCGTCAGTCATGACGATGCCATTGGTTCCTTCTGGAGTAGTGAACAGCGATCGAGACCTCTGGGACCTAATGACAGACGCAATAAACAATGCGGGATACAAAAACAAAATCGGAATACAAGTCGACATCGCAGCGGGAACCTACTACGAAACCGAAAAAGACAGATTCGTAGGCTTGTTCTCAAAGGAAGACAAGACCAAAGAAGACCTCATCGAGCTTTACAAGGAGATGGTGAAGGACTACCCGTTCGTCATCGTCGAGGACCCGCTTGACGAGGTCGACTACGAGGGACACGCCACTTTAACACGGGAACTTGACATAGAAGTAGTTGGAGATGATCTCTTCACGACAAACATCGAACGGCTCAAACGCGGAATCGAAGCCAAAGCATGCAACGCTGTGCTGCTGAAGGTTAACCAAATAGGAACAATCACCGAAGCCTTCGATATGGTCCATCTCGCCTACAGACATGGCTATGGAGTCATGCCCTGCAGCAGCAGAGGAGAAGGCGCAGACATAGCGGACTACGTTGTCGGCTTAAAAACGGGGCACATGAGAGAAGGAGGAACAGGACAAACAGCAAACCGATTGCTCCAAATTGAGGAAGAGCTCGGAAGCAACGCAAAATTCATAGGAAAAGCAGGCTTAAAACCCTAAAACCATAGATCTAAAGTATTCGTATAAAAATCTCAACTAGCTCAGCTAGATTGCACGCCGAGTTAACAAGAATCCGAAAGCGTCTCGCACGCAATCAAGCGGCTTCTCGAAAAAGGTCTCATAGTTGATTGTAAGGTTGTATGGTTTCAGTGGTTTACCAGCCAAATTATGACAACGAAAAAGTCCAAGCTTTATTGAACCTTCAAAAAACACTGAAAAAAATCAACCAATAACTCCTTTCTTCCTAAAAGATTAGTATGGTAAACACTAACTTAGAACACCATGCAAACACATTTTCACCCTACTAAAGGGATATTAGGTCGAAGGCATCAAGTAGGCTTGGGATGAGCAGAAAATGGCAGATACAATTCTCGTCTACGTTGGCACATACACGTTCCGTAAAAGCGAAGGAATCTACGTGTTCCAGCTGGACCCGTCCACAGGCGCCTTGAAACCCTCCAGCAAGGCTACGGGAATACAGAACCCGTCTTTTTTGGCGATTGAACCGCAACAAAAGTACCTTTACGCAGTCAACGAGACCGCGGACTTCGAGGGCAAACCCTCAGGTGCAGTAAGCGCCTTCTCTATTGACCAGGAAACGGGCGAACTGTCACTGCTTAACAGCAAACCCTCTCTTGGATTACACCCATGTTATGTCTGTGTGGACAAAACAGGCAAATTTGTGCTCGTGGCAAACTACTCAAGCGGAAACGTTTCCGTGTTGCCCGTAAAAAGGGACGGAAGCCTAGGCGACGCAGCTGACTTTGTTCAGCATCACGGTTCAGGCGTTGACCTGAAACGGCAGGAAGGACCCCACGCGCATTCCGTAACCTTGGATGAAGCCAACAAATACGCGTTCGTGGCGGACCTTGGGCTAGACAAAATCATGGTTTACAGGTTCGATTCAAACCTAGGAAAACTGACACCAAACGACGAACCGTGGACAAAAATCCATTCTGGCGCTGGTCCGCGCCACTTCGCCTTCCACCCAAACGGCAAATACGCTTACTTAATTAACGAGCTGGACTCCACGATAACAGCGTTCAACTATGACGTAGAACACGGCACACTGAAGGAGATGCAGACAGTTCCCGCGCTTCCTAAAGATTTTAAAGGCACAAGCCACTGCGCAGACATACACATCGCCCCGTCTGGAAAGTTTCTATACGGGTCAAACCGCGGTCACAACAGCATCGTCATATACGCTATAGATGAAACCACAGGCAAACTTGCTTACGTAGGTCATGAGCCGACGCAGGGCAAAACGCCACGAAACTTTGCCATTGACCTTGCGGGCAATCTTCTGTTAGCTGCAAACCAAGACACTGACACCATCGTGCCCTTAAAGATAAACCAGCAAACGGGGCAATTAGCAGCAACAGGAAAAGTAACCAAAGTACCGATACCTGTATGCTTGAAAATGATGCGTATCTCCTAGTACGAAAAGCTAATCAAAATTTTTCGTCAACGCACTGATTATTTCTATAATAACTGAGTTTACTATGTATTTATATATTCGATCATCCTAAGTATTGTGTGAGAAATATGGCACAAAGACAAAGGCTTCAGTATTTGGAAGAAATAGCACCCTCCACTAAACGTTCATACCAACTTGGCTTAAGAAGCTTCTTTAAAGTTGTGTATGATATAGTGGAAAAGGACGATGAAAAAGTTGATATAGACTTAAACAAATTTTCCGATAAATATTTTGAAGATAAGAGGAATGTTGAAGAGGACATTGGAAAATTCTTAATAGCACTGAAGGAACGCCCACCAAAAAGCCAAAGATTGTTCATGTCAATCATTAGAACCTTCTTTGTTGAAAATGATGTTGAGTTACCCGACAAATATTGGAGAAGGGCAAGTAAAAGGATACATGGGAATGGCGCAAGGACGGATGATAAAGTACCAACGAATGAGGAACTCAAAAGACTTATTATGAACATGCCCCTCAATGGGAAGGCACTATTTTTGACACTAGCATCAAGTGGCATAAGGATTGGTGAGGCATTAAGTCTGGAAATGGATGACATTTATCTCAATGAGGTACCTGCGAGGATACACATTAGGGGAGAGAACTCTAAAAATGGGAATGGAAGAACAACATTCGTTTCAAGTGAGGCAAAGGAATTACTTGAGGAATATCTACAGAATAGGGACAGATATTTGGACATAGCCTCCAAACGTAGTAGATTTGGTAAAAATAAAGAGGACAAAAGACTCTTTCCATTTGAGCAAACAACGGCACAAGTCTTATGGACAGGCGCAATTGACAAATCCAATCTTAATGGACGTGACAAAGGCACAAATCGGCACGTATTCCATCCACATGTACTGAGGAAATTCTTTAGGTCAAAAATGTCCCAAATGGTTCAAGTTGACATAGTTGAAGCACTAATGGGTCACGCTGGATACTTGACCAGTGAGTACCGAAAATATTCAGATGAGGACTTGGCAAAGGCATACACTTTTGGTGAATCCACTGTAATGGTTTTTGGGAACGTAGAGAAGGTCACTGAACTACAGCAAACGGTAGAGACAACAAAGAATCAGCTCCAAAACTTAGTCAATGGTTTAGTCACTGAGAATTTGGCACTTAAACAAAGAGTCAATCAAATCGAAGAGGGCTGGAAAAAGCAAGAGTTCCTTTACAACAAACTGGAAAAAATAATCGGTGAAAAGGAAGCAGAGATGGAAGTTTTTAGAGCCTTCTTAGCAGAGGACAAAAAGAGGAAGGAGCTAAGAGGAAGAACGACAGAAGAATGCTCTTGAAGCTACAAAAGATGATTAATAGTATCTGCTTTAGTATCGTAAACCAGTATGTATCAAAGTTTTCGAATCAGCAGAGTTTGAGCTGTAAATAGAGCTGTAAATATTGAGGTTTTGAGATGTTTAAAACAAAGGAAATCGATGGAGTAATTGTTTTTTATATAGAGACTCCATGTTCGGAGACGGTTTGTCCACACTGTAAAGGTGGAAAGTTACGTTTGTATGGAAGCAGAATTCTCCACTGTTCTTTATGTGGGAGTATTTATCAAAAGTCTTCATCGGATGCTTTGATAAGATTGAATGTTAATCCTGCAAGCAATCTTTCAGAATACCCCGAGGTAATACTCTACTTCGATTTCCGCTACTGTGATTGTAGTGTGCAAGCCTACATAGAGACAGGTATGTTAAATGGTGGCGTCTTTGGCTCAAGATATTGTCCTAAACACAATGTCATTATAATAGAAGGTTTCTGGGAACCAGATGAACTTGCGTCAATTGCCCAGATAACAATTGAGATAATAAACCATGAGACGCTCCACTGGATATTGTGCAGAGACTTTGACGAATCGACTTCTTTGTGGTTTGACGAGGTTAAGGAAGTTCCGCTTTAAGGAGCAAGCGCGCGCTAGACATTATGTTGAGACTATGGCGGTTATGGCTCAGTACAACCCCTTCTTTGAGAAAGCAGGGATGAAGAGAATCGCTGAAAGGAAACCTGATAAATCGATCATTCAGGCAATAAAAAGCCTTGAGGGATCTTGGTTTCATGTCTTACCTTTTAAGCAGTCAACAAGCGAACATCAATAAGCTCGAGACACTGAATGAAGTTGAGCTTCGAAAGGTCCACGAGATTTTGTTGAAAATCAGTACTGCGTATTATAAGAGATTACGGTCTACAAGTGATATTTTTCTCAAAAAAGAAGAGTTTAGAAAATGGCTACAAACAGCCCCAAATGACACTCTTGCCAAGGTCCTCACAAGACTAGCAGTCCTCGCAGAGACAAAAATCTACCTATTCTGTGAGAAAAAAACTTAGATATAAATCAAAAAGGATGTAGTGAAACTATAAAAAAGTAGCATTTTACAGAACATGATTTTTAATAATGCCATTACTGCTAATCCAAGGTTCTGTAAACTCTTTGTTTGGTTATTTCCCTTGTAAACTTTCATTTGGTAACTAACAACGAGCCCATGTAATAATCGGTTGAAAATTCTGGACACAGTTCGATTGATGAAATTGATTAACCTGCGAAATAGAAGAATAAGTGGTAGATAGTTATATCTTCATTTCCAATTCTAGTGTGAACTGATAGGGTACAATTATTGATCTCTGTAACATCTTGGATTTTTTTACAAGATGTCTTGAGTATTCCTTGCCTTACGTTTTCGATTATACTCCGAAAATCACCGTTTTGAATGTAACCTAACATTCCTGCGTGCTTATCACGTCTTGAATACTTTCCTGAGAGGATTCTGCCAATACCATCATCATTGCTCAAATATTCTGATGTTGACCACTTCTGTTTTGCGTATATTCGTTTGGCCTCAATGTGCAAAAATAATCTGTGACCTAAATTGAATTTTATGTCTGGTTCATACTTTTCATCGATGGCAACTTGCTCTTTAGGTCTTAATATGATGTCTATAGACCTTCTCTGATATAATGCTGAGATGGAAGTTTGGGTTTTCAAATACCAGACCAATTGTTCGGTTATGGCGTTCTCTTCATAGTTAACTGCATTATCATCCTTTTTCACTATCTCATATGATTCAGCCAGGGGTTTCAATACTAAATCAAGAATTGCTCCCTCTGTGTCAAATTTATACATCCAGCTTGGCAGAGGCATACCTCTACTTCACACCTTCTGAAGAAAGAGACCAATTTCTTCATTTGCGTCTTTAATAGCCATAAACCGAGTCCAGTCTTTTGGTCTATTGCTCTTGTAAATATATAGTCTCTCAGCATCATAGAATGTATTTTTCTCTTCTTTGAAGATTTTCGTTCTGTCATATGTTCTGACTTGGTTTTGTTCTATTATGCGTATGAACGGTTTCAGCCTTTCATCGCTCAAGACGATTTTGAACTTAGTTTTAGAAATCGTGAACTCAACCATTGTTCCAAAAAAATCAGAAACGTAAAATGCTGCATTGATGTGAAGCTCATCTTTTAAAAACGGATGAAAAGTCTCGCTGAACTCTTTACAATACTCGGAAATTTCATCATCCGTAACAATACCCTCACGTTTATCTTCAGTTTTCTCATAATGGTTAATTTGCTGCATAGCATAGTAGTCAAGACCATAAAGCTTGCATACCAAACTATCTATTTCGCCATGCAAGCCTTTGAAATCAAACGATTTAGAGTCTATAACCCTCACTTTGTCAACTATAGCTTTGACGATTTCAGTTTTATTTTCCAAATCAGGAATAGGAAAGGATTTCAAGTGCTTTAGATTCACTTTGGGATAGTTGCCTTCTTTTCTTTGCCTGTGTTTTACGCCAAGGTAAAAACGAGCTAGTTTTGAGTTTAATATAGCCTCAAAAAGGACAAGATACTCCTTTGGATAGTCTGGTCTCAGTTTAAAAATACAAAACCTTCCATCATACAGTGTAATGTTGTGATCAAGAAAGGCTTTGATTGGCCAGCTTCGTGTCATCACCAGCTTTTCACCCTTGAATAAATCAAGGTTTCTTGGCCTATCCAAATGCGAACCGTATTGCAAATAAGCATCTTTTTCCTTACCAAAGTAAGGTTGTACATTATTGAGAGAATCAATTATAGGCCAATGGGCAGGACTGATTTGTAATGAACTCCTATACTTCTCATTGAATTGCCGTTCTGAGAGCCCTTTGCGACTTGACCACTCCATTAGACCCACTTCAAATCTCTGCTTGAAATGGTTAAGATTGTGAGTGCTACTGTCAATGAAGTCTATCAGGTCAACGTAGGCATCATACCCCAATGAATAAATGTGCCAAAGATTGTCTTCTTTCTTCAATTTTTCAATGGAGAGTCTTGACTTATTATCATCATTTATGATTTTAGTCAGATTGGAAAAGGGAGTCAAATCAGGTATGATAAACTCCACTTCATCATTAGGCATACGATCAAAGATTACTATGCAGGCAGGTTCACTTTGGGATCCAAAAGTAACGTCTTTTATCCGTGATAGGCTTACAAAGACTCTCAAAGAATTTGCACTTGTAAACATGTCTCGAAATCTCCTCGATTCTGAATTTATGAAGTTTGACAGATTCACAACCATTCCGCATATCGTTTCTTTTTTGGTCCATTTCTGCAGGCTTAGCAAGAAACATTGTGAACTTTGAAACTTCGAAACACTAGGCCAGCACCTCTTTATACGTAGCTTATCTTTTTCTGAGAAGTCATAACCCCAAGGTGGGTTTCCTAATATGAAGTCGAATTGTTTGCCCTTAAAAATGTCATCGAAGAGAGAATCTCCACAGACAAGATTCCCATTCTTCTTCAGACCTGGAAACATAAAATGCTCTTCGCTGTTGCTGAAAAGTTTCTCGTTAATGTCTTCTGGTGTTTCATCCTCGATTATTTTCAAATAAAGACTTAGAGCAGCAATCCTCAACGCATCGTTGTTCTTGTCAATTCCATAAAGGTAATTTTGTACCATCTTGGCTTTTTCTTCCAAGGTTAGCTTTGTTTGTTTTTGCTCTTGCTTAATTCCTATAAGGTATTCAAAAAACTTGACAAGGAAAACTCCTGATCCGCAAGCAGGGTCTAATGCACTCAAGTATTCATTCTCTAGGATAGCAGTGACCCTCTTCTCTTCTAGCATTTTGCTTATGGTATAATCAACAACGTTTTCGGGGGTGAAAACGATTCCTTCGCTTTTCCTTCTCTTTTCTGCGAGGAATGTTTCATAGATATTGCTGATCAATATTATAGGGATTTTTTTGAAGTTGTATGGGATTAAGGTGGTTTGGAGATTTTGAGGGTATGTATAGACTTTTCCAAAAACAAAATCTAACTCCCTCATTATTTTGGCATTAATATCTTTAGGTATATCTCCTTTTTCAAAGATGTCCCCATTTAGGCTGTCAGTATAAAAGTCAAATAGTTGAATCAAGTCTTCGATTTTCTTATGCGGGTTACTAAGTGTCTCTTTGAGACTATCTCGACCTGCTCTATCTTCAAGGAATCTAATGAACAGGCATCTATCCATTATTTTTTGAGTGAATCTTTCTTGTCATTCCTTTCACTTAGTAATTGAATTATTCTGTTTCTGCGAATCTTTTAGGTTTTCCAGCAGGTCTTTATCTACTGTTTTGCGTGTTCTTGTTTTTAGAAGGTCTCTTATTTCCTTCAGACATTGTCCTGTGTCGATGTTTTCTTTTTTAAACAGATCCATGTATCGTTGTGCTTTGGGAGAATTGTCTCCATATGTGAAAGAAACTATTGATGCATTTTCGATTGGTCTTCTACTGTCAGGTTTTGTCTTTGAGTCGCAAACATGAAAGGTGTCTTCTCCAATTAATGCAATGAAAAATTCGGTTCTGTTCTCACACCACGTGTCGGTATGCATTTCAAAGAATTTCATGAGATTGGCATCGCATAGAGAAATGAAGTCTATAGAACCTAACTCATAGGTATACCTAAACCGATTGTCTTCTATTCTTTTGGCAGCATTATCCAAATTCGAATCTTTTAGAAATTGCTCAAGCAGCACTCATTTGCTACCTTCTGTCTCTTTCTTCTTGAGCCTCGTCTCTTCTTTGATTGTTTCTTCCTTTTCAGCGATCAAACGTCCGTTCGTGACCTTAAGTGCTAATTCTTGCTCCCCTTTCCATCCGAGTCTGTTTATTGCATCGTCTGGAATCACGATTACATGCTTGTAATGTTTTTTGTCCTTATACTTATAAGCCAACTGGTTCTGCAATTTGGCTTTCATTTAATCTCTCCTTCTTTTTGATTCTCAAAAAGGTAAGTTATCGCATCGTTCGGTATCTGGTGTTTTTGTCTTTTTCTTTGAAGTTCGCCAGCTAATGAGGTTAAACGTCGATGGTTCTCTTCAGTAACCTTGACGGTAACTTTTGCTACATTTTCTCCTTTAGGCAATTATACTACCTTTTCTCCTTTGTGTATATGGTACCACGTACTACTTAACATTTGCCAGCTGAGCTACACAGCCAGAATCCAAGACGTTATTGTTCTTTATCTGTTGATAAATTCATCCGCAATTTTATTAATTTCGGAAATACTTTTTTTTATATTCTTCCCATGATCTATCTATATCTAATTTATCTTTAGATTGTTCTCCAGAAATAAGTCTTTGAGGAAAATATGGGAATGTGTCAATTTTTCCAAAGACATCATTTTTCAAAATATTCTCCTTTGAAAGATTAAGATATTTTCTCTCAACTCGAATTATGGATTCAGTTGGTTCATCGCTTTTCATGGTCTCTCTAATCACTTAATTTATGTTAGTAAAGATTTAACATTTCACTAAGGTAAGAAGTTAAAAAGTTTTAGAATTATTGTTTGTGTTATCTTAATTCTTATGATTTATTATTGTATCAAGTACAATTTGATTCTAGAAAACAAATTAACCCTATATCAGTAAAGATTCTTTCTATAGCATTAACTCCTTCCCAAAATTTCGATATGAAATTGTCTATGTCAATAAGACTGTGGTTTGATTTTCTTCTAATTTCTCCTGAACCATTAATAGTGAACTTTAAATGTGCAATGATGTTTCTTACTTCTCGGTTGATGAATAGATTAAATAAGGAAATACCCTCGCTCTTTAGGAATTCTATTTTATCGCTCAGATCAAGTTGTCCTAATTCTTCAAAGTTCGTGACGTGTTTTATTAAATGACCTCTCGTGTGGATCTCCCGCTTGTTGATTATCAAAAGAAATAGAACCATTTCTATTAATGTGACTCCTAGACTTTCAACAAGCCCCATATAAGCAAGCATTTTACTCATAGACTTAACTTTCTCATCATTATATGTAATTTCGGTCTTTAGATTTTTAAGAATATTAGATATATTTTGGGCTTCTTTCCATTTGTTATAAAACTCCTTACAATGATCTAAAAAAAGTTTATGAGAAGTAGGAGTTTCTCCCCCGGGACGAGGAAATTTTACAGGCTCGAACAAAGTTCGAAGTTTAGCTTCAGCTTTTCGGTATTCCATAGATTCGTAAATTGGTTGATGACTCATATTATATTCCTTATTTATAATTAAAAACTTATTTTAAGAAGTCTTTTTATTTCTTCAATAAGCCATTTTTGCCTTTTCTTAACTTCTTTTTCCGTCCAATCAGATTCTTTAATTATTTTTTTGGTAATTTCAAAAGAAGTTATTCCATCAAAACCTTTGCCTTTATATATTCTTCTTTTTTTCGGAAATTCATCATTACTTGCTCTAATATTTTTACTACCTGATAGTAGTGTTAGGTTTCCTATGTTATCCAGCCACAGTTCTGATTTTTCTTTTGACCATCTATTTTTCCAATAGGGAATCTTATCCCATTCTTCAGGAAGAATATGATCAGCATGAAGGTTTCTACTATACTCTATAAATACGGATTCATCTGTTTGCCCATATTCAATTAGGATTAACAATGGTTTCAGCCAAGAATTTCTATAAGCGTCATCGTCTAGGTTCTCTTTAATCCATTTTAATACATTATCCTCCTTTATTTTTTTAACAATTTCATCCTTTATTCTAATAAGTGAGGCTCCCTTTTTTACCAAATTTATGAGTTTAAAAGAGAAATCTCTTGTTTTTGCTGTCGTATAATTTGCAATCCAGTAAGAATAGTATAATCTTCTTAGCTCTTCGCATAATCTGTTATATTGTGGTAAATCGCTTCTCTTTGCGGCAACAAGTATGGTTTTCCAAAATACTGTGTCTGGTAGATTTCGTAAGCAATAAATTATTTTTGACTTTTGATTCAATATCTCATCATACTGCTCGGAAAATAGTTTAAATTCATGAACCACTTTTGTTGGGTCTTTCCTTTTAACTATTTTTTCCAATTCTTCGTATAATGACTTTTTGGGTTTACTCGCGAGTAAATAGTATACATAATATGTAAGGAGGTCGGATACTGATTCATCATTATTATCAGCAATATTTTCAATTTCTCGCCAGGATACTATGAACTGAGTGCGCCTTTTGGTTTCTTCTATCCTGCTCAATAAGGCACTCTTGGTCAAGTCAGCAAGACTTAATTCTAATCCTCGTGTGTTCAAAGTTTGGAATAACTTAATCGCAGACACTCTATTTGAACAAGTAATAGTAACCATTACCACATTTTCTAGTATATAATGTATGAGTTCTTTTATTTGGCTAATTCCTGACTTCTTATGAAGCTTAGTCTAACCTATTCTTGAAAATTACAGCAGCATTCATAAATTTAAATTTAGGTTTCCTTTTCTCTTTCTGAGTAAGATCGTTCTTTGGAAGTATGGTTTTTTCAAGTATTTCCTGTTCAAATGGAATTTGGTACTGAGTCTGAGTTATAAGTCTTAACCTATATTTCTTGTCAACCATACTCTTAATAGCGTTATGAATTTGGTTTGTTAGCAACTCATCTTTCCCCTTTAAAATTCTTAGGTGAAAGTCTCTTAAAACACAAAAAAGAATTGTCAATGAAGTAAGTCTTTGTTGCCCATCGATTACTTCAAGATTTCCATCTTCAGTCTGAGCTAATATTAAAGGTCCCAAAAAATAATACAGATCCTTACTCTCAAAAGACTGAATAAATATCTTCCCACAATTGTCCAATTTCATCATCTCCCCAATTATAAGGTCTCTGATAATCAGGTATTTGGTAATAATTTGTGCCATCAAAAATAGCTCTTACTGTCTTTGTATCAGGTTTAAAATCACCCAGTGTTTTACTCATAAATTACACCCTCTCTTGAGCTTCCTTATCCACTTAGTTCTACAATTACTGATTGGTTTATCATGGATTTTATGATGTCTTGGTATGTTTGTATTTTACTTGTTATAGATATGATAATCATTCGATATAGCCCCATAAAAAAGGAACACTTGCACCTATTAATAAATTATGAACGATAGAAATCCAGATATCAGGTTATTATATAAAATTCAGACGTAATGGAAGAACATCAAAAACAGCAATTGTAAAGCTTGACCCTATTTCGAAAATCAAGACAGTGGTCTTGAACATCCCAGATATTTATTTTAAAGACCAACCTGAGCTTAGGATGCTCCTAAAACAGAAACTTGACCCCGTATTTCATTAAGTTAAACTGCATTTCTTACATATTTTTGTTTTCCGAATGAAACCAGTGGTAATAACGCAATTTGGGCATACAAATGTTCCACATTTGTCGCAAGTCACACCATGGTCCTTGCCATATTGAGTGTTGCATATGGGGCATGTGACTATACATAGATTACAAATAGCGGAGTTGCAGAAGGGGCATGTTTGAGTTATGTGTTCTTTACAGAATCGGGTTTGGCACGAGCTGCATTCTACTCCGTGTTCTTCACATAGCCATTTGCCACATGTAGGACATCGTTTTACATGTTCTTCGCATAAACTTTGTCCGCAGATTTCGCATACAGCGACTGTTTTCTTGGAGGTGATTGTTAAAGCTGCCAATTTATAATGTTTGGGACAATTGCTTAATGTATCCTCTAGTATCGTACCTGAACATGCCAGTATCTCTTTTGCATAAGTCTGTTCCAAAAGAGTCAAAATCAACTGACCATCTTGGGACGACAACGATGTCTCTCAGATTTATTCTAATATCGGCTCTCTTTGGGATATATTTTATTGCCCTTATCTCTGGAAGTATATATTCTCCCTTGGTCTTTGGATAATAGGTAATTGTTTGGGTATTTTTTTCTATGATAAAATCATAGCCCATCCTTTCCGCTTGTCCAGGTGTGACAACGGGTTTTACCTTGTTGACTTGGTAATCATTTTCTTTGCTATGAATATATTTTCTTCTCTGATCATAACTTCTTAATTCTTGAAGTAATTTCTTGTTTCTTTGATTTTCAGCACGTACCCTTTTAGAAGTGACAAGTTTAATAGTTTTTTCAAGTACACCTACACCTTTAGATGGCATGGGATTTATAATGCTACCATCTAATGCATCAATAAATAAAGTTTCTCTATCATCAAACCTATGCAATTTTTTTGTAGGATCTTTGAATTGAGCCTTAAAAGTATATTCAATTATAAAATAGGGGTGACAAATAAGTTCAACATTGCTTATTTGTATCTTGTCTTTATTTTGTAGATCCATAAATGTCGCATGATTAAAATCAATATTCAATGGCAAAGCATATTCTAAAGTAAACGATTGCCCTATTCGACTTTCATCACGCCCCACGGAAAGTGTAAGCCATTTTTCTGAGATTTCATCCCGTTCCCACGTTTCTATTTTATTATGTTGTGCAAATTGAGACGCCTCGCTTGTAAACCCACTGATAGAAACAAAAATTCCGTTCCATCTAAGGTCTAAATCTTGCAGCTTCTGAGAGAAATCCCTAACCTTATCAATACCAACTGGATCTGAATAATTTTTACACTCAACAGCAATTATTCTACCAGACTTCTTTGCAATGATATCAATTTCACTTTTAGTCCCACTCTTCCCTTCTAATCTCCTTCTTCTTTCTGTCTCAAAGCCTCTTGCTTGAAAAATTTTCTCAACCACTTCTTCAAGCCTATTTCCAAGTTCATAAATACTTGTTGTCAGCTCTTCCTCTTCTTCATGAGGTACCTTTTCTTCAATGGTTGCTTCTTCTAAAATGGTTGGTACTTGAAGAGCATATCCGCACTCAGAGCAGAATTTAACGTCTGTAATTGCTAATTTTACGCCACAATTAGGACAATACTTGGGCAATTGTTTCCCCTAAATCATTCATATCAATAGAAATAAAAGATTTATGAACAATCACACATTTTTACTAAAGAAAGAATTATGAAGATACCTCTCTCCCTTTGTTATCACAAACTGCTTCATTGTCATTAGAAACTGCTACATTAGTTTCTCGACTTCCTTTTCCGAGACCAAATAGACATTAATATTTAGTTTTCCTATAGAATGTTCAATTGCCTTCACATAACGCCTATAGTTAGGTGTTAAGACTAATGCGTATTCTTTTGTATCATCCTTCATATACCGCATGAGCTGCCAATTGCAGTTCCTAAATTCACATCTAGTGCAGTCGTGTCTCCTTTAATTTCAATAATTAATTCTTTTCCAGATTTCTTAGCAATTACATCTGGACCCCGTTTCTTTCCTGGGTGCGTTTCAACTATCTGGTATCCTCTGTTAGTGAGATAGGCAACTATTCTTCCTAGCATTTCACTTTCTTTCAATCTTGACCCTTCTTGCTGTGGTGTCTAGCATAAATCTCTAAGATTTCTTTTTTGAATTTTTGTAAACCATAATCCGAAAGAGTAGTCTTAAATTTAGCACCTTTCTCAGCACAGACTATAGTTAGATTGGTTGTTATCTTTGCGTTACCACAAGGAAAAATGTCCAGCTTGATTTGTATAGTCTTTTCCGATATCTTAATCATGCCTGTACCTCCCTATAATTAGCTAAACATTAATTAACCTATTATATGAATTGGAATATTTAGGAATGGTTTTTTTGAGAATTCCAGTTCTGTGTTTTCCTTGGACTTGCTGGAAATGTCATGAGGAGATGAGGGTTACATATCCTTGCTCTGAAGATGTCTACAAAACAGAACTTAGAGGTAACCTTGCACCAACATATAGTATGACTCAAAGATCAGACGTAATCGGAAATATATGTCCGCATTGTAGGGCTTACCAAGGCAACTTCTTTGTATGGGACGATTGTATTATTGGACATGCTTACGATTTAAAGAACTACATTGTTGGTTATCTTGATGTCAAAGTTAATTGCTTGATTTGCAAAAAAACGATTGATAGGGCTTCTATAAAAGAAGACTGGGACTTACTAAGCTTTTACGAGGACTACTACAATATCCAAAACTTACCTCCAAAGAATAAGGAAGAATCATATGAAGCAAGAATTGAAGTCTTAGATCCTGATTGGCTCTGCGATTCGTGCCTAAGAATCGAATCCGAAAAAGAAGAAAAATCCAAAAAGAAGAAGACCGTCAAATTGAAGAAGACAGAATCCGCCGAATAAGAAAGGGACCATTAATCTTATGCCCTATATGTAAAAAGAATACCAGAGAGAATCCTGAAATGATCTTTGTAGATCACCATGTATCATATTCTCCAGAGGAAAAATTAATGGTTTGTTCAAGTTGTCACATGAAAATACATCACAGCAATTCTTACCCCAATTTTAAGCCAATAGATGAAAGAGTTACTGAGGAACAAAAGAAAAAGCGTGAGAGACGAAAAAATATTCGGTTAATAAGAGAGGGAAAGTTGTCAATTGATGAATATTGCTACATGTGCGGAGAAAAATTTGAGAAAGACAAGGCTTTTACTTTTGTAAATGGAACGAAAGTCCATACTGATTGCTTATGGCAGACAGTATAATTAATTATTCAAAAAGTTTGAACAGTGGAATGCGCTCGAAAAATCAATAAACAAAATATTGCCCCTAAAGGATAGCAAAATCAGAACATACAAACTCATAAACACAGATGATCTAGGCCAACTTGCGTCTTTTACATGAACAGTTTGCACTGATTAAAAAATATTAAAAGAATTAGATATTTTGTTTAGTTTTAGACTGACACCCTCTATTTAATTTCGATGAGTTGCATGGCTTCGTGGAAGTAGTTGAGCACGTTCATGCCTTTGTCTGTGATCTTGTAAGTTATGTGGCTACCTAACTCTTCGGAAGTAATCAGCTTTTGCTCCATCATTGTATCGAGAACATGCTTAAGAGGTTTCCAGGAAAGGTTAGTCCGATACATGATTCGTGTAGGCTTGTTGACGCCTTTCTTTATTGCCTGTAAGATGTCGAGGTAAATTTCAATCCGTGAACGTTTAGTACTCACATTAAACACCTATTAGCTCACTAGTTTTTTCTTATTGAGTTTTAACCGAGAAACACATGTAGTACCATTTAACATTAAGATTATGAACCAAAGGGACAGACGTTGAATATTTCTTAAGGGTCGCTAACAATGTGAAACTAGTTAATTACACCTTTACATAACACAAAAAATTATTTAAACTGAAAATATAATAGCAAAAAATTTATTGCAAGAAAAATATAAATGATAACTCACTGGGAGACCCAAACCTACCTAAATATTGCTCCTTATCACCTCCTTGGCAGCTTGGGCTTCCCGGGCAATTTTCCTCTGCAAAATTTTATAAGTCAACCTTTATAGTATTTCTCAAACTAGAGACGTAAAACTGCTCTCTTAAAAAATACTTGACTAATTGAAGAGCAATGTTTAGACAATAATTTAATGGCTTCAAAAAAGAGGCTTTTGGTTATAAAATCTCAATTTGGTTTCTTTAACATGTTATGTTTTCTTCTGTATAATCATTTCTCAAGCTTTTATACTATATCTTTAATTTTGTTTGGTGTTTTAGGTTGGTGGACCCTTGATTGATGAGGTTATTAGGCTACTCGAGGATGGAGAGTGGCATAGTTTTTCAGAAATTCAGGAGAAATTAAATCTACCCAAGGATTTGTTTTTTAAAAGTGTACAATTCTTTAAAGAGTTTGATTTAGCGGAATTAGACGAAAAACAGGAAAGAGTAAAAATATCATCCTCTTTTTTAAACCTCACAGTTTAAAGGTTATGCCAAGGACTCTTGTTAACTCAGCTAGCCATAGAAGAGAACTCTTACCCTAAGATTTAGATGATTGAAGAGGCAATAGCAATGAAGGTATTAGGTTACGGTGAAGATTTTCTTACGTTTTGGGCTATTAATAAAAAACTGGATAGGATATTCAATCAACTAAAGGACAAAACTGACCCCGAAGAATGTATTGTCTTCTATCGCCCAAGCTTCGGCAGAAAAGGCGGAACAATACGTGCTGAATTCGGTGAATTTGACGCGATAATAGTAACTCCTAAGACTGCATATCTTGTTGAAAGCAAGTGGGATGGAAGTAATGCATCCTTTAAGGATAATATTCTAAAACTCGAAGAAGTTCAGATCCGTCGTCATAAAATATTCAGATGGTACCATGAGAACTGGAAGAAAGAAAACTGGACGGAATTTATCCAGAAGCACGATTATGAATTTAGAAAAGATTTTGGTAAAAACATCGCCCCAGCAGAAGAGCTTGCTCAGCAAAAACCTGCAGACTATTTAAAAAGAACGCAAAGAAAAGAACTGATCGATGTTCTGCTTTTCTTTCACAGAAGAGAACCACCGAAGATTGAAACAAGCTTTAAGATAGTGACTCTGAAATACAGACTGGCAGATGGTGAATACACCAAGTTAGCATGATGCCACAGGTAACTATTTAGCACATCATCTAAGAACCAGCAGAAGAACCCCCTCTCCCTTTGTTTTCACGGATTCTTTAAATGGGTTTTATGCTAGCTCTAAAGCCCTTATTGGGTGGGTTTGTTTTGGGTAGGACTGTTCCTTCGTTTCGTATGATGCTTGAAGGCGAGATTGCTAAATGGAAAGAATTCATGAAGGCTCTTCCAGGCAACTCAGATAAAGAAGCCTTTAAAGAGTTGATGAAACATTGCCGCAGTTACGCGTCAGGTTGCAGGAGCTGCTGTTAGACCCATCGTATCAGATGCCATGTTCATGTCCATTCTTCTAGCTCACGAAAAAAGAACTGAAGAAAGATCAAGGCTTCACTAGAAAAACTTAACGATTCATCCAATGATGAACGATAGTTACCGATTGTATTTTTTCCATCATCAATAAAAGATAAGCCTGATACAAACATTAACAAGAGGAAACACTTATGCCTAAGAAGGTTTTGTTTGTCTGCACTGGGAATTTTGACCGTTCTCCAACAGCTGAAAACATGTATAAAAATGTTGAGGGCTTAGAGGTTAAGTCAGCCGGCATTTCGGTTGCCGCACAGAAACCACTTTCAAAGGAGCTTGTGGAATGGGCTGACGCCATATATGCCATGGAAGAACTACACAAAAAAGTCATTGTTAAGCGTGATCCCTCAGCAAAAAACAAAACAACAGTCTTAGGCATTTCTGACATTTACTATAGAGACCAACCTGAATTGAAAACAATCTTAAAACAGAAACTGGATCCCCTTTTAAAACAGCCAAAGTAGTCCAAGCAGTGTAGAAACACCCCATCGTACAAGTGTTAGCGAAACATTGGGATGAAGAGGATTAACGACAGAAGAATACTTAGTTCAGAAATTCTAATTATGAGCTTTTATTAATTGTATAAGTGATCTCAAATGGTTAAGCTTACGTTCTATGGTGGAGTCAACGAGATTGGTGGCAACAAAATTCTTTTGGAAGACAGGAAAACCAAGATCATGCTTGATTTTGGGCAATCTTTCACTTTTGGTGCAGACTATTTTACAAGTTATCTATCAGCTAGAAGCATTAATGGTTTAGGAGACTACTTTGAATTCAATCTTTTGCCAAAAATAAAGGGATTATACTCAAAAGAGCAGTTAGCCTTCACTGACCTTGCATATGTTGAGCCTAAAATTGATGCGGTTTTTCTTTCTCACGCTCATTTCGACCATATTACTCACATTCATTTTTTGGATCCAGAAATTCCAATCTATCTGGGTGTTGGCACCAAACTATTTATGGAGTCAATGGGGGAAACCAGTAGTTTCTGGGATTATGGTGAGCATGAATACAACCTGTTCAGAACAGGAGACAAAATCAAAATTGACAACATAACAGTAGAACCTATCCATGTTGACCATTCCATACCTGCAGCCTATGGTTTCATCATTCACACTTCAGCTGGACAAGTGGTTTACACTGGGGACTTGAGAAGACATGGACCTAGGAAGGATCTAACTGAAGAGTTTATTGAGAAAGCCAAGGATGCTGAGCCAATTGCGTTGATTACTGAGGGAACAAGGATGGCAGATACTGAGAAAAGGCAAAACTATTCAGAACCACAAGTGGCAAAGCTCGCCCATGATGTTGTTTCTTCAACTGACAAGATGGTTTTCGCGACTCGGTACAGCAGAGACATTGACAGATTCAATAGCTTCTACAAAGTAGCCAAAAAGAACAACAGAAAACTTGTCATTAATCCAAAAACTGCCCATTTGCTAACCAAACTCCTAGGCGATGAACATTTGAATGTTCCAGATCCACTTAAAGATGATAATATCGTTGTGTATTATAAACGGAAGAAGTCTGGAGCTTTTGATGAGTCTGACTATTATCTTTGGGAACGGGAATTCATGGACAAAATCGTAACCCACGATTACGTGAGTAAGAACCAGAAAAACTTGATAATGGACTTGGATTTTTCGCAGCTAACAGAACTGGTGGATATTAAGCCTAACCCTGGCAGTCACTTCATACGTAGCATGAGTGAACCGTTCAGTGAAGAAGATGTCGAGGACTATGTTTTACACAACTGGACAGACCACTTCAAAATGCAATTCCATCAACTGCATGCTTCAGGACACATGGACAAAGACCAGCTGCTTGAAATGTTGAAGGAAATTCAACCTAAACGAACATTCCCAGTTCACACCGAAAACCAACAACTCTTCAAAAAATATTGCAATAATGTTCAGATGATCAAACAAAGGAAAGAATATGTATTGAACTAAGATTCCATGTCAAACTATGTTTCTTACATGATTACTTTTTCCGTAAAAGGAAGTTCCAAAAGCCATAAACTGTACCTTTCTTTAAGTGTTTTACTTCCTCATCAACTGTTTTACAGTTGTCCAGTATCTGCTCTCACCTCTGTTCAACACTGGGGGAATAATCCAGTATTTCATGCCGTCTTCACAAAAGTAATACCTGTAGGTCCACTTCTTATGTTTTCCACTAATTCCGTGTTTCTTGATTATCTCTTGCAGTTTATCGTAGAGTTCAGGATACTTGTTTCTAATGATGTATTCGTGGTTGTTACCTTGTGTTGACCTGTGCCATTCTGCTTTAGAGAGTTCGTCAATAAGGCTCTGCATTTCAGGAGAAAGTTTCCGTTTCACTGGCTTCAAAATTTGAGCCATCCTTTTATTACCTCTTTGGTATAATTTTATATCTATTTTTTAACATATATACTTAATGGTTATTCCGTATAGTGTTCTAACTAAAAACCAGCGAAAATCTGAAGAGGCAACAAGAGAATAAAAAACTGTAGCTAACTAATTGGTCTATGAATCTGTTATAGTAGTCTATTGGCTCAAATAACTATCTAGATTTTCCAGAAAGCCGTGTATCCCCTTCTTTGTTTTTTCATTTCCTTCACTCTTTGTTCTAGGTCAGCTTTGCCTTTTTCATATTCTTCCTTCTTTATCAAATCATCTTCAAACATCTGCTTCAATAGAATAGGTAGAATTTCGGCAACTGGCGGAGTTATTTGATTAAAAAACTCATCGATTTTTTCTTTAGGTATCATAAAAAGATTCTTAGAAGTTTCTTCGACAAAGGATATAAAGTCTGAAAAAATTTCCTTGGCAGACACAAAATCCGACTGTGCGAAATCCATCGGATTTTTCCATTCACTATTCTTATGGTCGACATATAGACAGCTTTCTCGAACCCTTCTAAATTCATTGACAGCCTCGCCAAGTTCTTTTATCGATTTTTCTATTTCCTGTCTGGACGGCTTTTTCTTGGGATAGACTAGTTCTCCCCTCTTAAATCTCTGACTTGCGTAGATGCCAAGGGCGAAGGCTGTTTTAGATTTGTGGTCCATTAAATCCTTTCTTACTTTTTCATCGTATTCAAAAAAACCCACATAAGTCATCGCATAAAAATATGCCTTTGCAGCTTCCTCCATTGCAGTAAAGTATAGGAAGAAAGCATGGGCAAAACTATTATTCTCTGCCAATATGTCTGCGTCTTGCGTAAGACGATTCACATGATCCATACAGATATCTCTGCCTTTTCTAAAATCAATTTGTTTTAGCATGTTCATCCCCATTCTTCATAATAACATTACAACATACTACTGGTTACAATCATATATCTTATCCACAAGAACCTTGAATGCGAGATATGTTAACAACACGAACGCGCGCTTCATTTCTTCTGTACAAAATTCTTCCGTGAGGTTCCGTAAATAATTTCGTTCCGCATTTCTTACAATAGAAGGTTTTACCACCGAAAAAAATGTTTTTTACTTCATAACAATTTTTGCATATAGTAAGAGCTAGTGAACTGTAGCCAGGCTATAAAATTGGCGCATGTGGTACTCTTGGTGCGCGCACATACACATTTCTAACTAAATGATAAAAATCACAAAAATATTTTGTCAAGAACTGTCAAAAATAAAAAATGTCAATTCGTCAATGTCAAAAATCGCAGGCTCACTAACGTATTTTCATTTTGCATATATTGCCGAGAAATTCTTGGTTCAAGGGTTTATTTGGACCAGTGTTTTTCACACTTCTTATCTTTACCTTATAAAATGCTTTTTCGTGCTCTTGAAAATAAGCAGATGTTGTTAGAATAACTGCATTTACTCTTTTCGTTAGTTTCAGTTTTCCTTTTAATCCGTTTTCAAGAAGCATTAAATCTCTTGCAGACTCCTTCTCGTCCCTGTAAAACCCCATGTTCATTTCGATGTAGATTATTCCAGGTCCCTCTGTGGGTATCTGAGTATAGGCATGATCAAATGAATTAAGAATACCTTTTATTCGATCAGGTAAGAGCGACGAAACAAACACCACAAGACGGGGATTCTTGTGCTTAGGCTCAGGGGCATTAATCGATACGTTATCTCTTTCCAGATAGAGATCTATTACAGGATTTGTCCAATCAAAACTAAATCCATCCATACTTGGTTTGATGTTTTCATCTGAATGGTGATAAATATCTAGCGTAGGTTCATGCATATTAACATTAAATTCTCGGAGATCGGGCTTAAAATGACCGTCTATAACATTGTTTAATTTAGGGAATTCTTTCAAAATTATTTGGAATTTATTTGCTGTAAATACCCCGCATTTTGAGTTTTTAATTGAAGTTTGAATGTATTCTATTAGAAAGTCTTTATCTGCCGTTGTTAGATCTGAATCTGTTTTAACAACAACAGCGTAATTTTTCCCAAGGTTATCTAAAGCCTTCAGAACATTTACTAAGATTTCATCCCAGAGGTATTGGTTGCGCATGTCTCTTTGTGACTTCTTATCTTTTTGCTTGCATTCAACATAGACTTTCTCTCCATCTTTTTCAACGCACATATCTGGCGTCTTCTCTTTTTCTTCCTTAATAAAGCAAACTTGGTATCCTGCTCGCTTGAGAGAAGATGATACTTTTATCTCATATACAGCCTTCTCAAAACTCACAGAATCTGTTAATCTTGTTCTCCACATTTTTCGAGTACTATTTTTTATCTTTCTGCCATCCTTGCTAATCAATGCAATAGATTCTATTTCCATTAAATTATTACCAAGATCAAATAACTCCAACAATTCCTTTGTAAAAGAATGGGTTTGCTTTTGAAGGAGACTTTGATAATTAGGATAGCCTTTTCGCCACAAAGCAATAAGAGGATTAGGAGTTGGGCTGATCAGATGCCCATATTTCTTAGGTTTATGATCTGTACTTGCTTTCGCTATAATTATTGGTTTGTGCTCAGAAACCTTGAAAAATTCTTCCCCAGTAGTAGATACGACCTTTTCTATGGCTAGGCGAATGCTATCTATTGTTATTTTCCATTCCTTGTAAGTCATAATTTCAATCGACGATGAAATAAAATGTACTTTAACTTTTATATAGCGTGCGCTGGTAGATACAAAAAGAGTCAATTATTCTGATAATTAACAAAGCACGCTTTATTGTCTAGTTAGTCTATTTTTTTTTTTAGTTGCTTTTTTGAGAATCTTTCTTCGACATATTCTTTTATTTTTTGAGAAGGCTGGTTTTTAATCTCTTAGCAGTAGCTGTAATCTCTTAGCAGTAGTAGATAGAAGAATTTGTCAAACTCTCACACTAGCTGTATTTGCTAGTTATATGTCAGCGCGCGTGTGCTTCACAGAGTTCTTTATTTTTTCAGATATTAGGAAGCCTGCGAGTATAATTGCTCCACCCAATATGTAAACAAGGATTTTTTGATACTGATTTATATCAATAGAATATACTGCCAAAATGCCCACTATCACCCCAGCCACAGCTATGGGTAAGTAAGCCTCTGTGATATGACGAGTTTTCATTTTTTGCCACCTTCCACACATATTAATATTTAATGGTTAGAGCTCAGTTCACTAGTCGGTTAAGGATTCTTTAAAGTTTTGTAGAGAAGATACGGAACCGAAGCTGAAAGAAACGTTACCGAACCAAAAATAAGAGTACCCCACTCTAAAATTTCAATCACGTCATTGGCAACCCAAATAAAAGGACTAGGAGCAATACTATGATATGGAATGTCAATTGGTGTCAAATCAACCTCATAATGTCCAAGAATGTAACTATACATAACCAAAGAAACCACAATATTCCCTAGAAACCACAACATCAACAGCACAAATGGCACAACAAAAAACCAACGACTCCTCAACTACTTTCCCCTTCTTCTCTTCTGTTTTAACCACGATGGGTTTTGTTTATTCCAAAAATCATCAGTGCACCAGCAATAGCTAAAAGAATACCTGCAATGATTATCATTACTATCCCAAAACTGAACGAAAACGCCCCTAAGTACAAAATTAAAAATTCCGCTCCAATTATAGCAAGGATTACTCCCACTAAAATTTCTATAAATCCCATGTTGCTCCCTAAATCAATCTTATAAGAAATGAATACTTTAATCTTTGCTTTTATGAAAGATACATAGCTAAGCGAGAGAGGTGAATAAGAATGTCAGAAAAAGATTCTGTAGAGTTTAAATGGCTGGATGCTAAACCGATAGGTAATCAAACAGTTGTATTCAATTTGGAAGATGGAACGCAAGTAAGGATTAGAGTAGATATAAACAGAGCAGGCGTCGCTATTAACTCCGTCAATCCTGATGGAAGCCCACAATACCATTTTGATATAGGTATAGACTCAGCAAATAGTTCCTGCACAAAGAAAGTTTAAGTTGCCCAAACAACAAATTGGTCTTCCTAAACCAGAAAAAAATATCATCGTTTGAGCTAGAAACTGAGGGGGTACTATAGTTATGAAGCATAAATCGATTCAAAATATTGAGTTATACTTCATAAGAGTAATTTCAATAGTTTCATAAATATATTCTGCTAGTTAGGAGAGAATTTTATGGAAGTAGGTGAACACGAAATAAATAAAGATAAAAAACTTACAATAAAAGATAAATTATCAATAACAGCACAGGGCATGTTAATGATGGCATCTGCCTTTGAGGTTTTATGGATATACAAAATTTTTTTGGGATTCTAGCTCACTAGTTTAAAAGTAGTCTGGTAATAGTTCCGTATTTCTTTTAATGTTTTGGCTTCTTTGTGTTTTTGTATTATTTTATGTTTGAATGCTTTACAAGAAGTCCATAAGTTTTCTTTTTCGATTTGTAAAGTGCAGTATCCGTGATAAAACAAACAGTCTCTACAATCTATCATTATCTTTCAGCGTAGAGTAGTTTACAAGAGATAAAAGTGGTCTGTGAAAGCAGAGAGAGGGGGGCATAGAATCATACTTCAAGTTTCTCTATGGCTTTTTATCATACAGAAAAAGAAGATTAAAGGTACTGAATCCCTATCTATTTTTTTATTTATTTTCTCTGCTAAATGGAGTCCGTGACGGTACGGAGTCGCCCTAAGCTGAGCTAAGACAAGAAAGGGCAAGAGAGAATACTTGAATGAAGCCAAAACAAGAGACCTCATGAATAGTTTGGATCAGTTCTTTGAAACAACCATAGAAATTTAATTTTTAACTAATTTAAGAATGGATGCTATTAGTTCAATAAGAAAATGCCTGACAATATTTCTAACTAATTCATGTTTAACTAAAAAACCTGCAAATGTTGGACTTATTCGATAATACATATCAACGGTTTTTCTTCCAAAATAGGATGACATCAGGAGGAAATCTCTAAAATGATAAAATAATGGCAAGTATTCCGTGTCTGATGTACCATAAACTGCTGTAACAATAAAACAGCCTTGTTTACTTAAATCTACATATCTGTTAGTGGTAACGTTATATAAAATACTGGGTATTTCCCTTCCTTTCTCATCTTTTTTGTAACAAACATATATAATATCTCTCGAACGTAAATCTAAATCTGAATTTCCCACATTTATTCTAAATTCATCTTCCCCAGCCTCTGTTATAGTTCTTATTACCCAGTATCCTTGCCTTCCCCTTTTTGCTGTGTTGCTATATTCTCTTATATTCTCTTGAGGTCATCTCGTCTTCTCTTCTTCTCTTCTACTTACTCAGCGCTCTGCACTCTGAACTTTGCACTACTCTACTCACACAAAATAAAGAACACGAGAAAGAAATAAAAAGCCAGCTATCTTCCATCTAATGCTTTGCGTGCTTACCATAACTTCTCATTCGTCGTTTACCCAACAGTTTTTCGATTTCTGAACGATTATGATCTCGATCTCTGAATGATCCCCTCTGTAGGTATTTATCAAACTCTTCAACATTAATTTCCTTATCATAGTATCTAAACAAAGCAATCATAAAAGCATAAGGATCTTTAGCTCTTTCGATAATGGGTACCCACAAATTGGAGTGAATTTCTTTTTTTACTTCCATTACAAGCATTTCTTTGAATCTCTTATGGCTAACAAAACAATTCTGACCATTGAGGTAGTACACTGGACTCTCAGGCGAATTGGTTTTGGAGGCATTAGAAAAGCGGTCAATGAGTTCAGAATAATTTTTGCCCTTTTCCATAGATATACAATCACTCATAAGGCATTTTTTACAATGAAAGAAAAGTCTTCCTTTATGTTTTTTCCAAATTAAAGGATTATTGCAATTTGGGCATGGTGGATTTTTTTGTTCTATTTCTTCAATCCGCTTCTGGATTTTTTGAACATCTTTTTTGGTTTTCCATTCTTTTTCTTTCTTGAATCTATCTTCTGGACGAGGACGAGGCATTATTTGCCCTTCTTTAACAATTAAAATGATTCATTTATTATTTATATTATGGGGTTTGACAGAAATATATTTTTCATTAGATTTTAAATATGGGTATTCTAAAATCTCTAACTTATTAGATTCCAGTTGAATAAATCTGAAGAGCGTTGACCGTCTTGAGACATGATAATGAGTCTTTTAATGGCTCAAAAGTGAGAAAAAAAAGTAAACAAATACAAACAGCATAAAAATTTATGCAAATCCGACCAGCCCCACCAAAGACTCAAACTTATCTGGGTTTAGGTATGAGGAGAATTCCTGTTTTTAGTGACAAGTCGTTGTTGACAGCTAGCTAGCAGGTCTTTTTTACTCGTTTCTAAAGGTTATTAGTTGAACGAGTAAAAGCTCATCAAGCTAGCTATTAAATAGTGGGTTTTCAGAGGCTATTCTGTAAAAGCTTTAAATATCCTCTGGAGTTACCTTTATTCTAAATTGTTAAAGAAGATTATTTCTTATGAATTTAGTATCGAAGAGAACCTTGTTCCGGGAAATGTTTTTTCGGAGAAACTTCACAATATGGAGCAGTACGGGTTTGAAGGAGTGGAAGTCTGGGGTAGAGACCTACCTCAAAAACTTGAAGAATTAAAATCGGCTCTAAGCACTTCAAAAGTGAAATTTTCCACAGTCTGTGCTGGTTATGGCGGAGACCTCTTAGGTCCAGACCGAAAGACAAGAGAGATCGCTATCGAAGGGTTGAAAGAAAAACTCAAGATCTGCGCTGATCTTGGCGGAGTCGGCGTCATAACTGTTCCGACTTTTAGGGATCCGAAAATCCCGGATCTTTACCCTTGGTATCCTGATGTGAAAGAGGTTGAGAAGCAGATTCTGATTGAGGAATGCAAGATCGTCGGTGAATATGCCGATGATGTTGGCGCAT
Organism: Candidatus Bathyarchaeota archaeon; assembly: GCA_963714275.1. Taxonomy (GTDB): domain Archaea; phylum Thermoproteota; class Bathyarchaeia; order Bathyarchaeales; family DTEX01; genus JAGTRI01. The sequence goes on from CAVQNT010000002.1 coordinate 266,860, forward strand.
ACGTGCTTTTGGAGCCTCTAAACCGGTACGAAACCCATTTCATCAATAGACTTGATCAAGCTATTGAGGTATGTAAGGTCGCTGGGAAAGAACATGTAAAAATAATGGCTGATCTATTCCACATGAGTATCGAGGAGGAAGAAATCCCTTCCAGCATAGAGAAGGCAGCGGATTATGTTCTCCATGTCCACCTCGCTGACAGCAACCGTGTGCTTCCAGGGTACGGACACACCGACTTCAAATCAGCCTTCCAAGCCTTAAGAAACATCGGATACAAAAATTTCATGGCTCTCGAATGCAGAGTTCCAGGCAACCCTCAGGAAGAATTGCCAAAATGTGTAAAGTATCTGAAACGTCTCACCTAATGGAGCAGAGAGATACCTGATGGCTGAAAAAGTTAGAGTAGGATTCGTTGGTTGTGGCGGAATCGCTGTTAACCACCTCAAAAGCCTAGTTAAGAACCCACATGCACCACTTGTAGCCTTCTGCGACATTAATCTAGACCGTGCAGAGATGATTGCTAAGGAGTACGGAACAAAAGACGCTGCAGTTTTCGACAAAGCTGAAAAGATGTTCAAAGATACTGCGCTTGACGCAACATATTTCTGCTTACCTCCTTTCGCTCACGGAACAGAATTGGAAGCGATTGAACGTGGCATACCGTTCTTCGTTGAGAAGCCTCTTAACCTCTATCTGGATCAGGCGAAGGAGATAGCCTCAGCTGTTGAGAAGAAGAAGGTTATGACAAGCGTTGGCTACATGAATCGCTATAGGAGAGGCGTCCAGAAAGTAAGAGAACTGCTAAAAGATGACCCTCCAATCCTTGTGCTGGGCGGATGGATTGGAAAGACTCCGCGCCTAGCTCCTGAGTCTGCAATCATGAAGTGGTGGATCATTAAGGAGAAGAGCGGCGGCCAATTCCACGAGCAGGTAACCCACACAGTGGATCTAGCGCGTTTTTTATGCGGCGAAATATCTGAGGTACATGCCCTTCCAGCGGGGGGCTTCAATAAGGGTACACCGCCTAACTATGACATTGAAGATGCGAGTACAGTTAACATCAAGTTTGCGAGTGGAGCTGTGGGAAATCTTTGGGCTTCCTGTTCAGCCAACGGAGGCGGCGGAGGAGTAAGCTTAAACATATACGCCAACAAAATAACAGCTCTCTTCTCAGGTTGGGACCACTCTTTACGCCTGCTTCGAGCCGTCCCTGAAGACCCAAGCGTAACTTTACTTCAGGATGTCCCAGGTGAACCCAATATATTCGAAATAGAGGACAACGCATTCATCGACGCCGTTCGTTTAAAAGACGCTTCAAAAATACTATGTCCATACTCCGACGGATTGAAAACCATTAAAGTCACACTCGCATCCAACAAATCAATAAAAACAGGAAAACCTGTCAAAATCCCCACATAAAATAAAAGGTTTCGCATAGGATCTACAAGTCTATTATATAGAAAATATGGATATGATGACAGCTGAAGATAATAGCGCGCGCGAATAAAAATGATAATTGAATACAATAAAAAGCTAAAATTCAGAATATGAAATATAATATGAAAATTTAATAAATAAATAATAAGCGCACTAAGGTTATTAGGTTGTTAACCAAAAAAAAATTTTCTATTTTAGCCATTTTATTACTATTATTCACTCCTATTTTCTTCCCTAATTTTTCATCTGTAGTTTGTGATAATGAAGAAAAATATACTTATTATGGCATCATCCCGAATAAAATATACCAGTATGTCTTAAATGATACAAACAGACCTGAATTAGGGTATATTTTACAGCAGGCTGTAGATACAGTGAGAACAAAAATTTTAGTATCGATCACAGCGACTGAAGATGATACGAACGTGCGCGTCTACCGTTTTTTGGACAAAAACAATGTTAATCTGGTTAACCAAACCAATATAAATGCTATGGAGAAATTCTTTGTGCTTTTTCCTAACGGATCAATGTTCAAAGTTGTAACAGACAAGTACGCGTCTGTCATGATTCTCAATTTTCCAAACATACCGCCTAATTCAAGTCCAAACGTGAGAGATGCAATGCCGAACACCTATCAAGCCAGCATAAATGGCACATACATTGGTAAAGAATTTATTTTTATGGCTTCATGGGATCCGGGATCATATCAATGGGAATCCTACAGAATTTTTGCAGTAGAAAAAGCAGACATAAAAGTAACAGATGAAAACGGTAACGAACAAAACTATTCGCTTGATGCCAATTCATACAAAGACATTTCGGTAGACACCTATGTATCCTACCGGGTTGAGTCAACGGGTAACATTATGATTCAACTAAAGAGAGTCAAGGGAGAGGAAACTCTCGTATCTACTATTTTGTGCCTTCTGCTGAAGGAGGATTTGTAGGAAAAACATTCTTTACAACTTCTACAACTGATTGGGACTCAATAGAAGATTATGGGTTCCATATCTCTGTAACACAGGATTCTAAAATTACAATTTGGGACTTGGATACAAAGGGAAAAATTATAGATTCCTCGGTAAAAGGTGGAGAAGGAATAGTCGTTCAGCCAAAAGCAAATGCGATTTTGGTGCAAAGTACTGAACCAATCACTTTAGAGTGGCTGGCTAATGGAACCACAACTAGACTAGGAGGAGACGCATATGGAGGAGGGATTGCTTACATTGGTGTTAAACCAAACGAGGAAACTCCATTTTTCCTTTCAACAAACTCTACTATTGAAGCTTACATCTTCGCCTTTAAACAGACAATGGTCTCTTTAGATGATAGTTCGGTATCGATAGATGCGGGATCATATTTTGTTTTAACTACCCCAGGAGCCCACATAATCAGTTCCGACCAGAATATTGTTATTGAAATTCTAAGTTGGCCGCTTTACCCGAATTTTCAGGGTCTTAATTTTGGAGGAGTCCAGATACCCAGCGTTCAAACAGTGGATATAGTTGTTGACGTGACATTGACTCCTCTTGGAGAAGGGTTCCCAATAACGTATATAATCATAGGAGCTGCAGCTGCTGCAATATGCGTAATCGTGGCTTTCATTTTCATAAGAGACCGAGGCAAAAAATAGCATCGAGCAGTATTATTTCACACAAAAAACAAAAAATGAACGAATACAAACTAAGAATCTTCTTTTTTTCTTCATCGTAGTTTTTTCGGTCCAATCATATTTATGTTATATTTTTACCTTCTATGGGCATCAATCATAATAACAGCCTTAGGAGCAATAACAGACTATATCTCAGAAGCTCATTACGCATCTAACCCGCCAAAACAGGCTCTAACTGTTAGCTCACTGCGTTTGTGAGTTTAGAGGGGTTTGGGTTAGGGCTTTACTGTATATTCTCACGAAGTCGTATTCTTCTGTTACTTGTGTTATTCCCAGTTTTTCGAGTTCGTCTGTGACTTTTCCTCGGCTTGTTATGAGGAATCTCCATTGTGTCGCCTTTCAGTGAAACTTCTCTGACCTCCGGTATAGACCTAAGTTTTGTCAACGTGCGTGCCATGTTCAGGTCTTTTGTTGGAAAGGACAGTTTGATTAGCCCAAGTTCTTCCGCGATTTTTTCCATGCTGCCCCATCTTTTTACTTCGCCGTTCATGAAGAAGTATGCGTGGTCAGCTTTCAGTGGCATTTCAGCCAGGAGGTGGGTTGACAGTATCAGTGAGCATCCTGCGTGGACTTTTTCTGTTAATTTTTCGTACAGTTTCTGTTGGCTTATTGAGTCCAGTCCCCGTGTTGGTTCGTCGAGTATCAGCATTTCAGGTTCGCCCAGCAGAGCTGCTGTTAAAACGAGTCTTTGGTACATTCCTGTCGAATATCCGTCAATTGTTCTGTCAACGTAGCTGCTTATGTCGAACAGGTTTAAGCCGTCTTTTAGGTCTGTTTCTGACAGTTTTTCGAGCTTCGCGTAGTATCTTAGGACTTCTATGCCTTTAGCCCATTTCGGTAGCGCGTGGTTTTCGAGTTGGACTCCCACTTTCTGCATGAGTTTGACTCTGTCTTGCCACGGGTTCAGGTTCATGAGTTCGATTTTACCGTTTGAGGGTTTGATGAGTCCGCTCATGATTTTGATTAGTGTCGACTTGCCTGAGCCGTTTGGTCCCAGAAACAGGTTTAGCCCTTCATACAGGTTGATCGTCACGTTTTTTAGTGCGTCTACGGGTCCGTATCTCTTGTTCAGGCTTTCAGTGTGTCCTACTTCTTTCAATAAATCTCATCCCTATGTCGAGGATTATGGTTGCAATCATGAAAACGAAGCTTGTGGCAACAGCTGGGACGATTATGTCTTCTTCGAGCTCTATGCCTTTCCAGCTTATGGTGAAACTGAATTGTGCCTCGTTTGGGTACGTGCTTGTTACGTTCACTGTGTAGAATCCTCTGTTTGATGGCGTGAAATCCAACGAGATTGATTGCCCCAATTGTCTTTCAAGGTTGAAGTCTCCGTACATGGATTTGATGGTTAACAAGCCTTCGAAATTGTCGTCTGTGGTTTGAAAAGAGATGTGGTATTCTTGAGTGGTGAAGTACCAGACATTAACCATTTGCCCGTAAGGCAACATAGAACCTGTGCTTTGACCGCGGGAACCTACGCCGACAGCATCTCTAAGATAGGTGGCTGAAGCTATTGCCAGAGATGTTAAGGCTACAGCAAGTGTGAGAAACTTAAGAAACGAAAAGGTAAAGTTTCGTTTACTCATATTCCGTCATCCTCCCAAAGACTAGCCATGATAAAGCCAAGAGAACAAAGGAAGCGAGAATAACATTCAAGACTGTTCCAAAAACAAGCGGCTGTTGCCAAAATATGCTGGTCACGTTAGGGGTTAAGGTATATAGAATGCTCCACGGGGGAAGAGTTGTCCTTAGTGAAGTGGCTACTGTTTCTATGTATTCCAACATGTAGAGTATTGCGATTGAGATGCCTGCGGAAATAGATGTTTTCTTGATTATTATGGACAAAAAGGTTGCCAAAGAAATGATTACGAGGAACATGGCAAAGTAGTGCAAGTCCACAATGACCATTGACGGCAACATCTCTGGGACGCTTAGAACGTCAATGAAGGCTTTAGGCTCCAACAGGACTAGATATATGGTCGAACCCACTATGAAAACCAGCGTTGCTGTAATGATTAGGTATGCAAGTTTTGCCAGAAAGACCGTTGTCTTTTTTACCGGCTTAAGCATCAGGCTTCTGAGAATTCCTGTCTCATGCTCATAAGAAAACACCACAGAGGTGAGTAGGACTAGTAAGGGCGATACGAAACGGTAAATGTATATGAACGGGTCCGTTATTGTCCTGATTGAGCCGAGACAAACGAGTTTTCTTGTCCACGTTTCATCCCATGCTACAGAACCGGTAAGTCCCAGGTTGATATCTTTAAACTGTAATGAGAAGATAAGCAGTACGTATATGGCTAAAACAAGCCAGAGTCTGTTTCTGTCCTTGAGCTCCCAAGAGAGGACGGTTAGGAACGACGTTTAGACAACCTCTTAACGTAAATGTAGTAGACCAAAGGCAACAACGCGACCACAACGATCAACAAAGGAATGTACCACGGAAAACCGCTTCCGCCGCCACCAACAGTTGGCTTATCACTGCCCCTCAAAATGTTAGTGTCAAAAATAATCAAGGAACCAACGATCCAGCCAACCTTCTCCCGAGAATACTCGGACTTTACATCACCAAGATTCTTCCTGCACAGTATGATGCCAAACTTTTTTGTGAGAATGTCATCAGCATACCGATCAAGGGGGAATAACAGCAAGCCCTTTTCAACGTGATAATCGTATTGAAAACTCAGCGTGAAACCAATACCAACATTGCCGCCTATTTTCCCTTGAGAGAGCTCCAATGTATTAAGATCAACAAACGTCTGGTTTGGTCTTTGGCCAAACGCGGCGTTAATGAAGTCGAATTCGTTGAAGTACCCTATGGGCGTAAGGAAGGAGTGAGTAGGAGCATATATTCCGTATAGTGGTTGGACTTCACTCAATATCAATACATTGTCCCAAGTAATCTTAGTGCCTAAGAAGTCGTAGAAAGCTGTTACGCTTGTATTTGCCTCTCGAGGATAAATCCAGAACGGGCACTTGCCCCAAACCACTTCGGTGTCTCTGTCGACGAGGTCCCTAGTTTCTAGGTTAACCCAAACCGTGCATGATAGGCTTGACGTATTGAACAGGATGGGCAGCACGGTGCTTTCGTTGAGACTAACCTTTAGAAGGGCATAATTGCTGTCAACCTCAACCACGCTGAAACCATAACGAGCAACAGTAGTTTCGTTTGGAAATACCCCCCCTACAAGCACAAGACAAGTTTCATTCAACCTCACAACGCCACTCATAATAAGACTCATATACTGCGTAAGAACCCGGCGTCAACCAATCAAGCTCGCCACAAACAACAGAACCTCTACAAACCAATAGAATTAATGACAGAAAAAGAAGGGGATAGTAAAGATTTTTATTCATATTTTCTCGGCCTCATTTTTCTAGCTCATCGGTTAAGGATTCTTCAAAGCTTTGTAGAGAAGATACGAAACTATAGCTGAAAGAAATGTTTCTAAGCCAACAACAAGAGCAGCTCGCTCTAAAACCTCCATGATATTATTGGCAACCCAAATTAAAGCAGGACTCGATGCTACACCAACCCAAACAAAAGTAGGAGTCGGAGATACTTCAATTATAGTATTATTGACCATGTCCCAGACAATAGCCTGACTGGGGAAAGTCCCGTAATCTCTTCATTTGTTGTCGGTGCTAACTCATAATGTCCTAGAATATAATCGTGGAAAAACGGGGAAAGAACAAGGTTCACTTGAAACCACAACATCAACAGAATAAATGGCACAACAAAAAACCAACGATCCCTCAACCACATCCCCCTTACCCTTAACAACCAAATCTTGGAGACCCTGCCTTATAAAATATTGCACAAAAATGGCAGAATGTGTCTGGTTTTCTAGGTAGTTAACCGTTCATTGAGCCTTTTTATTAGTCAGCTATAGATTCTATGACTCTTACTTTAAGATAAAGACTTTAAGATGCAGAATCATAGAGTCCTAATTATAGATTATTTCGTGAAAATAAGTTAAATATAGTCTTTTTAACATAGTTTGTTATGCCTTACTGCGACAGTGACGATGTTCGCCTTGTTTGTGGAGTCGCAGAGAACGTTATCAGCAGCGGAGACATCGGCGGTTTAATTGTTTTTAGTGATCAGGAAATTGATGACAAGATAGGAAGCAGCTTCGGGGAATCTGTGCCTACACGGATCACTCGCCTTTCTGCTCTTTTGACGTCTATCCAGATTTACAGTCGTCCAGATTTTCGTTTCCGCCTTGGAAAAGCTGGCGTTGACGAACAAACAATAGAAAAGAATCTTGACCGTTGGCAGGCTGAAGCAGACGAGATTTTCGATTTTTACAGCGAGACTGATGAGGGAGCTTTCAGGGTGGTTCAGGCTTGACAGATCTTTCAGAAATTAAACAGGAGATTGTTGACATCCTCGTTGTTGATACAGAGCTTATGGAGCTTCTCGGTGAGGATCCTGCTGGAGACGTGCCTGTTTATAATGGTTGGCAGTTAGGTAAGCATCCGGTTCTTCCAAGTGTCACCGTAACTGATAGTGCTGATGTTGGAGAAATTTCTGGGCTTGGTGATGGCTTTGATGGAACAACAGTTTACGAATGGTCTTACACGGTGATCCAGATTGACGTGTGGGCTGCTAACGAAGCCTCGAGGGATGCTATTAGCGCTCAGGTCCGTAAAGCCTTGCTTAAGGCAGCTGTTGGCTTGTCAGGTTTAGGGATAGCGTTTTTGTCTTCTAACATTGTCCCGGTAAATGAAGCTAATGAATTGATTTTCCGTCATTGTATCCGCTACACTGTTTTTTATCAGTTGGAGGTTTCGCTGGAATGAGGAACCTTATTCGGGCGTCTTTGCTTGGCGGCTTATTCATTCTTGAGCCTAAGATTGCGTTGATCGCAACTGCTGGCGTGTCATCAAGATTATTGATTAGAAATTGGAGGAGGCGAAAACTTGGAAACAAAAAATAAGGTTGTAGCTGCTTTGCTACTAATCACCTTACTTTCATGTGTTGCAGCTGGCGTTTATGCTGCTGCTGTTTATCAGGCTACTATAACTGGCACGGGAAAAATTGTTTCTTTAAACATCGCTGTTTACAGTGATAGTGCTTGCACAGTTAAGTTGTCTTCGATTGATTGGGGAAGCCTATCTCCCGGACAAACTAAAACGGTTACTTGTTACGTGAAAAGCATGTCAACCGTTAATTCTACTCTTTCATTGTCAACTGGAAGCTGGAACCCGTCTTCAACGTCAACTTATGTCACTCTTTCATGGGATCATGCTGGATACAAGATTAAACCGAACGAAGTTCTCACTGTAATTTTTACTTTAACTGTTAGCCAGTCAATCACGGGGATCTCAACTTTCAGTTTCACAATAACGATAACGGCGACGGAGGCTTAATGAAAATGTTAGGCGCTTTTGATAATCCCCAAACTATCGCTGCGGTTCTCGGCTTCAGCTTCGGATTCCTTTACGGTGAAGCTTTCAGCAAATTTGATCAAGCAGTAAAATACGAGAACACTTGGTATGAAACCCTTAATCCCGTGCTCAAGTGGTTCATAGCCAGCCTTCTTGACGCTAACCACCATTTTCAATATGGGCTTGTTTTGATGTTGCTTACGTATCTCTATTCTTTGCCTCCGTTATGGCCGTTGATTTTGTGGTGGGCTGGAGCCGGTCTTGTTGTAAGCGACTTGAAAGACTACCAGTATGTTCTCGAAAGAATGGGGTTAGTGAAAGATCTCGGATCACAGATATCAAATCAAGATCAAAAAAAGTAATGGAGGAAAAAAAGGAAAATGCCAGTCTATGTCGGAAAAAACGTCTACGTGTTCATCACAGCAGACACCAGTGGAGACATGGGCGCTTTCGTTGCCCAGGAAGTTACGATTGAGCCTAAACAGGCTGTTGAAGGCTTGGACGCTCTTGGATCTGACACGATCGAAGAATGGGCTGCTGGACTAAAAACTTACGAAGGAACAATTAGGGAACCATTGAAAGTTGGAGACGACGGAGAAACTCAGCCTCGCAAGAATGTCAGCCTTGCAGGAAGATCTCACAGAATATGATATGCAGCTGAAATTCAACAACCCAAGCGGAGACATTAGCATCAGCTTTACAGGCGTGATCTTTCCTGACGTTTCTGTTTCTGCACCAAAGAACAAACCGGCAATAGTATCGACAAGGTTCAAAGCGAAAACCGCTGCTGTCGACACTTAAGAGAATTCTCTTTTAGGAGAATATGCACTTGGAGAAAACACTGTCTTTCAATGAAGTCTTAACTAAAATTGAAACTATACGGAAACACAGCGTCTATGTTGAAGAGCTTGGCGGATCTATCCCTTATTGCGACTTGACTGTTGAGGACTTTATTGAAATCACCAAAAACAAAAACGAAGACAACACTGAGCTCAACGTTAAGATCTTCTTTAAGGCATGGCACCACGCAGACCCGAAGGTAACGCTTGAGGCAGTGAGAACTAAGATTCCTTTGCCTATAGTCCTAAAAATCGTTAAGGAAATTGTGCCAGGGCTTGTTCAAACAGTCCCTTTAGGGAATTCGCCAGGTCCGAAATAGGCAGACGAATTTACTTGCTCAAGCGTCTCGGTTTCAGTGTTTCGCAGATCCTTAGGATGCCGTGGAGCCAAGCGACGTTCTGGATGGAAGCAATAGCCTACGACAATGAGCTTTGGACTTCTCGAGACGTCTCTGGAAGCCAAGAGAATTCCGAAGAAGCCTACGATCTAAACAACTTCGCAAGGACTCTACCGAAAGCAAAGAGATGAAATTATCACACGTGTAATAAAGCCAGAAAAGCTGTCCATTATGCCACGTGGCATAAAAGAAAAATTGACTAAAGGGCAAGCTTTACCGAAAGCAAGGGTGAAAAAATGAGCCTAACCATCGAAGTAACAGGCGTCGACAAACTTGTTGAACGCCTGAATCAAATGCAGACCATAAAAGAGCCCGTAGCGGAAGCTAATGGAGCTTTATCTCGAGAAGGTAGTCACTGACGCTAAGTCTATTGTGCCCGTTAGAACTGGCACCCTTCAGCGAAGCATCATGTTTTCAGGGGGAGATGGAGAATACCAAGTTGGTAGCCGAGTTTTTTATGCGCCTTTCGTGGAATATGGGACCTCGAGGATGCGTCCTCAACCTTTTCTCGGTCCTGCTCTTTTGTGGAACATTCCAGCTTTGAAAGAAGCCTTGCTGGACATTGTTGGAGATTGGCTTAGGAGACGTGGAGAATGAGCGTCCAACTTCCAGAACTTGTTACCACCGCTCGAGTTGTAGATGAAGCTTCGGACACTTTGAGGCAAATTGCGACTAACGCAAAGGGTTCTATGAGTGATATGGAGACTGCTGCACGTCAAGTTGAAGATGCTCATAAGCAGATGAATGCTGGGCTTAAAGACGTAGTCACAGGGTTCAGCGGTGTTGCCACTTCAGCCTTTGCCCTTTACAATGCTTATGATCGAGTTACAACTTCAGAAGTTGCGCTTGACCGAGCTAATCTTGTTGTTAAAACAAGCGCTAACGCCGTAGAAGATGCGCAGAACAAATTGAATGCTGCCGTAGAAAAATATGGTCCAGACAGCATTCAAGCTCAGTCTGCAGCTAAGGATTTCACTCGCTCAAGAACGGTATCAAGTGGCTGTTGAACGTGCTGATACTTGCTCAGGGTAATCTTAATCAATCAATGGTAAGTGCAGCTATTCAAGTTATTCCGTCAGTCATCACAGCAATATCCAGCCTTTCTAAAATGACGGGCGGAATCGACAAAGTCACCGAGTCCCTGGGAATATTGTCCAGTTCTGGAGGTTTGGGGGGAGTAACTGAAGCCATGGGCGCAGCGTCCGCTGGATCCTCAGGTTTAGGCGTCGCTTTAGGCGCATTAATTGTTCCGATAGCCGCTGCGACCGCTGCGGGACTTGCATTAGTTGGAGCTTTAGCAGCTATAGGATCCTGGGCAAAAGCGCAATATGACAGTTTGAATATGTCAGCAGAGGCAACAGCGAAAGCAAGCAACATGATGGATGATTACACGGAATCAATTATCGAAAATGCTAAAGCTAAGCAGCCCTGGCGTCTGGAAGCGCATCTTCTACGCCTACCGTAACAACAACAACCACGACAACGACCACAACTCCAGCATCTACCGTGACAACTCCGACTGTTGTGGTGAATCCAACAACAACACCTACTCCGGCACCTGCGTCAACAGTTGTAGCGGGAGGGGGAGGAGATAACATAAGTAATGATGATGCAGGAAGGAGGCTTCGGAATTGTTGACAAGCCTACCCTGTTTTTGGCTGGAGAACACGAGCCTGAAGCTTACTCTTTCTGTCCCGCAAGCAAGGTGGGAATTCTCCTCCTTTGAAAGGTCTTTAACGATTAATTTTAGTCCAAACATTCAATCAGGACCCGTTTACGGTGTTAGGGGAGTCCGTGAGCTCGCTGACCTCTTGTATGATGAATTTAACAAGAGGATCCGTAACGAACTGAAAAGCAGAACATTGTATTTGGAGAGGTAAAAGTTGGCTGTAACCCTAAAGGCTGGAGCGAATAGTCTTGAGCTTGGAGTTGTAAGAGGTCTTCCCTTCACTCATTCAGGCCGTATTGCAGAGGTTGATTTGCCCGGTAGCCGTGGTTCAAGCCGTCAGGATCTTGGTAAAGAGCCTATGCGAATAACGTTTCAGGCGCCTTGACTGGTGATGACCGTTACGAAAACTTCGATCAGCTCGAAAGGTATAGAGGCCTTGGTTACGGCTTAAAGCTTGAAAGTCCATACCTCAACACTATTGCTTTTTTGGATAGCGTTAATCTTGCGGGCATCAGAAAAACGGTGCTGGACTACAGTCTTAGGTTGACGGAGAGCAAGTTTAAAAGTCTTGATAATTGCGACACAAAGGATCAGTGGCATTCGGATGACGGCGGAGACCAGACTCTTGAGAATGCTGATCCCTTGCCGAAGGAAGGCGAATACTGTTTCAAGCACACTGAGACCGCTGACACAGTTCTGGATTTACAACGATTTCGACATTGTAGATTTATCAAATTATGATTACATAGCGTTCTGGTTCTACGTGAACTGCATTGACCTGACTTCTCTCGAATTAAAGATTTATAATGACAACAATAACACTTGGCTGAGTTACGATTTTCTGCCTTTAATCACGGAAGCTAACAAGTGGCACCGCATACTTCTTCACAAGTCCGAATTCACGGTTCATTATAGCGGAGACCCTCCAGAAGAGGTCTCGTTCGACTGGAGCGCCCTAGAGGAATTCTTTTTTGAGTTTACTAGAGCGGATTCTCAAGAGATGGTTTTCTGTTTTGACGATTTGGGAGCGTATGAGTAGGTTTCATGGTGATTAAAAATGACAAGATACGTAAATGAAGATGCTGAAACGAAGGTTCAAGTTCTGGATAGTAATGGAGACCCAGCGACTGGAGCAACGGTTCTCTACAAAATATATGATGAGGCAGACGTGCTTTTCGATTCTGGTTCGATGAGCCATATTGCAGACGGCATTTTTACTTTACAGTGGACACCCGATGCTGTTGGCGAGTGGACTTTCGAAGCTTACAGTTCTAATCCTAAGTTCAGAGATTCAAAGGTTTACAAGATTGAGTCTATCTTAGCTTTCAAGCATAAACCAGACATATACGACCTTCATGAACCACCAGACCTAAACACATGGTATACCCCGCTCGACGTTAGTGGCGGAGCAAGAGTTAAACTGGTAGCGATAGAGCAAACTAATGATGAATCTAATGCTAAGGACATTGAGTATGAGTTCACTATTGATGGCGAAGTTTATACTGAAACTTACCCATGCGCTCATGGCAAGTATTACTCGTTTGTTACAACTTATCACGGTGGCATAGAGCCTATTGAGGGATATGAACAAGTAGCTACGTTCGGAGTTCAGAAAAGAGACTACATATCCGCTACTGTCGAAGAAATTGAGTCTTCAGAAGGATTTTCAGAAATGCACGCATTCAAATTTAGATACCGTATGACTTCAGCGCCAGGCACAAACCAAGAGATGCATTGCGTAATTATCTATGACAAATTAGAGAAAGTGACTTAGTTCACGTTTAAAAACGCTTTGAAGTGAACTTTCATGATTGAGCCAGTGATAATTGACGATGAATCCATTGACGAAGAGGACATAACCGTCCGCGCCTTAACCAACTTTCAGACATCACTTGTTGTGCCACGTGGAATCTTCAACGACAATTTTGAGGGCGAAAACGGACATCCTCCCGACCACGGTAAGTGGATTCGTTTCTTTTGCGGAGATAGCTTGTCTGAGCAGGGTTACGGAGAAAAATACTGTGACATCCAAGATGGAAGGCTTCGGATGCAGATGAACGGCGACGGAAGCGGAGACGGATGGTTCTACCTGAACTGCATGACTCGTGCTGAGTTTAAGGTGCCCTTCAGCCTTTCATTTCAAGTAACGATTGAGCATAATGTCGGTCAATGCGGAAACCACTTCATGTTTTCTTTCGTGGATCCTGACCCTAACCGCGGATTTCTGCTTAATTCTAAACTTTACGGAGATACTCCAACTACATTGTGGGCTTTCGATGACTATGAAGGGACTGATTACTGCTGGGTGCTTAATTGTTATGGAGGCATGGTTATTAGCGGAGAGAACGCTTGGGAGCCTGACCACGTTTACAACGTTTCCCTCGTTCCAGATTTCACTGATTCTCATTCGACCATTCTCACTATCACGGACAATGAGACTGGTGACATAAAATTTCAGACTAATCAAAACTTGGTGGATCCGCAAGTAAAATATTTGCGGGCGATGTTCAGCGTTTACGAGTGGGCTGAAACCTTCACAGCGTTCACCGTATTTTATGTCGACAATTTCAGCGTTGTGAGATCTACAAGCAAAAAGGCGAAGGCTGTCGTCAGCATGGCTCACTCAGTGTTGTGGCATGATGGTGACGTTGGTAACCTGTTGGAGGAAGCTAACAGCTTGCTGCGATTTCCTTTTATGGTCAAAGGTTTACTCAACCTGAAGACGGAGCTTTAACTTCGCTTAGTTTTTTTTCGACTGGTGGTCAGGACGTTCGCATTCTGCTTTATGATAGTGCTGGGAACATTCCTGGCTCTCCCCTGACTGAAAGCATTGAGGTTGAAGGCACAGCTGCGGGCTGGAACCAGGTTGGAGTCGGCGGGGTTAGTCTCGATGAAGGCGTTGATTACTGGATTGTTTTTGATATGAGTGCTGGAGGCGGAGTTCGTTTTAGTGGTGATGGTGGGCATCGTGCTTTCATCGAGGATAGCTGGCATTATGGAGACCCGTTTCCTGACCCTTGGGCTGGAGGAGAATATGATACAGGCTATCAAGCTGAGGTTTTCTGGATTTATGAGGTATCAGCTCACACTGACATCTTAATAGCGAGTGATGATGTTTCTGACATTAACGTTTCTTTAAGGGACAGCTGTTACCCTTCTTCTTCAGTCACGCTTGACAATAAGCACGGGCAATATGACGACATCAGAATCATGGATGAAATCGAGATTCGTGCTGGCTGGGATCATATTTTGTGGCTTCTTTTCAGGGGCTACATTGACATTCCAGAATTCAGTTTTCCTCCTGCAACCGTGGAGATCTCGAGCAGCAAGGGCTACGCTTCTGCGCTTGAGTTTAGGGAAACTGATGAAGAATCTTGGGTAGATGAGGATTCCGAAGATATCGTGCAGAGCTTGATAGAGAATTATTATGATGATTCTCAATTCACACCTGACTGGATTGATGAAGGCATAGAAATCAGCCTTGACAGTGACGATGAGCCTGTTAGTGAGGTTCTGCAGAAAGTTGCGGAGATGAATGGTTTTATCGTTTATGTTGACTTTAACAAGGCTGTTCATTTTGTTGACCCTGACGATGATTCTACGCAGAGTAATCTCAGCATTTCTAAGGCTGAAGACGTGGTGAGCATAAAAAACCGTCTTGTTGACTCGATTGTTAACAGGGTTACGGTGAAAGGCGCTGAAGACAATGTTACAGTTGAAGATGAAGATAGTCAAGACGTTTATTGGCGCCGGGACAGGACTTTCACTGATGAGAAGCTAACGAGCTTAGCAGCTGTCACCGCAAGGGCTAATGAGATTCTCGCAAAAATGAAAGATCCTTACCAAGAGGTCCCGATTGTTCTTCCCGAATTCTATCTTCTGGAACTGAATGACGTTCTAACTGTTTATTGTGATGCAGTCGGTTTCAGCGACCCTGATGAAGGCGAATTGATAACGGTGAAGGGTGTAACTTACAATTTTAATCCTTCTGGGCTTCGGACTACGATTAGCGGGGTAAACAGGGGCTTCGTTGTCTCTGACGTTCTTAGTGATCATGACAAAAAGTTGAAGGGGATATCTTAAATGACGGGCAGGATGCAGCACGGGACAATTCATTACACTGCTTCCGAGATTCAAGCGATGGCTGGAGGAGGTCTAGGCGGGGGAGCTGTACCGATCGGTGCGATTCTCATGTGGAGCGGGACTTTGCTTACAATTCCGTCAGGTTATCAACTGTGCGACGGCACGAATAGCACTCCTGACTTAAGAAGCAAGTTTGTGAAGGGAGCTGCTATTGGACAGAATCCCGGAGGATCAGGGGGAGGCACAACTTACGGTCATGCTGGAGGATCTGTCACAAGGGGGACAGCTGGAGTAACAATAAACAATGAATCTTCTCACACTCACGCTAATTCTGCGAATACGGGTGCTGGATCAGCTCACACTCACACCGTTGGAACGACAGCGGTGACTCCGACTACTCATAGCAGTCAGGGCGGGCACACTCACAATTCGCATACCACGGCAACAAGGGGCACAAGTGGAAGCACCGCTGTGACGGGACCTTCAACTCATGACAATCAGGGAGCTCACACTCATGATAACCACGGTTTGACTTGGGGACCTGCTAACGAGTCTACTCACACGCATCCAATAGGGGGAAGCACTGGCACGGGCACAGCTCACAGTCACGGTGTAACTGAGCCTAATGCTGGCGCTGGTCATGATCATGGTTTTACTCAGCCAAGTGACCACACTGGCGTTGAGCCTTCGTATTATGCTGTCGCATTCATTATGAGGTTGACCTAAAAATGTCTGGGACGATTGAGGAACATGAAGCCGAATTTATCAGGGGATTCTTAGCGGAAGCTCGGGAGATTCAAAGGAAATACGGGATTAACAAGTCTGAAGCCTTGGGGATCCTGGTTCTTCTGGAGCTAAAGAAGATTCACAGCCACCTTGATAAAACGGAGGGTTCTGAATGACTGCTTGGGGAAGCAAGAGAAGTAGGCTTGAAATTTACTTGGACGTCCTGAAGGTTTTGCGGAAGGGAGAATCCAGGCCTACACGGATAATGTATCAGTCAAATTTGTCGTGGAAGCCTTTGGTACAGATTCTTGATAGTTTAGTGAGGCAGGAAATTATCGAAGTAACCCAAGACAACTTTCACAGTGTTTACCGCTTAACCAAAAAAGGCGTCAATGTTCTGGAATATTTCAAAAATGTAGAACTGGAGACTGATTGAAACGACAAACATTGATCTAAGCGAATTCAAAAAGGGAGATCTTATTCGTGTTGACTGGTTCGACGCTTCAAGGGGACAGGCCTTAACGATCCGTGGAAGGCTGGATATCCCCGTTTACAGTTGGGGAATCTACTTAGGAGTTCTCGGACAGAAAAGGAGACATATCGTTCTCGCACAAAACAGCTTCAAGCTTAACAACGAATTCTATGACGTCGATTACACCTGCATCCCTGTGAGCTTCCTTGACGGTATAACGGTAATCCATAAAGCTGAGCTCTCGCCTGACGTCGCAGAGCTGTTGTTGTTAAGCTTCACTTCTGGGCGTAGGCGCATAATTAAGGAGAGAACTGTAAATGCCTAAACCTGAGAAAGAGCCCAGGATAACAATTAAGAATCTCGGCATCAGAATCGGCACGGCTGACTATCGTTTTCTTATTGCCCTGATCCTCACCCTTGGCCTTATAGTTGTTCTCGTTAAGGGAGACGTGGAAAGCGGTAAAGTCCTTTCACCCCTTGTTCTTCTTGCGGTTGCATGGTATTACAAAGACAAAGTGAAAAGGTGATTTGTGATGCCGAAGGGTAAGCCTTGGACTAACGATGAAGAAAAGCAGCTTAGAACAATGTTGGATGAACGGAAGCACATTGACTTTATCGCTCAAACTCTTAGTAGATCTAAGGAAAGCGTTAAAGTAAAAATTAAGAGGATTGGAATAGAAGTTGTTGTCACCCCCGTTTCAGGTCTCACAACAACTTCTGATTTAAGTTCTTCCAGTGGAGCTTCCAAGCGTTGAGGAAACGCTCAAAACTTTGTGTGCTGCCATAAATTCTCTTAAAGCTCGAGGTCTTGACCAGGCTGAAGTTTTCCGTTTACGGACTATGATTCAGGGTTGTAAGATCTACAAGGAGCTTCTTGCGGACTACATCAATTATCGCGGGATTGAAATGAGAATAGATGAAGATGGAGGAAGATTATGGACGTCTATTATCGGAGGCCAAGGGCGTGGCGGGCAAACCTGCTGTTTCCAAGGTGGTTTAACGCTCAGGACCTTAAGCAGCAATTTGATGAAATTAAGGTCTCGCAGGCGATGGAGTCAGTAATGATCCTGTGACTTTTTTTGAGCAAGTGGTGGGATTCAAACCCACGTCTTACCAGGTTAACTTTATCAAAATGTTTCAGGAAAAACAGTTTATTGCAGCTCGGTGGTGTCGTCAGTCAGGTAAGAGCTGGATTATTTCAGCGTTGCTTTTGTGGTATGCCCTGACGCATGATGACAGTTATATCGCTGTCGTAGGTCCTTCGTGGAGACAGACGAAGCTCATCATCAGACGTATAACCTATTTTCTGCGTAAAGTCCCTCCTGGAATGTTCACGAAGCCACTGAAGACTGTGATCAGGTTCCCTAACGGAAGTGCATAGAAGCTTTCCCGAACAATCCTGACACTATCCGAGGTCCAACGCTTCAAGTCGTGTATTGCGATGAAATGAATTTTATTCGTGATGATGAAGAGCTCTATGATGCCTGCCTGTTCACACTTGGCACGACTAACGGGAAATTCGTTTGTAGCATGCAACACCTTGGAATACTGACAGCATTTTCTACAAGATTTTTAACCACAAAGATTACGAAGACTTTGCTAAGAGTCATGTTACCTGGCACGATGCTGAGGAGCCTAATGGACCTTTAAAAAAGAACATCCTAGACAAGATCCGTAAACAATTCGCTGAGGATCCCTGGAGATGGAAAAGGGAGATGGAGGCAGATTGGTCAGAGGACGAAAATGTGTGGTTACCGCAATCTTTGATAACAAAGTGCATCGGAACAGAACGGTCTTGCGGAGAAGACCTTGATCTGGCTAATCCTGACATCGGACAAAGGGGACGGTATTATGGTGGGCTGGACTTTGGCAAACATGGAGACTACACAGCCTTCACAGTTATCGACAGCGTAGCTGACAAGTTCTTACTTAGATACATGAAGATATGGCCACTCGAGACGCCTTATGCTTCAGTCATCGGCTTCGTTAAGCAGATTCAGGACCGCTGGAGTAACTTCATAACGATTCGTGCTGACCAAACAGGAATAGGCGACTATATTGTTGAGGATATGAAGAACGGCGGAATCCTGAATGTTGAAGGAGTCACCTTCAGCCTTCCCAGAAAACAAGAGATGGCGAGCCTTCTCAAACAGAGGATGATGGACAACAAATTCTATTATCCCTATTTCACTTGGGACAAGCCTTACCGCAGCGAATACGTTGCTGAGTTGAATGTTGAAAGGTTCAGCCTAAGGAAAGATGGCACCATCGTTCTTAATCATCCTCAAGGCACCCATGACGACGTCTTTTGGTCGACAGCACTCGCCTTGTATGCTACAGTTGAGATGAAGCCTATTGATCCTGACGGATTCAGGTTCGGGTGATAGATAATGAAAGATTTGCGGATCCACAAATTTAGGCGCCTTTACGATAGGTCAACGGGAAAGTTTACAGTTGATATTAAATATTCCACGAGAGCTGACATCACTCCTAGGACTATTGGGGTTGCTGAAGCCTTCGGACTGGGCATTGATGAAGCAAAACTGCACGTCATTTACGATAACGCAGAATTCCAGATTGGCCAATCAGATATCGTTTACATCACTGGCGAAAGCGGTTCTGGAAAGTCCGTTTTGCTACGGGCTTTTGAGAAGGACCTGGGAGATGAAGCTCTTAAACATTGATAGCCTCACGCTGGATCCTGACAAGCCTCTTATTGAAACCGTAGGTAAGGACCTGAATGAAGCCCTCGAGCTTTTGAGCAGAGTTGGGCTGAATGACGCTTACCTGTTTCTCAGAAAATACCGGGAGCTCAGCGACGGACAGAGATATCGTTACAGGATAGCTAAGCTCATAGAGTCAGGTAAACAGTTCTGGATAATGGACGAGTTCTGCGCCACATTGGACCGTGAGACTGCGAAGATCGTAGCCTTTAACGTGCAGAAACAAGCCAGGAGGACAGGCAAAGCCGTGATTGTGGCAACTACGCACACTGATCTCCTTGAGGACCTTGCCCCTTCAGTACACATCCATAAGGGTTGGGGGAAACGTCTTGAAGTCAATTATTATTCTAACCAGATTAACATTGTTTGCAGTGTTTCGAGGGATCTTAGAATCGAGGAGGGCTCCATGAAGGACTATGAAGCGTTAGCGGAATTCCATTACCGCAATGTAACTGCTCATCCGGCTCCAATTAAGACCTTCACGTTATGGCGAAGCGATAACGAGCTTGCAGGCGTCATCGTCTACTCTTATCCTCCGCCACAGATTTTCGGGCGTAAGGAAGTCTGTTGGAAGAAGTCTTCCGATTCAGGAATTGAACGAGAAACTTGCGTCAATCAGCCGGGTTGTTCTTCACCCGAAATACCGCAGCATAGGCTTAGGCGCATATCTTGTTAGGGAAACGCTGCCCCTATGTGGAAGACGCTACGTTGAAACTATGGCTGTTATGGCGCAGTACAACCCTTTCTTTGAGAAGGCGGGAATGAAGAGAATCGCTGAAAGAAAATCAGATACATCAATCACTGAAGCTATAGATAGCCTTGAGCAGCTAGGCTTCAAACCCTACCTCTTATCCAGCCAACAAGCAAACATCAACAAGCTAGATACATTAAGCGAAACTCAACTAAACAAAGTGCAAGAAACACTCTTACAGGTCAAGACAGTATATTATAAAAGGCTACGGTCAACAAGCGAAATCTTCCTTAAAAAAGAAGAGTTTGGAAAATGGCTACATACAGACTTCTAATGACATCACAGCTAAAGTAATTACTCGTTTGTCAGTTCTCGCTGAAACCAAAATTTACCTGTTCTGGGAGAATTGAAATCCTATAGAATGAACCTAAGTTGCCAACAGCGAATTTCGTTTTCCGGTGTAATCAAATAACAACAACCTAATTTAGGATTAGATAAAAGTTTGGGTTTGGAAAATAAAATATAGAAATCAAGAAAACCTAAAAGAAATTGATTAAATATGGCGAGTAGATTTGGCTGATCAAGAATTTTACGAATTCGAGTCCCAGATTGATAAGAAGACAAAGGTCATAGTTAATGATTTTTCGTTGAAATGTTCTCGTCCAGACATAATAATAGTCAAAATTTTTAAACAACTTGAAAGAAAATGGAAACAAATCGGACAAGCAACAATCGAAATCACAAACTCAAAAAAAGATGATTGGGTGACATCGAAATTGGTTCAATACGATATGAATATAAAGGATTTAGGGGGAAAGGCATTGGAACCAAAGTCGTCCAACTAATGCTTGAATATCTTAAACAAAACGGAATAGAAGGAGTATATGGCGAAATAAGCAATGTAGATGATGTTGAAAAGGTAATAAATTTTTGGAGGAAAAACGGCTTTACAATAACCTTGTATGAAAAACGGGAAGGGCATTTTATAGCAAAAATAAGTTATAATCTGTTTAAAGAAAGATAGCAGAAAGTTACGGATGCTTATTTTAATTATATATAATAAAAGCTTATATCAATATTTATCTATATAACTAGAGGGTCGAAATGCAATGAGTAACGAAATATTTGGAAACAGAAAGAAAATTTATGAGTTAATACAAAAGAAGGGCAAAGTTTCGCTTAAGGAAATTGGGGCCTCTACTGATGTTAATTACAATTCGATAAGAAGTGCGGTTATTGGCCTTACGAAGGCTGGTTTGATAAAACGCGTCGATCGTGGCGTTTACCAAATTAAATAAAGGTTTAAGTCCTGTTCCAAAACTAGTTCAAGTCATCTCCGCTTTTTCCACATCTAAGTATTATTAAACATTCCTATATTTTTATCAGAAAAGGTATTTTTTAGGTTATTCCCTCCCCTCAATATGTTGCTTAACCGATACTCATATGTACAAAAATCACAACCTGTAATAACAGTCTAAACTAAGGTGGAAGAATTCCGTAAATCCTTTATAATCATATTTACCTAGAATTATAGATATGGAAAACATTTATGATGAATATGAAATAGAATGGAAGCTGGCAGGCAATTCGAGAGAAACCCTGAGAAAAGACGTGGTCAACAAATTCTTATCTGAACCATGTGGGTATTGGAAGAATGGAGAAAAACACGTAACTCGTTTCAAATATTTTGTCGAGAAACTTGAGGATAGTAGAAGAATCTTCTTACTGAGACCAACATATCTAAACAAAGGCATAGATTTTCAAGTCTGGGTTGAAAGATTCAACGGAATCAAAGACCAGCGACCCAGTCACAAAGACATTTTCAATGACTTGAAATTGAAGAAAAAGGAAAATCCAAAAGACTTCTCCAGACTCATTCAATTGATTGACGAGGTATGGAACTGTAAAGAACCCGATTCCATTTTAGATAAGGAGAACAGATATGCATTCCGTGAGGGATTGCCAACCGAAATGCTCTTGAAAATTCTCAAATGGCTTTTCATAGAACAGGACATCACCTACTGGAACTATGATGGCAGAAAAATGCTTAGAATGGCAATAGACAGTGAAACAAAGTAACCATGCATCAAATTATTTCGCATCCGAATGCAGTGGAGATATCTCCCGAACACTTTAAGTTTCTTAGCGCGCGCTTGAGAAATTCATTCTCCATATATACCCTGATCCAAAATGCAAGTCATGAAAAAATGAAAAACATATAGTAAAGATCATTAAGTCAAACTATGCTAACTGAATAATGAACAACATCTCATTTTAGCGAGTCGGTAAGAATGCTTGAGGAAGAAACTTTAGAGAAGTATCGTCGCGCAGGAAAGATAGCTGCAAAAGTCAGAGAAGAAATGAAGCGAAAGACCAAGGAAGGGATGCCGTTACTCGAAATCTGCGAAAAAACAGAACGCCTAATTACCAGCATGGGTGGCAAGCCAGCGTTTCCTTGCAATGTTTCAGTTAATGAGGTTGCAGCACACTATACGTCTCCTCCCGACGACGCCCAAACGGTCCCAAATGACTCGTTGGTTAAGATTGATATTGGTGTCCACGTCGATGGCTACGTTGCTGACACCGCAGTTACAATATGTTTCAATCCTGAACTTGAAGGCATGGTTCAAGCCTCCGAGGCAGCGTTAGAAACAGCCGTCAAAACCGTTCGACCAGGCATACACACGTCTGACTTAGGCTCAGAAATACAGAGAACCATCGAACGCCGAGGGTACAAACCTATTTCAAATTTGACTGGTCACCAAGTCGGACGATACATTATTCATACAGGAAAGTCGCTGCCGAATGTTACGCACATTTCCTTTACGAAGATTAATGCTGGAGATGTCTGCGCCATTGAACCTTTCGTGACTCTTAGGGACGCAGCTGGCAGAGTGGAGGATGGAACGGAAGCCTTCATTTTCAGGTTCGTTAAGCGGAAGCCAGTTAAAGACCTTGAGGCAGCGCAACTTTTAAAATTTATCGAGGAAGAATACCGAACGTTGCCTTTTGCTGAAAGGTGGCTAGAAAAATACTATAAAGGTCACGAGTACAAAGCAGCATTCGCGAAACTGTTGGCTTCTAAGTGCATAATGTCTTACCCAGTTTTCATTGAGGCCAGTCAGAAGCCCGTAGCCCAATCTGAACACACAGTCTACATTGACAGAAATTCAGCTGTCGTTCTCACATGATTATAATTGAACCAACATATGGTTATTTTTTCTCTTCTTCCGTTTGAAAGATTCAAAAGCCGGAAGCGTTAACTTGAAATTTTTTTTGTGTTAGCACTAGTTAGATAGCCGATCCCTCTAGTTCCATCCAAGATATAACGGATGCAATAAAAAACTATGGGATTACTTCGTATTCGGTAGGTTTTTAAGTTTTAAGAGTCTATTTGGTTTTATGCATTTAAAATGCTCTGTTGAAGCTAAAAATGGTGAACGAAAGCATTTATTTTCTTTTAAGGAATTTTATCTTAAAAATGGAACGATTATTGGTGTTTTTCAAGGTAGTTATGGGGATAATCCAGAACTTGATATGATTATAAAATATCAAGAAAAAGGAAAGAGAATTAGAACACCCAAGCACATTCATTGGGCTATTGATTTATTGATTAAGAAAGAACATGAGCCTGAATTAGTTAAGGATTTTGTCAAGTATTTAATCGAAATGTGGGATAAAATTAAGCCTTTTTTAACAAAGGCAGAACAACAAAACTGCGAATTATATTTCACTAATCCTGAAAATCTTAAACCTTTTGAAAAACTTAATGATCATGGAGAATATTCAGTGGAATTTATCGGGCACATTATTGAGTTGATGATGCTTGAAGAAAAAACAGGCAATCATCAAGCATTTATGTTCAAGGGAGTTTTAGAAGCAATTTACAACGATAAAGAAATCTTCGAAATTGTTTCCAAAGCCAACTTTAGAGGCTGATTAGAAGATTAATTGAAATTTTAAGCAAGAGCCAGTTATAAAATCCAGAAATAGACTTACAGTCATATTCTCTGTCTAGATAGAAGTTAAACTCTCTATATCTTGTTTCGTAAGAATTTTCCTTTTAATACTTGCTGCTATCAATGAAACAAGTTCTTCTTTGAGCATAATCGGAGCATCTTGTTTGAATTTCCCATTTTTCCAGTATGCAATTCTTATGGCTTCAACAGAATTTTTGGTTCCTTTTTCATCTTCTCTTTCATGAAGAATCTTCTGAATTTTATAGGTATATCTCTTATCTTTTGCCACTATAGAAGCTTCATCTCTAACTATAATTTTTGTCATACAGACCCCTTTTTCTTGATTAATGTTATTAATTATATTGTTAGTACGATGAATATTTCTTTATATCTTCCTAATCTGACTTCAGATGCAAGTACTAATTAAATAAAAAGGCTTCGCTGAAAAATTTACACAATCATTAGAATCTAAAAGCTCAGCTAGGCTTGACCAAATCTCTATAAAGTGCTTATGTGTACAATTCTTAACGAGCAATAATGGAAACATTACTGAATGTCCCCTTGGGCAAGTCGCCACGACCATTTGTAAAATGGGCAGGAGGAAAAAGTCAATTACTTGAAAGCCTGAAAAGCCATTTTCCAAAGGACTTTGGGACTTATTATGAACCTTTTCTAGGAGGCGGTGCTGTCTTTTTCTATCTTGTCGGTAAAAGGCCTCATTTTAATGCTGTTCTGTCGGATGTTAATGCGGAATTAATCACAACTTATCGTGTTATAAAAGAGAAAGTTGACAGCCTCATAATGAATCTTGAAGAGCACAGGTTAAATTATAGAATGGAACCAAAGGATTACTTTTATAAAGTTAGAGCTGAAGAGCCTAAAGATGACGTTGAAAGAGTTGCTAGACTATTATTCTTGAACAGAACATGCTACAATGGTCTGTACAGAGTTAACAGTAAGGGCAAATTCAATGTCCCTTTTGGTCAATACAAGAATCCAAAAATCGTTGACAAGGAAAACTTGCGAAAAGTAAGCGAAGTCTTACGTGAGTCAAATGCTGAGCTACTTTCAGTTGATTATCATGAAGCTACAAAAGATGCAAAAGAAGGCGATTTTATTTATTTTGACCCTCCATATCAGCCCTTGAGCATTACTGCTAGCTTTACAAGCTATACTAATTCCGGTTTCTCGATTCAAGACCAAGAACGGTTAGGCAAGTGGTTTCGGGAGTTAGATAAACGAGGATGTCAGATTCTACTTAGCAATTCTGATACTAAAGAAGTGCGCCGTATCTACGAGGGATATGAAATTCGCCAAGTTCAAGCATTACGCGCTATTAACTGCAAAGGCAACCAGCGTAAGGGTCACACTGAACTCATAATAAATAACCTCAAATCGTAACAATTCACATAATACACTTTTTAGTAGGAGTAGCTTCAGACTTCGTGAAATAGTGGAAGGGCACAACATGTCCGAGAAATATGTTTTCATGAAAGAAATCAAAGAACAAGATCTAAAGAAATTCCTTAAAAGGCATAAATTTGTTAAAATTGGGACTGCTGAAAACAAAATAGGGCAGCAAAAAATTATTACACAGTATCAACCAGAAGAATTTGAGCTAGAAAGGACCAATGCTTGGTCTTTCCCAAAAAGAGGCAAATGGGCAACACATCAAGGCAACTTCAGAGGAAACTGGCCCCCTCAAATGGCACGCAACATCATCTTAAGATATTCCAAACCAAACGAAACAGTTTTAGACCAAATGTGCGGTTCAGGCACAACCCTAATTGAATGCAAACTACTCGGAAGAAACGCCATAGGAGTAGATATTAACCAAAATTGCATCATGCTTACACGAGACAGACTCAACTTCGAATATAACCCCCTTGACTCAAACTTTCCCAAAGTTTCAGCAAAAACCTACATCGGAGACGCCAGAAACCTCAACTTAATTAAAGATGAGACAATAGACCTCATTGCAACACATCCGCCGTATGCAAACATCATCGCTTATTCAAATAGAAAGAACCAAGTCTCCGGGGACCTTTCGTTTGCTCGTTCACTCGTAGGATATTTGGATGGAATGCGGGAAATCGCCAAAGAAAGCTATCGGGTTCTTAGACCTGGAAGATACTGCGCAATATTAATTGGCGATACCAGAAAACATAGACACCATGTACCGATTGCTTTCAGAGTCCTGCAGGCCTTCTTGGATGCGGGGTTTATCCTAAGAGAAGATGTAATGAAATATCAATGGCGAACCAAATCTACACGGGAGAAATGGGATGGCTTATCCAAAGTCGCTGAAGAATGCTGGGTAGACATAGACAATGAAGGAAAAAAAGGACGCTACACAGACTTCTTGCTCCTCATTCACGAACACCTATTCATATTCAGAAAACCTGAAGAAGGAGAAGACTTGTCAACCCTAAAGAGTAGTATGAAATGGTGGAATGAAAACTCAGAGAATTGTGGTAAATACTCGATTAAGTTCATGAAAGGTTAACCCTTGGCTTTTTTTGTTCCATTTGGGAAAGTTCATGGCAAAAACCTCGGGAATAACCCGTACCAACCATTTGGAATGTTTGCTCTAAGAATAGGGATCGTATTATTTGGTGTCCGGTAATAAAAGACCACAATCGCCAAGGCTCGCGTACGTTGTGAATGTTGAACATGGTGAGAATATTTCTAATTTGGTCTGGTTCTTCAATTATGTTTGCAGGAATCTTTTCTAATCCAAAATCTAATGCGCATTGCCATCGGCGTTCTCCATCGAGAATAACATATTTTCCGTCGCTTTTCCTTTCATAAATTAATAATGGAACAAGAATTCCCACTTTTTTATGGATTCTTTCAGAATTGCCATACTAGATGAAGGAAAGACTAATTGAGGGTTCTGTGGATTTCTTTCCACTTCCTTTGGGTCAACATAGGCAAGTTTACTTGGTTCAATAAGAGGTTGTTCAATGCCCAAAATAATTCACCTGACTCATTACTAGAATCGTGATGTGGTTTTATAAATATGAGTGATAAGCTGAGTTAGTTTGCTTTCTAAATCTAGCACTTAAATTATCTGTCTCAGAAACTCAAGGTGAGCGAGTCTATGCTTAACAGTATCAATTGAAGCGCAACTACGAGGAACAGAAATGACATCATATTTTCCATTAAATCCTACATGCTTAGCTATAGAGTAGACATATCTTCGCCAGTATTCCTCATATCCTTCATGCTCCATCACAAGAATGAAGTGAGTTGCATTGAGGTTCATCTGTTTGTGATAACTCCTTCTATAGGTAGCTCTGTCAGCGCCATAATAAGTTTTAATTTTCACATCTTTCTTTAGAACCCTACCAAATTTCGTTTCATCTTTAATTTTGTAAAAGGTAGTATACTCAGGTCGCATCATTAATGCTAAGATTGTGTCACCAGTTATCTTTTTTAGGGTAACCCATCCAGATTCTATTTCCCAAACGAAAACAGACGGTTTAAACCGATTGCCTTCATTATAGAGCCATAAAACATCCGGATGATATTCAAATCTTTTATTTTTAATTTTATAATAGACATTTCCAGTGCTGGGTTCATATATATTTCTGTTTAATCCTAGTTCTATTATAGCATTCTTAACACGAGGGTGCCAATCCTGATTTCCCTGTTTAGCCATAAGAAACCCAATATTCTGTATTCTTTGAATGCTATCTAAAGCTAGCTCACTCTAATACATAAAAGACAATGTGCGTCTCTCACTCCAACAGCCAAGACAGTGGTCTTGAACATCCCAGACATATATTATAGAGACCAACTTGGGCTGAGGATAAACCTAAAATAAAAATTGAACCCCTACTTAAAACAACTATCTAGCTCACTAAGTTTGAACTAAACAAAAATGGTTGATTCGACTCTTAATAAATGGATTATCATATATAGAATGATGGTGCCAGGAAAGAGTTTTGTCGAGGTGATGTGGCGTGATTGTTTATCTTCGAAAAGCAAGAGATGCTTCTTCCACTAAATTATTTGAGTGGCGAAGCGAAGGTTCTGAAACTTGGAATCGCATTTCCTCTGAAGACATACATATGGGTACACATGGTGACTTATTCGAGACGGCACTCTTTTGCCGTATTGAGGGGCGAGAAGAAACTGTTTTACTTGAGGCCTTCCTCACCATAGGAAGAGTAATAGCGCAGAAAAGACCCAAAAAAGCACACAGTCGTAAAACTAGGCTGGGAAAACCTAACGACGACTAGCTGAGCTTCTGGTATGCGAGAACCTATTTGTCTTTAGTCTCTTTTGTTTTTAACACATCGATTTAGCATGCGCGCGCTAAAACCGCGTATGATGATTGCATAAAAACAGCAAACAGAAGTATCGTTGGGAATTTATAAACTAGTCTAGTAATTTGTAGATAAGCTAACTATTCATAGATAATATCCACCAATTTTTCAAAAGTTTTTAGTTTTTTTAACCTTAACTTTTTAGTTTTAACTATAAGATGAAATTCACCTCTTTTGCAGTATATATGCCAAAGTGTACATCCTTCCATCCACATGTGCATACGCTTTTTACAGAAGGGGCAATAAACAGCTTTTCCATCAATTTTAGCAAGCTTATCCATCAGTATAGTTTCTTGATTTGAATCTTCTTCTCCATGAGTCCATATCCCAAATGCCCTCGGAATTCTCATTATCTCACCATTTCCATTAGAAGAAACTATAATGATAAGTATCTAAAAATAGCTAGCTAGCTGCCAATAATAATCGACCAAGGGTTTTTTGGGATGATTTTGAGGTTGGGTTGGGATGTGGAGCCCAGTTCAAAGACCCTAGTAAGCATGAAAATACAGAAAATAACACTAATAAAGAGGAAAGAAGATTAAACTAATAGCATTAGTTGGGATATATTTGAGTTCTTTCAAGGACCAATTGAGTGAACGTCTCTCGAATCTTGAAGATCTCTTGACAAGAAATAAATGGGAAGAATCTGTAGAGAGTTGTATCAAATTAATTGACATTGCGTTAACGGAAAAGTATAAATTGCTTTTTCATTCGTTAACCCCATCTGCGCAAAAGCAGATTCTTGAAGAACTTGAAAAACTGAATAAGCGATTTGATGAACTCCAATTCGGTGACAAGTCTACGCATTTTTAAGGAACATAAAATCTTGTCTTTCAACAAAACATTTACTCTAAGTCGCATCACAGACCTTGATAACATCTTCATCATTAATGATCTGAGAGTCGAGTCTACTCATCCAACTAAGGTGGATAAGAAGTTTAAGGAAATCACAAAAGGTCTTTCCTATTTTAGTTACGCTGTAACTCTTGAATTTCTATCTGCATTGAATATGTTACCAATTGATTATGGGAAGGAACGTGCCCAAATATTCAACAATCTCCCGCCTTCCGACTGCATTGAATTCATTGGAAGAGAGCACCAAGTTCAGGAAGTTGTAGATGCCTTAATGAATGAGAGGTTCCCAATCGTTTCAATTGATGGCATCGGAGGAGTTGGTAAATCCACATTAGCAATAGAATGTGCAAGTAAACTTGCTGAGAAGAGCATCTTTGACGCCATCATTTGGTTAGGAGCAAAAAAGCAAAAACTAACAAGTGAAGGAATCAAAGATATCGAAAACAGTTTTGAAAATCTCGAAGATCTCTTCACAGTCGTTTTGAAGGCTTTTGGTGCTTCCGATTTCCTTGAATACAACTTTGAAACTAAAAAAGCAAAAGTCTTAGAAATTCTCCAGAACAACGCTTGTCTAATGGTAATTGACAATCTAGAAACAATAGAAGACCAGAACCTAAAGCGGTTTCTAATCGACGACCTTCCGCCCTTGCCAAAAACCCTGATCACAAGTAGAGAAAGATTAGGAGAACTCGAAAAAGTAGTGTGGCTTAAGGAGTTTTCATTAGATGAAACTGGAAAATACATACACTCACAATTGAAACACCGAGGATACACTGAACCTATCACGGATATATTGATCAAAAGATTGCACGCAGCAAGTGGAGGTATACCTCTAGCCCTTAGAATATCAATTCCTTGGATAATAGAAGGTAAATTAGGACCTGGAACCAGTGAAGATAAAGTTTTTGAGAAATCAGAAGTCCTAAAATTTTGTTTTGAAAAAGTATTTAACGATTTTCTTGATGAAGATACTAAAAATCTCTTCTTAATGATGTCTGTATCCCCAAGCGATATCAGTGAATCAGCGTTGAAGTTTATTTCTGGACTGAGCGAAGAAAAGTTTACTACAAATGTAAATAGTCTCATAAAGTATTCGCTTATTTCAAAGATCCAATCAATAGAAACTGCTGAAACCTTGTTTTCAATGCTTCCTCTCACTCAACTGTTTGGCAGAAAACTTGTTGAAGAAAAACACAAGGAGATTCGAACAAGAGTGAGTCGCGAATATCTCAAATACTTCCAGATTACAAGCGATGAAAAAGTTTCAGCTAAAAGAGCGATGTCACTTAACAAAGCAGAAGAAGCTATGAGGCTATCACGTGCAGGTAATGATTCAGAGGCCGAGTCTCTGTTTCGTGAAGCACTAAATTATGATAAAGACGATGATTACGCTCTTTATTTGTATGCCATATTTTCCAAGGAAAGGCAAAATTATGGACAAGCGATGGAACTCATACAACGTGCAATAAATCTGCAAAAAGAGAATCCCGTATACTGGATAGAATTTTCAAACATCCTAGAATTATGGGGGGACTTTAGGAAGGCTGAAAGGATCTTGGAAGAAGCCCTGAGGCGCTGTAGTCATGACATGCGGATAACACAGAAACTGGTTGTGATAAAAGAGAGGTTGAACAAAATTGAGGAAGCAATGGCTCTTGCCGAGAAACATATCAACATGAACCCTGTAGACACAAAACAAACATTTCTGAACACGTTATTTGTAGTGGCTATCCTAGAAGGAAACTGGAGACTTGGCTGCCGCTATCGACAAACAAATCCTGACGCCAGTTTGGCATACTTCCTTGACAGCATGAAGAGCATGGAAAAATACAGAAGTGTCATACAACCAAACAATGCGAAATTGCAATTTCATGAAAAGAAAATCCTCAAAGCAATAGTGACTCTATCAACAAAAAGGCGATATTACGAATGCACGCCAATACTACGAGCGAAGTCTGTATTCCGTTGCATTTTTCGAGGATAGACAGAAGCACAATGAAATAATCAACAAAAGAATAGCAGAACTCGGGAACTCGTAAGATATTCTTTCGTAAGAAGTGTCCAAAATTCTTGACTAGAGTTTTTGTCATTAGAAACTAGTCAGTGGTTATAATAGTGATTTCGAAGTAGACTTTCATGTCCTGAGTCAGCTAGCAAGGATTCATGATAGTTTTGAAGCCCAAGAAGAGTTCTAAACCCCCGTAAAAACGTTTCTATATATAGAAAAATGCCCTTCTAAGTTAGCTAGCTAGTACACAGTCCCATTAAATCCTTAATTAATGTTCAGCAGTTCTCCTTGGTAAAACCATGTAAAGAGTTTTTATACGTTCATTTTATGGCACTTCGTTAATAAAGTCTTTTGCGGGACTACCTACTAGCTAGGACATGACAGGAAATGGGAAACCACGACTTTCGATCTTTAAGGGTATAAAAGCAAGACTGAACAAAATATATGGCTGAAAAAAATACTTTGCTAGCTAGTTAAATTAATGGAGATAAATTAATAATTAATTGCAAGCCAAAAAACTAAGCAACACACTTTTTCTTTTTTCTAATTTCTTTGATTTCTTCTGTCTTCGCCCAGTTAAGCACCGCAATTTCAAACTTTGCATCCAATATTTCTGAGTCATAATCACGTTTCTTTTCTTTTTTAACCGTCATCATCATTTTTTCTCATCCTCTAAGCCTAAGTTGTTTATCATTTCCTCAACTTCTTTAGGCTTCTCAAATTTTATTTTTGTATCATGTATTTCTTTCAGTTTATCCAATTCCGATTGATTAAGATAACGAATTTCTTGATTTATTATTGCTAGGTCAGTATAATCTCTGCCTACTCCTGGTGCTGCTTCAGCTCTACGTTTTGCTTCATATACTAAGAAAACTGCTTTATTTAGATTCAAGCTTGTATTATAATTGTTAAATATAAAGGCAGACATGGCATGAGGGTAGCCTGAGCCAAAACCACAAAAACCCAGAGGATTAAAACACTGACTTACACCAGGGTCAACAAGACAATATAGATGGGCTCCAATTTGGTCAACACCTACAATAATCATCTGCAAGTTTATTTCAGCTTCGCTCAAGGCTTTATCAAGCCTCATAGATATATTTGGGTCCATTGCTCTTTGTGCACCACTATAAAAATCCACTAATGTAAGTCCTCTCGGTTTAAGTTCAGCTTCTTCAAATCTTTTCTTTCTTTCATTTACAAAGGCTTTTTTTATTTCTTCAACTAATTGTGGGATTTGAGATATTGCAGATGAACCAATGCTAGCTTTTGCTGACTGCAAGATTTCGTGTTTTATTAAAGCGTCTCCAGCAGTCATAACAACACATGATTTTGTTATTTCTTCTATTTTGGGTTCCAATGTTTCAAATTCAACTGAAAGCCCCTCTTGTGTTAACATTCTATCGGCTGCAACTATAGCACTTTTCCCTCCACTGCAAATTGCACCAACGATAATTGTCAAAGGATTCCCTTTCCTGTTTCCAAGCACTTAATACAATGCTCTGGTGTTATATCAAAGTTACTTAAAACTTTTCTATAATATTTGTGAACTTCAAACATAGACTATAATCCAATATAGAACTCTTGTTATGACCCGATGGTTAACATGGTTCTCCATGACCTGAAAAGATAACAAACTATGCAAAAGATGAGCAGTTAATAATAAAAATAAAACAAAGCTTGGAAAAAACCAGAAAATACTTTAACTCAACAAACAAGGTTGACTGGACTCAAAGGTTCTATCAATATACTTCTGATTTGATGAAACAGAAATAGCTGTCTAGATATTAAATTATGTGTTGGTTTTAAACGGTTCCTGCATATTGTAAACCTTTATTTTATTTGATTTCTATGAGTTGCATGGCTTCGTGGAAGTAGTTGAGCACGTTTATGCCTTTCTCTGTGATCTTGTAGGTTATGTGGCATCCCAACTCTTCAGAAGTAATCAGCTTTTGCTCTATCATTGTGTCGAGAACATGCTTAAGAGGTTTCCAAGAAAGATTAGTTCGATACATAATTCGTGTTGGCTTGTCGACACCTTTCTTTATTGCCTGTAAAATGTCAAGGTAAATTTCAATCCGTGAACGTTTAGTACTCACATTAAACACCTATTATCTAGCTAATTTTTTCTTATTGAGTTTTAACCGAGAAACACATGTAATTACAATTAACATTAAGATTATGAACCAAAGGGACAGACGTTGGATCTTTCTTAAGGGTCGCTAACAATGTGCGTCTCTCTACACAACACAAAAATTCATGAGAAAAAACATTCGTTTAGTTAAGAATCAGTAACATTCAAAAAAGAAATTACATGAGTAAGTGAGGAAATGGTTCAAAGCCTCTCAGCCAGAACCAGTTAAGACTCAAGTTGAATAGGCTCTAAACCTTTCCAGAGAAAGGAAGGGTCCTCTTTTCTTTATATAATTTTCCAAAGTTAAAAGCGAGTGCATTAAATTTTAACCCCCCAACCCTAAACTAACTTTTCCGTTCCTTCTCTTTTCCTATTAGCAATGTATCTAATGCAAGAGAGCTAAGCTTCTTAACTAGCCTTTTTTTTGTCTTAATACTTCTATTTTCGCTCTAGCTTGAAGATTACTGGTCTTAATCCGTCTGGGCAACATGCTACTGCAACTCCAGGTTCCTCATACCACTCAGGATACCAGGGATTGCCACCAAACCTGAGCGTCATAATCATCGCGAACATTGCCTCCCAAGCCCAGGTGCAAAACTCGCTTGGCCTACAACAGTATTCATCAACCTGGAATACCTGTCCTTCTTTGAAGACGGGACATGGACCACTATACTTTGCCTTGATTGGAAGATCTTTGAATACCTCTTTGGTGTCAAAACGCTTGAGCACTGTAATCTCTAAGTAACTTGCCTTCCTCTCCAAATAAACACCTCACATATTGTCTAACCCGTGCACTTTTATGGCTTATGGAAGGACCTTCGTTTGGGTTTGGTGTTAAATTTTAATTAAATAATAATAATAAGCCTTACGAAATAATGCCCTCTCTCCCCTTAGCTTCACGGATTCTTTAAGTAGGTTTTAAGCTCACTCTAAAACCCTTTAAGGATGGGTTTGTTTTGGGTAAGACTGTTCCTTCCTTTCGTATGATGCTTGAGTCGGAGATTGCTAAGTGGAAAGAATTCATAAAGGCTCTTCCAGGCAACTCAGACAAAGAAGCCTTTGAAGAGTTAATGAACCATTGCCGCAGTTACGCGTCAGCTGCGGGAGCTGCTGTTAGACCAATCGTGTCAGATGCCATGTTCATGTCCATTCTCTTAGCTCACGAAAAAGAACTAAGAGAGATCAAGGCTTCACTAGAAAAACTTAACAATACAGCAAATGACGAACGAAAATTACCGATTGTTCCTGCCGGACAAACATGAGACAGAGATTATCACCCAAATATTCAGAAAGAACGAAGGAGAAGCAATCAAGTGAAAATTCACCATTGGGTCTCAAGAAAAAAGTACCTACGCAATAAGGCTGCCTATGGATATGAAAGGTTATGTGTACCCGTACCTAAACGGTCACAAAACATCGTAAGACCCTTTGCTGGCAAGGATGTCAAAATTAAAATAGAACCACAAGAAGACGGCTTTACAATGCAAGTTCACCTTTCCTCCCGCCCCAAAACTTCTAAAGACATGAAAAATGACGATAAAAAGGCTTCACGAACCCCGTAAAACCGTTTATGCGCACCGAAAAACACCCCGTCAAAATCCCCACTTCTGCACATGCCCAAGCCGTGAATTTGACAAAAAAATGTGCATCAGTCTTAAGTGCGGTTCTTAATTGCGATTTTGCTATAGGGCATTTCTGTACACAGAAACGTTTTCGCCTATAGGACCTCGTATTGCATAAATTTGTGTAAAAAGCTGAAAAACCCCAAGCCCAAAAATTCGTTATTCATGCAGCCTTGATGGCTGAAGCTTGTCTGTTTAAGGGCTTGTTGAGGACATGACAGGAAATGGGAAACCAGGACTTTCGGTCTTTAAGGGTAGAGAAGCAAGACTGAACAGAATGATCCTTCTCTTTCTTTGCAGGGAATGTTGTTTGAACATTTGGCAAGTCTATAAGAGGGTAAGAGAAACCCGAGGTTTTCGGCATCTAAGATACCATGTTATTAACAGACGCATAAGAGATCTGGAGCAAGAAGGATTCATCGAAGTAACGACGGTAAGAGAGACGCCTCAAGGACAAAAAGTGAAATACTTCCAGCCCACCACGAAAACCTACCTTGCTTTCCTCCTGGATGCCGTTGACCTTGACCAACTCATACAATCAGCAAACAAAACAGACATCATCACGTTACTAGCAGCCTTATCAACCACAACTATGACTTAGAATCCTTATTTTCTTAAGAAGCCAAGGAACATATGTTGCTAAATAAAAAATTTTTAAGGAAAAATGCTAAGGGTTACCTGCTGGTAGCATAAACTAGTTTAATTCAGTATTCATTCACACTTATTTTATGTTGATGTTGGGAACATTAACATAATTGACTTATATTTAATAAAATATATAGAAAAAGATAGATTTGGTTTAATAAAATGATTAGGATGTGAAGAAATACATTGGAGGATAAGGAGCCACATAAGAACCGAATAAACCTAAACCCAATAACTAGGTTGTTTGAGAATCCCAAAAGAAGTATTGAACCTTATGTCAGAGAGGGTCAAGTGGCTGCTGACCTTGGATGTAACACAGGCTATTATACGTTCGCTTTGGCTGATTGCGTAGCTCCTAAAGGAATGGTCTACGCAGTGGATTTAAAAGAAGAATATATCAATGCGTTGGAGAAAAAAGGAGATAGACTCGGTTACCACAATATTGAATGGCACACTGCTAATGCTTCAAACCTGAACTTTATCAAAGACGAGTCAGTTGATTTTGTCCTAGCTAATGGATTATTATGTAATGTTCCCGACAATAGAGGGTTAATTGTAAATGAAATACAACGTATCCTCAAACCAACAGGACAGGCGTTTATTAGCCTAGGCGGGGTTTCGCCCTTTTTTGGTTTTGTGGGGCGAGCAGAATGGGAGCGAATCCTTGAGACATTCATCGTCAATCAGAGAGGCGGTTTCATTCAAAAATGGGCAGCAGTATCAAAAAAAGAAAACAGTAAATACATAGAAGGAAACAATGTTAAACGCCTAAGATTCCTCAAACTTAGAAAGAAAGCTGGCGAATAGCGCGTTAACTTAAAAGATATTGGGGTGATAAAATGGGATATTGGCTCCCTAACTTGGTCAATCCTGTCCTTGAGCTTATTCTACGTTCACCTTTTCGCTTCCTGTTACCTGAGTCCTGGGTGATACTGACTTACACGGGAAGAAAGACACATAAGAAACGCTCGCTAGTTTTTCATGTCGCACAGTACAGAGATGAGTTTATTGTCGTGCCTGGATGCTTTGGTGAATTACCAACTTGGTGGCGCAACTTTCGCAAAGAGTCACCGGTCAACCTGTTTTACAGAGGAAAATCAATGGAATGTTTCGCGAGAGTAATCGAAGACGATGAAACAGTTGCGGTGCCTAGGCTCGCAGAGTATATACGGCATTTCCATGCGTCAAGCATTGGAATTAAGGCTGATACAACGGAAGAGATGTTCAACAAGTTAGTAATAAAGGCTGCCAAGACTTTCCCAATTGTGGCCATAAGGCCAAGATCTAGCGTCAGCGGTGGTGCGTACTAAAAAGTAATTGATGCGTATGTAGATCTAGTTGGCTCTTTTTTAGACAGACAGAGAAAAAGATTAATTTTTAATGATGTAAAAAAGCTATGAAAAATCTTTACCAAACTTGGATAACGATGAAAGGCCTTGTTTATAAATTCTTTTTATCTTAAAATTCCTGTCGAAATGAACCTTAATCACTTCACACTTAGGATTCGGACAGATAAAACCTGACTTTCCCTGCCTATGTAAAATTGAACCGCACACTGGACATCTAGGTTCAGCCTTTTTCAACCCTTAAACCACACAAAAAGAATAAAATAAAAGATATTAGAGTTTCGAACATTCGCTACGCTAAGTTAAATCGATATCATGAATTTATTATATTTATTATACTGTCCTTTGTCGGGGTCTGCAAAGGACAGTGTCCTTTGCTGGGGCGTTTAAAGGATAGTGTCCTTTGCGGGCGCCAGAAATGTCTTATAGTTTTGTTTCAACAAACATTTAAGGTGACATAATTGGTCAGTTTAGTGGAGTCTTGGGAAGACCTAGAAGAATACGCGAAATGGTGCAGAACCGGCGCCTACCAGACCCGGGAAACGGTTGAAGGCATCGAACTACGGATCTTCACCGGCAAGTACGGCTTTGTAAAATGTTTCAAGGAAACGCAGGATCCCCTGTATAGTCACATCTTAGACTTCTGCAAAACGGAAGGGTTCATTAAAGTCCTGGGCAACGTGCCAGACGACCTCTTCTTTTCTGTGCATAGGGAATCCTAGCTAGCGCGTGAAACCAAAAGCCCTTATCGTCAAACAAGTGAAGGAGGCTTAAACGTTGACAGAATTCAAGTCTGCGACTAACCTGGAGAACGCTTTTGCTCAGCTCCTGAAAAAGTCAGCGAGGGAAGTCGTGAAGGTCTTCGAGTTCTCCGAGGACAACGATGTTGTTGTTGCTCATCAATTACCCACCGCTTACATAGACCGCGAGGACTGGCTCAAAGTTCACCACGCCTGCAGAGAAGCTGGAGGACAATCCAAAAAGGACGAGGAATCTGGCCACTGGTTTTTCAGGTTCCCGAAAGCAGCCGCTCCTTCCACTCAAGAAATTAACAAGGCTCCCAACCACGGACCGGGACTGCAGACAGCGGCTGCCGGACAACCAGAACAGATACAAC
Source organism: Candidatus Bathyarchaeota archaeon (assembly GCA_963714275.1). Taxonomy (GTDB): domain Archaea; phylum Thermoproteota; class Bathyarchaeia; order Bathyarchaeales; family DTEX01; genus JAGTRI01. The sequence goes on from CAVQNT010000002.1 coordinate 304,987, forward strand.
CCCCTACCCCTTCGATGCAGAAGTGGAATCCTGAATACCCAGCCAAAGACGCCCCTGTAACGCCAGGATACTACCCTGAGTTTCCAGTTGACCGCATCGTTCAGCCCGCTTTCAATTTTCGACAAGACCTCAAAGACGGAATAAACGCTTTAATGGCAGAGATCCACGCTGCAGGCATGATCATTGAACCCATAATCTGCAGGCCTGCGACAGCAACAGGCTACGTTATTATTGGTCCTGGAGAAAGAAGGCTTTACGCGTCCAAGCAGCTTGGCATGAAGACGGTGCCCGTCATTGTCAAGGACCTTAATGACGTCGAGTTTGACAGGGTAAGGCTGCTCGAGAACCTGGCACGCAAAGACCTCACAGACATGGAAACCGCGAGGATCCTCAAGTACCTCATGGACAAGTACCCGCAGGAATACCCCACCCAGGAAGCCCTAGCGCAGGCTTTTGGTAAGCCACAAAATTGGGTTTCTCGACATCTCGCTATGCTTCAGCTTGAGAAAGATGAAATTATACCACGTGGTATAATAGAGACGGAAAAGCTGTCCGAAGGGCAAGCTCGAGAGATCATAGCAGCCCCTCCAGAGAAACGTGAGGAAGTCGCTAAGGCAATAGCTGAACACATCGAAGCCGAAGGCAAACCTCCATCCATGGCTGATATCCGTAAGGTATCAAGGCCTGATGAAGGGCAAAGGGTTCGTTGTGCCCGCTGCGGAAATCCCACGTACAAGCCTGTTGAAGTAGACGGAGAACAGTATTGCCAGGTTTGCAGTGCCATAGTTAAGTCTAAGCCAAAACCGAAAGAAACATCGGAATCAGTTCCGAAGCCCCTTATAAGCAGGCAAGGAACTGAACCAGAGCCCCAACCTAAACCCTTAAAACGTGTTTTTCCAGCAGGCACATTGCCATGCGACACTTGCGTCAATGGCGGAGAATGTGCACAAGACAAGTCCTATGTCATGGATTCTGAAGAATGGACATGCGACAGTGACATCGAAAGATCTCCCGAAAAAGAACAGCCTTCTCAAAACCTTAAACCGGACGAGAAAGAAGGGGAACCAGAACCTATCGACACTGGCATGCTCTTTGATTGTCCAATCTGCCACGAAACCTACACCATCATTCACGTTGCTAAGGGCAAGCATAGGCTGCAGCCAATTATGGTCATGGAGGAAAAGAAGGATGCCTGAATTCATCCGCCTCAGCCAAATTTACAAGTTCGTTCCCCTTTCTGAACGTGTCTGCGGAGGCAAACACCCCCAGGAAAATGTGGGCTGCGGCAAACCCATACTCCGCAACGCAGCACTCCTCGATGGCGTGCTGATGCATTATGGCTGCCTCAAAAAATCGTGCCTTGAACCCACGCACATGTGCAACAACTGCGGCAGCTTCCTCACGCCGAAGAAGATTGTAACCATCCTTTTTCGGGGAGAAAACTTCAAGAGCTGCGGATTGTGCGGCAGCAGCGACATTTTCAGTTTAGGCTGGAATAGGCAGCAGACAATCACCGTTTCTCATCAAAAAATGATCAACGAATTACCTGAGCAAACATAGATACAAACTTTACAGAAGAGGAGGAAAAAACGAGTTGGTTAACATCGTGAAAGACTGGAACCAAATTGAAGAATACGCTGAATATTGCCATATCGGACAATACCAAACCACAGAAACCCTAGACGGCAAGGAAATACGCGTTCTTGTAGGCAGGTTTGGCTTCATACGGCGATTCAAAGACGAGAAAGACGATCTTTTCAAACACATCATCAACTATTGCCAACACAACGGATTCGTCGAAGTTGTAAGTAACATCCCCGAAGAACAGTTCTTCAAAACAGCAATATTGGAATAGAAGGGCAAGGGAATGGCTGGCTTCCACAGCTCCGTCGGCGTCTCCTTTTCACCAAAGCAGGTTAACAGCTGGATGTCGGATCATCATGTGGATCCGCCTGCCCAGTCCCCTAATTGCCCAGAATGCGGATCAACCAAAGCCTGGAAAGACGGGTTTAGACATGCAGAACAAGGCCTAGTGCAAAGATGGCTCTGCAGAAGCTGCGGAAAAAGGTTTAGCCAATCAAGCCTAACCAATAAAAAGGAGAACCAGCTTAATTTAATGTACCAAGTATGCGTTGCTGACGGAGTTACGAAAAACTTGGACATAATAGAAACCCGAACACAGGATCAGGCTGCGGGAGTCTACATTAATACAGGAACAATCAAAGAGTGACCTACTAAGAGATTTTTCAGAAAGTTTACGGGCTACGCTTTTAAAAATGGCTGTGGAGCTCTTAAAAGACGGTAAAGAGGAAAGCACAATCAAAGCGTACATCAAGGACCTTCGTAATTTGGTTATAAAAAAAGCAAACCTTTACGACCCGGAAAATGTGAAGGAAGTAATTGCACTTCAGCAGTGGAGCGAAGGATATAAAAGAAACGTCACATTCGCCTACGAAGCCTTTCTGAAGATCCTTAACGGAACTTGGAAACGACCAAAATACAAACATCGACCTAAAGAACCGTGGATTCCTCCTGAAGCTATGATTGACCAACTAATAGCACATGCCAGCAGAAAACTCTCCACCTTTATTCAAACAGCCAAGGAAACAGGAGCAAGACCTGGAGAAATCGCTCGAATTCGCTGGACAGACATGGATCTAAGTCATAACAGAATAAGCATAAATTATCCAGAAAAAGGCAGCAACCCAAGAACCATCAACGTGTCCAACAGCCTAATCGCAAGATTAAACCTACTGCAAAAAGATTCCGAAATAGTCTTCGGCAAATTCAGCGCCCTAATCGCCATCACCGGACTAATAAACCTCAGGCGCAACCTCTCCCAGAAGCTGCAGGATAACAGATTCCAGAAAATCAACTACATAATCCTCCGCCACTTCAAGGGAACCTGGGAATACTATAACACAAAAGATATCCGCCACGTCCAATACGTCCTCGGCCACAAAAACATCCAAAACACCCTGATCTACGTGCAGATCGTGGAAACATGGCAGGTCAAGCCAGACATGTGGACCTCAAAGGTCGCGCACAATGTTGAGGAAACGTGCAAGCTCGTCGAGACAGGATTCGAGTATGTAGGCTGCATCCACGGAGCAGAAATTTTCCGAAGGCCTAAGCAGCTTGAAGAAACGTTGCCACAGCAAGAGGAACATAAAGAAACAGTGCCACAGCATAAAGAAACGATTAAATCTTAGTTAGCCATTATTTTGATGCGTAGAGGTAAGGTGAGATTATGGCGATCAAGGCTTATGTGCTGATGAAAGTGAATTCAGGTTCTGAAAGAGAAGTCTGCAAACAAATTTCTGAGCTCGACCAGGTTTTGGACGTGAGCATAATCTATGGCGAATTCGATATTATCGCCAAGGTTCTGGTAGATGAGTCTGAGTCGCTTGAAGCCTTCCTTTCCGAGAACGTGCGCAACATTCCGAGCATCATGCTGACATCAACGATGATTGTGGCACGTGAATACAAGGGAAAAAACAAACGTAACTCCCTCAAAGCAGAGAACCAATAAAAGTCCAAAAAAAGACTGACATATTTGAATCTTGAACATGAATTTGACATAATTCTCATTTTTCAGTCTGGTCTGATTTGTTCAACATCCGAAAATGCATTTGAACAACAAACAGCATCGTCTTAGACCCGTCTGATTTTTGTAACAACAGGTTTTCAATTTTATGTAACACTCAGAGTTGTCTTAGACCTGTCTTGTTTTGTGTGACATTGGAGTTTTTCGTTTGCGAGGTAATAGTCATTGTCCGTGAAGACCTTTTTGATTTACGGCGTACCTGTCCTGTTAGTGGCTAGCTTTTTTCGTAAAAGCACGCGCGCTTGCCCATTCTCGTTTCCATCTAGGAGTTTAGCTCTCGCTCCATATGAAGCTGCATTTCTGGCATTGATATTGTTTATAATCGCTCCAATCCTTGGAGTCGAACAGTAAGACAACACCTTCATTAGAGTACTTGCATTTCTCGCATCCAAACTGCCAAAGGGCTTTGTCCAGTGTTCTTCTAGTGATGCCAAAGGGCTTGAAGTTATCAACAATGTCTCCGCACACTTTGTTATAGTACTCATAGTACTCGAAGGTGTCTTTCAGCTCACCATCAATTAAGTGGTTGATCTGCAGAGTCTTCCAAGCATATCTATCCATGACAGAGTATTTGTCTTGGAAGCAGAACCAAAGGATGGCTGACGCCATTCTGACGTTTACTCCGTTCAAGATCCTCAACGCTTCAAGCCTGAGCCTCTCGTTATGAGTAGTTAGTGCTACCTGCGTAATGTCCTTCACGTCATTGTCGTTGTTAGCCTCTATGTACCCCATAATCATATGAGCTTTCCATTTCGCGATGTCCTTCAAAACAGCTAACGTTAGATGTGTTGGCGGGGAACCAATCTTCTTAAGCTCTGTGGAAATATCGCTCTCTAATTTTACTTCCTCTTGATGACGCCTATCATACACCTTAGCCCATTTATCAATCCAAGCTTTACTTAGCACTGTACTTCACCCCAGTTAGGATGTCTAGCTCAGCCCCTTTAAAAAGTGTAATGAACTAGCAGACTGAATTCTTGGTTTATATTCTTAAAATATGTTTAGCTGAGCTAGCTAGCGCTAAATCGACCAATCGGTGTCTTAAGAGCAAGAAGTCATGAAGAAATTAGTCAGAAGCAGGCAGTTCAAATTGCCATCGTTTCCCTTGTAGTTATAGCCATTTTTGAGTTAGCTAATCTCATAGTCTTGATTCTGAAATGACTCTAGTCGTAGAATAAGGATGTATTTTAAATCAATATCTAGATTGTTCTGGATTATATGAGCTGAATCCTAGATTATAATAAATGGATGTATATTGATCATATTAAAGAAGGCAGGAACCATGAAGCCTTTTAGCTTCGTTCACGTTGCGGACTTGCATTTGGGCTACGAGCAGTACAATTTGGCTACTCGCCGAGAGGACTTTGACCGAGTCTTCCACGAGGTTGTAGACAAGACCATTGAGCTGAAGCCCAGCTTCATGATAATTGCAGGAGACCTTTTTCATCAAGCTCGTCCTTCTAACGTGACGCTTGAGAATGCTGTTAAGAATTTTGCGAGGCTTAGGGACGCTAGCATTCCCGTGCTTGCTGTTGACGGGTCGCATGATGCTGCCCCGAACATGGTAACTGGAACGATTCTTAATCCCCTAGATAGCGCGAGCTTAATCTACTATTTACCTAGACACGAAGGAGCATGCTGGGACAACGGAGACTGCTACGTGTATGGGATTCCGAACTATCGAACCCGTTTCCGCACAGAAGCTCAGCTGCCCGATTTCTATAAGTTGAATAGTCCACAACCGCGACAGGACGCCTTTAATGTCTTCGTTTTTCACATGGCTCTCGACATACCTGAAATCATGAAAGGCTTATCGTCGTACATGGCTGAGGCGTCGCCTGATTTTGTTCCCAGCGGGTTTGATTATTATGCGGGCGGTCACCTTCATGCGCCTTGGCAGTTTCCCTTCAAAAAATCATTGCTTGTCTATAGCGGGTCGACTGAAACGGTAAGCTCCGAAGACGCAACAACAGAAAAAGGATTCTACTATATTGAAGTTGAACAGAAGAATGAAATTGAAGTTTCAAGGATGAAGCTAGAGACGCCACGCTGTTTCAAAATTTTGGAAAACGACTACTCTGGGCAATTACCACAAAAAATTTCGGAATTAGCAGTCTGAAATGGTGAAGGAAGCAGACGAACCCGGAGCCATCATTGTCCCAATACTGAAAGGAACATTGCCCATGGAATCCAGCAGAAGGCAGATTGACCTTTCGAAAATTAGGGGAGCAGCGGAAAAAGCTCTCTTAGTGCACGTTCTGGTTGCGATGAGGGAAATGGACATTCCTGAAGAAACCATACGTTCCATCTTTGAGGGCGAAATGAAAGACCTGAAAACTAAGTCATTCGAGTATTTCCGCCAGTACTTTTCCCAAAGGTATAAGGAGTCTGACGTAGAAAGAAACGCTCACTTGGCTCTTGATTTAATTCAGCTTCTGGTTAAGGGAGACGAAGAAAAGGCATCTTCGCTTTTGGAGGAAGTCTCCAATGAAGATTGAAAGCGTTGAACTTGAGAACATCAGAAGCCACACAAAAACCCGCATAGACTTCAGCGACGGCTTCAACAGCCTTGTAGGCGGGTTGGGGACAGGAAAATCCAGCATACTTTACGCCATCGACTTCGCGCTGTTTGGTGAACCCATCGGAAGAAGTTACGATTACCTGCTTAGGGAAGACGCTGACTTTGGCAAGGTGACCGTGAAATTCCTGAAAAACGGGAAGGAATATGTCATTCAAAGAGCCTTAAGAAGGCAGAACGACCGTATCAGCCAGGACATGGAGCAACTGAAGTTTCTGGAAGAAGGCAAAGTCACAGCTGAAATGAAAGGCGAAGCGGTTGCTGAGCAGCTTTTTTCTGTTACGGGATTTGATAGAGAAATTTTCAGGGAAATAATTTGGATACGCCAAGAACACTTGAAAGACGTTCTTAACATGACACCTACTGAGAGGCAAAAAAGGCTCGATCAGCTTTTCGGTCTCTCAGACTACGAAGTAGCGTGGACAAACCTGAGACCCGTCATCGCGGGGCTCGAAAAAGAATCAGGCATTCTACAACAGGATGCTGATGTTGTGGGAATCGGGGAGTTGACATCCAGACGAAACGACGCAGCCAAAGAGCTCGAAACGAACGAAAACGAGCTCACGGAAACCAAAACTAGACTTTTAGAAGCCGAAAAAGGGGTTCAACAAACGTTGGAACGACTGAAAAGTCTTGAAACTGTCCGGCGGACTAACGAGCAACTCCGCAGAGAAGAATCCAACCTTCAAGCGAAACTGTCAGGTGTTCAGCAGTCGTCCAGCAGACTGAACGAGGAAATTGAGAAACGAACAAAAAAAGTTGAGGAGTCACAGAAACGTCTCGCCAACCTAAATTCGCAATTGAATTTATATAGGGAGAAATTGCGAGAGGTGGGGTTACCGCCTGAACTTACGGTTGAGCAGCTTCTGGATTACAAACAAACGTTGAAAGGCGAAATTACGGGAAATTTGGGTCGCGAAGAAAGCCTTAAAGGCGAAATTAGCAAGTCAACCCAGCGGATAACAAATCTCGTCAAAGAAAACACGTGCCCTCTGTGCCTTCAGGTTCTCAGCCCAGAATACAAGGAAAGCCTGATGCAGAGGTTGTACAATGAGATTTCTGACAACAAACAACAACTAGTAAATCTCGAAAACATAACTGAGAAACACGAAAACGTCCAAAACATCGTTGAAACAATAGTCTACAATTTTCAGACAACCCAGACTCGAACGGAAGAGATTTCTGGACAGATAGAAGACGAGAAAAAAACTTTGGTCGATGCTCAAAACCGTCTTGAGCAAAGCCGAAACGACGAAAAAATGCTCGATGTTGAGCTAAAATTGCTTCGTTCAAAAATCAAAGAATTTGACATCTCCGAGTTGGAGAAGGCGCAGGAAGAAAACAAGGCTGCCTACGAATCGTTTTCAGACCTTAAACACAAAACGCAAATCAACGAAACCAACAAGCTTGAAATCCTCAAAAGGCTTCAGACCCTCGAAGAACGGTTAGAGATTGCTCAACAAAAAACGTCGAGGCTTGAGAAAGTCAAAAAAGTTGCATCACTCGCTCAGGAAATTCGGCAATCATACCGAAGCATCCAGCCTAGATTAAGAGGCGAATTCATCAGATACCTTGAAAGAGTCGTACAGCAGTTTTTGGACGAATTGTCCGGAGCTGAAGGAACGGTGGTTTCTGTTAAGATTGATGAGGACTATACTCCGGTGATTGAGGGCGAAAAAGGCGTTGAAAGAAGCTCTTTGAACCTTTCAGGTGGCGAAAGGACGCTGTTGGCCTTTGCTTACCGTCTAGGTTTAGGTCAACTCATAATGCAGTGGAGGGTAGGTCACGGGCTTCCGATGCTTTTTTTGGACGAGCCGACTGAAAGCTTGGGAAGTGAAGACGGTTCAATAGACCGTTTGGCTGAGTCGCTTTCACAGCTGAAAACCGTTGAGCAAATCATCGCGGTGACCCACAGCGAGGCATTCGCGGAAAAAGCCGACCATGTCATAAGATTGGAGAAGCACGAAAACCGAAGCGTCATGTCCATAGAGCGATAAGCTGCGAAATTTACGAACTATGTATAAAGTATCTGTTGCGGTCATTTAGTCAACATGGGCAGGTACTGTGAAAAAATTCCTATATGCTATAAAAAGGGAACTTGGGTTCTAACTGCTTTTTTCTGTTACTCAGAATTTACCAGTAGTTAAAGGGTAAGTTTTCCATGTATTCGTTGAGGGACTTTGTTACGGACTCTCCCGTGGCACGGTATTTGAGGACTTTTACGAGCGCTGACGCCAGCTCCAACGTGGTCACGATGGGTATGTTGAACTCAACCGCCAGCCTTCGGATTGTGTACTCGTCCTCCAGAATTTCGGATTTCACGCCAACGGAATTCGCGGATGGAATGTTGATGACAAGGTTCACTTTCCTTCCAAGCAAGTAATCAAGGATGTTAGGCTTTTTTTTCGCCTCCCTAACCTTATGCAGAACCGTGACAGCATCTAGCCCAGCTCTCCTGAAAACGTCAGCCGTATGCTCAGTCGCATAGATGCTGAAGCCCAAATCCCTAAGTTTTCGAGCAAGAGGTACAATTCTCTTTTTCATTTGTTCTCCGCCGACCGTGATGAGAACCGAGCTACCTTCTTTCGGCATCTCAAACTCAACCGACTGCAACGCCTTCAGCAAAGCGTCAGCAAAATTTTCACCGATACACGCAGCTTCACCCGTGCTTAGCATCTCAACACCCAAAATCGGGTCTGCGCCTGTCAGACGCATGAAACTGAACTGGGGAACTTTTATGCTCACGTGTGGGATTGGTTTTAGCTTAACGATTCCTACGTCGCGAAGTGTTTTGCCTAACATTATGGCGGTTGAAACCTCGATTAGGTTAACTCCCCTAGTTTTACTTACGTAAGGCAACGACCGCGAAGCACGAAGGTTGCATTCGATAACGGAGACTCCGCTATCTTTAACGAGGTATTGAATGTTGAAGGGACCCTTAATTTTTAAGGCTTTAGCGATTTCTCGCGAGTAGTCTTCAATCTTTTTCACTATGTTGTCACTCAAGTCTGTGTGGTGGAATACTCATGACCGCGTCGCCGCTGTGTACGCCAGCTTGCTCAACATGCTCGATAACTGCGCCTATCAAAGTGTCCTCGCTGTCTGAAACACCATCTACTTCTACTTCTTTGGCTCCAGAAACAAACTTTGAAATCACAACAGGATGTTCGTGGGAAACCGTCGTCGCGAGCTCAAGGTAATCCCTTCAGCTCACTAACGTTCTGTGCAATCCTCATCGCATAACCGGAGAGGACATAGCTCGGGCGGACCAAAATTGGATACCCTATTTCTTGTGCGAACATTTCAGCCTCTTTCAATGTTGTAAGCTTGCTCCACTTTGGCTGCGGAATTCCAAGACGGTCCAGTAGTGCGCTGAACTTCGACCTGTCTTCCGCTTGGTCTATGCTTTCGCTTGTTGTTCCAAGCAATTTCACTCCAGATTTATCTAGCTTCAGAGCCAGATTATTCGGGATTTGCCCGCCGACGCTTCCTACTACGCCGAAGGGATTTTCTTTGTCGTAGATGTCGAGGATTCGTTCAAGCGTCAATTCCTCGAAATAAAGCTTGTCAGAAATGTCGTAATCCGTCGATACCGTTTCAGGGTTGTAGTTGACCATTATGGCCTCATCTATGCCCTGCTTTTTCAGAGCCCAAATCGTGTTGACTCCGCCCCAGTCGAACTCCACGCTTGAGCCGATTCTGAAGACTCCCGCGCCGAGAACCAACACCTTCTTCTTGTCAGAACCGAATTTTATGTCGTCCTCGTCGCCATGGTATGTTAGATAAAGGTAGTTTGTCTTAGCTGGCCACTCCGCTGCCAACGTATCAATCTGTTTAATAACCGGGACAATGCCCTTACTCTTCCTAAAGTTTCTGACTTCCATCTCATCAATACCCAAACACTTGGCGATCTGGCTGTCCGAGAACCCTAAACACTTGGCTTCACGAATCAGTCTCAGCACCTCGTTCGCTGTCTATGTCTAAGGTTTTGAGCTTTCCTTCCATGTTGACGATGTTTTTAATTTTGTAAAGGAACCACGGGTCAATGCCTGTTAGCCTATAGATTCTTTTTATCGTGACTCCCATCTTTAGGGCGCGAATAATCTTGAAAAGCCTCTCGTCAGTCGGGTGCTCTAACCCATCAAGCACCGATTTGAGACTTTCAGATTCGCTGTTTCCGTTGCCCACAAGCCCGATTTTTCCGATGTCAAGCATCCTTACAGCCTTTTGCAGAGCCTCCTCGAAGTTTCTGCCGATCGCCATGACCTCGCCGACCGACTTCATCTGCGGACCAAGATGCGGGTCAACATTCCTGAACTTACGGAGGTCCCAGCGAGGAATCTTGACAACCAGATAGTCAAGCGCAGGCTCGAAACATGCGGTCGTTACGCCCGTGACCTTGTTTGTCAGTTCAGGCAGAAGGTAACCGATAGACAGTTTAGCAGCGATGTACGCAAGTGGGTAGCCTGTTGCCTTGCTTGCGAGCGCTGACTCCTCGACATTCTGGCGTTAACTTCGATTGCACGGTAGTCTTCCGATTTTGGATACAGCGCCCACTGTATGTTGCATTCGCCGACTATGCCGAGGTTTTGGATTGCCTTGATGGAGGCTGAGCGGATAAGGTGGTATTCACGGTTCGTCAGCGTCTGCGAAGGCGCGATGACGATAGAGTCGCCCGTGTGAATGCCCATCGGGTCAAAGTTTTCCATGTTGCAGACAGTCAGGCAGTTGTTCTGGTAGTCCCGCATGACTTCATACTCGATTTCTTTCCATTTCCCAATGTATTCTTCGACCAGAACCTGCGTGATCATGCTTTGTGCAAGCGCCCTGGTTACAATATCTATAAACTCCCGCTTGTTGTGGGCTACACCGGAACCTTTCCCTCCAAGTGTGTATGCGACTCGCAAAATAACGGGGTAACCAAGGTCCTCAGCAATCTGTAAGGCTTGCTCCACCGAGGTCGCTGAATTGCTTTTAGGTATAGGAATGTCGGCGCTGATCATGGCTCTTCTGAAAAGTTCTCTGTCCTCAGTGTCCTCGATGGCTTTAATCGGCGTTCCCAGAACCTTAACATCGTATTTCTCGAGTATGCCCGATTGCGCGAGCTTCACGCCACAGTTCAGAGCAGTTTGACCGCCAAAACCAAGCAGGATTCCGTCTGGTTTTTCTTTAGCAATGACCTTTTCGACGTATTCTGGGATTACGGGCAGTAGGTAAACTCTGCCAGCCAGCCTTGGGTCAGTCTGGATAGTTGCGATGTTCGGATTTATGAGGACAGTTTCTATGCCTTCCTCTCTTAGAGCCTTGAGGCACTGGCTTCCTGAATAGTCGAATTCTGCTGCTTCGCCGATTTTTATCGGTCCACTCCCGAGAACTATGATTTTTTTGACCCAGTCGAACTTCGGCACGCCAGTCACCCCATGTTCTCCATGAACTTGTCGAAAAGAAACTCCGTGTCGTAGGGTCCCGGAGAAGCCTCTGGATGCCACTGCACGGCGAAGGTTTTTCCGTCTTTATGTTTTATGCCTTCAACCGTCTGGTCGTTAGCGTTGATGAACCAAACTTCAAGGTCGGTGCCCTTCAGGGAATCAGCGTTCGTCGCGAACCCGTGATTCTGGGTCGTAATGTAACATCTGCGGGTCTCAAGATCGTAGGCAGGCTGGTTCTGCGACCTGTGACCGTACTTCAGCTTGTACGTATCGCTGCCCAGAGCCAGCGAAAGAATCTGGTTCCCGAGGCATATCCCCATCATTGGAACGCCCTCTTCAACGAGACATTTCGCAGTCTCAATAGACGTCTTTGGCAAGAATTTCGGGTCACCCGGACCATTGCATAATACTATACCGTCAGGCTCAAATCCCATGACTTCATCAGCGGAAAAAATGTGGGGTACACGGATGACATCGACCTTACGTTTCAAGAGGTCTCTCAAGATTCCAGCTTTTACGCCATAGTCTATTAGTACGACTTTTTTCTTTCCATCGTTCTCATAATAGATGGGCTTTTTGATCGAAACTTCGCCAGTCAGGTCTCTCAGGTTCGGGTCGGGAATATGTTTAGCTTCATCAAGTATCTCATTAACATCTGGTTTTTTGCTCTTCGGGAACACCGTAAGAATGCCAAGCATAACTCCCTTTTCTCTAAGTTTCTTCGTAAGGCTCCTAGTGTCAATACCGTATATGCCCGGAATTTTCTCACTCTTAAGCCACTGGTCAAGAGTTCGTTCAGACGCCCAATGATACGGTTTCAGGCAAAGTTCCTGAATGACCAGCCCAGATACCTTTATTCCTATGGATTCAAAATGTATGGGAAGCCCGAACTTGTCGCCTCCGTAAGCTGGGACTCCGTAATTTCCAACTAAAGGATATGTTAAAGTTAAAATCTGTCCACGGTACGACGCATCGGTCAGAGATTCGGGGTATCCCACCATGGAGGTTGAGAAAACAACTTCTCCAGAAACTTTGCGTGGTGCCCCAAACCCTTTACCGATGAAAAGCGTTCCATCTTCAAGAACGAGCGCAGCGTCTCCGACTTTTTGAGGGCGTGTTTCGGTTTCCAATCGACCCTTCCCCAGCCAAATTAGGAACCGAAATTTAAGCGTTGTGGTTTAGATTGCTTGATTATTATTTAAGATTGCCTGGATGCTGGAATTTAATATTTCGTTGGCTTTGACAATTCTCGCCTTTTTTTCTGAAATCCAAATCCTCGATTCAGTCATCTTTTTAATTCGCAAAGTCATCATTCTTTTCACTTCTTTTGGAGAAGGTCCACCTCTTGTGCTATAGGATTCGATGACAAGTGACGGTTCGGTGCTTTCGCGTATTTCCTGTTCTTTCACTTTAAGCGAATAGCCAAGATTCTTTTTTGAGGTTTCCATAATTAGTTTAGGCGTTATATCTCGAAGAGACTTGCCTTCTCTGAGTAAAGTTTTGACAATCGAGCCGACAATCGTATGAGAACCCCTAAACGGGATATTGTAGTTCCGAACAAGCATGTTAGCGAGTTCAGTTGCCATCAAAAACGTTAAAGCAGGTTTCTCAAGCACGTTCTTTGTCACTTTAAGGTTCGGAATTAAATTAGCAAGCATCGTTAAGCAATTCTTTACGGTTTCCAAAGAGTCCCAAAGCTTCGGTGTTACCTCTTGGAAATCCATGTTATACGTTGATGGAAGCGCCATAAGAGTCGTTGTTGAGCCTGTGAGATTCCCTAATATTAAGTCTCATTCGAGATCGCACCACTTCTAGAACATCGGGATTCTTCTTTTGTGGCATTATGCTGCTTGTGAAGGTGAACTCGTCGGGTAGTTCAATCATCCCAAACTCCATTGTGCTCCAAATTTCCAGATCCTCGACAAAACGTGTAACGTCAACCGCAAGGATTGTTAGGTTAGCCAGAGTTTCAAGTAGGAAATCTCGTGAAGTTACGGCGTCAACCGAATTTTCAAGAACCTCTCTAAACCCGAGCAGGTTAGCCACTCTTTCTCTGCTTATCTGGAAGCTGGTCGTTGCCAATGCGCACGCTCCCATAGGGCAAAGGTCAACACGCTTGTAACCTTCTTCAATACGTTCTATGGATCTCTGAAGGGCGTCAAATTGTGCGACAAGATAGTGGGCGAAGGTTACGGGTTGAGCTGGTTGAAGATGGGTGTATCCCGGAATAATAGTTTCAATGTGTTTTTTTGCTTGCTGAAGCAAAGCTTCCTGCAACTCAATTACTGTTTCCACGGAATCAACGATTTTGTCTCGAGACTCCATCCTAATGGCGGCGGAGACTTGGTCGTTTCGGCTCTTAGCCAAATTCAGGTTTCCGCCAATGTCCTGTCCCGTGGCTTTGATGACCTCTTCTTCGACCGCTATGTGACCATCTTCCATGTCTGGAGAAAGTTTAATCTTACCTTCAAGGTTAGTCAGTGCCCCTAAGATTTTGCTGCCTTCGTTCTTGTCGATGATTTTGTTTTCGACAAGCATCACAACGTGGGCTTTGTTGATGTCGGTTATGTGTTTCAAGATTTTTTTGTCAATGAGGGCGGAGGAAGTGAACTTCACAACGTCCTTTCTAGCAGAAGACAGCCGTCCTTTCCTCAACAATTCAGACATTCTTTTTCGCCGTTGACTTTCTCTTTAGGGCATTAGCCACCCTTGTCTGCAGTCCCCACAGTTCGATGAATCCTGCTGAAGAAGACTGGTTGAAGGTTGACTTAATGTTATACGTTGCCAAATCCGTGTCGTACAGTGACATTGGCGAAGATCGACCTACGATCCGAAGCCCACCCTTGTAAAGTTTCAGTCTTACCTTTCCGTTGACATGTTTCTGTGTCGACTCAATGAAGGCGTCAAGGTCCTCTTTAAGCGGGTCATTCCACAATCCCGTATAGACAAGGTTAGACCACAACACATCCACCTGTTGCTTGAACGAAAATTCGTGTCTTGTCAGTACAAGCTTTTCGAGGTCTTTATGCGCCTCAATGATGACGGTGGCTGCGGGGCATTCGTAAACTTCGCGCGACTTGATTCCTACTAATCGGTCCTCTATGTGGTCGATACGTCCGACGCCGTTGCGTCCAGCAGCCTCGTTGACGTAATCAATTAACGCCAAAGGTTTCATTGTTTTATTATTGACTGCTTTCGGGACGCCGTTCTCGAACTCTAATGTCAAGTATTCAGGCTTGTCAGGCGCCTTTTCGGGAGAGGTGGTCCATTCGAATATGTCTTCAGGCGGTTCTATGTCGGGGTTTTCGAGGATTCCGCACTCTACGGAACGTCCCCAAAGGTTCTGGTCGACACTGTAGGGTTTTTCAACACTAACCGGGACTGGGATTCCGTGTTGTTTGGCGAACTCGATCTCTGCGTCTCGGGTCATCTTCCACTCTCGAACGGGCGCTATCACGGATATTTCTGGGGCGAGAGCTTTCGCTGTGACCTCTATTCGAACTTGGTCGTTTCCTTTCCCCGTGCAGCCATGTGCGATGGCGTCAGCGCCCTCTTTTTCTGCGATTTTAACCAGTTTCTCAGCGATCAACGGTCGTGAAAGAGCGGTGCTTACTGGATACTTCTCCTCATACAAAGCGTTGGCTTTGATGGCTGGAAAAACGTATTTTTCAACGAATTCTTGTTTTGTGTCCAAAGAATAATGGTTTATGACGCCAAGTTTCTTCGCTTTTTCTTCGATTGCGTCCAAGTCCTCTTTTTGTCCCACATCTAACGTGACCGTAACGACATCTGCTTCGTATTTTTCTTGAAGCCATTTCAGAAGAACCGATGTGTCCAAGCCACCCGAATAAGCTAAAACTATTTTTCTACGCATTTTTTCGTCTCCAGTTTTTATGATGAAACTACGAAATTCTTATATATACTTTTTGGTCAATATATGTCAAAAATTATATGAGATGACCGAAAATGGTCGAAAACTCGCTTTCAAGAGTAATCCAGCACTTAATAGAACAGGACCCGTCCATAGAAGACGCTCTAGAAAGGGGTTATGCCAACTTCAGCGGCATATCTCGAACGCTCAAGCCTAAAGCCGAGGGGCTCTTGGGAAAAAAAGTTACAATAGAAGGAATGATAACAGCTGTAAAAAGAACGCAGGTAAAATATGTCCCTAGACAAGACTTCCAAAAAATCATCGCTGAAAGCATCATAAGCCTAAGAACAGACGTAGCCAAGATGTCGCTTGAAAAAACCAGAAAAAACCTTGAAAAAGCAAGGTTAGCCTCAGCGGACTACCCGGAAGCCTTCTTCCAAGTCCTCGAAGGCACAACAACACTGACACTAATCACTGACCAGCGAATCATTGAGGAAGTCCAAGCTGTCTTCAAGGACGAAGAAAAGCTGGAAGAAAAACAGAACCTTGCAGCCATAACTGTACAGAGCCCGCATGGCATCGTTGGCACTCCGGGATGCATTGTGGCTTTCTATAATCCGATCGCGAGAAGTCAGATAAACATCGAGGAAACTGTTACTGCTTCACTGAAACAGCGATCGTTCTAAGAATGGAAGATGCTGCTAGGGCTTTCAGCATCCTCACAGACCTTATCTCAAGCGCAAGGAAAACAGTAGCCAAAAAATAATTTTTGATTTCTTTTCATTTTTGGTCTATATGAATTGCTCTAGAAACTGTTTCGCCTTCTGGAACCCAGCCTCCGCGGTGAAGAAGGGGTCTTCGTGTTCTATGCTAAGGACGTAATCATATCCCGTCTCTTTTAACGCCGTCAGATAGGCAGTCCAGTTGACGCGTCCCCAACCTGGTATCCTGTATCTCCACCAGCCTTCGCCTAGGACTCCTACTTGCCTAAGCTTATATTCCAGGATTTCGGTGTCCTTTGCGTGAGTGTGGTGTATTCTGTCTCGGAACCTGTGAACAGCCTCAACGTAGTCGATTTGCTGCCACAACAGGTGGGATGGGTCAAAATTTAGACCCAAAGTCTTGTCAGGAACCGCGTCTAAGGCAGCCTGAAAATGGTCCAGACCCTGCAGGTTTGTGGCGAACCAGTTTTCCATCGCGATCTTTACGCCCTGTTCTTTTGCCCTGTCAACCAGCGGATTAAAGACTTTGGGAAAGTCTTCTTTTAAAGTTTGGATTTTGTCTTTGCCTGCAGCTGGTCCTCCTGCTAACGTGCAGGCAACTTTCACGTCTAGGGCTGCACAGGCATCTATGACCTTCTTTAGAAATCGTTGTTCATCGGGATTTTCGAGGATTCTTATGCTGTAGAAGGCAAGGCTCGTAATTTCCAAGTTTTTACTAGACAATAGGTTTTTAATTTTTCCTGCGCCGCCGCTTAAGATGCGGTCTACATCAACCTGTTTTGAACCTGGTGAAACGCTTACTTCCAAACCCTTAAAACCGTTTGCTGATGCCCAACCTACAAGTTTTTCGAAACTCCAGTTTCCTAAAGGAGCCGTTAATAACCCTACAAACACAGTTCAACACCTCTACCTAACATGATTGATGTGCATTAAATAAATTTCGAACCCAATACAAAAAATGTATGTAAAGTAACAATATGTTTTTGGTTAATTATGGTTGTAATACGAGTCTAATGTCATAGAATATTGTTTCTGCGTTGTTTTTTCATAGAAGGGAGTTTGGCGGAGAGTTCAGTAATCTTAAGTAAGCGTTCAGTACAGACGTTTGGATAACATAGCTTTGAGCCCTCCTACTGATAGATAGCTAGCCTATGACTCATTGTTTCAGTTTGCTCGTTATATTTCAATTTTCAAGGCTTCTTGTTCAATCTGTTTTGAAAGAATCCTGAAAACGATAGCGGAATAGATTAGAACGGGGACCGCAGAAACAAGTTTCGTTACAATGTCAAAACCTAGAAAAAGACTGAGTATTGCGTAGATGTATGTTGGGGTGATGAGAAGACCCGATAAAAACATTGCAGCATAATTAATCATTAAGGCAGGAGTTGCTCTTCGTTTCCTTGAAAGGAAACTCATCATCGTATACAGGTTTGCTGAGGACCCTATGATGGAGGCTGATGCGATCAACACTATGGGCACAATAGGGTCAGCGTGGTTGATGAAGGTGAGTAGGACAGTTGTTACAGCGGGAACAGCGAAGGCTAAAAGAGTGAAATCGTAGAGTATGGCTTTGGCGACAACTCCGAAACTCAGCCCCGACGTTATGGGCATCCAAAGGTTGTCCAGTTCAACCATTCTCCAATTGCTTGTTAACATGGCTGGAACTATGAACGAGTAGAAGGCTAGGAGGAATATCCACATGGGAAAAGTGGTTTCGTTGGGTCTGCTCGCAATATTTATTACCATCAAAACCGCGTAGAACATAAAAACCATGAAGAGACTGCCATCGCGCACTATTCTGACGAACTCTTTTTTCATTAGAAAACTTTGAAGCGACTTCGAATCGAGGTTTAAGCTTGTCTGGAACCCAAACCGCGAAAAAAACTGTATGTTCTTTCCAGTTTTGATTGTTTGAACCCTCATTGAAGTGTCAAACGGTGAAACGAAAGGAACAGGCTTCGCGAGCTGATAAAGGTTCAGGTTGGAGTAAAAAAGGAAAAACAAGGAGGAAACGAGAAAATAAGACAGTATACCCAAAACAGTTCCAACATTGGAGATTCTTCCATACAGAGAGTTGAGTATTATTTCCGCCAAAAATGTCGAAGGGTATGGGAGTTCGCTGTATTTTAGGGGAAAAGGAATCACTAGACTGACGGCAGGAAGCATCAACGATGCCAGAATAATTGTCAGAACGATTCGGACTAGGGCGTCTTGGCGGTAAGATTCCAGAATAGACAGAGATGTCTTCGTGAAGTAAACGAAAAACAAGAAGAGAACAAAACCTGTAACGATTAATATTGTTGATAGAACAGACAGCTGAAGAGAAACTATGGTAATGCAAAGACAGACGCCCAGTGGCAGCAAAAATACTGAGAGGGCTGTTAAGTCAGCTAGAAGGCTGACGATGAGATATGTTCTCGGAGTTATAGGAGACGTGAACAACAGGGTCTGTTCATATTCGTAGGCAACATATCCTCTGTAGGCGGAGAGCAGCAACAAGGCAACGACGCTGCTAAGTAATGCGGCAAGGGGATTGAGGAAAGCTGTGATGTCAACTCCGCCTTTCACGACATTGATGACACTCAAAGACACGCCTATGCCCGACGGCAGCATACCCAAGACATAGACTACAATAAGAAGCAAGCTAGCCCGAGAAGACTTGAGGGCGCCTAAAAAAACCTTGACCTTAAACATGTAAAGGTCGCGTACAACGCTCATCACTTAGTTCTCCTGAACGCGCCGAAGATGCCATGTCTCACCTTTTTTGTTTGTTCTTCCGATTTTTCACTTGACGATGCTGTTCCCGTTTCTTCGGTGAGTTTCAAGAAAACCTCCTCTAACGTCGCGTTTTCTTCGGTTTCTGAGAGGCTTCGCAGTTGACTTAGGTCTCCGGTTGCCACGTTTCTGCCTTTGTGAATGATGGCGACGCGGTTGCACATTCTCTCGGCTGTGTCAAGCATGTGGGTTGAAAGAAAAATCGTTTTGTTCTCTTTTATTCTTGCGTTGAACAGTTCTTTTATTGTGTGCTGTCCAGTGGGATCTATACCTATCAACGGCTCATCCAGTATGAGAAGGTCCGGGTCATGTATAAGCGCGGATGCCATAGCTGCCTTTTGCCTCATTCCCCTTGACAACAATAGTACGAGTGATTTTCGTTTTTCTTCCAAATCGAAAATCCGCAGGTACGTGTCGATTCTTTGCCTTATCAGCTCGTTGGGTATGCTTCGAATCTTGCCCGAATAAATCAGAAGCTCCTCAACAGTCAAGTAGTCAGGCAGCGAAACGGACTCAGGCACGTACCCGATTGACCGCTTATATTCGTACGGGCTCTGCGTTGGGTCTAAGCCGTTAACGTTGATTGCGCCCTTATCCATCTTCAAAAGACCAACAATTATTTTTATGCAGGTCGTTTTTCCTGCGCCGTTCGGTCCGACAAGCCCGAAGATTTCTCCCCTTTTTGCCTCCAAGTCTAGACCGCTCAGTGCCTGAACCTCGTCGTATGCTTTCCAGACGTCGGTTAACTGTAATATTTCTGACATATGCTTTACCTTTTGTACCCTATTTTTCTAAGCAGGTTTTTGCGCCACTCAACTTCTTTCTCGTCTTCGACGCCCTTCGGTTTTTGCCCGTCAATCACGCCTAAGATGCCTTTTCCCTGTTCAGACTCAGCAACAACAACTTCCAGAGGGTTCGCTGTGGCAGCATAAATAGTGCACACTTCGGGAACCATTTTTAATGCGTTAAGAACGTTAATTGGGTATGTTCCTTTCAGGAAAATGATGAACGAGTGTCCGCAGCCTAGCCTAAGCATGTTTTTGGCTGCTGCCTTCTTCAGTTCTTCGTCTGTGCCTTCCATCCTTATGAGTCGTTCGCCGCTGCTTTCGCAGAACGCCACTCCGAACTTGATGTTGGGCACAGAGTTGACCATGGCTTCGTAAATGTCTTCGACGGTTTTTATGAAATGGGACATCCCAAGGATGACGTTGCTGTCCTCCGGCGTCTCAATCCTGACGATACTAATTTCCAACTTTCGTCACTCCTGCTGACAAAGAATGGGGTAACAAATAATTAATCCTATGAATATAACGTATTAACCTTTTTTCCTGCTGATGTTACGGTTTATGATTGTTGGCAGTACTGCCTTGTCCATGATACCATAATGAATCCTTACAGCTAGACTCGACTTTAAGCACTTATGAATCCAGCGACAATGTGTAATTATTCAGTGTTCAAGCTGCGATTATAGGAGCTCTCAGAAGCCTGTAGAGGATATCCTTGAATAAGTAAAATAGTTAACGAGACACACAGAATTGTAAGGATCATTCTTGAACATTTGTTTGTGAAGCCTTTGCGGTGGAGTGAGATTATGGAACTCACCACGAGATCTTCATTTACTTACAGCTAGGTCCAAACAGTCTTTACTTGGCTCGCTTTAAACGGCTTTATCAATAAAGGCTCAGAACATAAAGACCCATACATGATAATCAACAAAGGAAAAGCCTTCCTTGAAGTCTTAATACATGCCGAACGTGCTTGATGATAACAGCAACCTTCATTCCGTCCTTAGTTAGAGACAAATATCCACAGTCTTTCCAAACCATAGACTTTTCACCTCCAATTTTTCGTCCCAGTCGAAAAATCCAGTAAGGGACAACACCTCCATATCTTTCAGAGAATTTTGAGCCATTTTTCTGATAGAGTGCATATTCGTTGAAGCGATAAATATATATGTGGGCTGGATGGATAATCTAACCTGTCACAATGAATACTGTCAAAATAACGATTATTGTTACATTCTGCGCGCTATCAATAGCGACAAACTATGCTTTGATAGGCGTCTCAAACGTTAAACTAATGGACTTGATTGTTTTTGTTGCGGGTTTCCTTTTTGGTACAGTCATCGGATCTTCAATCGGAATATTCTCTTGGTTGATCTATGGTGTGATAAATCCTTATGGCTTTATCCCTCAAATTTGGCTCACAACAATGATCGCAGAATCCGTGTATGGTATAACTGGAGGTGTTCTCAGAAAAGCCCTTGGCTCAACAAACTTAGACAATCAACGATTCAGACTCAGTATTCTGTTTGCAACAATGGGTTTTCTTCCAACAGTACTGTATGACATGATTACCAACATTGTTTATGCATCTTCTTTCCAGATTCCTCTTGTTGTTGCCATTTTTGCGGGAGCCCCCTTCACGGTGTTGCATGAAGTTGCTAACGCTGCTATCTTTGGTGTTTGTTCGGTTCCATTAATTACAGTGCTTGGGAAAATTGTTAAGGTGAGTAAGATATGAAGATTGCAGAGAACACATGGATTCTTGCAGTATTAGTTATACTCTGCTGGGCTTTAGCAGCTTCATTTATGACAGGGTACTACTATTTTCAGTACACCGACCTCTCGACCAAAGTGAAAGAGCGTATAATCTCAACTAATCTTGGCATTAACTACGGCAATGGAACCATTCTTTGGTTCAACGAAACCAAAATCAATGCTGGTTCCACCATGCTTGATCTCACCAAGCTTCTTGTTTCAGTAAACTATACAGAAAGTTCGTCAGGTACATCCATCAACGCAATAGAAGGAGTACCCAACTCTTATCCTGAATATTGGGTGTGGTGGAGCCATTCAAGTTATGGATGGACTTTCGGTCCCGTTGCTTGCGACAAATACGTAGTTGGAGATAACGAAACTGTGCTTTGGTATCGGCAGGATATCACCAATTATCCTAACTTATCTCCACCTTAATTAAGGATAACCGCGTGTTGCTGGATTCATAGATGAGCAAAGTTTGGAACATGTAGGTAAAAAACGTGCCTTTAAATTTTAGTTCTTGTTCTTAGGAGTCCAAGAGCCGCGTTTCTTGCTCCAAGTTCTGCATTTATTTTTTCATTTGCACTTCCGATTATTATAACGTCGCCCTCCTTTAAGCTCAGTTTCGACAAAGAAGCAAGAATAGATGGATCGCTTTCTAACACATCTTCCTTCATTCCAGGCATAGTCAGTTTGTTCTCGGCGAAGATTAGAGTAGTGGCTCCCTTTGCGCCTGCCATTATGGCAGCGTCTCTTTGTTCTAAACCATATCTTATGAAATCTTTCATCCCCATTACCCGAACTGCAACATTGAAAGCAGCAACTGTCAAAGGTGTAGATTGAATCTCCCTCGGTTCACTTATTAGAGTTCTCAGACGTGAAAGCAGTCTTCTTCCATCCGAAGATAGTGACATCCCTGAGTTTGAAACATCAATCAGTCCTTCATTCTTGAGATGTCTGACGAGTGTTCTGATCTCGCCTTCTCCCAGGCTGAGGTCTTTTGAGAGTTTCAACCGACCTACGCTTACTTGGAGACTGATCTCTTCTAAAGCCTTCATAACTTGAGCTTCAGTAAATGAAGGCGAACGTCCAGGCGCTATTTTCCCTGCAACCTTGTTGACTATTTCAAGGGGATCCATATGCATTCTCCGTGCTTATAGGCTGTCATAAGTCATTATATTACTTGATAAAAGTGTCTTTTCTTCATTTCCTAATCTGAATTCTTCCATCTTATCTCCACCCCTTTATTAAATATCATAAACATGTTACTTAAATTAGCTGGCTGAACGGTTCGGGTTGAACTTGTACTTAATACCGATTGGTTTTGAATTTGTTCTTTTCATTCTTTTTATACAAAAAAAGATAAAACAGTTAGAGGAAAGTATAAAACAATTAAGGAAAAGTTAAGGCGATTAGAGAATGCCAACTCTTAAACTTTCGTGGTCAGAGTTGAACAATTCTTGGAATCCATGTCTCTCGTTCGCCACGAAGGTATTTAGCGAACAAAAGAGCTTCCTCGCAAATCAGCGTTTCAAGGGTCTGTTTGTAGCCTACCTTTATTCTCGGAGCCTCGACCTTAATATTGTAGCTAGGGATTTTCTCTAGGGAGTTTTAGCTCAGGTTATTTCCGCAAAATACCTTTTATTTAAGCCTATTTTACATAGTTAAGTATGGATTATGGTTTAGTTGCCCTTGGCAGTCGGTGCAGGATTAACCTTTACTAGGAAAAATTCCGTTTAGCCCAGAAACCAACACAAACTAATGACCAAATGATTTGAGCCCACAGAACAAACATGGCAAAATATAGTTTATCTTTTCATAATCTTTAGTGTTGTCACACAAACGGAAAACTCAGTTGTTACACAAATCAGACCAGATGAATCCATTAAGACCAATGAACAAGCATGAAGAACATTATTGGAATGGAAAATATTGCTTGTTAATTGCTTGTTTCTTTGGCTTGTTGTTGTTCGCCGATGATGGTTTTGGCGTTCCTCCACTGATCATGAAGGATGTCGATTGTGCCTGGAAGCCCAGCGTGAACTGAATAGAAAATGTAGCAAAGATACGCGCATTTCGTGCATTGGTTGTATTCTTTCCTGAGTCTGCGGAGATCAGCGTTTTTCCAGACTTTCGGCAGGACAAATATTGAAGCCACGGGTTCCCTACTGTGGCATCCCGCGACTCTCCCCAAGTGGTCAACTATGAGGAAGCCATCAAGTGCCCTGCATGTCCACGTCCGTTCGTTAGATAAAGCGAGCTGCCTCAAAGCCTTCAGAGTTTTCTTCGTGATATAAACGCAGTCGTTCTTTTCCCTTAACTCCAGTAGCTGGTCGAAAACTTTGACAAGCGCCTCTTTGTCCCGAATCTCGTACTCGTCGTTCTTCTTTCCTATGCTGAACATCCCGTCCTTGAACGGGTAATCGTACCAGTAAAGGCAGAACCAAACAGGCGTGTCACGTTCAATGAAATATTTGGTGTAATCAACAATCTCGTAAAGGTTAAACTGAGAAATAGTAGGCGAAACCCCAACATGAATACCCTTTTCCTTCAAGGTCTCAATAGAGTTCATCGCGTTTTTATATGCGCCCGGGACTCCTTTCAAATAATCATTTTTTTGTTCGTCCAGCGAATCCAACGAAATGGCGACGAAGTCAACATTCCGTAGCGTGTCAACTTTTTTTGCTGCCATGCTGCCGTTGTCGTAAACTGTTGTGATAAATTTTTTTGAGGCGTAATCCAAAATTTCGCCAATGTCGTCTCTCAGCAAGGGGTCGCCACCTGAAAACACGATTTCTAAAACGCCCAGTTGACTGAGTATGTCC
Source organism: Candidatus Bathyarchaeota archaeon (assembly GCA_963714275.1). Taxonomy (GTDB): domain Archaea; phylum Thermoproteota; class Bathyarchaeia; order Bathyarchaeales; family DTEX01; genus JAGTRI01. Next base: position 329,334 of record CAVQNT010000002.1, read on the forward strand.
AAGCCCCTTTTTATTTCGTCCGTCGAAAGCTCCGTGGAATCTTGTTCAGCCCACACGCTGCATCCCCTGCAACGGTAATTGCACCTCCGAGTCACCATCCACTGTGCATGGTAGGTTTTAGGCGACTTGAAGGAACGCTTTATCAAGCCAAAGGTTTTTGACCGATGGGGCATTTTTGAAGCTCCGACAGCTACGAAATACGCTTTAGAGTTCTGATAAACCTTACCATTTTTCGTCTTTTATCTTACGGGGACCCAAACCTTTGACACGGTTCTTCGGAACAGCAAGTAAGACACGTAGTCAACAGTCCACATTCCAAGAACGTTGCGAAACCCAGATTTCCGAATCCGTCTCATAGACTCATACACGCACAGGTCAGCAATGAACCTGAAATCTCCTAGTTTCGAAACCCGCAACGCAAGGTCATGGTCCTCGATGCAGGGCAACTTCTCGTCAAACCCGCCCACTCTCATAAAAGCGTCTTTCCTTACCGCCAAAAACTCTCCTCTGGAATGAGGCTTAATTCTCGTTAAAAATTGTAAAAGCCGATTATAGAATTTGAAGAAAGCAAATTCTGAAATTCTGGGATTCATGGGCATGATGTTGCAAGTGGCGCCCACAACTCGATGGTCCTTAAAGGTTCTCACCGTTTTCTCCACAAAATCCGAGGGAGGAGTAACGTCTGTGTCGAGAAAAATGATTATTTCGCCTTTTGATTCGTGAGCACCAAAGTTTTTTGCCTTCGCTATTCCGCGCTGGTTGACCACGTAAACTTTGTCCGTGAACTGTTCTGCAACTTTCACAGTGTCATCTCTGCTTCCACCATCAACGATGATGGTTTCAAAGTTTGGTCCAGCCTTCGAAAGCTTGGATAGTAAGCCGCCTATGTACCGTTCTTCGTGGAAAGTCGGAATCACGACTGAAACCTTAACTGGCTGAGCTTCTCGCATGGCAAATCTACTTTTCTAAGGCGTCAGGTTTCAACAGCCTTACGTGTTTGTAGATTATGAAAGAAGTTTATCTGTTTTTTGACAGAAAACAGGCAGTGCCCCTTCACTATTTTTTGGCGTTCAGCAATAGTCAAGTAAAATTTCTTCCATGCAAGAAAAAAATCTAAAAAAAAGGGGCGAATAACTAATTTTTCACACATTTTTTATCATAAGAACAGAGGCTAAGGTGATGTGAAGCATTTAGTCTTCTATTATTTATTACTCTTCCCGTCTTTCAACTACGATTTTGCATCGTGTAACCATAGCTGCAATGACGCCTAGAACTGCCATCCAAGGTACTAGCAACGCACCTATGACGCCAACCGTTACTGGGATTTCAAGCAAGGTTTCGTCCTTTTCGTTCTTGAGAATTATTTTTGTGATGTTACCTTCATGGATCAGCTCTTTCACCTTTTTGACAAGATCGTCCGAGGAAACTGTGTAGACTTCGCTGGTTGTCTTCTTGGTTGACACGCCGCAGAATGAACAATAGTTCATGCCTTCAGTCTATCTCTTTTCCACAATTTCGACAAAACATATTCATTATACTCTCCTAATGACCGTATATGCATCTTTAAAAAATGACCGATATAAACATATATATCAACCAGCATAACTACTGCCGATGATTTATAAGCTAGCTGACTAATTTTAGCAAGAAATACTAGAAAGAAGAGTTCCCACATAACGCGCGCGCACTCCTTTTCTCAGACAAGCGAATCGTTTTTCAAGTCAATGCGACATTAAATGTATACTGCTGCTTGATTTGGTCGCAATACCTAGATTGCAATACATACCCTACAAGCGGATTTGAGAAGGCAAGAAAGCAGGTGGCAAAAGCGAAGCGGAAAAAAGGCTATAAACGTGGCTATCCAGTAGCGCTTCTTGTAGGTTTCGAGGATAACCACGCAGTTCTGTGGCAAGTATTCAGTCAAACAGTAAAACTGCACTTAACAGTGGAGTGAACATAAGCAAACCAGACGAGCTGTCTAAATATACGTTTCATGAATCTATCGTCAACGCGTTAAGACCGCTGCTTAAGGAGGGAGTAAGAGCCGTCGTAATCGCGGCTCCAAGAAACACCACCTACGCAGCAGATTTTCTCGACCACGTACAAAGACACCACATGTACCTAACTAAATCGAAGGTCCAGAACAAAACAGTTTTCGGTGAAATAGTTGGCTCAGCAAGTCAGCACCATACGGTGGTCGAACTGTTAAAAACCGAGGAATTTCGCAGTCTAGTCGCGGAGACAACCTTAGGAGAAGCTGATCACCTCGTCAACACGTTGGAGAAACATCTCTACAACATCGACAACGACTCGGTTGTTCTATATTCACTTAAAGAAATCGAAGATATGATCTACGGCCGGGAGAAGCCAACCGGTTCCGAGAGCTGAATATCTGATACTTACAGACAAGTATCTTACCGGTGCCGGCGACAAGAAGAGAATCCAAAGGTTACTGCAGATTTCAAAGAACAAAAAAGTAATGACGAGAATAGTCAACGCGGAAACGTCAGCAGGCAAGCGAATCAGTCAATTCGGAGGCATGGTTTTCCTAAACGTAGTCAGCTAGCTAAACATATATTTACAAAAAACCTCTTCGTCTAAAGCGTCATTGAAGTCTTTTTCAGCCTCACAGCGTCCACATTATGATCATAATAATCCTTCAGCCTAACAAGAAGTTTGTAACCATGCTTAGAGTATAATCTTCTTGCAGGAACATTGTCAACACGCACTTCAAGAACAAAATTCTTGACGCCTTTTTCAGCTAAAGCAGACTCAAAAAATTCGAGAAGCTTACTGCCAATTCCCCGTTTCCTGTGAACCTGTTTTACATCTAAAGTATAAACGTGCCCCACGTTTTCTTCAGCCGACATTTCGATAGAACCAGTAATGAAACCAATAATCTCATCGTCCACTAACGCGGCGAAAGTGACAAAATCGGGCGCCAATAAACAATAGACAAGCTGGTCTTTAGAGAAAGCCTCTTCCGTAAAACACTCAGCCTCAATCCTAAGCAGGCTGCCCAAGTCGTTAACAGTCGCCTTCCGAATTTTGAGACCCAATTGGTGCTCCTCAAATCATCTTATTCATGTTTTCTATTAATTTGGATGTTTGTTGAGAACACAAGGTGGTTTACTGAAACCTGAAAACAAAAACCTTGCCATCAGCCTTTTCTTTATACAACTTAACAGTCTTCTCGACAACATTACGAGTTTGGCCTAGAAACAGAAGATGGCTGCCACAGTGTTCCGTGCAGTCCGATGACCCAAAGACCAAAAATGGAATCTGAGCGTGGAACAATTCCCCCAAGCTTTGATTGATGGCGCATTCCATCTTCCTTTTCATTAAGCCTGCTACGACAGCCATTAGATTAACATCTTTATCCGATAAAAGATAGTCAATGTGCCATCTTCTCGGTTTTTGTTTTTTATTGTGCCTTCGGATTCGTCCACCAAGACTTGATGATCCCTTGCCAAACGCAGAACCAGTATAAGCATAACAGCCCCTTTGAAACTTTCCTGAGCCTATTCTGCCGATTGCTATTTGTTTCTGAACCTGAACGAAAATTAAGAGCGTATAATTTCCCTTAGCATCTGAAAGTGCATTCAAAACAGACGATGCGTTTTCATCCAAGTTTCTGCCCATGTTTATTATTTCCTTTAGTATTTATTCATAGAGGCTACTGGTTTCAATAATTTTTTTCTTTATATTTATTGGTAAAGCAAGTTTAATTTTTTTTCTCACACATCCCTCTCACACCACAACTTACAGAACACACGTATACACAACACAAAAAAACAAAAAAGTGCGTCAGGTGCGGCTTTCAGTTTTCATTTCTTTTCGCTTTCTTCAAGGACATGTGGGTAGAAACGTCTTTAAAGTGTCTTGTACAGACTCGGGTTGCGGCTTCCTCATACGCTTTCCACGTTGAAGCTCTGGTTTCATTGTACGCTTTTAATTGTTCTGGTGACAGTTCTTGTAGTAGCCTCATTTTTCGCAGACAGCCTTATCCTCTTCATTGCAAAAACATTTCAATTCTACCTTAGTGCGATTTCAACGGATAATTAAGAAGAGAAGCGTAAATGTCTAACCCTGGGAAACAGCCTAGAATCACGATCAAGAAGGATGTTCTTGGCATTAAGGTTGGTATGGCTGACTATCGTTTCCTTATTGCCCTAATCCTTGTTCTCGGTCTTGTAATTGTTCTTATCAGGGGAGATGCGGAAAGCGGTAAAGTCCTTGTGCCCCTTGTCCTGCTTGCGGTTGAATGGCATTTCAAGGACAAACTGAAAAGGTGATCATAGCTAACCGAAAAGATAGTAACTAAAAGGTTAGGGATGTTGAAATGAAGGGTAAGCCTTGGACAGGTTAGGAGGAAAAGCAACTTAGAGAATTATGTGAACAGGGGAAACCTGTTAATCTCAAAGCTACAACGATGAATAAGTCTCATCAAAGTGTGCAGAAGAAAATTGTTAGACTTAATCTAAAAGTAGTCCACGGAATTCACAGGACTACATCAACGAGATTAAGTATCCCTGATGATCTTCCAAGCGTTGAGGAAGCCCTCAAAATTCTGTGTGCTGCGTTAACAGCTCTTCAGAAAGGAGGACTTGACCAGGCTGAGGTTTTAAGGTTGTACCTTCTCACATTAGTGCCTAATTTGGGGATCTCCATCAGCATTTTTTGAAATAATTTATCGATTGCACTTAAATTTTGGTCAAACAATTCTGATCACGCCCCAAGACATAACATTGCTGTCCGAATCTTGAATTATGTGCTGGTTCCTAAACAGTTCCTGCAGATAGTAGACTTTTCATTTATTTGATTTCGATGAGTTGCATGGCTTCGTTGAAGTAATTGAGTACGTTTCTGCCTTTCTCTGTTATTTTGTAGAAAGTGTGGCTGTCCTCTTCTTCAGATGCTATTAAATTCTGCTCCATCATCGTGTCGAGAGCATGCATAAGGGGCTTCCAGGAAAGGTTTGTACGATACATTATGCGTGTGGGTTTGTCGACGCCTTTCCTTATAACCTGTAAAATATCAAGGTAAATTTCAAGCCTTGAACGTTTTGAGCTCACTTTAAACACCTATGAGATACAAATATTGTAAATACATAAAAGACAATGTGCGTAGCTTAACCCAACACAAAAAATTATTTTTTTTCTAATAATTTTGAATTGTATTAATTTATTAGTCCTAGAAAAGAAGCTAGCTAGCTAAAGGATATATTTAGAATTACCAGCTAAAAAGGAATGAATTGAAATAAGGGACTGCAATGAGTGATTTGAAAAAAGACAGGGACATCCTGCGGGAGCTTGGAGAGAAAATTTCCAAAATTGCAGCCATGCCTGTCAATGAGCAACGTAAGGAATTGCATAGAAGAATAAACAACTTAGAAAAGGCCAAACCTACTATTCATATTTACGAGGTCCCTTGGCATGAGATGAATGTTAACGATGAACTCAAGTTGAAAACAAGGGATCCTTTCTGTCAGGGCATTGAGAGGGATCTGAGGCGCATCCTTTACCTATGGAGGCATATGCAGGGCGACATGGTGGTTGAGCCTGTGATCGCCCAGCCCCTCTGCATTCATGATACAGGCTTTGGCATCACCGAGGAAGTTGATATTGCTAGAACAGATGTGAACAGCGATGTGGTATCCCGTCATTTTCATGTGCAAATCAAAGGTGAAGAAGATATTGAAAAGATCAAAATGCCCATAGTAATGTTTGATGCACAGAGAACAGAAGGGGAATACCAAATGCAGCATGATATCTTTGACGGCATTTTACCCGTAGAAAAGCGTGGAATGCCTCTGGAAAAGAAAATTTACCCGTGGAAAAGCTCCGAAAGCGATACCTCGTTTTGGTTTACACCGTGGGATGACATTGTCCGATGGACTGGAATAAAGGAGATTCTGATAGATATGTTTCGAAGACCCGACTATGTGCACAGTATTATTGATAGGATGGTTACTGCATGGCTTCATCGGCTGGACCAGTATGAAAGGCTTGGACTTTTGAAGGCTTCTCCCATGAATTTTTGGGGAATAGGGGCAGCCCAGATTTTTGCAGCGGTTTCTCCAGCGATGCATGAAGAGTTTGCATTAAGGCATGAAGTTCGCTGGTATGAAAGGTTCGGATACAACTTTTACGGTTGCTGTGAACCGCTCCACCATAAGGTTGATATCATCAAGAAGAACATTCCCAAGTTGCGGAAGATTTCTATGAGTCCCTGGGTAGATTTTGATAAGGCTGTTAAAAATGTCCGAGACGAGATTGTTTTCGCTTGGAAACCTAATCCTGCTGTCCTTGCTGCCTCGGTTTGGGATCCGGAGACAGTGCGAAAGGACATGGAAAAGAAGCTGGAGAAAGCCAAAAATTGTATCGTGGAGATACACATGAAAGACATTAGTACCGTAAGGTACCAGCCTCAGCGTCTCTGGGAGTGGGCGCAGATAGCTGCAGAAGTAACTGGAAAATATGTGGCATAATTCCTGTATTGATGACGGTATGAACATTACTTTTTAGAGGATTATGAGTTACCTCTTTTACTATTCAGTCTTACCAACACTCAGTTAGCTAGAAAGTATTTTTTGGGTTTAGAATTAAAATTTAGGTAGATTTCCTCCCCTCCCTCATTTTTCACAGACTGTTTAAGTAAGCTTCGTTTCCAGCTACAATCTGAAATGTTATCAACCAGAGAGAACCATTCAAAGGACCTTTGGAAAGATCTTGAGGCTGGGTTGGGAAGCAAAGCCCAGTTCAGAGTACTCTGGCATCTAATCTTGAAACCGGAAGAGGCATACACAAAGTACGGTTTAGTTAAGGCAACAGGGCTCAGAACCCTGCCATAACCGAACAGCTAGAAAGACTATCTGACCTTGGTTGGGTAAAGAAACATGAATCTTCTCCAATCACGTATCAAGCCTGCCTTGAGAATGAGGTCGTCAGACTCATTTATGAGCTCTTTTGTGAATTGAAAGGCGTTAAAATCTAGTTAGTAATCATCATTGAAAAAATGAGGGCGAGATTGTTTGAGGATCTTCAGACGCATCTCTAAGAAGAATTATCTGCATGGAAAAGCAGTCTACAAGTACGAACGGCTCTACATCACTGTTCCAAAACGGTTTCAAAACATCGTGAAACCTTTCGTTGGGCAAGACAAAGTAAAGATTGAACTGGAAAACTGAAGGATTCGTGGTTAAGGTTCAGATCTTACCATGAACAGAGACCCTTAAGAGTGTCACAAAAAGGTTAAACTCGAATAGTGCGGGTTCAAATCTCTCTCAGCCCACTTTTTAAGCATCACAAATTTCCGTGCAGAACTTTCGATCAGGCCTTCTGATAACAGTGATTATGTGTACCAATGAGTTGGGCGCCATGTTGCATCGTCTAACTTTTAAGAAGAAATATAGGGAAGGCTTGATTAGTTTGCTGTAAGCAAAAACGGAGATGTTTGAATGAAGGCCGATTATGATATCATATTTGAGGGAAAAAGACACAATAAAGAAGAATTCGTCTATTGCCCTTGGATAGAACCACCGGAAAAGAGAATGAAATACTGTAGTGCTTTCTATAGACTATGGGTAAGAGAAAGAGACGTGAAAACGGCGAAAGGATTCAGTAAAGACATTTAGTCGCAGTTTATGGACACGGAAATTTGTTCCCTTTTTTAACAGACTTTACAAAACAAAGAAACACAAAAAAGAACCGATAACGTGGAACGACTTCAAAGAATTAACTCTGTAGCATCGACACCTAAACCCAACCCTAGCCTAATACTCTGTTAACTCCGACTATCAGAATATAAAATGCAGTGTCACAACTCAAGTATGTTTTCTTTGGTGGTCTCCAGTTTACCAGAACGCGGGATGCTTAGTTGGAGTTCATTTCTGAACTCAGTAACATAGGCATCGTTGATCTTCACCTTGTCCCCAATGTTCACAGAATCAATTTTCTCTTCCCAGAGTGAAAGCTTTATGGATCCTGTCTCATCCTGAAGGGTTGCGTCAGCTCACCGAACGCGGCCCATAACGCGTATTAACTCTTCTCGGTTCGGATTTGTCAACGATCTTTCCTTCAACCGTAATGCCGCTCATTCCCCGCTTTATTTCGTTTATCTTCATTGGTTCATCATCAAGGTTAACCCTTTTCTGTCTAGTTACTTATTAGCTTATGAGTTTCTTTGCCGCGATCTTAACGTCTTTTCTTTCGACTGTTTTTCCCGCAATTGGAATTTTCACTTTCTTGGTATTCTGCAAGAACTTCTCGGTTACAAAGAATACTTGCTCCTCGGTTCTTCCCCTTACTTCTCCTTCCATGAAATCAAGTGAGATTTTGGCACCAACACTTCAACAGTTTGATGCATCTCAAAAAGCCGTAGCTGTCCCTTTTCTCAAAAGCCTCAGTGCTCAGATCCTTAGGCAACAACTTTTGTATTTTGTCCAGATTCCAGCCGTCTGATTTCTTCAGGACAAAATCGCAATCCCTTGTGTATCGTGAGAGTGACGTAAAAGCTCTAAGAGCATATCCACCAATCAAAACAATCTTGGGATTTTCAAATCCGTTAGTCTGCTTAGACAATTGCTCGATTATTCTTCCAATCTCTTCCTCTCTCAAGTTCATGATTTCGGAATGCTTAACCAAGCTCAACAACCTTCTCGACTGCTTCATCAATTTCTCTTTTCACAAAGTCATCTTCCAATTTTGTCTCTCTATGCGGAAATTCAACCCCGCCTAACTCGCCTAACTGATGAAAGCCATACTCTAAAGCCTGTCTTAGCTCTAACGTTTGTCTTGGAAATTCTTTTCCAGTAAGACTCTTTGTACAATCTGTCCAAATTGATTTTATCCCGGTTCTCGTACAAAGTAGCGAATGCATCGGCAAAAGCCCATTTCTGCAAACACTCGATTACATTTTCTTCGATATCCTCAACAAGCAAGTTTCCAACTTTCCGATACTTGATTTTGGATGCGTCTTTCGAGTATTCGACTTCAACATTCCAACCTTTCTTCTTGGCAAATTCTTTCAATGCTTTTCCATAGGACTTGTCTTTGACTTTCAAGACATAAACGTCCCTGTGAATGAAATCATTGTTCCAGAAAGACGCGGCGGTTTGAGCAGAGACCACTTTGAAGTTCTTGTCTTTTTCCAAGAAGTCCCAGATGCCTTTGACTTCTGTAGGAACCCAATACCATCCCCACTTGACCCTTTCTATTGATCCTTCTTTGGCTAATTTGTTCAAGTATTCCTTGGCGTTTGGCTCAATGTTTTTTATGGAGTTAACTTTAATCAAACTTCCTTTGAAGGGCCTCAATTTCTCGTTAAATTTTGTCAAGTATTTAGGCATCGTTGTTCACCTTTTATTATTGTTTGGCAAACTACTTAAAATTATCTGTTCACCTTTTTAACTATTTTGGCAAACACTAGCTGACTAATACAACAGGCACACTAATCTCTGGATTGTGGAAAAAAAATAGAAAGACATCCACAACTCTAATGTAGCCTCGAATACGTAACGCTTGGGCATTATATCTTTAGTTAGATGGTCCAGTAAGAATGAAGCTTCAAGTCTTTATTGTTCACTTCGGCTCTCACAAATTCCACGATGTCTTCGTCCCTTATGTAAAGGTTTCCTGACTTGTCAGTGTGCAACGGTATGCCTGTCTTTCTAAGGCAATTCCCAACTGCGTTATCAATAAAAACATATTGTTTTTCGACAGCTGGCAAGATAAGCCTGAGACCTGTAAGGTGTCTAGCTGATACTCCCCGTTCAATATTGTAAGCAATGCTTTTAGGAGCATGCTCTATAATTAGTCTCTTAAACTCATCCCACGACTTCACTCTAATAATTTTGCCACTCAAGTTAATGCTCCCGTTTCATAATTCATTTTTTCAGTCTTGAGCGTTCGTTTTCGATTTTTCGTCTCATTACGTTAAAATAAGATTCAGGGTCGAGAAGGTTTTCTTTGTCCCTTTCGAAGTCTTTGGTCTCAATCCTCACGAACCATCCCTTGCCATATGGATCTTGGTTTACGAGTTCCGGTTTCTGCTGAAGTTCCTCGTTTGTTTCTTTCACTACGCCTGATACTGGTGATATCAGGTCAAGCATGGTCTTAATTGCCTCGAACGAGCCGGCTTCGTCAAACTGTTCGACCACGGTGCCGGACTCTGGTAACTCAACGAATATGATGTCTCCAGCCATGTTTTGTAAGAAGTCAGTTATGCCTACAGTCGCAAATTTCCCCTCCGGTCTCGCCCAACAGTCATTCTCATTATAAAAACGGTCTAGAGGAACACGAAAAGTCCACTTGTCAACTCTTAATTCCAGATGGGTCTCACCCATTTCATTCACCTATTTTCTGCAAGCAGTTTATCGATTGTTTCTGCAACTTCTTGCGCAATTATTTCAGCGAGTTTCTCTCCATTCGACCCTATGTTAGATGCGGAGTCAGGCGTTAGATTGTGCTTCTTGGCGCTGTCTGGGACGAAAGCTCTTCCTCTAATTTTTCCGCCGTTCTTAATCACCAATTTGGTTGCGCAACGTTCAGCGCAACCGTCTACAGTTATGACTGGAAGACTCTTGATTAATTCAGAATAATGGCTGACACCAGCCAACAAGGGGGTAAGACAGATCATTTTGGCATTGTTTGGCCTAAGATTTTCCGTAACCTTGAAAACGCTTGCGCGAGCCACTGAGCCTAGGGCTTTGTCCATGCCCGCGCATGCCACCACAGCTACTTTCACACCTTCCATCATGACTCCCTTCTCTTAGCGCTCCTTTTTCTGACCTAAGGCTTCGTCCACCTTCTTCGCTATCTCTTCAGCCACTTTCTCGGCTAACTCCATGTCCTCAGCGCTCAATTCGTCTCTTGACTTCAGATTGAGCTGAGGATACTTCTTCAGAATATCAGTGACTACGACAGTTGCGGTGGGCTTACCGCTATACTTCTTCGTCCCGATTTCAGCGCATCTCTTCTCGCAGCCATCCACCGTTATTGTGGGAAAAACGCGGGCAAAGGCCCTCTCGTCCTCGCTTCCAGCCAAGAAGAGGGGAAGACAGATCGTAACCGTCTCCCCAGGTCTCAGCTTCTCCAAAACGAGTCGTGTGGCAATTCTGGAGATTGTTCCCTCTGGAATCTCCTCGCCGCTACAGGAGATTATGCCAACCTTGTTCATTGCCATACCCATTATTCATCTTCTCCCTCTATTTTGTCGATCTCCTTTGCCACTTCGTCGGCTAGGAGGCTTGCCAGATTCTCTCCTTCAGCGTTTAACTTGATAACCCCCTCAGGTTTCAATCCCCTATGATTCCGTAGAACATCTGTGACCATTATGCTCCTTACCAGCCTGCCCTTTGAGGCTTCAATATTCTTTTTCGAGCACTGGGCTGGGCAACCGTCTATCGAAATGCAAGGGTTCTCGCGGATCATCTTCAACGTCTCCTCATCACCTATTGTGAGCAGGGCCAGACATGTAGTCCTAGCCTGGTCTGGTCTGAGTTCCTCAATGACCTTGTATGCTGCTTTTCTGCCTACAGTCCCGAGGGACTTACCTATTCCGCTGCAAGGGATGACGAAGACATTATGTTTAGACACTTTTCTCTCCACCTTTAGTAGCCTCTCTTATCTTTGATTATCTTAAGAACATCTGGTTTGCTTGGAAAGTTCAGCGCGTCTGCAGCGCAAACTTTTCGGCAACTCCTGCAGAATACGACGCAATTGTCTGGGTTCTTTATTATGAGTTTGGGCGGGTTACCTTCAACACCGTAAACGTTGTGAGGACAGAATTTGAGGCATTGGGGTTCCCCATCGCACAGATTACACTTCTCATAGTCTATGATTGGTGACCATGGAATCTCCTTGCGTGGCACGCCCATATAGGCTTCCTCAGACATTTTTCCCCGTCTCCTTCAAAGCGTTCTTCACGACGTTCAAAGCTTCCTCCAATTTCATGTTTCTCACATCAAGCGGGATTAGATCCTTGTTGATGTCTAGGCCCGCTTTCGAGAAGGCGTCTCTGAAGAGCTTCCTCTGCATCACTGGCGCACAACCGGCTACAATGTATCTGCTTCCTTTCTTGAGGAACTCATCGAGGAAGCGTTCACCGTCCTCGTCGCAGAGCATGGGGTGGATGAAGGCGTACTCCACAGGATACTCGGTTCTTATGATGTTGATGAAGTCCCAGATATCCAGCTGAGCAAAGCCTGGACATTTGCCTGTACAGACGCAGAATATGAAACCTATTTTACTATTTTCCATAAATTTTCCCTTACTTTTTTAGGTTTGTTATTTTCGCCCTTTTTCGGTTCAATATTATTTGATGATGGGATATTCATAGCAATATTTAAATATTCTTATTAACTCACTCATTAGACATGTATCCTAAGAAAAGTGGTTCAAACAGGTTTAAGGCGAGAATTTTTAACGCTCTTTCGGATGCGGTTAGACTTGACATAATCGAGTTTTTGCGTGAAGGAGAAAAATGCGTATGTGAGATAGTTCCGCACATTGGATTGATTCAGCCTGTGATTTCACGGCATTTAAAAATCCTAAAGGAATGTGGCATTGTAAGAGACAGGAAAGCAGGGAATAGGCGACTTTATTCAATAACAGATCCTAGAGTACTTAAGATTGTGGACTCGGTGACTCCAGAATTTACTGAATCCATTTCAAGATATTTGATTGAATTAATAGCTTAAACGGGAGAAGGAACTTTGGAAAGCAAAGAAGAACATATGGAAAAAGAATCATCCCTTGGGCTCTTTGAGAAATACTTGACTGTTTGGATAGCGCTGTGCATAGTCGCAGGATTGCTTGTCGGAAGATTTCTGCCAGAATTTGGACAATTTATGGACTCTCTAAAATTTAGACAACTTTCAATTCCAATAGGCATTCTCCTATTCTTCATGATGTACCCCACGGTCGTGGGAATCCGGTTCAGCGACATAAAAAAAAGCAGCAAACAATCCTAAACCCTTACTTGTCACTATCATTGCTAATTGGGTTATTGCTCCACCTCTGATGACGCTTTATGCAAACACTGTCTTAGCCGGCAATCCTCAGTACATCGCAGGGTGCATACTTCTCGGGCTATCTCCTTGCACAGCCATGGTTATGTGGTGGATGTTTCTTGCAAAAGGCGACATGGCACAGGGACTCATCAACACAGCAGTCAACGCTTTGTTAATGCTCTTTCTGTATGCTCCACTTGCAGCCTTTTACTTGGGCGTAAGTAGTATACCTGTACCTTTGGACTTGATTGCTATCAGTGTTTTGGTTTTCATAGCATTACCTGTAGCATCAGGCGCTATTTCAAGAAAGATAATATTAGAAAGAAAAGGAGAAGAATGGTTCAGCAGCACATATCAACCAATTGTCGCAAAAATATCTATCATCGCCTTATTGACTACTTTAATAGTGCTTTTTTCCTTTGAAGGAGAAATAATAATTAATAATCCTCTCTTGGTCGCCTACCTTGCAGCACCAAATCTTATGCATTACGCCACCATGATCACGTGGACTTATCTTCTCGGATACTTTGCAGGCTGGAAATATGAGACAGCCATAGATACCACGCTTATCGGGTCAAGCAGCCACTTCGAAGTCGCCATAGCCGTAGCCACAACACTTTACGGCATCGGATCAGGAGCAGCCTTAGCAACAGTCATAGGACCATTAATGGAAGTACCCTTAATGCTTTCACTCGTAAAACTTGGCCTTCGCACCAGAAAATACTTTCCAAGAAAGAAATAGTAGCTGACTCACGTTATTTTGATTGCCTGTAATAGAAGTCGTCTGAAGTGTGTTTTAGGAAAGTTTTTCTGCACTTTAGCTGAAAGGGTTAGCTGTTGATCTTGTCGTTTAGATTTATGATGTAGAATATAAAACCCCGATTTATGATTATTTCGTGAAAATAAGTTAAATATGGTCTTTTTAACATAGTTTTCAACCCCAATCGATTGTTAACAGTGGTGGTGGTGCATTGATTTTTAATTCCAAAACCAAACTTTCTCTTTCTGTAATTTATTTTTTCACGGTAAGCTTTTATGAACCTGCAACTAAGAGAATTTTGGATGAATATGCGGTCTTTATACAATGAACCTGCGATGGTCATTCCTTTTAAACATTATAAACATGATGGCAAAGTCGTCATATACTACGGGAAGAATGAAGATCCAGTTGAAGCTGGCTTCGACATCATTCCTAACTTAAATTTTGACATCAATTTGTGCCGTGGATTTCCAGTGATGCATGCTAGAATAGAATATTCAGGTCTTGGATACCGGCAGTTATTTGGCTGGATTCAGATAATAACAGATGAGTATTACCAGTCAGGCGAAAAAGGAAAGGTTAAGAAATCAGTTGTTGTTGATGTTGTTCCGTCAATGCAGGGCTTTGGTTTTCCATTTGCATCTTTCGGGTACCTGCCAGAGATGTTTGATGCACCTTGCTATAACATTGGAAATTACGTTAAGCTGAAGATGGGTTGCGGACACTTTCCTAACAACCGTTCCCGGAAGGTCTATTGAAGAGAAGATATCGTGCATAAAGGGTTTCCGTTGGGGATGCATTGAGTATGCAAATCCTAAACAGAACCCTCCTTCAATACTGCCGTTACAAGCCATCAGCAAAGATGTTTGGAACAGCCATCTCCAACTACTTAAAAAGCAATTTAAGAAATGGAAATTTTTGTAATATACACACGGGGACATGCAATGACATAGATACGTTGGTTTAGGGTTTGGTTTAGGGATTAGATTATAATTTTTTCTTCTTTCTTGTTACGTTATGTTCTCTTCTGTTCTGTGTGCTCTCTATACTCTACTCTCTACACTACTCTATTCTGCACAAAAAAACACAAATAAAAAACACACACAACGCAAAGCTCAGCTAGAATTAAAATGTTAGTAATTCAAATTAACGGGTTTGTTCGTTGCCCCAAATGCCATGTGAAGGTTCAGGCTCCACATATTTTCTTACTCTGACATTATCAAATCTAGAATAAGAGCCATAATGGTTTTGGAGAGATATTTCTCCAGAGGCAGTGTATTGGGAGTCTGTGGCAGTGGACTTTAGCACTCCATTACTGTAAATCCTAAAAGTCGATCCATAGATGACAAGTTTTACTTTTTGCCATTGGTTTGGGATACCGAATCTAGTAACAGATGAGCCGAACGCTTGCCAATTATTATATGGAGGTTTCATCCAAGGCGACTCAGTTCCTGAACGACAATCCCACCTGCCTTTATACCCAGTGTTCAAACTAAAGGTTCCTCTAAACCCTATCTCAGGAAGTGCTTCAGTAGACGGGTAAACGTCAGCTTCTATAACGCCATTCAAGAACCCAGAATAACTTGCGTTAGAACCAAGAACAGTGTGACCATAAGGGCTAGAGGTTACTCCTCCACCACAGACTAGATAACCTGATTCAATATAGATGTTAACACCGTTTTTGTGTTTTGTCCATTTGCTCAAGTCTCCGCTAAAATCGTCAAAGAATATGAAGGTATTATATCCACTGCTTGTTGTAGTTGCTATGGAGTTGCCATAATAAAGATAAATTGTTTGAGCTTGTCCAGTTAAGTTGCCTGCTATCTCTACCCAAAAAGTTGCATTCTTACTAACATTCAAAGATTCCCGCCAATAATCCAATAGAATTCCGTCTATAGTAGTGAATCGGATATCACCGAAATCGGTTCTAACCTTATTATTAATATACACGGTCTCTCCGTTGTCAGTTCCAGTACCATTTACTACAACAATCCTAATCTGGTAGTTAGTTCCCGCGTTTGTTCCAATCCCACTAATAATATGACTTTTTCGATAATTCCAATTATTATTAAACCACATTCTTACTATAGTTTGAGTGAAGTTAAGTGATTGTATTTCGTAAACAAAAGCGTATACTGCAGGTATTGAGATGCTCAAGATAATTAATATGATCCCTGCAATTTGAAGCCCCCTTCTCGTTATCCTTTCCCCCTTAGTTAATAATGCCTATGATAAGGGAGAGTATGGATGCTATGCCTGCTGATACTAGGAAAGACATCATCATAGTATTATTTATGGTTAGAGGAAAAACGGGCGTTGTAAACCCGCTTATTGGTAGGTATACAGCTAATAATAATACTGCCCATATGCCGAATGTTACCAAAAAAATGTAATAGGGGGCTTTCTGCCTTACAGCCCCAGCGGATTTTAGGGTACCTACAGTTTTTGGCATGAAGCCTTGCTCAGAGGAGATTAAGGCTTTTCTGACTTTCTCGGTACTTATGATTTGTTTAGATTCCGTGAAGAACTCTTCTGCTCTCTCCTTAACTACGGTCATCTTTTCTTCTGAGAGCAGAGCTTTTGCTGCTTCAATAGTCCTTTCAAGGTTCCTTACTGAGTCCAAGGCTTCTCCCACCGAAACTAGGTCTAAGTACTTTCTGCTGTGGCTGTAATTGTCACGGTTGTTGCATGATCGGCTGAAACTGGCTTTGCAGTAGTGGTAACTTCAAAGTCGAAAGTCCAAGATCCTAGAACATCCAGATTGATTGCGCCCGAGTTTGGTGAAGTTAACGACAGAGTGGCTACGGTTTCACCTAATGTATGTGTGCTTCCTGCGGGTTTTGTGGCAATTTTTACAACAACATTAAATGTTGAGTACCATGTGCTTTGACTAGCCAAGTCACTGCTAGATAAATGCATGTAAACATTAGCTTCAGTTGTTACAATTGTAATGGCTGCACCAAGGTTCGAGCTATTCACCTTCGTATAAAGTAATGTTTGTCCTTCTTTCAAGACACCAAAGGAAGAGCTACTTAGAGTTATGGTAGCAATTTCCTTTATCGTCTGAGTTAATGTTAGCTGCGCGGTTTCATAGACATAGGCCGAGACCGAGGTGATGGTGATGCTCAACAGTACGAATAATATGCCGATTAGAGTTTTCCTTTTCATTTTCATAATATATTTCACTCCTTTTGTTCCTGAACAAACCTTCTAATTTTAACTATTTAAACCATTTCTAACAAATATGGACAGCATTTACCTTTTATGGAAAAAAACACGTTCATTTTGCCAAATAACGCTAGAAATGAACATATATACCTGAAAACAATATTCAGCATCAATATCACTTGTCCATAAAGGTTCCAATCCGTCCATTCCTTAGTTTACAGAAAAGGCTAATTTTGGGGTATTATTTGTTATGAATTATTAATCCATATCTAGCTCGCTACCAGAAAAATGGATCAAACAAGCCTAGGAATCCGAGATTCTCTTTCATGCCTTAGGTACTTAGCAAACAATAAAGCTCCTCGTTAATCAAGGTTTCAATGGTCTATCTTTTGCCGACTTTTATTCTTGCTAGCTAGCTATGTGTATGACTTTTTTCAATTCCAATAATCCTCATTAACGTAACCAAATCAGACTCTGGCTATCGTAGCTTCTGTTCCTTTTTTAGGAAAGGATATATTTTTGGCTAATATCATAATTCTGGAAGTGTTGGATATGGTAAAGGCGCTTATTCTGTATCATTCGCAAGAATTTGGTAACACTGCTGTTATGGCGGAGGCGCTTGCTGAAGGATTAAGAACTGCTGGCTGTGAAGTCGATTTATTTAACACAAATGATAAGCGCTTCGACCTAACAGAATTCCCTAAATATGACTGCGTAGCCTTCGGCTCACCAAATTACTACAGCTACATAGCGGGTGGATTAAAGACCTTTATGGATGACCATTACATCCAAGACGTCCGCAAGGGTTTAAAAGGAATTAAGGGAAAACCTTACGCCCTTTTCTGTTCACATGGCGGAGGCACTGAAGTAAAGTCAGTGATGGAGGATATCTTCAAACGAGTGGGCACTCAAATTGGAAAAACTGTTGGATCATATGGAAAGCCAACTCTAGAAGTCTTGAACCAATGCAGAACTTTAGGTAAGAAACTTGCAGAGTCAGTTTCTTGAGTGAGCTAGCTAATTTGTATCGATCAATCAACCTAGGACTTAATATATTTTTATCTAGAATCGTCTGGTCGTCAGCTCTTCCTATGCTTGTGCTGACTGTTTGACCAGCTGATTTATGATGCGAAATTTATCCCTGTCTAAAAGTATCGAAAGAGTTAGATGATAGGATTTCAAGAGAAATGTGAAAAGTAAATGGCGCTGGACTCGAATTGTATGATTTGAATGGACTTGAATGGTTGATAGTCTCGATATGTGCGCTTATGATTGGTCTTACTAAAACAGGAATTCCTGGTTTAGGTATTTTGGTTGTTTCGTTGATGGCAAGCGTGTTTCCAGCTCGCGTCTCAACCGGCATAGTTCTTCCCATGCTGATGTTTGCAGACGTTTTCGCTGTGGGCTACTATCGCCGTCAAGCGGTTTGGTCTCATCTCTTACGTGTTATGCCATGGACTGTTTGTGGCGTTGTTCTAGGCTACCTGTTGCTGGGAACGGTTAACGATCAGCAGTTGAAACCCTTCATAGGAATCATTGTGTTAGTTATGCTTGGAGTAAACTGGTGGTGGGAGCGGAAAAGCGAAAAAGTGTCAATTCCAACACGGTGGTGGTTTGCTGCAGGAATCGGTGTAATCGCTGGCGTAACCACTATGATGGCTAACGCTGCAGGCTCCTTTATGGTAATTTATCTCTTAGCCATACGTTTGCCTAAAACCGAATTCATAGGCACAGGCGCTTGGTATTATCTTGTTTTGAATTGGTTTAAGGTTCCGTTCAGCTTAAGTCTCAGGCTCATAGATAGCCAATCATTACAATTCGACCTGATTCTTTTTCCAGCAGTCGCCATCGGCGCATTAAGTGGCATAATAATACTGAAACATGTATCAGAAAAAAGATTCACAGTAATATTAGAAATCCTGACTGCAGCCGCTGCGTTTAGCCTTCTCTTGTAAGACTAGAATACTCGTAATGGATGAGGGTAAAAAGAAGCAGTTATCAAAGTAAAATAGTTAGACTGCCCTATTAGAAAGTTGGCAATGAAGCTAAACTGGACTTATAGGCTAGCTAACTCGGTTGGTTTGTAGTAGCAGAATATATTGAACCATCTGCAAAAAATCAAGGGAACTTAACGACGCCCGTTGTGCCATCGCTCAGGTAGCCGTTCAGTAGTTCGATGACGTGGTCGCCGTGATGAGGAAGCTTCCAGGCCCTGTGGTACAGAAATCTCCTAAAGTCTGGATAGTATCCGGCCTTAACGAAGAAGGCTATCCCATCGTATAAATTTCTGAACAGGGGATCCTTCTGATCGTAGTCGAACGTGGGTAGGTTGTCTAGGTTGTCCTTTTTCTCCACGTTCGGGTTGCTGCGCAGGTAGCCGCTGTAGGCGAGCTTCCTCTCCATTAAGAGCGCTGAGGCGGATCTGACTAAGTATGATTGGACATCCCCCCATTCTTGGTGCCTAAACACGGGATGGACGCCCTGGACGTGGGCTTTCCCCTCCTGGATGGACTCGATCAGGTTCAATGTGGCGATGCGGAAGTGTTTGCCGCCTGTATCTTGTATTTCGACCTCGGCGATGTTGTCTGGCTTGTACTTGTAGGGCTTGCCCTCCAGCTGTCCGAAGCTCTGAGGGTACAGGTGCGACTGCAGCCGTTCCTTCCTAACGACTACAATCTTTCCATCCCCCGTGAAAATCGAGGCGCATTCGTTTTCGTCGAAGAACAGGAAGCGCGCCTTGTTAGCCTGTATGTCTGTTCCCATGCAGCTGCCAGAGCCTAGCCCGAAGAACAGCATCTCAAAGCCCATGTACAGTTTGCTTGGGTCCACGTTCGATTCGATCTGCTTGGATAGATCACCCAATCGTTGCCCCAATTCCGCATTGAGCTTATTGTACGGCATGAGATCGCCAACAAGGCCGAAGATGTTTACGAAGTCATAGCTGAAGTAGACGAAAAGATCGCAGTACCTTGTGTAGAGTTCCTTTGCCGTTAGCCTGGGTAGGCTCGCAACCTTATCGTCACTATTCGAGTCGCTGTAGTTCGGCCAGGAAATCGTTAGGTCCCAGAAGACATATGGAACCAGAAAGATGTCGATGCGGAAGTTCTTCACGTTCGCGTCGATGTTTATTCCGGGGGAGGGATTGTAGGTGATTGCGTGGTCTGGGTACACCTTGTTCTCGAATTCCATTCGAGCCCTCAATCCGCCGTCGATCCAGCGGATGTCCGTGACCTTCTTCGAGTACCAGTCGTGGAAGTAGATGTCTCCCAGGTTCGGCTGAAGCTGAATGAGGCCGCTGAATCCGCCCCCTGAACCCTGGAAACCGCTGAAGTCCACGCGCACGACGAAATCTCCAGGCTCCGCAGGATCATTAACCTCCAGTACACTTGATGTTGTTATTCTTCGATGGATCATGTTTCTTGATGACATCCTGCATTGAAGACTTGAACAAGGCGAACATTATCAGGTTCTCGGAGCCATCTGAGAGCCTCAGGTCGATCATCTGGCCATCGAAGCGAATGGAGAGGCACTCGAAGAAATTGCGTAGAATAACGGGCACGTCCGCGTCCGTGAGCGTGACGGTCTTCACGGAATTATCATGCGCAACCTTGCTTTTCTAGCTTTCCACCACGCGCGTGTTTGGTGTCAGATAACTTGGTAGTGGAGCGTGATTGATTGTTTGGGTTTGGAATTAAAATTTAATCTTTCTCTCTCTCAAGTAATATATACAAACAATCAAACGAAAGCCCCGTTTGAATTCCCCGTTTACCCGTCGCCACTAATCCTCCAGAATTCATATGTCTTCGACCTGCGCGCGCGCTGTAATCTGAGAGAGAGAGAGTGCTTTTGGTTCTACCAAAAATTTTAAGATTAGTTCGACATGAAATTACAATGTCAAGGGGAATTCCAGCATATTATCTTTCTGGATTCTTCCTAGGCAAATAAACTTTAAAGGAATAAAGGAGGTGAGTGAAAAATGATCTTTGTCTCTTTGAATAAGTTCAGGGGCAAGGCAACAAAAGAAGACATTGAGAAGACGAACAAGATTCTTGCCAGTGAGCCTAAGGTTAAAGTTCTAGCGTTCTATTGGACTCTTGGAAGGTACGACTCAATATTGATCCTCGAGGCACCTAATGAGAAGACTGTAATGAAGATACTTGTGCAGGCTGGGGAATATGTAACAACCGAAACAATGGTTGCCGTTCCAAGAGAAGAAGCAGTAAAGACTTTTATAAATAAATGCTTGTGGGTACTCAGCTAACTTTCCTTTTTTTATACAGAGAGTAGAGTAGTGTAGAGAGCACATATAACAGAACAGAAGAGAACGTAACAGAACGAGAGAGAGAAAGATTAAAATTTAATGAAAAAATCTTTCAATGACCAATATCACTAACTACTGTATCGTTGATTAAATTCTTTTTTGTGATTCAAAATACTTCTTTAATGGCTCTGGAAGGTCGTTCATTAATCTTGGATTAATTTCAAAAATTTATGGATATGTTCATATTCAAATTAGTTATAGTCGATATTGAACAAATTAAGCTCTTGAACACGCATTGCGAGCTTCGCCAGAAGCCAGTCAACATTCAATCATAAAATGTGTGTGTGCATTAAATTTTAATCCCAACCCGACCCAAACCCACGTGCTGACGCTTTCTCATATCCTCATACTGAGGGAATTAATTTACTAATCAATCAAACAAACAGACTGACAGGGGAGACGCCTCTCCTCCTCCACTAGAAAAAGAAAGTCTTTTTATCTAGTTTCATTGAAATAATGATTTGGAGTGTTTTAATATGCCTCTATTCTTGTCGATTTCAAGGCACATGCCAGAAAACTGTCCCGTATTCAACGCAAAAACAAGAAAGGTCTACATGAACTGGTATAGCAAGCCTAGAAGGAATATTGAAGAAACATGGAGTGAGGCTAATTTGGGGGGGAAGTGTCTATACAGAACATCTGAGCGTCTATGTATTCGAAGCCCCAAGTTTAGAAGCCTTCCAAAAAGCTACCTTTGAACCAGATTTCGACGCAATACACGAGTACGAAACAGTCGAAACCAAATTAGTGGCAAGCATGGAAGATGCCATGAAAACGCTAAGTGAGCTATAATCTCAAACCCAAAAAAACCCAAAATCTCTTCTTTTTTTCTTAATTCCAAATAACTGTAACTTTTTTATGTCAAATCTGATAATCTGGAATCCATGTTTTTAGTGAGCTGAGCTAGCTAACAGAGAGACGGACGGACAGACAAGAGACTATTCTAACTTATTTTTCAATAGACTAGCGCGCGCTTATCTCATGGGCTGCCACTGCCAACCGGCTCCTTTCTGGATTACATAGCCTAGTCCAGGGAAGGGGAAATGAAAGGCATGCACCAAGGCTTTCTCAGTTGCGGCTCTATCGAGGAGCCGGCGCCGTGTGGTTATGACTTGCTCAGGAGCCAAGTCGTACTTAATATACCAGTCTGGCTGCTCCAGATGAATTTGATGAATCACCGTGTCAGAGATACACAAGAGTTGCCTGTTGTCCGAGATAATGGAAACCGCCGTATGTCCAGGGGTGTGACCACGTGCGCCCACGGTCCAAACACCGGGTACAATTTCTGTTTCATGGTCGACAAGTTCAAGTTGATTTTGAATTGGCAGGAGGTAATCACGCGCACACTTGATGAGCAATTTTTTCTCGCTTTCACTTATGTCCAATGTCTCCAGGTTTGGCTTGGAGATCCAAAAATCCCATTCATCTTTCCACATGATGTAGCGCTAGCATAGCGTTAGGGAATGCTGGCTTGCCCTGACTGCTGATGTTTCCTCCGATGTGGTCGGGGTGAGCATGCGTGAGGATGACCGTGTCGATGTCCTCAGGTGTAATTCCTTCGGCTCGTAGGTTGGGGATCAGTTTACCAGTAGTTGGTTCCAAGTTACCCTCACCTGTGTCAACCAGAACCCGGTGCTGACCCGTGTTAATCAGCAGGCTTGGATAAGGGCTGACATACTCTTTCCACTTCGAGATGTCGAGGTTATGATCCATTAGCACCTTCTTTAAGTGTTCCTTGGGTGCATTAACAAAAAAAACCTGGGCAGGGTCAGAATACGCACTGTTACCGTCGTTAACAACCATACATTTGAAAGCCCCTAATTGAAAGTGAAAGCTTTCGTTACCCATAGTTATTCTCCCAATCAGTTCTCTCTTCTGAATATATGTTGTTTTGAGATTTAAAACTGAAGAAGCTTCGAGACATCGCTCGCGCGATGTGTGCGTGCTGTGTCTTGCGTGTGTGTTTTTTATTTGTTTGTTTTTTTGTTGAGAGAGAGTTAGTGGGTTTGAGCTCGGGATTAAATTTTTATGAAAATGTAAAACTAGCTCTATAATCTGCATACATAGCGCGCACGCTGCCACAACACAAGCATGTGTGTTCCTTTATATTCGACGAAGCAGCTGGAAGGCTGTCATATTGCTGTTGGATCTACAACCTTTCCCATGAATAATATTGTTCCTGAACGGTCATCCCTGATTACAAAAAAGAATGGTCTGTCTACAATAAAAGTTGGTTTAATAGTGGGAATTGAAGTTAAACCTATTCCTACATTTGTAGCAGCTGCTGCCACAGTTCCCTTTTCATTAACCTCAATGACAGCCTTATGATCCACATAGTCTATAAAAAGGTCAGCAGGAGCAATGCCTCTAAAATTGGCATTAAACGGATCAAAAGCAATTCCCATCCCAAGCTTGTCTAAAACATCATTCAAACGCTTTACCCCATATTCTAACTTGAACTTGGGAAACTTTGCCTCAAGGCCTTCTACAAGTTTAAATCCGTCCATATAATTCTCCCATGATTCTTTGCTTAATGATTCAATGAAAGAATCAAAAGTGACATCCCTATTCGGCAAGAACACGTACATCGCGATCTTGTCTCTACCATAAGGAAATCTTGCAGCCTTGAAGTCTTCCCCTTCATAATAACTAAAGTTTCCCGTTGTTGACATCATGTCCACTTTTGCTGTGCTTCCATCAGATAGGAAGAAATCAGCTTCCTTGGTTGCTGACTCATTAAAACTTGTTACCCATTCTCCCTTGAAATAAATCGCGTTAATCAAAAACATAATTAGTTCAGGATCGATTTCATCCACCATTTTATCTATTTTCCCATTAGTTTTGTTGCTTATCCAAGCATTTATCTCGTCAGGAGTTTGAGGGTTCCCAAAATCACGAGATAAGACCTCGCTTTCAAAGTATTCTTTGACCCTTTGTGTGAAGTCCTGCTTAACCAAAGGTTCAAAACTTATTCATTATCCAAATAGAATCGGCAATATCCAATTGTACTTGCTTATCCACATTTTCTAGACTATCTATTAAGTTCAAGTACCCTTCGTTTAACTCTTCCAAACTCATGTTTCCAAGTTGAAGAGCTCTTGCCATGGCATCTTTTGTTGTGCCTTCTGCCCCGTTATACGTCATTGACAATGCGATCGAGATACTTAAGGGTGAAATGAAGACATTCATGTTTTTGTCTTCAATAGACAGCTCTTTGAAGATGTTGAAAGCAAACTCTGTATTCGAGGAAACAAGACTTTTATCAACCAAATTTGCCTTTTCATCGGATAAGGCATAAACATCATTGATTTGACTTTGTGGGCTCAAATATTCATTAACAATAGATCCGACAAAAAATACTACTAAAATGATAAGCGTAACTAATGCAACTTTTCTTTTCTTTAATTGTTCTATCACATAAAGCCCCTTAACTATACTTCTTAAAAATGTTTATTAATCTATACATTAGAACACCACAACATTACCAAAAATAAACATCAGCTAAGCTAGCTAACACTATTTTAAACAAGTTTTCAGCTTGATTTCTGGAAATCTGAGACATGAATCCCGCAAGAAGTTTAAAGCTTATGATGGAAAAAACAACGCTTTCAACTTGGCACATGAAGTCTTGTCATGGAAAGTTTACAGAGCCTTAATCAAGGCTAAGCTCGAACCGTATCTAGGCTTCTTGCATTCGGTTCAATTCGGAAAACCTAGTCTCGTATGCGATTTCCAAGAATTATACAGATACCTCATAGATGATTTTTTGATTGAACGGAGAACAAGGTTTCACAAAAACGACTTCGTAGTTGTAACGGACTTTATAATGCATCTTAGAATTGGAAAGAAAATTCATTTATGCGATTATGAAACTAACGAGTTAGCCTGATGGTTTAAACGCACTTTTCGAAAGAACCGTTGAAATTCCGAGGATAAAGGTAGGCAACAGACAACCCTTGAAACCCTGATTAACGAAGAAGCCTTGTTATTCGCCAAGTATCTGAGAAATGAACGTGAAACTTGGATTCCTAGAGTGCCTTCACTCTAATTTTTGTTAAAATTATGATTAAATTTTTTGAAAGATTATATATATTATTAGTCAGAATTAATGATTGGGAATTTATGATGAGTGAAAAGAAAGTTGTAAATAGAAACGTAGCCATTGCGTTAGGAATCATTTGTATCGTTTTAGCAGTCGGTTTAGTCGTAGATATAGCCAATATGCTAAAAGACAACATCATAGCAAGCAAGGATTCTACAATCAATGACCTAAATTCACAAATCACTAACAAAAACTCTCAAATAGCAGAGAAAGACAACACTATTTCTTCGTTAAACTCTCAAGTATCGAGTAAAGATTCTCAAATACAGACACTTACAAGCCAAATCATAGACCTACAGAATCAAATTACCTCACTTCAAAACGAAATTACCTCAAAACAAAACGAAATCTCTTCATTGAATACTCAGATTGCAGATCTTCAAGAATCTTTAGAAAACCTTCAGGCTAGAATATTAGAACTTGAAAGGATACTATTTACACAAGTAACCATAGACAAATTAGAGTGGAACGTTACAGGAAACAAAGTAACTGTGACCATTCGAAACACTGGCAATCTTACAGCAACGATACAGTCGATCAGTCTAAGGGCAAATGTGGCGGGAGACCCTTTCGCAACAGAAAATATTGTTCCTCAGATAACAATCGAAGCTGGGAAGACAGATGACGTAGTTTGGGCTCATAATTTGGGCTGGACAATTCACGATAGCACTTCCTACGTTGTTCGAGTAACACTTTCAACAGGCTTCAATTATGAGATAATCGCTTCTACACCCGAACCACAGATACAGGTAAGGATAGATTATGTACAATGGATTGTATCTCAGAATACAACTAAGATAACCGTAAGGAATACAGGAAGCCTCACTGCAACGATAGAATCAGTTGCAATAAGAAATAATCCAGGAGGAACATGGTATGTAACCACTATCCCCGCCGAAGCATCTGTTTCACCTACGTTGCCAACAACAATCGATGTCTGGTCCACAATAGATATTACTGTAATCTGGAAGAACCTGAAGCTGCAATCTAACAAATCATATGTTATCAGAGTAACCACCGCAACAGGCTTCAACTTCGAGCTGACTTTTCAGTCGCCATCAGGTTAGCATGGATAGCTCAGCTAGAGAATCGAGCGTTTTAGGCTAGCTAGTTTTTTGTGTGATATATTATACTCTCTCTCATGTGTGTGAGTATATTTTTTCGTATTGTGAGGAGAGAGAGGTAGAGGAAGTAAGAGTAAGATAGACAGAGAACATTAATAGTAGTTATAGAAGAAGAAGAAGAAAAGATTAAAATTTAATTCCTTCCTTCCTGAATTATGAACTGTTAATTCGACGAATATCTAAAAAACAATTTAGAAATTTGAAATAAAAGATGGATTTAAGATATTGTTATTTGATTCTGAATGCTTAAAAATAGGTACAAAAATACAAAACACAATATGAGTCCTTTTCGTCTAATTGTGTTAGGAATACTTTTTATCATGTGGACTGCTTTTTCATTCGGCATTTCTACAATTATGACTGATGCAAGATTTTCTGCATGGTGGCAAATTGTAATTGCATTATGTTTCTTGTGGCTTTCCTATGTTGCCATCGGACGTCTTATTCAGGAAGCTAGTTACACTGTTAAGCCAATCTGTGACTTGTATTTTTGCCTATAGTACCAGTTAGCTAGATATTCCGTTCTTCTGTTTACTTATAGCTGAAGAACACGAGAGAGAAATAAAGAACCTATCTAGCTAATATGTTTCGAGCTGTTTTAAGTAGAGTTACAAGTTCCTCTTCTGACAGATCATTTTTGTCGTTTGCTTTGTTAAGCTTTGCTCATAGCTGAGCTAAGTCCAAATGGTATCTAGCTTGTTTTTCTAGCTTTTCAGTCATTTTAATCTTTTTTTTAATATTTTTTGATTAGTAAAAGTGTTGTGAAACAAAATTACATGTTATAACTAAATAGCAGACATATTATTTGACAATGCTCAGCTAGTTGTCAAGATAGCTAGGAAGCTTACTTTCTCAACTTACAATTTTACTTCGGCAAGACTTCCTAAAATAAGCCTTTGTCTTCGTCTTTTTGGTACGACTCTTTGATTCTCACCACTTCTTTCACGGACGTGGAATCCAAACTCTGAGTTCATAAGACTAAAATGTATATGGAATATAGATTTTTCGTATAATAATGTTCGCAGCAGTTGAAGAATTAGAAGTCATGCCTGTCACTTCCAGCGAGGTTCTTCGGATTCTTGGGGCGTTGAACTCGGAGGTGCTAGAAAATATTCTGGATGAGACAAAGTTCTCGAAAAGAATCGCTTCTCTCCAAGAACAGAGGGTTATTGTTGTGGATAAACCAGCAGGTCCTGTGGATTCTGCTACAGTAAGTGTTGAGGCTTCTATTGGGAGGGAATCTAGCAATGACTGAGGGCGTTGACAAATTCGATTACAGGTCTTACATTAGGATGAAGGCATTCAAGATTCTGGACCGAAACGAAGGGGTGAAACTGACGAGGAAGACTCTTGGAAGTCTCGAAATTATCGGTTTCCATTTGGTTCCATCGATATACTGATGATTTGCTATAACTAGTTATTCGTAAGCTCAGCTAGCTTTGCATCAAACAGTTACTTCCAACTTACAGGAGTAATTGAGCAATCCCACTTCAGTGTTAGAAAAAATGAATGATAGTTTACTCTTTTCTTCTTCTTTAAACATGAAAGATATGGAATCCACGTAGCTAGCTAGCCAGAGAGAGAAAGAGAAAGATTAAATTTTAATCCCAAACCCAAACCCATACTTAATTACACCCCTATACTCCAATACTCATACTTACCAATACAAGGCTAAACAAACAAACACAAACACACACAAAAGCTCAGCTAGCTTATGGAGTTTTCGAGCGTGCTTTATTATCAATATTATCCAAGAACATCAATAATACTACAGAAAAAATTATATATTCATTCATGTTAATAGATTTTTTTGTGAACGGGGTTTGAATTTGAATATCTATCCAATTGACTTTGGCTTTAATCAATGCTACATAATCCAGAGTGAAGGTACTATCATGATCGATGGTGGCTCCCCAAACAAGGCAGAAGCCTTTAAGCAAGCAATAGAAAAGATTCAGATGAACCCTCAAGATATCAAATTAATGGTCTTGACTCATGGGCATTTTGACCACATAGGTTCTGCTAAGGAAATAAAGGAGATAACAGGCGCCAAGATCGCTATGCACCTATCGGACATAGACTACATTGACAAATCCAAATGGACACATATGCTTCCAAAAGGAGTCGGTATCTGGGGTAGCATAAACAGCGCGTTAACGCACGTTGCCATACCTTTTATAAATTTCCCACCGTTCGAAGTCGACATAGTCATTAGAGATGAAGGGATGCCATTGACAGGTTTTGGAATCCCAGGTAAAGTGGTCTACACTCCTGGTCACACTGCTGGATCTATCAGTGTCATATTGGACTCAGGAGACGCTTTTATAGGATGCTTAGCCCAGAACAAGACTACCATTGCGACTGAGTCCCGGACTGCCTGTTTTGGCTGACAACATCGAAAAAGTAAAGGAAAGTTGGAGATCAATATTGGATCTGGGAGTAAAAACGGTATATCCAGGACACGGAAAGCCCTTTTCCGCTGACATAATCCGAAAGGCTTTGGCTAGCTAGCTTAGAGTGCGCGTAAGACGCAAGAGGTTTTACTAATATGAAGACTTTTATCAATCCGTGAACATACCTTTCGAATGTATGTTGAACGAATCTCAACTTGATAATAACATTGAATGGCTTTTAGCAAAAGGTTCATCCCCAATAGTTTATCTAACACATCTGAACCTCCTCAATCGAGAACACTGCACAATTGAGATGCAAGGACTGTGGAATCAAGTTCAGACTTCCTTGGATAGCAAGGAGATTTTTGGAAAACAGCGAGAGGACGGAAGCTGGTATGATGGTGGTTCTTGGTCGTATAAACCAACCTATATGCCCAAATCAGGTTATACGCCAGTAAGCCCAAAATACGTGACAACAGTCTGGCTTCTAGTTAAACTAGGTGAAATGGGGTACACAGTAAAAGATCCGAGGATAAGAAAAGCCTGTGAGTGGATGATGAAGTGGCAGTGGCAGAATGGGGTTCTTTCAGAGAAGAAAGAAGCTTCACAGTCACTGAGGGTTTGTCCTAATCCCTCTAATTTTCCTTGCAGGATGAGTATTCAGACTCGAAGCCTTAGCTAAAGTTGGTTTTGGTACTGATCCTAGAATGCGTAAATCTTGGGAGTTAATGCTGAGGTGGAGGCGTGAGGATAAAGGATGGGTTCATGATGGGCATCTTGATGGGACAGCTTCACCGTACAAGATCTGGACTAGGAGTTGTCCTTATGTCTCTTATATTGCTACGAGCGCGCTCTTTTATTCTGGAGTCCCAGAGTACAAGAAGTATGCTGAGGAGAGCCTAGACTTCATTCTGTGGCATATGGATCAGAAGGAGCCTAAGGATCTTCAGAGGTTTTTCTGGCATGGACATGAGCCATTGAAGGAGTTGTTGATGTTCAGTGAGGTTGGGTTTGATCCTGAGCAAAGGTCCATTCAGGTTCTCCTTGAGTGGCTTAAGGGAATGTATGACCCGGGTGAAGCGTGTTTTAGTTATAAAGGTAAACCCTATTCCAAGATGAATATTAAGGAGGATAATGCCACATCCCATGTAATGAAATATAGAATGTACCATCAAGCTGAGGATGACTGGTTAACATATTACGCAACAAGGATATTCAAAAATTTCTTGAATTGAACAGACTAACTACATTTATTTCCATTACTAAACTTGGCGCACGTTAAAAATCTTTTCCAAACTTTGGTATTAACGAAAGACGTTGTTTAAGGACTCTTTTTACATTGAGGTATCTATCGAAATGAACCTTGTTTACAACGAGGACTCTGTCTGTAATAAGTAATTTAAAATAACCAGCTATGTCTCAGTTTGTGGCTTGTTCCCTGCTGTCAGATATTTGAGAAGTAACTGCCAGTCCTTCTCAAGGGCAGAGAAGTTGTTCTTTCTTCTGTTTATCTGGTTCTACCCTAACACTAAGAGGCCCAATCCCAGCAAGAGATGGCAAGATTTGTGATAATAATTGCTCTGCACTAAGTAGCCGAACTATACCGTTTGGATTGGTTTGTGTCCAACCATTCTTCTCTTTATGGTATCTTTGAATATAGCCATGTTTAGTTGTGATGTAGATTGTGCACTCATTATTCTTCAACTGAAATCACTAATCCGCATGATATCCTTCGGTTCTGCTATAACTTTTTCTCAAAATCAAAAACTGTCATTAAATGACTTAATTACTATGTTACACATATTTAGAATCTAGAAAGCCTTTAAGGAGTTGATAAGTATGGTCAGACTAAGAGATATAATGGTTTCTCCGGTTATAACAACTAAAAAGAACGCAAAGATAAGTGAAGCGGCAAGCACAATGTGCGCAAATAACTTAGGCTCACTAGTTGTTGTTGATAATAATGAAAAGCCAGTAGGCATGGTTACAGAGCGGGATATGCTACGAAAGGTCATCATGACATCGAAAAACCCAAAACAAACCGATGTTTCCCAAATTATGTCAAGTCCTTTAGTAACAGGCGATCCAGACATGGACGTGGAGCATGCCGCCAAGTTCATGCTACAGAAAGACATCAAGAGGTTGCCGATTGTTGAAGAAGGAAAAATGATTGGTATAGTGACTTTCACGGATATAATGAAGGCTCAACCTCAAATTATGATTGCCCTTGAAAGGAGTCTCGAAAAGTTGCCTAAACGGTTCAGGAAGTGGATGAGAAAATAGGGTAGTAAGAGATCCATTGATTTCTATACAATAGGATTCTATGAATATAAAAAAATAGGGGCATTATTTCGTAAGCAAGTGTTTACCTGAAATCTTCTGAATCTACTACCGTCATTGGATATGGTCCTTCAAATGGGGCTGGAACTTTTTTGAGAACTTGTCGGATTGCCTCAGCATTTGTGGCATTCCATTGGCACAGTATTTTGACGATTTTGCCCTCTTGATTCAGTTGGGCCCAACTGTTGACCCAGTAGGCATCAAGTGTTGAATTGGCTTTTGCTGCTTTACCTACAGGAGCAGCTTCTGCTATGGTTGCAGGAGCTGGTAGTGGGTGAACAACTAAAAATTTCGGCATATTTTTTTTCTCCAAAAACATATTTTTTAAGTTACATCTATATAAGTACTTTTACTTTGTTTGATGTTTCTCTTGTACTAAAAAGTTCCTCATATATATGTAAGATAGCAAACCGTAGTAAGTCTGTGAAGCTTGAAGACAAGGGAAATCTTGATAGCCAACAGTGATGGACACTACTATGCCATTAACAGTTAGACAAAATCACAGACTGGATATATCTTTCTAAGATAGTGTACTTTGCTGAGGTTTTCAACATAATCCTCAAACCCGACAAGAGAAAAGAAACAAGGAATGTTAGGTTTTCTAATATTCGCTATGCTGAACTTTGATTGTACCACATAATAGTAAAGTTGTACCTTGATAGCTAGTTTTCTGGCTTAGACTTAGCACGACCCTTAATCTTCATTGCTAACTCACTATCAAGTTATAAAAAAAATCGGAAAGAGTAAAAGTGCCTAATTACCAACAATATAGTAGAGAGATTATGTCCCCCAAAAAAGGACTCTAATAATGATGAAGGTTGTAACCAGAAAAATTTTTGTGAACACCCCCTGTATTTGGCGAGAAAAATACAGAAAGCAAGAAAAGGAAGCCTTAAATGATGTATCTTTCTAAAAAATAGTGAGTGAACAAGCTATGAGGGGAGATGGAATATGAGACTTTTGGTATGACAATAGGTTTCTTGGTATCCTGCTCTGGTGTTTATTGTTTTTATTTGGCTTAGTCATTATTGCTATTGGATTTGACGTTTACAATGGCATAATCATCATAGGGGTTGTTCTCATTATCGCATTCAAACTTTTTGAAAAATACATTAAAAGATGGAGAGAGTAAAAAAAATATAATTTTCGTTCTTATTCTCAATAGAGAAATCAGAGCATAGTTTGTATATTTCTAAGTCTCTAGCCTGCTAAGTGTTTCATGTGAATTCCTACACAAGCAATAAAACTAAAACAGAACAACTGTTGCATGGTGAGAAAAATGCTTGAAGGCAAAAATGTAAATTTAAGACTCATGGAGAAAGAGGATATGTCTCTGTTTGCAGAATGGGCTAACAAGCCTGAGGTCTTTGGTGAATATAATCCTCTGCATCAGATGTCCAGAACAGAGGCAGAGAAGATGCTTGAGAATCCTCTTGAACTGAAACCATTCTTTATAGAGAAAAAAGATGGAAGCAAAATTGGTTTTGTAGCCCATTTTAACGTCCTGCACGTTGCGGGAAAACTGTTGGAAATAGGTTATTCTCTGGTTCCAAATGAAAGAGGCAAAGGCTACTGCACAGAAGCTGTAAGGATTATGGTGGACTACCTTTTTCTATCGAGAGAAACGATGCGTATTCAAGCTAGCACAGATACGAGAAATCTTGCTTCTCAGAAGGTTCTGGAAAAGGCAGGTTTCAAAAAGGAAGGAACGATGCGTAAATACTTTTTCATCAGAGGAGAAACGAGAGACGCCTATCTCTACAGCATTCTCAGAGAAGAATGGAAAGAACCAAAAATACTAACAAAAGCCACTTGAAGACAGCCTGGTTTTAGCTAACTAGTAATAGATTTTAGGAAAGGCTATAGAGATTGTATTGAAAATGTGAATTTCACATAAAGGCGATGCTGTATTTAAATGACAATATATGCAGGTAATGTTAAGACAGTATTTGCCCCTATTAGCTAACCTAAAAAGCGGTAAGCATAACTGAAGCTTTCTTTGCATGAAAAATAGGAGACAGATGTATTGGAAATATTTGAACATGAAATATACAAGTTTCTCACGGAACGTAAAGATGCGATGAAAATATCCGAAGTATGTGAAGCTTTTGGGCAAGACCGTGAAACGAGAGATAATGTTAGAGAAAAATTGTTAATGATGGCTAGGTACGGCTTAATATTTATTGACGGAGAATACGTATCCGCCCGCAGGATTCTTGAAAAGAGAACTGAATATGACAGGAATGTCCAAGCAAAACCAGTTCCCGCAACTATGAAGGCCATAAAGCGTGCACGCTTACTAATAAGTTAAAATAGTCCGAGAATTTGGTCGCGCTTCCTCCTTCTCATAAGGGTGAAAGATTAGATTGGAGGGCAGTTATCACGAGCTTCTCAAGAAAGTTGCTAATAACAAACTTGAGAGGGATGGATATGCCCTATACGTTGAGCCTCGTGAATCTCCTTTAGAGCAGCTTACATGGGATTATTATCGTCCAGACATTCTTGGAGTATCATCCAGTCAGTCAACTTTGAAGATTGTTATTGTAGAATGTGAGACAAATCCGTCAATGAGGCGGATGAAAGGTAAAACTTCAAAGTTAAGACGATGTTTTTCTTTACAAAAACGGTTGTGTGAAGAATATTATCTACGCCTATTATTAGTAATTCCACCTATGAAGCTCCGAAGAGTGAACGGGTCTACTATACGCAGGTCATGGGAAATATGGACCGTAAACAAGAAAGGAGCCATAATCTACACAATCCCTCCATTATACAAAATACCAGCTGAGCTAAACATTTCGATATACTACTGGTCAAGCACCACCCCTCACCAATGAAGAGATTGGATCAATGCTTAAAGAGAACCATCATGCGAGGATTTACACACACAATAAAGACGAACCATATACGCTAGTTAGCATACACGCTATTTACATGAAGCTGCTTTTTTTACAGAATTTCTTGTTCTATAGAAGAATTAAATGTTTACACTCTCAGAAACTCCAGCGTTTATAATAGTCTCTTTTCAGCTTCCTTAAGCATGTTGATCACAGGTAGATGATAGGGACATTTTTTCTCGCATTCTCCGCATTCAGTGCAGCTATTCACCCTTGTCCGCAGCTTCGGATACTGGTCTCGGGTCCAGTTCTTTATGCCATAAAATGTGTAGTAAAGGTCCCATCTCAGTATTGTCGGTATCTCAACCGCGTCAGGACACGGCATACACAACCCGCATTCTCTGCAGAACGGCTCAGGAGGATTCTGCCCAAATTTGTAAGCTTCCTTCTCGTCCAACGTAAGACCATCATAGTTCTCCGCTGCCTGAACAGCCCAGTCTACCTCCTCCTTGGACCGAAATCCAGGAATAACCGTATCTACATCATGTGCCAGCACGAACCTCAGGCAACGCTGACTCTTTCCAGTCCGTCTCTCCCGAAATGGGCAATGAACTCTGAACGGTCAGGCCAATCCAGCTCCCGGCTTTCCAAGGAATCTGGCTTGTCTCTGAGGAAACTCTAATGGACTTCCGCACCCACCCAGCGGCTTCATAATTACCAAGCCCACATTGAGATCATTTACGAGTTTGACCAGCTCCTCAGTCGCTTTTCTCTCAAGAACGTTCAGGGGCACAAGAACTGTATCGAACTCGCCGGTTCTTACTGCCTTCGCCAGAATGTATGGGTTGTGTCCACTTATTCCTATATAGTCGATCTTGCCTTGCGATTTCGCTTCCTTGAGAGCGTTCAATGAGCCATCTGGACCCGTAGCCTTCAGGAACTGTTCTTCGCTGTCGACGCCGTGCAGTTGAACAAGGTCTATCCGATCCGTCTGAAGATTCCTAAGACTCTGTTTTAATCCTGCTCTAGCCGCGTCTTCCCTGGTTCTCTGATGAGTCTTTGTCGCCAAGACGACCCTGTCTCTTACGTCTTTCAATGCGGCGCCTATCTTTTCTTCACTATCTCCATATGCTCTGGCTGTGTCAAAGTAGGTGATACCCCTCTCGTAGGCGTACCTCACCACCTTTTCTGCCTCAGCCCTCGACCGGGCTATGATCGGTATTCCACCGAAACCAACGACTGATACTTCCAGACCCGTTCTCCCAAGCATTCTCTTCTTCAAATCAGTCACCACACCTTTCTTCTCGGGCCAAACCTTAAAATAGGCTCCTTACGGGTCACAGTTGTTCAGGAAAGTAATAAAGATTGCAGTCTTTCGTTTATTTTTCCTTCATTATCGAGAACCTTTTCGCCAGCCATAGTGACTGGACTTGCGTTATAAATTTGGCTTTGCCCTTCGGAGACTCTTTTTCGACGGCTTTAATTATTTCCCTTATTTCAGAAAGTTTTTTGGCTGCCACAATGCCCTTTTCGGTAAGGAAGGTCCGTCTTTCTTGAGACACGTTACTCATAGCAACCTCATCTATTAGACCATGTTTTTGGAGAACCTTGATAACTTGATATATGGTTTCCGTGGAAGCATCCACGTTCTTTTTTATTGCTGACCTGTTTGCAGCGTAATCTTTTTGTTCATAAAGGAAACTTAATAGTTGAATTGTTTCAATTTCAAAGTCCTGTAGTGGCATCGGCGTTCAATTTTTAGATGTAGGTTTATGTTCTATTTAAGTAGCAGTGGATGACACTAAGAAGGGGGCAAGGGTTGCCGGCAGACCTAACCGCAGGGCTAATCACACAGGAACAGCATGAGTTTGCTTGCTTCGCATTAAGTAACACGTAAGTGCCTTAATTGGATTCTTATTCGTGCGCGATGGTTTCGTAGTAGCATTGATGAAAAGAAAAAGATATTCAAATAGGAAAATGTTATGATAAATTGGTTATCTTGTTTGAAGGAAGGTCTAGGGTTCGACCAGTCGAGTGTAAAGTTTGCGGTAAAAATTCTTTGTTGATTTCAGGTTGCCTACAAGTCTGTGTAAACTGTCTACGAGAAGAACCTAAAGCATCTTTACCCTTCTTAAAGGAAGTGCATTCGAGAATAAGGTCCCATTTCGGATTGCCAGAAGCTCCACCGAAGAGTCCTGACGGAATCCCATGCAAAGTCTGTGCTAATGAATGCACAATGGGAAAAAGTGAAACCAGTTACTGCGGGATGAAGAGAAACGTTAACGGAAGGTTAGACTCTCTCATAAACCCAAAAACGGGAATCTTACACTATTACTTGGACAAGCAGGTGACGAACTGTTGCGCTGCTTGGTTCTGTCCTGCAGGAACCGGCGTAGGTTACCCTCAATACGCTTACAGGCGTGGCCCCGAATATGGCTACCAGAATTTAGCAATCTTCTTCTATGGTTGCAACTTTGACTGTCTCTTCTGCCAGAACGCATCACACAAGAATATTTCGGCTGGTCAAGCAGTAAGTGTGGAGGAGCTTGTCGCAGAGACCAAGAGAAACCGTTCTGTCTCCTGTTGGTGCTTCTTCGGAGGGTCACCTGAACCTCAGCTTCCGTTCGCAATCAAAGCCTCTAAAACTGTACTGGAAGAAACGCCGAAAAGAGTACTAAGGATATGCTTTGAATGGAATGGATGTGGCAATACGAAGCTTGTCCACAGAGCTGCTGAACTTTCATTAGTCAGCGGAGGCAACATCAAGTTTGACCTCAAATGCTTCGATCCTACGATAAGCTACGCCTTAAGTGGCGTCTCAAACCAGAGAGCCTACGAGAACTTTAAGATGATTGCTCAAGAGTTCTGTTCTCAAAGACCAGGTCTTCCTCTCTTAACAGCGACTACACTGTTGGTTCCGGGTTATGTTGACAGGATCGAGGTCGAAAAAATCGCTGAGTTCATAGCGGATCTCGACCCCAAGATTCCATATAGCCTGCTTGTTTTTCATCCAGACTTCATGTTGACTGATCTCCAAATTACACCTTTAGAACAGACAATAGAATGTTACAGAGCAGCCAAGAAACATCTTGAAAAAGTGAATGTTGGGAACCTTCAAACGCTTGGTATACAAAGAATGGCAGATTTTAAAAAGAGAGTGAACAGCTGATAATGCCAATTATTGAAGCCTTTGTCTATCTTAACGCGCGTTGTCATCCTATGTAAACCTTTAAGAGCATCAGTTGGTGAGCGCGACAGTTTGGGTTGGGAATAAATTTTGATAAAAAAATTATGCCTGGTCTTTTTTGATTACGTCTATACCAAGCAAATGCCTAGCCATGATCATATGCAAGTGAGGACCCATGGATAGTAGCTAGTCAGCTATGCGTCGTATCCGTTTTCGTTCTTTTTTCTGATGAGGGGATTAGGTGTCGTTAGGAAGCTTGGTCTTCCCGGGGTTGGTGGGAGTGATGCTCATTATGCTCAGGCTAGCTAGCTAGAATCTCTTAGCTACGTTTAAATCAAGGAGAATCTGGCTTATTGAAATTTCTAATCCTTTTTTAAGCTAGAATACTTCCAGTGAAGGGCATTCTCCTATCTCACTCGGTTTGTCGTTGACGCCAAAGGTTGTATGGGCACTGTCTCCAACAACACGTGCTACCCTTCAATGAGCAAACCTTACACTCAGCGCTGTCAAAAGGTTTAATCCTTCTAATCCTCCCAGTTTTACTATCCAACGATGCCCACAATAAGGAAGGTAGCCTTAATTTATTCTTTTCTTGGAATTCTCCTCACTTTGAGGTTCTTCAGAAGGTCTTCTTGCGATGAAAATCCAAGCATACTCTCTACAGCTGCTTCTAGAAATGTTTGTACTGGAACAATCTTAACTTTTTTTTCCAGCAACATCTTCTCAGTGTCAAACTCTCCAAGTCTCTCATAATTGTACCTAGGTATCACAAGCTTGCGGGCGAATCTGTCAGATAGAGCTGCCTCGATTTTTCCCATCCCTCTGTAATCTAGGCCGCCGACAGGCCAGACCTCGCCTCTCGCTGTTATAGCGCCGGTCATTATTACAGTTGAGTCTACCTCCATGTTCAGGAAGGCTGAAAGCATCGCCACAGCGATCGCGATGCCTGCTGAAGGCCCAGAAACTGGAGGTCTAGTTATTCCCCAGCCAACTATTTGTTTCTCCATTCCCTTGGCTGGTGTTACCAACTCAACATAGACATCGTACTTCCTGAACCTCCAACGCGAGATGGAGTTAATGTATATGAAAGCATCTTGGGCGCTGGCGAGGATGCTTTCTCCAGCCTCGCTTCCAATTATCTGTACTCTTCCCGATCCCTGTGGATTAACTACTACTTCGATGACTCCTACGAGACCCCCAAGTTCACCTCGTTCGCCTAAGGCTATTAGCCCGTAGCTTTTGCCGATCTCGGGGGTTTGGACTCTTATGGTGCGCTGGATCATACTTTGGGCTTCTACTTGTTCGTCGAAAGTGCTCTCTAGAGACTTCTCGAAGTGGTACAACCTAAGTGGATAATTGGATGGGTCAACTTTCCCCAGTTTTTCTGCAAGTTCAGGATCCTCTGCTTTGATCTTTAGGTTTTCAAACAGCCTCTCAAGATCGGCCTTGAATAACTCTTTTACCTTTTCAGTCTTCTCCTGCCCGTACTTCATCGCTTCTAGGAGCTTACGGCATGCCTCCAGCTCTTTAGTTCTCAGACGGTTCGCATCGTCAATTGCATCTGCGATCTTCCTAGGGCTGAGTATCTTCTTCTCAAAAACCCTGAGAACATCATCTGTAGTTGTCGCCTTCTCTAACATGTCATGATAACGCCGGAGGTGTACTTCCAGGATCTCCTTTTTTTCAGCCTTGTTTTTAGGATAGGTGAAGTCGAAGTTACGCGTAAAACGTTCTAGAAGGGCAGAATCAAGTATCTCAGCCCTATTTGTAGCTCCGATCACTACGACATTTGTTAGGGGTGTGAAGCCATCTATCTCGGTAAGGAGCTGAGAGACTACACGGTCAACAATCGGGTCCTGGGTCCCCCTTTTTGGAGCAATAGAATCTATCTCGTCGAAAAAGATGATTGCAGGAGCATTCTTACGTGCATCCTCGAAGATGTCTCGAATAGTCTTCTCAGGGTCCCCATAATGGCCTTGAAGTATAGAGGGACCATTTATGTTGTAGAACCATACATCGTTCTCGCCGGCGATTGCCTTTGCCAACAGAGTCTTTCCAGTTCCTGGGGGCCCATAGAAAATGAAGCCCTTTGGAGGATGATATCCAGCCTTCACAGCCAAATCAGCGTCCAAAGCTAAGGATATCTCCTTGATTATCTCTTCCTTAACTCCGTGAAGACCCCCAACATCATTGTACCTTTCCCTCGGCGCGATCCGGTTTCCGGCTCTCTTCGCTGCTTCAGTCTTCTCTTGAGACGTGTAGGTTTTAAGTCTTCGAGCTGCGGCTCGGAAATCATTTATTGTGACAAGCTTCCCCAGGTTCACTTTTTTGGTACTCTTTTTCTTGACTAAATTGACTAGTTGCTGCTGGATTGGTCGGGATTTCTCCGTCATAACGATATCGAAGGCGTTAACTATGTCTGCTGGCGTTAGGCGGGTGCTTCCAACTGCCCTAAGCGAGTCTTCAAGGACCTCCACGATCTCGACTGGGTTCAGCGTTATGTCGTATTTACGATTCTGCCTACGCGCTATCTCTATGAGCATTAGGCGATTCGTGCCTGCGTCCAGATCAATAGTGCCTACGAGACCCCTTCTACGAAGCGTCTCTGTGATTGTTTCGTATTCGCTCGTGGCAATCAGCAAGACACACCTATAATTTCTCTTCTGCAACTGGTCAATCTTCTCTAAAAAGACGGTTTGGACCCTTTTCTCCTCCATTCCCACTTCTGTTGTTGAAGAGAACCTGCTTCCGAAGGCTTGAAACTCATCGATTAGAATAATGCTTGGTTTTTCAAAAGCTTCTTGAAAGAAAGCCCCAAGCTGCTGTGCGCTCCTTCCATACCACATGGTGTAAACATTTTCAGGCTTTAAATAGGCATAGTGCACAAGCATGCCGTACTTTAAGCCTTCATCAAACACTGCTCTTTGACAAGCCTCAGCGAAAAAGGTCTTGCCGCTGCCAGATCCACCCTTCAAAATAAACACTTTTGATGGTGGCACGGGGCAGGTTTTCCGAATTTCAGGATCTCTGTAGACGTGGTAATGAGCGCTAACCAAGATCCTGCTGAAATCATCTTCTCCGCCTACGACATCCTCTCTCCTAACGTTTGGGAAGTCCATCCTTTTCCGTATCTTCTTCGCACGTCTTTCCGCTTCGCTCCTCCGTTTTTCAGGAGGCTTTTGGAGAAATCTCCACAACCTGTACTGCCACGAGGAAACATAGAGTAATGGCGCGAAAGATTTTCTAATCCTGGGCTTGGAGTGCCACCACTGGTCTACAAATTCATCTTCTTCCATCGTTAAACGCCTGCTGGTAATGTGAAGGTTGTGAAAGTGTAAAGCTCGTATATCGCTAAGGCGCTTATGGCTATCACTACGACACAGAGGATCCAGCGTTTATTTGATACGATTTCCTTCTTGTTCTTGAAGTAGGTATCTAAGAAGAGGAAAACATTGGAATACGCTATGAGACCCGCGGCTGCTAAGAGTAATATCGAATTAAACGGCGTGGGAAGCTCGATGAAAAAAAAGTTGGAGGTTCTGCTATTAACATTTAACAAAATATTTATCGTCCAGTTTCCAGGCGGACGAGTGTAAGGACCCCTCAAATCAACAAAAGATTCATGCGTTTTCACGTTTTTTCCATAGAAGTCAAAATAGAAGGCGAAATCTCGTACATAAACACTTATTAAATAATCCCAAGGCATGTCACTTCGAAAAGTGATTGTTAGGTTATAAAGACCACCGGATTGGGGACGTACCCAGATAGCTGTTGTGTTTGTTTTGTAATAAGGGTCTGTGTAGCTTGTCGATATTGATAGATCAAAGGGAAGGCTTCTACTCAGGGGCGTACATACAACTGATGTATATTCCACGGGATTAACATAGACTGTAAGAGTATCCCCTTCAACAGCATCCAAATCGTAGCGATCGACATATTCCAAGTTCGCAGCACATATTACCCTAGGACAAATAAGAAACACCAACAAAAGAAGCGCGAAAAATATCGAAAGCAGTTCGATAGATAAATGCCTTCGTAATTCTTTCGTGAACATGTTCT
The DNA here is from genome assembly GCA_963714275.1 of Candidatus Bathyarchaeota archaeon. Classification (GTDB taxonomy): domain Archaea; phylum Thermoproteota; class Bathyarchaeia; order Bathyarchaeales; family DTEX01; genus JAGTRI01. The sequence goes on from CAVQNT010000002.1 coordinate 370,637, forward strand.
TTGTTCCGAGCATTTTCAAAATACTCCTTGCATAATATACTGAGAAATCTCTTCAATAAAGATTTCTGAAGGAGAAAATAGTTATAGCACTTATATTGCCCTTTCAACCTGCGCTAATTAAGCAGATGAATCTCCGGCTCTAAAGATGATGGCATCAGTTCCAACTTCGTTGCAAGGTAGAAATCCATTATCATGAGCCGGATATGAGAGGTTTCGGAATCTAACTTCTCAACAATGCTAGCTCAGCTATTCTCTTCATATCCATATGCTAAAGTAAGGGAGAGGAACTACATTGATCGTTATATGTAGTATAGATAGGGATAGGCAAGTATTGGGTTTGGGTTGGGCGCTTAATTTTAAGGTAGATTCAGATGAATTTGACTAGTAGCTAGCTAAAACCACGGTGCAAGCCGAGCTTCCTAGCGTAATCAACTACTTTAAGATATTCAGTTGAGGTAGGTCTTCTACTCAATTCTTCGTATTCGTAGGCTCTGCCACATGGCCTGTACTGAGCCATTATGTTTACATAGCATTCTTTTGAAAGCTCTTCTGAAATAAATTCTAAAACTTTCTCGCTTCCAGCAAGATTATTCGGTAACACGAGATGTCTAATTAATAGCCCTCTGTAGGCAATTCCCCTCTCATCAACCTTCAAATCTCCTACTTGACGATGCATCTCTTTGACAGCCTCTTTGCAACGTTCAAAATAATCTGGTGCATTAGAGTATTTCTTCGCGGGTTCGCTTCCGCTATACTTTATGTCCGGCTTGTAGATGTCCACTATACCATCAAGCAGTCTTATTGTCTCCACGTTTTCGTATCCGCTGCAGTTCCAAAATATTGGTAGCTTCAAACCTCTTCCGGCAGCAACAGAGATTGCTTTCACAAGTTGCGGTGTAAAGTGGGTTGGTGTAACAAGATTAATATTATGACATCCCCTACTCTGTAGGTTGAGCATAATTTCGGCCGCTTCACCTATAGATGTCTCTTCGCCGTAACCTAGATGACTTATCTCGTAATTTTGACAATAGATGCATAGCAGATTGCAGTTTGTTAAGAAAATCGTGCCCGAGCCGTTTCTACCAGTAATCTCTGGCTCCTCTCCAAAATGTGGGCCATAACTTGAAATGATAAGTTCATTACCAGACCTGCAATATCCCTTCTTTCCTTCTAATCTATTTGCTCTGCATTTTCTTGGGCAGAGCTCACATGACTCAAGTATTTTGTAGAGCCTCACTATTCTTTCATCTAATTCTCCACTTTCATACAGTTTAAGATAACTTGATGCAAACATACTAATGATTCCTGTTTTTCTCTTTTAACTTGAACTTACACTGCGGACAGAGGTCAGGCCCTTTCAGGTCAGTGTCAAAAACGCTGTTTGAGAAGTGCATTACACAGGCGGGGTCGGGGCAGTATCCTAGTCCGAAGGTGTGGCCTGATTCATGGACGGATTCCTTGACAAGGCGACTGAAGAACAACTCTGGACTAGGAGCTTCCCCGTAGAACTCGGGTCTCAGCCTATGTGTTGAGACTACAGCGATTCCCGTGCCAGGATCAGCCTCCCCGAAGACGAAGTTAAGATTTCCAGCGTAAAGGTCCACCGACTCCACAGCCAACATCCTCTCGTCATCTCCTTTCTTGACACTGTTTCGGAGGAACTGAAGAATCAAGGTTGAGTTATATTGTCCCCTACTTCGGTTGAGGCAGCTAGAAGGAGGATGAGTGACTTGATCATCGAGAATTATTCGACTTTTTGGGAAAGCCTCTACAAGTTTATCTTCCAATTCTCGAAGAACATCTTGATCCAGCTTACCATTAGACAAGAATCTTACACGAATCAAGATTAGATCGCCTATAAATTGTGATAAGCATGCTTCCGCTTTACTTATTCAAAATGCTAGTCAGCTACATCGCAGCCCAAACGTATGCCCAAACCATGTGTCCGAGGAAAAACAATCCGAAGTCTCCTTAATTGCTTCCTCTTGTAATATATTCCAACCTAAAAACTAAATATGCTTTCAGCTAGGATCGTCTGGTCGTCAGCTATTCCTTTTGTAATTGCTGACTGTTTGACCAGGCGATTCTGGATTCGGTTTTTATTCCTGATTAATTGCTTGTTTTAGCTGAGCTATACTGAATTCTTTAATAATTACTATAGTAGCTAGCCGGCTCTTGTTCGTAAAAATTGGTTGTTTTTTGTTGCTTTTTGTTGTTTTTTGTCACTTTTTGTGTGTGATCTGAAAAAAAGGGTTTTGTTTGAGGACGTTTAAAAAGGGTGGTTTTTATTGGCATGTCAAGTTTTTCTCGAGTTTTCCCTATGCTGCGAAGCTTGCCATTGTCGCCATCAGTATGCCAAGGGTGCCTGAAGAAATTTAAAAATGCGGTTTCAGTTTCTGCTTTCATCATTTCTTCCGATACAGTGTATAACTTTTCCGCTAAAATCAAAAACTGGCTTAGCTAATGGAATCTTCATTCCAAAACACTCGCTTAAAGGAGATCATAGGTTCATTTCAATAAAAACTATGACATTATGTCAGCAAAGTAATGTTCCAAGGAATTATTATTCAGTTTTTCATATCACTCAAATAAAAACGCCTATGGAAAAACCAGTTATTTTTCTATATCAGTGTTCTTTACGCTAAATCTAAACACCAACTATGTTCAACCATAAACAACAAAGCGATTATCAAACTCAAACTAATGCAAAATTGTATTGTACAACCAAAGTTCAAAAAACAGATAAAAGAACCCGGCATTTTGCACTCGCTAGAGATGTGTACGAAGTGCGTAGGAAGGCTTAAATATCGAATTAGGACCGTTAAACGGTGGAGGCATCGATATGGGTGTAGTAATACTTTCATCGAAATTTCAGGTTGTAATTCCCCGGGATGTCCGAGAAAAACTAAACCTCATGCCGGGACAAAAAATCGTCGTGATAGAGAAAGATGGCGTCCTCCATCTAATCCCTCAAAAACCCATGAAAGAAATGAGGGGCTTCGCAAAGAACATAAACACACAGGATGTTAGGGATGAAGAGGATCGCTTTTGATTTTAATAGACTCCTACGGTTGGATTGAATACTTCGCTGAAGGACCACTTGCAGACAGTGACGCACCCTTCATAGAAAAATCAAACGCCGAAAACACCATAACGCCAACCATCGTTGTCTACGAAGTCTACAGAAAAATCAAAAACACGAAAGGCGAACAGAAAGCATTAGAAGCCTACGCCCAAATATCCCGAACAAAAATCATCGAATTAAACAGCCCCTTATCCCTAGAAGCCGCAGACATCAGCCTAACAACAAACTTGGGAATGGCCGACTCAATAATCGTAGCCACAGCAAAAACCTGCAACGCCGAGATAATAACAAGCGACAAACACCTAAAAGACATAAAAGGAGTTAAATTCATAAGCAAATGAGACTGCCCAACTATGCCTTCTCAACAGTTCCAAGCAGCATCTTCACCACCATAAAGCCTCAAATCAGTAAAAACTCAGCCTGATGCACCATTATATTACGCAACCACTATCACATCCATCCCGCCTCAACTTCACTAAACACCCGTCAGTGAGCTGAGCTAAACACTTATGGGGAAATTAGCTAAGAAATATGCTTTGCCGGGATGCCCAAGTTGTCATTTTATCTTCTCATCTCCCCGGCAGCTTGGGTTTCCCGGCACCCCTCTCCCCAAGACGGCACAGACTGCTTAAATGTTGTTTTCCTGAAGCTTAAGTCATGTTTACACTTTTTCTCCATAGGAACTGCCAGAAGTGCAAGAACACAGTTACACAGCTGGTTTTTTACGAGGAAGAAAATGAAGAGCTCAGAATAATATCTTATTGGAAAAACTGTCTAGTCTGCAATGCAGATCTAACAGCACCAACAATCGAAGAGATCCAAAATAATCCTTACTTTATAAAACCCTAAAATAGAGAGAGAAGCTCAGACATATTCGTATTTTTATTTGGTTTTGTAGATTCATTAGTACTTAAAAAAATCCATCACACCCTGAGTCAATGAAGCCAAAGCCTATCTATTCTGGAAATATCAGGGCCATTAAGATGGGTAGAATCGAGTAAATTCCAAGTCCTTAAGACTATATCATTTTTCTAAATGAAAATTGCATGCATGCATGCAGCAACCTAAAGTCACTTTTCCCTTTTCTGTTTTGAAGGAGATGGGTTTCAGGAACGCTGCACAGTCGTATGTTCCGGGTTCCTGTTCAACTCTAGCGCGCGCCTCTAAGTTGGCTTGCAACAAAGGGCGTGGTCACAACCAGCGCGGCGCGAGCGTATTAATTGTTTGGTGTAGCCGCAAACTATGTCTTCAAAAATATAAGGTGTCATAGGCTCTTACAGCGTGTTTCGCAGCCTTGATTCTTTTTCCTTGTTTGATAAGTGATTTGGCAAGTTCGTACTCCTCTTTCGCTTCTTTCAGTTCTCTTCCACTTGAGATTTTGATGAGGTATCCTGCTAAGAGGAGTATCTCGTCCAGAAAAGTGTATTTCAGGTAGTCAAGATTTTCGTAGTGTTCAATTCTGTCCCATATATCTTTAAATGGCTTTTTTTCTTTGGAGAGTGCTGCTATTTTTTGTCCAGATGTGTACAATATGTCCAATGCTTCCTGAAAGTTGAATCTTGAAACAGGTGTGGGATTTATGCCTCTTATCTGTCTGTGATAGAAGAAGCTGTAGATGGACTGGACGGCTAAACATAACCCTTTGCCAGTTCCTCCAGCAATTGAGATTCCAAGTCCGTACATTCCGTTGGCATTGGAAATCATCACAGTGTCCATGAAATCTTTGGTTAAGCCGTTGATGTCGCCATAATAGACTGGAGCGCCTATGACTAGGGCGTCGGCCTCCTCACATAATCTGTTCAGTTCTTCAGGGCACTTGGCTTCCTCTGTGTAAAATGGTATCTTGTAATCTATCAGGTATGCCTTCATAGATTCAACGCCAGCTGATTTTACTCCTTCTAAAGCTCGGGTGACCAGCTGGTCGGTCAAACGTCCTTTACGTGGGCTACCAACGATTCCAAGGATCATCTCAATCACCTTTCATGTTTCAAGATCACATTGGGTATAAAGTAGAAGCCTCCTTTATGGCTTATCGGTTGAGCTTTCAGCACGTCGAGTATTCCGTTCGTGAGCATGTCTTCACCTACATGGGCTGCTACGACCTCTCCGACAAACAATGTGCGATCTCCACTTCGTGATCAGACTTGAGCCTAATAGTATAGTCAGGTTTCTTTTTGCCGCTTGGTGAAGGCAACAAGGTCTCTGGAACGATCATGTACCCTATAAGGTTGATGAGCGGCTCCTTGATGTTTCTTTTCACGAACTCTTCCGGGAGTTAGCTCAGCTAAATGACATTTTTATTAATAGACCTTTTTACACATCTTTATTGAAGGTGTTTGGTTTGAAAGAACTGCTTAAGGTAGCTGGAATACAAACAAATCCTAAGATTTTGGAGAAAGAAGAAAATTTGAAAAAATGTTTAGAGTTGATGCATGTTGCATCAAAGAATGGTAGTCAACTATTGATTTTTCCTGAATGTTCATTTACGGGATACTGTTTCTCTAGCCTCGATGAAGGTTTAGATGCAGCTGAACCCATTCCAGGACCAAGCACAAACGAGATTGGTTCCTTATGCAAAGATCTTGAAATATATACAATCGTTGGCTTACTTGAAATAGACCGTGATAAGTGTTATAACGCCTTAGCCTTTTTCGGTCCAGAAGGCATTATAGGAAAGTACCGAAAGATTCACCTACCTTACCTAGGAATAGATCGTTACGCTACCCCAGGCGACAAGCCCTTAAAGGTCTACACTACAGAAATAGGCAAGATAGGTCTAAACATCTGCTTTGATGTAAGACTCCCTGAAAGTGCGCGTGTGATGGCTCTTATGGGTGCAGAGATTATTGTTCTACCAACTAATTGGCCTCGTGGTGCAGAGGCTATTCCCAAGTACGTAATTAACGCTAGAGCGTATGAAAACAGAGTTAACTATGTAGCGGTCAACCGTGTAGGAGTAGAAAGAGGCTTTCACTTCATTGGAAGAAGCAAAATCGTGGACTATGCTGGTCAGACTTTGGCTAAGGCCAGCGCGGTCAATGAGGAAATCATATACGCTCAATTGAACCTTAAAGCAGCCCAAGAAAAACATGTAACAATAATCCCTGGAAAATTCGAGTTACCACTTTTTGAGGCCAGGAGACCAGAATTTTACGGTCTAATATCACAAAAAAATAGAAATTAGTGATCCTAAGTTAATAGATTGCCAGCAAGGAGCAGACCCTGATACATTGATCTGTGAAGAAGCATGGAAACTTAGATGATGTAGAACGGATCCTTATTCCACCTAGCCACAATCTCGGCGTCTCTTAAGATTTGATCTTTCAGCGCTTCAACTTTAGTGTCGCTCTTTCTGCTCGTTTTTCCGCTTTTTCCTCTGCTTTTCTGAGTTTCCAAGGTTTTCACACAACAAACAAAAAAGTAATATTATGAAGCGATATACCTCTATATTAAACTTTCAGCAGATTCATAATAGCGCGCTTTTCGAATCTAATAGTCAGCTTTTACTAGATTTTTTGCGATTTCACTTCCGATCTGCTCGAAGTCCTTCTCTGCGTTTGCTTGGTTCTAGGAGCTTTGATTCCTCAATCAACATTACTAGCGGAAGTAATTTGGATGGGGTATATTTTATAAAGTCTCTCGAAAGGGTTTTTATAATAAAAGCAGACTTTATAGAAGAATAAAGCGAAAGTAATCATTAAAAGAAAGAAAAACCTAATTACTCCACAAAGCATAATTTTGTATAATCTAGTTAAGAAAAGGCGATGAGTTATATCTGAAAAGAAACCATATTTGAATCCTTCTTTGGATATCGAGCAAAGACTTAAGGACCTTCTACAGAGGATGACACTTGAAGAAAAGATTGCGCAGCTAGGATCAATGCCTTCTAAGCTTGACTACATTCCTCAGAAGGGACTTCTCGAAAACGGCAAGTTCTCAAAAGAGAAGGCTAAAAAACTCATAGGCAAAGGCATCGGGCAAATAACGCGCGTTTCAGGAGGAACACGCCAAATAACAAGCCCAAAGCAGGCAGCGACCGTTGCCAACGAGATTCAGGGATTCCTGATTGAGGAAACAAGGCTTGGGATTCCCGCAATAGTACATGAGGAATGCCTAAGCGGGTTTATGGCTCATGGCGCGACGGCTTTCCCTCAAGCAATCGGCTTATCTAGCACATGGCATCCCGAGCTGGTTCAGAAGGTTACTTCGATAATTCGAAGACAGATGAGAACAGTAGGCGCGCATCAAGGGCTTTCACCTGTTGTTGACGTTGTTAGAGACCCAAGATGGGGAAGAAACGAAGAGACATATGGCGAAGACCCGTATCTCGTTGCCAGAATAGCAGTAGCATATGTTAAGGGGCTACAGGGAAATGATCCGAAAACCGGAGTCATAGCTACCTTGAAGCATTTTGCCGGTCACGGTTTTTCGGAAGGAGGAAGAAATCAAGCTCCTGTCCATGTTCCAACTAGAGAGTTTAGAGAAGTGTGCCTCTTTCCCTTTGAAGCTGCCATAAAGGAGGCACATGCCTATTCTGTGATGAGCAGTTATCACGATTTGGACGGTGTGCCGCTCTCGGCTTCTCGTGAGCTTTTAACTGGAATCCTTAGAGAAGAATGGGGCTTCAAAGGGTTTGTGGTCTCCGATTACGCAGCGATAAGTATGCTGCAAACCGCGCATCATGTTGCTTTAGATGCAAAAGACGCGGCGGTTCAGGCTTTGGAGGCGGGAATTGAGATAGAACTCCCCCATACTGACTGTTACGGGAAACCTCTGCTCCAAGCGGCTAAGGAAGGAATAATCTCCGAGGCAACCATTGACGAGGCAGTGTCCAGAGTCCTTAGAGCCAAGTTCCTCCTCGGATTATTCGAAAATCCCTATGTCGATGTTAAGCAAGTTGATGGAGCTTATGACACGGCAGAGGACCGTGCCCTTGCACTTCAGGCCGCCAGAGAATCCATTGTGCTTCTAAAAAATGGGGGCATTCTTCCGCTTAGAAAAAATGTTAATTCCTTAGTAGTCATAGGGCCAAATGCTGACAGCACGAGAAACCTCCACGGGGACTACAGTGACACCGCACATATGCAATGCGAAAGGGATGCAGTGCCAACCGTCAGCGTCTTGGAAGGAATTAAAAAGAAAGTCTCGCCAAAAACAAAAATTTTTCACGTAAAGGGATGCGATATCTCAGGGACATCAACAGATGGCTTCAAAGAGGCTTTAGAAGCTACGAAAAAATCAAACATTATCATCGCAGTCGTAGGAGAGAAATCTGGGCTTTCACCGTCTGATGTGTCAGGCGAGTCTAGAGACAGGGCAAATGTGGATCTTCCAGGTGTTCAGGAAGAACTAGTGAGGACTTTGCGCGGCTATGGAAAGCACATTGTTTTAGTTTTGGTCAACGGGCGTCCACTTTCTCTTCAACGGATTATTGAAGACTGCGTTGCCGTGGTTGAGGCGTGGGTGCCGGGTGAGGAAGGTGGCAACGCTGTGGCTGACGTGTTGTTTGGAGACTATAATCCGGGAGGAAAACTTCCAGTCTCGCTGCCTAAGCACATCGGCCAAATCCCGGTCAATTATGCCAGAAAGCCACATTCCATACGAGATTATGTTTTTATGGATTCAAGACCTTTGTTCCCGTTTGGACACGGCTTAAGCTACACGCAGTTCGAATACGATGGTTTAACGGTCACGCCGAAGAAGGTATACCCAGCCGGAAAAGTGAGAATAAGCTGCGAAGTGAAGAACACGGGCAACCGGCAAGGCGACGAGGTTATTCAGCTCTACGTAAAAGATGAGATTGCTTCTGTCACTAGACCTATAAAGGAACTGAAAGGCTTCAGGAGATTGGCACTTGAACCTGGAGAGAAGAAGACCGTAACCTTCGAGCTTTCAATGGACCAGCTTGCCTTCTACGATAGGCACATGAAATTCATCGTGGAACCGGGACTGTTTAAGGTAATGGTTGGAAGCTCCTCGGAAGACATTAGACTGGAAGGAAGCTTCGAAGTAATCGGTGAGACGAAGCTCACGCCTTCAAGCCGCACCTTTTTCAGCAACGTGACAGTTCAGTAGCCATCATAGAACATTGTCCAAACATGAGTCTAAAGAAAAGCAGTATCTAAGAAAGCAAATAGGTATGAGCTCACCAGAAGAAGAATACGTTTATGAAACGAACCAACAGTGAAACTCATGACGGCTGCCACTGAGGTAAAAGATGGTGTTGCTCACGATAAAGAGTTATATCATGGACGAACATAGTTAGACGACATTTTGGTGTTGAATTATGTCTTCTCAGAGAATCACCATACCCTATCAGGATCAGATGCTTGAGGCGGATGTTGCCAGCCGAAACCTTTTGGCAATAATCGAGGAGAGGCCAGACCTTCCGCCCGTTGACTGACTTGGAGGCTGAGGCTAAACATGCCCTTTCTAGCCCAATCGGGTTGGAACGAATATCAAAATATGTGGGAGCCAACTCCACAGTTGCCATCCTTGTTGACGATTACACGAGGCCGACGCCTGCTCACAGGATAGCGCCACTAGTGGTAGAGGAGCTTGAGGCTGCGGGCGTTAAAGAGAGGAACATCTTCTTCCTCTACGCGCCTGGTCAACATCCCGCAACTCGGGAGCTTGCTGTAGAAAAGGTTGGAAAAACGCTTGCAGACCGTTTTGAGATCATTGTCCACAACCCCAAGGCCTTCGAGGATCTTTTCTTCCTCGGCTTCACCTCTACTGGGACGCCGGTCTGGGTGAATAAGGCGATTAAACGCGCTGACTTCATTACCAACATCGGGGGCATCAAGCCCAACTTTTCGCCTGGCTGGGGAGGAGGCTGCAAGATTATTATGCCGGGTATTTCGGGTTGGGAGACCATCAATTATACTCATACGAAGGTTATGGCAGGAGACAGGGTGAATTCAGAAGGCGTCGATGATACCCCAGTTAGGCGCGACATTGAGGAAATCGGCGACATGGCTGGGCTCAAGTTCATCCTTAACGTGGTCTGGAACAGAAGTGGTCAAATCTGTGGTGTTGTGGCTGGAGATCCCCATCAAGCTTGGTATAAGGGCTTAGAAATCGCCAAGAAGAGTCTTTGTTTATAAACTTCCAAAACGAGCCGAGATTGCAATCATAGGCGCTGGAAAGGCAGAGTACATTTCCGAAGCCCTTTATGCAGCCACAAAAGGCTACAGCTTAACAAAGGAAAATGGTACGATTATCGTAGTGGCGCCTTGCACACGCGGTTGGAATAAGGAAGTTTCTCCCATAGAAAAAGACTGGTATAAATCGTTCCCTTCGGAAGACTTAATGCGTTATACAGCCAGCGAGATCGCTTGGAAGACTCAGAAGCGAGAGCTCGACCCCGCCAGAAACATGAACGGCCCTTACGGTCTCAGGTTAACAATAGAAAAGAGGCATGTTCTTATCGTTTCTCACGCAGCAGCTCCTGAAAAGCTGAAAACATACGGCGTTGACCATGCCTTCAACCTTACTAAGGCCTTAATAAAGGCTTATGCTAAGCAAGGTTCAGAAGCATGTGTTATTATTATGCCCCAGGATTTCAGATATGTTCTCAAAGTTGACTAACATGTGTACAGCTATCATGCAAGGTGCTAGCTCAGCTTCTGTTCTTTTTTTAGGAAAGGATATATTTTTGGCTAATATCATAATTCTGGAAGTGTTGGATATGGTAAAGGCGCTTATTCTGTATCATTCGCAAGAATTTGGTAACACTGCTGTTATGGCGGAGGCGCTTGCTGAAGGATTAAGGACTGCCGGCTGTGAAGTCGATTTATTTAACACAAATGATAAGCGCTTCAAGCTGACTAACTGTTAGCTAGCTAAGAGTATTCCTTCTGGAAGCTCCCTAGTTCTTCACCTCTTCTTTTACTCTAAAAAAATATGGTTGTTTTTAAAAATGACGAACAATGACAGATTTAGGGAACACCTGCAAATACAGAAGTGGAAGAATAAATGTCTAGTCAAAGGACAAAAAGGTGCGTGTAAAAAAATTTGGAAAACATCAAAAGGAAAGAGATTAAAGATGTTGTTCCTGCTATTTTTCTAATTGGTAGTCTATTTGTCATTATCGACACTTTAGCTTTGTTGACTGTTGAACCATATGAAGCCTCTGGTGTTGCGGTGTTTAGTAATCCAAATGACCCAGTGGATATTGTATATTTATTTTTGACATTACTGGGGTTTACATTTGCGTTTTTGTTGATCGCTAGATTTTGGAAAAAACAGTTGATACGTGGAATTGTCTTAATGTCAATTGGGCTAACAGTTTTCAGTACGGCCTTTACTTTGTTGGCAACTTTGTTTCCAGAAGAGTGGTCACTGTTTCTTTCAATAACGACCGTAGTACTTCTAGTTCTAATACTCATCAAGTATCCTGAATGGTATGTGGTAGACACATGCTGCATAATTGTGGGAGCTAGTGCCATCGCAATGCTTGGTATCTCATTGAGCATTTTCCTCGTGATTGTTTTGCTTATTGGATTAGCGATATATGACGCAATATCAGTCTACATAACTAAACACATGATTGACCTTGCAGACGCTCTCTTGGATCTTAGGTTACCAATAATATTCACTATACCGATAACTAGAAACTATTCGCTGATTAAAGAAACGAAGAGTCTTAAAGTAAAACTCAAGGACAATGAGAAACGGGATGCGTTTTTTATAGGGTTAGGAGACATTATAATGCCTGGTACTCTGGTCGCTTCCACTTTTCACAATATTACTAGTAACGGTCTCCCTGTAGCCTTATCAGTAATGCTGGGAACAATTTTGGGCCTCATAGTTCTCATGAGAACAGCCATTAAAGGAAAGCCGCAAGCAGGACTGCCTTTTCTTTGCGGTGGAGCAATATTAGGCTATTTGTTATCGAGCTATATGTTATTCGGAACATTCACTGGTCTTTTTCTGACTAGCTAGTAAACGCACTAATCAATAACTTCAAAATGTTAGGTCGTTTTTGTAGATGAGCAGCGCGCGCTAACTAAGGAGAAAGAAGCCTCAGTTTAATTCATGACAGTGGTTAATTACTAGACTCTGAGAAATTTGTCGCTGGTTCTAAGTTGGCTTAATTTCTTTTTTCTTTCCAAACCAGTAGATTATCACAGCTATTACCAAAAAAATTATTGTACTTACTGGTGCGAAGGTATTTTCCCCTGGGGCAGGAAATAACATTGATATACCTAGAAAGATAGTAACAATGATTCCAACCCAATAATACCATTTCAAACAGTTATCCTCGGCGTTACCATATTTATCTTAATATTACCTCATCGACTGTACTGGGTCCTAATGTTTCGATAGTCTACTGTAACCGACGGCAGAGGTCGTCCCTAATGAATGCTGAACCGCGATATCGTAGTGTTTGAGTTACCTGACGCACAGGTAAAGTATTCAAAACCTCTAACAGCTTAACAAGCTGCTTAGGAAGGTCCGCTTTACCCGGATCACCAAAGAAGATCTCTCCTGATTCGCCTCGCCACAACTCATCAATTGTAGTATCGCTGGGGAAGATGACTGGATAGTTGGCGTCGGGAGGACCATCAAGAGAAGGGATATATTTATAGAAAAGTAAAGGTCGGTTGTTAATCATTTTACTTGCAGCGAAGCGGACAATAGCGTTCTGTTTCTTTAGCGGACCGAGATCCATGCTAATTAACAGTTGATCCCATAATGAGGCTTTACACAGTAAATGTCCGTTAGGCTGAGCTTCAGCTGTTGGAATGTCAGCATACATCTTTGGCCAGCCTACCTGTTCCCGACCTCTAATGATTGGAATAGCATCGTTCAAGAACATCACTAGAACATTCTCGCCCTCAACATGGTCCTTTTCACCATCAAAACGTGCAGCCACTTGCACAGCAACTTCATTATACCCGCGATCTGCCATGAAGTCGACATGATTATAGTAGGCAAACTAAACGGTTACGACGGGCTTCTCAGCTAGTTGGAAACAGTCGGGTATAAGAGGCTGGAGGGCATCAGAATCGGTTTGGTACTGAAGAAGAAGCCATTCAGCCTCGCCTAAATGGGGACGATGGTCCTCTCTTTTCTCAGCAATCGGCCCACCAATCAATGGCATCAAATAAATTTTGCTTGGATCAATCTTCATGTTCTACTTCCCCTAATTTCGAATTGTATTACTACAACTATGTAAGCCTATTCATGAAGTCCTCATATAAGCTCAGGTAGCTACCAAAAACACAGTGTGAATCATTGTTGTCTTTGTCCGCATTCAAGGCAAAAACGTACAGAAGTTGGTACCTTGCTTTTGCAACTCGGACATATTTTTAACACAAGTTCAGGATGTAACAAGGTTCCGCAAAAATTGCAGTAGTTGGAAATTGAGTAGACCTGCAACCTACATTTTGGGCAGATCAAGCAATGCGTATATAGAGGAAGGGGGATCAGAATCAATGCTCCAAGAACCAATTCATCCACACCCATGGAGATATATCCGTTCTACTTGTTCTTTTTATTTCTTCATCATTCTAGTTAAGTTAAGTAACTGATAACTATTAGTAATAGATAGCATCGTTTTACGTGTTCTTCGCAATAACTTTGTCCGCAGATTTCTTGGAGAGAATTGTAAAGACTGCCAATTTATGTTGTTCTTCTCACTTGAGTGGTTCTACAACTGGCTACCATAACTGGATGTTGGCAAACTGCATCGGAGATAGAAAATTCGCATTTACTTTTTTTAGCTAGGCTGACTTATTTTCTCAGATCAATGTCTATAATTGAAGCCAATTGATAAACTTAGCCATCATAGGCGCTGGTGTTGGAGGATGCTCGGCGGCTTATTTTGCCAGCAAATATCTCCCAGATTCAAAGATAACTATCTACGAAGCTAGTGATAGGGTAGGCGGAAGAGTGCTAACCCTCGAGGAAGGACCTCTGAAGTCTGGAGATGGGAGCCGAATTCTTCAACCCCACGAATAAGACAATCTTAGGACTCGTTAAGGATAGGGGCTTAAGGGTGAGGAAAATCGAGGAAAGCATGGACTTCGCAATATGGAATGGTTCCGAGATCATCTTCAAGTCAAACCAAGTGGCTACTCTTACGATGCTAAAACTCTTCATGAGATACAAACTGAACATGTCCAAAATGTTCTTCATCCTCAAAGAGGCAAGACGCCTGGTTAAGTACTTATACGAAGGAAACTGGGAGAATCCAAGCGCTGTTGATGAACTCTTCGAGTCTATAGGCCTAGACAAATGGTACAGGAAGCAATTCAATAGTATCCTCAATGAACGAGGCGTGGACGAAGCATTCATAGACGACGTTGTAACGCCTATCACGAGGATAATCTACTCTCAGAATGCAGACCTAGGAGGATTCGCAGGGCTTACATCAATAATAGGTGTTTACGTTGGACCGTTATACAACCTAGCTGACGGTAACAGCGTTCTTCCAAGGAGTCTCGCAGAGGCATCAAATTCAGAGCTTAGGCTGGGGCAGAAGGTAGAAAACATCGAAAAAACACCCGACAGTTCTTACAGGGTTTCAGTTGGAGAGAAGACTTCCATTTTTGATGGTGTGATTATTGCGGTTCCGCTGGAGTTAGCTGGATTTGAGTTCGACGGTGTCTCAATGCGTAAGTGGAAGCCACAGCAGTACAAAAGAGTCTACACGAGGGTTATGCGTGGCTTCGTTGACTCAGGTTACTTTGGTCTTGAAGAATCAAGAAAATTGCCTCCCATGATACTAACCACTGCGGAGGCAAATCAAATAATTCGCTTCACCATAAAGCAATCGGCTAATAGCGAGTCCTTGCTGACAATTTCCTCAACTGAGCCGCTCTCCGATGATGTGCTCTACGGGGTTCTCAAGAATGGGAAGACAGTTCTAGAACACAGTTGGGAAGCAGCATACCCTGCCTTCAAGCCGATGGATAAACTTCCGCCTTCTCGCCTCGATGAAAGGCTCATGTACCTCAACTCCATCGAATCCGCAGCCTCATCCATGGAGACATCGGCCTTTTCGGCCCTCAATGCCATAAAAATGATGAAACGCGAATTTAGATAATCTGATTCATCGAAAGTTCACATTTGTTCTTAGTTAGCCAGACTGAAGCTCAGCTCACTCGATTGATGAGTTAGTACCACACATTATAGATGTAGTAGTAGTAATTAAGAAAAAAGGAGTGGTGGTTTATTTCCATTTGACGGTGCAGCCGACGGGTTCTGTATTTTGTACCGGGACTTCCTGTCCTTTAAGTATGGCGTCTAAGGCGTCTCTCAAATAATGTCAGCTGTACATTGTTTGGTTCGTAAACGTTGTCGTCGATTCTGCCGTGATAACGAAGCGTCCGTTTCTTGTCAAAGACGAAGACTTCAGGTGTTCGTTCAGCTCCGTATGATCTGGCTATGCTTTGGCTTTCGTCTCTTAGATAGGGAAAATTGAAGCCTTTTTCTTTCAGCTCGAACTTTCATGTTCTTGAAACTGTCTTCAGGATAATTCTTGTCATCGTTGGAGTTAATTGCAACGAGTGCAACTCCTTTGTCTTTGTAGTCTCTCTGCAACTCAACAAACCTTTCCTCGTATGCCTGAACAGTTGGGCAATGGTTGCAGCTGAACATGACTATGATGATTTTCTTTTCCTTGAAATCTTCCAAGCTGTACGTGTTGCTGTCAACCCCAGGCAACTTGAAGCCGGGTGCAAGATCTCCAATTTTCAGATCTGCCATAATTCATTCTCCACTAAAGAAAAACAGGAAACAGTTAATTAACTTTTTTCTCAATAGTTGAAGCGAAGGGTTAATTAGGCTTCGTGATGTGCAAGAAGTGACTTTAAATGGAAACCGAAAGTGATGACTATAGACGGATTCGAGCCTCAGTTGAGAAATCGGTAACAAAATATGCTGAAAGAAGCCTTTTTTTCTGAATCCTGACGACATAGTCGTCAAGAACGTCATTTCAGGACTAGCTAGAAACAAACTGAAATATGGGTACAACTATTGTCCATGCCGAGAAGTGAAAGGAATCCTAAAAGAGGACGCAAAAAACATCTGCCCATGCCAAACACATAAAGAAGAAATCATACGTCACGGAACCTGCGAATGCGGACTCTTCGTCAATAAAGTCTTACTTCGAAGCAAAAAAGATTCTCTTTCAAGTTTAGGCAGATTGTTCCCTTCATTAATTGAGGATGCAAAAACTCTTCCCTTAGCGAGGTTGTGCCCAACAAATAACTGGTTCTATTGCTTTCTCTTCCTTCAATAGTAGTGCAGCGAAGAATGGTGTTCATTAATAAGTCTGTTTCATCTTGCTTTTATAAAACAGGGTTTAAATTTGGCTTATCTCACGTATACAGAAGGCTACATAAGGTGTTAGAAGTATAAGGAAGGCTGGTTGAAGCATGCCTGTAAATGAAACTGTTATGTTTCTAGCTCAGCTAATTCTTTTTGGATTTCTTCCATATGTTTTTCCATTAATTTTATTTAAGCAGTCTGGCTCAACTCTTTTGCCCAATATAAACTAGCTAGTCATATACATGTATTTTTGGAGAAAGAGTGTGTTTTTATGTAAAAGTTAGATGAGGGAAAGAAGAAAAAGTTTATAATCTCATCTCGAAATCCACACAAGTACTAATAACGTTTTGCATTCTTTCTTCCGTAAGGGCAGACATAGACGCAAAGACCGCAGATGCCTTCTCCCATGGTTTGGGCTCTTTTATCCGTATAATCCTTGCATAAATGAGCTCTAAACCTTAAATCTCTAGGTTCTGAAGGGTCGAAGGGTCTACCGGTGAACGCTTTTACGGGGCATATTTCAACGCATTCTAGGCAGTTCCCACAACGATTATCCATAGGTCTTCCAGTTCCCAATGGTGCGTCTGTCAACACTGTTGCCCATCTTACCCTAGGTCCATATTCAGGAGTAATCAGTAGACAGACTTTTACCTATCCAGCCTAGACCAGCAAGGTGAGCTGCAGTTTATGAGAGAATGCTCCCATCAACCTATTCTGGTTAACCGTTTGAGAAGCTGGGATTTGATAGTCTCTAAAATTGGATTCCTGTATCTTCTTTGCTACTGCAAGAGATGCCCTGTCAAGGCTGCTATTCACAGAGTTGTACAACCCTCGATACGTGTATATTGCTGATGGCTCTTCATGGCGATAAAGTTCATCCACCACTGCGTCCAACAGTCTAATACCTATTGAGACAGCCTTAGGAAACGCTACAATATGTTCTCCACCTTGCGCCAAAACGAAATTGCGAGCTTGAATAATGTCTGCTGCCCAAAAAAGTCTGCTCCCAAAGCCTTAGCAGTGTTTTCTAAATCATTCCGCAGATTCATAAAACCATCCTGAACTCTCCCGCTGCATCTGGAAGATAAGCTTATCGCCCACAGCTACTACTGGAAGAAGCCAAAGCTTGTTTTTCCAGTAAACATGATTCTTTTAAGGCGTTTGCAGGGCGAGTGGTTGACCGATAACCTTGAGGAGACTTCTGGGTATTCTTCCACCTTTCTATGCAGAGCAAGACCGACTTTAAATGTTAATTACAAATTCTATGTAACCTTTTTCAAGATCTATTGGAAGAACATTCTCGTCAAGCATGCCCCAGGCTCTAGCTGTTTGCTTCAACTTTTAAGGAAAGCCAAGATGTCTGTTTGAAACTGGCGTTTGTTGTCGTCAAAGGCGTTGTGTCCAAATCCTTTATAGAGGATCAACTTGGCATTCGGGATCCCCTCAGCTGATTCACGATTCAGATAGAACTTGTCTTCTTCTCCTCCGATGACAAGAGTGGGCACCTTGATCTCAATCAGTTGCTCCGAAGTGAAGTCATGATTTACCTCCGCCTCGGCTTCTACCAACCCATCCGAGGGGTCGCCAGAGGCGCCAAACATGCTCTTTCCAAAGAGCCACATTAACAACTTAAAAACGTACTTTTTTAGTCCCTTGGGATATATCGAGGTAACCATAAAGACAGCTGCCTTTCTCCATTTACCCTGACGCGCCAAGTCACCTACGTGCCTTGTCCATTCCTTACCTTCTTCACTCAGGCGATAACCAGTCTCGGCAAGGACTAAGTGGCGAATCAAGTCGGGATGATCAACAGCAAAGTGATGGGCAATCGGTCCCCCTGACGAAAGTCCTATTATGTCAACCGGCCATGCTAACTCTTCCTTTATCATGGCTGCGTAGTCGTCGGACATGTCCCGTGTAGAGTACCCAGCAGGTAAACCTCCCCTTCGGCTTACATAATATACCGTGTATTCTTTCGCAAGTTCCTTGAAGCTACCTGAAACCATTCGAAGTTGGAAGCCAGATGGAGGTTTATGTTCAAAGTCAGGCCCTCCCCCAAAGATGACTACAACTCGTTGCCCGCTTCCCATACGGAAGAATGGAAGTCCATTCTTGGAATATCCTGTTGCTGCTTCCGGCTTTGTGCCATGTTCTTTAGTCATGAATCCACCCACTAATTGCATTATCAACAATCGAGAAGGTTATCCAAAACATATTTAGACAAAGATACATTTATCTTTTTAAATGTTTAGTCAAGTTTTTATTTTTAGTAATTGTCTAGTTTGTGTGTATTTTGTTTTTCGTGTGAGTAGAGTAGAGAGTATACTGAACAGAAGAGAACGGAACGCGAGAGAGAAAGATTAAATTTTAACCCCAACCCAAACCCCTCGTCTAAATAGGCCGCCACTGCCACACTTCTCCCTTCTGGATGACATGGCCTAGGCCAGGGAAGGGGAAGTGAAAGGCAAGCACTAGAGCCTTCTCCGCCGCGGCTCTGCTGAGAAGTCGGCGCCTAGTGTTGGCGACTTGTTCGGGTGCAAAGTCGACGGCCGCGCACCAATCTGGCGACTCCAGGTGGATGGGATGGAGCCAAGCGTCGGAGATGCACAGCAGTTGCTCACCCCCTGAGGAGATGGCCAGCGCCATGTGACCAAGTGTGTGGCCGGGCGCCGCAACGGCTCGGATGCCTGGCACGATCTCCGTTTCACGGTCAACGAGGTCAAGTCGATCCTGAATCGGCGGAAGGTTTTTGCGTGCGAACGCTATCTGACGCTTTCTGACATGCTCATCGAGCTTCTGTTCCGCCTGTTCTGAGGTCCAGAAATCCCACTCATCCTTCCACATAATGAAACGGGCCTTAGGGAAAGCCGGCTTGCCCTCGCTGTTGAGGTTCCCGCCGATGTGGTCTGGATGTCCGTGTGTGAGGATGACCCTGTCGATGTCCTCGGGCGCGACTCCTTCGGCCTTTAGGTTGGGGATGAGTTTACCTGTGGTCTGTGCAAGGCCATCTGCTCCCGTGTCTACCAGCACCCGATGCCTACCAGTGTTGATCAATAGGCAGATATACGGACTTATCCACTCCACCCACTTTTCTGGCTGGAGGTTGTGTTCGCGAAGCTTTTGCACTAGACGTTCTTTTGGCGCGTTGACGAAAAGAAGGATTGCAGGCGGTGGGAACATGGGCGGTGTGTACGTCATTGTGCCATCGCTGACGGCCATACATTCGAAGGTCCCTACCTTGAACCGATAACTCTCAGAGCTCATAGTTTTCCCCTCGCTTCCAGATTCATCGTTACTATAGTATAAAGAGTTCAGAACTTTTAATGTTATTGATGTCGAAAAAACAAAGAAAGATTTTCGTGAAGGTCGATTTGGTGAGAACGCTAGGATTGTTTGAAATTCAAATCTAGCACGCGCAAGTTTGTTGTCTGATATACATGATACTTGTATAGTTTAGTACACAAGTACGTTAGTTAGTCAGTTAGTCAAAGAGTTAGTTAGTATAGTCAGTCGTTCCGTCCCGTCAAAAAAGTGTGTGTGGGGGTTAAATTTTAACCCCAAACCCAAACCCAAACACTAGATGTCAGTATTTATAGCAAACGCAATCTCACGTAGTTTGCTTAGCGCATCCTTGAGGAGTTTTCTATCTACGGTGGGAATAGGTTTGATACTATCTCCAGAATTTGAGAAGTCACAATAGAATACTGCCATCCTTGCTTCCCAATCCGCAACACTTTTTACGTCAAAAAATTCTGGGTCGAACACAGTCTCATCAAATGCACCTTCATGAAGTGTTGTACACTCGCTAGGAAGAGTCTTAATTGCAATCTCGAATTTTTTTGTGTGGTTTCGGAATTCTTTCTTATATTTAACTTGGACTTTTCCCTTTGAGGGGGTGTACTGTTTCAATAATAGAATTTTCCCGTACTCTTCTACTGCGTAAGTATAAAGCCCTGTGCATATCGCTTCGTTACCTCCATTATCCAAGAGTTTTTCTGCGGATTCCAACAATTCTAACACTCCCTGAAGCGTCTCTTGAATGCACTTCTTCCAAACTTCTTCTGTAATCTCTAGAATCTCAACCCAATCTCCTTTATCATCCTTTAACATCATAGACCCAGCCCTTTATTCATATCATAGATTTCGCTATTCTAAGTTGCCACTCTTTAGTTTCATTTCTTAAATATCTGGCAAATAGTAACGCTTCCTCATCTATCAAAGATTCTATGGTCTGCTTTTAGCGCGCGCGCTAACTTTACTGCGTACGTATCCGTTTACGTTAATTCTCAGTTAGTTTCTCTCACGGGAGGGGTATATGTAATAATAAGTAATAGTAAGAGAGAAGAAAGAAAGAGAGGGGGAAGGTTGTAAGAATGAGAGAAATAGGGTAGTCGTAGGTATGCTGAGAGAAAAAGATTAAAATTTAATAGGGTTAGTACCTGATATTTTAATTTAATCTTTGGGTGATAGTGAACCAGTGGCACCATTTTGTTCAGTGAGCTAATCATTTTGTTCACAGTTCTTCTAACGACTGGGATTACTATGAGACTCGTTGGGAACCCAACTATAAACCCTATTAGAAACCCTCCTGAAAATCTCAAAGGAAATCCAGAGTCGAATCCAGTCATCAAAATGGTCATCGTAAGAGTCATCGTAAAATCCATTGCCAGTGTCATGAACAACGCGAACAATACTGTTGAGTATTTCTCATTAATCTTCATAAGGCTCACCCGAGCGTGCCATAATCTATTCATCCTTGCCCTAACTCTCTTTTATATTTTGATAATATGTAATGTTAAACTTGAGATTAGTGAAAATTGAATGAGTGGGGCTTAGTGTGCTCCCTATGCACACAAAAAAAACACAATTATTAAATGTCAAAAAGGGAACTAGGATTAAATCATGGAAGATGTGATTAAAATCAATAGGGATAGTAGATGATAAATCAATTTAATCTTAGTTCGGGAGATATCTGGGTCAATCAATCAATTTAATGTGTTTCCTGTTATTGATATATTGATTTATATGTAAATTCGATTAAAAAATAAAAAATTGAGAGTCGGGTGATTTTTTGGGTAGAATGGAAAGGTCAATTGAAATTGGGGGACCGCCTGAAAAAATTTGGTCGATGGTTTTTTGGGACAGAGTTCAAGAATGGTTTGACGTAATCAAGAAGGTTGAACGTACTTCTAAAGGTAAGGATGGGTTAGGTGCAACTGCCCATGTCGTCGGTGAGGCTATGGGAATAAAAGTCGAGTGGGATGCTGAGACCGTAGAATGGAAAGAAAATGAGAAGGTTGCATGGCGCTCTACTTCTGGAAACTTTTCAATGTCGAGTTCAATGACTTTCAGTCCCATCAAAGACGGAACCAAAGTAACATTTATGATGAACTATGATTTGCCCTACTCGGTTCTTGGCAAGATAATCGACAAATTGGGGGTTAGCAGAGAAGTCGGTAAGAGCATTGATAGAGGCATGAAAAAAATAAAAGAAACTGGTGAGAAAGAATGAATTACAGCCTGCGGTTGCTTTCTTTGAATATATGTTTGTGTTAATGGAATCCTTTTTCCCATCGATTCACAATGGTGCCCACTATCGTTTTTTCGAACCATCCCTTTGCTACCTGTTTAGCCATCGATAGCCTATCGTAATACTCCCTATATTGCTGGATTTTTTCTCCGCTGAACTCGTACACGGTTATCCCAGGTATTTCACGAAATCTTCTACCATCAGACGTAGAGCCCTCATAAACCCATTCGTAGACAGCCCTATTTCCCTTTACCAAAATCCCAATGCCGGCGTCTCTAATTCTTAACTCCGGAGTTTTCTGAGTCATATAAGTAAAAGTGTGCTTCACCTCCTCCTTGCCTTTGAGTGCTCCCTCAGGTTGAACCCAGACCACATCTTCTGTAAGAAAGGATAACACTTTATCCACGTCCCTTCTCGTATAGGCTTCAACAAAATCACGGACTACCCTTGCAATCTTTTCCTCAGACATTCTATTCACCTCCTAAAACCTTACTGCTAAGCTAATGCATAATTCGTTTTTCTTACTTTTATTGGTTGAGCTATGTTTGTGTGCGGTAAGTTTGTTGACCAAACGTCAAATCTTTAATACGACTTGAAATCATGCATGTAATAAAGAAAAAGGGAGGCGAGTTCCATTATGGCAAGCCAATTGGAAAATCAACCTTTCAAGAACCGAGAACACATAAAAGCTGAGATTAGAAGATGTGCGTGGGCTAATAGCGTTTTTCAGTATTTTAGTTTTCTATTCGCTGCGTTAGGAGTCATTGGTGAAGCTTTTAACACAACTATTGGTCTACAATCAATTATTTGGCTGCTGCTGGCAATCTTTACAAGTCTGCATGCTATAGTTCCCGCTATGCATCTAGTGGTGGCTAAGCATTTACTTGGTATAGAAACTGAAAGTAAAAAAAGTAGCGATTGACAAATTTCTTCATATTACATATGGATAAGTCGTTATCCTGCTCCCTTGGGAATAGCAAGGCTTCTTCGTTAATTACTAGTGAGCTACTTGCTAGCTAGTAGAGAAAAATTAATTATTTATGGAGTCTTTCATCTAATGGTCGATGAATGGAGTTTCTTCTTTTCTTTTCGTTTTTTAGACAGTTCTTTGAATAAAGTAAATGCAATGGCAAAAGCAAAAAGTCCCCCGAAAAAAACAACGAGCATTAATTTGATGTCCCTAACTCCCAAAAACCAGCAGACAATAGCATAAATAGCCAAAATTGTATATGCAACAATCGATTTTCCAATAGCCACTAAACGTTCCTTTATGTCCATTATTTACCAATCTCTCGTTTCTTTTATTATATTTGGCTTGATTCTCATGTTAGAACATATATTATGAAAATGTTGGGTCAATCAATTTAAGGTTCATGAGGTTCCATATTTTAGGTTTGACCTCCATCCTAAGAACGATTTACCCAATCCTAGTCGCTCTGCATCTCTAGAGAGCTCCTGCGCGCCAGACGAGTTCACACCGTACAAGTATTTCAACTCGTTAAAAGCCTTCTCAAAGTTCTCAGCCTCAGACACCTTCAACTGTAACCTTGATTTCAACTCGTGAGAGTCAAGAGCCTCATCCAGATTCTCTTCGAGTATCTTCATAATCTCCCCTTTAATCTCCCACATATACCTTCCTGCCTTAAAGAAAGGACATTTTGCCCCATACCCCTTCAACTCCTCTACACTCTTCAAGAGTTTCTTATAGTCTATGACACTCTTCATTTTCTGTGAGTGCTGAGTAACGTAGGGAACTACACATTCCAATTTCTCGTAATTCAAGTGAGTGCACTCAAAACAGTTCTTATCCTTTTCCCCTCCTAGCCTCGCGAAATGTTCCTTAAGATTGCTCTGCACATAATCACCTTGAACGTCGACTCATTTTTTCTCCAACTCCTTAATCCTCTTTTCCTTCAACTCCACCCTCAAAAGAGTTTCTATAAGCTCCTTCATAGTCATTATATTCTTTATGGCACATATTTTTCCTTTCGTCCACAGGTCTTCACTAGCTTAATTTAATATAAAAGGCGATTAGTAAACCAGTGGCACCCAGTAGACGGTCCTTTCGCACGCGCTATACAAAGAGCCAGTTATGGTTATTTTATCCCTATTTTTTTAAATAGCTGGCTAATTATTGAGGAACCTCCGAAGGCTGCCTGCGACAAACTCAATTAGAGTCTTGGGAAGTTCGTATATAGTTCTTGCCATAAAGGTCTTATAGTCTTGTTCACTTTTGGAAATGTCGTAAAGCAATCGGGAATAAGTGCTGCTTCGAGAAGCGAGAATAACTGAGAGTTCGATCATTAGGGGGTTGTAAAACATGTCTCTCTGTTTGCAGCCTTCCATTAGGTCATTACCATATTCTCGTCTCCAAAGATCATCATAGGATAATATGTTATTTCTAATTATTGTCTCAGCAGCTAACTTTCCCGACCATAATGCATATAAAACGCCCTCACCAGTTATTGGGTCAACATGCCCTGCGGCGTCTCCAATCAGAATCCAATTTTCTCCAGCACATGGGAGCTTGAAGAAGTTTGGGTCTTTTGCCGAAGGGAGCATGGCAGCAAATTGCGAGATAACTTTTATTTTTAGACCATAAGAGCGAATAAAATCATCAAGAATTCCCTTCAGAATACTTCCATATCTTAGCTCGCTACCTATACCTATACTTGAATGATCGTCTCTTGGGAAGATCCAGATGTAACCAGGTATTCCATCCAAAAACTTCATTGTCGCATATTCTTTTTCAGCGCCTATCGCAAAGTATCCATAACCTATTCCGAGATTTTCCCGCGATATGGATCCAACTGTTTTCTTGCGAACAATGCTGTTAACTCCGTCAGCTCCCACAAGTATTTTTGCCTTCATCAGCCTCTTCTCAGTCTTAATTTCCCAAAAACCTTGTTTCTTTTCGATTTCTGTAACTTTCTCTTTGATCAGTTTTGCACCATTTCCTATCGCCATGTTCAAAATGCCTTCATCCAAATAGCGTCTCGAAATAATGAATCCTTTTCTTTTACCCTTTGCAATGACTTCTCTGTTCTTTGGAGAGATTATTTTAAAATCAGCAGAAATACTTCCCTTTGAAGGAAATTGTTCGATGAACGGAAACTTCTCTATAACCAAAGGCGAAATTCCACCGCCGCAAGGCTTCTCCCTTGGATGAGAATTGTCAAAAATTATGGAATTAACCCCTTTTGTTGCTAGCTCATAAGCACAATTAGCACCTGCAAGCCCGCCACCAATAATAGCAACAGCCTCGATATTTTCCACAAATCTAACTCACGTTCTAAATATTTAAAATAATCAAATGTGCAAGAACGCTAGAATCGCTATGATAAAATATTCTCCATCAACTATCACGTCAGCAAGAAAAACATGTCTTCGATGAGCTCAGCTAGCTGACTTCCTGGGGGGAGATAAATTAACTGGCGTAAGACTCGAATCCGTTGATGGGAAGGATCGATATGATCTAAATGTTGACGGAGTTTTTTTGGAGATTGGTCTAACACCAAACTCTGATCCATTAAAGAGTCTGGTTGAGCTTAATCAGGTAGGTGAAGTTCCTGTTAAAAAAGACCAGTCTACAAGCGTGAAAGGTTTGTTTGCTGCAGGGGATGTTACTGACGTTGAAGAGAAGCAGATATCTATTGCTGTTGGTCAAGGCGCTTTGGCTGCCCTCACAGCACACAAATATCTTGTTCAGAATAAATTTTCAAAGAGTGAAAATGGTTTAAGAGAGTCTTGGCAGTAGTTAACAACTTCATCCAGAAAATAATCAATCGATTCAAAAAAGGCAGAAGCCTAATTTCATTATGTAACAAAGAGAAGGAAAAATGGAGAAAAGACTGAAAATAGGGTTTTTATTAGGATCTTGAGAAAGTCTAGTTTTGGAGTCATAAGCTGATACAATTATCCGAATGAAAATTTATATATGAATCCAAGGCAAATTATGGGCTGAGAAAAAAGAAATGGCTCTTTTCGATAGTAAAGAACTTAAATATGCTTGGAAAGCGAAGTATCTTAGCGGTCATTCTTCTTTTCCCAAATCCATGAATGTTCATATAATTATGATGCCTGATTTCCTAGAGATTCCAGAATTTCCCTTACAGATTCCTTATGAGATGGTTCATAATGTTCAGTCATTGAGTCAAGAAAAAATCGCATCTTTAGGTCTTTTACATGGGGGACTAGCTTCTTTATTGAAAAGGAAAAAGGTATATATGGTTTTGACTTTTGATGATGATACAGCTATTGAACAAAATCTTGTCTTTGATGTGGAAAAAATTGAGGAAATACAACCATTATTGTATCACAAAATAATGAAGCATGAATAAAATCTTGTATACCTTTTTTGAAGAAGCTCAGCTAGAGAAGTCAAAGTTGCTAGCTAATGAGCTAATGTTTTTATTATTTGCGAGATTGTTTCAGCGATCCTTGAGAATGTCTTTGAACTCGTATTAATTGTAAAATCGTAGTTTATTATATTAAGGCAGTCTGTATTAAGTAATCTTTGGATTAGATGATTTCTTTCTATATCGCTCTTTATGACATCTTCCCTTGCTTTTTCAGCAGATACTCCTCTTCTTTGGGCTACATGTTTGATTCTTTCTTCAAGTGGGGCAGAAAGAAAGATTTTTATCACATCTTTTTTATCAAGAAGCATGAAGGCCGATCTGCCTTCGATTATAACATTGTCTCTCTTGAGGATCTCTTCAAGTTTACTTTTTATAACAGTGTCTAAGTCGATTTCACCAGATATGCCAAAAGATTTGAGATCCTTTATACTCTCAATAATAACACTTGTATTGAAAGTGTCCAATCCGAATTTGGAAGCAAGTATCTCAGCTACCTCAGTACAACCTGAGCCAAGATATCCACATAATGCTATTCTCACGAAATCACCATTCTTCTGATATGTTCAATTTTGAATATAAGTTTGTTTGATCTTAACTGTACCAGTCAATCTTCAAAAATAACAGAAGTATAAGCTATTACAATAATATGTCTAAAAGAATCCATGTTATCGCTTAAACTCTTCTACGAATTTCTGAGCTAAGTATTCGTGTTCTCTGCTTTCTACTATAACTTCAAAGGCATCATCTTCTTGAGAGAGGGATACCATGACATAGTCTGTATACATCTCGCCAAAGATTACACAACAAGAACCACGATCAGTCCTTTTCAAACCCGTGTTCTTTTCGAAGAATTGAACAGCCTTATCCAAAATCTCCTTCTGACCTTTCTTAGTCTTGAATGAAAGTTTTATCATAATCCACACAATCACATAAAAAATACATAGACTTCCATATAAAAGTCTGCTAAGAGAATAGTGTAAATAATGTTTCTTGGTCGAAAGCCATATTATAAAATGAAAAAAAGTTAAAAATAATCAGGCACACAGTAATATTTTAAGGTAAATCGCTTCGTTTCCCTCTCTCTAGCTTACTTCTTGCCATGAAATAATTCGCTGCCTGCACCAGGATAGATTACTCTCTTCGATTTAGGAGTAGGTTTAGTGACTTTTGGCCACTTGTCCAGAAGCGGTTCTGATCCTTCAAGGGTTACCTTTGAGGGACTGACGTCTGCAATTGTAGGAGTTCTTCGCACATCTTTGTCTTCAACATTGGCACTGAACTCAATAGGGATTCCATTGGGATCAAAGGCATAAATTGAATGAATGAATCCATGGTCAATAACGTCTGAAACATCAAAACCAGCTGCTTCAAGCCTGTCTTTCAATTCCCACAGTTCGTTTTCAGTTTCCACCCCAAATGAAACGTGATCAAAGATAAAAGGTCCTTTCACAGGTCTTCCATGGTCCTTTTTTGGCACGGGCGTCACTCCTGGCCACTCAAAAAAGGCTACTAGATCTTTCTCCGAGAGCTGGAAAAAGTAGTGTCTGTAGCCAGGTCCACCTAGACCTGCCACCAGCCTCATACCTAAGAGATCTCTCCAGAAACGAATAGTGCTGTCCATGTTGCCTGTTGCCATAGCAAGGTGATTAACGCCGTTAAATTTTACCACGGTCATACCTCATTACCTATAGGTCTCAATAGACTATTAAGAGATTTTTTTCAGTCATGATACCAAATATTCATCGAAAGCTCACTCAGCTTTGGTTACACTAAATTCACATCAAATTAAGGACTTTATAAAGCCGCCATCAACCTGAATTACTGCCCCGGTTATGTAGCTTGCTCTTTCAGAAGCTAAAAAGACTACTAGGTTGGCAATCTCATTGGGTTGCGCTAGGCGTTTTAGTGGAATACTGTTGGACCATTCAGTAATTACATCTTCAGGCGTTTTTCGGGTTTTTTCCGCTGTGGTTTTTGCAAGTTCTTGAACTCTTCTTGTACTCCTCGACCAAAGCTGGTTGAATTCTTGGTTTTTTTTTTCTTGTGTTTTTGGGTTTTTTCCGCTGTGGATTTTGCAAGTTCTTGGACTCTTCTTGTATTAGTCCATCCTGGACATACAGCGTTGACCAAGATGCCGTATTCAGCTGACTCGTTGGATAATGTTTTGGTTAAGCCAAATATGCCAGCCCTAACAGAGTTTGATAGTATAAGTCTCTCAGCTGGCTGCTTTGCAGCAAAAGATGTCATGTTGATTATCCTACCCCACTTATGCTGCTTCATGTGTGGAATAACTTCTCTGCAACAGTTTACAACACTTATCAACAGTGAGTCTATGGTTTTGCGCCAATCTTCCTCTGATGTCTCTTGAAAAAGCAATGACGGAGGACCTCCCGTGTTATTAACCAATATGTCTAGCCTACCAAATTTTTTAACAGTCATTTCCACCAAAGACTCGATGTTTTCTTTATTTTTTAGGTCCACTTGCACTGGTAAAACTTTGGTTCCAGTTGAGGACTCTATTTCTTCTGCAACTTCTCTAAGCTTATCTTCATTCCGGGCGCATATGGTTATATTTGCACCTTCCTCAGCTAAACCATAGGCTATGGCTTTTCCTATTCCTCGGCTGGACCCAGTTACGATTGCAACGCGGTTTTTGAGCCCCAAATCCAAACCTGATTCCTCTTTAAAGATGTTTTATTTGGATTATGTTTTTTTATGGGGTAACATGATAATATATTTTGTCTTTAAGAAAAAATGTTTAGGAAATAATTCTTTACCATTTCCCTGTTGATTAGATTAAAGAGTTTTCAGTTCATCAAGCGCTTTTAGAACTTCTTTAGAGTGTCGT
Organism: Candidatus Bathyarchaeota archaeon; assembly: GCA_963714275.1. Classification (GTDB taxonomy): domain Archaea; phylum Thermoproteota; class Bathyarchaeia; order Bathyarchaeales; family DTEX01; genus JAGTRI01. The sequence continues at coordinate 399,742 of CAVQNT010000002.1, forward strand.
TTCACATCGACCTTCGGAAAAATATGCGTTATCTTCCCATCTTTGTTGATGATGAAGGTAAATCTTTTTGCGAGAACCCCTCCAACTCCAAGCACATTATAGGCTTTAGCAACTTCCTTTTTATTATCGCTGAGAATTGTAAATGGTAAATTGTATTTTTCAGAAAATTTTAAATGCGATTCGACACTGTCAAGACTAACTCCTATTACAACTGCACCTTTATCTTGATAGGGCTTGTAATTATCCCTGAAACTACACGCCTCTGCAGTGCAACCTGACGTGAAGTCTTTCGGATAAAAGTATAGAACCACGACTTTTTTTCCAAGATAGTCTTTCAGACTTGCCGGTAGGCCATGTTCGTCCAACAGTGAGAAATCGGGTGCTTTATCTCCGACCTTAAGCTCAACCATAATATTCGACCCGACAGAGAATAATTTCTAATATGCATTTAGGTGTTTCGATTGCCATTGGTAATGTATGATCTTATTATGTCAGGTTTGGTTTGATTAAAAATTAAAAAACCTAGACCGTTTTTACAAGCATTTTTCTAATCTCTTATGATTATTCTAGGCGAACTTTCCTGAGACTTTTTGCTGCAATCCAGTTAGCAGCGAGGTGAGTCAGATGCACCAAAAGAGAATCTTGTAAGAGTTGCATGTAGGGGAAGAAAGAGCAAGTTATAGAAGCTTGCGCCATCACAGATGAAGCCTTAGAGAATATAAGAACTTGATTTTTTCCATAGTGCGCTATTGATGTTTATTTAAGCATATTTCCTTCTTCGCGCAATGTTGTGCAGAGTCTGCAGAAGTTAATCATAACTTCATTGGTATCTATTTTCTCAGTTGCTATTCGTTTAGCTATCTCGTTTGCTAACGATTGAATTCTTGGTAGAAAAAGCTCGAATTGCTCTATGCCTTTATATCCGCGTTTCAAATGAAGATACTGGCTTATGGCAGCTTGAGTTGTACCAAGCCTCTCTGCAGCCTCTACCTGCGTGAAACCGTACTTTTCAATAAGGTCCTTTGCGACCAGAGATCTAAAAATGGGCAGAACATATCGCGCAATAATTTCGCATGCAAAATTCATCTTTCATCCAAAAAATATAACGTACTTATACTTATAAATGTGAGTAGGGTAGCCCACTTTGCGATGTCAGGTTTACGGAAGACTCATATATAGAAAACATGTGACTGGGAAGACCTGCTGTGCAAACAAACTTTATATCTTCTTTTCCGAGGACTGCAGGAGATGATGGAATCAACGCTTGCCTAGAAAGCAGATGTAAATTAGATATTCAATTAATTATCGAACAAAGAGACATCAACATTTTCTCCTAATGTCCTTAATTAGTCTGCGATATCGCAGATAATTCTGAATTCCGTCATGATCGTATTTCCATTTACACGCCTAATACTCCTTGGCTTCGCAACATCTGCACTTGAAATCGTATTTACCTTTAATAGCATCCATAGCCCAAACCCAATCCCGTAAAGCTTTTCACACCTAGAAATAGGTATTATTAGTCTTTTAGAAAAAATGGGGAATAAGAAGGGCGTGTCTTCGTTTTACTTTTTGGCTTTGGGTTTTGCTTCTTTTTTGACTTCTTTCATTGGAGTGTCACAGCACACTAAATCACATTCAGAACATCCGCATGTTTCGTCAACTAATACGACGATTCCACATTCTTCACACTCATATCTGGCGCCTTTGTTTTTTGCCATATTTATCCCTCTAATAATAATATTGATGATGTGAGCTTAATATGTGTGCCTAGAATTGATGTATCACAAGGGTGAATCTCAAAGAAATAGTGAGCTGACTGATGTAGTCATCGATCGAGGCCTCAGAACATGGCGTTATATGCTTGGGCAGTTTTGAAACATTTAATGGTTGTGGAATATGCGGGAAAAAATTAACAAATGAATGAAATAGATTTTTATTGAAAAAAATATTATAAATAATTATGAATTTAATGCCCCGTTTAAGAATACCTCTTAGAATAATTCCTATTTCTGAACAATCACCAGAATTCTGGAAGTCATTCTTATGAAAATCAAAACCATCAAGTCCGAGGGCCTTGCACACAACAGTTACTATATCTCAGACGAAAACGAAGTAGCCATAATTGACCCACGTCGTGACAGCCTCATTTATCACACTATGGCACAGCAAGAATGCACAAAAATAAATTACATCTTTGAAACCCACAGAAACGAAGACTACATAACAGGCTCACTCGAGTGACAAAATACAACAGGCGCCGAGATTTGCCACAGTAAAGAGTCTGTCATTCAAATATGGCGAACACAACCTATCTGACGCTGAAATCCTTCACATCGGCAAATTGAAAATCGAAGCGCTTTACACTCCAGGCCACACCAACGAATCAATGTGCTATGCAGTCTATGCCCCTGAAAGTCGCAAAGAGCCCCTGTTTATTTTCACAGGTGACACTTTGTTCGTCGGCTCAGTCGGACGTACAGACCTCTATGGTAAAACTAAACAGCCAGTCCAAGCTGAAAAACTGTATCACAGCATACACGAAAAACTCCTATCGCTAGGTGATGGTTCAATTATCTATCCTAGCCACGGCGCCGGCAGCATTTGTGGAAACATAATCAGCGATCGAGAATATAGCACGATAGGCTACGAAAGAAAATTCAACTCTTACTTGCGGCTAAATAAGGACGAGTTCATTAAAAAGGCAGAAAACGAAGAGTTCCTTATACCACCATACTTCAAGAAAATGGAAGAATATAACCTGAATGGTCCTCCTCTCTTAAAGAATCTTAAAGCTCCGAGAGCATTGAATTTAAAAGATTTCGAGTTGGAAGCAAACCAAGCCAACACTATCATCGTAGATACACGAATGCCTTACGCCTTTGCAGGCTCTTTTATTCCAGGCTCACTCAACCTCTGGCTAGATGGAACCAGCATATACCCAGGTTGGATACTCAACTACGGGCAACGTCTCCTGTTTATACACGAACGACAAAAAGACATGAAGTTGACAGCCACACACTTCTGGAGACTAGGATTTGACTGCATGATAGGCTTTCTTTGTTCTGGCATAAACGAATGGCAAGAAGAAGGAAAAACCATAAGTAGCTTGGGCACTTTGTCCGCTTCCGAACTCAGAACCAAGTTGATAACAAAAGAATTGACTGTACTAGATGTCCGAGAACCAAGTGAATGGAAAGAAGGGTACATAGAAGGTTCGAACCGCATATACTTCGGTCACTTGGCAAACAAAACTAATTCACTTACAAAAAATAAGCCTATAGCAATAGTTTGCTCGGTAGGAAATAGGGCCAGCGTAGCCGCAAGTATATTAATTAGACAAGGTTTTAAAAACGTCCAAAACGTATTAGGAGGAATGACCTCCTGGAACAGTTTAGGCTACCCAATAAAGACAGACTAATTCTCTTGTTCGACGACTTTTAGCTCAGCTCAGCTAAGCCTCAATGATGATCTATGAAAAAGAGTCAAGTAAAGTTCATGAATATGATTAAATACAATTATCACTAAAAAAATTAATATTATCCTTAGCTTTGGCTTATTGTCCCGTTCATGCCTAAGGTACTTGGCGAACAGCAGGGCTTCCTCATTAATCAAAGTTTCAAGAGTCTGTCTAGACTTCAAGTTGAACAACACTTTTATACTAAATTAGCGAAAAAGGCACGAGACAACCCATAGGATACTGATATTCATGGCCAAGAATGCTAAGATAAAGGTAACTAAGGATGGTCCATACCTCGTCACAGGTGGCATTCCTCTATTACGAATGATCATAGAGACCGATAGCTACGGTGACCCCTGTATATGGCGAGAGGTTCAGAGATATCCTCAGCGAGAAAGCTATGCCCTCTGCCGCTGTGGAAAATCCAATAAACAAGCCATATTGCGATGGTGCTCACACAATGCAACGGTTCAATGGCACTGAAACAGCCAGTAGTGAACTCTACCTCGAAAACGTGAAGGAGTACCTTGGCCCAGAGCTTAAGCTTACGGATAAACCGGAGCTTTGCGTCGGTGCAGGTTTCTGCGTCCGTGACGCAGGTATCTGGAATCTCACAGTTCACAGTGATAGACCCGGTTTCAAGGAGATTGCCATAGAGGAAGCAGCTAACTGCCCATCCGGACGGCTCGTTGTCTGGGATAAACAGGGTAACCCGATAGAACCAGATTATGAGCCTAGCATTGTTGTCACTGAGCACGAGGACGGTTCACCCGGTCCTCTCTGGATTCGCGGAGAAGTCGAGATCGAATCCGTGGATGGCATAATATATGAGAAGCGAAACCGCGTTACTCTATGCAGATGCGGTAAGTCCCTAAACAAGCCCCTTTGCGACGGCTCCCATTTCGACATATGATAGCACGCGCGCGCCTTTCATGTTCAATTAGTTCCAGCTGCTTGCAAAACCTATGCGTCCTTTATCGTCTTCTTCATATCTTCCTTGCTATGCTTTAGGAACTCAGGATGATGGTTTTTTGCATGAAGCATAATATGGTCTAATACGTCGTTCTCTCCCCAGGGCGACTTCACAGTCCAACCGCAATCAGGGCAGGTCGTCGTCTTCATCTTACCTTTATTCATAAGATCACCTCCATTCCGAACTACAACCAATCAGCGCGCGCACAGTTTTCATCGCGTCTACTTTTGAATTCCTATTTTCTTGGCCCAGGCAACAAGTTCTGAGAACTTCAGTACTGGAGTTATCGTTACTTCTCCTACAAGCCTTAATGGCTCAACCGCATTGTTGAGAGCTGTATTATCGTCTGTTTCTAGAACAAAATAGTAAACATGACCTGGTGCATCCGTATATCCTGCTATTTCTTTAACTCCAGATTTTTTCATGCTCTCTTCGATTTTTACTGTGAATTCTTTATCGGGTCGTACAACTCCTCCAGGACACAACTCAGACTGAATGTCTAGCAACAATCATGAACAGCAAACCAAATCACCTCATAGTGAAATAATATACCCGTCATTTAAGTTTTTGTGATTGCACTGGCACAGTTACATGCGTTCTTATAATCGAGTCCCGATTGTGTGATAAAGGGCTAGGAAATTTTAAGACTAATATTAGGAAATATCGTTATTTTTATATGGAGTTGTTTAGTAAGACTAGAGCAAACAAGCCGGTGAAGTTATGGTGAATTCTATTCTTGAGGTAATAAGAAAGAGAAGAAGCGTGATAAGATTCGAAAGTACAACCGTGTCTGATGAACAGATTCAAGAAATTTTAGAGGCTGGAAGATGGGCTCCATCTTGGCTTAACAGTCAACCTTGGAGGTTCATATTAATAAAAGACAAAGAGACTAAAGAAAAAATCAGTGACCTTGCCCCAACAATTTATAAATTAGGAATGATGGACGCACCTGTTTGCATTGCAATATACGTCGATCCTAAAGAAGATCCATACCATTTTGTGGAAGACGGTGCAGCCGCCACACAAAACATGGCACTAGCTGCATACAGTCTAGGATTGGGATCAGCTGGATAGGAATCTTCAACCTAAAAAACGAAAAAAATTCAGCTGAAAATAAAATAAAAGAAATCCTAAATATACCTAAAAGTTGCAGAATAATTTCGATTATGCCTATCGGAGTTCCTAAATACTCTAAAGAAAAGGAAAGAAAGAAGATTTCAGATCTTGTTTTTCATAATAATGTCAAGTAATTGATTCAACATTTTCCTTCAGATCGAGTTTTAAACCAGTACTTCCCAAGTATGTCTACGAGAACTCCACTGTTTCAGAGAGTATTAGGCTTTGCACTTGCTACGCCTATTCTCTCATCATAAGATCAGAGAAAGTAGTCTGAAAGCTATTCCTCCAACAAGTATGGCAGTGGCGAAGTTTGCTATTGCTATGACCGCGGCGGTTTTCCACCCATAATCCTTTGCCAGTACTGTTACTGTAGATATGCATGGAATAAAGATGATGCTAACTAGGGCGAGCGTTATCAGCTGGACCGGAGTTGAAAAAGAGAGCAAGGTTTGTTGAGCCAAATATGGCCACTGCTCCCAGCAGTGTTAGTTCTTTCCGGACCAAACCGAGTATTAAGAGTATTCCAGCTATGGCGGGAAGCCCAAGCCAACCGACAGTGAGTGGCGAGATTGCATTACTCAAATGTTGCAGGATGCCGACCGCGTACAAAACTTGAATGAGGGCACTTCCACCAATGTACAGTGGAAATACGAAGTATATTAAAGATTTGGTTCGTACCCAAGTCTGCTTACCCACGACGGACAATGAAGGAACCTTGAGAGAATGCATTTCCATTATGAGACCTGTTGATTGACCTGGAACAACTTTGAGAGCCACTCTTCCCAAGACGAAGATGAGCGCGATGTCCACTGCGTAGAGTGATAATGCCCACATAGGACCCACGAAGGCTGCTACCAACCCAAGAATCACGATTGTTCTTGCTGTACATGGGGCGAAGGTAATGGCGTAGGATGCAAGTAGTCGTTCACGTTTCGTTTCCATGATTCTACAGGCACGAATTGCAGGGACGTTGCATCCGTAGCCTAAGATCATTGGAATCAATGCTTTTCCATGTAATCCTATCTTGTGCATTGCGCTGTCCATCATGAATGCAACTCTTGTGAGGATGCCGGAGTCTTCAATCATGGCTAACATGAGATAAGAACGGTACAACATAGGGCATAACCAACGTTATCGCCGGCAACCAAGCCGCCGTAATACGCCGTTCCAGATAATGCCCTGAATCGACCCACTGAAACTTGGATTCACTGGTGAAAATAATGATAATGCGTTTGAAAATAAATTGGACAGCAGGTTCCCAATACTGAATGTCCAGAGAAGCAAGCCTGCTATTACACCTGTAGACGTAATGTAGCCAAATATTTTGTGTGTAGTGATCCAATCCAACTTTTCTGAAGTTGTGGTTTTAATTTCACTCTGTCTGTTGAACCTCATTTGCAATCTTGCTTGCAAGAGAATACCTTTCGGAAGCGATAACTGCGAAACACGGTTCATTGTGAATAGAAGAGATTTCCGCTGCCAGAACCTCGGATGTTTTTATCACAACTTCAGATTTGGAACCTACCAGTTTCTTAATTTCAGGATCATTTTCCATAAGTTTGATGGCAACCCATCTGGAGGGGTACTTCAGTCCAAGGTTTCCTGTTTGGATCGCTTGATCGAGTTTGGTTATTCGTTCTTCTATTTCAGCTCCATACCTGACGGGTGTCTTTTTCTTGTTGCTGGCAGTTTCTGCAACTCAACGGCAGTTTTTGTTAGCTCGTATATTCCCTCTCCTCTGATGCCACTGTTGGAACAACAGGTACGCCTAGAGCTTGCTCCAACTTTCTTTGTGTTGATTGTCAATTCCTTTTTTCTTGGCAACATCAACTTGGTTAAGGCAAATTACCAGAGGGGCTTCCATCTCGATGAGTTGTAGAGTGAAGAATAGGTTGCGTTCAAGAACAGCGGCATCGACCACGTTTATGACAACATCTGGATTCTCCAGGGCCACGTATTCTCTCGACACGAATTCCTCCATTCCGAAGGTGGAAAATGAATAGATGCCGGGCAGGTCAACGACAGTTATTTTTTGTCCTTCAAAATTGATGTTGCCTTCGGCTTTTTCCACTGTTTTTCCTGGCCAGTTGCCGATTATTTGACTTGAACCTGTGAGCTGGTTGAATAATACGCTTTTTCCAACATTAGCATTGCCAGCTAGGGCAATGGTTATGCCGTTGATTATTTTGGGACTTTTTCAAATTTGAAGATTTAGAATGGCATGACATGACGAATCATCTTTTTTGATCATTTTTTTCTGTGGATTCAACAAAGACGTTTGCAGCGATATCTTGTCCTAGTGCCACCTTGGAGCCTCTCACGCACACTTCTACTGGGCCTTTTAATGGTGCGACCCTTTCCACTTTTATAGAGGTTCCAGGGAGTTAATCCCATGTCCAAAAGTCTTTGGAGGATCTGTGTTCACCTCTGATGAAAGAGATCTTTGCCGAGATGCCCGCTTTGAGATTGCATATTGAAACCAGATTCTGTTGCCGTTTTCCCACTTCCTCTAGGCCTTTCTTGTGCATTTCTACGCATTCTTCGCATGTTGAGAACGGCAGGTTGCAGGCTGGGATAATCTTGCTATCGTCTGGACATTTGTCAGGATGTTTCAGAAAGCGGCAGAGGGATTCTTCAGCTTCATCGGACAACGAGTGTTCCATTTCGCATGCTTGTAAGTGAACTTTATCTTTCCGAATATGCAGAATGTCTGCAGAAACCTTTCGAGCAATCGTGTTTTCGAGTTGTTTTTTCGGCGATCTTTAAGGCCTTTTGCGGTGAGAGTTGCTCCTCGGTACGGGAAATATTTCACATAGCCATTGTCATCTAATTTTTTCAGCATCTCAGTGACGCTGGCTGGAGCGATTTTCAAGCGTTCGGAGACTTCCGTGGTACTGGCCGTTTGCCCATTCAGCGTAAGGCTGTAAAGGGTCTCCAGATATTCCTCCATGTTGCTGCTTATTACGACTTCATCAGACATTTAGGCGCACCTAAATTCTATTGGCGCCCCTACCATATAAACATTTAGGCAAACCTAAAAAATTATGTCGTGACATCCATAATGACGTATGTGACGACATTTTCGCTAAAGTAAACACCAAAATAAGCCTATTTATGGTGTGGCGTTGCGCCGTACGCTCATCTAATACTGCCCTTGGAAGAATGACCCTAGGAATCTAGAGCCAAGAAAAATCCATGGCTTATTCTTTATCACACTCTGATATTTGGCGAGTTGGTCGTCGCTTACCCCTTAGCTATCTAAAGACTCAGCTACTAGTAGGAACTTCAAAACAGAGAATAGAAAATTTCAAGATCGTGTCCTCATCCTTAAGAAAACCCGCTAGCCTTAATCCATAGTTACGAATTATATAACTGCTCTGAAAGCTCCAAATGACTGATAACCAATGGCATTAAATAAATTAAAACAATGTAAATAAATTAAAACTGAAGAAAAAGAAGTATAGAGGGGTTGATTAAGAAATGAATATATGTCAAAGCTGTGGAATGCCTTTACAAAAGAAAGAAGATTTCGGAAAGAATGCAGATGGAAGTAAAAGCGAAGAGTATTGTTGTTACTGCTTTCAGAATGGCAAATTCCTAGATGAAGGTATAACTCTGCAAGAGAAAATGGAAAAAAATGTGAAAATTGCAGTTCAGATGGGAATGCCCGAAGATGAAGCGAGGAAAATGGCGTCTAATGTTTTACCAAAACTAAAAAGATGGAGAAAATAAGCCGAATCTGTCGAAGAAGTCGAAATGCTAAAAGAGGGCTGATGATTTTTGTAGAGGAGAGGGGATAAGATTCCTCATTTAAATTTAATAAATTACTATAAACTATAGCTAAATTTTGCCTAGTTTATTCTTAGTTAATGCCCTTTTTCTTCTTTCCCTTATTATTTAAATTATAATTCGTTTTTGTATGTTATAACCTCACGAAACTCTGTTATTGTGCAAGTTAGCTAGGCACTGATCACAGTATCTATATATATCCAAGCGTTGCCCAATAGGTTTGAATCCGAGATCCCCAATTATTTGAGACCAAAGTTTTTTAATACTTTCCGCTTGGTAATCTTGGATCTTTCCACAGTTCCTACAGATAATGTTGATGTGAGGTGAAGTATCAGGATCATATCTGGAGATCCCATCAGTAAATCCCAGTTCTTGCAGCATCCCGATTTCTGTGAGAAGACCCAATGTCTGATATACAGTTGCCAAACTCAGCGTTGGATACTTCTTCTTCACCACTTGATATACTTGGTCAGCTGTTGGGTGGTCCTTGCTTGAGAGGATAAACTCGCAAATTGCTATTCGTTGAGGTGTAACCCTGAAACCTTTCTCTCGAAGCTTGGCAATGAGTTGCTGATTTTTCATAGCTATGAATTACTTATGTAGTTACCTAAAACGTTTTCTAAAAAATAACAAGACTTAAATAATAATGATTACAATCTATTCCTGACACAAATTACTATAATTGGAGATAATAAGATAATGGAAAAAAAGAAATACTTGACAACAAACCAAGGCGTACCAATCACTGACAATCAAAACTCATTAACTGTCGGCGAACGAGGTCCTGTTTTGCTGCAGGATGTACAGTTCATTGAGAAGATGGCACACTTTGACAGAGAACGCATCCCCGAGAGAGTTGTCCATGCGAAGGGAGCAGGAGCACATGGCTACTTTCAGGTCTACAAGAGCATGGCACCATACACAAAGGCGAAATTCCTCCAAGACCCAGAGAAAAAAACTCCTGTGTTCTTAAGATTTTCAACTGTAACCGGAGGAAGAGGATCCGCTGACACGGTGCGAGATCCACGTGGATTTGCCGTAAAGTTCTACACTGAAGAAGGCAACTACGACCTTGTTGGAAACAATCTTCCCGTGTTTTTCATCAGAGACGCCATCAAATTTCCAGATATGGTTCATGCATTTAAGGGCGCACCTGACAACAACATGCCATCGTCTTCTTCCTCACACAACAGCTTCTGGGATTTCATATCTTTAACCCCTGAATCGACCCACATGATCATATGGCTCTTCTCAGACCGTGGGACACCAAAAAGTTACAGGATGACTGAGGGCTTTGGAGTTAACACTTATGTCTGGGTGAACTCAGAAGGAAAACGGCAGTATGTGAAATACCACTGGAAACCAAAATTGGGAGTTCACAATCTTGACCGTCATGAAGCAACTCGGCTGGCAGGCGTCGATCCAGACTACCTCACCCGCGATCTCTGGGATACCATAGCCAAGGGTGAAGAGGTTGAGTATGAACTCTGCGTCCAGCTGATGAAAATCGAGGATGAGTTGAAACAAGATTTTGATCCACTTGATCCAACAAAGACTTGGCCTGAAGACAAATTTCCGCTGATGCCAGTTGGGAAGATGGTGTTGAATCGCAATCCCAAGAACTTCTTCGCTGAAGTTGAGCAAGCAGCTTTCTGTCCAGCAAGCATTGTTCCGGGAATAGAATTCTCAGCCGACAAGTTGCTTCAGGGCAGAACATTCTCATATGCGGATACCCAGCGTCATCGATTGGGACCAAACTACCTACAAATTCCAGTAAACCGTCCCACTGTGGAGGTCAACAACAGCCAGCGCGATGGGTCAATGCAAATGGGAGAATACAGTGGTCCTGTGAATTATGAACCAGCAAGCATTGCTGGAGGCTCGCCCGTGGAGGCTCTGTCAGGAACACCATCCACATTTCGCGTTGAGGGAGATGTCACCAAAAAGAAGATTAGCAAAACCAACGACTTCCAACAAGCTGGAGAGAAGTATCGTTCCTTAAGCAAGATAGACCAAGAACATCTAGTAGATAATCTCATTGCAGATCTTACACCCATAGATAAACAGATCCAGCAACGAGTGATAGCAAATCTGACTAAAGCTGACCCGGAGTTAGGTAAATCCGTAGCTAAAGGCCTTAAACTCTAAAACTAGATAGCTATCGAGCTTTCCCTTCGGCTAACTGACTTTTCTCATTTTTTAAATAACCTCACTGGAATTAACAAGAATTACTTCATCGCCCTCTTCGGCTCCCATTTTATGTGCTGTATTATAACATGGGAACCCTTTTTTAAGTTTCAATATTTTGGGCAGACTAGCTAGCAGCATATTACTTCACCGCATTTTGGGCACTGCCATTTTTTCTCTTATATCTTCAGGAAATTCGTTATCACAATTTCCACTTCAAAAACAACAGTCAGCTAGCTTAATTATAGATAAGAGAATGATAAATACAGGATTTCGAGTCAGCTGAAATAAACTTATTGTAACGTGCGCTTACTAGGACCTAGTCGCATCAACCTCGGAGCTTCGAGCCAAAATGTTGAGGCGAAAACGACAGACAAAATTTCCAACCATATTAGAAGAGTAAGTGTTGTCGTCTTTATATACGCGAAAATGGGGGACACATTGGTTATTAGAAGAGTTAACGTAACCATGCTGATGAGCCAAAAAGTGCCAAAGCGGTTGGAGAAAAATCCCTGCTTTAGAAACGATACCTTTTCTTGTTTTAAATTAAGCGCCAGAAAGATATGTCCCAGAAGCCACGTTACGAAAGCAGCTGTTTGTGCTAAAACAGCATTACTGGTTTGAAAATAGAGTGAAATGTATATTGCCAAAATCCCCAGTGTAAGGCCGATTCCATTCTGAAGAATCTTCAGCAAAATGGGATCGCTGAGGTACTCTCTTATTCTCTTGGCGGATGCTTCATAATATCTGGTTCAGCGACCTCGGTAACGAATATTGTTGATGAGGCTAAATCCATCAAAAGTTCAATTAAAATAATATGAATCGGCGCAAATGGGAATGGAATACCTAGAACAAGGGGAACAACGAAGACAGAGAGGAGAATTGCTTTTGCTGAAAGGTAGTACGTTAAACCTTTGCGGAAATTGTCAATCGCTTTCCTTCCAATAGCAACTCCATCACGGATGTGGGCGTAGTTGTCATCAGTCAGAATAAGATCCGCAGTCTCTTTAGCAAGATCAGTCCCAATCTCGCCCATTGCTACGCCCACGTTAGCGGATTTGATTGCGGGAGCGTCGTTGACGCCGTCTCCTATCACCGCCACCTCTTCTCCATGCGATTGAAGAGCCCTGACTAGGCGGAGTTTCTGTAAAGGTGATATACGGGCAAAAAGATGAACTGACTTGACTATGTTATCGAGTTCCGTATCATCGATTTTCTCTACCTGATCACCGGTAATAATTTCGCCGCTTAGTCCTATTTTCTCTGCTACGGCTTTTGTAGTCGCTGGATGATCTCCTGTTACAATAAAGGTCTTAACGCCTGCATCTATAAGAGATGCAACTGCCTCTCCCGTTCCTTCCCGAATAGGATCTTCAAGAACAGCTAATGCTAAGAAATTTATTCCTTCAAGTTTGTCTTTTTTGGGCGTGTCTGATTCAAATATGGCATATGCGACAACCCTCTTCCCCAAATTGCCTTCAAGTGCAACGATTTTTTTCAGTCGTTCTTTTTCTTTAAAGTTAAGCGTTGAGGATTCTATGAGGGATTCCGGCTTTCCAGCAATGGCGTGGAGATAGCCCTCCCTTCCTTTGTAGATTAGTGTACGCCATGGATGCCCTTCCGAAAACCCTTCATAGGAGAATGGGATTTGCTTCGCTCTAGCGAAGTCTCTTTCAAATATTTGCGCTATCGCTTTATCAGTGGGATCATTAAGATATTCCGGAAGAGCGTACGAAATTTTTTCTTGAAGTTCTTGAGGTATTTTTTGTGGGATTATCTTCTTCATATGGAAGAATGAATTTTTCTACTTGCATTTTGTTTTCAGTTAACGTCCCGGTTTTGTCAGTAACAATTGATGTCACGGACCCAAGCGTCTCAGCACCACGTAAACGCTTCACGACAACATTTTTTTTGGCCAGCTCAAAAGAAGCGAGTGCTAGTGCCATCGTTATAATAACTGGGGGTTGACCAGGCACCATAAGAAACGTGAGTGCTAGCCACGTTAATACCATTTGTTGAGGGTCAAGCCCGCGAAGAAAACCAATTAGAGGAATTATGAAACTGACAATAACCACAACCAGTGCTAGGTTTTTCACAAGTTTTGTCATCGCTTGCTGTAATGGAGTCTGTTCTCTTTGGGCGGTCACTACTTCCTTTGCGATTTTCCCGAATTCACTTTTCTCTCCAATAGCTAAGACTATTGCCTTTCCTTCACCGTCGAGTACAGTTGTGCCAGAGAAGATGGAGTTGACCCTTTCAGCAATATTCGTTTTTTCTGCAACTTCCGCCCCAGCTTCTTTTCTTACCGAAAGCGATTCACCTGTTAGCGAGGCTTCATTCACAAGGAGACCGCTTGATTCAATTAATCGGGCATCGACTGCTATGCGAACCCCTGTGGAGAGGATTATCAGATCGCCGACAACTACATCTGTTGTGGAAATTTCTTGCTCTTTTCCTTCTCTGATTACTTTGGTAGTAGGTTGTGTGAGTTCTCTGAGACGAGCCATTGTGCGATCAGATCGAAATTTGTTTATGAACTCGATCGAGATGTATGCAGCGACAACAAAGATCATTACCACTCCTTCAACGAGTTCTCTGAAAATAAATGAAATAGCAGCGATCGATAGTAGCAGAACCATCATCGGCTGTCTAATGCCTTCAAGTACTAGTCTCCAAATACTCGTAGGTTTCAGTTCCTTTAGGACATTAATACCAAAAATCACTCGGTGATCTTGAACTTGCTCGATTGACAGACCATTCTTAGGATCGACATTTAAAGTTTCCAGAATTTTTTGTTTTGGTAATGCCCACCAATAAAATAGAGTTGACAAATTAATTTTAGAAGATCCTAATTGATTTTTTACTCTATTATTCATCTCTTTCATTTTGATCTTCCTTTTCATCTTGCTTACTTTAAAATAGCTCTTCTCTTTTAATAACAATTTCTAGTTTTGATTAATTTTTACTAGCCAGCCTTTAATAAAAAACTCCTCAAGAAAATTGATGAAGAAAGCAAAAAAGCTCGCAGATCACGATCAGACTACATACAATTAATTCTTGAAAAACACCTCAATCAACTATACTCATCTGAAGTCGAAAATGCTAGCTGTCACTTGCTAAGGTTAGTTAGCTAGGTATTTTGACGTGAAGGTTTATTGCGATCTCCGCTATGTCAGTCCCGTATTCTGCGATCCTTCTTATGCTCTCAAGGATCAGCCTTATGCCTACAACTGTTCTTGCATTAATCTGGAGTTTGAGAAGATTCTCGATTATTGATTCTTCTAATTCGGCTACATTTCTTATCTTGGCTATCGTCTCGTGAACCTGTTCCGCATCGTACTTGTAAAGTGCTTTTATGGAGTTCTCTTGGATTACTGTTGCAAGATCACTCACAGCTATAAGGTTTTCTATTGTTTGTTCCTCTATTGGAGTTTCAAGTGTCGAGAGTACCTTAGCGATTCTGGCAGCGTGGTCAGCGCTTCTTTCGATGCTTTTCACTATTAGGCGGTAGCCTAGGCAGTCCCGCGGGTGTGATAGACCTATCTCCTCTATGAGAAGTCTATTTTCAACTGCAGCCTTTAACTGTCGAACTATGAAAAGGTAGAGTCTATCAACTTCGTCGTCTCTAAGAACAATTTCTTGGGCCAAGGCTTTATCGTTGGTTCTTAAGGCTTCGATTGCGTCTTTGAACATGAATGTCATCAATATGTGCATGCGTCTTAGAGCCCTATCGAGCGGGAGCTCTACGATTCCAAGAAGACACTGGACAATCATCTCATTTGCTGTTTCCTCCATTATTTCAACACCAATCAGTTTCTGGTGGATGGAGTTTCTAAGAAAGCCTCTGGTTCTCGCGTCTTTTAGCTTAACCCTGATAATATCGTAACCTGCGAGATAATGTGCAATGAACTCTGTAACAACGGCTTCAGGGCGGCTTATTTGAGAAGCGTCGAAGATTGACTCTGAAGACTCTTTAGGTTTCAATTCTCCTCGAGGAACTAGAAGCAACGACAAGTCAGGTTGCGAAATTAGAGCAATTTGGTCTTTAGGTTTCAAGTCAACTGCTTCTATCCATTTCTTGGGAAGTGAAACGACGTAAGTTGAGCCTCCTGTAACTTGAACTTTCCTGATCTCGACTGATCGTTCCATGGGTCTCACATCATAGACTACATTCTAATCTATAGAGGCTAAATATAAACTTTGGTCATATATAGTTTATGTCCAAAATGTATATGTAATTCTTCTCCTTCTCAATAGCAATGAAATACGAAAAAAGGAGGAAAGAAGAATGAATTACAAGAATCTTGCCATGATAGAAACAGTTGCTTTGATTGCCGTTATCGCTGGTTCTGGATGGGAAATATACACTCTCAACAGTGCAGTCCAGAATTTCTCTGCGACAGCAACGCTGAGTGGAGCTGGAGCAACATTTCCTGCACCATTGATTCAAAATTGGACTGAGGAGTACTATGTTTTGACCGGCGTGCAAGTAAACTATAACCCCATCGGCAGTGGCGGAGGCATCCAGCAGCACACAGCTAAGACTGTGGACTTTGGTGCAACCGACCCTCCAATGACCGACTCAGAGTTCACCGCAGCTTCTGGGACCTTACAAATACCAGACACAATTGGCGGCGTCGTAATCATATACAATATACTAGGAATATCAACGGAACTCAACTTTACTGGCGAAATAATTGCGGACATTTTCCGACTTGACATAACAAGGTGGAACGACCCACGTCTTGCGACACTTAATCCAGGCGTAACCTTACCAAATCAACAGATCATCGTTTGCCACAGATCAGACTCAAGTGGAACAACTGCTGTATTCACTAGTTTTCTTTCGGATGAAAACGTAGCATGGAAGAACAACTTCGGAGCAAGCAAGGTCATCACATGGTCTGGCGGAACGCTGGGAGGAAGCGGGAACACGGGCGTAGCTGCATTAGTACAACAAAATCAGTACTCAATCGGTTATGTCGAACTCACCTACGCGCTGCAAAATGACATGCCATACGGAAAGGTGCAGAATCCCGCAGGCATATTTGTTGAACCCAGTATTCAAACTCTCGCAACCGCAGTTGCTGTATCATCTTTATCTCTACCTCAAGGGGACCAAAGACTGGGCATCTGTAGGAAACTACTTCAACCTACACAAAGTTGCAGATCCAAAAAACAGCTATCCGATAACCAGTTTTTCATACATCATTGTCTACAAAGAGCTAAATGTTGTACCAAAAATGACGAAAGAAAAAGCAACGGCGCTAGTGAAGTTCTTATGGTATGCGACTCATGAAGGACAATTCTACGCTTCAGGACTCTCATATGTTCCACTACCACAACAAGTTATATCGCACAACGAGGCAACAATTCGAATGATAACCTTTAACGGACAGCAAATAGCCACATGGTCATAGAGCAAGACGAAAAATGAAAAAAATCAAAAAAATCTCCGATTTTTTCTCAAATTCAGATCAAAAACCTAAAATGGGTTTTAAGAAGAAAATTACGGGTGACGTATTATTCAGGATATTCACTGCTTTAGTGATGTGCAACATTTTTATCATAATCGGTCTCATGCTCTACAAGATTACTGAAGGATCCAGATTGTCTATCGAGACATATGGATTGGGATTTTTAGGGGGAACAAAGTGGCAACCTTTTCCCCCAATACCTAGTATGACACCATCTTTTGGAGCTCTTCCTGCAATTTGGGGCACTCTTGTTACTTCTGCGATAGCCCTCCTTCTGGGGGTTCCTATAAGTCTAGGCATAGGTTTAGCCCTCTCCGAATTCACTCCAAAACGTTTTAACTATATTATCTCATTTCTCGTAGAGTTATTAGCAGCAATTCCAAGCGTCATATATGGACTTTGGGGAATTTTTATTCTAATTCCATATCTACAGCAAAACATATATCCCCCCTTACAAGGAGTGTTTGGCTTCCTTCCTATTTTTCAAGGACATGTATTTGGACCATCCGTCTTGACAGCTGGAATTGTTCTTGCCATAATGGTTATTCCTACAATTTCAGCTATTTCGAGAGACGTTTTTTCGAGCTACCCCCAGCAATCAGCGAGAAGCCATCATTGCCTTAGGCGCTACAAGATGGGAAACAGCGAAGATTGTTATCAGTTATGGGCGTTCCGGAGTGATCGGAGCAATAATTCTTGGTTTAGGCAGAGCTATAGGCGAAACAATGGCTGTAACAATGGTTATTGGAAACTCGTTTAATATGTTCAGTTCGCTTTTTGAACCTGGCTATACTTTGCCGTCAATTATAGCTAATGAGTTTACAGAAGCCAGTTCGCCTCCTGTGTACATCTCAGCCTTAATTGAGGTAGGTCTTGTTTTGTTTGTTCTTGCGTTAGTTATCAACACTTTAGCCAGATTGATAATTTGGCGCAGTACCAAGATTGCAAGAGGGGCAGTCTAGAATGAAGAGACGTACTATAAGAAAAATTAAAGACCGAATAATGGTCTCTCTCGCTTACTTGGCTCTAGTAATCGCCCTCATTCCGCTAATAAGCATCCTAATAGAGACCATGTTGAGAGGCGCTCCAGCAATAAACCTACAATTTATTACTGACCGAATACCACCTCTAGGTCAATCTGGCGGCGGAATCGGACCTGCAATTCAAGGCACATTAATCGTGGTAGGAATCGCATCCTTGATAGGAGTTCCAATTGGAGTATTTTCTGGAATATCTTTAGCAGAACATCCCGATACTAGACTAGCCTTGGTAGCAAGATTTCTAAACGATGTCTTAACTAACATGCCTTCAATCGTCATAGGAATTTTAGGCTGGACCCTGATAGTAGTCGTGATCGGATGGTCAGTAATTGCGGGAGCTCTTGCATTAGCCATAATGATGATTCCGATAGTCACGAGAACAACAGAAGAGGCCATAAAACTTGTTCCCGCCTCAATAAAAGAAGCCGCAATAGCTTTAGGGGTGCCACGATGGAAAACCACAATAACAGTCGTCTTAAGTAGCGCCAAAAAAGGCATAATCACAGGAATACTGCTTTCAATCGCAAGGGTCTCTGGTGAAACCGCACCACTCCTTCTAACCATACTAGGTAGCAGATTCTGGTTCAGTGGATTCACTGAACCGACGGCAGCTTTACCATTAACAGTCTTCAATTTTTCAAAATCTCCCTACAGCACTGTGGATTGGCCTAGAGCTTGGGGCGCATCTCTGATTTTAATACTCATGATTCTCGGGATCAGCGTCGTCGTAAGGTATTTCACAAGGGAAAAATATGCAGAAGTGTGAAACAAGTTTACCTATAGAAGCAAAAGAAAAACTGGTAAGTGAACTAATGAGTTACAAAATTGAAATTGAAGGATTGAATGCGTGGTTCGAAAAAAATCAAGTCTTAAAAGATATCAATATGAAGATACACGAAAATGCGGTGACGGCAATAATTGGACCCTCTGGATGCGGAAAGACCACGCTCATTAGATGTCTTAATAGGATGCATGAACTAGTTGCTGGAGCACGAGTTTCTGGAAAGGTACGATTAGACGGAGAGGATGTCTATGGCGATAATGTCGACCCGGTTACAGTCAGAAGAAGAGTAGGCATGGTTTTCCAAAAACCAAATCCGTTCCCAATGATGTCAATCTACGATAACGTGGCTGCTGGACTAAAGCTAAATGGAGTAAACGATAAACGCAGACTTGATGAGGCTGTCAAAAAAAGCCTGGAGTCAGCAGACCTTTGGGATGAAGTCAAAGATAAACTGGATAAATCAGGTGCAAGTCTGTCTGGAGGGCAGCAACAAAGGCTATGCATGGCAAGAGCCCTGGCAGTGGAACCTGAGGTAATTCTGATGGATGAGCCGTGTTCAGCTCTAGATCCAGTTGCGACTGCAAAGATTGAGAGTTTAATGCGGAATTTTTCAGAAGATTACACAGTTGTGATCGTCACGCACAATATGCAGCAGGCTGCAAGAGTCTCAGATTACACAGCTTTTCTTTATCTTGGACAACTGATTGAGTACGGATTAACTAAAGATATCTTTGAGAACCCGAAGAATGAACTGACAGAGAAGTACATGACTGGAAAGTTTGGTTAGGTGAATACGTTTTGAGTAGATTGCTTGATAAAGGTTTAGAGGAATTGACGGCAATTATAGTTAGAATGGGAGAAATAGCGGAAGAAACAGTGGAAGTCTCGATTGATGGGTTTCTTAAGGGTACAGACGTTACCGACCGAGTACATTCTCTATCAGAAATTCTAGTTAGCATGAGCGTGGATGCCGAGGACAAGGCATTTGAACTGATAGCCAAATATCAGCCCGTGGCATCCGATCTCAGAATCATAAAATCATACATAAAAATCACTCATGACCTCGAAAGATATGGCAGATATGCTTGGGACATTTCTTTCATCCACAAAAGACTTGCCCAGATAGAAAGATGTGAAGATCCATGGGCGCTCATAGAAGGGATGACCGAAAAAGTAATAGATATGGTTCATGCCAGCGTAGAAGCTTTAAGAAACCATGATGCAGAACTGGCTAAGGCATTGGCTAGAACCGAGAATGAAGTCGACGAAATATACTTCAAGTATCTAGACCTTTCGGCAGAAGCCTCAATTTCAACTAGGTGCTTAATCACCAATGTTCTGGTTGTTAGATATTTGGAGAGAATTGCTGATCATGCGACATATATGGGCGAATCAATTGTCTATATTGTCACAGGAGAGAAGGTGATTCTTAGATAACCATTCGTGACAATCATGGTTTAAGTTAAATCATGGTAGTAAAATAGTGTGGGAGGAGATATAGAGAAAAATGGAAAAAAGAAGCTACAGTTGGTTTGAAAAACGACGCAGAACAGAAGCTTTGGACATGGCCCAAAACCAAATAACAAAAGCCCTCGAAACAACAACTCTGCTTCATAAGGCGATGCAATACCTTTCAAAAGGAAAGAAAAAAGAGGCAACACAGTGCATCGAGGACCTTTTCAAGACAGAAGAAGAAGTGGATAACCTAAGAAGGGAAATTTTTAAAGAATTGTCAAAGGGCGCAGCTTTACTCGCAGAATACCGTGAAGACTTAATGCACCTTGTGAAACGCCTTGATACACTCGCAGATTACGTTAAAGATGCTGCGAGATGCGTAAAAATGCTTGGAGACTCCCAAATCCCACAAGAACTGTTGGAGAGCACGTCTCACATAACTTCTTCTTTGGTAGAATGTGCCAGCGCCTTACGTGGAAGTATCGAAAAGATTTCAGCGAATCCGACAGAAGCCTTACAGGACGCCAAGAAAGTTGAGCAAATCGAACATGAGATTGACCAAGACTACCTTGATATCAAGCCTTTATTCATTAAATATGCTGAAAAGATCAATTGTGGCTCCATGGTTATATTCGATGATCTAGTCGAATTCATAGAGCAAGCTGCAGACATGTGTGCGGACACCGCCGACTACATTGTGATACTTGCAAGCAGAGAATAAGAGTAATTGAAGAATAGAGAACATTACAGATTCAAAAAACTTGGGATGAAAAGCATGAAGAAAGTCCTTTTTCTATGTACACACAATTCGGCACGGTCACAAATGGCTGAAGGGTTGCTTAGGCATTTTTATGGTGAAAAATACGAAGTCTTCAGCGCAGGTTCAAGCCCGACGCAGGTTCATCCCCTCGCCATTAAGGTTATGGCTGAGATAGGGATAGATATTTCAAAGCAGACTTCCAAGAGCATTGAAGAGTTCCAAAATAAGGATATTGACATAGTTGCATCAGTGTGCAGCAGCAGCCCGAAAATCATCTGTCCATTTTGCTCCTCACCGATGCTTCGAGGCAGACCTGAGATAATTGACACGACATTACCTAGAGCAAAACATTATCTCCACCATGGTTTCAGTGATCCTTCCGAAGTGGATGGAAGTGATGAGGAAAAGATTGCTGCCTTCCGACGCACAAGAGATGACATCAAAGAGTGGATATTCGGTTATTTTGCCGATCTAAAGACAGACAGCTCGAATAGTCGTGCATAAAACATTTTGAGTCTAGCTGAGAAACACTGGTCGCGAGTTCAACGGAGCCAAAAAATTTCAAAAACGTAAGTGATGTACCATTATAATGTCCAAATATTAGTAATATGATCTATTTGAACTATCCAAGTCAGATTTCAATAAGTCTTTCAGCAAGTCGCAAACTCCTCTCCCTTTTTATATATAACATTAAATAACAAGTTAATCTGCAGAAATTTTTTGGTCGGGATTAAAGCATGTATTATCGAAAAGAAGGCAAAATGTTTTTACAGAAAGAAGTAACAATTGGAAAAATGGAGAAAGGTTACATAATAATTTTAAGAACCAAAAAAAATCCGGAGTTTCCAGATGAAGATGTGTACGTTACTCTCGATGAGGTACTAAAAAGAGCCAAAGAGTTTTTAGAAGAATAAACCCTCTAGGGGTCTTTGATAATTTAGACATAACATTTGCTTAAATGAAACGATATGTGTCATAATGTTGCAGATTGTTTAACTAGCTGTATGGAATCAAGCAGAGAAAACGTAGTGTCTGTTTCCCAATGTTTCTGAATTGGTGCACAGCGTTAGGTGGCACGAAAACTACATATCCTGGTGTTAACTGTTTCTCAGACAATATTGGTAGAAGAGGAAGAGCAGTTATCGGCGGGTTTAAGGTATGAATAGACTCTCCATTCCAGAACCCGTATCTGCGGGAATCTTACTTACGTACAAATGTAGCAGCACATGCAAACATTGCATGTATGCTTGTTCTCCAAGCTGGAAAAGCGATTGGATCTCTGAGGAAGACCTAAAAAAGGTTCTGGCACAACTGTCAGGCAAGATTAAAGAAAATGTTTATGGACCAAAAAGTGTTGGAGTAAACTCTGGGCTCCATTTTACCGGCGGTGAGCCTTTTCTCAATTTTAACCTTCTTCTGCAGGCGGTGCAGATGGCTGTTAAACATAGGATTCCTTCTGTTTTCGTAGAAACCGATTGCTTCTGGTGTGTCAACGAAGAAACTGCAAGAGAAAAACTCAGACAACTAAAAGATGAGGGATTGAACGGCATATTGATCAGTGTAAACCCGTTCATACTTGAACAAGTACCATTTGAAAAAACCCAAAGAGCAATACGGGTGGCTAGAGAAGTCTTTGGAAGAAACCTGATGGTTTACCAAGAGGTTTTCTATCGCCAATTTGAAAGATTTAGACTGAAAAGTGCTTTGCGTTTTGAAGAATATTTGAAATTGTATGCTGACAGTCTGAGCTTTGCGGAGCTTATCCCGATGGGCAGGGTTCCATATAAGCTTGGGTTCCTATACAGGAAACATCCTGCAGGACAGTTTCTAGCAGAATCCTGCAGAAACGAGTTAACAAGAGAATGGCATGTTCATGTTGACAACTACTGTAATTACATGACTGGCTATTGTGGAGGCATTTCTCTAGGAGACGCGAGACGCTTGAACACTATTTGCAGTGAAGGAGTAGACTTGGAAGAGCATCCGGTTCTTAAGGCTCTAGCGAACAATCTTGGAGAACTGTACGAGTTAGGCGTTGAAGAATTTGGCTACAAGGAAACAAGCGAAGGTTACATCTCTAAATGCCATTTGTGTGTAGATGTTAGGAAACATATTGTGCAGGAAACCGATGAGTTCTCGGAACTGAGCCCAAGAGAATTCTATCAAGGTTTATGCTGAAAAAAGGTTCTTCAGAACAGCAGATAGCAAGTCACTAGATAGCATCTTGACAGGATGGCTTAAAAAAGGGAAGCTGAAAAATGGCATAAATCTTACGGGGAAGAATAATGACAAGCGCGCACGGAAATCCTGATGTTCTTTCAAGGGAGCTTCTACATTCAACACTTGATTATAGCTAAGCTGGCTTTGGGATAGTGTCTTGACTATTCTTCTTGACCCACTACTTTCAATGTATAACATGATTACTTCGGGTTCTTTGGGGATTTCTTCTCTTATTCTTCTTAAGAATTCGTCACTGTGAATCCAGTCGCGTACAAAGAATAATAGGTAGCCATATTTTACTTCGTTACTTACCTTCTTCTTTGGATCCTTAGTTTGTTCAAGCGCTGCATAGTCACTTAGTTTTAGTCTGTCCCACTTCATGTGGTGGATTGCATCCCCAAGGTTAGAATTGTGCTCGACTAGGTTGAATTCAATGGCGATGAACGTTTGTTGTTCTTTCTTAATGTCTTCAGTTTTACTGGCACGAAACAACCTTTCATTGACTAATGTTGGATTCCAAATGCACAGGTCGAAATGGCCACGCGACCCTTCCGGCTCGATTTTTAGATGTTTCCTGCTGTATCTTTCTTTCGTTGGGTACTCCTTATGCAATAGAATGCTCTTCTTCTGGTCACATGTTTCAAATATGCCATCCAAACCAGATTGAACCAATTTACCATAAAGTTGGTTGTAGAGAAAGCAGTGCAGATCACTCTCGATATAAAACAAAAATGGATTCGAAAGGAACGTCTCTACCGTTTTACTAATGCATTCTTTTACAATGTCCACTAATACTTTATCCTTAGATGGCACATTCGCTTCCGATTGCTTCAATTCAGACCCTCAGTATTTATAATTATTTTAATGATATCTTATTGGTGGTTATAAATTGTGGATGGAATATCGAATCGCAGTAAATTTTGAGAGACAAAAAGAAATTATAAAACAACTTAGAAAACACATACAAGATTTTGAAGAGCATGGGCTTATACAAGGATACGCATTTAATCATTATTACAATTTGTCTAGTGAACCAGACACACTACGCATAAGATTCGATTATCAAAATGAAGATGGACAGAATATAGTTGAGAAAGAGTTTGAAAAGGAGGTTAACCAACTAGTTCCACATTATACTTTGCAGAAATGCCCTTGGGATAGTGATGAGGAAGTTTTAAAGGCTTATGAGTTGGGTTCAAGATGCGCCTTTCTCTTTTGGGAGTTGATGGAAAAGGGAAGATTTTCAGTAAATTACCTTTATGATTTCCTGCCTTCATTGGGACAGCAGTCTCAGATAAGCCTTAATTTTCAACGGCATTTTAATCACGGCATCATGAACTCACTTGGTGTTCCAAAGATACCGCAAGAACAAATAATCCACTTTATGGCTTTATTGGAAACTACAGGATCTTTAAACTGCTCAGAATTATGTAGTAACATTCAGAAAAATCCATTACTATCAAGCCTTATCATAATTCGTTAGTTTAGGTAATGCAACCCTTAATGATTTCAAGTCCTTGAATTCTGCTTGGATCTATTCCGGCTTATAAATTTGTTATAGTGAGCTAGAAGGAAGTTGCAAAACACACATTCCTTCTTCTTCTGGTTTAGAAGTAGTAGTTCCCGCAACTCACGGGACTACTACAACTAGATTAAACATTCCAGATAATCTTCTAAGTGTTGAATAATCTCTCAGGATTTTGTGTGTTGCGTTGAATGCTTTCTAACAGTAAAGTCTTAACCAAGCTGAAGTTTTGAGGCTGAGAACAATCAGAAGTTGTTGCCCACTCTGTTTCTGTAAGATCAACATCTTCTAGTTTTAATATTCAACAGAATTTGCATCTGTAGACCTTTTAAATGATAGAAATCAAATAATTGTATCGAATAATGATCATGAAGAAAAGGAAAAAAATCGCCACTGCATGTGCTTTCATGACTATTGTAATAGTTTTTGTTATCTTCTGCGTACCTATGGGTTTCCACCTATTCAATGTTTTTTGGGCAAAGAGACATTATAAACACTGTCAAGGAAATTACCGCGAACGAGACTAACTCGGTCGCCATTCTAAACAAAATTGCAAATTGGCTTAACAATCACATTACGTATGATGCGCATGGATTCTATTTTTATCCGGTGCCTCCGTTATTTCTAGGCAGAAAGGTTCCGGCAGATCCTGCCTGGACAATGACCATTAGATGTGGAGCATGTGAAGAAGAAGCTGTCCTATGCACAGAAATGGTCCGCTCAATAGGGATGCAGGCCAGAGTAGTGTATAATCCCGCTGAGGATCACACTTGGTGTGAAGGCCTGATTAATGGGTCATGGGTTCATTTTGATCCGGGACTCTCGGAAGATAAGAGATTTAATAACCCCGGCTTTTCTGAGTGCCCTAAACCGAATGGATGGTGTAAAGAACTGTCCTATGTTTACTTTATGAATGCTGACGGTAAGCAGAATGATATCACCAAGACATATACCGACATTGGAAGACTTATTGTTCAAGTCGAGAAAGATGGTCAGCCGGTAAAGAACGCTAGAGTTAAAATAGAAAGCAGATTCCTGATGCTAAACTACCCATCTTCCTACAGTCAACCCCAATTCTGCTTAGAAAATCGGACTGACGACAAGGGTCAATGCATATTCGATTTGGGAGGTAACAATTACACTGTTAGTGCTGAATTAGGGACTATCCTTGGATATAGAAATGAAAGCATCATAAGCCTCAAAGAGAACAGCAAGACATCCGTGACCTTAACTCTGTCCAATTTCTCTCCCCTCATGCCGATTGATTATGTCGTGGCAACATTGGTTGTAGCACTCGCTGTTACCTTGTTACTATTGAAACCATAATGATCTACAAGAAATTAAAGATGCATACTCCCAACAAAAGAGGAGACAGAAATCCCAATAGCCATGATATCAGGATTTCAAGAGACTCTTAGGGAAAATGAATTCATACTCAATACAGAAAATTAGCCTATATTAACCCACCATCTGTAAAGTATCATTTTATTTGTCCGACTCCATCCCACAAATTTTAGACTTGATGAACGGGGCAGTTATGGGTTCTATTCTTATCGACTTATCTAGCGTAGAATCTAGCTGAGAGCTGACTAGCGTATGTTTCTCAAAAAATCGAAAAGGATGTTATTGAAGGCATAGAAAAATTCTGTTCAGAAGACTTAGATTATACCTCATGGGGTAACTTTTTGGTTTTATACATACTTTCAGTAATAACATTCTGTCATGAAAGATTCACTCGTTACCCCGACCGTGAATTTGGTCCTTCAGACTATCAAATAAGTTTGGGAATTGTCGATGATATTCAATCCATCTGGAGCGAACTTGAACAATTATTTTCACTAATCGAATAGCTAGCAAAAATTATTGAAATCGACTAAATAGATGATTCCGTCTTTAAACTCAATGATTTAACCGATAAAGTCAACATCATCAAAAATATCATTTCAGAAGTAGTCCCCGCAACTTACAGGACTACTACTTTTAAACCAAACCTCTAAAGAGATGTTCAAACCAAAAGAAGTTGACCACACGAAAACAGCGTGGTCAACAACTACTGTTCCAATACGCAACTTTTTTGTGAGTATGTTTTCTCTTTTTTCCAAGAATTCTTCAATAAGATTAATAAACTTACGTTCATGTACAGAATTTTAAGTGGTTCCTCATCTCTTGGTAGTTCATCTGGAATAACAAAATTAGAAGAAGAAGAAACATCCGAATCCGCATTTTCTTCTTCTACTATTCCTAACCGTCTATTTTTATGATTAACATTATCAACCGTTTTTCCGAGAGCTGACAGTAACGACCTCATTAAATTTATATTCAAACAAAAATCTATAAAGCCTACTCTGTGTTCGGAAGATCAGAAGGGATACTTAAATCAGAAGTAGTAGGATTCTATGTTTTGCTATGTCCTACTACTTCTAAACCATGCTTCATTTTCTGATAAACAGTCATGTCCGAAGTGATGATCAAGGGTTGGAAGTAAGATCAACGGTTCAGAGGATTGATCATGCCTGGTTTGACTGTTTCAGGTTTCTTTGCTGCCAGAAAGAGCAAGATGGCTCCAGCAGATGAGTCCAGGTATGCTCCCGTTGACAGTACATTTTCTCTTTGCCAAGTCGTTCGCAGAGGGCTAAAACGTTAATCACCGGCTCAGGCTTGACGAGGGGATCAAGAGATTTGGCGGAAAGGATCTCTTTGCAGAATGTTTTTAACTTCTCCATGTCCTCAGCAATAATGTAGATCCCGTTTCGACCGCAGAACCTGCAGTTTCCGCATCGTTTTGCCTCTTTTTCAAGGTTTATTTTTGGAAAACGACCTTCAGCAGGCTTCATAATAATAACTAAATATGCGTAAAACATAAAAACTTAATCCTCCCCCCTCACATCCCGATAGTTTTTGTATTAAATATAGAGTTTAAAAATAATAAAAACTTCAAAATTTGTCATTATTAAAAAAATAATTCTACCTTGTGACTATTTTCTTTACGAAGATAAAAAAATGAACTAATTTTAATTTTTAACTTTTATTTAAGTATTTAAATCATACCTAATAGTTTTTCTATAATTGTAGATTTATATACTACTAGTTCACGAGTATTTGACCGTGGTTAATCATGAGTCAAAAGCAAGCCATGTTATGGGCTAGAGTTGACATAAACATCAAAGAAATAGTTCACAAACTAGTGGACTGCAAGGGTATCACTATTAGTGAATATGTCCGAAGCCTAGTCATTGATGACCTTGACAGAAGAAATGTTTTCACAACAAAACTAAAAGAGGAATTACGATGAGTGAAAAGACCGTTACAACTGGAAAAATGGATCTTAGAAAGCTTATTCGTAGAGCTTGATGAGATTCTCCGAATTTTGAAAGGCAAGGCTCCAGAACCAAGCAGGCAGAAGAGTTTAGAATGAGTAAAATAGAAGGCTCCTTTGATGTAATTCTTGCAAGACTTAGGGATTGGCTTCAAGGCGCCGAGGAGCTGAAGAACCTTCTTGACGAGTATCTTTCAGTAAAGGTTGAAACTGAAGAAAGGGCTAGAAAACACAACTGGGATCCTGAGAGGATTAGTTGGATTCAGAAAGAGGGACCTTCAGGAACCTATTTTCTAGCTGAGAAACAGGATTCACAGGATTTTAAGGCTGCGGTTCAAGACCTAGAGAATCATAAAGGAAAGATGAACCTGGGTGAGTATTTCTATTGGAAATTCGATTCAGGCGCTGTTGGAAGGAAACCAAGCAAAAAAGGAAAGTAAACTCTAATGAGTTCTCAAGAACCACGAAGCGACATTAAATACAGCATTCTAGATTCAGGAACCAAAGGAATAGCAATAGGACTGGAAGAACGCTTCTTAATTGTTGAGAAACTTAAAGGTGCATGGAAGACTCAAACTAATCAATATTCAAACAGACGAAACGCTAACAGCATGGAACTATGTTAAAAACCTAGCAGACCTGAGAACAGCATCGAAATATAAGGAGCTAAGGGAAGCTATCGGATTTGAAAACCTAGAAAAAACATTGATAGCCATCGAAAACAATGCTGACGAGTTTGACGAAAACAGAGAATCAGAGACACAAACAACAGAAGAAACACAGGCATCAGGAACATGTAACGAAGGATATTTTGAACTCATAATAAACGAAGAATTTAATCCTTGCTTTCTTGTCTGTAATAAAGGGCATTTTACAGTTATGGATTCTGTGGGCTTAAACAGTCACATTTTTGTTCCTAAAACCTTGAGACAGATTCCTTATTTACCTTATAGTTTTTACGAGGATTCCTTACCAAACATGGAAGATATTTTCAGCAAGGTTTTTGACGAATTTGACGCATATTGCGATGTTGAACCAATCTGGAAGCATGTTCTAACTGCAAGTGTTTTGCTTTCATACCAACAGGAAAAGATTCAGACAGTTCCTTACCTCTACCTGTATGGAGATAATGAGTCTGGGAAAACCACAGTTCTGAATGTTCTCAATGAATTGTGTTATCGTCCTATGTTCGGTGTAACTGTTCCTTCAGTGACATCTACGGGTACCTTGAGGATTCGGACTGTATCCCAACAATTCTAGAAGACGAGATACAGGGTATTGAGAAAGACGAGAATAAAGTTAAAATCTATAAGTCAGGCTACAAAAAAGGTGCATGTGTCCCTAGAACCGTGTTGCTTGAACATGGGAGAGAAATCCAGTATTTTCGCACATTCAACTTTAAAGCTGTTGCTGCTGAAAGAATTTCAACAGTAAAAGGCTTCGTTGAACGGTTCATTTTTCTTCCAATGGTTCAAGGCTTTCCAAAGAAGGAATGGGCTGACAACAGTGTCAGCGATTCTGCAAGGTTCCATGATCTTAGAAACATGTTGCTTAAGTGGAGACTGTTAACAAGAGATGAACCTTTACTTAACTTGGAATTACCGTTTAAAGGACGCATTAAGGAACTATGGAAGCCACTGTTACAGTCCGTTTATGGACTTAAAGCGTTTCAGACTTTACTAGACTTCGTAGAATCCCAGATTAAGGAACGGTTAGAAACAAGACAGGGAACCCTAGAAGGAAAAATCGTTAAAGTTGTTGGAGAACTTTTCGACGATAAACCTATCCCATTCACTGATATTTGGGAACAGTTAAAGAATGACCTTGAGGGAACAATTGACAACAAAAAGAACTATGTGATGCTGACCTCGGAATTTGACGAAGTTACTAAGTCGAAGGTAGGATATCGGTTAAGAGAAATTCTTAGCGGTGAACGGGAAACCGTTCGTATCGAAGGTACACCTACTAAGGCTTGGATGTTCGACCGTTTTAAACTTGTGCGGATATTGAAGAAATATGGCTATGATGAGCTTGTTACCAAGTTACCAAGTGTACCGAGTTCCGAGGGTATAGAGGACATTATTCATAATAACGACTTATCCAAAATGGGCTTTAATTCCGAAAAAAACCACGATTTACAAGATGCGAATGTGGATAAAAAGCCTTCTATACCTCAGGAAGTCGGTAACGTCGGTAACTCGGTAACAGAAGAAATCAAAGCTGTTTTTCGTTGGAAACATGTGAAACCTAGCGAAAAATGTCCATTATGCGGAACATTGGCAGTTGAATATGAAGTAACCCTTGACGATGAAACATTACTGAGACGATGTTCAAACTGCTTCGATGACTTAAGAAAAAAATTCATGAACGTTGAATGGAGCGAATATTAAAAATGCGTCCAAGAAGCCAATTTTTTAAGGGTAGAGAAATTAGGCTAAGAACTGTGACTAGTGTGGTGATGAATTTTAATTTGGAGACCCAGTTTTTGGTAGGTTAGCTAGGGCTATTGGGGGGATCGCAGGACAGTTGAACACCTATTTCCTAATAAACGACGTCCTCACAATGGTTGTTTTTTACTTTAACAGTCGTCAAACAGTGTGGTAAAATAGTGATTTGCCCTAATTGTAGTTCAATAGATTCCCAGCGGAATGGACATCGAGAAGGCAGGCAGAGGTGGCGATGTAAAAACTGCGGCAGAGAATACTTGGAACCTATAAA
The DNA here is from genome assembly GCA_963714275.1 of Candidatus Bathyarchaeota archaeon. Classification (GTDB taxonomy): domain Archaea; phylum Thermoproteota; class Bathyarchaeia; order Bathyarchaeales; family DTEX01; genus JAGTRI01. The sequence continues at coordinate 430,565 of CAVQNT010000002.1, forward strand.
TGATGATGATTTGAAGTATTCTGAACATGACCCAATAGTTCAGACTAGGTCTTTAAGTGACACCATGCCTACTGGTCTCTTGAGCCAGAGCTGTACTCGCAGGAGTAGTCCGCAGTCAGCGGGTCTCCTCGGGCTGGATAGCCTGGCACAAGAGAAGGAAGAAGGAGAAGTGCAGATATGCGAACAACTACAGAACAGCGACCTGCTGAAAAACTTTCCTGACCAGATAAAACCCAAACTACTGCAATACGCAACAAAAGAATGGAGTAAGGGACGATCAGTTAAAAGCGTTGAAACATACATCCGCAACCTTAAGCAACTAGTGAAACATGGCGCTGACTTATTCGACCCAAACTCTGTTGCAGAAACCATCGCTCAAAATTCCGAATGGGCTAATGCGACCAAAGTCAACAAAACTGAAGCATACGACTCATTCCTAAAATTTCAGGGCGGCTTTTGGCAAAAACCAAAGTACAGGGCTGAACGGAAGTTGCCTTTCCTGCCACTTGAAACCGAGATTGATCAGCTAATCGCAGGGACAAGTAAGACCGTTGCAGCAGCACTTCAGGTTGCGAAGGAAACCGCGGCTAGACTAGGAGAAATAGGAAGGCTGAAATGGACAGACGTAGATTTCGAGCGAAGGCTCATTGCGGTAAATGAGCCTGAAAAAGGCAGCAACCCCAGAATAATACCGGTCACAGCAAAATGCGTTGAGATGCTCAATCACCTTCCAAGGAAGGGCGAACGAATCTTTAAAAACATCAAATGCGCAAGTGCGACGCTGATTCAACAACGAAATCACCTCGCGTATAAACTGGGCAACCCTCGCCTTAGGCAAATTCACTTCCACACACTGCGGCATTGGAAGGCTACCATGGAATACCACAAACGGCCAGACCCGTTTTACCTCAGAGATTTCTTGGGCCACAAGAACCTAAAGAACACCGAGATCTACGTGACTGTTGAGCGGACAATCTTTCAGACGCAATCAAGCGACTTCACCGTAAAAGTGGCTTCGACTCTTGACGAGTTCACAAAGCTGCTTGAGGTCGGCTTCGAGTACGTCTGCGACTACGGCGACAGGAAGGTCCTGCGGAAACGCAAGTGAAACCGAAAAAATATAACTAAAAACCCAAAAACTAAACAAAAAGGTTTTTTAGTGTCGTTTATATCCTTTTGTGAGAAGATGATTGAAAACTTGGATTAAAGAAAGGTGAATGTGCTTGTCAGTGTTTGCTGTTCCGGGAGCCTATGACCGCGCAATCACGGTGTTCTCCCCAGATGGGCGGCTGTTTCAGGTTGAATATGCGCTTGCAGCCGTAGACAGAGGTCCAACGATTATGGGTGTTTCATGCCCAGAAGGGGTCGTAATTGGGGCAGAAGAAAAGGTCGAATCGAAGCTTCAGGACCCAAACTTCAGCCAAAAAATCTATGCGGTTGATGAACACCTCGGTGCAGCGGTTGTGGGTATAAGTTCGGACGCGCGGATATTGATTGACGAGTCGCGGGTTTACTCCCAAAGCAACAGGCTAATGTATGACGAGCCAATTGACGTTGAGATAGTTACCAAAAGAATTGGGGACTTAATGCAGATCTATACGCAGCACGCAGGGGTCAGACCGTTCGGCGTCTCACTAATTTTCGGAGGCGTCGACAAGGCTGGAGCAAAACTGTACGCAACGGACCCGATCGGCTCTTACAAGTCATACAAAGCCTTAGCCATCGGCATAGGAAGGGAGACCGTAGAAAACATCCTACGAGAAGAATACCGAGACGATTTGAAGCTAGAACAAGCAATAAGCTTGGCAGTAAAGTGTCTCGTAAAGTCGTTACAGGCAAGAGACGAACAATCACGAATCAGAATGGCGGTTGTCCCGACATCCACGAAAACGTTCACGGTTTTGCCCAACGACGAGGTTGAAAAACTCCAAGCCGGTGTGCTGGGCAGTGGAAAGTGATGAGCAAGCCTTACACGATTGCACGAATCAGCATTGAAGGAAAAGACTACGAGCTCCTCGTGAAACCCGAACCTGCCTTGGAATACCGGGAAGGAAAACCCGTAGGCTTGTCGAACATTCTGGTCACGGAAACAGTCTTCAGCGACGCAAACAAGGGCTTAAAAGTCTCCGAAAAAGACCTTCAGGCAGCCTTCGCGACGATGGATATACTGAAAATCGCGGACACAATCTTGAAAAAGGGGTTCTTGCAGCTGACCGCTGAGCAGAGAAAACGGATGGTCGAGGAGAAGAGGAGACAAATCATCACCTTCATTTCTAGGCAGGCTGTCGACCCGAGAACTGAGCTCCCGCATCCTCCGACACGGGTAGAGCAAGCCTTGGAGCAGGCACGCTTCTCTGTTGACCCGTTCGATAGCGTTGAGGAACAGGCAAACGCCGCCATCAAAGCCATACGCATAATTCTGCCCATAAGCATCGAAAAGGTTTCGGTGAAAGTCCGAATCCCAGCTCAACACATTGGCAGGGCATACGGGTCCGTGAAATCTTTCGGAATCATAAAAAACGAGTCTTGGCAACCTGACGGTTCATGGTCAGACTATCGTGGAGATGCCGGCAGGAATGTATGGTCCTCTACTCGAGAAACTTGGAGACTTGACGAAAGGAAACGCAGAGGCTGAAATTGTAAAATAGGATATAAAAATGGAGGTTGTTGAATTTTGCCGTTTTTGTACGAAAACAGACAGATTGTGACACCGGGCGATTTACTCGCCGAAGGAGATTTCCTAGCTGGATTCAACACGTATAGGCATGACGAAAAAATCTTCGCAAGCAGGCTTGGGCTAGTCGAGTTCAGAGGAAAAAAAATCGACGTAGTCGCTCTTAACACATTTTATATTCCCTCAGTCGGGGATTTGGTCATCGGAAAAATCGTCGAAGTGAACCTGCACGGGTGGACAGTTGACATAAATTCGCCTTATCCTGCAATTTTAAGGACACCGGAAGCCTTGAACAGGCCATTCAGGCCACAACAGGATGAGCTTACGGAGTTCCTCAGCGTGGGCGACATGATTCTAGCGAAGGTCATATCTTTCGACCGAACCCGCGACCCGAACCTCACAATTCATGAACAGGACCTAGGCAAGATTAGATTCGGCCAGATTGTAAGAGTTTCACCAGCAAAAATTCCTCGAATTATAGGAAGAAAGGGCTCTATGATAAGCATGTTAAAAAAAGAAACGAGAAGTAACATTATAGTCGGTCAGAATGGTCTTGTCTACATTTCCAGCAGAAACCGCGAAGACGAAAAAATAGCCATAATGGCAATCAAAAAAATTGAAGAGGAAGCCCACACTTCAGGGCTCACCGACAGAGTAACTGACATGATAAGAAAAGAAAGAGGCAAAGTTACACAATGACAAACAAAATAGTTTTAGTGAATGAAGAAGGGATCAGAACCGATGGAAGAAAAATTACTGATCTCAGACCCATAAAGTTGGAAGTCGGCATATTAGGTAACGCCGATGGGTCAGCGTACATTGAACAGGGCAAAAACAAGATACTTGCAGCTGTCTATGGACCGAGGGAGGCGCATCCAAGACACTTGGCGCTTCCAGACAAAGCCCTACTCCGTTGCAGGTACCACATGGCTCCGTTTTCAGTGGAAGAACGAAAATCGCCAGCACCATCCAGACGTGAAATTGAACTGTCCAAAGTCATACGTGAATCACTTGAACCTGCGATTTTCTTGGAAAAGTTTCCGAGAACCTCGATTGACATTTTCATTGAGGTGTTGCAGGCTGATGGTGGAACGAGATGCGCAGGGGTAACCGTGGCTTCTCTGGCTTTAGCTGACGCAGGCATACCGATGAGGGATTTGATTGTGGCTTGCGCTGCGGGCAAAGTAGGAGACCAAATTGTTGTCGATTTGAACGATGTAGAAGACAAGGAAGGAGAAGCGGACGTGCCAGTCGCTTACATGCCAAGTTTCGACGCCATCTCGTTGCTTCAGATGGACGGACAGTTAACCACCGAAGAGTTCCAGCAAGCAGTAACCCTCGCATTGGATGGATGCAAACAAATATATGCACTTCAAAAGGAAGCCTTAAAGGCAAAATACCAATCAATCAAAGAAGCAGCGGAGGTGTCTGAAGAAGAATGACATCAATAATGGTTTCACGCATAAGACAACAACAAATCGCACCAGCTGAGTTGCTGACGGAACAAGGCTCGACGGAAGAGGCCTAAAAGACTACAGACCTATACAGATAGAGCCCGGAATCATCGAAAAAGCAGAAGGCTCAGCTCGAGTTCGACTAGGCAAGACCGAAGTGATGGTCGGAATCAAAATAGGCTTGGGCGAACCTTTTTCAGACAGACCCAACGACGGCGTATTAGCGACCAACGCGGAGTTCGTGCCATTAGCCTCTCCAGAATTCGAGGCTGGTCCCCCAGGCGAGGAGGCTATAGAGCTCGCAAGGGTCGTGGACAGAGGCATCCGCGAATCTAAAGCTATTAACCTTGAAAAGTTATGCATCATTCCAGGAAAGAAGGTGCTAGTGGTTTTCGTGGATGTCTACGTTCTCAACCACGACGGAAACCTCGTAGACGCCTCAACCTTAGCCGCAATCGCAGCGCTGATGAACACTAAAATCTTCAAATACGACGTCAAGAACGAAGAAGTTGTGAAGAAACCTGGCTTCACACCGCTACCGTTGAAGAACATTCCGGTGTCCGTAACATTTGCATCAATAAGCGGGAAGCTCGTTGTTGACCCTTGGCTGGACGAGGAAGAAGTCATGGACGCTCGGTTGACAATGACCTACATTAAGGAAGGAAGAATCTGCGCAATACAGAAGGGCGGAGCTGGAACACTTTCGCCGCAACAAATCACTGAAGCTGCGGTCATAGCTAAAGAAAAAACTGAGGAAATCAGGAAAATTCTGGGGAAGAGCCGATGAGCCGCCAAAAAAGGGCAAAAAAGATGGGGCCAGCTGGAGGGCTTGGCGTAAGATATGGAGTCAAACCACGAAGAAGATTCAGCGTAATTCTAACTGAAATGAAAAGAAAACACGTTTGCCCCCAGTGCACTCCAATTCCGTTAAACGGGAAAGCGTCGGAATATGGGTCTGCAGTAAATGCGGGGTAAAGTTTACTGGGGGAGCCTACACTCCAACGACGAAGATAGGAGAAACAGCTGAACGTTCAGCTCGAATCAGTTAGAATGCTGGATACATCCTTAATAATAGCATAAGCTACGGTCAGCATTAATGATTGTGAATTATTTTACGCGACCTAGGCTCACGAAACATTAAGGTTAACAAGAGTAAACAGAGGACAGATAAGTCTATATTTCGTTGAAAAGCATTTCTGTGTGTTGCATGTAAAGATTGATTTAGGTTTTCATGCTTCAATTTCATGTGTTGTGTGTGGAAACTTGACCAAAAGAACTTCTGCCGCGGTGCGAGTGAACCTGTCTTCGAAGAAAATGTCCCGAACCATTCATGAGGCTTTGGAACCTGAAACGAAGACTACGACCACGTACCGTTCGAGGGTGAAGCTTGGTCGTGAAGGAAACATCGTGACTTTGTTTTTCGAGGCGGATGACACAACGGCTCTTAGAGCTTCAATGAACTCGTACCTCAGCTGGTTAAAGCTCCTGAAGGACCTTTGTGGTTCATTCGAAAGTCAGTAGTTCCTACGGGAACCCTCCGAAGGACATTCTTGGAATTGCACGTGTAGTTTCTGCCTTCTCTACCTCTGGTTCCTTAAACTGCATTTCGTACAGGTGACGATATATGCCCTTTTTCTTCATGAGCTGCTTGTGGTTTCCTTCCTCGACGATTCTTCCGTTGTCGATGACAAAGATTCGGTCAGCGTTCCTCACGGTTGAAAGCCTGTGCGCAATAATTATGGACGTTCGATCCTTCAGTAATACCTTCATCGCCTTCCGAATCAAAAGGTCCGTGTAAGGGTCGATGCTTGAGGTTGCTTCGTCCAAAATCATAATTGCTGGATTCCTCAGCAAAGCACGAGCAAACGAAATAAGCTGTTTTTGTCCAACCGAAAGTCCTGCTCCCCTTTCACCTATTTCCGTGTTGTAGCCGTTAGTCGTCTTGGAGACGAATTCGTGAGCCCCCACAGTTTTCGCAGCGTTCATAACCTCTTCGTCTGAGGCTTCTAGGTGGCCGTATCTTATGTTCTCCATTATTGTGCCTGTGAAAAGAAACGATTCCTGAAGAACGATGCCCATCTGTTTTCGCAGTGATTCCTGAGTAATCTGTTTGACATCTTGCCCGTCAATCGTCACCGACCCGGACCGTGTCTCGTAAAACCTGCTGATAAGTTTGATGATGGTGCTTTTTCCGGCGCCAGTCGACCCAACGAGCGCAACTGTTTCTTTGGGTCTAATGCGGAAACTGACGTTGTGCAGGACTGGGTGATCCTGAACGTAAGCGAAGGTCACATCCTTAAACTCGATCTCGCCTTTTATCGCTGGTATCTGAGTTGCGTTTTCGGTGTCCTTTATTTCAGGCTGTCTGTCAATGAGGTTGAAAATTCTTTCTGCAGCTGCCAGTGCAGATTGGATAGCGTTATAAAAGTTAGTCAGGTCAAATATTGGACCGAAGAACCTGCCAACATACAGTGTGAACGTTATTAAGGTTCCAATAGCGGTTGCAGAGGTTCCCAGAGAACCACTGAAAGCCAATATCCCTCCGTAAAGGATGACTATGCTGGTGCCTATCGCTTGGATGAGTTGCACAGTCGGGAAGAAGGCTCCCCAAACTATGTTTGCCTGAAGGTTAGCTTGAAATTCCTGCTGGTTTACTTTCGTGAAATCTTTTATTGTTTCAGCCTCTCTCGTGAAGGACTTAATCTCTCTTATGCCTGAAATTCCCTCTTGGAGCTTGGATGTTACTCCCGATATTGTCTGTCTTGTCACTCGGTAGGTGCTTCTGAATCTAGAGCTAAAAGCAAGCGCCGCCCCAATCAAAAGCGGGACAACAAGCATCGAAACAAGGGTCAGTTGAATGTTTATTGTAAACATGACAACTATCGTCAACGCCAAGCTCAGAACATCGCTCAACACCATAACGACGCCTGAGGTGAAGGCTTGTCCAATGCTGTCGGTGTCGTTCGTCACTATGGATATGGTGTCTCCGCTGTCTGCTCTATCAAAGAAACTGAATGACAATTCTTGAAGATGAGCGAACAAGTCTGAACGTAATTTGAAAAGCATGCTTTCGCCAATCTTGCCAATCGAAAAAGTTCGGACGGAATCTGAAGCCCAACTAACCAGCAAGACCAAGATGTAAGCCAAAACCATCAGCTGTAACCCAGAATAATCAGACGTCAGAATAAAGCGTCCAATGATTTCAAGACCAAGCAAGTATGGACCGATGACGCCAGCAACAGCAGAGACAACTGTCGTCAAAATGACGATCAATAAAAGTTTCCTGTAAGGCAAGAGGTATTTAATTAATCTTGAAAGCAAAACTTTCGTTGAAGTTTTCCTTTCCGTCGGTCCGTCTTCAAACCCGTGCCAATGAGGATGGAAACCCATCTAAGATGCCTCCTTTTTTTCGTTTCGGGAGTTTGACCGCGTTGTTTTTGGTTCAAGCGCTTCTTTCTGTGCCTCATACAATGTTTCGTAAATTCTGTAATAGGCTCCCTTCTTAGCTATGAGCGACGTGTGGTCTCCTTCTTCAACGATTTTCCCATCATCCAACACAACGATTTTGTCCGCGTTTCTGATCGTGGACAACCGCTGCGTGACAACGAAGGTCGTTCGGTTCTTTAACAAAGCGCTTAACGCCTGCTGAATCTCGAACTCAGTGTCCACATCAACGCTCGAGGTTGAATCGTCCAAAATCAGTATCCGCGGATTCATAAGCAACGCCCGAGCTATGGCGACCCTTTGTTGTTGCCCGCCTGACAAGGTTACACCTCTTTCTCCGATTATTGTGTCGTATCCGTTTGGAAGCTGAGTTATGAATTCGTGGGCTTTACTATCTTGGCGACCACTTCGATGTCTTCCATCGTGGCATTCGGCATACCATAAGCAATGTTTTGCTTAACAGTCATGTTGAACAGGAAAGTTTCCTGAGATACTATGCCCATTTGTTTTCTAAGGCTTTCAGCTTTAACGTCTCTAACATCGAATCCGTCGACAAGTATCCTGCCTGAAGTCACGTCGTAAAATCTTGGAAGCAATCTGATGATGGTGCTCTTGCCTGACCCAGTGGGTCCTAAGAGCGCTATTGTTTCTCCGGGTTTTGCCTCGATGACTATGTTTTTCAGAATAGGTTTGTCTTTGTCATAACCAAACGAAACGTCCTCAAAAACTACTTGACCTTTGATTGCAGGTAAAGTTATTGCGTCAGGTTTATCACGGACTTCGGGAACGGCGTCAATTATTTCGAACACTCTCTCAGCTGCTGCTGCCATGGTTTGGTAGCTAGAAATTATCATCCCCAACATCCCGATTGGCCTAATCAACATTGAAATGTAAATACTGAAAACGAACAATTGGTCAATCGTAAAGCGATTTCCAATTATCTGAATCCCACCTAACCAGAAAATCACGACTGTAACTAACCCAAAAAATAGTCCCTGTAGAGGTTGAAAAATCGCTTGGAGTTTTACAGACTGCAGCATCATGCTGAAGTAGTCGGTGTTCGGCTTTCGGAACTTCTGTTTTTCATAATCCTCTCTCGCGAAAGAACGCACCACCCTGATTCCCGTCATGTTTTCCCAAAGAACAGAAGTCAACACGCCAAAATGTTCTCTCGCAGTGTGCATAACTGGTCTAATCTTTTTCCCAAACCAAATGTTGACGAAAAAAAGAACGGGAACAGTGGAGAATGCTAATAATGAAAGATCCATATTTATGATAACCATTGACGTTATGACGGCTCCGAGCAGAAAAAGGGAGTCGATAAGCATTCGAAGTCTGAAATCCCACAAAACCCCTTATCCTCTCAACGTCTGTTGTTGCTCTGGACATGAGCTGACCAGTCTTCATCTTGTCGAAGAAGCCGAACGACTGTCTCTGAATTGACCTAAAAACGTCATTACGAACGTCAAAAACAACTTTTTGAGTAAAATAGCCATAAGCACTGGAGCGGATAAGCGAAAATAGGCATAAACCACCTGTTAGGACCAGTATCTGAATCACAAGTCCCTTGAGCATCTCAAAATCGCCAATACTCAGAATGTCTTTAACAGCTTGCCCAGACAATGTCGGGATGTAAATGTTGATGAACGTTGTCACAATCGTTATGGCTGTGCTCAACGCAAACCAGTGAATGTTTCTAAGGATGTATTTTGACATTTCCTTTAGCAAAGACACCCTAAATGTCCTCCTTAAACTCCGTCTTTCTCTGTCTTCAGCTCAATGAAGATCCTATTCAGCAATTTTGTGAATTCAGGACTTTCATGCAGACGGATATTCATCAAAAGTTGCAACAGAAGCCTTTGAGACGGACGGCTTGCTTGAATGGGCATCTTCTGTTCAGAGATCAATCCTTCAAAAGTAACGCTTTCCAAGTTAGCATACTTCTCTATGAGCTTGAGGAGTCTTTCCTCTTTTTCCTTGGAGACAGCGTAACCAAAAACTTCTAGGCTCTTTACTACACTAAGGCAAATCTCCTTTGACCATTTGGCGATGTCTTCAGACCCGGGAACAAGTCCTTCACTTAAAGTATAGGAAATGATGAAATCCTTCGCTGTTGCTTGATAAAATTTTTCAATCAGATTGCCCTTAACAGCAGTTCTGTTCTGTTCGACCAAGCCAGCTTGTTCTAAGGCATTAAGATGGTATGAGATTGATGAGACATTTTTATCAAGCGCCTTCGCCAGCTGACATGCCGTCATCTCTCTGAATCTTAGATTGTGCAGTATGTCCCTTCGAACCGGGTCAGCGAACAGCTTCGCAACGTCGGGGTCTTTGATTATTGTGAAGTCTTTCATGGCACCATTTCCCGCCAACTAATGAATTAGAGCGGTACATAAAAATGTCACGGTAGAATTTTATATAAAAATTTTTAAGAATTCTGAGGTATACCATTCTTTCCGTGAAATCCAGGTCTGAAAAAAGGTAAATAATATGAAAGATAATTAATAATATAAGTTTCAAGGGGTTGAAAGTGTTGACTGGGAAAAATTTTAAACTAATCTCAACTGCCACAATTTTCTTGACTTTATTGGCGTCATTTTGTGTCCCCCAGATTCCCTCTGTTGCATCCGTCGACGAGTACACTTACTACGGTGCCATTCCATCAAAAATCTACCAATATGTAGATGTTGACACGTCAAATCTTTCCCGTGGGTATGGGCTTGATGCTCTAACAGTAAGAACAAGAGTCTTGATTGCCATCACTGCGACAAAAAACGATACGCATGTGCGTGTTTACAGCTTAAACAATGGCAGACTTAGTCTCCGAGGTCAATTTGGATGCCATGCAGAAGCATTTTGTGTTTTTTCCTAACGCGTCCATATTCAAAGTGGTAACAGACAAATATGCTTCTGTCATGCTTCTTAGTTACCAAGAAATACCTGTTCCAGGTCCAGACGCGTTAGGTCCAGTGCCGACCACCTTTCACGCTGGCACAGACGGCGCGTACGTTGGAAAAGAATTCATTTTTATGGCTTCGTGGAATGCACGGTCTAATTCGTGGCAATCCTACAGAATATTCGCTTTAGAAAAAGCGGATGTCACAGTAACCAGAGAAGATAGTATCCGGGAAGACTACTCGCTTGAGATCAATTCGTTCAAGGACCTTTCGTTATCAACCTTTATGTCCTACAGGATTGAGTCAACAGGCAACATCATGATTGAATCGAAGGGCAGACAAGCCCGAGGCGATCCGCGACGTTACTATTTCGTGCCCTCTGCTGAGGGAGGGTTCGTGGGCAAAGTCTTCTACGCAGCCTCGACAACAGACTGGGACGCTGAAGAGGACTACGGATTCCGAGTTTCCGCCGCGCAAGACATTACGGTAACAATTTGGAACCTGCAGACCAAGGAAAAACTCATGGAATTTGCTGTTAAGGGAGGAGAGGGAGTAGGCGTCATGCCGAAGGCGGATGCAATTCTGGTGCAAAGCATCGAGCCGGTCACGCTGGCGTACGTTCATAATGGCAGTTTATTGAGAACAATTTATCCGGGACGTGCCTATGGCTCAGGAATCGCATATATCGGAGTAAAGCCGAACGAGGAAACAGTGTTTTTTCTCCCCACAAACTCCACTTGCGAGGCTTATGTCTTCGCTGATGAACGGGCAGCGGTCACTTTGGATGATGCTCCAGTCACGATTGAAGCTGGCTCATACCACTTAATTACGACTGCAGGAACGCACAGAATCATGTCTGACACGAACGTTGTTGTCGAAGTGATCCATTGGCCACTGAATCCTCCGTATCAAGGTCTCAATTTCGAGGGAGTGGAGATACCATGTGTTCAAACTGTCGGTGTAGTGCCAGATGTGACTTTGACTCCCTTAGGTGAAGCCTTACCTTTCACCTACATAGTTATTGCAGGAGCTGCTGGCGTTGCTGCCGCGATTATAGGATTATTTTTATTGAAACATCGCAGAAAGTAATCACGTAAAAGTCTCGTTACGAGGTTCACATCATAAAAAAGGTATTCGGTGGACTAAATTGCACAAAAACGTTTCTTTTGTTGATGAGAGGGAGGAAAAAGGGAAGGCTTTTTGTTCGTAGTTTATTATATTATCGGGATGATTTATTACAATCGTTGATTTATTGCACAAAAGGCTTCGGAACATGGACAACGAAACAAAAAAAATTGCACTTGACCGAGTAAAGATTCTTTTTCAACTAGCCCATGCGAACATGCACGATAGACCCGACCTTGCCCAAAGATACGTTGACATAGCCAGAAAAATTTCCATGAGGACGAGGCTTCATCTCCCCCCAGAATACCGTACCCAAATCTGTAAGCACTGCAAAAAGTTTATTTTACCCGGTACTAACTCTCGAGTTCGTATCCAAACCCGAAAAGAACCTCACGTCGTAGTAACTTGTCTCTGTTGTGGAGGAAAAATGAGAATTCCGATAAAAGGAAAGAAGCAAGATGAACAAACGATTTGCCGCCAAAATGAGTCATAACAAACAAAGCTCCGAGAAGCCTGTCGTAATAATCGGAAAAAAGGGTCCGACAGACCTTTCGATAAACGAAATTTTAAAGAACCTTAACCGAAGAAAGGTTGTGAAGGTCAAGATTCTCAAGTCAGCCCTCTCGGACACCAGCACAAGCGACATAGCTCACAAGATTTCGGACGCAACAGGCGCCAGAATAGTGGAGATACGCGGGCACACTTTCACGCTTTATTTGCCGAAGAAAAACCGAAAAGGTATTTATAATACGCCTTTAAAATACTCAGAGGAACATTAGAACAGGAAAGGAAAGAAATGCCGACACCTTACGATGTTCCATCCTCTTCGCTGATTGCGAAGCTCGCCCAACACTTAAAGAACAACGTGGACAGCGTTAAGCCTCCAAGCTGGGCGCCATTCACGAAAACCGGGGCACACGTGCAAAGGGTCCCTGACAATCCAGACTGGTGGTTTGTCCGGAGCGCTTCGCTTCTAAGAAAAGTTTACTTGAAAGGACCGATAGGGTTGGAGCATCTCAAGTCCGATTATGGCGGTAGGAAAGACCGCGGTTCCAGACCTGAACATACGAGGAAAGGCAGCGGAGCGATTGTTCGGAATGCTCTGAAGCAGCTTGAGGAAGCAGGGCTTGTTTCGACAATGAAGGCAAAAGGACGAGTCGTTACTCCTGAAGGTAGAAAGATGCTTGACTTGCTTTCCACCGAAATAAAAAAGGAAATGGAGAAAGCGAATCCTGAACTGAAAAAGTATTGAGTCGGAGACCGTTTATGAGCGAAGATGATGAGCTTGAGGAGCTGCGTAGACGCAGAGCCTTGGAACTTCAAAAAAATTTGGCTCAGGACCAGCAGCAATCTGACGCTGAAAAAAGGCTTGAGGCTCAGAAACAGGTTTTAATGCGTAGGATTTTGACTCAGGAAGCTCAGGCAGAGACTCACAAACCTTAAGATGGTTAAGCCTGAGTTTGCCTCGCAGCTTGAGCTCCAGTTGATTCAGATCGCTCAGCAGGGAAAAATTGGGCTACCAATTGACGACGAACAACTCAAAGAAATCCTTCAGAAGCTCCAAAGTGACCGAAAGGAAATAAAAATCAGGAGAGTTTGAACTTGGCAAGATACAAACCTACAGCGAAGAAGCGGAGACTGATAAAGGCTGGAAAAGAAAGCAAACCCGTCCCATCATGGGTTGTGGTAAAAACCAAAGGGAAGGTTAAGTTTAACCCAAGGAGAAGGCACTGGCGTCGAACCAGACTGAAAGCGTGAGGTGAATGTCATTGAATGCTCAAGAAAGCGAAGTTGTATTGAAAGAAGAAACTGTTGACGAAGAAAACATCGAAAAAACAACTGAAGTTGCTGTTGAAGAAGAGAAAGCCGAAGAGGTTACTGAAGAGGTCGTTAAGGAAAAAGAGCAAGCTGAAAGAGGAGAAGCCATCTCTAAAGAAGAAAGAGAAAAAAGAAAAGGAAGAAGAGGATATAGTTGAGGAACGCATCTACACGGTTCCGCTTAGCAAAGCGTGGATTTCGCCGCGGACAAGGCATTCCCCAAGAGCCATAAGGATTCTTAAAAGCTTCGTCATGAAGCACATGAAAATTGACGATGACTCAATAAAGATCACGAATGAGGTTAATGAGAAAATCTGGGCCAGGGGCATTCAGAAACCGCCCAGAAAAATTAAGGTTCGCGTTACGAAGGATTCTGAAGGCATCGTGACTGTTCATCTTGCAGGAGACTGAGCTTGCCCATTTACCTTTTTGACACCTTCGGCAGTCCATGCATAGGCATCTTTATGCGTGTTACAGAGGAGTTTTTGATTGTGCCAAACCAGATTCCTGAAATCAAGGTGAAGAAGCTGGAAGACTGGTTCAAAATTAGGATTGCCAAGGTAAACATTGGCGGTTCGGTTCTACTCGGTCCCTTGATTTGTGCTAACTCGAACGGGCTTATTCTTCCCAAGTATGTTTTGGATGAGGAAGTTGAGTCTCTGAAGACTTTAGGAGACATAAACATAACAATTGCCCAAACGAAAAAAACTGCTTACGGAAACCTCGTATTAACCAATGATCATGGCGCAATCGCTGATCCGCGGTTGAGAAAAGAAGAGTTGAACATGGTCTCAGACACGCTGGGGGTCGAAGTCGTACAGGGACAGGTCGCAGAGTTGCCTTACGTTGGTTCATTGAATACTGTGACGAATAAAGGGGTCATGACTCATCCGTTGATTAAGCCCGAGGAAGAAGCATTGTTGGAGGAAGTACTCAAGGTTCCAGTTGAAGCTGGCACGATTAACTGCGGTATACCTTATATAGCCACTGGGCTTATAGGAAACAGCAAAGTTGCGGTTGCTGGTTCTGGAACCACGGGACCGGAGCTTTTCATGATTGGTCAAGCTTTAGGTGTGGCTGATTAAGATGAGTGAAGTGAAGACATTCAGAGTGTCTGGAAGAATTACGAAGCCAAACTTTAGAACCAACTTCAGCAAAGAGCTCAGAGCCATGAAGCCTGAGGACGCTGTTGAAGAAGTCTACAAAACCTTGGGAAGCAAACACAGGGTTAAACGCTTCTACATCAAGGTCGAAAAGGTCGAGGAAGTCAGTTCCGAGGAGCCAACATAAGAATGAGTATCAGAGAACAGGCGAAAGACGCCGAACCGCTGTCTTCAGACGAAGAAATGAGGAAGCTCGCTGTTGAACTAAGACTCTTAGAAAGCACAGACTGAATCATTGCAGTCAAGAATAAACTTCCTGAACGCCGCTTGGGCTGAATTAAGTCTTTCCAAGAATACTCTAGAGGGATTAGAAAAGGAAAAGACTAACGCTCCCCTTTTTGTCCCAATAGGCGGCGGATCTTACGTTAAAGCAAAGCTGGGCGCAGTCGACAACGTGGTTTATGGCGTCGGTGCAGGCGTAGTCTATCGAAAAGACGTTGAAGGAAGCAAAGCAAGGCGTGGAAAACCGTCTGTCCGACCTTGAGAAGGCTAGGCTGTCCATGGAGCAGCAGCTTTCGCAGGTTCTAAACAGAATTCAGGAGGACCAAGACAGGTTCCAGGAGCTCTCAGCTGACCTTAGAAAGCGCGAGAGAAGCTAGAATGTTCGAGAAGCTCAAGAAAAGCGTCAGTGGACTGGTTAACAAGATTTCGGAGACTGAGCTTAAACCCGAAAGCCTTCGTTCTATACTGTGGGATTTTAAGTTAAACCTCGTCGAGAACGATGTCGCCATGGTTGTTGCTGACCACATCTGCGAAGAAATAGAGAAAAGGCTCACTGGACTGAAAGTGAACAGGCTTGGTGACAAGAAAAACGTTGTGAAGGAAACGTTGCAGGCTGTTTTACGCGAGACTCTTGAGCCACAGCAACAAGCTGACCTTTTGCAGGTCCTTGAAAACAAACGCAAGTCGAAGGAGCCATGCGCCATAGTCTTTGTCGGCATAAACGGCACGGGAAAGACGACGACAATCGCCAAGGTTGCCCAGCTTCTTCAGAAAAAAAAGTACTCGGTGGTTCTGGCAGGCGCTGACACCTTCAGGGCAGGCGCCATTGAGCAGCTAGAAATCCACGCGAAACGTTTGGGAATCCACCTCATCAAACACCAGTATGGAGCAGACGCAGCCGCTGTTGCCTTTGACGCTGTCCAGTATGCTAAGGCTCACGGCGTGAACGCGGTCCTGATTGACACTGCGGGGAGGATGCAGACCAACAAGAACCTTCTCGCCGAGATGGAGAAAATTATTCGCGTTGTTAAGCCGGACTTGGTCTTGTTTGTGGGGGATGCTTTGGCTGGGAACGACGCGGTTTCTCAAGCTGAAGAGTTCAACAAGTCGGTGCGGATTGACGGTTCAGTCTTGACCAAGATTGACGCTGACGCGAAGGGCGGCGCAGCGGTGTCCATAACGTACGTGACGAAGAAGCCAATACTTTACGTTGGAACCGGGCAAACGTATGATGACTTGGAACCCTTTAAACCAGAAGCCATTGTTGACCGCATTTTAGCCACATCCTAGAAACAAAGTCGGAGCTTACACTTTTCTTTTCGATTACTAATTCTTCTTAAATCGGGAAGTATGTTTTTTACATTAGGTTTAAGAATTAAACTTCATAATTCAATACTGCAATTCATGGAAAACTGGTCAGGTGTGTCTCATGTGTCCGGAGCTGACTTTAAGTGACGAGATCGTTCGGCTTGTGGAGCATCGCATGAAAAGTACTCTTGATGGTATAGAAGAAACGCTTGAACGAATATTTGCCAGCCATGAGATAAGCTGGGACGAACTGAAGGAAGCCGTGCATGAGCTTGAGGAAAGCTTCAGCATGCTTTCGGAGAAGTGGAACCTTCAAATACTTTTCATACTATTCCTCAGAACACGGCGGGTTTTAGCAACCTAAAAAAAGTTCTCAACGTAAACTCGCGCACGCTTTCTGACAAACTAAAAAGCCTACAAGAAAGCAGGCTATATCAAAAGAACAATAGACGAAGGACCACCACTGAGGGTCAAATACTCGCTTACGGCGCAGGGACGAAACGTAATCCTGCTTGCGCTACCCTTATTATATTATAACAAAACCCATCAATGAGCATGTCACAGGTCATGTATAAAAAACTAAAATTATAAAATGATAAAGGTCACGCATTAAAAACGAATAAATTCAAGTAGACTACGGTTTGTTTCACAGAAAGGAAAAACTTCGCACTTCACCGAAAAGACGGGGGTTGCGCCCCAAAACAACAGAACAGGTGCGCCGCAAAATAGAACAGGTCTTCACAGACGACGGTTATTATTATGCAAACGGAAAATTCTAATGCCACACAAAACAGATAGCCTTCAGAAAATAGCGTTGGTCGTTCAAACAGCAAAACCTGATGATGAACAAAACAGAGCCCCTATTTTTTCTGTGAGCTTTTCAAGAAGACATAAATAAGCTGAGACTTCCCATTTCAATGTGTCCAACAAAACATTAAGTCACAGCAATGGCGAGGAGCCACAAAAAAATGAAACTTCAAAAGGGCAAGATTCCGCCTGAAACCCTAAAAAAAGCCGTATTTCGGTATCTCGGCGCAAAAAATTCAGATGTAATCTTAGGACCAGCTCTAGGAGTAGATGGCGCATTAGTAAAAGTAGGCGACAAGGTTCTCATTTCCTCCATGGACCCCATAACAGGCGCTGAACAAAAAATAGGCTGGCTCGCAGTAAATGTAAACGCCAACGATGTCGCAACCTTCGGCGTTCAACCCGCATTCTTCACATCGTGCCTTCTAATGCCCGAAAAATCGTCTGAAAAGACAGTTGAAAAGATCTGCCGGCAAATCGATTCAGCAGCAAAAAAGTCTCGGAATAGCCATCATAGGCGGACACTCAGAAGTCACGCCAGAACTAAACAGACCAGTGGTCGTTGGCTGCGCCATGGCAGTAGCTGAACCAGGAAAATACGTAACTTCAGGCGGTTCAAAATCTGGAGACAAACTGATCCTTACAAAAGGAACGGGCATAGAAGGAACAGTCTGTCCTCGCCACAGAAAAATACAGGACGCTCAAAAAACAAATGGACGTCTCTCTCCTAAACTCAGCTAAGGACTTCTACGACCAAATCAGCGTAGTCAAAGAGGCAGTTTTAGCCTACAATTTCGGCGGAGTCACAGCCATGCACGACCCAACCGAAGGCGGAGTAGCTGGCGGAATCCACGAGATGGCTGACGCAGCTAGTCTAGGTGTAAAAATATTCAAAAACCAAATCTATGTTTCTCCTGAGACCAAAGAGATATGCAGCTTCTTCAAAATTGATCCTCTGCAGCTCATCAGTTCAGGAGCCCTCCTCATCTCAGCAGACCCGAAATCCGCGGAAGGAATAATCCGAAAGCTAGCAAACAACGGCATCAAAGCCGCAGTAATCGGCGAGTTCACAAAAGACCCGTCGAACCGCGTTCTCGTCCACGACGACGGAAACACAGAAAACCTCGTGAGACCAATAAGCGACCACCTCTGGTCAGCCCTGGAAAACTAAGTTTTTTCGGTTCAAAACGTTACGATAGGTTTCTCAGCAAGCCCAACACTCGTTCATTGAAGGCTGTATGCGATACTGCATAAAATGTGGAATGCGGCTGCCTGAGGATGCGATAGCCCAATTCTGCCCAAACTGCGGGGCTACTTTAGCTGTGCAGCTGCCATACGAGAGACCCCGCGGACCAGTCATGGAACTCCGCAGAGGGTCGAAGATTGCCACATTTAAGACCCGCATCCTAGTGTTGCTGATGGCATTTGTTCTCTGTTTAGCCATAACCGCGTCGGGAGCCATGTCCAACATTGGGGCTTCGGAGGCTCAAGACATAGTGGGACAGTTCGACAAGATAGACGAACTGCTGAGCGCCGTCGGACTCCAGTTCATCTACGGAAACAACCTAATGTACTGCGTAATGATGTTCGCGCCAGTCCTGGGACCGTATTACGGCTCCATCGTTCTTTACTCAACAGGAAGGGTCCTTGCCGCTTTAGGCGTTACTACTGGGGTTGATCCTTTAGGACTGTTCATAACATTGTTCATTTACCCGCACGCTTGGCTGGAGTACCTGTCGTACAGCTTAGCCATTTCCGAAAGCTTCTGGCTCATCTACGCCACCGCCAAATTCAGAGGCAGGGGACTTCGGAACGAGCTGTCTACGGCAGCCAAAATCATGGCAATCTGTACCGTGCTGCTGCTGTTAGCGGCGTTCGCTGAAATGTACGTAATAACCCTTGTGTCCACGCGAGTTGGTTACTTCATTTCTTCCCTGAAGATTTCGTGAAGCTCCCTCTTTTCGCATTCCAAGTTTCTCTGAAAGTTCTCTCACCCACCTCGTGTAGAACCGAAAAGCGGTGCATAATATGTTAATCTTTTCTTGATCAGACAATTTTTCTTCTTCGACTAATAATAGCGCAAACCATCTTCCGAGGTCAGTTAAGGTGTAGTATTTTACCCAAACCGTCCTTCCCGATGCCTCGTTTTTCTCCATGTGGTCATCCAGTATTCTAAGGTCCGTCAACGATTTCAGATGCTCTATGACGGTTTTGTTGGAGTAACCAAGCGTCGCAATCAACTCTTTCTGAAATATTTTTTCAGAAACGCCCTGCCTCAACGCAAACTTCAGAACGTCAACAGGAACATCGGACTCGAAAATTGCCCCAAAAACCTTCTCCTTCTTTCCTTTTGGAAGAAAAATCACGTAAGGATAAAGCCGTTCACCCATGATGTTCTGCCACCTTAGCTAAGTTAATTGTGGTGACGGAATTATCGTTTATGGTCGGCGAGAACAGTTCTGTAACAGTAAAGACTTTTTTAACGTTGTGTAATAGATTACATTGGATTTCAAAGTGCTACACTCGGTTCATCTAACAACCAGAAAAATAGCGTTGATCGCCATTTTCTCCGCTCTTTACTACGTCATGTCCTTCATGCCAGGAATCAAAATTGCCACAGGAGCAGTGAACACCTCCATCCAAATAGAAGCCTTCATGGCATCCGTCTTCGGACTGATCTTGGGACCATACATAGGCGCAATAACAGCCTTCATGGGAGCACTATTAGCTTGGCTGCTGCCCCCAGGAATCCCAAGCCTGACAAGCGCAATTTTCCTGCCATCTCCCATAATAAACGCCTTCACGGTTGGCTTAATCTACAGAGGAAAATGGAAACCAGCATTTGTGACGCTTGCTGCCGTAATCTTGGCTTTTTGGATTCTTCCAGCAACTCAGCCGTGGACCGAATATTCTTATGTCGGATTTTTCGTCATGTGGGACAAAATCGGCGCATTGCTCCTAATTCCTCCCTCAGCCATACTTCTAAAAAAGGCAACAAAAAATAAAACAAATATTGAACCAATCTCCAATTTGCAAGCAAAGAAACAAACAATTAACGTTTCTTTCGTCCTCATTGTTGCTTCAGCAGTCTCTATTCTGGTCAACGCTTGGACAGTTGCGACAAGCGGAAATCCGAAGTACCAGTTCGACATTCTGGGGATGACGTTTAAAATGAGTTTGGTTTCTAAGGAAATGCTGCCCATAGTTTCATCCATCGGCTACGGATGGCTTTCGTTAGGCATCGGCATACTAGTCTGCAGCATCCTTCTCCGGGTGAGACCGAAAGAACGGAAAGTTTGGAGTACCATAATATTCTTGTTGTCGTGCATAAGCACAGTCATCGGCGGAGGCTACGTTGTCGGGCTGTTTCTCGGTATCTTAGGCAGCATGTTTGAAAACTTAACAAAAAAGCTGTCCCTTTCTAAGCGAGCCTTCTTCGGAGACATGATGTTATTTTTCATATTGGCGTATGTCGGCAACGAGGCTGATGGCGCCTTAGGCAGCTTAATATTTGGGCTTCCGCCAGTTTACGAAGGACTTTTCCTAATGAACATAGATGCTCTCCGCCTATCCTTCATCGTTGCGCCTTTGTTCTATTTTGCGGTAAGATTACTCCAAGCAGTGATCACGGCTCTAATAGCAACACCGTTACTTAGGAACCTCAAATCATCAGGATTCAACATAAGATGACAGTAAAATCTTATATAAAAAAAACCGTTTTATGCAAAACATGGACATTTCAAACATTGCGAAAAGATTGTTCATCGTTTCTTTGGGATAAATTTTTTTGACTGATTATCTTGTTGTTTTTTTGCGAATTCCTCGACTCCAGTTTCACTATATCAAGCGAGGTCTCTTTGTTGCTGAAGGTTATGACCAGCAGTTTTCCCTCGTTTCGCGCAACCACCCATCCCCTTCGCCTTCGATAACTAACGTTTTTACAGGTTGATTTTGCCATGCTTGCTTGCTTAGCTAGCTGAGCTAACTGAATAGAAGTTTACATTTTCACTTTCAACCTGTTTTTTTGAACACTTTGTATAATCGCAGTGTCATATTCATAGCAAGTGAGCTTCATTCTCTATTCGAGTTGAAATTGAAAATTAGCTTGACCCAACCAAAAGTCATGTGCCTAATAGTCATATGCAGTGCAGGAATCTCCGACGAAGGCAAAAAGGAACTGGAACAAACCATTGTGTCACTAAAAAATGGAAAACGGGGAAATCAGCCGTGTGACGTTGATGGAAGACCAGAGAGACAAGCACTGAAACAAGCCTATGACTTTGTGAAGTCACCGTAATAGTCTGTTCTTTCGGGTAGTGAAAAAATGGACAACATTGGCATCGTTAACCTAAACGAACTTGAGTGGGCGAAGCCATGGGACTGCTGGAGATACTGCTCAGCGACGGATGGGAAATAATAGTCATCAAAGCCTTGCCAGACGGAGTTTGGGCTCTCGTCCAAGAACGCATACTCGAATTGATAGATGAGAAAATTAACTAGAAAAATTCTTTTTGACCCCCATTATCTCAGAGTTCGGGAAATTGGGAAAGGTTAAAATGCTCTACATTATCATTTAAAACTTGAGCGTTATGGAAAACAAGAAATACCGCAAGTTTCTGGAAAAGCAGGCTGAAAAGAATCCAGTGAACATAGAAGATTCAACAGGCGGTAGAGGTTTTAAAATTACTTGGGACAACATTCACGAGGAACCTGTTCGGAGCGGTTCATCCGACATTCTTGATTCTCTTTACCTTGGAAAAAACATGGAAGAAAACGTGACCGTGGAACGCAAGGTCGCTGGATTGATCAGAGACCGTCTTAAAGGGCTTGAGGAAGAAAACCTTCGACTACGCAAACACATAACTTCATTTAAGATATTGATGTTCGCTCTTGGAATAAGTTTTCTATTCGTTTTAGCCATCCTCATCAGCCTTCTCTTCCCCCAGTTCAGAATAATGTTGTAGGTGACAAAATTTGAGCCTCCAAAACACGATTAAACAGCTCGAAAAAGAGATTAATTTAAGGTTCGTAGGCAATGAAGAAGCAATCCGAATGATGATTCTGAACCAGATTCATCCCCGTTCAACAACCCTCATCCGCGCAGGCAGAGGAGTCGGAAAATCCACCCTAATGCTTCTATTGCTTAAAGGCATGTGCGGAGATGACCTAGTCGTTGTCTCGGGAGCTTCAGAAGTTAAAAGAGGCGAAGTTGTGGGACGGCTGCACATCCCTTCACTTGAAAAAGAAGGGGTCGAAAAGGTCCTCTGGGCAGCCTTCACACAAAGTAGGGGAAAAGCCTTAGACGAGGTTAACAGACTTAATCCTTACACAACAGCCAACATCCATCACCTGATGCAGTTCGGCGAGGTCTGGGCTTACGGAAAAAGGGCAAAGGTTGCGGACTACGCCTTAGTGGCAAACGAGAATCCCATGGATGCCACTTCGTTTATTCATCCGCCGCCTTTTTACGATCGGTTCGACATATGCCTTTTCCTCCGGTCATTAACCCTGAGCGAAAAATTTCAGCTTCAGGAGCTTCTGGAAAAATATGATTGGGACCTCATCAATTCGATGCCTCAAGTTTTTTCATTCAACGAACTCGAGGCGGTCAGAAAAGAAGTCACCGCCGTGGAGCTCGACCCAAGTCTGATTGGCTACATCAACCTTCTGGTCAGAGATTTTCAAGCGTGCGTTCGCGACAAGGAGGAGTCTGAAATTAAGCCGCCCGCTCTTTGCGAAGGCTGTCACTTCATCCGCGACATATGCGGCACGATTAAGGAGCCACTTAGCGAACGGGCTACGGTAGCTTTAACCCACCTCATCAAGGCTACCCAATGGCTGAACGGAAAATGTGAGCTTGAGGACGTACTTCGCATGGCTTTGCTGGTGTTTCCTCACAGGTTGACCCTTGTACGAACTAGAAACATCCTCAACGACATGGTTGAGATTCTTGAAAGGGAAAGAATCAAGATGGCTGACAGGAACGCGAGGAAACAGTGGCCACTTTTAAACGAATTGTTGAAGGACTTTAACCGTTCGGTCTATGGGCTGGCAAGAGAAGCCGCCATAGAGGATGTTGCGTTTTCTGAGGAGCTGATTCGCCTTGAAGACCAGTGGGTCAACGAGGGGCGATTGAAACGGGATGATACACTTTCTACGCAGATGGGTTGGAGACGTCCATCTTACCAAGGTGTCCCGTTCTAAATGAAGGAAAAAGAAATCGACATAATGAGCCTGTTCAACCAGGCGTGGATCGAGATGTATTGCCCACCTGTGAGGCTCACGCTTAAAGAAAAGAACGAAAAAGAAACGAAGTTCTCTGCGGTGAACGGAGCGGTTTACCTTAAACCCGACATTGTTCCGCAAGGAGCTGATCCCAACGAGTATTTGCTTTGGTTTTTCCGCCATGAGCTGTCACACGTTCATCATTGCCCGTACGACATTAAGACGGCTTACAGTCTAGAACAAGCAGCCTACGAGATTATTCAGGATTGGGACCTTTCCTATTTAGCCACTCACATTTTCTCGAATGTGCAAGTCGACATCAACTATTTGCCCAGAAGATTCGGAGAACTTCCCTATTTCGCTCGTGTAATCGGCAAAAGACAACAATCCCTCGTTGAACTGATCATGGATGAAATTTACATTTGGGTAAACCCCACAGTTAAATCAGAAAACAGGGAAATCGCAGAAGTCGCAAAGGAAATCTTAATCATCAGACTCGCTTGAAAGAACATGGCATGCTAAGGTTCAGATGATTGCCCACATTCTTGGTAGGTTAATGGCGAGAAACTCGAAACTTTTCTCCGGAAAAAACGTAAAGAAGTTTGTTGAGGGAAACCCGCTTCTTGTGCGTGAAGACTTTCTTCACTCCTCGATAGACAGGTTCACGGAAACTTACGGGTCAATTTCAGACGAGGCAGCAGCAAAATCGTTCTATAAACAATGGATGAAGCCGCGTCTTTCAGATGAAGAAATAAATAAAGTCAAGGAGTTAATCGAGGAGAAACTGAAAACACATGTCAGTAAAGAAGGAAAGGAAGACAAGAAAAAGGAAGAAGCCTTTGTAGACAAACATCATTATGGAGAGACCATTCAACGCGAAGTTCCGATCTCCGACAAGAATCCCTCAATCGACACGTTCGGAAGCGAACCCCGCCTGTCAACTTCAATTTCAAGACCCTATACGAAAATAAAATCCGAAATCCTAGACCAAATGCTGTGGAAAAGATTCTGGTACAAGTCAAGAGCCCAACAAACATTAATCCAGTACCTGTCAGCAAGCCGAAGCCGCCGTCCCGTGTGGGCGGTTATGAGATACCCTGACGAATGGTACATCGAAGACGAAATCGAGGACCTAGACATCGAAACCAGCATGGACGAAGGACCCCTCATACCGGAAGTTACAACCCTTAAATGGGTCGAAGAACCAACCCCCCACGGCCAGTCTCTAGCTAGCGGATATGTCCCATCAGCAGTCGTGGTTCTCGACGTTAGTCTCAGCATGACCAACGTTCGAAACGAGGCAGCGGTTTCCGCTTTCATTGCCTATTTAAGTGCCCGCAAGGCTGGGGGCCAAACAGCCACCGTCGCCTTTTCAACAGGATACGTGTCTGCAGACTGGGATACGTCTGAAGAAATGAAGGAACTTTCGCTTGCGATGGAGTTCGGCGAGTTCACCGTTTTTCCGACTCCTGAAGTTTCAAAGATTGTCTCAGCCAATATGGGACCATGCTTTATTGTCATCATCACCGACGGCGGGTGGCAGAACGTTGAGGAAGCGGTCCCTGCGCTTGAACGAATAGCTGACTCAGGCCACAAAATAGTTATTTTCCTCCTTAAAGGCAGAGAATACCCTGACAGGATCGAACTCATTAAACACACTCCAGACTTGAGACTTTTCACTCTTAAGGACCCGGAAGTCGACTTGCAGGGGTTGATCCTTTCCGAAAGCATGAAGACTTACAAATCTTTTCTGACGTAAATGCTTGTTTTCTCTTTCTGTCCAGATAACTTGCTAATTCTTTCTTTATTCGGTGTCAGCATGAATCGCTTCTTTATTTCCTAATCTTGTTCCAAGAACTCAATTGGTCTCGGCGGTGTTGGGCTTAATCCTCTTCGAGTTCGGATTTGACTTATTATTTCCATCTGCATGGAGTCTGGAACAGGCGCCCATCGGCTGAACTGTGTTGCCCAGAAAGCTCTGCCTTGGGTTGAGGATCGTAGTTCATCCGATATTCCGAAGGATTCGGCTACTGGAATTTCGGCTTTGATGATCATCATGTCTTCTTCGTGAATCATGTCTAGGAGCTTGCCACGCCGTTTCTGAACTATTGTTATGACTGGACTTACGAAATCATTCGGAACCTTGCATTCAAAGCTCAAAATTGGTTCCAGAAGCCGCGGATTGCACATAAGGAAACATCCCCATATTGGACGCCAAGTCATGGGCAATATCTGTGCAGGACCTCTATGAACTGGGTCTTCGTGAACAGAAATATCCTCCAAGTTCACTTTTAAACCGAAAGCTGGCTCCTTTGCTAAGACCGATTCATGAACAGCTTCTCGGAAGCCCGACTTTACGTGGTCAAGGACTTCCTCGACGTACTGTTTTCCCTTTATCCTGTTAACAAGGACATTTATGCCCTCTATTGAGATGACGTTGCGAGCGTCGTCTGTTACCCAGCCAAAGGCTCGAAGCATTGTCTGTCTTTCGTCACGTTTTTGCATCTCTGAAATTTTGCCTTCTCTTAACGCTTCGGTGACCTTGTCTGAAAGCTTCTCAACAGTTATCCACAGCTTGTTATGTTTGTTTGGGCTTTTGCCCATCACTGAGGAACCATTGTAATTTTGGCTGATTGTTTCACGGTAAATGACAATGGGCTTACTTAGTCGAGCCTTCAATCCCGCTTCCTGCATACGGTAAGCCGTAATCTCAAGATGCAGCTCACCCATGCCACTTAGCAGGTATTCTCCGCTTTCCTTGTTTATCACGAAGTGCAGGTTTGGGTCTTCAAGCGTTAGCTTATGCATAACCTTGTCGAAAAGCGGCAGGTCCGTAACGTCCTCAGGTTCCACAGCGACAGTGACAACTGGGTCAGAAACATACTTTAACGCCTCAAAAGGTTGCGTTTCAAAGCCTTCTTCTGCGACTGTTTCTCCAACATGGATTGACGGTAATCCAGAAATAGCTGCAATGTTCCCAGCTGGAATCTTGTCCACGATGACTCGGTCAGTAGCCATGGTCATGTAGACCTGCTGAATTGTGCCTGACTGTCGACTTGAAATTAGTCGAACAGTCTTCCCTTTTTCGACTGAACCGCTGAAAATTCGCCCGATGGCAACTACTCCGCTGTGGGGATCAACCTCAATCGTGGTTATGCACATAAGAAGCGGACCATTAGGGTCAACCTTTGCCATAGCTGCAGCTACTGGACTTTTCAAATCACCCGGCCAAATCTGGCTCTGCCTGAATGGCTGCGCCTCCAGCGGATTGGGCAGGTGCTCGCAGAACATGTCCAATACTGGTTCCCACAATGGCACTTTCTTGCTTAAGGCGTCAACCTTCTTTCCTACGTCCTCGGGTTCTCCGGAGTATGCGTCTATGACTTCCTTGAAGGTCAGACCCTTCGCCTTCATGTAGGGTAAATTGAACCCCCATTTGTGAAGGGCTGATCCGAAAGCGACCCGTCCGTCTTCAATCTTGACCTGCCAGTCTTTCTTGTGTTCTGGCGGTGCATACCTTTCGATCAGGGTGTTTACTCTGACAATGATTTTTGCGAACCTGTTCTGCATGTCTTCGGGTGTTAGCTTGATTTCTTTTATGAGCCTGTCAACCTTGTTTACGAACAGTAGCGGCTTAACCCTTTCTCGTAACGCCTGCATCAAAACAGTTTCAGTCTGAGTCATGGGACCCTCAACGGCGTCGACAACAACAAGCGCACCGTCCGCAGCTCGAAGGCTTCTCGTGACTGCCCCGCTGAAGTCTATGTGTCCGGGGGTGTCGATCAAGTTAATGAGGTAATCCTCGTTCTTGAAGTTGTGGGTTAAGCTGATGTTCGAAGCGAAAACCGTCATCTGTCTTTTTTGTTCAAGCTCCCAAGAGTCGAGGAACAGCTTTTGCCCAGCACTCTGTTCGCTTATTATGCCCGCTGCTGCCAGGAGGCTGTCTGAAAGCGTGGTTTTACCATGGTCCACGTGAGCGATAATGCTGGTGTTCCTTATCCTGAGTGGCTTGCTCATCAGTTTAACGATGTCTTCGATCTGCTTGTAACGTCCCATAACTTATTTCACCATTATGATCGAGTAAATTGTTTGTTTTTAAGTTCCATTTTTTGGTATTATTTAATACTTCTACGCCAAGGTAGTAAGTTAACGAACGTGAGAAACCGATCCTATTTAACTTTTCGTTCCCGACCGTCAAGTAAAGGTCTGTAAAGGTCCACCCTTCGGTCAGCCCAAAGGTCGTTTCGCTCTGAGATTTTTTTAGAGTCTGCCTCCTTCGGGTCAACCTCGACAATCCGCACCTCTTCACGGTTCTTTGAGTCTTACTGCAAGAGTTTTCATGTCTGGGCTTACTATCTGACTCATTCCCGTAAACCTTACACCATGTTCAGTTCCAACTCTATTCGCGGTTATGACGAAAACCCTGTTCTGAACAGCAACCCCCAAAAGAGTTCGTTGACAGAAAGGCAAAACAAGGTTTGATGGGTGACAAACAATCTGGGCGCCTTTCAAAGCTAATATACGTAAAACCTCGGGAAAGAACCAGTCAAAGCAAATCATGACTCCGATCCTCGCTTTAGGCGTGTCATAAACGGAAATTGGTCCGTCTCCGCTTGTAAACCAAAGCTTTTCCTTGTCGAAAAGGTGTGGCTTCCTATAGACGGAGATGAACCCATCTGGTCCAGCAAGTATAGATGAATTAAAGTATTTGTTTTCCTTTTTTTCGCATAATCCAACAACAACACAAAGGTTGCGTTCCCCAGCAAATGAAACAAGGGCTTGCGTAGTTTCCCCCTCAGGAACCTCCTCAGACAAAGCCCGCACTTCCGCTTGGGACGTAAACACGTAACCAGTGTTACACAGTTCAGGGAGGACAAGTAAGTCTGCATTTTTGTCTGCTCCTTCGTTCAAAAATCCAAGAATTCTCTTAAGGTTCTTTTGTTTCTTGCCAAATAATGGTCTGAATTGAACGTATCCTATTTTCATGTGCGGTCATCCTGCATGAATTATTTTCCCGAAATTTGCATTTTTCGGTCACGGACTTTCACAATCTCCAGAAAGGTTGAAATAACTCGGTCATCTGTATTCACATGAGTATAATGAGCCGAGAAGATTTTCGAGCCAGCCTTGAAAAAAGTAAAAGCTACAGCGACCTTTTCGTTATTGTAAAGAGAGCTGTGAAGAAGGTTCTAGGTCGAAACAGGTCTGGTCTACTGCTTTATCTAAGCGACTTGCCTCTCGGCATAGGCGCATTTCATTCAGTCGGCACAAATGGCATAGTCCTGAACAGAAAGATTCTGGAGGTAGCTTCAAGGTCTGCGAAGACAGATGCTGAGATGAACTCCTTCATTTTCTCGCTTTTGTTGCATGAGTACCTTCATTCTTTAGGCTACTTGGACGAGGGCGAAGTCAGAAGACTGGTCTACAACATCAGCTTGGAAGTTTTCGGCAAAGATCATCCAACTGTCACGATGTCTTTAGAGTCGCCTTTAACGAAGGTTCTGCCACAAGACATGCATGAGAAAGGCGAAAGCCCAATCTTGGAATTGGTCAGAGACTTCGAAAAGCCCGATCAACCATACATTGCCTAATATTCTTTTATATTCAAAAAATATTATTGTGTCTTGAACGGGAACTCCGATAAACTTAAGTTCATGTGCCCTATTTTCGTCTTCTAAGTGATTCAAAATGCCATTGTTCGGAAAAAAGAAAGAATCCGACGTTGAACAGACCTCTTACGAAGTTTTCGGGGGATTCACGATCACAAAGAACCAGTCAGGCTACGAGATCAGGTGGAAAAACCCCAACCCGACATCGATAACTGTTTTGCCTGAACCCGTAATCGACGCGAACGTTAAAACCAGCAAGGACGGCGATTTGCTTCAAATCCTTACAACTGAATGCAAGTTGATTATAACGAAAAAGGGAGGAAGCACAGAAGCCCGCGTCTCTCACCTTTGGGGTTCTGTTTAATTATTATCAACAATTTCAATAATTGTGACTGTTTTACCTGTTTTTATAATTAGATTAAAAAAATTTTAGGATTACAGATTATATAGTTCGATTGAATTTTGCCCCATGATTTTCTCTGCAACCGAAAAAGCCATTTTTTTACCGAAGTACCCAGATGCAACTTTTATTGCCAAAACATACGAAACAAGACCTTTAGCGAGAATTAAGGAAGCGTAGCTGTGTTCTATTAACTGATGGTCGCCGCCCCATGCGAATATTTTATTGTATGGAACAATCTCAAGCCATTCATTTAATCCTCTTTTGTAGGCTGTGGGAGATATGTGCGCTAGCCAGCATGCATCAATGTAAACGTTAGGAAAATACTTGGACATTATTCCTGCTTCCTGCATATACGGGTAACCGCCATGGAAAATGTCAAATCGTACATCGGGAAACTTTCGGAAAAGGTTGGTCAGAAGGGTTGGCTGGGCGTTGGTTAGTGTGTTGAGGTTTCCAGCCTGGATTCCCGTATGAATTTGAAACGGAAGATTATGCTTAGAGCATTTCTCGCAGACAGCATGCATCATGAAATCTTGAAAAACCTTTCTTTCTTGCGGACCAACCTCATTCAGACCTTTTGAGAAGATTCTTTCAGCATCAGCCTTAGCAACATTATCATAGAAGAGGCTTCGTTCATAAGCTAGTCCAGACTTAACGCCTACTACACCAGCTTTGGTTGCTGCTTCGAAAGAATGATCAAGTTCATTTAGGTAATCGTCCAGAGAGTGAATATTCTGCGATGCACAGTCCTTGACTACGTTAAGGTTGCCTTGAATAATATCGTCCATCCTAACGACTTGAACGAGTCTTTCATCTTTAATTATTTTATCGTTTGGTAACGGTCCGCTTATGTCCAAAATGACTTTATGAACCTTCATTTTTTCAAGAATTTCTAACGACCATTTGAGGTTATTTTGGCTCTTTTCTCGGATATGCTGCGATAGTTCCCTCCAATTGGATTCGTCTACTTCTTCATCCTGAAGCCCGTAAAGGTCTCGGAGAGCGATTAGAAGATACCTGTAATAAATGGTGTTACGCACCCTTTCCAGATATGGCTTCAACTCCTTCCATCGTTCTTCAGATTGGTCTTCCCCGCACGGTTTCTCTAAATACTTGTACTTGTCTGGTTCGATGCATTTTCCTGGCAATCCAGCGGACAGCAAGTCTCCCTGCAAGTATGTGTGAGTCAGAAAATACGGGAGGTCCATCTCAAAATTTGGTTCTTTCATGAACGGAGAACTTAGATGTTCGTGCTGGTCAACAATTTTTATGCCTTCAAGAAATTCGGATATTTCCTTTTTTACTTCTTTTATCTTGTTCAACCCGAATCACCAAATAAAAATTCCATTGTAATAAGGCGGATATCTTTACAAAGGTATTTAACATTTTTTTAATATTTTTCCAACTCATAAAAGAAATCTGGACCAAAACTGTTTATGGATTCAGAAACCATAGGATTTAAAAATAACCTTTCCCATTTAATTGAGGGTCGTGACGAAAATGCCGAGTCTCCTTACTGGACGACAATTAAAAGCTTGTTTTAGAACCTTCTGCCCGTTCGAGAAAGATGGAACCCTTAAACCAGAAACAGAAAGGATAACATTTCTAGCTTCAAACATCAATCCGCCTGTTGACCTTGAAGGAAGAGCCTTCGTAATGGCTGCAGCGCAAGGCAAACAATCGCCGATGATTATCCAGATAAGCTACAATTCCATGAACCTTTCAGGCGGCAAAGAAACACATTTCAAACTGCCCGAAGGCATCTCTAGGCAACCGAAACCTTACCCCGCGTCAGACGGTGCGGAAACGCAGGTCGAAGTCTTAGAACACATCGTGAACCAGTATGGCGCCAAGTATGTAGCCGTGTCGCTGGACCATTTCAATGTGCCAAAATTTGACGAAACCTCGTTCTCGAGCCAGCCCACCAAGAAGTGTGTGCGAACCGAGCTCGCTGAAGCCCGAATAAGGGATGCTGTTAACTTCATGGAGCCCGTCTTTGGGAAGGTGAAACTTGACGAAAAAACCGTCAGAGCCTACGTAAATTACCTTTCCAGCTCAGAGTACTCAGGATTCAAAAGGGACTTTATTAACGTGGTCGCGGCGGTCAGCCCAGCGTGGGGCATGATCGACACGGAAAAGCTTCCGCCCGTCCTAGACTTTGTGGTGACCCGAGAAATAAGCGACGCCATAAAGAGGGAGCTCGGAAACGAAGACATCGTCATTGAGGCAGAGTTCGGAGCAACCGCGTCAAGTGGCAAAGAACTCGAATACGTGGAGTTAAGAGGAAAGGCTTTAGAGTCGTTCGCTGACCAAGTCGTTTCTTTCGTGAAGTACACGGGAGCCGAAGGAATCGCGTATCCAATAGGTATGGCTCATTCTGCAAAAATTGGCGAGACGCATGAACCTGACATGGTTAGGCTTGAGGAAGTTCAAAGAAGAGCTGTACCTTGAGACAGGTGATTACGTGCCTTTTGCCCAGCATGGTGGAACTGGAGTTGCACGGGTCGCGCGTGGATTGGTGGGCAAAGACAACATTAACACGAAGTACCTCGTGGTGGGAGCGAACGCTGTCGCAGACCACGTTGAAGCAAACCTGAAGGCAATAAGAGCCGGAGACAAGAAAGCCTGCGGAACCGTAATCTACGATTTGATGGTGATGGCTGTCTACAAAGCTACGATAGAGAAACTGGAAGAAACAGGAAGCTGACCAGAAAGGACCCATGTTAAGCTCCGTAATTTAGAAAAGGCACCGCATTTTTTCTTGTTAGGCTGAGCTTATGCACTTAACTTCTCAGAGTCCTAAAACTTTATTGTGACATCCATTTTGTTACGGAAAATTTTTTGAGGGAAAAGATTTTTACAGCATCATGCAATGATATTTGTCTATTCTGCTCGTAACGGTTTGTGGCATGACAAAGACAGAAGGCGCGGTTAGAATCGGGCTTGAGGTTCACACCCAGTTAACCAGCCTAAAGTCTAAACTTTTCTGCAGCTGCTCATCCGACTACAGGGGCAAAGAACCAAACTCGATGGTCTGCCCCGTCTGTTTAGGGCTTCCCGGCTCGCTTCCCGTCCTCAACGCGAAAGCAGTCGAGTACGCGGTTATGGCTGCCTTGGCGCTTGACTGCAAGGTTTCTAAACGGATGTTCTTTTTCCGAAAAAATTATTACTATCCAGACTTGCCCAAGAACTTCCAGATTACGCAGTATGACCGGGCAGGCGGAGTTCCCCTTGCTGTCGGAGGGCACCTGTACATTGAAGACCAGAAAAAACGGAAGAAAATCAATATCAGCCGCGTTCATCTGGAAGAGGACCCAGGAAGGCTGGTACACAGCGGTCCTATTGACCAGTCGCTGTACACGTTGGTTGATTATAACCGTTCTGGGATAACGCTTTTGGAGACGGTTACTGACCCTGACATGGATTCGCCGAGAGAAGCCCGAATTTTTCTTCAGAAGCTCAGGTCCGTTCTCGAACACTTGGGCATCTTCGATGGCAGCTTGGAGGGCGCAATGCGGTGCGACGCAAACATTTCTTTTGCTGGAGGCACAAGGGTCGAGGTTAAAAACATATCGTCGTTTAAGGAGGTTGAACGTGCCCTCGGCTTCGAGATTACGAGGCAAAAAGGCTTGGTGGAAAGGGGAGGAGTCGTGAAAAGGGAAACTCGGCACTGGGACGAAACCAGACGGATTACGGTTTCGCTTCGCTCTAAAGAGGAGGAACAGGAGTATCGGTACTTCCCTGAACCCGACCTTACGCCGATCGAATTAACTACGGATTACATCGAAAAAATCAAGGCGGGAATGCCTGAACTGCCAGACGACAGGATGAAACGGTTCGTCGCTGCTTACGGTTTGCCGAGGTATGACGCGGAAGTTTTAGTTGGCTCCAAGGCTTTCACTGACTTTTTTGAGGAAAGCGTGCGACTATACAACAAGCCCAAGGAAGTCAGCAACTGGATGATGAGCGACCTTCTCAGGTACCTTTACGAGAACGACCTTGAACTGCAGGAGTCGAAGGTTACGCCTGCTAAGCTCGTCGAAATGATAGAACTGATAGATAAAGGCGTAATAAGTGGAAAATTCGCTAAAACGCTTCTTCCAAAGGTCATCGTGACAGGCAAGGCTCCCAACGAGATCGTTGAAGAAGAAAGGATGTTCAAAATTTCAGACCTCGACTACCTAAAAAAATTAGTTAACAAAATCTTTGACGAGAACCCGAAAGCCATTCAAGACGCACTTGTGGACGAGAAGGCGGTGCATTTCCTAATCGGGCAATTGATGAAGGCAACACATGGAAAGGCAGATCCGTCTCTAGCAAGTCGCATCGTCAACGAGAAGCTTAACTCAATAAGAAAAAGTAAGACAAAATAATGTTTCCGGTTTCACTGCAGGATTATTTCTTTGCCTTTTTTGGCTGAAAGATAAATCGCGTCGAGAATTCGCATGCATTCCAAGCCCTGTTCTCCTGTGGCAATGGGCTCTTTGTCGTCGAGGATGCAGTCGATAAAGTTTTCCATAGCGTTCTTCGTCTTTTCTTTTCGTCCAAGTATTAAGCTCGTCTCTGAGGATGCCATCTTCTTCGGTGAAAACCTTCGCCTCGAAATTGTAACTTTCGCCAATGTTTCTTTGGACGACGCCGCCTTTTGTGCCCAGAATCTGGGTAACCATGTCTTCCCGTTTCTCTGAGTATCCGTCCCAGCTCGTCTCCAGAATCAGCGTCGCGCCATTCTGCAACCTAATGAACGCAGCTGCCAAATCCTCAACGTCGAATTTCGCCTTGCTTTCAGACGCAAGTCTCTCGCCGATAAGACCGTAGGTGCTTGCTGACACAGAAACAGCGTGCGGGTAATTCATAAGCCACAAAGCCAAGTCGAGACGGTGAACGCCAAGGTCGATAAGTGGACCTCCACCAGAAAGGTTTTTTATACCAAACCAGCCTCCGAACTTCGGGATTCCTCCCCTTCGCCTATGCCAGATGGACCTACAATAGTAGACGTCTCCGATGATTCCTTTACCAATCAGTTCCTTCAATGCCATGCAGTGGTCGATGAAACGGTAGCTGAAGTTAATCATCAGCTTCTTCTTGTCCTTTCTCGCTTCCACAAGCATTGATTCAGCTTCCTGAGCGTTCATCGCCATCGGTTTCTCGCAGAGAACGTGAAGCCCCTTTTTCAAAGCTTTCATGGTGACTGAGGCATGCAGGTAGTTCGGCAGGGCTACGCTTAGCCCGTCGAGGTTCAACGGAGCATCTAACATCTCATCTATGGAAGAATAAACATGAGGCACGTTGAATTCCTTAGATATGCTCCTAAGAAGGGTTTCATTGTTGTCGCAGATCGCAACAACCTCGCAGCGTTCATAAGCTTGGTAATTCCTTAAATGGTACTTTCCCATCCCAAGTCCGATGATACCTATTCTCGCCTTTTTTGTTTTTTCCATTACTCATCGCCACCTATAACTTCTCAACATGTTGAAATTAGAAACGGATTGGACGCTTAAAAAATTTAAGTACTTTCTTTGGAATCAGGCGCCACGGCCTTTCGTAGAAACCTGTAAACCCTGAAAGCAGCCTCACGGTCCGCTGTGAACCCGGAAGTTGAACCCAAAAGGCAGACGCCCTCCAGCCCTCGTTTCTTTGCGAGACCAAGAAGAAGCCCCGAGATGCCGATGATTCTTCGTCTCTTGTATGCAACGGCGCCTTTTGTGACATATTCTTTGGTAAAGTCCTTGTTTGTCGCAGCCACGTAGATTTCTTTCGTGGGTTGTGTAGTTGGAGCTCCATCCATAGTGATGATGGACTTGCATCCAAGGTCTAAGACAAAGTCCAGTATGTCGTTGCAAAGTTCGTAGTGGGCTGGAATGTCCTCCAAAGCAGGCGGGCTGTCTCCTATTAGGATTACGAGATTAGGGCTTTTGGTGGAAACGTAGAATTCATATTTTGGAGGATGGCAAACTCCCTTTTTGTCGATGAACACATAGTCGGGCAAAATTGGAGAGTACAACTCCGCGAAGGGTTCCGCTTTCAGAAACTCGTGGAAAAGCTTAGCGGCCATTCGACCTATGTCGCCGATGCTTGAAAGCCCAACAATCAGAGTTGGGTCAACGAGTTTTGGTTGCGAAAGCATCCGAATGTACGTTTTTTTCATTGAAGGCACACTTACCGTAAGCTTCACTCTTTCACGTATAGACTTTTCGTTTTCCCGTCATAAGTAAACACTTAATAGACACTGTCTTTCCACGTGAAAGAAGTTGAGACGGCGGAGTCGACATGAGCACCAAAAAGACAAGCAAATCCGAACTCTACGAACAATGCCAAAAAGAAATTACTAAAAAAATCGGGAACAAGACATTGATTGAAAGAATGGACTTTTTATGTCAACTCTTTAAGGCAAAGATTCCATACTATTTTTGGGTCGGCTTCTACTTTCCCAAAGACGAACACTTAGAGACTTGGTCCCTCAAAAGGTCCATCAGCCTGTTCCCAGATATCCTGCACAGGAGTGTGCGGAAAAGTAGCTGAAACCGGAAAGCCGGTTATTGTTCCAGACGTCAACAGATTTCCGGGACATGTTGCCTGCGACCCAAGGTCCAAATCAGAAATTGCCCTACCTGTCTTTGGCGTCAATGAGAAGGTGGTCGCAGTTTTCGATGTGGACAGTGATGAACGGGAAAGATTCGACAAGACTGACCAGAAATGGCTACAAAAAATATTAAAAACAAGCCTTTACAGAAATTAAGCCTTAAACTTAGCTAGATAAAATCGGCAAGTCTTTTCTGTCCGGTTTGCTTCCGTGCTTCTCGTCGTGTAACCGGTTGTGTTGATTGTTGTTCTACTAGGCTTTCAGCACTCTTTTTCTCGGATTCATCGACAATTTTAATTTGACCGTAGACTCCATCGTATCCCGGAACCACGTTTAGTCTTTCTTCTCTGACTCTGATTATTGCGTCCGCAATCGTCGGGTCAACTGTCTCAGCCAATACATTGAAAGGCGCATCAATAAGAACCGTGTACTCGTCGCCAAACTTTGATATGAGCAGATTGTAAACGTTCCAAACTTTCTGTATTCCAGGATATGCTGCACCTAGAACTGCTTGGATGACCTCGCTTAGGGGAAGAAGCCGCCTGAAGCCTGGAACACTGTCAGGTTTGAATCCATCTGGTCTGTCCGCCAGCTCGTTTACACGTTGCTCAACGCCTTTCGTGAGTTTCCTGTGGCAAACTGGGCATATTCCGCCATACTTCTTCACTTCTTCCGGCGAAAGGGATACCTTGCAGTTTCTGTGCCCCGTCCAGTGGTATTTACCATATTCGGGATAAGTTTCAATTGTGAAAAGGAAACGTTTCGGGTCCTTACTTCGGATGGCATCGATCACATTATTGAAAGTTAATCTTTCAATGTCGAAGACGTTGGCTTCACGTCCGATTCGCCAAGGCCAACTTGAATGAGAGTCGCTGTTCGAAACGAGGGTAAACCTGTCCAACGCGCTTAGTCGCCAGTTCATGGGCGGGTCAGACGAAAGACCGGTTTCCACAGCAAAAATGTGTTTTATGGTTTCTTGGTAGCAATCTTCTATCCTGTCGAAACCGCTAAGGTCTCCGAAAAGACTGAACCACGGGGTCCAGATGTGCGCTGGGATTAAGACGTTTTCCCGTGATGCTTCCATTACTTCCTCAACAAGTGCAGCTGCTGTCATATTTAAAACGGGTCTGCCGTCAACAATCAGACTGCCGTAACGGGAAAGCCGATCGTTGATTTGTGCTGCGGTTTCGAGGTTAGGCGTCAAGATTAGGTGATGAATCTTTTTTGTCTCTTCTTTGAAGGGGAATATTGTGGCAGCTTCGCCAGTGACCATAAACCTAAGGGAAGAATTGGGTGCCTTTGTTGGCTTGTAAAGGTCTGATTCTTCGTCTCTTACGAGGTTCTCCTTCAGTTCTTTGAGCCACTGCGCATGCGTGAAGTCTCCAGTCCCAACTAGGTTCAAGCCCTTAACAGGCGCATAGCGGACGATTTCATCTACGTCCATCTGTTCGCTTGTCGCCCTGCTGTATTTGCTGTGAATATGGAAGTCAGCTGATTACCTTCATCGTGAAGCAACCGCAATGCAGTGTAAAGTTACATTTCCTATTGAAGCCAACGAGTCTATATGACTTCTTTTCTAACACTCAAAAAAATTTTGATAACATTTAAGACGACAATTAAGTTTTTTGTTAATGGAAATAGTAAAGTTTGATTAGATAGAGCAAAGCCAGATGAAGCGGGTAATAGGCATAAAAGAAATATTTCCTCCACACTGGATATGCGGTTTCGCCCTTAGATTCATTAGTTTTCTTTATGAATCCAGAATGATGAAGAAGGATGATTGGAAGAGCCAAAAGCGAGAATATCTGGAGCGACCATTGAAACAAGAATAAAAGGTTGAGCAGCACAATTGAGGCGATTCCTGTTTCTTTGTCTTTTCTGAGTATATGCATTGAACCTATCAACAGAATGCCGTAGACACCGTAATCGAAGTTCAGGAAAGAAACCAGAATAGGAAGCACGAACCACAAGGATTTCTTTTCAAGAAATAATATGAACAAGACGCCGAAGGACAAGGTAAAGAAAATGTTAAGGTGCTCAAAAATCCCGGAACCTATTGCCAGAATAAACGGAACTTGGGACACGAACCCAAAAAGTAAGAGTCTGATGAAGTATTTTTTTACGTTTCGGGTGGTATCAATCCCTAACGCTGTGAGGTAACTGAACAGAGGAAATGATATTCGCCCGATTATTCGGAGAACTACATAGTTCGGGTAAAAGATGGCTCCAACATGGTCCACCGTCATCGTCGCTATAGCAATCCACTTCAGTGCTTCCCTGCCGACATCGAACTTTACTTGCATAACCAAGCCAATTTACGGTTTGTTTTTTTATTATTCTATAGGTCTTTACGTGGTCTTTGATTGTTGTTCCTTTTTCGGTTCATTCTTGTCTTTTTCATCAAGCGGGAAAAACTTTTCCCAGTCGATCTTGAACATGGCTATTATGACAATTGCCATGAGGACAGCTGATGCAACGATTGTCAGTGGTCCTCCTTCTCCGCCAAACAAGGCTTCTATGGCGTCAATAGACAGGTAGCCACCGTATGCGATGATGAAACACATGAGCAGTTTTCCGAGGATACACGGAATGAAAGCTTTAACGAAGTTGTATCTCATTATTCCGAGCGGAATGAAGAGGAGGTCGTCGGGAAGCGGGGTCAAGGCGAAAACAAAAATTGAGACTGCTCCGTATTTATTGAATAATTTTAGAATGTAATTCATTTTTTTCTTTTGTTTTTCGCTGATGACGGTTCTGCCGAAATATCCCAAGAAATAGCCAACGAACTCGCCTATGGCTGAACCTATTCCTCCTGAGACGGCTAAGAAAAAGGGGTTGAACAAGTCCTTCTGCATTCCTAACGAGAAGATGATCACGGTGTAAGGTATCGGAATGATGACTGACGAGGAGCCAAGGAGGCTCACCAAAAAAACACCGAGGTATCCGTATGTCTGGGCAATGTCTTTAAGCCATTGGTCGAACTGTTGAAGCCATTCCATGCCCTGTTGAACGTCGAAGTTAAAAAGCACAGTCAAACCTTCCGTGTTCAGGCGGTTAATGAGCATGTCTTTCGTTCTTGATTCTTAAAAACCTAACCCAACAGACTCCTGTCAACGTAACGAAGTCTTAAATCCGTAGGCGCATATTATCTGTCA
This sequence comes from Candidatus Bathyarchaeota archaeon, assembly GCA_963714275.1. Lineage (GTDB taxonomy): Archaea > Thermoproteota > Bathyarchaeia > Bathyarchaeales > DTEX01 > JAGTRI01. The sequence goes on from CAVQNT010000002.1 coordinate 469,452, forward strand.
AATTTATCGAGTTGGACTTGGATCGAATGGCGTTAAACCTGCTAGACACTTACATGGAGAAACCGAAAAAAGAAAAAAAGACCAGCGAACCTCAGAAAACCCCATCGGAGACTCCGGTTAATGATTCTCAAATCTCGCAGAAGTCAGAAGAAATGGAAAGCTTATGAGGAACCAATCTTTATTGATGAACTTGTTCCGCACAACCTTCCACCGTCCTATTTGGTTTCTGCAACGTACGATGGCGAGACAAGGAAAGTCTGCCTGAAGCTTTACGAACCCCGTTCTCAGCGCATTTACCTTTGGTATGACACGCGGGGACACAAGCCGTACTGCTTCTCGAACATTCCGCCTGAGGAACTGAAGAAAATCAACCGTCTAGTAAACCAGCCTGGGTTCGACCATTTCGAGACCGAGACCAAGTATGATGCGCTGACCGACGAAAAAGTGGTCGTCACAAAAATCGTCGCGAAAGACCCACTGGCAATCGGCGGACGACCATCTGGGTGCATCAGAGACATAATCCCGGAGGATTACCCCAGAATTTTTGGTTCAGAAAAGCAACCCAAGGTTTGGGAAGCCGCGATAAAGTATTACCAGTGCTACATTAACGACGAAAAGATTTCTCCGGGCATGGTGTACAAAATCGAAAACGGAGAACTCGTACCCGTCGTGAACAAGCAAGCTGAAGACACGGTTAACAAGATTTTGGAAACGCACTTTAAAGAAGAAACGGAGGACCTCATGCCCTATCTGGAAACCTGGACTAGGCTCCTCGAGTATCCTGCGCCAGCGATGAGAAGGGTCGCTCTTGACATTGAGGTGTTTTCGCCGATTGCAACTAGAGTTCCAGACTCTGAGGAGACACCTTACCCCATAATCTGTGTTTCCTTGGCGGATTCAGACGGTAAGAAAAGGGTCCTGATTCTGAGGCGGGACGAGAAAAGAGGCTGAAGAGCACGATGTGAGGCTTCCGCCCGATGTTAGTGTTGAATTTTATAATTCGGAACGGGACCTTTATTCCGCCGTGTTTAGGGCTCTGGACGAGTATCCGTTTGTTTTAACCTTTAATGGAGATGACTTTGACCTTCAATACCTGTATCACAGGGCAGAAATAACTGGAATAAGAAAAGACGAGGTTCCCATAGAAGCTGGGCGAAAAGTGTTCCTTCTTAAACGGGGCGTTCACATAGACCTTTACAAGTTCTTCTTTAACCGTTCAATCCAGATTTACGCTTTCAGCCAAAAGTACCGCAACATAACATTAGACGAGGTTTCCCAAGCCATTCTTGGAAAGTCTAAACTTCATTTTACGAAGCTCATTGGAGACCTTTCTTACGATGAGCTGGCAAAATACTGCCTCAACGACGCTGAACTGACTTTGGGTCTTACCGCGTATGAAGACGACTTGGTTATGAAGTCTCATTCTTGTCCTAGCAAGGATAAGCCGTATGCCGATGGAAGATGTTAGCCGCCAAGGAGTTTCGCGGTGGATCAGGAGTTTCATGCAGTATGAGCACCGCAAAAACGGCATGTTGATTCCTAATCCAGAGGACATCTTAACCGTGAAGGGTACAACCGCCACAAAAGCCATAATTAAGGGAAAGAAGTACATGGGCGCCATCGTCGTTCAACCCATTCCCGGAGTACACTTTAACGTTGCAGTTATGGACTTCCAAAGCCTGTACCCCTCAATCATAAAGGTTCACAACCTAGGTTATCAAACAGTCCGATGCCCCCACGAGGAGTGTAAGGAAAACAAGGTTCCAGGAACGCCTCACTGGGTCTGCAAGAAACACAGAGCCTTAGAAAGCGCATTGATAGGTTCTCTAAGAGACCTAAGGGTCGACTGGTATAAGCCTAAGGCAAAAGACAAATCACTCACAAGAGCCCAAAGAAACTGGTACAACGTCACCCAGAGCGCGTTGAAAGTTATTCTTAACGCTTCATACGGGGTTTTTGGGGCGGACAGACTTTGACCTTTACTGTCCACCAGTGGCTGAAGCGACCGCGGCGATTGGGAGAAACATTATCACGCAGACCATTGATAAAGCCCGTGAACTCGGAATCCAAGTGCTTTACGGAGACACAGACAGCATTTTTCTGAAGAATCCTTCACCTGAACAGGTAAAAACCTTAACGAGCTGGTCGGAGAAGACTTTGGGCATGGAGATGGAGGTTGACAAGTTTTACCGCTACGCTGTTTTGAGTTCTCGGAAGAAGAACTACCTCGGCGTCTTCGAGGACGGAAGCGTGGACGTTAAGGGATTAACGGGCAAGAAACGGCACATTCCGCACTTAATAAAAAGATATTTTGACAAGATGGAAATCCTTTTGAGCCAAGTTAAGACGCCAGATGATTTCGAAGTCACGAAGAAGGATGTTGAAAAAATAATCCGGGAATGCTATAATATTATTAAACGGCGGGAATGGGGCAACCTGAACGATTTAGCCTTCGAAATTGTTCTCGGCAAAGTCCCTAAAGCCTACACGAAAACGACGCCTCAACACGTTAAAGCCGCGGTGCAGCTCAAAGACAAAGGCATCGAAATCAACGCGGGCGACCTCATAAGGTTCGTTAAGGTCGCAAGGGCCCCACATGTTAAACCCATTGAACTAGCACTTGACCGAGAAATAGACACCGACAAATACGTTGCTTACCTGCAGTCAACATTTGACCAAATTTTGGATGCTTTAGGCTTAGAGTTCGACAAAATAATCGGGCTAACCAAGCTTGAACAGTTCATGTAACCCTCGTTCGTTTTATATAGCAGTAGCAGCCTAGTGATTTGCGTTTGGGTTCTGGAGGAGGAATTGTGCGGATTTTGAACTCACGTGAATCAATAATTGAGCTGACCCGTCTGAACCCTTTCGACAGATTTCCAGACGGAAGACCACACGTGCCAGACGACCTTGTTGAACGCATGAAAAATGTCACCACCGAGCAGGCTTGGGGCGTGATGCGGGGAAACGAGCTACAACAACCAATTTGAAGGAAACTGGTTCCGCTCGCATCCTGAACGTACCCTTGTTGGCAGAGCAGTCACGGCGATGATGGTCCCCAAGAGACCTGACTTGAACGATCTTGTTGAGGAAACGGGGAAAGCTGAGGGACGAAAGGGAGGGCAAAACTCGTGGGTCATCGACACGCTTAAGCCCGGAGACGTTATGGTCGTCGACATGTTTGGCAAGGTCAAAAACGGAACTTTCGTGGGAGACAATTTGTCCACTTCGCTGCGTGCGCACACAAAAGCTGGAGCGGTCATCGACGGTGGTGTCCGAGATTTCCAGGGCATACTTGAGCTGCCTGACATTGTGATTTTTTGTCGTGGAATAGACCCGACGGCGATTGAAGACTCAACCTTAGTCGGCATCAATATACCAATTCGGATCGGTCAAGCAACCGTGTTGCCTGGAGACATTGTTTTGGGAACCGTTACAGGCGTCGTTTTCGTTCCGCCAAACTTGGTGCAGAAAGTAGTTGAAATCTCCGAGGACATCGGAATGAGGGACACTTTTGGTAAACAGCGGCTGATGGAAGGTCGTTACACGCCGGGCGAGATCGATACGAAATGGATCGAACCGATTGAGCAGGACTACCAGAACTGGTTGAAGGAGAAGAAGGCTCAAAGGGGTACAGGTTGAATAGAAATTCCGTAAACCCAAATTCTGCGAAACCCATCGTAGCCTTGACTGAATCAAAAAGCCATTTTAACGGCGTATTTGAAGCCCTGAAACTTGTCGAAAACCAGATCGAAGAAGGTTTGAAAGGAAAAAAGAAGATCCTAATTAAACCAAACTTTGTTTCAGTCAGCAATCAGTTGGCTGCCACCCACGTTGACGCTGTTCAGGCAGTTCTGGACATGGTCAGTAAATACTATTCTGGAAAAATAGTGGTCGGAGAGGGACCTGCCTTTTCGAGCCTGAAAAATGCTTTGGTCAACTTTGATTTCCTCAAACTCCAAAAACAATACAATGTGGATTTTGTGGACTTAAACGAAGATGACAGCGTCGAAATTGAGGTAACTGGGTCACAACAACGACCATCAAGGTTCAACGTTTCGAAAACGGTTGTTGAAAGCGACTACCGAATATCGGTTGCCCTGCCCAAAACGCACGACTTCGTCATCGCAACTTTCACAATAAAAAACATTGTCGTAGGCAGCTTAATCGGACACGCATACACGCACGAAAAATGGAAGATCCATCAGGGATACAAAGCCATGAACCTTTACTTGGCAGCGTTAGCGAAGAAGGTGATGCCTAACTTGGGCGTGATAGACGGTTTTCAAGGCATGGAAGGAAGAGGTCCCGTTGGAGGTGATCCAGTTGACTTGAGGGTTGCAGCTGCCAGTATTTTTCCAGTTTCCCTTGATGCTGTGATGAGCGTTGTTATTGGGTTCGATCCGCTGGACATCGGCTATCTTTACCATTTGAATGATTGGGGAGTGGGCGTTGCAGACTTAAGTGGGATTGAGATTGCTGGATTGCCCATTGAGATGGTTAAAAGAAAGTTTAAGCCACATCCCGATTTTTACGAAATGCTAAAATGGAAATAGGAGTCTATAGTATTGTTGGTATTGAATGGAGGAATGATGTTTGAAGGTTTTCTCGATCTACGATAATGAGCATCCGTTTGAACAGGTCATAAAAGACGAAGATTACTTAGGCATATTATACGCCAATGTCAAGTATCTGAAGCCCAAAGAAGACGAAGGAGTCCACAGCCACGACGACCACATAGAATTATATGTTTGCTTTCAGGGAAAAGGAACGGTTCTGACAGACAAAGGCGACATCAGAGTTTCTAGAGGCGACGTAATAGTCTTTGAATCAGGCGAAGGGCACGGCTTCGAATCCGACGAGGTTGACCCACTGGCCTACTTATGCGTAGGAATTAGAATCCCATAAAAATAATAAAAAAATTAAGAATTTCGTATTTTCGACGATTGCTTAGGTTTGAGCTTCATAGGATTTACCGAGTGATTCTTTGGCTTTTTCCTTTAGTTCCTTTATTTGGTTAACGGTTTTCATGACTTTTTCGAAGAGGTCTTTGCGTGCGTTTATGCCCTCTTTTATGAAGAACGCTGTGGCTTCGGACCTGCTTTTGAAGACTTCTACCTCGACCAGTGCGTCTATTTTGGCTAGGTCGTCGTCGTTCAACCGTGTCATTACGACATTTTCTCTGCCTTCAAGCCCGTGTCCAAGTTCCATTATGATTTTCTTGCCCATTTTGTGGGTCAAGCCGTGATGGTCTCCATCGTGACAGCACATTACGATGCATTCCTCGTCTTCTTCTTTCTCTGTCTCTTTTTCGCCCATTTTTCCATCCTCTCCTACCTGTATTGTGTAATTTGTATTTTGTAAAATGTAATTGTGATACTTAAGTCTTGTGGTAGAACCTGTCTCGTAAAAACGGGCAGATTTTTTTTCTTAACATTAACACAATGAAGCTTTACGCATAGACCTTTAGTCCTCTGGATTTTATGGGCTCAATGACATTCGGTTGGCTTATGGCTACGAGTAGAACGTAGCCGATCACAGCGATTGCGACTAAGCTACTGAGGGTGATGCTGACAACCATTGCCGTCCAAGGCTGAAGCGGCACTCCAAAAATGTCAGGCGGAGGAACAAAGATCCACAGGTATCCGCCAACGATTGCTCCTACGATTAAGGATGCGAGTATGCAGCCTAGAAGCTTCCTTTTCCTGAACGCGAAAATCATTAGGGTGGCTATGAAGTTGGCGACTGAACCGAAGACAACATCGAACAGATTCAACGATCCGAAGGCTATCATGCCTCCAACAGCATTACCGACCAGGCATCCTAATGTGGCTCCCCAGACAATAGGCCAGCCGAATAACGCTGCAAGGGGTAGCAGGCAGTCTGCTACTCTGAGTTGGATGGGTCCTGAGGATATGGGTGCCAGAAAAATGACGAGAACAGCATATAAGCTTGCGAAGACAGCAGATAAGCTAACGGTTTTGACGTCCACTCTTTTACACCTCCAACTCCGGGATTTGTTAGGCGGAACGGGTGGAGGTGACTTCCACTCACCCGCCGTTGACTACAACAATGGTTGACGATTAATAAAATTTTCGTAAATGATGTTTTATCATAAAAACAGTCTAAATGGAGAGTTGGAAAATAAGAGAAAAAATTGTAAAAAAGGGTGGTTATGTGATTTTGAGTTCTGTGCTTTTTTGGGCGCACTCTTTGTAGTTCTTTAGAGTGATTTCGATAAGTTGTTTTATGTGGTCTTTAGTTTGGATTCCAACAGCAGTAGCAAGAGGTTTACCTGAGCAGAAGAAAATGACTGTCGGGGTGCTCATGACTCCGAGGTGGAGGGCGATATGCTGGTTTTCGTGGCTTTTAAAAACGTTCAGGGTCGCGAATTTGGCTTTGTCTTTGTATTCTTCAGCGACCTCGTTAAAAATTGGGGCAAGCCTTATGCACCATGGGCATTGTTCGTGCCAGAAATCGACGACAACCAAGCCTTCAAATTTTAGGACTTCCCCTTCCCAATTGTCTGAGCCAACTTCTAAAACACTGCTCACGTAGTTCACACCTCACGTACATTATTAAAAACATAGGTTTTCTGAATTATATAGACAATCATGGCACAGAACAATCCATAAACCCTTTAATAAACCTGAAAAATTTGTTATTGAACAAGGAATCCTTGATGACAGACCCCGAAGAATCTGAACAGCTGAAACAAAGACTTACTCAAGCCATCGGAGAGTTGAGACCGAAAGATGTTGGGGTAGCCTTTTCGGGGGGAGTTGACAGTTCGGTTCTTGCCAAGCTCTGCAAGGGTGCTGGTAAAAACGCCACGTTGTTTACAGTTGGTTTCAACGATGAGATAGACATCAAGGTGGCATCCGAGGTTGCAGGATTGCTTGGGCTCAACCTTCATTGCGACCTAGTGTCTCTGGAAGAGCTAGAGAACGGTCTAAAAATCGTGCTGGAAAGGATAGAGTTTGAAAGAATCGTCCGTTTCGAAAACTGTGCGTGCTTCTACTACGTGTTCAGGTTGGCTTCCAAGCATGGATTAAAGACAGTGGTTTCCGCGAATGGGATGGACGAGCTTTTTTGTGGGTACTCAATCTATAAAACCCATTTTGGCGAAGAAGACGAAACGAAGATTCTGATGAAAAACCTTGTCGATGCGGCATACAAAGACAAAATCGAAATGAACAAGCTTGCGTCGCTGTTCGGAATAGATTACGTGTGCCCCTTCATGTCTGAGGAATTTGTGGACTTCGCCATGAGTATTCCGTTGGACTGCAAAATAAAAGGCGTTGATGATGACGTGAGAAAGCATATTCTAAGAGAAGTTGCGTTAAGCATCGGCGTCCCCTTGCAAGCAGCCCTCAAACCGAAGAAGGCTTTCCAGTATAGCTCAGGTATACACAAAGCCATCACAGAATTAGCTAAAAATAAAGGCTTCACAAAAACCAAAGCGAAGACTGCTGGATTCATAAGTAAAATGGATGCCTATATAAGCAGTTTAAAATATGTTCCTCAATCCTAAATTACAATCTGTTTTTTTTGAATACTTTCCCTTTTTGTTCTGGGACGACGTTTGTCGGAGCCTTTCCCGTTAAGACTTCTCGGATGCTTTCTGCGACTGATAAAGCCATTTGGTGCCTAGTTTCGGTTGTAGCGGTCGCCACGTGAGGCGTCATGATTGCTTTTTCGTTCTTTGTCAGTGGATTTTCCAGTGGTAAGGGTTCTTTCTCGAACACGTCTAAGCCTGCGCCTGCAATCCAAGATTCATCCAAGGCTTTGCAAAGCGCATTTTCGTCAACCACCGAACCACGAGAAGTGTTTATGAGGTATGCGGTTTTTTTCATGAGTTTTAGTTCTTTTTCGCTAATCAAATGCTTGGTCTCGGATGATAGTGGAACGTGGATTGTGACGAAATCCGAGGTTTTCAGGAGACTTTCGAATTCTGCGTATTTGATGCTGAGCTCTTCTTCTATTTTTTTGTTCCTGACTTTATCGTAGTAGACCAGATTCATCTTGAAAGCTTTCGCCCTCGCTGCAACCTCGTATCCGATGCGGCCTAAACCAATTATGCCCAGCGTTTTGCTGACAAGGTCTGTTCCTGTTGTTTGCGTAGAAAAGCCTGATTTTGCCCATTCCGTTCTGACAAATCGGTCGCAGAAAGGAATCTTTCTTGATAGGTTAAGCATTAATCCTATTGTGAGCTCCGCGACAGCGTTTGAGACTACTCTCGGCGTGATGGTGGCGTAGACTCCGTGTCTCGTGCACGCTTCAACGTCGATTGAGTCGTATCCGACGCCTGTTCGGGAAACAACCCTCAGTTTCGGCGCTTTGCTGAGTAGTTCTTCGCCTGTGGTTCCCCAGACGACCATGGCTTCGGCTTGTTTCAGTATTTTTTCGAATTCTTCCTTGTCAGTTGGGGAAACGTAGCGGACTTCAGCTATGTCGCTTAGGCTTGTTTCGAAGATTGTTGGTCGTTCGTTTGGCGGAGGAGACGGAATCAATACTTTAGGCTTGTGTTGGGCTTTCATTGTCTTTCATGGGCTCCAATACTTTGTTGTTTGGGCTATTCATTTCACTTAATGAGCCTTAAACTTTTTTCTTCAATCCATTTGACCGTTGACTAAAAATATGTCTCCTTTTCCATATTATTGTAATCGAATGTTTGGAGAGAATGTTGGCTTGGAGTTTTTTGAGGTCCTAAAGCTTAGGAGAAGCACACGGGCGTTTATGGATGAAAGAGTCTCTGAGGAAGACATAGTGAAATTGCTTGAAGCAGCCCGATTGGCTCCCTCGGCGGGAAATATTCAGCCATGGAGTTTCGTCGTCGTTCGAGACACCGATATTAAAAGAAGGCTGGCTGAGGCTGCTTTGAACCAGTCTTTCATAAATGAGGCCCCCGTCGTCATCGTGGTCTGCGCTGACCCAGACAGGTCGAAGCAGCGTTACGGAAACAGAGGGGTAAACCTTTTCTGCATTCAGGACACGGCTGCAGCAATCCAGAACATGTTGTTGGCTGTGGTTGATTTGGGTTTAGGCGCTTGTTGGGTCGGAGCGTTTCAGGAAGACATGGTAAAAATAGCCTTAAGAATTCCTGAGAATTTGAGACCTGTCGCCATAATTCCTGTTGGGAGACCAACGGAGAAGCCAAATCTTCCGTATAGGCGACCTTTAGAGGAAATTGTCCGTCATGAAACATTCTAGGTTATCGTCAATTTTTCGTCATGTCTTCACAAAGAATATAAAGCATTATACGATATTCATGGTTGGTGAGATTTTTGATATCATGTACATATTGCGGAGCAGAATTGGACGCAAACGCGAAGTTTTGTCCTAAATGTGGCGCAAGTGTAGCTGCCGTTCAGGCGCAGAGCATGTCCATAAAATATGAAATTAAGTATCGACCGTCGTATTCTCTGCTTGAGGTTCAACTGCCGAATAATGGCTTCATCACAGCTGAAGCTGGTGCCATGACTTACATGAGTAGTAATGTTGAGGTAAAGACTCACACGAGGGTTGAGCAGTCAGGTCTTTTGGGCACACTCAAGGTTTCAGTGCTTGGTGGAGAAACGCTATTTATCAATGACTTCTTTGCTCGAGGTGGAGATGCCAAAGTCGGGTTCGTTTCAGCTCCGCTTGGCGACATTACACGTTTGGAGGTTAACCAAAACAAGGGATACATCATTCAGAGCTCCGCTTACATTGCTTCTACGCCGAACGTTAAACTGGACACTCAGTGGCAGGGTTTCACGAAGGGGTTGTTTGGGCAGAACCTGTTCATGATTAAGACTTTGGGCGAGGGAGACGTTTTCGTGAATACTTTCGGAGCTATAGACAAGCATGATTTGGGACCTGGCGAAAAATTGATTGTTGATAACTTTCATTTGGCTGCCCTAAGCACGACTTGCCAGTATCAAGTTAGAATGTTCGGAGGACTCAAGTCCACATTGCTGGGCGGAGAAGGGCTCATAACGGAAGTGACTGGACCCGGAGAAATCTACGTTCAAACCAAGAACCCTCGTGAATTTGCAGACTGGCTTTGGAGATACATAGGTCCAAAGGTTCACGGTGCTGCTCAAAGGACAAAAGGAATACACTTCGGAATGGGATAACCAAAGATTCTTATTTTTTTCTCCGAATTAGTTTTTTCTTTTTGTTTCTGAATTAAATGTTTTATGTCTAACTGCTGAAATGATAATTTGAATTAGAGGTGGTGCTGTTTGTCGGTTAATGTTCCATTCTTGGCGGTGATTGGTCGCAAGCATTCTGGGAAAACAACCGTGGTCGAAGGGTTAGTGGCTAATTTTGTGAAGAAAGGATTACGGGTTGCCACGGTTAAACATGTCAGCCAAAGCGGCTTCTCGATGGACTCTGAAGGAAAGGACACGTGGAGGCACTCGGTTGCAGGAGCCAATCCGGTGATACTAGTTTCGGACAAGGAGATGACCATAAAAATTAGGGACGGAGCATCGGTGTCGCTGGGCACCTTGTCAAAAATAGCGGAGGAAAACAAGGCTAACGTCATCATAATTGAGGGTCATTCATTTATTGTCCTCAAAGACAAAAGGGTGGGCAAAATAGTGTGCGTAAGAAGCAAAGAAGAATACAACGAGTTCAAAGAAAACGCTATCGGCGAAGTTCTAGCATACTGCTCAATTCAGCCTATTGAGGAGCAAGTCTTAAACACAAAAACTGGTCTGTCCGTCATGACGGAAAAGGCAACAATTTTCATCGAAAAAAGCCAGAAAATCATTGAGATACAAAAGCAGCTGTTCGGTTTGGATTGTCAAAAATGCGGCAAAGCGACGTGCTGGGAGCTGGCTGATGCCATTTATAGAGGCGAAGCTGAAGCTCGAAGAGTGCTTCCCGTTAAAAACCAAACATGAACTCAAAGCTACAATCATAGTTAAAAACGCCGAGGTTCCGGTTCAACCCTTCATCGCTGAAATTGTGCGAAAAACGGTTCTCGGCATGATTTCAACCCTAAAAGGAGTCGACATCAAAGGCGAAGAACAAATCTACATAAAAATATCGTAAAGTATCCCGTATTTACTGCATCTACTTGAAAATACAAAAAATCCCTTGGTACCGAACCAAAATTTAGTTTGGTTTACTACATAGTTACATTAAAATAAGATGTTTAAGAATGGGTGGAAGTTAGACCATCAAGACCTTGATTAACGAAGCCTTACTATTCGCCAAATTTCTAAGGCATGAACGAGAAACATGGAAACCAAGAATAACTATTCTTAAGCTAATGCTTTTATTATATTTAATAATAAGAAAATCGTAAGCAGGCAACTGCCATATATTTAGGAGAAGGCAGATTTGTCTCGAAAGAAAGAGAAAAAGCGAACAAAAACAGATTTGTTTCAAGAAAAAGGAAAAAAGCAGACTAACGTCTTGATTTTTTCCATATTGCTTTTAGTAGTTGGTTTAGTAGCATTTGGAAGTGGCTTATTTCAGATATACCAATCAAGAGCAACTGAACTAGTAGTTTATTCAGTGACTAAACCTTGCAAAGCATATGACCAAAATGGCGAATTGGCAGCGTGGGTAAATGTAACAATGACGACCAATGTATCCGTTCCCCAACCAAGTATTCCAGTAAACATAACATTGCAAGTGAGAGGGATTTATGTCCCTTCTGGCAATTGGACATATGCTTATTTGGAGGGAGCTACAGCTGCATTTCCAAATAAAGAACCTCATGACTGGAATCATGAAGTCAAGAGCGTCATTGTTCTTAAACAGTTGAATGAATACTCTTTTGACTACATTGGTAGTAGAATCATGAATTATACATATGGAGGAACTTGGAACATCTATATACAAGTGGTCAGTGATACAATCTTTATTGTTAATAATATTCCTCCAAACCCAACGAATCTCCCTATGGCAATATATACTGTACCAAATGCTGTTGATATTGCCTCAGCGGAATATATTGCGCAGATGAAAGCTTCGGAGGAATCCACAAAAACTACTGCCTTTTGGTCAGGCATTGCATTAGTGGTTGCTGGTTTAAGTTCAATTATCACAACAATTATCACCTATTATCAATACAAGTATAGGTGATATATTGAGTTTTAGCATATAATTTGTGCGTGTTTTGTGTCTCTGTCTGTGGGGCATGGATGGGTGAGAGAGTGAGAGCGTCCGAGGGTGGCAGAGAAAGATTAAAATTTAATCCCCAAACCCAAACCCAAACCCAAACACACACAGACATTAATTAACTATCATTAACTCTTACTCTCTCTCTTTCTTTCCCCCTGTGTGTGTCGGTCAGTCAGAGTCAGTCAGTCAGAGAGTCAGTCACACACGCACAAACAAACACACACACATTAGCATTTCAACAAGTTAATCTCACTTTCCAAAAGAAAATCATGCAACTCAGAAAAAGGCACAGTTTCAATAAGCGCGTCACCAAAATCTAATTTTCTGTCTTCAAGTTAACTCTTTTTTAAAAGTATTATTCTTCCCTTCAACCCTTCTAATGTTGTCATGAAAAGCAAAACAATATCATCCACCTGTCTTAATGTAAGAGCATTCATAATAGCATCTTTTAGTTTTTCCTCGTTTAACCATGTAGCTTCATGGTGAGGGATTGGTCGTTGTTTTAGAGAATCAACTTTGATTGCTATTATATCATGAATTTGATCCTGTGCACTTTCAATTGAACTTAGGAGGTTGTATGAACTAGCTCTTTTCACTTCTACCTTTTTATCGTTTATTGTCAAATCGGGATGTTTGCCAAGTCTTACCTCAAGTCCATAGGATTTCGATATTCTCGCAAGGTAGCATTCTGAGGAAACATTGTATAGGTATTTTCTAAGTTCTTGGGTTGTCAAAATACCGTTCCAAATCCTTTTCTTCTCCCACTTCTGAAAGCTTTTAATATGTCCTCTAATTTCTTCTCCAAACTCTTCTATCTTGGGAGTTACGTTGATACCTAAAGATTCAAGTCTTCGAAGATTAATTGCAAGATTAAAGATGTAAACGTCTATTCCTTCTTCGATTCCAGTTTTAAGTATTATAATAAGCGAACTTGTTTCAAGAGCCATCTGTAAAATCTCTGAATCTACATGAGTTTTTTCTAACAACCAATTCCATGACTCCACTACCTCTTGAATGCTCTGAGCCCCCAAGTATTCAGGGTTATACAAGATATGACCCAGACCGACGAAGTTCCCCTCGACCTTGAGACCAAATGAATCAAAATTTACTTCAATTTTTCCTTCTGTTTCTCTAAAGAGTTTCCCTATATCAAACTTCGCAATTTCTTTACCTTCATTATCTCTCAAGATTGATGGCTTTTTTTGGTTTAAAGCATTCCACATATTTTTGAAAAACCTTTCCTCGTTCCGTTCTCTTTCCTTTGATGTTGCCCTGATTTCTAGCTCAAAATTCTGAGATTCTACTGAATGTGCTTCCAAGTAAGAAAGAAGTATTCGATTCTCAAGGATACCGTCATCAAGCATCTTTCCAATGAAATCTTTACCAACCCTAAATTGGTAAATGTGTATTAGTTCAAGAATAAAAATCGCTAATCGTTCGGCATCTAATGAAAATATAAGTGGTCGGCTTAAGAGACTAATGGACTTCTGATTAACCTCTCTGAAAAGGTCTTCGGTTCTACTTTCACTCATTAAAACAACATTGTCAAAATTTATGAAACCCTTTTCTACAACCAACCTCTTTGTTTCGGGGTATTTTTTTAACCGCCTCTTTCTTTTAAGTGTCTCAGCAACGTACAAATTGAGATAGTCAGCTCTTCCCAAGCTTTGACTTCTTTAGACTTGAAGTCTTTAAGATTTAGCATGTCCAAATGAGAGTAGGCTTGCCATTCTTCTTTTCCCAGAAGTTCCCATCGTATTTTAGGTGTTTCTTTAGTGCGCAATAAGGCATTATGATTTATGTATCCTCTCTCAAACAGTTCACATCCGACAAAGTACCATAGATCATTAGAGATAACAATTCTTTTTGCCATATGTCTATAAGTATAGGTTCAGTTTATCTAAAACTTTTTCTTATCACCATATGACTGTGCCGCGATAAGCCTTACTAAGAAACAATTCCATTCAAAACATAAACCTATTATTCTTGTGTCGACAAAAGATTTTCTATAGAGATGCAATTCTTGGAATCCATATTTCTCGTTCACGTCTTAGAAACTTGGCAAATAGGAGAGCCTCTTCATTGATCAAGGTTTCAATAGTCTGCCTTTTACTTACTCTTATCCTTATTTTATATTTGTCTATGTCCTTTCATTTAACCTGACAATGCCTGCCTTTTTCTATCGTCTCATAATTTTATCGCTGTCTCCATTGCATGTTGTAGATCTTTTGCCAACTCTGAAAGTCTGTCCTCAACCCTTCAATAACTCTCTTTTGTTCCATCACTTCTCTCTGGAGTTCTTGAACCTATTTGTATTATATATCTTCCATTCTCCACTAAAAAAAATTTAATTTCTAGAGTAAAATAAACCGATAAATGATGTGAATAAGATATTCTATCTCATTAACGTTTTAAGAAAATTATATAGATTTTTTCTAATAAAATATTTCTTTATAAAGAAAAAAATTGCATAACTTTTTTATTCAAACAGTGTTTGTGCCCCAAAATAACAGAACGAATGCGCCGTAAAACAGAACAGGTCTTCTCGGATTATCGAGTGTTACACAAAATTGAAAACCAGTTGTTACACAAATCAAATTAGCCTATATAATAGGCTTGAACCTAAATTAGCAAAATTTCCGAAAACAGACACATTAGGACATGATCAATAACTAAAAAAACAGGCATCATGGTTTAGTTCATGAAAAAGTTAATATCCCTCTTGTATGAATGAATGAGGTCAAAACAATGAAGGGTTCGTTCACAGAACCCGAATGGTGTAACGGATGAGTGTAGCTAAGCCTGTTCTTTCGTATGCAAAATCAATTAAAACGCAGGCTGAGCTTTCACGTTCAGTCGAAGCCTTCAAACGACTGCTAAAGTATCAAAAATCATATGTTCACTTCATAATTTCTATTGTAATATTATCCATTTTCAGGTCATATTTGTTCACGCTTGAACCCCTCTACACTTCGGACATAATAGACCAAGTCATCATCGCGGGACACGAAGAACTGCTGTTTGACTTGGTAATGAAAATTATGGTCACCATGATAATTTTCGGAATACTAAACCTCATCATAGGCTACATCCACGGCTACTTCGCCCAGATGGTAACCCGAGATGTCAGGTCCGACTATTACTCCTCGCTTCAAAGCAAATCCTTCAACTTCTACGATTCAACAGCGGTCGGCGACCTAGTCTCACGAGCAACAATGGACCTGCAAGTAGTCGGAGACTTCCTCAGAACATGGGTCAGTGTCATATCCAACGCGGTCTTCACCATCCTAATCGTCTTCACAATCATGTACTCAATAAGCCCAACCATGAGCCTAATTTCCATGGTACCTATGATCCCAATTTTCTACCTCACGACTCAGCTCTGGATAAAAACCATGCCGATGTTCAGAAAAATGATGCTCATACTCGGAAGACTCGGCGCATACGTCCAACAGAACATCATAGGCATGAAAGTAGTAAGAATCTTCCAAAGAGAACACGAAATGGAAGACGGCTTCAAACAGGTCGAACAAATATTCGTCGACACAGCAATAGGCGCAGGCAAAATCCAGTCAAAATACATGCCTTCTGGACAAGCCATCCTGACCCTCGGCATCACAATGGTTTACGTTTACGCTGGGTCACTGATAGCTTCGCCCTCAACAATGTTCACGATAGGCCAGCTCACACTCTTCGTAAGATACATGATGAGACTCAGTTTTCCCCTACGAGACCTAAGCATGCTCTCAGGAACATGGATAAACGCCTCAGCAGGGCTCGAAAGAGTCTACGAAATGATGGACACACCCGTCGACGTTGAAGACAAACCTGACGCACAAGACATCACAATAGAAAAAGGCGAAGTCGAATTCAGAAACGTAACCTTCGGATACGACAAAGAAAAACCCGTACTCAAGAACCTAAACTTTACAGTCAAACCCGGAGAAAAAATCGCAATCCTAGGAGCCACAGGCTCAGGAAAAACATCGCTCATATTCGACATCCCAAGATTCTACGACGTCAATTCAGGAAGCATCCTCATCGACGGTGTAGATATTAGACGGTTCAAACTCACATCGCTAAGGAGGCAAATGGGAATCGTTCTACAGGACGTGTTCATGTTCACAGGAACAATCAAAGACAACATTGCATTCGGCAAACCAGACGCGTCAATGGACGAAATCATACGCGCAGCGGAACACGCGAAAATACACGACTTCATACAATCACTGCCCGAAGGATACGAAACCGCCGTCGGAGAACGGGGCATAACCCTGTCAGGCGGACAAAGACAAAGACTGACCATTGCGAGGGCACTCTTAACAAATCCAAAGATACTGATACTCGACGATTCCCTATCGTTTGTTGACGCAAAAACAGAACAGCAAATCCAGGACGCCATCGAAGAAGCCATGAAGGGCAGAACCTGCTTCATAATAGCACAACGGCTTTCGACAATAAAAGACGCCGACAAAATCATGGTCCTAGACAACGGCGAAATAGCCGAGTTCGGAACACACGACGAACTCATAACCAAAGGAAAAATCTACCACAGAATCTACCAAACGCAGTTCCTAGAGAAAGCCCCAGAAGAAATCTTGGAGGTCGGGTGAAGCAGATGGGCAGCCCCTTCGGAGTCTTCTCAAAATACGAGGAGTCGAGAAAAAGAACCATCCCAGACCGAGTCCTAATCAAAAGACTCTACAGATTCATAAAACCCTATAAAAGAAACCTCACAAAAGGCGTCGTCGCCATCATCCTAAGTTCAGTAACAGGACTACTTTCGCCTTACCTCCACAAGGTGGCAATCGACCAAATAATACAGCCCCTAAACCTTTCAGGCTTCATATGGTGGATACCAATTTTCGTAATCGTAACTCTCAGCAACTACCTGCTTCAATACATCCAAGTTTTCCAGATGAGAATCGTCGGCGAAAACGTCGTCGCGGGAATAAGAGACGAAATGATGTCCAAGCTGCAGGCAATTTCGTTACGGTACTTCTCCGAAGGCGAAATCGGAAGAATCATGTCAAGACCCATAAACGACTCAAATACAGTCAGAATCTTCCTAAGAATGGGACTAACAGAAATCATCACGGACGTGGCGTCAATACTCGGCTCCCTCATCGTAATCTTCGCCCTCAATGTCGAGCTCGCCTCGCTAGCAGTCGCCATCGTCCCCGTAGCGATCGCAGTATCGTGGCTTCTCGGAAAACTGTCAAGAGAAATCTACCGGAAAGTCCTCTCAACCCTTGGAGGACTAACGTCAAAAATAAACGAAAACCTTTCTGGCATAAAGGTAATAAAATCCTTTGTTCAGGAAGAAAAAGCAGCTGAAGAGTTTAAGGCAGCCCAGAAAAAAAATATTGACGCAAACCTCAGGGCTTTACTCGTTTCTTCAGCTTATCAACCCGTAGTCATGACGATGAGGGTAATCGGAACCTCCCTGATTCTCTGGTTCGGCGCATTAATGGTCATCAACGGAGAAATCACATTAGGAACCCTCGTAGCCTTCATAGAATACCAGTTCAGTTACTTCATGCCACTCATGACACTAGTCGCCGTATACGACCAGTACCAGTCAGCCATGGCAGCAATCGAAAGAATGTTCGACCTAATAGACACAGACGTCGAAGTGGAAGACCCAGCCACAGAAAAAGCAGTCGAATTAGGAACAATAGAAAACGTAAGGTTTGAAAACGTCACGTTTGGCTACGACCCAAAGGTTCCAGTAATAAAAAACATCAGTTTCACGCTTGACGAATCCAAAAAACTCGCGATAGTTGGACCGACAGGCGCAGGCAAAAGCACAATAATAAATCTTTTGGCAAGGTTCTACGACCCGTTAGATGGAAAAGTATTCATCAATGGACATAACTTAAAGGACATTAAGTTGTTGTCTCTCCGTCGACACATGAACATCGTTCTTCAAGACTCTTTCCTTTTCCCGATGAGCATCATGGACAATATCAGGTTCGGAAAACCAGAAGCATCCGACGAGGAAGTCATCGAAGCTGCAAAAACCGTGGGCGCGCATGACTTCATAATGAAGCTTCCAGGAGGATACAACTACGTTCTGCACGAAAGCTCATCAAACATCTCCATAGGACAACGGCAACTCATCAGCTTCGCAAGAACCCTTCTGATGAATCCTAGGCTCCTAATTTTGGACGAGGCAACCTCAAGCATCGACCCATACACCGAGCTCGTAATCCAGAACGCTCTGAAGAAGCTGCTTGAGAACAGGTTAGCAATCATCATAGCTCATAGGCTTTCAACCATAAGGCTTTGCGACGAGATTATAGTCATAGACCAAGGGAACATAGTGGAAAAAGGAACACATTCTGAGCTCATGAAAAAAGGCGGAATCTACAGCTCATTCTACAAAATGCAGTTCAGAGAAGAAGAAGGCATAGAAGAAACATCAAAAGCTGCACTGAAAGCATAAAGCATACAAGACTTTGATGAACCTAAGAAGAAGACTCTACTAAGACTGAAGAGGCATTGACCATTAAATGTCTCATTGATTATTAATAAAGAGCGTAAGAGTTATCCCGTTAACAGTTTCGTTTGACTCTTCTGGGAACGATTGGTAGTTACTTCCTAACTGCCCTGTCAAACAGTGGCACACCTAAAGCAATTGTTACAACGCTAATGATGACTAGGATGAACAGTTCGAATATTACTCCATCTAGACCAACCCCTAAAACCATCACCTTTCTTAACGCGTCCACAGCGTATGTCAGTGGCAAAACCTTGGAAACGTATTGAAGAGGAAGAGGCATCTGCTCTACTGGAAATAATACACCTGAAAGGAACATCATGGGGAACTGAAGGAACCCTAAGATGAACTGGGCTGACTCCTGTTCCTTTGCTATGGCGGTGGCTACTATTCCTATGCCCAAGAAGCTGAGGGTTCCCAAGACTAAGATTACGGCTATGAGGAATGGGTCCCCGCGCACATGAACACCGAACACGAAGATGGCTAAGACGATGATGAGGGTTCCCTGTAACAAGTTCCGGATCGTTTGAGCCAAAGTTTTACCCAGTATAATGGAGACCCTTGATATCGGAGCCATCAACAGACCATCCAAGGTTCCGATCTCCCTCTCTCGGGCGAGGGCAACTCCGACACCTGTCAGTCCTGACATCATCACTCCTAAACCTATGAATCCAGGAGCAACGAAGTCGAAGTAGCTGCCTCCACCAGTAACTATGCTTTGGACATCAGTCTGGATGGGTTGAAGAATGAATTGCGGATTAGCTCCTGGAATGCTTCTGACTATCAATGAGAAGGCAAACTGGTGGGATACTGCGTTGATGAGAGCGCTGAAACCTTGGATTATAGCAGAGGACAAGGCGATATTTGTGGGGTCGTTCAGAATCGTTATTTTTGCCTGATTATTTGAAAGCAGAGATTGGGTCAGGTTCTCAGGTATCACCACCGCGCCTTTAATCGTCCCCGCGAATATCATGTTCTTAGCATCGTCCACTGTATCGACATCAACTAGCTTGAATGCGGTCGAATTGAAGAGTGCTTGATGAATCATGTCGGAAACTTGCTTCCCCAAAGTGCTATTGTCTAGATTAATGATTCCGACAGAAACATCGTGTACAGCGTTTGTGGAACTGGGGAACATGTAGCCAAACATGGCAATAAGGAAAACAGGCATCACAATGCTGAAGAATAGCCCAATTCTATTCCTCTGAAACTCTTTTAAATCTTTGTAGGCTATGGTTAGGATCTCTTCAACCGTTTTCAGTGGCTTCATCTTAAAATCTCCTTCCAAAATGGAATCTTGGTCTGTGAATCTGATTGTTTTTAACGGGTTCATCGCGGATTTTGGTTCCGGTGAGTTTTATGAAAGCATCTTCCAATGTCGCATCTTGGCCGACTGAAGCCTTAAGGTTACTAGGCGTGTCTAGAGCAATGATCTTCCCGTAGTCGATGATCCCTATTCTGTCTGAAAGGCGGTCTGCCTCATCCATATAATGTGTCGTTAGGAGAATCGTCCTTTTGTCTTCGTGGTTCAGTCGTTTTACGAGTTCTCGGATGTTGTGGGCGGTTGTCGGGTCAAGACCAATTGTAGGTTCATCTAGGAAGATGATTTCTGGATCATGGATAAGTGCTCTGACAATGTTGAGGCGTTGCCTCATGCCTGAGGAGAAGCTGCCAACGCGGGTTTTCCTAAAATCCCACAGATCAACTAACTTCAGGAGTTCTTCACTTCTCTGCTTGAGAGATTGAGAATCCATGCCGTATAATCGACCGAAGATACCGAGGTTCTCCAACGGTGTCAAACGATCATAGGCTACAAGCTTCTCGGTGACAACGCCGATCTTCTTTCTTACCTTATCCGCTTCTTTCACAACGTCGAAACTATCAACTTCAGCCTTACCCTTAGTTGGTATGAGAAGAGTGCAAAGCATTTTTATCGTAGTAGTTTTACCAGCACCGTTTGGACCAAGAAGCCCGAAAATTTCGCCTTGGTTAACATCGAAGCTGATCCCGTTAACCGCGACGAAGTTGCCAAAAGATTTGGTTAAATCTTCAGTGTGAATCGCAAAAGACATGCATTAACCTCCAAAAGTATGCCCTAATATTTTTTTTATTCGTACCTCAATGCTTCGACGGGTTTGAGTTTTGATGCTCGCCAAGCAGGATACAAGCCGAAAAGAACGCTCGTAGCAACCCCGAAAACTAACGCGCCTACGAGAACTGTAGGAGTTAAAACCGGGGTTATGCTGAAAATTGCTCCAGTTCCTTGACCGTTCAATTGACTGTTTCCCCCTCCACCCAGTAGGGCTAGACCGAATCTTGAAACGAAGTTTGATAACCCAAATCCAAAGCCTATGCCAATCACTGCGCCTAATATACCAACCAAAGCAGCTTCGCAGAGAAATATCACCAGAACTGTCCGGTTCTTCATACCTAATGACTTTAGGATCCCAATTTCTCTGGTACGCTCCATTACTGAAACGATCATGATGTTCATTATGCCTATTCCTGCAACCAGTAACGAAATCCCAGCTAATCCAGTGAGTAAAAGTTGAACCGTTGAGAGTATACTGGAGAAGGTATTCAACAATGCTGCAGGGGACATAACTGTTACCTTATTGTCAAATAAAGTTTCTGTATCTGCAGTCACTGAGTCTATAGTTGTCTGCTCGCTGTTAACAAGTTGAATCATAATTTGGTTAACTTGGTCAGTTTCGAAAATTGTCTGGGCTGTTGATATCGGGATGTAAACTTGAGTGTCCGAGGGTCCGCTTATACTAAACCCCCCGATTTCTTTAAGAACACTCACAACATGAAACACGTAACTCTTTGTTACTGGTTTAGTAATAGATCCAGTGGTCCAAGTCACATTAATGTAGTCGCCTACTTCAGCGAAAATGGTTCCATTCTTCCAAGGATCAGCTATCCTAGCACCTAAAATTATGGTGTCGTTTGCCAGGTTAAGTGGTATTGACCCGCTTTCCGCGAGAAACGATGTGCTGTAGAGCTCTGAATATTCAGTGAAATTGATGCCTACAGCGGAAACTGTTAATGTTTTTCCACCTGAAGAAAGGCCTATGGCTTTTGATGTTATGGCTGTGGACAGTTTGACACCTGTTATCCCGTTGATCGCATACGAGTCATTCAAGGTTAAGTATTCATCTGAAGATCCTCCGCCACCACCTAGTCCAAACCCGATTCCTCGACCTGCTGTCACTGTTAAGACATCCAAAGCGAAACCGCGTTCAAACTGGCTAGTTATCACGACCCTGAAGCCTTCGCCGAGTGAGAGGAGAGCAACAATAGATGCGATGCCGATAACTATCCCTAATGTAGTAAGGGCAGCTCTTCAGCTTCCGCAGTCTAATGCCGCCCCAAGCATAAGAGAAAATATCCAGAATGTTCATTTCAGTCACTTTCTCCTTTGTTGCTTGTTTCTTCAATTCTGCCGTCTAGAAGACGAATAATATGTTTGGCATGTTTCAGCTATGTTTTGGTCGTGTGTGATCATGATGATTGTGACTCCTCTTTCCTCGTTCAGACTTTTGAGTAAAACAATCAACATGTCTGCTGTTTTTGAGTCGATGTTTCCAGTCGGTTCATCTAACAAGAGAAACCGAGGACTATTCGCGAGAGCTCTTGCAATGGCTACCCTTTGCTGTTCTCCCCCGCTTAGCTCAGTCGGGTTATGTTCAGCACGTTCACCTAGGCCAACAGATTTTAAAAGCTCCTTGGTCTTTTCTTTTCTTTCTCGCCTGTCAACTCCTGCTATGGCTAAAGGAAGCTCCACGTTCTCGCTAGAGGTGAGCCTCGGAATCAAGTTGAAGAATTGAAACACAAAGCCTATATGCCGTCTTAACTCCGCAATTTGATCGTCATTTAAAGCTGAAACGTCCACTCCGTCAATCAGCACTTTTCCCTCCGTCGGCTTGTCGAGGGCACCGATCATGTTCAGAAGGGTTGACTTACCAGATCCTGAAGGACCGACAATTGCGAGGAAATCGCCACTGTCAATATTCAAGTTCACACTGCGCAGGGCGTTGACCGGAACCTTACCAAGCATGTAAGTTTTCTTCAGGTTAATTGTCTGAACAATCGTTGCCATGTCAGGTCACACATTTTCTTGTCTAAAGCTATCACTTGGTCAGGTATCTCCATGAGAGTGCTATCCCAATGAATGAGACCACAACTGCGAAGATGCTCAGAAAGGTTAAGTCAAACATCAATAATGAAACATCCAATGGAAGAATTATGAGTTGCCTAAGGGCATCTGTCAAGTAGCTTATTGGGTTTGCATGTGCTATTACCTGAATCCAATCCGGCATCATGGATATTGGGAAGAAGGTGTTGCTTGCAAACATCAGTGGCAGGTTAATTAGGTTCACGATTGCCATTTGTGTTTCCTGTCTGGTTGACCTCAAAGCAAGCGCTAAGAACACTGAAGATAGTCCAACGCAAAGTAGGAATATTGCAGCATATACGCCTAGTATGTTAAGCGGATTGAAGGTTGAGCTGACTTGCAAACCGAATATTACTGCGAGTATGAGGATTATTGTAGCTTGGAACATTGCCCTTAAAGCTGCGTTGAGAACCTTTGAGAATATTATTGCTCCTCTAGATACGGGGGTGCTAAGAACCTTATTCAGAAATCCTAAACGTCTATCCCAGACAATAGACATACCACTGAACATCGTTGTAAACATCACAATAAAAGATATCATGCCGACGGACATGTAGCTGAAGTAATCCTTGACGCCGAAGATGTTTTGCATCGCATTTGGGCCAATGTTAGCGAGTATCCCTTGGAACATTGCTGAAAGCTGACTGCCAGGAATAGTTATGTACCCAACTACTGCAGGTGTGGCATAACTACCGGGTAAAGTAAGGTTGGGTATGTTTATGTTGCCAAAGTTGCCACTTGAGAACATATTACCTATGTTCATCGCTTTTCCGAATAGTCCCATCCATAGTACTGGCTGAAGTATTGCCATTAAAAGAATTATGGGTTCTTTTAACCATTTTTTTAGCTCTCGTTTAGTTAAAGCCCAGATGCCATGAAATTTGCTTGGATGATACTCATTTATCTTGCTCATCTTGCCCTTGCCCTCCCCATGGTTATCCTTTGTGCTCTAAAAGCCTCCTTAGACTCTTCTGTGTCACGTATGGATTTGCCTGTGAATTCTAGGTAGACCTCGTTCAGAGTAGGTTCTGTAAGCATAAGTTTCGTCACAGTGTAACCTTTTCTCCTTAAAGTTTCAATTACTAAGGGCGCTGTTACTTCTCCATTCTCTACCTTGATTCGATACGAGCCATCTTCCTTCTTGACCTCCTTTACATTCTTTACAGAGCGAATAAGTTCAGTCACATTAGAATCATCCTTAATGTTTAAGGTAATAATGTCGCCACCTAAGCTATGCTTCAGATCTTCAGGTGTGCCAACCACAACTATTTTTCCATGATCAATTATTGCAATACGGTCACAAAGTGAATCCGCTTCTTCAAGATAGTGCGTAGTCATGAAAAGTGTCATACCGTATTCCTTCTTCAATTTCCTGATATAGTCCCAAGTTGCAGTTCTAGTTTGAACATCTAAGCCCAACGTGGGCTCATCAAGAAAAAGAACTTTAGGCCTGTTTATCAGTCCGCATGCTAGCTCAAGCCTACGACGCATTCCACCAGAGTAGGTTTCAACATTCTTGTCCTTAAAATCGGTTAGCTCAACAAGTTTTAGCAAATCCTCAGAACGCTCTTTTGCAACATCATGTGGAATTCCGTATAAATCAGCACATAAAATGATGTTTTCCAAACCAGTCAAATCTTCATCAGCAGTGTACTCCTGTGGAACAACACCAATCACCTTCCTAACATCATCGTGTTGCTTGGAAATGTCGAAGCCTAAGACAGAAGCCGTGCCTTCAGTAGGCTTCAATAATGTAATTAACATATTTATCGTTGTAGTTTTCCCAGCACCATTTGGACCAAGAAAGCCAAAAATTTCACCATTTTTCAAGCTAAAGTCTATATGATCTACTGCAATCAAATGCTTGTTAAAGACTTTCGTCAGTCCCTTGGCTGTAATTATATCATCACTCATCTTTTGACTCCCCTAATTTCCGGTTTATGTCCTCAAGTTTTTCTGCTGTCTCATCTAGAACCTTGCAAGCTTGATTCAGGGCTTCCTCAGAGAATTTTTCTTCCAAACTGCCTCCAATCTCGAAAAATGCTGACATCAACCTGCGCATCGTTTCTCTGATCTCAACCGTTTTTTCTGGAGGTATTTTGAACCATAATGCTCCTAGAAAAGGAGGAGTGAAAAGTTTTGCTTCTTTCCTGAATCTTGTCCTAATTTTTTTCTGCTCCTCAAGAAGATTCTTACCATTTTGTGTGAGCTGATAACGTTTGAGTCCATTCAGATCAGTTGGCAACTCCTCCACATAATTGTTATCCTGCAACCAAGCTAAGAGCGGATAAACTGAACCTGGACTCGGTTTCCAATGTCCATTTGTCCTCTTCTCTATTTCATCCATTATCTCTGACCCAGACATCGGCTTCTCGCCTAAGGACTCAAGAACATGATAACGTATGAAACCTTTAGGTACCATTGCTGTATGTCTCATCCAGTGTCTTCCATGCTCAGCCATTTTTATATCACCATTGATATCGCCATTGATTTCAATAGTGATATTTAAACATAATGGAATCATCCCCTAAATCATACATTATTAGTCGAGTTAAAAAAAAACAATTTCTCATCATAAACGCATAAGTA
Organism: Candidatus Bathyarchaeota archaeon; assembly: GCA_963714275.1. Classification (GTDB taxonomy): domain Archaea; phylum Thermoproteota; class Bathyarchaeia; order Bathyarchaeales; family DTEX01; genus JAGTRI01. Next base: position 494,846 of record CAVQNT010000002.1, read on the forward strand.
ATGCCACTTTTTATCATGATGTAGGATGAGATTCGTGCAAATCTACGTTTAATTCCACGCATTCATGAATCTTGAAGATCTTACGTAAATTATGTCTTTTTACTCGTTATGTCGGGGCTTACCATTGAATTTTGTTAAGTCAATTATCGGTAGTTCATTTCCGTCAGGATTTGCCAAAATCGCGAATTTTCCACATCTTACTTTAAAAGGCTCTAAGACCACCCAATACCCTTTCTTTTTATATTCATCACAAAATATTTGAACATTTTTACTAGAAAACTGAATGAAGGATTTGGTAAACTTGAATCATCGTGGACTACTATCTCAGAATCTCCTTCTGGAAAAACGAAACCTATCATCCCCAATTTTTTCAGTCCAAACACGCTTTAAACCCAGAACATTCTCATAAAACTCAGCTGCCTTTTCAAGGTCCACAAAAAAACATAATATTGTCAATCTAAAGCAATGCATCCACATGTTTCACCTTTTTTTGTCATATAATATCCAAAAACATTAATTTAAAAAAGTGCGGGAGGTGGGATTTGAACCCACGAACCCCTTCGGGACAGGCGCCTCAGGCCTGCGCCTTTGACCTGGCTTGGCAACCCCCGCATGAGTTGAGCATATTTAACGGTGTATCCTTAATTAAGTTTTTTTGGAATCAAGTCCAAGGTTTTTCTCAACCAATAAATACTTGTAGGCTACCAATCATAAACGAAACCTGTCGCCAGAAACAGAGAGGCAACAAACGAATGTTCAATGAACTGGTAATCTTTGCCCTCGGATTAGCCTCTTCCTTCGCAACGATGCCGTTGGTCATAAAAAAGATGAAGGAGAAACAGATTGGCGGACCCGACATACACAAGAAGGATCGTCCATTCGTTCCAGAAATGGGCGGCTTAGCAGTCTTAGCAGGCACAACCGTAAGCGTTGTAGCGGTAGTAATGCTTTTACCAGAAATGTTTGGTGTCGCAGCGAGTTTTCTCGGTTCCACCCTTATTGCGGGTCTTATTGGGGCGATTGATGATTTTAAATCTTTGAATGCGAAGGTTAAGCCCCTCCTTACATTGTTCGCTGGCTTGCCCATACTTGTTTTGCACACTTACAATCCCATGGGCTTAGTTTTCCCCATAATTGGACAAACGCGGATGACGATGGTTTACCCGTTTCTCATTCCCATCGCTATCGCTGTAACCTCGAACGCCGTAAACATGATGGACCCATTCAACGGAACAATGTCTGGACCATGCGCCTTGATAACCGTCTTTATGTTGCTGTCGGCGCTTCTTCTCGGACGAAGCGAAGCCTTGATCCTGTGCCTTTGCCTGCTTGGACCGTTGCTGGTGCTTTTCTACTTTAACAAATTCCCCTCAAGAGTCTTTTCTGGCGACGTTGGCAGCCTCAGCATCGGCGCAGCGTTAGGAGCCATCGCCGTGATTGGTAGACTCGAAGTAGTAGCCGTGGTTGCCTTCGCTCCCCAAATAATGAACGCCTTCTACGGGCTTTCCTCCATGGGCAGACTTTACGAAAGACGAGAGGTTTCACGCCCCGTCGCCATTCTCGAAGATGGAAGACTGATGGCGACCAAAGACCTAAAAGCACCGATAACTCTTGCTCGAGTAATCCTTGCCAGAGGTCCTCTATTCGAAAATGAGGCTGCGAAGATATTCTTTGTTTTAGCTGCAATATCAGGAATCTTAGCTTTGGCAACTGCATATTTGATTATGGTGACACCATGATTCGCAGGATCCTCGATTTTGTCTTCATCCTTCTCTTTGTTTGGGCATGCATGATACTAGGATTGGTGGTGATCGACCGGGTGATCGTGCCCATGCAGCTTCCCGGAATCACGGACATTTTCTTAACAGGCATACTAAAAGTCGGCGTCAGCGCGAGTTTGGTTCTGTTTTGGCTGTGGCTTTGGAGAGAAATCGTGAAAAAAATGTTCTGGCACGCAATGAAGGAACAATAAAGCTATATGAACAACTTGCTTGCTAGCTGACTAAAGTGGTAGACAATGAAAATCGCCATTGACATTCTAACCCCGAAACAGTGCATGTTCTTTTCAAAGCTCTCTGAAAAACTTGAAAGCAGAGGTCACAAAGTTTTAAGGACAACCCGAAAATACCGCGAAGTAAACCAACTGCTGACATTAAAAGGAATGGATGCCAAGGTCGTCGGAGAACACGGCGGAGGAAATCTAGCTGACAAGCTAAAAGCTAGCGCACAAAGAATTTTCGAATTAACCACCATAATGAACGAGTTCAAGCCTGACGTGGCTATCTCGTTTTCGTCTCCAGAAATGGCTCGAACCGCATATGGACTAGGAATCCCTCATGCCTGTATCAACGATTCTCCCCATGCGGAGGCAGTTGCTAGACTAACAGTTCCGCTTTCCACGAAGCTCCTAACACCGAAAATAATCCCCAAAAAGGCTTGGACAAAATACGGAATATCCCCAGATAAAATCGTTCAGTACAACGCCTTGGACCCTTGGGTATGGCTTAAGGACTTTAAGCCTGACCATCGAATCATTGGTCAACTCAGGCTGGATCAGTCAAAACCGATAGTAACTTTTAGAACCGAGGAGACTTTCGCCTCATACCTTTTAGGCAGAAGTCCAGCTGGGTCAACAATCATACCGCTAATAAAACAGATCCTGAAAAAAAGGAGCGACATTCAGGTTGTTGCTGTTCCAAGATACGAAGAACAGAAGAAAACCTTTCTGGAAGTCTTTGGAGATACGATAACTATTTGTGAATCTGTTGTTGATGGTTCAAGTCTTCTATCTTATTCCTCATTATTTGTTGGCGGAGGAGGAACCATGACCACAGAGTCCACACTGTTAGGTGTCCCAACTTTCTCCTGCTATCCGGGTGAACCCTTCGTGATGTTGAAATATCTCGTTAAAAACAAATTAGTTTCACTTGAAAGAAACCCCGTTAAACTATTAAAAAAAATTCTATTAACATTAAACAATCTGGAGACCGTTAGAAAAACGCAATCTGAAAGAATTCAAAGGCTGGTTAAGGATTTCGAGGATCCAATAGAGGTAATCGTAAAAGAAGTTGAAAAGTTGGATTAACGCCTCCAATTAGGCTTCGTTAACCTTAAAATACCCAGACAAATAGAATATTGTTTTACCCTTCAAGCAACCTGAATAACCAACCTATTTGGTGGAATTAAATGACGGATGCAATGATGCTCAAGGAAAAAGGCTTAGCGGATCCCAATGAACGCGGAAACTACGTTGTAACAGTGGTCGGATGCGGAAGGATGGGATTACCCACAACATGTTTGTTTTCTGACGCAGGATTCAAGGTCACATGCCTGGACACTGATCCATATGTCGTAAGTCAGATTAACAAAGGAATCAGCCCTTTTGTTGAGCAGGGACTAAGCCAGCTGCTAAAAAAGAACTTAAAAGAAGGACGCATCTCAGCAACGACGGACCCGAAAGACGCGGTTGCGAAAAGCAGCATCATAATCTTGACTGTTGATACGCCTCTTGACGAAAAAAAACAGCCTGACTATTCAAGCTTGGAAGGTTCATGCAGAAATGTCGGGTTGAACATGAAACGTGGAACGTTGTTAATAGTTGGGTGCACAGTCGGTCCTTCTGTGACTGAAACTTTGGTTAAAGAAACCTTGGAAGCGTCTTCTGGACTAAAAGCAGGCGTAGATTTCGACTTAGCCTACAGTCCAATTCGGGCAACCGTTGGCAAGACAATTGAAGACATGATCAAATATCCCAGAATCTTGGCGGGTATTGACAAGCAAAGCCTGACAGCAGCAAAAGCGGTGCTTAAAACAATCACAAAGGGCGAAATAATTGAAATTTCCAATTTTAGAACAGCTGAAGCTATCAAGCTTTTTGAGAACATTTACCGTTATGTCAACATCTCCTTAGCCAATGAGTTTGCACAGTTTTGCGAATCAGCGGGAATAAACTATTTCCAATCTATGAAGGCAGCCAACACGCAACCATTCTGCCATTTGCTCAAACCAGGAATCGTTGGCGGAAACATCCCTAAAGATCCGTTTCTGCTGCTTAGTGAGGCTGAAGATTTGGGCTTAAAATTAAAGATGACCACATTGGCTAGAAAAATAAATGACGATATGTTGAAACATGCTTACATATTGGTTAAAGATACCCTTCGCCACTGCGATAAGCCTGTAAGAAGGTCACGCGTCGTAGTGTTAGGAGCGTCATATCGTCCCAATGTGAAAGAAACCAGAGGGTCACTTGTACCGGAGCTAGTTAAACTCCTGAAAAGGATGGGCGCTCGGGTCAGCGTCTTCGATCCCTATTTCACATATAAGGAACTACGAGATTTAGGATATACGACTGAACCAACTTTAGAAAAATTGGTTGAAGGTGCAGATTGTTTGCTCATCGCCATAGGACATAACAAATTCAAACGTTTAACATTAGGAAAAATCGGCGTGCTCATGAAGAAACCTTCTGCCCTTGTGGACTTGGCTCACGTAATCAGCCCTTCAAAAGCAATGAGTGAAGGCTTTGTTTACCGCAGTCTAGGAATAGGAGCGTCTTAAAATGAAAAAACTGAAAATTGCAGTTGTTGGAGTAGGGTTCTGGGGAAGAAACCACGTAAGGGTTCTCAGCGAGTTGCCTGATGTCGAATTGGTGGCAGTTTGCGACGTAGACCAGCAGAGAACAGCAACGGTCGCTGAGAAGTATGGGCTAAAAGCATACAATGACAGCGCCAAAATGTATGGGAAAGAGGAATTTGACGCTGTAACCCTTTGCGTTTGGTCAACTCGGCTCTCTGAAGAAGCGTTGAAGGCTTTGAAGGCTCAAAAACATGTGTTTGTGGAAAAGCCTATGGCAAGATCTTCAGTGGAGGCTCAGAGAATAATCAATATGGCTAAGGAAAAGAAGCTTCACTTGACAGTTGGATTCATCGAAAGGTTTAATCCTGCAGTGAGAAGGCTGAAGGAAGCGTTGGCAGAAGGGAAAATAGGGTCTCCTGTTTCAGTGACAGTAAGGCGAGTCACGAAGTGGCCTGAAAGAATAGGAGACGTTGGCGTTGTTAAGGACACAGCCATCCACGACATTGACATGGTGCGTTTCATCTTCGATGAGGATCCAATATCGGTTTACGCGAGGGCAGGTCACCTTAGGCACTCAAAATTCGAGGACTACGCACAAATTATGCTGTCCTTCTCAAACGGGAAGTCAGCGTTCCTGGAAGCGAATTGGCTTACTCCATACAAAATCAGGAAACTCACGATTACCGGAAGCGATGCCATAATCTCTTTGGACTACATCACGCAGGAGATGACTATTGAAACTCTCGGTCAAACCTTGACTCCACGATACGAGTTTGAGGAACCACTGAAACTGGAGCTACAACACTTCGTTCAATGCGTTAAAAACAACAAAACGCCTTTAGTCTCAGGTCTGGACGGATTGAAAGCGCTAAAGATTGCCGAAGCAGCCCTAAAGTCCGCTAAAAATGGACACTTAATAAAGCTCAGATATTAAATAAAACATCCAAAAACCCAATGGTTTATTTAGATTTTTTTGGTCGAAAAATTAGTTTTTCAGGTTGCAAGGTTTTCCTTCAGTTAATATTTTTTGTGGGATTTTTTCTTTCCATTTTTGGAGGAAAGCCAGCTCGTCCTTTTCTTCCCGTAGCTCGTCAGGCAGCATTTCAGGTATCTCGTCCCGTATCGGGTACCAGCGGCTGCATTTGGGGCAGATGATCATGCCGTCAATTATTTCTTCCTTTTCTTCGAACACATGAAGCTCCAACGGATAATACTTGTCGATCGGGCAAGCCAGAATGTCCATCAACCTTCTTTTCATTTTACGATACTCCTTCAGTCATTCCTATTTTTATGAAAGGCGGGCTGGTCCTATTAATCTTTTCATGAACGTTTATGTCGAGGACGACTTGGAACCATCTTGGACCAACGGGTCGAACAATCCTTCCGAACGTGTACTCGAAGTTAACGTTCGCGTCTCTTAGTTTTTCTGAGACTTTCTTCTCAACTTCCTTGACAGGATCTACGCCTTTTTCAGCATGGACAAAATCGTAGTAGTGAATTTTTCCTCCAGTTGGTTTTAAAGCTGTTAATGCATAATCGAGGTATTCGAAGGCTTTTTCGGGTAATGGCATAAGTACTCTGTCAGCAATATTCAGTAATCTTTTTATGACGATTTCTTTTGCGTCTCCCTCAACCGCCTCAATGATGTACCTTGCTTTGTTCAGCCTAATGTTTTCCTCCATGAATCTGATTGCGTCTGGATTCATATCAACTGAATACACTTTCAGAGGATTCGCAAGTTTAGCGATGAGAATGGAGAAGCAGCCCACGCCTGCGAACATGTTAACAACCACTTCGCCAGTCATGACCTGTTTGGCTACTCTCATTCTCTCGAAAGAAAGCCTTGGTGAAAAGTAACACTTTTCCAGATCAACCTTGAAAAGGCAACCAAACTCTCTGTGAACGGTTTCAGTTTTCTTTTCGCCCGCAAGCCACTCAAGCCTTCTTAGACGAAGCTCACCCGCAACTGGACCTGTTTGACGCACGATGGTTTTAACATGTGGATTACTTTGCAGTACTACAGCGATTTCTTTGGCTTTATGTTCCATTGTTTCTGAGATTCTGACGACTGCAATGTCTCCAATGATGTCGTACGATTTACTGATGTTCTTTAGTTCCCAAGGTTCAAAAATTTCGCCAAGTCTCTTCTTTAGGCTCATGCGGACTTAGGCACTCTCGTGAGGTTTAATTATTTTCGGAAGTTCCTTGATTGCGTCTTTAATGACAGACTCTGCTTTCCGAATCGATGATTGCGAGTATAATGAAATATACGCATCCTCCAATCAAGGTTAAAGCCACAGTAACAGTTAACCTTGTTGGATGTGGAAGAACGTACAACAACAAAGCCATCACAGCTGCTGCCCCAATGAACTTTATTATGTGGTTCAGAGGCATCTGGAAGTGAAGGCTCTTCTTAGCAATTATGTAACGAACTACGACTAGCCCTAAGTCTATTGTAAGGACAATTGAGGCAATAAAAAGGGCAGAGTCAACAGCTGTTATCGCCACATAACTTAAAACATAATACGCAAGAGGCAAAGCGATTGCAGCTTGAAAATATGGCAAGGTCAAAAAAAGGAACAGTTTACTCCTAATCATCTTTTTCCATGGAATTTTAGCCTCAGCGTCCAGTTTCTCTACGCCAGACACAACAGCACCAAAAATTGATGAAAAACATAAGGCTAACATGTCGATTGAAAGCAAAGTAAGAATCGGTCTTGCAACACTGTATTCAAGGTTAAGAATTGTCAAATATGAGTCAGCCATAACCACAGCGCCAAACGCCATCGGTATTGCGAACATCAAAACCAACTTCAAAGATGATGTTATGTCTTCAGGCTGGTTTTTGGACAAAAGACTCGGGTAAAGCGCATACCCAATTAATGCAGAATAACCCACTATTCCAGCAATAGTTAAGGCTGCCCCATAATAACCTCTAGCCAACTTTCCCCCATAAATAAAAAGAAGAAGAAGAATTGAATCAGCCAAACGTTGACCGACTAAGCCATACAGTGTGAACGGAGAAGCCTTAACCCATTCCTTGACATAATTCCATTTAACGTTCTCACGAAGCTTAGGCAACATTGTTTTGAAATAAAAGATAAGCTGAATGATAGTTGCCAATATAACAGCAATGACCGCTCCAATTAGTCCCAACCCAAACCATATTATCGAAGCGTAACCTATGCACACTTTGGATATTTCAAAAATCATGAAACCGAACCCGAGAGCCTGAGGCTTTTTTGCCTGCAATGAAGCTTCTAAAGCAGACAGAAGGTAAATTTCAATTATTTGAACACTGATTAGCAAGTAAACGATTATGAACTCCGCACTTACCTGAAATAATGGTAATGCCATAGGCAAAATCAGCAAATAAAGCAAAGCAAATGGAACAGAAATTATAATATTAGAAAATAATACAGTCACTGAAGAGCCAGCATGATTTCTTGCCACAAATCTTGTTGCCCAAAAAGGGAAAATGCTTGATGCCAGAGTGAAATATGTAAGGACATCGGAAATGTTGCCATAAACACCGAATGTTTCAGCTGTGATGCTGCGTGCAACCATCAACGTGAAGATGAGACCGGTCCCTATACTGAGCATCCGTGCAAGAAAAATTATTAATCCCGAGTATCTAAGTCGGACTTCACCGTTAACCATATAATTCACAAATATGATTTATTCGTTAATTTAAAAAGGTAACAACAGACTGACTGGTTACTATTTGTCGCATAGAGGTTGGAAGCTTTTGGCGAAAGAAAACGTGCTTGTCATTGGCTTAGGTGAAGTAGGACGCCCATTATATGAGCTGCTAAAAGAAAACCCAAGCTTCAATGTTTTTGGCTTGGACCTAAACAAAGAGAAGATGCACGACATCGGGCATCATAAATCAGACCTCCCCTCCGAAATTGAGGTTATGCATGTTTGCATTCCATGTTCTGATAAAACAAAATTCGTGAACACCGTTGTTGATTATGTATATCGTTTCAACCCAAAGCTTGTGATTATCAACAGTACAGTCGAACTTGGAGTCACATTAGATGTTTACAAGCGTTGCGGAAATTACCTTGTCGCGCATTCGCCTGTTCGCGGAGTGCACAAAAGCACTGATTACATGAAAAAGGAGCTTAAACGATGGACAAAATACATTGGCGGAGCCACTCCCGAAGCTGCTGAGCACGCTAAGAAGCATTTTGAAAAATTATGTTTCAAGACCAAAGTCTTGAAGAGCTGTGTCGAAACTGAGATAGCGAAACTTTTTGAAACCACATACCGTGCTTGGATGATTGCCTGTTTTCAAGAAATGCACCGGATCAGTAGGCACATTGGTGCAAGCTTCGACGATGTGGTTGATTTTATTGAGGACACGCACCGTGTAAGGCTTGATAGACCAGTGATGTTTCCTGGAGTCATAGGCGGACATTGCCAAATCCCAAACACTGAGCTCCTCATGAAAACCTATGATTCAAAATTTCTGGAAATGATTCTAGAGTCCAACGAAAAACGTAAAGAAGAGGTAAAGGATCCAAAAATCGTTGAAGAGGTCGAAAAAATCAAAAAAAGAGTTAAGGCTCACGAAAATCAAACACTCGCTCCATAAACCAGTAAAATTTTATTAGGGAAACCATAAGCTGAAATATAAACGGTATCGGTATGTATCACAGAAAAATCAGCACGAGAGTATAGAATGTGTCGAAGGCACTCGAAAGCTATTTCGAAATTGAAAAAAATTCCGTCTTTACGACCAAAATTTACGCATTCTAAGTTACTAAAAAGTACGTTGATGGTTCTTATTCTCGCAATAGCGTTCTTGGTTAGACTATTGCCTGTTAGGTGGGGATACTACCTAAACGAGTTCGACCCATATTACCAGTTCAGGCAGACAGAATATATCGTCAAAAACGGTTTACTTGGGGCGAATGGTTGGATTTCGTGGCACGACTATCTAAGCTGGTACCCGTGGGGGAACGTAATACGCTACGCCTCGTACCCGGGTCTGGCGATATTAGCAGCAACGTCGTTCATGGCACTAAACACGTTGGGATTTCCGTTCACTTCCTTTCCTACGCTTGATCCTTTGCTTTCGGATCCCATTTACGTTTTCTGCGTCATCTTCCCAGTTTTAATGGCAACATTGGCATCTCTGGCAATATACTTTCTCGGAAAAGACCTTGGAGGCGAACCAGTTGGGATGTTTGCTGCCTTATTTCTAGCGTTGGATTCGTCGTACATTAGCCGAACGGCACTTGGGTTCTTTGATGATGAAAGTGTCGGAATTTTAAGTCTTGATTCTTTTCTGTCTCTTTTTCTTAAGGTCTATAGAAAAAGAAAAACCATCGAAAATAAGACTATTATATGCAATTGCTGCTGGTTTCACATTAGCCTACCTCAGCGGTTCGTGGGGTGCAGCTCGGTATCCAATTGTAATGACTGCCCTGTTCGCCTTATGTCTGTTAATGATTGGAAGATACTCAACACGCCTGTTTATGTCGTATTTAACCGTCTTCGCCATAGCTCTCCCAATTGCCGCTTACGTTCCCCGCCTTGGCACCTCGTTCATAATGGGAACAGAAGTTTTACCCGTTTATGGAGTCCTCTTCCTCCTTTGTATTGCCGAAATTAAACAGCGATTAAAGACAAGAAAAATATTTTATTATTTGAGTTTAACCTGCCTTTTTGTTATTTTATTTGCCTTCCTTTGGGAAAAAGGATTTATTAGTTCAATTGGAACAAAGTTTTTGGCGGTTCTCAATCCATTCTCTCGGTTTCGAGAGCACTATCTTTGAGTCCGTCGCTGAGCATAGACCTTCAGCTTGGGGAACCTTCTATTATAACTGGGGAGTAGGCACATTCTTTTTGCCAGTTGGCCTTTTCTTTGCCATAATATCCGCGACTGACGTATGTATTTTCATGGTGATCTTTGGGTTAACATCAATGTATTTTGCAAGTTCACTTATCCGAATAACTGTCATGGTATCACCAATTATTAGTCTGCTTTGGGCTTTAGCCTTAGTGCGCTTAATGAAGCCTTTCATCTTGTTTTTTAAGGAGCCTTCAGACGCAAGTAAGCGGAAGACGCGGTTCAGGGGCGTCATCGGGAAAGAGACAGCTGCTGGAATCATTATACTAATGTTTGTCCTACTCAATTTGACATATGTTATTGGCACTGATTTTATGGTTTCTCCAACATCCAGAGTAGGACCGAGGGTTTTTAGTCAGGCTTATACGCCTACGACAATTGCTGCTGCTGGTATGTCAGTAGGGCAAGTATCAGCCACAGTCAGAGATTGGCTTAACGCGTTATCGTGGATGCGTGAGAATCTACCTCCTTCGCCAGAAAGTCCAGGAATGAATGGTACAGTAATTGCTAGCTGGTGGGATTACGGATACTGGATAACGACGATCGCAAACAGGACATCTTTAGCGGACAACGGTTCATGGAACTTGACGCAGATCCAGCAGATTGGGCTTATGTTCATGTCAAACGAAACTGAGGCGATTAACATACTTAGGAAATACAATGCTACCCACGTCGTGGTTTTCGTAACTTTTGCAGTTCAAACCGATTCGAGTACCGGATATCAATATCCAGTATTTGCTCAATTAGGAGGCGACAACGCGAAGTGGCAGTGGATGGCCAGAATCCCGGGGCTTGATGACACGTCCTTTGGTAACTACACGCTTGGAGCAGATTACCTGGATCTTAATAATGATGGATATTATGATTCGGGTGATTCTTACATCGCCAATGCAAAAGGTCAAAATTCGACACTTTTCAAACTTATGCAATACGGAATGCAGATGACTTATTATTCAGATTCAAATGTTAATTTACAATATTTTCAAGAAGCCTACTTTTCTCAGAAACAGGGTTCTCCGAGTCCAGCTTCAGGAACTCACTATTATCCTCTGGTGTGCGTTTATAAGGTCAAATATCCAACAGATTAGTAATAACCATAAAACCAAAAGTTTAACATGAAACATAAAAAGAGGGTTTAAGTGTTTGATTGATAATGAAGCCATTAGGAATATTTTGACATTACGCTATGATCCGCATGGTCCCACTTCCCTTCCAAAACTGAGTTGGGAAGACTTTATTGAATATAACGGAATAGACTCAACTTATACCAAGCCTCTTAGAAGGAGCCATAAGAAAAACAGTTCAAACTTATGCTCCACGCAGGATTGGTGTAGGTATAAGCGGAGGAGTGGACAGCACAACTGTTCTTTCACTTCTAAGAAAATGTTTCCCAAATCAAGAGATCAATACATACTGCATTACTTTTGGTAACGACGATCAAGAAGCGAAGGACGCAGAATATGTTGCTGAGATTTACTCAACTAACCACAAGCATATTAAAATAGAAAACCCTTTCGCGGACTTAGGTAAACAGATCGGCATTACAAACGAACCACGTTGGAACCTTTACCCCTACTACCTATTTGCGGAGGCGTCTAAAAGTTGCGATATTCTTCTCACAGGAGATGGCGGAGATGAGCTGTTTGGAGGATACGTCTTCAGATATGGGTATGTTTTACGAAACAAGACTGAGCCTCTTGTACAAAGATACCTTGAAGCCCATAATCGAGATTGGGTTGAGGACCAGACTGAACTTTTCGCTTTTTCATTCAGTTGGAACGATGTCCATAATCTTCTAAAATCATATTTCGATAATCCCCTTCCCCTTTTAGGAAAAATTTTCCTTGCGGATTATAATGGGAAGCTTCTTTATGATTTTGCCAAAACAAACATCGCGTTCTCAGAGTTCTTTGGTCTAAAAGTAGTGGCTCCCATGCTTGAACCTGAGGTGCTTCATGTAGCAACACATATACCATACAATTTAAAGTATGATGAAAAAAACAACATTGGGAAAGTAATTCTCAGACAAATTTTGCTTGAAAACACTGGCTACAGACCTGCTACAAAAGCTAAAATTGGGTGGGGGATGGACATATCTTGGATGTGGGACAAATACGTCAAGGATATGTGCATGGAACTGTTTGATTCTGCACGGTTCATCAAACTTGGGATTGTCAACAAAAATTGGGTTCCCAAGGGTCTCAGAAAAGCAGATGAGCATGACCCACGCTATATCAACAAGATGTTGGGTCTACTAGCACTTGAGCTGTGGCTCAAAGTGAAGGGTTTATGAAGAGGGAGCTTAAAGTTGCTGTTCTAATCCCTTGCAGAGACGGAGAATTAACCCTTCGAGTCACAATTGAAAGCCTTCTGAACCAAACAGTGAAAACTTTCATCGCAGTGGCTGACGACGCAAGCGTAGATGATACGCCCAAAATACTAAAAGAACAATGTGAAACTGGTAGAGTTCATTCAGTAAGGTACCCTAGACGTGAACTCAGAAACTATGCCAAGGTTCCTGTTCTGCTTAATATGTTACTGGGTGTGCTTTCCCCAGCGGATTTCTATATGATAAGTGGCGACGACTGCATTTACCCGCCTGAATACCTTAGTAAACTAATATCATTCATGCGTAATGATAATGTTGACCTCAGCTTCTGGCTGTCACGATGTCAAGAATTATAGGCATTTAACCTTACCTAGTGGAAGTGGCCGTCTTGTTACTGCAACGTTATTTAGAAGAATAACGCCGTTGCCTATCAGCATAGGGTGGGAAAGCTGGATGATCTATAAGGCTCAGTCTCTAGGAAGGAAGGTTGCGGTGTATCCTGTCGAATTCGAACACAGACGAGAATATTCTTTTGGAAGCACGTGGACTTTCGGTTATAGCGCATACGTAAATGGTGTTCCATTCATTTTCACTGTATTTCGGGCTATGAAATCCCTATTTACAGGTCTCCATACGCCAGTTAACGCCGTTTCTATCCCTCTTGGCCAATTAGAATACATGGTGAAAGGAGCTGAGAAGCTTGACTGCGCACCTTTCGTTAACAGCATGTATAAGTGGAGAATAAAGCAATCCATTACAGGAGTCTTACATGGTCGACATTAAGGACTTGAAGATACACTCACTTTGGCAATCTAGACTAACGACGCCTTCCCAATTGTTCAGGCTCTCAGAGATCGTCAAATCGATGCTGATTTATACGTATACCGTCCAGCACATGTTTGCAGTTTACCCCAGTGGGAAATGTGCGATTTAGACATCAACGACATAGGAGACCCGTACAACCCAAATTGGGAAGCCCTAAACAAATTTTTTGTTCAACCTTCATGGATGCACGTTCTCAATTTCCGTCAAGGCATTATCTCGAAGCCTCTAAGGCTGTGGCAAATCATCCGTGCATTTAGGAAGTATGACCTTATAATTGCGCATGTTCCCTTCTCCATATACGCGCAGTTTTCGTTTAAACCATACATTTCTTTCGATGCTGGGGCGATACGTTATTTTGAGGCAAATGATTTTCGTACGAAGCTTTTCAAACGGGGGTATTCGAAGGCAAACGCAATTATTTTAACAAATCCTGACACTATGGACTTGTTCGATAAGTACGGTTTTAAATATCATTTCGTTCCTTTCTTAATAGACACTTCAAGATATAAATATCAAAAACCCAACGAAAGTTTACCATATGAGTACATCTTCTTTATGCCTTCAAGACAACAATGGAAAGAGAAGGGAAACAACCTATTCGTAGAGGCCTTTGCACAATTTCACAAAGAACATAGAGATTCTGTTCTGGCAATGGCTGATTGGGGTACGAATCTTAATGAAACTAAAGCCCTTGTTGAAAAACTAAACATTGGTAAGTCGGTCATGTGGTTACCGTTAATGTCGAAACCGAGACTTATTAAATGGTACAATCTCTCCACAGCTATAGCAGACCAGTTTATATTAGGTTCATATGGTACAACAGCTCCTGAGGCAATGGCGTGTGAGAAACCAGTTATGATTTACCTCTCTGAAAAACATAATCTGAAGGCGTTCGGCGAATTCCCACCTGTGCTAAATATTATAGAAAAAGATGATATTTTAAAATACCTGTTCATGTGTACAGATTCTACGTTTAGAAGTCGCATGGGTCAACTTTCAAGAGAATGGGTTGAAAAGCACCATAGCCCCGAGATTGTAATAAATTCCCATATCTCGATTGCGTTGAAAGTCATTGAGGATCTGAAAAGAACTAAGCAGCGACAAAAAGGATTAGTTATTGAAAAAGGCTGATGTATTCATGAGTCGAAGCAATATTAAAGCAGCGGAATCGAAAGTTTTGGATACAAGAGGAAGTTTTGATTACCAATGGAAAAACATTCCAGAAGGAGCATATCTTCTGTCCGATGCTGTATTCAGGGAAAATGTTGATAAAATCCTTTTAGATGAGTTGGATGTGTCTCAAGAATTTCTGAAAGATTTGTTAGTCGTAGACGCGGGATGTGGAAATGGCCGATGGACGTATGGTTTATTGAAGCTTGGTTGCAAAGTAGTCGCTTTCGATTTTACAATATCTGGCTGTAAGGAAACAAAAAATAATACAAAGCAGTTTGATACTGTTGACGTTATTCTTGCTGACATCCTTCATACGCCATTAAAAGAAAACCTATTTGATATCGTTTTTTGTTGGGGAGTCTTGCACCATACGGGGAACATAAAATTGGCTTTCCAAAATGTGGCTGGTATTGTAAGACACGATGGTCTTTTACATATTTACGTTTATGGACCTAAGGGCGTGAGAATCAGGATATGGCGGAAAATTCTTTCTCAGTTTTCGTACAGCAATAGGCTTGCATTGATAAAAGCTTTAACACCAATAACTAACAGGTTTTCGAAATTAAGGGTAATAATTCCTTTCTCATCTTCGATTCATGGGTCATTTGATGCTTATTCTCCTAGTATAAACGTCGAAAGCTCAAAAGAATATATTATCTCATTATTCGAAGAGAACGGTTTCAAATCTATCAGAAAGCTTAATCCAAGATGGTGCAACGCTGCATTATCTTCTGATATTCATATGCAAGGTGAGAAAAAATGAAGAGAATCTTCGTAACAGGTGGAGCTGGTTTCATAGGCAGTCATCTAGTCGAAGAACTTGTGAAACTCGGTCATGATGTCACAGTGGTTGATAGCCTAAGCAACGGAAAATTGCAAAACCTTGACGCTGTGAAGGATAAATTGAACTTTCAGAAAAATGATGTGTCCAAACTTCCATCATTTCAAGATGACTTTGATGTAATCTATCATCTTGCATGTTTTCCAAGAAGTCAGAGTTTCGCAAATCCGAAAAGAGATGTTGAGGTAAACGTCATCGGCATGGTAAATATTCTTGAATTGGCAAAGAAAAATAAGGCTAAGGTCATATTTAGTCCAACTCCGGCATATATGACACCTCAAAAATTCCAATAGATGAAAACACTCCTGACAACCCGAAGACACCTTACGATTTGGATAAGCTTCAGGCTGAAAACTATTTGAAACTCTATAACAAAACATACGGGATTAAATATGTCGTTTTCCGTTTTGCTACAGTCTATGGAACAAGACAAAAGGTTTCACCAGAATGGAAGCCTATTGTCATGGAGTTCGTTACAAAGTTAAAGAATAAAGAGACACCAACAATATATTGGGATGGCGAGCAAACAAGAGACTTCATCAACGTAAAAGACATAGTAAAAGCCCTAATTCTGGCAATAAAAAACAAGAAAGCTGTGAACGAAACCATGATTCTCGGTTCAGGGAAGGAAACGAGTATAAACGAGCCTATACGGTATCGTATCAAGATTAATGGATGTTACAATTACACCCATTCGTAAACCAATGCAACTTGGAGATATTAAACGAATGCTGTACGACTGCAAAAAGGCTCAGAAAATTTTAGGATGGAAACCTGAAATCGCACTTGAAGAAGGCATAACTGAAATTATAAATCAGATTTGAAAACTAATTCTAAGCAATTATGCCACCTAGTTTAAATACTCCTTCATTCTTCCTTAGGAAAAATATAGGTTAAGTCTGTGAATGGTGTTTTGGTCATGGAAGTGAAAAAGGTGACTGAGCCTGAACAGAAGTCTGGGATTCTTTACCAGTGCATGAAGTGTGGCGCCATGGTCAGGTCTACTGATCTTGAGCTCGGTATAAGGTGCCCCTTCTGCCGCTACCGTGTGCTCATGAAGGTTAGACCACCTATTGTAAAGCGGATTAAGGCTCGTTAACTGATAATTCGTTGGACTTCTATTATATTAGGACTGAACCCTTGAATGTTGATTGTGACAGTTTTGGGTCTAGGCTATTTCAAGCCTTGTTTGGATTTATAGCTTTAAATGAAAGAACTGTTTCAGTGAGCAATGATGGAACGGAATTGAAATGGCAGATTACAAAATCAAGAACATAGATTTGGCAAAAGACGGCGTCCTTCTCATCGAGTGGGCTTCAAAACACATGCCTGCGTTGAGCCAGATAAGGCAAAGGTTCGAGAAGGAAAAACCACTCAAAGGCTTAATGATCGGCGCATGCCTTCACGTAACCAAGGAGACGGCAGTCTTAGTTGAGGCTTTGAAGGCAGGCGGAGCCAAAGTTGCGCTCTGTGGGTCTAATCCACTTTCAACCCAAGACGAGGTTGCAGCTGCCCAGGCAAAAAGCGGAATAAGCGTTTACGCTTGGCGGGGAGAAACAACAGAAGAATACTACTGGAGCCTAAACAGGGTGATTGACCAAAAGCCCATGGTTACTTTGGACGATGGCGCAGACCTAGTTGGCACATTACACACCTCTAGAAAAGAGGCTCTTGCTTCTGTCAAAGGTGGAACAGAGGAAACCACAACTGGAGTGGTCCGGCTGAGGGCTATGAGCGAAAAAGGCGACCTCAAGTACCCCATAATCGCAGTGAATGACGCTTTTACTAAGTACCTTTTCGACAACCGTTACGGAACGGGTCAAAGCACAATAGATGGCATCTTGCGTGCAACGAACGTGCTTTTAGCTGGGAAAAGGTTCGTTGTCTGTGGTTACGGGTGGTGCGGACGAGGCATCGCGTTTAGAGCCCGAGGTTTAGGCTCAAACGTGATCGTGACCGAAGTTAATCCGCTTCGTGCACTTGAGGCTGTGATGGACGGTTTCCAAGTGTTGCCCATTACAGAAGCTGCGGAGGATGGCGACATTTTTGTTACAGCGACTGGAAACATCAATGTCATCCGGAAGGAACATATGCTGAAGATGCGAGACAACGCATTAATGGCTAACAGCGGGCACTTCAATGTTGAAGTGGGCATAACCGACCTTACAGATGTCACCGTTTCAAAAAGGATGATTCGACCAAACCTTGAGGAGTACACTCTGAAGAATGGGCGAAAGATCTTTTTGCTTGCGGAAGGCAGGCTGGTGAACCTCGCGTCAGCTGAAGGTCATCCTTCCGAGGTTATGGACATGTCTTTTTCTAATCAAGCCTTGTGCGTTGAATACTTGGCCAAGAATCCAGGGTTAAAGGCAGGGGTCTACAGTGTGCCAAAAGAAATCGACGAGACGGTTGCGAATTTGAAGCTCAACGGAATGGGAATACGCATAGACGAGATGACTGAGGAACAGAAAAAATACATCACGAGTTGGGAGTCCGGAACAATCTAGGAACCCAAAATTATTGGCAGCGCCTTACGCGTGTTCGGTGAAACATTTGGATGTCAACTACATAGCCATTCTGAAAGAAATTGCGGGAGAAGTGTACTCAGCTGTAAATTCTCTTTTGGGAACAAGCAAATCCAAGCAAGTCTTAGGCAAAGGATTCGGAGGAGACCAAACGTTGCTCGTTGACGATGTTGCTGAGAAGGCAATAATCCGTTATCTTAAAAGGCAAAGAATTGCCTGCACCTTTATAGGCGAAGAACGCGGTGTCCAAAGGCTTGGAAATAAGTCTGGTTTTTTCCTTGTCGCTGACGCTGTTGACGGATCAACCAACGCGACGAGGGGCATAAACTTTGTATCAACATCATTAGCCACAGCTTTAACAGATGACTTGGGTCGCATAGAAGCTGCTTTGGTCATGAATTTATGTGACGGCGAGACGTTCGAGGCTGAAAAAGGTAAAGGCGCAAGAAGTAATGGTAAAGAAATTAGGACTTCTGATGTTGTTTCTCTTGGAGAAGCAGTTTTAGGCATCGATGTTTCGCGTTCGCCTGATTCTGTGGAACCGACAATTCCCTTCATGCAAAAAGCCAAGAGCGTAAGGTCTTTCGGTTCAGCGGCTTTGGAGATTTGCCACGTTGCTTCGGGGCGTTTGGATGCTTACGTGGATTTGAGAGGTATGTTGAGGACGCTTGACTTTGCAGCAGCAATGCTGATTGTCGAGGAGGCTGGAGGAATCTTTGTTCAACATGACGGCAAAAGATTTAATGGATATCGTTTGAGCGAGCTGAGCCGCTTCTCCGTATTAGCTGCAGCTAATGAAAACATTTACCGCGAAATCGCATCTAATATTTTACATAAATAGAATCATCTCCGTGAAGGTTTATGGCGCTGAAAGTTACACAGTCAATGTTGCTGAGTCCAGATGCAGCCTTTCTGTTACGAAACGGTTCAGAGCGAGTCATGGTGATTTCTGACCTTCACATAGGATGGGAAGTTGCCTTAGCTAAAGAAGGTGTTCACGTGCCCTCTCAGACAGGCCGCCTTCTTGAAAGACTCAAAGACATTCTTGGCTCTGAGAAGCCTGACCGACTCGTCATTCTTGGGGACATCAAGCACACTGTTTCAAAGATCGAATTTGGAGAATGGCGGGACGTGCCTTGGTTTTTCGAGGAGGTTTGCAAAATTGTGTCTAAGGTGCAGGTTGTGCCTGGCAACCACGATGGCGACTTAGAAGCATTGTTGCCTGAGTCTGTGGAGCTTTTATCTCCGCGAGGAACCATAGTAGGAGATGTGGGGCTTTTCCACGGTCACACTTGGCCAGACGTGAAAATGCTTGGTTGCAGCACGTTAGTCGCTGGGCACGTTCATCCCATCGTTGTTTTTTATGATCCCATGGGTTTCCGTATAACGAGGCAGGTTTGGGTTCGTGCGCCATGCGACAAACTGCTTTTGGCGAAGTCTGTGTTGAAGGGAAACGGTGCAGGCGTAAAAAAGGGGGAGGAGCTGAAAAAATGTCCTCAAGGTCAAATTCAACACTGAACTCAGAGCTGAGGCATTCGTCATAGTGCCTTCTTTCAACGATTACTTAGGCGGGCAGGCTGTGAATGGTTCTTCCATTCCTAAAAGAAAGAAGTTTGAGGGATTCATTGGACCTGTCCTACGTTCAGGAAGCGTTAACCTTGATAAGGCTGAAACCTACCTTTTAGATGGGACTTTCTTGGGGACGATTGACCATCTCAGAAAACTCAGCTGAGACAAACAATATTACCCTTTTGGATGAATAGATTTAAATGTGAAATTTGTATGGAAAAAGGCAAGGTTGAAACTCGGTCTCTTCAGGACATCTGCGACGAAGCGAAGGAGAAAGGACAGCTTACCGAAGACCAATTGGCAGGGCTAAAAGCAGTTTTTGGTCAACGTTTCAGTAACGCTTGGGAAGCTGTGGAGGATTCGCGTGTAAAAAGGTATTTTTTTAAGCCGAGTGACCGTGTGGTTTGGATTGTTGTTGGGAGAAAACGGGATTACCTTGTTTTATCCGCCGCGGGTTATTGTTCCTGCGACGACTTCTACTACAGCGTCATGGAGGGAAAGGCTTTCCTCTGTTATCATCTTATCGGTCAGAAGATTGCTGAGGCTTTGGGGCGGTTCGACCGGATCGAAGAAGACGACGACCTCTATGAAGTGTTGATGAAGGAGTGGAAGGAAGTAACATCTTAAATATTTGCATTCACACAATACATGAAGGCTGGACGAACTATGTCTGTTGAAGAATATTTCAGCACAATCATCTGGATCCTGATGGGACTTACGTTCATCGCCATCTCGCTCATATTTCTTTACATGATTTATGGCGAAAAAGAGGAAGCAACCGAAACCTCAAGCTCGACGAAAACAATAACGGTCACAAATAACATTTTAAAGTTTACAAGTAAGATTCCAGCATTCCTGTAAGCGTGTCTGGTTTCTACATTTTATGAAGTCAGGAATGCTAAGCACAATTGTCGAATCCGCCATTATGCGATTGTTAGAAATACATGATGCTTCAGATAGGCTTTAATGTACTTTCATGAATGTTCAAAAAGGTTGAAGTGCCAAGGATGCCACTTGAGGATATCATACAAAAGATTCTCAGTTTCCGCTCAGACATGACACGCGAAGAACTACAAAAAATGATTGAGGCGAAGGTTGAAGAGGCCAAGGGCTTCTTGACACAAGAAAGTGCAGCTCGGGCAGTCGCTGTGGAGCTCGGAGTCGAACAGTTGAAGATTCCGTCCACGCACAGAATAACTGTTAAAGACTTGGTTTCAGGTCTTGGCGATGTCACGATTTCAGCTCGTATCATTTATGTTGGTCCTCTCCAAAAAATTTCTAACCAAGATGAAAAAGAAGTGAAGCTGAGGCACTTAGTTATTGCTGATAAAACTGGAGAACTGAGGGTCGTTATTTGGGAACACAAGGCTGACTTGGCTGATTCGTTAAGTTTGCTTGGTCATGTTGCCCAATTCTCACATGGTTACGTTCGCACAGGTTATAACGGAAGACTTGAACTGAGCATCGGTTCGAAAGGAAGCATCGAGGTCGCTTCGTCTGACGTGTCCAGGGACGATTTCCCGTTGTTGACTGAATTTCACAAAAAAATCGGAGAGTTAACAAAAGACGCCAAAAAAGTGAATGTGATCGGCAGCGTTGCTGGGGTTCATCCAGCTTCAAGTTTCAGCCGTGAAGACAGCAAAGAAGGGATGCTGAAAAAACTTGAATTGCAGGATGAAACGGGCATAGTTACGATTGTTTTCTGGAACTCCAAGGTTCAGGAATCAGCCGACATTAAGAGCGGAAGCTTGCTGCAGGTTTTTGGGGCAAAAGTCAAGGAGTCACTTAATGGAGGCGTTGAACTGCATGTGGACTCGTCTGTTGGCTTTGTCCTTTTGAAGGAGTTACCTGGCGGATACGAGAATTTTTCATCTAATCCCACAAAGATAAGAGACCTTAAACCCGGTTTGAAGGTCATGGTTGAGGGAAACGTCGTCACCCAGCCCGTAATTAAGGAAGTGACAACATCTCAAAACGAGAAAATTAATTTAGCCTCTTTTGAACTTGACGACGAAACTGGTAGAATCAAAGTGTTGTTATGGCGAGACTTTGTGGTGCTTGCTGAAAATTTGGAAGTTAACAAAAAAATTAGGATAAAATGTATCTACGTGGATTATGGCTCATTCGATAAGTTGATACTTTCATCTAATTCAGGAACAGGATTAGACAGAATCTGATTTTTTTCTTAACAAACCTAGTGAAGTTTCTGTCTGAACCTTGCCTATTTTCTGACTAGCACTATTTCCATCGAAGATACGTTGGACTTTGGTCTATCAGGACTTGAGAGTTCTACTGTGCTAATGTCGATTTTTTCGATTACCACATCTTTCATGAACACGCGTCGGAGAAGCTCCGCTGTGTCGACTGCTCTGCTGATGGCTCTTCCCCTAGCCTTCACTACTACCTTCTTGGCGCCAGTGTTGAACGAGGTTAAACAAGCAACCACGTATGCCATCACTGGTTTCTGACCAATAAAGACATGGTTCTCTTCAGTTTTCGCTACAGGTTTAGGTTCTGATTTTTCTACGGGTTTTTCAACAGGTTTAGTCACTGTCTTTTCCACTGGTTTTGCCTCTGGTTTTTCCACAGGTTTTCTCGCAGGTTTTTTTTCCGTTTTCTTTACAGTTTTTCCTTCAGCCATATCGTGTTTTCCTCCTTAATATTTAGTAGTTGAGCACATCGGTTTGTTGGTTTAGATAGCATATGAACTTCATTGGTCTTCTTATATCTTTCTGTAGGGGGTAAAATACCGATCAAAACAGAGAAAGCAGTACAGTGAAGGCAAATCCAAACGCTGGAAAGACTATTGTTGAGGTTTTTTTCGCCTTTTTCGCCCCTTCGTCAACGATCAATGATAGTTTATCGATTTGCCGTTCGCCTATTACCCTTACGCCTTGAACCGTCATTCGTTGCCAAGAAACCTCTGCAGGTTCAAGGGTTCCCAAAGCCAGTGCAGCGGTCTGCTTAACGTTTTCTATCAGTCTTTGGTGGTCAATAGCCTTTCCGACTGGGTTGTATCCCATCTCATTCATGACCACAGCATTCACCACGTGAGTGTCAGTTGTAAAAATTTCGCCACTGCTTATGCCTAGTTCAAGTAAGCCTTCGAGTATTTTTTCACGTAAGCCAGACACCATGTTGTTTCCATCAATAGTGACATAAGCGGTTGTCTGGTCATCCATCCTGACCACAGTTACGGTTATTCCGCCGGGTCCCATTCCGTCTTCAACGCTGAATTCTATGGGGACAACTTTCGCTACACCTACCTTAAAACGTGATTGTTTGCGACTGGACGCAAGTTCAATGATTGCTTTGGATGCTTTTTCTATAGGCTTAACGGCTTTCTCAACATCGAAAAGTCCCTGAATGCTGTTATGGGCGTCAATTGCGACAACCCAAGACAATCCTTTTTTCTGGGCTTCCTGCAAAATGGCTTCATTTAGTTCTAACGGCAGATCCTCCATTGTTTCAGGCGCAAGCGTCAACGTGACTAGTGCGCAGTCACCGAATATCTGGCATCCCGCTGTGGCTCCGTCCAGTTTGGTGGTCTCGAACGGCGTCGCCTTGGCGCTGAAGGCATCAAACTTCACGGACTCAAGAACGAGTTCTATGAGTTTCGCATTCTGAGTTTGGGAAGCTAAGTCGAGTCGTGACCTGAAATGCCATGCGGAACAGAGACGATACATCCGAGCTTCTTTTCCAAGGCTGTCTGAATCATGCTTGGGATTGCGCTGCTTCCAATGTTCTTGAACGGTCCTGGATGAACGGCGGGGACAACCATCACGGTCTTTAAACTGTTTCCCGTCTTGAACGCTATGAGCGAGACTGTAATGTCCCGTTCTTCGCTGAATTGTTCAAGGACATCTTCAAAAGGCTTCACGAGACCTTCAGTCCAATTCGCGAGAAACGCCCTAAACATTTTCACTGATGGAATCCCAAGCGACCTAGTGCGTAAAGTATTCATATCTGCGATGAAGGTTTTGACGCCAACAAAAGCCAATGAACCTGCCAGAAACATATAGAGCATTGAGTAACCTTGAACTGCGAGCGGCAAATGGCTAATCAGAAACAGAAACAAAAACAATGTTGGCTGTAATGTCGCAGCGAGAATAATCCTTGAGGAACTCATGAACGAAAGAACACAAAAAACGAGGAAACTCAACGATAAAGCAACAAAGAATCCCATAGCCACCACTTTGGGATAAATGACAACATCGCCAAGCCAAAAGGAAGCCAAAGCTGCAAAACAAACAGCCCCCGTGATAATTAGGTTAGAAGCCAGAGAAATGAACGAGCATCTTCTCAGGTCAAGTATAAGGTCATTTTTTAGAGTAATTTTGCATATCACGTAGTCTGCGATAAAGGTTTCAGTAAAAAGCATCGCTCCGACTGCGATTCCCCAAATTAGGCTTTGCGGAGAAGACGAGAGCTGGAGTTGCCCTATGACGCCTGTTGCGACGCATTGAATACATAGGCACGCCACTATTTTCGCGTATGATGGAAGAGTGAAAAGCAACGAGTATCGGCTGACCGCTTTTTCTACATGCTTTCTCTGCAATGCAGCGTCTCCAAAGTGACATACGATAGTGACATTAACCTGTTCAAAAACTTTGAGGTTTTTACACCATTATGCTCATTCTAGAAGATTGATCTAAGCTTTTTGGACCAAAAAGATGAAAAAAACAGCTTAACCCTTGATATGAAGAGCCATTAATTAATCCCAATCTGAGCGTCAGAGGAACAGAAAGGCTTATTTGCCTATTAAAACACTTTTCTGGTGAAGGTTAATGTCAGGCAATTCACCTCCGCCTACAGTTTTATTAATGCTTGAACGTCATCTGGGGCGAAAAATCCACGTTATCCTAGACCAATCTTACGGGTACGAAGGAACCTTAGCTGCAGTGTCAAGAGACCCGCCCGGACTTTGGCTTTCAGACGGCAAAGCAACCGTTCTCAGATCAACCATTACACAACCCATACCGCAAGTCGTAAGCCGCGAAGACCGAAGCGAAGTCTTCATAAACCTCACTTCAGTCCAAAGACTGGAAGTACTACACGAAGACTAAACAAACCTTCAAAAACCATTATAAACCAACCTTTTAAGCCCCAAAACAACTGAGCAACTGCGCCACAAAACAAATCAGGCCTTCACAGGTCGCGGTTTGTCATTCAAACAGAAAATTCTAATGTCACACAAAACAGACAGCCTTCCGAAGAAGCATTTGTTGTTCAAAACGCAAATTCGGATGATGAACAAATCAGACCTATCTTTGCAGTTGCCAATTGTCACAAAAATCAGACCAGACGAATCCGCATGAATCGAACGACCAAATGGCATCTAAAAGAGCAATCCATTCTGATATGCGCTGTATCTTAAAGGTTATTACGGACCAGCAAGCCATACTTATCAAGAAATGGGCAGATGAAAATTGCTGACAAAGTTAAAGAAGACCGTTCAATCATGGATGAAGACTCAGGCAATGGCAGCTCATAAAATCGGGCTGACACCGAATGTGATTAGCGGTCTAGGCGTCGTCCTCGGCGTAGCCTCAGGCCTCGTCTACTGGCAAGCTGGACTGACCATTGATAGCCCCAGCATTTATCCTTCTTATCTTGTAACAGCAATTGTTTTGCTTCTCACCTCGGGATACTGCGACGCTCTTGACGGTGCCCTAGCAAGGCTGCATGATGAGACTTCGGTTGCTGGCGGTTTTTTGGATTCGCTGCTGGACCGATATGTCGATGCTTCAGTTTACTGCGGTTTGATAGTTGGTGGGCTGTGCGACGCTTTCTGGGGACTTTTAGCGTTAATCGGCTCTTTGCTTACGAGTTATACCCGAGCAAGGTCCGAAGCAGCTAACGTTCCAATGGAAACAATCGGCGTCGTTGAAAGGGCAGAAAGATTAATCATAATTGCCTTAGCCAGTCTTATGAGCATCGTTTGGCTGGATGCCATACGCTGGTCCATAATACTCTTAGCTGCCGCGACAAACATAACTGTCCTTCAACGTGTACTCTACTTTTTGAGAAAGGCCGGTTCTCAGAAAAATCCTAATTGACACTATTTTACTACGTTCTTCTCTGTTTTCCAGATTTAGAAAGGGCGTCTTCGAGAATCTCTTGCCCTGACCTTCACTATGCCACGGTGCACCGCGCATGAGACACAATAATACTTCGTGTCAACATGGGTCGGCATGTATGCCCCTTTCTGGCGAAGCTCCTTATACAAGGCTGAATCAACAAGCGTAACCCTACGTGTGGATTTCTTTGCCTTGTCTCTCGGAACGAGTTCTCCGCATTTACTGCATTGAACGACGCTACTGTGACCTTTCTGGCCTTTCGCGCGACCTCTGCTTTTCCGTTTAAATGGCATAATATATACATTCCTGTGCATTATTTCTGGATTATGTAGATAAAACATGAGTATGCGTTCTTATACCTTGCGTTTTTTAGCTACTCGCATATTGTTCGATTCCATTCGTTTATGCAACTTTTTAAGTCACCAGATAAATTACAAGCAACCGAATGGAGACTAACCTGATGGGTCCATTTGACATAGTAACGGTTGGTCATTTCTCAATCGACCTCATCAAACTTCCAAACATAAATGGGACTAAACCTACGCTTGGAGGACCTCCCGCATACGTGTCTTTAGCAGCCAAAAAACTCGATGCTGATGTCTCCGTCATTTCGAAGGTTGGCATGGACTTTCCTGACAAATTTCAACAGTTTCTGGAACTTAGAGGAGTTGACCTGTCTGGCTTAAAGAAAGACGGAAACGCATCGACAACCAGTTTTCTACTCGATTACGGATCAAGCGGAAAACGCAAGATTGTTTTGAGAAACAGGGCTCCATCAATAGAAGTAGACGACATACCTAACGCATTAAATTCTAAAGTTGTCCACATCGCGCCCATCGCAAACGAGATTCCTCATGAAACATTACATAAGCTAAAAACCTCTGGCTCAATAGTGTCTCTGGACCCCCAAGGTTTTGTCCGTAAGTTCAAGGAGAACGGAAAAGTGTGCCTTGGGCAGCTCGAAGACTCAGAGGTCCTGAAAGGAGTCGACGTTCTTAAGGCTTCATACGATGAAGCTAAGGCTATCACTAGGCAGCCAAACCTTGTTAATGTGGTCAAAAATTTTATTAAAAAAGGCATCAAAATAATCATCATAACCAGAGGAGCAGAAGCCACGTTATTGTGTGTTGAAGGCAGGCTGTTTTCGGTTCCGTCTGCGAAGCCCAGAGTCGTAGTTGACACAACTGGAGCTGGCGACGTGTTTATCGGAGCATTCCTAACCAAGTTTGTGCGTGGCGAGGAACCTTTGTGGTGCGCCTGCGTAGGTTCAGCTGCAGCCTCCTTTGTCGTTGAGAAGTATGGTCCAAATGGATTCGGCGCACAAAAACAAGTTTGTGCAAGAGCCACAGAAGTTTATAATGAGGCTTCAGTTGTTTCGTGAATCTTTGTTGGTCAATCTATTACTTGACATATTGATTTCTAAATTTACATTACTAGATTTCATTGTTTTTGTCATCCACTTCGAATAAGTGGCAAAGAATATCGTAAAGTTCCTGTCCACCGTCCATTTTTAAGAAAGTTTCCTTCTCAGATTTCAGGATTTCTCTGGCTGTTCTGCGGGTTTTTTGCCATTCGATTTCGTTCCACATCACCTTGTAGTTTTTGAACTCGAGCCATGCACGGACTATTAAGACAATGAACATGGCGACCGTTAAAACCAAGTTTAATAAATAGATGTCAAGCAAATCCATAATTCGATGATGCCTCCATTTTTAGAAAAAATAGGCATCAACACATATAAGGAGAATGTTCCATAAAATCGTTAAACCTTTTAAGTTTAGTAATCATAGATGCAGTTAATAAATATAGACCGGTGTTCAAGTTGGGCAAAATTTCCAAAGGCGAGAAATGCAGCGTCAAAGGATGCGCGAAAGAAGCAGTCCGTTCCTTACCTATTGACGACGTGACCGCTGCAGGCATAGAGGTGCATGGAACTCGCCGCGTCTACCTTTGTAGAGACCATTACAAACAATACAAGAAATCCGCCAAAAAAGAACAGATGGTCGGCAAATGGCGGTACGGTGGACGAATTAAAAAATTTGACAGTTCTTTTAACA
The DNA here is from genome assembly GCA_963714275.1 of Candidatus Bathyarchaeota archaeon. GTDB lineage: Archaea > Thermoproteota > Bathyarchaeia > Bathyarchaeales > DTEX01 > JAGTRI01. Next base: position 522,680 of record CAVQNT010000002.1, read on the forward strand.
CATATGTCAAGACTGGAGCGTAATTGGTTTTTTAGGTAAAATAGTCAATCCCCCTCCCCCTTCTTTCACAGACCCTTTTTATACGATTCTCTCGGACATTAGGCTAAGCAAATCAGACTATCATTGTCTAGGTGGTACATGAACATGGAGTTTCTGGTTTTAACCTCGCAATACTTGAAACAGCCTGAAAGAGAACGCATCATCGTGCAGGCCGTTATCGAGTTGGCTGAAGCCGTTGGAATCGAACGGATAGTTATGAGAAGAAGCAACGTTTACTGTACAGGCGTGTATGTCAACAATGGGGACGGGAAGTTTCTGCTTTACAACGATTGGGAAAAAGATTGGGATCAGAAAAAAATAATTAAAAACATGAGGGCTTCATTACAGTTTTCGCCTGACCATGATAAAAATTGTCAGCTCATCCTAACAATTGCGTGACAAGTTAAATTTGTTAGTATTTGATTATGTTTTCTTTGGTTTTTCTCGTTATGTTTGTAGCACCATTTTTGGGTTTACCACGATAATCTTTATCTTTTGAGGTTAATTAGAACTGTAGAAGAATCACTGTAAATGGGGTCAAAAAATTGAGGATACTACAGCTGCATTCGAACTACATTGAGTACCGCCCTGTTGAAAAGGAAATCCCATCAGCTGAAGAATGCGAGCGGAAAACCTATCGACTTGAGGAGCTGGTTGTTCTGTTCATGTGCGTTGAAAAGGGAGACACGGTTGATTCCGCTTCCAGGGTAGTGGATGGTTTAAAAGAGTATTTGGGAACGGTTAAATGTAACCGAATATTGGTTTACCCCTACGCTCATCTCAGCAGCGACCTTGCCAAACCTGCGGAGGCACTTAAAATTCTCAATGAGATGGAAAGATACGTAAAAGCTTTTAGGGATTGAAGCTTACCGTGCGCCTTTTGGCTGGTGCAAAGAGTTCTCGATATCTGTTAAAGGTCACCCGTTGGCTGAGCAGTTCAGAACTGATGTGACGGGAGAGAAGGAAGTCTGAGGTTGTTTCGAAGGCTTTGGAGGCTGAGCAGAAAATAAAGTCACACTGGTTCATCATGCAATCGGACGGCAAATTGGTTGCGGTTGACGAATTCGACTTTTCTGGTCACGAGAATCTCAGGAAGTTTGCTGATTACGAGATTTCGAAGGTTAGAACGGTTCAGCAGGTTCCGCCCCACGTTAATCTTATGCGGAGACTTGAGCTTGTCGATTATGAACCTGCGACTGACCCAGGAAACTTCAGGTGGTACCCTAAGGGTAGACTGGTCAAGTCACTTATTGAACGGTACGTGACTCAGAAAGTCGTTGATTACGGAGGGATGGAGGTTGAGACTCCAATCATGTACGACCTTGAACACCCAAGTCTGGCTAGCTCATCTTCACAGGTTCCCCGCTCGGCAGTACCTCCTCAAATCTGACGACAAAGAGTTCTTTTTGAGGTTCAGCGCCTGCTTCGGCCAGTTCCTCATGGTTCATGACGCTCAAATTTCGTATCGGCATCTTCCACTTAAGATCTACGAATTGACAAGGTACAGTTTCAGGAGAGAAAAAAGCGGTGAGCTCGCTGGTCTCCGAAGGCTTAGAGGCTTCACGATGCCCGACGTTCACGCCCTATGCGGCGACTTAGATCAAGCGAAGCAGGAGTTTGTTAAGCGGTTCAAGATGTGCGTCGACACTCTTCACGGCTTCGACTTGGGTCCTGAAGACTACGAATTGGCCATTCGGTTCACACGAGACTTTTACGAACAGAACAAGGGCTTCATCGTTTCTTTAATGAAACTAATTGGTAAACCAACATTGATCGAGATGTGGGACGAACGGTTCTTCTATTTTGTACTGAAGTATGAGTTAAACTTCGTCGACAACCTCAACAAGGCTTCAGCGCTTTCAACAGACCAGATTGACATCGAGAACGCTGAAAGATACGGTATAACCTACGTCGACGAGAAAGGCGAGAAAAACCATCCGCTGATTCTTCACTGTTCGCCAAGCGGAGCCATTGAAAGAGACCTTTACGCGATGCTGGAAAAGGCTTACATGGAACAACAGAAAGGCAAAGCCCCAACATTACCGCTGTGGCTTTCCCCAACCCAAGTCCGAGTGATCCCCATCACGGAACAGTTCTTTAATGAAGCTGAGAAAACCGTTGCTGATCTCGCTGAGCTCGGTATAAGGGCAGACTGGGATGACAGACCTTTAACAATGCAAAAGAAGGTGAGGGAAGCAGAGATGGAGTGGGTTCCCTACATCGTCGTTATTGGGCAAAAAGAGATTGACTCAGGCGTCTTGGCTGTCAGAGACCGAGGACAAACGGAATCTGGAAAGGCTGGGAAAATGAGAAACCTTAAGCTGGACGAGCTGGTTTCTGAAGTAAAAGACCGAACCCGAGGGAAACCCTTTCAACAGTTGCCTTTGCCTGCTGAGCTGTCGAGAAGACCACGTTTCTACGGTTGATTCTGCTGATTCTCAAGGTTCATAGACAAATATATATGCAGTATTATGTTCATTGAATTTAGGTTAGATGCGAGGTGCATGTGACTTGACCCAGAAAGAGCTCCTTGTTTACATAGATGGCAAGTATTACCCAAGGTCTGGGGCTAAAGTTTCCGTTTTTGACCACGCTTTACTTTACGGAGATGGCGTCTTCGAAGGTATAAAATCGTACAATGGTGTTGTTTTTAGGCTCAAAGAACACTTGGATCGGATTTACTTTTCTGCAAAAGCAATTATGCTCGAGATACCATTATCCAAGGAAGAAATGGCGAAAGCAGTTTTGGAAACCCTCAGAAAAAACAATCTTGAGGACGCCTATGTTCGTCTTGTTGTGACAAGAGGGTTGGGGGACCTTGGGCTTGACCCGAGGAAGTGTCCAAAGTCCACGGTTATTATCATTGCTGTTCCATTGCTGCAGCTTTACGACGAGGAGAAACGGAGGAAAGGCATAAGCATGGTCGTTGCGTCGGTTAGAAGGGACCCTGTAGACGCGACGACTCACGAAATTAAGTCGTTAAACTATCTTAACAGCATCCTCGCGAAGATCGAAGCCAACAACGTAGGTGCAGACGAAGCAGTAATCTTGGACACACACGGTTTAGTCAGCGAAGCAACAGCTGAAAACATTTTCATCGTCAAAGACAACGAAGTCATGACTCCACAGTCAGCCAGCGGACGACTGGTCGGTATCACAGCAGGCGTAGTAAAAAGCATGAGCTGAAAAACTTGGCTACGCAGTGGTTGAAAAAGGAATCACTGTGGCTGAGCTATACGCAGCTGACGAAGCGTTCCTCACAGGCACAGCAGACTGAACTAATGCCAATCAGAGAAGTTAACAAACGGCAGATAGGCGAAGGAAAAATGGGTCCTGTAACTGAAAGGCTGCTCAAGGAATTCGGCGCCTTCGTGAAAGATTCTAAACATGGAACTCCAATCTGGTAGGTGCTGAATGGTGCGGGTTTTACTCCTGACCGGGAAGGAGATTGAACCCCTATTTTCTATGCCTGAAGTTATGGAGGCTGTTGAGTCAGCTTTCAAGGAGAAGGGGTTAGGTTTCGTTCAGATGCCTCCGAAGATTTATCTTTCATACACGAATTACAATGGCGACTTGCGGGCTATGCCTTCCTATCTTGAAAGACTCGGCATGTCTGCTGTGAAGGTTGTTAACGCGCATCCTGACAACCAAGCTAAATTCGGCTTGCCCACGGTTATGGCAACCATTATTTTAGTTGATCCTAGAAACGGGGCTCCTCTCGCCATCATGAACGGTACACACATCACAGCAATGCGGACAGGCGCAGGCTGGAGGTTTAGCAGCCACATATCTGGCGCGTCGAGACTCGAAGGTTGTTGGGCTTGTCGGTGCTGGAACTCAAGCTCGGACGCAGCTGGAAGCTTTGCTGGTTGTTTATGAGAAGCTTGATTTGGTTAAGGTTTGGAGCCGTACAAGGGAGTCTCGGGAAAAGTTTGTATCTGAGATGAAGGCTGCATACGAGGATTTGGCTGATGTTGTTTCTGTAGATAGAACTGAGGACGCCGCGCGGGATGTGGACGTTCTTGTTACAACTACGCCTTCAAGGACACCTATTGTCATGAACAAGTGGGTTACAGAAGGCACACACATTACATGCATAGGCGCTGACGCTCCGGGAAAGGAGGAACTTGAACCAGCCATTTTGAAACATGCAAAAATCGTCGTGGACGATTGGGAGCAGGCTTCGCATTCGGGAGAAATCAACGTTCCCTTAACCCAAGGCGTTATCTCAAGAAACGACGTTTGGGGCGACATTTGCGAGATACGCTGCTGGACTAAAACCTGGAAGGACGTCTGAAAGCGAGGTCACGGTGTTCACGTCGACGGGTTTAGCGGTCCAAGACGCTGTTACTGCGAAACTTGCGTATGACAGGGCGGTCTCAAAGAGAAAGGGACGTTGGGTTGAGCTGTTTTAGTCATTGCATTTTCGGATTAACGTTTTTCTTTCCAGGCACTGACGAAATTTCTGAAAAATATTATACGTTCATTGAACATAGTTGTTTCTGAACGATGACATGATCGAAGTACTTGACTCAGTTAAGAATGATTGCATGACGAGTATCCGAGTCCATATAGAGATAAGCAGTCGCATGAAGATTCTTAATGCAGTAGGAAAATCTTTTATGGCTCAATTCTCGGAAGATGTGGGGAATTTTAGTAATTTTTTTTTGATTACTGACTTCAACATTTATGTTTAATAAGCAAGAAGCAGCCTATTGAATTTTGGCTATTCATGCATGAGGGATTGCATGTCGGTTCTCAAATACTCAGAAATGCGGAACTGGGACATCATTGTCGACTCCGAAGCAATTCCATCCGAAAAGTATGCAGCGCAAGAATTCCAGCATTTTTTTGAACAAGCCACAGACATTCTTCTTCCTGTGCATAATTCTAACGAAAAAGCTTCTAACCATGTCTACATTGGTAAGAGCGCTGCGTTGAGTGAAAGCGGCATCACGGTTGACGCTTCTAAGTTAGGCGAAGAAGGTTTACACATAATCATAAAAGATGATGTTTTAGTCATTGTTGGGGGAAGACCCAGAGGCACGCTTTACGGGGTATACCAGTTCATCGAAGACGAGCTGGAGTTCGGTTTCTGACCCATGACCACACGCATGTTCCCGATTCTTCTAAGGCAAAGTTACATTGCAGAGAATACGTCTACAAGCCTCCGTTCAGTTTCCGTTGGAGCTATTACGCGGAAAACTCGAAACATCCCGAATTCGCAGTGAGACTACGTGTAAACACGGTCACAACTGACGAGAAGCTGGGAGGTAAAACAGGTCAGAACCTCATCAGCCACTCGTTTCACAAGCTGGTCCCATTCAGCAAGTACGGAAAGGACCATCCGGAGTATTACGCCTTGGTTGACGGCAAACGGGACACGAACACGGCTTGGAGCGGTCCACAGCTGTGCGTGACGAACCCCGAGGTAGTCAAGGTTGTAGCTGAAGCTGCAATCCGTTTTTTGGATGAACACCAATTTAGTAACATTAGCGTCAGTCAGGCGGACACGGACAAGTACTGCTGTTGCGACAGGTGCCAAGAAATCAACATGTGCGAAGACACGCCTATGGGGTCTCAGCTGAGCTTTCGTTAACGCTGTTGCTGAGCTGGTCGAAAAGGCGCATCCGAACGTTAAAGTCGGAACGTTGTCTTACTGGTACACTCGGAAGCCGCCCAAGACCGTTCGACCGCGACGCAATGTTCAGATTCAGCTCTGCAGCATTGAGTGTTGCACTTTGCATCCGATTGATGACCCAGACTGTCCGAGGAACACCGAGTTCTGTCACGACGTGAACGAGTGGGGCAAGATTTGCGACGACATTTGGATTTGGAACTACAACACCAATTTCACCGCTTACGACCTGCCCTTCCCGAATCTGCGAAGCATCGGTCCGAACGTGCGCTATTTCCTACGCAACAAGGGGAAAGGCGTGTTCATGCAAGCAAACGGGAACGGAACCTCAGGCGAACTTTCTGACCTACGGAACTACGTTATTTCGCGGTTGCTGTGGAATCCCGATCTTGACGACCAAAAACTAATTGAAGAGTTTGTGCAGTCTGCATTACAAGTCTGCTGCTCAGCCGATTTTGGATTACATCGAAATGTTGCATGACAACGCTGAGGAGTCAGGCGTGCATCCAAACTGTTTCCCCAAGCCTGAGGAGGTTGGGCTTCGCCCCGAAATAGCCCGCAAAGCCCTCGATTTCTTTAACAGGGCATTGGAGCTTGCACACGATGAAGCCTGTCTATGCGAGGGTGGAGAAGGCTTCCATTTGCGCCTACAGAGCCATGATTGAGGCAGGAGGCGCCTTGACTGAGGTTGAGTTAAGTCTCTCGTTGACCATTACATTGCGTTGTGCCAGCGTTACGACATGACGTATGCTGCGGAACACAAAGAAGCTTCCCAGTTCTTCGAAAAGCTCAAGCAGCGGGTAAAGGACGCTTCGTGACTTTTCAGAAAAGTGAGTTAGCCTAATTTTACATAACTTGGCACTAAACTCTCCAACATTCTTCGTTAATGGTTAAGTATGTTTTTAGGCTTCATGGTTTTTACCATGATTATTTTCGGAGTTCAATAATGGCTGGTGTGCTGGCTGTAACCCGTCTTTTGTTTTAGGCAGCATTCGACTTTGCGGGCTACCTGCGTCTCGCACAGGCATTCATTGACGCTTGTTTGCCCTTCCACCCCGCAGGACAGCCGTTTCACCGTTTCCGCCTAGCCTACTCGGCGACTATGAGGCGCCTCATCGTCACGGGCTGAGCGGACGTTCCGTTTCTGTTCTGGAGCCAAGGCTCTCGCCCCACGCCTTGCAGCGTTGCGGACTGTGCGGTGGACGGAGTTTCCTCAAACACTTCCTTCCCCCATGACGAGGTAAGGGTGTGTCCGTGAGCCACCCACCAGCTCACCAGCCAAAAATAGACTTTATTTGACTTGTTGGATAAGGATTACGCTTTCCATAAAACATCCTAAGACGATTTAGGTCTGTACCGGGCTGGCTGTCGACTGAACCGAGTAACGCCGTTGACGGAACCGCACTGGGGACACTTCGCCTGTTCGCCGAGGAACGTTTTCTGGCAACTGCTGCAGAACGTTAGGGTTCGGTCAAAAGCGTACAATCCAATCTTGTGGTCCTGAAAGATTCTTCGGGTCGTCGAAGAAGCTTTTCAGCGTCTACATCTGTCTCGTCAAGCGGAATCTTGGCTAGGTGGCTTCCGGGAGCCAAAGCCTCAAAACGGGATTCGATGCGGAGGCAATCGTCCAAAGGCAACTTGGTTTCTGAAGGAACAACCATCATGCTCGTGTAGTAAGGATGGTCTCGTCCGCCAGCCACGTGAACCTCGCCTAAACCGTACCTCTCGACGTCCAACTCCGCCACCCTCCTCGCAGCGTCAAAGTCAGGCGTCAAACCCACGGCAAACCTCAACTTCCTGTTCCTAGAGTACGCCTTTTGCTGTTTTGTAACGTAAGTAACAATTTCCTCAGCGAACCTCAAGGCTTCTTCGCCCTCGTAAACGTTTTTTCCAATCAAGGCGTAGAGAGCTTCGTTCAACCCGACGAAGCCAAGCATGTAAGAAGAGTTTTCAAGCCTGAGATAGGAGTCTTTAGCCTCCTTTTGCGCAAGAAAAGGTAGAAGCCCCTCCTGTGCACGCCTCGAAACCGCGCGGCTTTTGATGTCTAAGGCTCTGGAACCCATTTCTGTAAGGTCAGCTAGATACCTGAAAAACCTGTCCTTATCTTTTTCAGCCTCGTACACTGCCCTTGGAAGGTTCAACGTCGCACGGTCAACGCACGCGGTTCGTATGGTGTCGAGCTCCCAATCCTCCCTCCAATCGTCCGAAAACCGTAAGCCATCCGCAGCGTACGAAACTTTCTGCCCATTGGAAGCAAGATTGGCGAAGTAAGGAAGCCCGTTCACGGAAAGCCCGTGAGCCTCGAATAGCAACCTCTCGGCTTCTGAGTCCCCAAAGGTTTCAGGACGCATCTTCACGATGATGCTGGGACAAAAAATCGGCTTGACATTTCCCATCTCCTTCAAACAGTCCAAAACCAGTGACGCGATAAGACGGCTCTCGTCAACGAAATCCGCATAAACACCCGCAGCTTCCCCGCCTGGACCAACAGCCTCAACGTTTGCGAGGAACTTGGGCAAGACAGTTTCCAGCCCCAACGAGATTCCCGTCGGAACCGTCACATTCACGGAGCCGAGGAAAAGCCGCAGGTCCTCCTTAACCTCCTCCTTCGAAAGACCTTTGACAAACGGAGCCAAAAAAAAGTTGAAATAGTCAACCGCCTGCTCGCATGTAATCTCAGCTGAGGCAATCTGCAGCATGTCAGCAACCAACGAAAGCGCTGATCTCAAGTTCTTGGGCGGTCCCAAAGAGGCACGTGAAACACTGTTTTTAGGAGCCAAACCGTTTTTCAGGAAAACTCTGAGGTCGTGCATGAATCCTGAGGTCTTGAGAATCCACGAGCCGAGTTCGTTGAGGTTCAGCGAGCCAGAAATGTGGGCGTCCGCTATGTCCCTCGGCAGGACGTTCAGAAGAGTGTATTCCTCGACGACGCGGCTTCCTGCTGCAGCGCGGACCTTTTCGACGTCAGACTCCCTTCACGCTCATTTCCCTCATGAGCAACGTAACGTCGTACACTGGGAAGCCGAGACGGGTGAGCTTATGCCTGTACTCTTCATAACCGTGTTCAACAAGAATCGCGTTCACAAACTCCCTGATCAACGGAGCCGTCAAGTACTTCGTGCCGAGCTTAAGCAACCGCTTCTCAGCTTCCCTCGAAACCTTCTGAGCCATCTCCGCTGGAACGTCTGCTTCCCTCACGAGCGACTCAGCGATCTTGTTTCGGTCAAAGTTCTCTATTGCCAGCCGCGAGGTTCGGACAAGCAGCCTCTTCTTGAGGGCGCTGTTATCAAGTTCGTCAGCAAACTCAACAAGCGTCTTACCCATGTCCGTCAAAACGTACTTCCTTGATTCAGGATCAGGTTCAATCAGGTCCATGCCTGTAAGGGTTTTAAGGTGGTAAGCGAACCTTCCGGCGTCACGGCTTGGGCTTAGCTTAAGAATGTTCATGATCTCCGTGTAGGATAGGGGTCCCTTTTCGTAGAGCAGCCTAAGAATGTTGAGCCTTAAGGCTGAGGCGACTGCCTTGAGTACCCTTGCCCCTAACCTTCTTCTTCGAGCCAAGCCTTCCACAGCGACCTTTCAAACGTTTCGACTCAAACATCGTCTGTTTGGCGACTTACCAAGTTCATCGATTAAAGCCTAAACGGTTTACTATAATAATTTCGAGTATGCCGTTAAAAGATTTTGGTAACAATTAAGGGTTCCTTTAAACTGCAAGCAATTTCTGACGAAGAACTGAAAAGATATTTATATCCATCCAATAATTTTAGACCCATGCACCCTCAACCAACGGTCAAAGAACTTGAAGAAAAAGCAGCTGAAATCAGGAGAGGTATTCTCGAAATCATGGCAGGCGGAAAAAGGGGGCACCTCGGAGGCTCAATGTCAATCGCAGACATCGTAGCGGCACTGTATTTTCACCAGATGAAGGTTGACCCAAAAAACCCCAGCTGGACGGACAGGGACCGCTTCGTGCTCAGCAAGGGCCACAGTGTCCTCGCACAGTACGTTGCCCTCGCCGAACTCGGATTCTTCCCAAAAGAAGAGCTGAAAAAAGTCAAGAGTCTCGGAAGCATCCTTCAGGGGCACCCGGACCACCTTAAGACGCCTGGAATTGAAGCTTCAACAGGGTCGCTGGGGCAAGGGCTTTCAATTGCCTGCGGCATGGCGTTGGGAGCCAGAATCGCCAAAAGGAAATACCGTGTCTACGCTGTTGTCGGCGACGGTGAAAGCACGGAAGGAATGATTTGGGAAGCAGCCATCTTCGCCGCCCACTATGGGCTTGACAATCTGACGGGCATCACGGACCAGAACAGGCTTATGGCTTCGGGCACCACAATCGTGGGTTCGCTGGCTCCAAAGTGGCGTGCCTTTGGCTGGGAAGTTACTGAAATAAACGGGCACAACATGGCTGAAATTTTGGACGCGTTGGATTGGGCAGCAACGGTTAGGAATCGCCCCACCATGATAGTGTGCAACACGGTTAAGGGTCGAGGCATCTCCTTCGTCGAAAACAACGCTGATTACCATCATTGCGCGTTGACCGCTGAACAGTACGAAAAAGCTTGGAACGAGCTGACCCAAAAGGGAGGCGTGCGTTAAGTGCAGAAAATGATGGACATGCGGGACGCTTACGGAGAAACGCTTGCGGAAATCGGCGTGGACCCGCGTGTGGTAGTTCTTGACGCTGACCTGTCGCATTCGAACAAGTCAGACATCTTCGGAACGAAGTATCCTGAAAGGTTTTTTGAGGCTGGAATCGCCGAGGCAAACATGGTCGGGGTTGCAGCTGGGCTTTCTCTCGCCGGGTTCATTCCTTTCATTCACACTTTCTCGGTTTTTGCTGTTGGGCGAGTCTATGACCAAATACGAGTCTCGATTTGCTACCAAAACGCCAATGTCAAAGTTGTCGGCACAAGCGCGGGATTATCTGACGCCCACGATGGCGCGACGCATCAGTCCATAGACGACGTGACGTTGACGAGGGTTCTCCCAAACATGACCGTGGTTGTGCCCTGCGACTGCGTAGAGGTCCGCAAAGCCACAAAGGCAGTTTACGAGCATTCTGGTCCAGTTTACCTTAGGATTGACCGTATGCCCGTTCCGTTCGTTTACGAATCAATAGAAAACTGCGAATTTAAGCTGGGGAAAGCCAACGTCCTAAAAGAAGGCTCCGACGTCACCATTATCGCCTCTGGATACCCCGTTGCATTAGCCGTGAAAGCTGCTGACCAAGCCCAGAAAGAAGGTATAAACGCTGATGTTCTTGATGTGCACACGGTTAAACCTTTAGACCAAAAAGCAATCATCAAGTCTGCCAAGAAAACGGGGGCTGTCGTGACGGTTGAGGAACACAGCGTGATCGGTGCCTTGGGAGGAGCCGTCACCGAGGTTCTTGGGGAAAGGTTTCCTGTTCCAATAAAACGGATTGGAGTCAAAGACAGGTTTGGCGAGTCAGCTCTGGACTGGAATGAACTCATGAGTGCCCATGGAATCACGGTTGAAGCCATTGTTGATGCATCTAGGGATATTTTAAAGAGAAAAAAGGTCTAGTCCCTTTTAGAAGAGAGCATAGCCGCCACAAACTGAGATGCATTGCCCAGTGACGTAATCCGAGAGGTCTGTGACGAGAAACTCGACCACTTTCGCCACGTCTTCAGGTGTTCCAAGGCGACCCAGCGGGATTTGGGCTTTAATCTTTTTTGCTTCTTCTCCCCGTCTGCCCTCAGCGACCGCTCTTGAGGTGACAATCCACGCGGGTGCTACACAGTTAACGTTTATGTTGTATGGTCCAAGTTCAGCTGCGAGGCAACGCGTGTAATGGATTACTGCTGCTTTCGCAACGTTGTACGACATTGCCTTCGCCATTTCGGGAGCCACGTGCAAGCCTGCTTGGGAAGCTACATTCACGATTTTTCCGTGTCTCTGCTTCTTCATTGGAATGCTAGCAGCTTGGCAGCACAGGATTGTGCTGGTGAGGTTCACGTCCATAATAAACTGGTGGTCCTCCATATTTGCTGAAGACGGGTAAGTATTTGGTGGTCCAGCCTCTGCGCCTAAGCGGTTAAGGTTTCCGCCAGCGTTGTTTACTATGATGTCGATGCATCCGAACTCGTCAATTGTTTTCTTGAACATGGCGTCGACTTGGTTCTTGTTGGCTATGTCGGCTTGGATGCCTATGGATTTTCTGCCCATGTTCCTTATTTCGTCCATCACGGTCTGTGCAGTGAGCTTTTCGCCATAATCTTTTGCTGAGCCTAAATTAATGTCGTTCACGACGACATTTGCCCCAATCTTTGCCAAGTGGAGGGCGTAAGCTCTGCCTAAACCTCTCCCTGCGCCTGTAACCAGAGCCACTTTTCCTGCAAGCTTTAACGACACAGCTAAACCTCCGAATCATAAATGGCTTAACAACGATTTAAAATTTCAAAACATTGTTTTGTTTATTTTATGAAGGCTCTTTTTGGCTTGGATTACAGTTATTGTTTCGAATGCAACCTTCTGTTCCGCAATTACCGTCGCCTCGAAGCCTTGTTTAATGAATTTATCTATTGTTTCATTTACATCAGAAAGTGTAGATTGCACCAGAAGGATTCGTCCATCAAGCTTCAAATGTTCAGGTGCGTGTGCAATGAATCGGTCGATGAGTTCTCTGCCTTTCTTTCCGCCTGACCACGCGTAGTCGATCCAGCTGCTGGGCTTCTCATTCTCGGTTGGCAAGTATGGTGCATTAAAAAGAACGACATCGAATAAGGTTTCCTTCCTTAACGGTCCAAACAGGTCTCCCCTTACCACATCAACTCGGTCGGAAACCCCGTTATCTTTGGCATTGAGTTTTGTGCACCTAACGGCGTCTGGGCTTACGTCCACAGCAACGACCCTTCTGGCTTTTTTGGTAGAAATGACGGAAAGTATCCCGCATCCTGCGCCTATGTCTAAGACTTCATCGCCGATTTTGACTGTTAGGTTTTTGGCGAAAAGAAACGTGTCTTCCGCTGGTTCGTAGACGCCGCTGAAGACGGTGAAGGCTGTGTCTTTGAAAAACACTTTTTTGTTGTCAGATTTTGCCACCGGGTACGCCTCGATGTATCAATTGTTGATTATTTGATTAATATTCTATGGGATGATTGATGCTTATCAAACGCTTCATTGGTATATTTCTGTCTTGGTGATGATAACAAAAGGTATTTGTAATCCTCGTTTCTTTTATTGTCGATAAATAATTAGCTCTCCTGAAAGGGTTTTTGTAAATGGAAGGGAATGGACACAAGTTCCTGTACGTGAATCCAGAAAAATGCTTAGGTTGTTCGCTGTGTGAGTACGCTTGTTCTTTAGAGAAGACTGAGGAATTTAATCCCCTAACATCTAGGATTCGGGTTGTTCGCATACACCCTTTCGTAAACGTCGCATTAACGTGCAAAATGTGTGACAACCCGCCTTGCGTGAAGGCGTGCCCCACGGAATGTCTGTCCCAGACAAAGGAATCAGGCGTAATTAACGTTGACAACGAAAAATGCACCGGATGCCGCTGGTGCATCGAAGCCTGCCCATACGGCGCCATACAGTACGACGAAGACACGGGCGCTGTGGCAATCTGCGACCTTTGTGACGGAAAACCAGAATGCATAGACATCTGTCCCACTGAAGCAATCGATTTTTCATCGTCAGATGAGGAAGTTAAGATAAAGTGGGCTGGAGCCCAAAAAGCTGGACAGAAGAATCAAAGAAGTTCATGCGCATGGCAGAAGGTGAAAAAATAGACATTTTCGCTGATTCCACCAAAAACATGGAGAAAATAGAAGAAAAGCTCGAATTACTATGCCAGAAAAAAACGCAGATAAATGAAGCAAAAAAACATCAAAACCCTTCATGTACATAAAACATGTTGCTGAGTGCCAGAAAGAAAACACATAGCTCGCTGCAGCAAACATTAAGCCCTTTACAAAGATGAATGGTGAGCAAATTTTATAGAACAGAAAGATATATTGTGGGCTGTAAACCAGCGAAATGGGGTCGTCGGCTAGCTTGGTTTAGGCTCCGAGCTTCGGGCGTTCGGGACCCTGGTTCAAATCCGGGCGACCCCACCAGTCTTCATTTTAGATTATAGTTTACATGGTTCTATCTGCATTAACCTAGATACATAGATGGTTGCAGCTGTTGAAAACAGAATGGACGAAAGATAAAATGGCAAGATTAGTCGAGCTAACAATTTGGAAATATGCTGGCTTATTTGCCATTAAAAAAAGGTGGTTTAGTTAATCTATTTTTCGAGGTATTTTTTGGTCATTTGTTTGAGGAATTTTAGTCCTTCTGAGGCTAAGGCATCTGCGCTTGGTGCCATCTTCCGCCATATCGCTGTTGAGGCGGCGATTTTTTCCATGTCCATCGTGAAGGATTCCACGACTATCCATCGGTCGTATTTTACCTCTGACAACGCTCGGAACACGCCGTCCCAGTCAACGTGCCCGGTTCCCGCCATTCCCCGATCGCTCTCGCAGCAATGCATGTGCCAAAGCATGGAACCAACATCCTTTATGGGCTGGTAGAAGTCTTTCTCTTCGATGTTCATGTGGAACGTGTCCAAGTGAACCTTAATGTTGGGTTCGCCTACGGCTTTCGCCAACTTCACAGCGTCAGCCGCCGTGTTGAGGAAGTAAGTCTCGAACCTGTTCACGGGCTCCAACCCAAACGTCACCCCGTATTTGCTGGCGTATCGGCACACTTCCTTCAGCGACTCCACGCTGTGCTTCCATTCGGTTTCGGTTCTGGGTTTACCCGTTATTTTTCCCCAAGAAGTGTAGATGACGCCGTTTATTGAGTCGCCACCGAGCTCTGAGATGGCTTCTACGCAACGTTTCATGAATTCGACGCCCCGTTTCCTAGTTGTTTCGTCTCCGCTGGTTATGTCCTTGTCCAAAGGCAACCCCAATGAGCCTATGCCTACAACGTCGTGGCGCTTTAGTTCCTTCTTCGTCTTTTCGATGTCGATGGCTTCAAGTTCCGTCAAAGGAATTTCGACACCGTCAAAACCCATGTCCTTGATTTTTTTAATGAGCTTCAAGGCAGGGACGTCTAACCTTTCAGCCCACAAATAAAGGTGCACGCCAAATTTTACCATGCCTCAGAATATGTTTAACGATGTGATATAAGTTTTCCCTTAACCCGTAATGGAGTAGATAAAAAAAATATACTATGGTTTTCTGTCAAAATTTTTTAGAATTTCTTGAGCAGCGAAGCCAGTTTTCGTGTGTTTCCCAAAATTCCGTAGTAATCCTCAATCATCTCCTGTATTTCCTGTCTCAATTGTGTCTGTGCAGCTTCAACATTCCCAGTCTTCCGCATTTCCTTCTCGAAAACTTGACGAATAGCTGTGCCAATGTTGATTTTTGTGACGCCGTTTCTTATGCCCGAGAGGACGCTTTCTCGTTCTATGCCTGAACCACCGTGAAGAACAATGGGCACGTTCGTGGCTGAAACAATCTTCCGAAGATGGTCAACGTTGAGTCGCGCGTTCAACTTCTTCTCGTCCTTCGCTGCCCCACTGATAGCTCCATGAATGTTACCGATGGCTACGGAAAGCCAGTCCACGCCCGTCTCCTCCACGAACCTTTTCGCCTCCCCAGGGTCAGTGAATCCCCTGCCTGAACGGAAAAGCTCCTCGTAAGGGGGCAACGGTCCCTTCTCGTGCCCGTAGACAGCGCCAAGCTCAGCCTCAACAGGAACCTGTTTTGCGTGAGCCATCTCGACCACTTTTCTGGTAACATCAATGTTTTCTTCGAGACTCAGCCTAGACCCATCAATCATCACTGAGTCGAACCCGAGACTAAGCGCCTCCCGCATCATAGCATTCCAGTTCACACGGTCGCCATCCTCGTTAACGACCGGAACATGGTCCAGATGAAGCCTAGAAAAAGCCCTCTCCCCATATTTAGTGTATTCCCGTTTCACTGCGCTAAGGCTTTGTGCGCCAAACTTTTCCAAGTCCGGAAGCGCCACCTCGAGAAGACCAAAACACTCAAGTTCTCTAAGCGTCGCCACAATCGGTTCTACCATTGGTAAATAGGCAACGTTGAAGGCAGGAACCAGAATGCGAGTATTGAAGGCTCCACGCATCACTTCATCCAATGTAGACTCGAGAAGCACCCTTTCAAAGTCCAAATTTGAACGGTCCATATAGGTTTCCCGTTTCTCTTTATAGGAGATTCGTCCAATAAAATTATTGTCCACTATTCCGTTTCAGGGACATCATTTTTTGGGACCTTTCAACGTTCGATTAATTATTAGCTCCTTGGGGAAACTCTCATTAGCACCGTGAAACATATTTTGGCTCGTTTCTGGAGGAAAACGTATGGGCTCCTTCCTCGTGGGCGTCGACCTCGGAACCTCAGCGTGCAAAACAGTAATCTTCAACACCGAAGGCAAGAAGGTTTCGGAAGCCCAACAAGAATACCCCGTTTACCACCCTCAACCGAAATGGGCTGAGCAGAACCCCCGAGAATGGTGGAATGCTGCTGTCGAAACAGTGAAGAAAAGCCTAAAGAAAGCAGGCATCCGAGAGGACGAGATAGCAGGATTGGCAGTTGACTCCCAGAGAGAGGCGGTTGTGCCCATAAACAAAAAAGGCGAAGAACTTTACAACAGCATCATCTGGCTTGATAACCGCACTGCTCCACAGGCTCGCAGAATACATGATCTAATACCTCAAGAAAAGGTTCTGTCAGAAACTGGTGTGCCGATTAGCCCCATTTACTCAGCAGCCAAGATTATGTGGCTCAGAGACAACGTTCCCGAAGTCTACGAAAAAACCGCTTGCTTCCTATGCGCGAAGGACTACATCGTCTACAGGCTCACGGGTGAAGCTGCGACGGATTACTCGATGGCTTCCCGAACCATGCTCTTCAATGTCACAAAAAAAGCGTGGTCAACCGAAATATGCTCAACCCTAGGCATATCAGTCGAGAAGCTTCCTCCAGTGAAGGAATCCGTGGCTGTCATCGGCGAAGTCTCAGTTAAAGCTTCACACGAAACTGGCTTACCGAAGGGGCTTCAGGTGGTAAATGGTGGCGGAGACCGACCGTGCGAATGCCTCGGTGCTGGTGTAACTCAGTCGGGTTTGGTTAACACGGGAACAGGTACAGGTTCAGTATTCGAGGTTCCTCTGGATAAACCTGCGATTGACAAGCAAGGAAGGGTCCCATGTTGTGTTCACGTGATTCCAGACATGTGGGAGTACGAGGTCATCATCGCAACCACAGGCGCAACTTTACGGTGGTTCAGAGACACGTTCGGTGGCGAAGAAAAGGCTCAGGCACAAAGACATAACTTAGACCCGTATGATTTGCTTACGGAAAAAGCTGAAAAAACAAGATTAGGCGCAGATGGACTCTTTTTCTACCCGTACTTAGCTGGGATTTTTCTACCAAAATACGACGAGAAGGCAAGGGGAGTCTTCTTCGGCATCAACCTATCGCATGAAAAAGGGCACTTCGTACGAGCGATTCTTGAGGGAGTCGCCTTCCAATACCTTGAAACTTTAACGCTTCTGGGCGAACTCGGAGTAAAGGTCAATGAACTCAGCATGGTAGGTGGCGAAACCCGAAGTTCGCTTTGGAATCAGATTAAGGCTGATGTTTGTGGCAGAAGAATCCGAATACCCGAAGTTGACGACGCTGCGGCATTGGGAGCTGCCCTCCTTGCGGGAACCGGAGTAGGACAATACACGAACCTAAGAAAGGCAGCTGAAGAAACAGTCAAAAACAAAAACGTTTTCACGCCGAACCCAGAAAACCATGGGCTGTACGCTGAGGCTTACAGAAACTACAGAATCGTCTATTCGCAGGTCGAAAAGGGTTTCATGGTTTATTAACTTCGTTGATGCTATGGCAATGTTGTTTTAAATTTTTTGTCAGAATTCAGACTGTTTGTTTGGAATTTTTCGCGTGCTACCTTTAGCCCTGCGCCTTTCTGGAATTTGTACGCTTGGTTGACTAAGGCGTTTTCGAGCGCATCAATTGTTTGTAGGGTTTCATCTTCTGCTATGATGCCCATGCAGCCAATACGGAATATGGCGTCTTTCAGTTTTCCTGCGCCTGGCGAGATTACCACGTTGTACTGTTCGTCCATGATTTTCCGAACCTTGGCGTTGTCGACTCCGTCTGGCTTGTTGAACGCGATGACCGTGTTCGACCTAACCTTTCTGTCAGGAAGTGACGATAAACCCAAAGCTTCAACAGCATTATAGAACGCTTCACTGCAGGTACGGTGCCGCCTAATGCGGTTTTCGAGCCCTTCCTCGCGTACCATTTTTAGAGCTTCATCCAAAGCGTAGAAAAGTGGTAAAGCTGGAGTAAAAGGCGTCTCCCTTATTTTACCGAACTCACGCATCTCAATCATGTCGAAATAGAAAGGCTTCTCCACTTTTTCGATGGTTTCCCAAGCCTTCGGGCTGACCGAGAACAGGGACAAGCCCGGAGGGCAGGCTAAACACTTTTGGCTTGCTGTAACGCATATATCGACTCCCCATTTGTCCACGGGCAGGTCGTCTCCGCCAAGGTTCGAAACAGCGTCCACGATGAGAAGAAGGTTGTTTTCCTTGGCGATTTCTCCTATTTCGGGAAGTTCGCGGACCGTGACGCCTGTCGAGGTTTCGTTGTAAACGACGAACATGGTTTTCGTGTCTTTTTCTTTTTTCACAGCTTCACGTATCTGGCTGGCTGTTGGAGCGTTTCCCACCTTGATTGCAGCTCAACCGCATGTCCGCCCCGTCGCGTAACGGCTTCTTTCGCTCTTTCGCTGAATAACCCAAACACGGGAACGATGACCTTGTCGCCCGGGTTAATGGAGTTTCCTACGACGCATTCAAGTCCGCCTGTACCTGACACCGTTAAAACATAGACATCGTTTTTAGTTTGGAAAACGTATTTCGCGTTTTTGGCTATCGATTCGTACATAGCTTTGAACGCTGGTCCCCGATGGTCAATCATCGGCTTAAGCATAGCCTTCATTACGCGGTTAGGAACGTTTGTTGGTCCTGGAACCATGATAAGCTTTTTTTCGGTCATTCCATCAGCCATCGCAAATGTTTAAAACAAGCCAAACATGTACTGTTATGTCATATTAAACCTTAACGCATCTGGAAACTGATATAAAGTAATATATGATGTTAGCCAAAAATGTTGAATTTCGTTTAGGCTTTAGCATATATTCATCTTAAAATCGTGGTGAAGGCAAATGAGCAATGTAAACAGCTGGATAAAGTCTCTGCTTGACAACCTCGAAAGCTTAGACAACGAAACAGTTGTAAAGGTTTTGGAGGATTGCGGGCGAAGCTGTTGCCGTTCCAGCGGTTATTACAAGAAAGCTTTGGACAGCATGAGCAAAGCGAAGGACGTCAACGAGTTCGTGGATAGGCTTGTGAAGGCGTGGAGTCACCTTCATAGAGAAGGCGAAAATGTCTACGTGGTCTACGACAGATGCTACTGCCCACTGGGTCGTGCACTTCTAAAAGATTATCCCAACCAACTCTCATTATATTGCAACTGCAGCAGAGGATGGATCAGGGAGATGTTTGAGTCCGCTTTGAAAAAACCCGTGAAGGTTGAGCTCGAAAAATCCATTATACGGGGAGACGACCTTTGTAGGTTCAAGGTGACACTCTGAATAATGACTGGAAAAGAGGTGTTGAATGATAAAAAAAAGAAACTGAAAGATGGGACATTTCCGTTTGTGGATTGAACTGCGCGAAATGCGAAATTTTCTTAGCTGGACACGGCGACGAGGAAGCGATGAAGACGATGCTTGGGTTCTTCAAGGACGTTAAACCCGAGGCTATTGTTTGTGGCGGATGCCGAGGTCAACTTGATGTTCACTGGAGCGCTGACTGCAAGTTCCTTGCGTGTACAAAGAAGAAGGGCTTGAAATACTGTTTCGAATGCGCGGAGTTTCCGTGCGGCGACCTGAAAGCCTTCGCTTCGGATGGACCTCCGCATCACAAGAAGACCATTGAGAACATGAAGAGAATGAAGGAAATCGGAATCGAATCTTGGCTCATGGAACAAAAGAAAAAGGGGCAATGCGTATTCTGCCCATAACCGTCAACCATAAGAATGTTTGATGGGAGTTTGCCATGAAGAGAAAGCTGTTGATTACGTTACTTTCTGATTTTGGCTTAAGAGACCCGTATGTCGCAGAAATGAAAGCTGTCATACTGTCCATTTACCCTGACGCATTAATTGTTGACATAAGCCACGAGATTGAAAAATACGACGTACAGATGGGAGCCTACACGCTGGCCAGAGCTGCACCTTATTTTCCTAAAGGAACAATCCACGTAGCCGTCGTCGACCCAGGCGTCGGAACCGAAAGAAGACCCATAATCGTCGAAACCAAACGCAGCTTCTATGTTGGTCCAGACAATGGGCTTTTGATGTTTTCAGCCCAAAAAGAAGGAATCGTCCACATCTACGAGGTCACAAACCGCAAATACATGCTAAAAATGGTCTCGAAAACGTTTCACGGACGCGACGTCTTTAGTCCTGCAGCCGCCTACTTGGCTAAAGGAGTCCAAGCGTTGGATTTTGGTCCAGAGGTAAGTAATCCTATTGTGCCAAGCTTTACCAAGACATTGACGCTTGACCGCGAGATACGTGGCGAGGTGATTCACGTAGACGAGTTTGGCAACATCGTAACAAACGTCACCGAAGAACATCTTAAGGCAATGGACATTAAAGAAGGTGTACGACTTTCAGTTACCTTAAAAAACAATGAGGTTTTGGCTAAATTATGTTCAGCCTACGGTGATGTTCCAGCGGATTCTCCTTTGACGGTTATTGGCAGTGGTGGCTTTCTCGAGGTTGCTGTGAATCGAGGGAACGCTGCTCAGACTTTCGGGATAAAAACTGGAGATAAGGTCATTCTCAAACCTCCATCTGAATGACCAATGTTGCGGGTTTGCTTTTTGTTCATAACGTCGGCAACCTTATTAAGAATCAAAATGGGATAACAGATGAACGAGCGTGAGCGTTGATGTTTGAGCTGGGCGTGATAACGGACGAAATCTCGTTGGACATTGAAAAGTCTGTTTCGGTTGCCAAAGATTTAGGTTTAAACTGCATTGAGCTGACGGAGCTGCTGGGACAAAAACGTGAAGGACCTGACAAACGCCGAGGTACGAAAAATAAAGTACATAGCGGAACGTGCTGGGCTCAAGGTCATCTGTGTCTCTTCGCCGTTTTTTAAGTGCAACATTACGAGCGAGTCTGAGGTTAGGGAACATCTGGGTTTCCTTCCCAGAATAATCGAGATAACGAAGCTTTTTGACGCCAAAATTGTCAGAGGCTTCGCTTTCTGGTCCGTAAAAGACACGAACCAATACTGGAGCGCCATGATTGGGAAGCTGCGTGAAGCTGCCGACTTGTGCCGCGAAGAAGGCGTGGTTTTAGCCCTCGAGAACGAGTATTCCACGATTGTGGGAACTGGAAAAGAATCAAGGAAAGCCATCGAAGAGGTCGGTTTGAAAAGTCTTAGGCTGGTTTGGGACCCAGGAAATGCTTTCTGCGCGGGCGACGTTCCTTACCCAGATGGTTACCTTCAAGCCCGAGACTACATGGTTCACATGCACCTGAAGGACGCCGTCCGCGACAAAGAAAATGGAGAAGTCAGGTTTGTGGCTGTCGGAAGTGGCGAAATAGACTACGTTGGACAGTTTAAGGCTTTAGCTGATGATGGGTACGATGGCTGCGTGTCGATTGAAACCCACTACCGCATTCAAGATAACGGAGAAAAAAGCACAAGAGAATTATGCGCTGGGCTTAAAAAAATCCTAGATAATCTTGGTTTTAGAAAATAATTTAATATTTGAATATTTTTGTTTCTGCTTAGGCTTTGTTTTTCGTTGTGTCGTAAAAAAAACATTTACTTTTAATTCTGTTTAACACATTTAGTTACGGGTCTGGTTGAAATGTCGGATTCTGAGTCTCTGGTGCCTTACCTTAAGGAGGACAAGGGCGAAAAGCAGCCCACCATAATCGTTGACAGCCGAGAAGCTTCTGGGGCTTCCAAAATCATGAACGGCTTAAAGGAAAGGGGCGCCGTTGTTCAGGTTGAGTTCCTCGAGAAAGGCGACTACATAATCTCCGACGAGTGCGCGTTTGAACGGAAAACGGTTCAGGACTTTGTTTACACTTTGACTCGGCGCTACCTTTTCGACCAGCTCTTCCTTCTAAAAGAAGCTTATCCGAAGCCCTTCATCCTCATCGAAGGCTATTTGCCCGTAATTTACAAATATAGCAAAATTAATCCGTCTGCTGTGTGGGGAGCAATGTTCGCTTTGGCAAAGCAGGGCATAAACATGATTCAAACGACCAGCCACAAGGAAACAGTAGACTTCCTCTACACATCGGCGAAGCAGGAACAAATCGTGGAAAAAAGGGTGCCAGCAGTCCATGCAGTAAAAAAGATTGAGACCCTTGCTGATGCGCAAGTGTTTTTCCTAGCCAGCTTACCAAACATTGGCAGAGAAAAAGCCGTAAGCCTCCTCGAATCCTACGACACACCCTTCAACGTACTGGTGAATCTTGATCGTTGGGCGAAGGACGCTTATGGGCTGGGACCGAAAATAACTCAGAAGGTCGAAGAGGTTCTTCACACGTCGTATTCTGAAGCCAAAAATAAGTAAACCATATTTTTTCCTAAATGTTCATGGCTTAACCTTTTATGACTGCCATTGGAACCAACCTTGCTACTCTGGTTGCGATTCCAACTGCGTCGCTGACTTCTGCGACCCTGTCCACGTTCTTGTACGCGAGGTCTGCTTCCTCAGCTAGCACCGATGCGCTGGCTGACCTGACGATGATTCCACGGTCCTCAAGAGCTTTCCGTACGTCGTTGCCCCAGAACCGTCTTTTCGCGGCTTCGCGGCTCATCATCCTTCCTGCGCCATGAGCGGTTGAACCGAACGAGACTTCCATGGATTTGGGCATTCCTACGAGAACGTATGAGCTTGTGCCCATCGAGCCAGGGATTAGAACGGGTTGTCCGACTTTCCTGTAGTCCGCTGGAACATCAGGGTGTTCAGGCGGGAAGGCTCTTGTTGCTCCTTTCCTGTGAACCCAGACTTTCGTTTGTTTGTTGCCGATGGTGTGTTCCTCGATTTTGGCAATGTTGTGGGCGACATCGTAAACGAGGTTCAAGCCAATTTTTTCAGCCGACGTTTTAAAGACCGTTTCGAAGCTTTGGCGAACCCAATGCGTAATCATCTGGCGGTTCACGAAAGCATAATTCACCGCGCATGACATGGCCCTGAAGTAGTCCTGCCCCTCATTGCTTAGTCCAGGCGCACACGCCAGCTCACGGTCAGGCAGAGAAATCTTGTATTTGTTAACTGCCCTCTCCGTGACCTGCAGATAATCAGAGCAGATTTGGTGACCGAATCCCCTTGAGCCACAGTGAATCATAGCCGTAACTTGGTCTTCGTGGGTTAAACCGAATGCTTCTGCAACTTGCGGGTTATAGATTTTGTCGACTTTCTGGACCTCAAGGAAATGGTTTCCTGAGCCAAGCGTACCGATTTGTCCTAACCCGCGGCTTTTCGCGGTGTTGGAAACCTTGTCTGGGTCTGCTTGCTTCATGTGTCCATTTTCTTCGCAGTGTTTGACATCGTCTGGCCATCCGAACCCTTGGTCGACCATGTGGGGGACTCCTTCGGTTACGATGCGGTCGACCTCGGTACGGGACATTTTTATGTCTTTTCTGCTGCTTCCGAGCCCCGATGGAACGTTGTTGAAAATTAAGCTTGCAAGGTCCCGGAGTTTAGGCTCAACATCTTTCTCTGAAAAATTGGTTGTAAGCAGTCTTACGCCGCAGTTTATGTCGTAACCCACTCCACCGGGGCTGATGACGCCTTCTTCATAGTCTGTGGCTGCGACTCCCCCAATCGGGAACCCGTATCCCTCGTGTCCATCAGGCAACGTTATAGAATACTTGTAAATGCCGGGCAGGTGAGCAACGTTCGCGCATTGAGACAGTGTTCTGTCGGTTTTTATCTTCGATAAAAGGTCTTCATCAGCTAACACTAGCCCTGGGACACGCATGCCAGGCTTGTAAGTTTGTGGAATACGCCATGAATACTTGTCGATTCTTTCGAGTGGAACGCTCATCGTTTTCACCTTCGAGGTAATAATGGAAAAGGGCTTGATATAAACCCTTTTTAACAATAATATTGTGAATCGCCTAAGACTCAGCATTCAGTCTGATTTGTTCATCATCTGATTTTGCTGTTTGAACAACAAATCGCATTGCCTAAGACCTGTCTGATTTGTGGCGCACCTGTTCTGTTGTTTTTGGGCGCAATTGAGCAATAATTGATTTAAGCCCTAAACTCGAACATATGTGTGGTGGTTTCTTTGGCTAAGGTTGCGTTCATCGGTGCTGGAAGCGTCGTTTTCGCCAGCCGACTGCTCTGCGACATCATCAGCCATCCTGAACTCCGCGAATCCACGATTTCTTTGATGGACATCAACGCTGAAAGGCTTGGGCTCATCGACAAACTGACTCGGTTGATGGTCACGAAATACGCGCCGAAAGCAAAAGTCGAGTCTACCCTTGACCGTCGAGAGGTGTTGAGGGATGCAGACTATGTCGTCATCATGATACAAGTTGGCGGTTTGGAAGCCTTCGAAAAAGATATCCGCATCCCGCTGAAATATGGCGTAAACCAAGAAGTCGGCGACACGCTTGGTCCCGGTGGAGTTTTCCGTGGGTTGCGGACAGTCCCAGTTCTTTTGGACATTTGCTGCGACATGGAGGACTTGTGCCCAAATGCGCTTTTGATTAATTATGCGAATCCTATGGCGATTAATTGTTGGGCGATGAACAGTGCGACAAAAATTAGAAATGTTGGATTGTGCCATAGCGTGCAGGGGACAGCGATGATACTTGCCAGCTACATAGATGTGCCTTTCGAGGATGTTTCTTACTGGGTTGCGGGAATCAACCATCAAGCCTTCTTCCTCGAATACAAGTACATGGGCGAAGACGCTTACCCGCTTCTTTGGGAAGATATGAAGAAAAAAGAAGTCTACGACAGAGACAAGGTCCGTTTCGAAATGATGAAGTACCTGGGCTACTTCATAACGGAGTCCAGCCACCACCTAGGCGAGTACGTGCCGTACTTCCGAACAACGGACGAAAAACGGAAAACGTACTGCGAACCACGATGGTTCTACTTGGAAATTTGCCAGAACGCTTGGAAGTCGCATTATGAGCACATTGAAAAACAGATCAGGGGCGAGGAACCAATCGAGGTTAAACGGTCTCACGAGTACGGAGTGGATATAATCTATTCGACGGAAACTGGAACGTCACGCCGAATAAACGGCAACGTCGAAAACACGGGCTTAATAACCAACCTTCCGAACGGAAGCTGCGTCGAAGTCCCGTGCCTTGTCGACAAGAACGGAGTCCACCCGTGCATAGTAGGCGACCTTCCGCCCCAATGTGCAGCTCTCAACAGAACAAACATTAACGTCCAAGAATTAGCCGTCAAAGCAGCCTTAGAAAAAGACCGAGCAGCAGCGTTACAGGCGGTCATGTTTGACCCGCTTACCTCAGCCCTTTTGGCTCCGAGAGAAATCGAAAAAATGGTTAACGAGATGTTCAAAGCGGAAGCTCAATGGCTGCCTTTCTAAGAAACTTCCATAACTGAGCATTAAAGAGGGAAAGCGTCAATCAGGTGCTGCACTAGGTTTATACGTGGTTAGCAACTAGAATAATCACGGGTCAAACTTCATTATAGGTGATATTTACATGTGGGATAAAGTCGCAAGATGTCTTGAAGGATACCCTGAACGCCTCGCTGTCGCAAAGATACTCATCAAAAACGGGCTGTGCGTCAAAAACGGAAACGTCTACTGCGACGAAATCATGGTTCCCACGCTGAGAATAAGCCAAGCAGCAAACGTTGATCGAAGAACCGTGACGCAAACAGTAAAGATGATACAAAAAGACGCCGAGCTAAGCGAAGTGTTCAGGAACATTAAGCCTGCCGGGACGTCGCTGCGGGAAATCGCGAGAACCCTAGGTCTAGGCGTCGTAGAGATTACGCCAGTGGACGCAAAAACGCCTGGAATCCTCGCGCAGTCCGCCTTGATTCTCGCGGAGGCAAACATAAGCATCCGCCAAGCCATAGTCGACGACCCCGAGCTCACGCCGGAGCCGAAACTCACCTTGATCGCTGAGAAGAAGATTCCAGGAGAGCTGATTCCGCGGCTTCTGAAAGTGAAGGGCGTCTCCAAAGTCTCGATTTACTGAAAACCCAAAGCCAAAGAGAATGAACGTTATTGTTTGATCTGGCAGCTTTGACCGCACTATCTTTTTTCGCTGCGCTTTCAGGAGCCGTTGTCCCAGGACCAGTCTTCGTGATGGTTGTCTCAGAATCGTTGAAGAAGGGCGCCAAGGCTGGACCCCTAATAGTCGTTGGGCACCTCATCATCGAAGCCCTCATAATCGTTACCATCCTTCTGGGACTGGATGCCTTGCTGAGCTCAACCCAAGCAACCGCAATCATCAGCTACGTAGGCGGAGTAGTGTTCCTCCTGATGGGAGCATTACTTATAAACGCAGCCAGAAACGTTAAAAGTAATGTTACCTCGGAAAGCAACACGAAGCTCGCGTCACATGGCTTGATTGTTGCTGGTTTCCTAAGCAGCGGCTCAAACCCACAATTCTTCTTCTGGTGGCTCGCAACAGGCATACCCACAATAGCAGTTGCCCTGTCTTCCGCTGGAACAGCAGGTTTCATTGCTTTCTTGGTTGGGCACGCTGCAGCTGATCTTTTGTGGTTCAGCTTCATCAGCTGGTCGGTTGAAAAAGGACGAAACTACCTCAACCAAAAAGCCATTAAGGCAATACTAGTAGGAAGCGCAGCTTTTCTTCTAATCTTTGGCTTCTATTTACTTTTTTCAGCAAGTATATTATAGACTATTTAACAGTTACACAACACTTTTTGCAGAAAGTTGCTTATCTTCCCAAATCTCTACATAATCACCATTCTAGTTATCGGATTCTCTACTATTTTAAAATCAAGATTATCTCTTTATGAGAACTGCTTCTTCGAGTTCTCTGAAATGTTCGTCGCCTGTGACAACCTTTCCTTTTCTTTCTCATCTCTGAGTCAATCTCGCCAGCTTTAGCTGCGATTAGCTAGCTGAGCTTCACGTTCTACAAAACACTTTTAGCGGAGAGTCGCCTTATCTTTTCCGTTTTGAGGTTACGTAGTCCTTGTCAAACGAGCAATCTGGGCGAGAAAACGTTTTCGACATGCTTGTTCGTCCCGTACGCAAGTTGCTTGAAGAAAAAGAATTCCAGACTCCAACTGAGCCTCAACAGAAAGTGATCCCGAAGATTCTTGAAGGAAAGAACGTCCTTCTTATTTCGCCCACCGCTACCGGAAAAACGGAGGCTGCGATGCTTCCGATTCTTAGCCAGCTCGTCCAGACTCCTCGAACTGAACTGGGAATCAAGGTTCTCTACATCACGCCCTTACGTGCTTTGAACCGCGACATGCTGGAAAGGCTGGAATGGTGGTGCAACAAACTGGACCTGAAACTGGCGGTTAGGCACGGAGACACCGACACAAGGGAAAGGATGCGGCAGTCCCGAAGCCCACCAGACATTCTGATCACCACGCCTGAGACGCTGCAGGCGCTTCTTTTCGGATGGGTCATAAGCCGTCACCTCCAGTCGATCAGGTGGGTCGTGATTGACGAAGTCCACGAGATGGCTGACAACAAACGCGGAAGCCAGCTTGCCCTAGCGCTTGAAAGACTACGCGAAGCGACGCTGCACGAGTTCCAGATGATCGGGTTGTCCGCAACAATCGGAACTCCTGAGAAGG
Source organism: Candidatus Bathyarchaeota archaeon (assembly GCA_963714275.1). Lineage (GTDB taxonomy): Archaea > Thermoproteota > Bathyarchaeia > Bathyarchaeales > DTEX01 > JAGTRI01. The sequence goes on from CAVQNT010000002.1 coordinate 550,249, forward strand.
TTGCCCAGTTCCTCGTCGGCACCAACAGGCCAGTTGAAATCGTGAGGGTTCCAGTGGCCCGTTTAATGAAGCTGCAGATTGTTTACCCAGAGCCTCAAACTGAAGACTTTGCTTTGGCTTCGACGCTTTACACGCATCCAGAGGTCGCAGCAAGGCTTCGGGTCATACGCAAATTCATCGAGGCGCACAATTCGGTTCTGCTTTTCACGAACACGAGGACAATTTCGGAGGTTTTAACCAGCAGGTTCAAAGTGTGGGACATGAACTTTCCCGTTTCCATCCACCACGGGTCCCTGGCTAAGCCTTCACGCGTCGCTGCTGAACGGGGCTTGAAACAGGGTGACCTTAAGGGACTAATCTGCACGAGTTCCTTGGAGTGAGGGATCGACGTGGGCAGAATCGACCTCGTCATTCAGTACATGAGCCCGCGGCAGGTCACGCGGCTGATACAGCGTGTTGGAAGAAGCGGGCACAGGGTCGGGCGAATGGCGAACGGAATCATCATCACCATGGACTCGGATGACACGTTAGAAGCGATGGTTATCGGCAGAAGAACATACTCTGAGGAGCTGGAACCCGTGGACATCCCCGAAAAACCGTACGATGCGCTGGCAAACCAGATCGCGGGACGATTGATGAAAAGCAGACGAATCTACTTCCAAGAACTGTACGAAATGTTCAGGAAAGCCTACCCCTACCGCGACCTAACAATCGACGACATCCAACACGTCGCGGAATACATGCACAACAGGTTCCCAAGGTTCGCATGGGTCGTTCCTGAGGATAAGCTGATCATCAAACCGCGACAGTCGAAACCGCTTTACGAGTATTTTTTCGAGAACCTTTCAATGATTCCCGACGAGAAACATTACCTCGTCATCGACCAGCAGACAGACTCAGCCATCGGAATGCTGGACGAAGCCTTCGTAGCGGAATACGGAAAACCTGGGACCAAGTTCATAATTCGCGGAAGCCCATGGAAAATCCTGAATGTTCTATCTGACAAAATCTACGTTAACGCTGTCGACGACCCAACGGGCTCAATCCCAAGCTGGGTCGGCGAAGAAATCCCCGTGCCCTACGAGGTTGCGCAGGAAGTTGGTTCCATCCGTGGATTCGTGGAAGAAAAAATCCAAAGCGGAAAGGCTCTTCCAGAAGTCGCGGCTGAATTAGCCAAAAAGTACCCGGCTGACGAGCGAACGGTCCTTGCCGCACTTAAGGAAACAGTTGAAAGCGTCCAGAAAGGGTTCAAGGTTCCAACGGACAAGCGGGTAACCTTTGAAGATTGGGAAGACTTCATCATTCTCCAGGCGAACTTCGGCTCTTTAGCGAACCGGGCTTTTGCTCTGCTTTTGGGCGATATCCTTTCGGAGCGGACTGGGGTTTCGGTGGTTGTTCAGCATGACCCTTACAGGATTTTTATTCAAACGATGGGCGAGGTGGAGCTCTTCGACGATCATGAGGACAATTGATGAGATGAAAAACGCTTCGCCAGAGTTTATTAAAGACACGCTTACAAGAGGATGCGTGAAGACGGGAATTTTTAAGAGACGCATGATTCATGTGGCTAGACGTTTCGGTGCCCTGAAAAAGTATGTTGACTTCAGTAACGTGAGCTTGCGGAGCCTCAGTCAAGAGCTTCGAAAGTACAATCATCTATGAAGAAGCCCTCAAAGAAGTCTTCGCCAAAGACTTGGACCCTGACAGACTAGTTGAGGTGTTCCGAAGAATAAAAACAGGCGAAATCGAGCTGGTAAAAATAGAAGCAAAAAACGAGCCTTCGCCTGTTGCCCGCGTAGGAATCGAAAGGGTCAGCATGAAAACCGACCTTATACCGCCGGAGAAGATGAGGCGCATTCTCTTGGAAGCAGCGAAAGCGAGGCTTCTGGACGAGGTGCGAACCTTCGTCTGCACAAACTGCTGGAACTACGCAGAAATGCTGACGATGAAGGATTTACCTGAAAAGCCAGCCTGCCCTAAATGCGACTCTGTGAACCTAGGTTTGCTGTCGGTTCCAGAGGAAGAGGCTTTCAGCTTGATCGACAAGAAGGGCGAAAATCTCACACAACGTGAACACAAGCTCAAGAACCGCGCTTTAGCGACGGCTAAGTTGGTTATGAACTACGGGAAACCTGCGGCTGTCGCGTTTTCGGCGAGAAGGCTGAATGTGGACGACGTGCAGGAGATTCTGAAGAAACAGAAAACGCTTTCGGACGAGTTTTTTGATCTCGTCATCGATGCGGAAAGGAACGCGTTGAAAAGAAAATTCCTCTAGGAAAACAGTAATACCGTAATGGCTGAATATTATCTTCTTTTTTTGTCTTCTCTCGGTTTTAGGATGCTGTCGAACCATTCAAGGTCCTGTTGAAGGTCGTCTTAAGCAGCTTTGCCCTTTTCCTCTATCCCTAGCTGAGCTGCTAGTTAGATTGTGGCAACAATGTTTTTATGGTATTAAAATTCCTGAATATTTATACGAAAGTACAGAAAAAGCATAAAACAAAAATAACGGTTTGTTTATGATAGACCGAACGCAGGGAAGTCTGAATGTACATATCTCCGTTTGTCGCTTCGCCGCCTCTGGTCATTCGGAGGTTGTTGATGCTTGCTGAGTGAAAGTCAGGCGAAACCTTTTTCGACCTTGGCGCAGGCGACGGACGCCCCGTTATCATGGCTGCACAGGAGTTCGGCGCAATGGCTGTGGGCATTGAATTAAGGCAGGACTTGGCGAAGCAGGCTTTGCAGAGGATTCATGAGCTTGGCCTTCAGGACAAGGTGACGATAATGAACAGCGACGTTTTTGGCGTTGACCTTAGGCGGGCTGACGTTGTCTATCTCTATCTGACGACAAGCGCAAACGAAAAGGTTAGACCGAAGCTGGAAACCGAGCTGAAAAGTGGCGCAAGAGTGGTCTCGCACGACTACGAGATTGTAAGTTGGATGGCGACCAAGGTTGAACGCTTTTGCGAAAACCTAAGCCTAGGTTTCCCAACCCACACGCTGTATCTTTACAAAAGATAAACTTGTGAAATCTCCCACCTCCTATAATTGTGAGAAACCTTTGAACTTCTATCATTTAAAAAATAGTTTTATACAGCAGTCATCAATTTCATTGGGTTTGTCTGGACTGATTTGTGTGACATCAGGATTTTCCGTTTGTGTGACAATACTGGAGCTTATGAAAACTGAACCATTTCAAAGCACGTTTATCCTGTTTTTTCAGAGCATTTTTATGTTGGTTTGTGTTGGTTTCTGGGCTTTACGGAATCTATTTCATGTAGAATATAATACAGCGAAATTTTGTGGCTTAACTGTCTATGACTTTTAGCATTCAAGTCAAAGTTTATTAGGCGTTGTTTGAAGATTTTTTACCCAATTGATGCTGAAGACAGATGGTTGAATGCCGATGATGCCTGTTCCTTGGACAAACGTTAATTCTTGGCGATGCACAGGCTGCGGAATCTGCTGCAATAGATTCGAGGTTGTCCTAAAATTCAACGAGTGGCTCAAGCTGGTTCAAACCTACGGAGCGGGCGTCACGAACGCGGGGCTAAGCAAGTTCTACCTAGGCAAACGGGCTGATGGTTCATGCGTCTTTCTCACAGCGTCAACCAACGCGTGCCTCTGCGGCTTACAGAACATGAAGCCCTTAGCCTGCAAGCTCTGGCCATTCAAGATTTCGGACACCCCAAGATACGGCGAAGCTCGCGAGGCGGCTTTCGACTATCAAGGACGCAGGTTATACGTCTACATCGACCCGTTCTGCCCCGAGATTCTGTACGGAAAACCCTCAGCCACAATGATGCATAGAGTCATCCCCGAATTCATAGAAATAGCCCTAGGCCTAAGGGAAAAACAGTTCTACTCAACAGCGACTCCACTATACGACCTGTACCCAAAAACGAGATGGAATCACAGGCTAATATGAAAATAAAAACTATCAACAAACCATCCGTTACATATATATTTTCTCAGTTTCCCAAAGATTTTATATGAGGAACTGCTAAAACTACGTGAACAGGTTAAAGCCCCAAAAAACGACTTTACCAACAAAGGGCCGGTCGTCTAGCCTGGTTAGGACGCCTGCCTGACACGCAGGAGGTCGCCAGTTCAAGTCTGGCCCGGCCCACCATCATGAAAAAATATTTTTTTGAAAAAAGGTAAAATGTTTTATATATTGTAGGTTGGGAGGTTTCTATGTTGCGTAGGTTTCTATTGCTGCTGCGATGCTTGAGCCCATGTTGACCGGGTATCCTTCCTTCTTTAGGGCGCGTTCAAGCGCCTCCAACACGAGGATGACGCTTCTTTCGTTGGCGTTCATGCCCATGAGTCCGATACGCCAGACCTGGCCTGCCAGTTCACCGAGTCCTCCGCCCACGGTGATGTTGAACTGTTCTCGCAGCGTTCCTCTGACGTTTTTGTCTTTGACGCCTTCGGGAACTCTGACAGAAGTTAAGGCAGGACACCTGTATTTGGCATCTTTAACCTGCATTTTTAGGCCTATGGCTTCTAGACCGCTTATCAGGGCTGCAGCATTTTGTGTGTGTCTTTGCCACCTATTTTCGAGTCCTTCCTCATAAAGTAGCTTCAACGCTTCTCTCAGGGCGTAGACCAGAAGAATGGGCGCGGTGTGGTGGTACACGCGGTTGTTTTCGAGCCAGTACTTCTCGATTGTCGAGAGGTCGAGGTACCAGCTTTGAACCTGCGTCTTCCGGTTCCTTATGTGTTCCATGGCTTTTTCGTTGGCTGTTATCGGGGCAAGCCCCGGAGCGCAGCTTAGGCACTTCTGTGAGGCACTGTAGCATAAGTCTATGCCTAGCTCATCAACATTTAACTCGCATCCTCCCAAAGACGTGACAGCGTCGACGATGAGGAGGGCGTCGTGTTCATGCGTGACCTTCAAGATTTCTTTTAAAGGTTGAAGGACGCCTGTGGAGGTTTCGGCGTGAACAATCGTAACGACTTCTGCGTCAGATTCTGATAAAGCCTCGGCGACGGCTTCTTTGCTTATTGGTTTGCCCCAGTTGGCTTCGACCGTTATTGGGGTTCCTCCGCACCTTTGAACCATCTCTTTCATTCGTCCGCCGAAGAACCCGTTTACGCAGACGACGGCTGAGTCTCCTTTCTCTACGAGGTTGCAGATGGCTGACTCCATGCCTGCGCTGCCTGTGCCAGAAATCGGCATTGTGATGTGGTTTTTCGTTTTGAAAGCGTATTTGAGCAGATCCACAGTTTCGTCCATAACTCCCATGAAGTAAGGGTCCAAATGTTCTACAATAGGTGAAATCAAAGCCTTCAACACGCGCGGGTCAACGTTACTTGGTCCTGCGCCTAGAAGCAGTCTTTCAGGAGGACGGAGTTCCTCATAATTTTTTTTTGACATCTCTAACCTCAAGGTTAAAAATTTTGACCTTTATAGCATAGGTGTTTCCATATAAAGGGTTTACGCTTAGGACTAGTTTTTAATCAAAAAAATAGTAAATGGTGTTGAAACCCAAAAAAATAAGTTTATTTCAGGAAGTCGTCAAATTTCCAGTAGTGTTCTTCTTCTTGCTGGATTATTTCCTCAAATATGTGCCTGGTTTTTGTGTCTCCACTTTTAAGGGCTTCTGAGATAATTTTTCGGTACAGCATTATGGCATAGTTTTCAGCCTCATGATCAAACTTCAGAAAGTCATCAGCGGTTTTGCCGATTAGTGGAAGAGGATCTGGATTAGTGGTGGTTTCCCCTTCAACTAAATAAATTCGTTCAGAGATTTTTTCGAGATGTTCCATTTCTTGCATGAAAATCCCCTTCAACAGTTCGCTGACAACTTTGGCTTTATTGGCTTCGGTGATTACCTCGAGTGGCATTTCTTTTTTTCGCAAGACCAATAAACTGGCTTTCTCATGTTGGTTTGTATATTGAATTATGGCTGAGATTTCAGCTGCAGCTGCCTTGTTAAGCAAAGCGTAGTAATCATCAGTAAAGATTCTTCGCCATTCTGATATAGGTAATTCAGGTCCTTCAGATTCGTCCTTCACATTTACGTATTCTTGGAATTTGAATAAATGTGCCTCTTCTTCTGCATAGATTTTTTCAAATAATTCACGGGTTTCCCAATCACCAATTTTTCCTGCAGCCTCGATAATTCTACGGTATAATACTAATGCTTCTTCTTCTGCCATCACTCCGTTTACTGCAAATTCGCTTAAGGTGTTGCCTACAACTAGTTTATCTGATTTTGTTGTTGCCTCTCCGCCTAGATAGTAAATCCGCTCCATGATAGCGCCAGCATGCTTCATTTCTTGAATGGCAATTTCTTTTAGAAATTTTCCCATCGCCTCATAGGTTGTTTTTTCCATAAGAATGTTCTCGGGAATGACCCTGCGAATTAGTTTTTCCATCTTTGTATGTTGAAGCATGTATTGAACCGAAACCTTCAACTCCCGCGAAATAGCTTGGTTCAATAAACCGATATAATCAGGTGTAGCTTGGACAGACATGACTATTCACTCTCCTATTAACAAAATAGAAATGTGTCTGATGATATTTAAAAGATTCGGATATAGTGTTGTTAAGTAATTTTTGAACAAAAAAACCACATTTAAATTTAACATACGCTTCATATTTTTTATTGAAGGAATTTTACTATGAAACTGCCTTATCTGGAAAAGATTGGTCAGCGTGGAGATATCACAGTTTGGTCAGTTGATGGGATCTATGTCCGAAGGAATTTAGATGAAGAATTCACGAATTTCGGGCAGCAATATCGGTTCGAGTGCATTCCTGAAAACGAGTTTTGGATTGATAGAGAAGCTAGTCCAGATGAACAGCAATTTTACATCGACCACCTTTTAATGGAGTATCATCTCATGAAAAAGGGTGTTCCTTATGTTAAGGCGCTTGAGTTTGCTGATCGCAAAGAGAGATCTGAGCGAAAGAAAGTCGATGGAATTCCGCCCGACCGGTCAAAAGGAGAAGTCAGCCCAACAATTGTGCACCTCCAGGTTTTAACAAAAACGGATGATGTGACAATATGGCTCATTAACGGTCGATTAGTGCGAGACTGGTTCGATATCGACTTTACAGAAGGCGGACATGACTTGGTTTACAAATTTGTGCCTAAAGAAGAAGTGTGGATTGACAACGATGTTGAACCTGAAGAAAGATCCTATATTCTCCTTCATGAACTGCACGAACGTAATCTCATGAAAAAAGGATTGTCGTACAGTGAGGCCCATGCGGATTCAAGTCAGCTTGAGTACCACGTAAGGCATCATCCAGAGGAACTCTCTATAACCTTAGAGAAAGAAATCAAAGAGAAATAAAAAAAACTTTTTCCATAATAATATTATCAATATAGGACATCTGCCTGATGAAAGATAAGGCTTAAGTTAGACTTGAATGTTGAAAGGGTATTTGGCGGGGGTACCCGAGCCAGGTCTAAATAGAGGGAAACAGACACACAACCCCCTAAGACAAGGGGGAGGACTTAAGATCCTCTGGCGAAGGCCTCCGTGGGTTCAAGTCCCACCCCCCGCACCATTTATATATAAAGTATAGGGGGGTTTGTCCAGAGGGCATTAACGTCGCTGTGGGCTTCAATATTTTCACTTCCTAAGGATTTTGACTCCGTTAAAGTCGCATACGAATTCGAAGCCTGCATCCACGAAGGCGCAGACATCTACTTCAGTTTTGGCTACTCGTGAAACGTATTCTTGCTGGTCTTTAAAGAGCTCCTCTGCAAGTTGCACGTAGATCAAGGTGTTCTTAATGTTTTTGTGGCCAAGGGTCTGCATGACGTGCAGGATGTCTTTGGTTTTATGGTATTCCCATGTGCCCTTCCAGTGCCGAAATGTATGGAACGTTATTTGCTTCAGTCTTGGGTTTTTTAGTTTGTTAGCCATGCGTTTTCGCTGCTGGTTGAAATTGTCTCGGTGATGATCCAAGGGTTGATTGGGGGCGGAGAACACTTTTTCTCCGTAGGTTTTTGGCAGATTCTCAAGCATTAATGCGAGTTTTTGGCTTATGTGGCAGATTCTTGGGTTGGAACGTTTTTCCGCCGTAATTCTGACTACTTTTGAGACTATGTCTATGTCAGTACATTTGGCTGACCACGCTTCACCTGATCGTGCTCCGGTTTCCTTGAGGAATTGGAGGAATGTTCCCATTCGTTTGCTGCAACCGGCGATTAATTGGTCGATTTCGCTTTCAGTTGGGATAAAAGGAATTTTGTGTATGCCCTCATATCGTGGTGGTTCCCATTTTCCTCCAACCATTTTGAGAAATGATGAATAGGCATCGACAGCATTCGCCTTTCTTCCTTCACTCCACGGCTGTTTAGCTATGACTGCCTTAACTGATTCTGGGTCATATAGGTCGACTCCTCGTTTCACAAGTACTTTTAGGAGTTTTGATCTTCCCACGATTGTTGTTTCACTGTAGCCTTCTTTTTTAAGCCACCAGACATAATCGATAATTTTGCCTTTGATGTCAGCTGCTGTTGTTGTGGCCTCCCGCTGGCCTGTTTCCTGTCGGGTTTCTACTTTTTCCAAGTTTTTCGTCACTCCGTCAGCAACGCATACTTGGTACCTTAAAGTATGCTGGTTCTCCTTTTTTATCGCTTTGAAAAGGATCAGAAAACCGGAAGCCACAGTCACGGCAGAGCCACCTCTGAATTTTCTCGTCAAGATAATTTCGGAATCCGTCTTTCCAAACTCTGGATCCGCCACATTCTGGGCATGTGGGGGGCTGGTGCAGGCCGACGCTATGCATGTCGGACTTCCCGTCTGGGGTTTGAACCTGCTTTGGTGAAAAGGAGACGCCAACGGAGTTGTGGAAGCCAGCCACTCCCCTGCCTATCTTCTACTTTAAGGCTTAGGCTTCTCTACTTGGCGAAAAGAACAGTTCATCCGGCACGTTGCCCAGGACTTTTATGAAGCCTTCAGATTTGCAGAACTCTAAGACATGGCTGAACAACGGATCCTGCGAATTGCTGAAACATTTTATAAAGCCGAACCTACCAGTGAAGACTCGAAGTCTCGATGCCTTCAACGGTTTCCCTCATTTGGTAGGCGCCGGTTCTGCACCACTTCGCGTACTCTTCAAGGTCTTCCCAAGACTCCACTAAACTAACCAATTATGTCACCTTGAACATTTGTTGAAACAAAACTATAAGACATTTCTGTCCCCCACAAAGTATACTATACTTTGTGAGCCTCTTCAAAGTATACTGTACTTTGGAGACCCTCGCAAAGTACACTATCAAGTTATAACTATACTATTAAGAAGCGCAATCAAAGTTCAGCATGGCGAATATTAGAAAACCTAACATTCCTTGTTTCTTTCTTTTGTCGGGTTTGAGGATTATGTTGAAGACCTCAGCAAAGTACACTATCGGAATAAGCGGAGCCATTAGCCCAACTCTTGCAGCAATGATACACGAAGGAAACGCACTCTTGGTTGTACTCAACTCAGCAAGACTGATCAGATAGGTTCTCTGAGAGTTCTGTTTTCAAACATGTCAAATTTTTGCTTCTGTTAACCTAGCTGACTAAGTTAATTAGGCAGTATTCTTGATTGGTTCAGTCCCAGTGGTGCATGGACATGATAGAGGTAAACAATCGTGCGCTTGCGTGTGCGCAGCGTCCTTTCAGTTTTGTTATCTATTCTGGATAACAAAGTGCACCAGTCTTGTCTTATGATAAAGCAGCCCTAGCCACTATTGAAGACCTCTATCATGAGCTTGGAACTGGGCCTGATGGTCTCTCAGACCAAGAGGCTGGGCTTCGTTTACAAAAGTTTGGTCATAACGTTCTACCGACGGGTAAGAAAATCAGTCTACCTAGAAGGTTTCTCATTCAATTCAAGAACATTTTCAACATCCTGCTATTGATTGCTTCATTCCTCTCATTTGTAAGTGGTCTGTTCTTCAATGATGCAGGCTCAATTCAAATGGGTCTCGCGATTCTCGTCGTGGTTTTTCTCAACGCTATTTTCAGTCTTTTCCAAGAGTACAGGGCTGAGAGGGCTGCGCAGGTCATACGGAGCTTCATCCCTAAAAAGACGAAGGTCATTAGAGATGGTCAAATGAAGGAAGTTGACGTGACTGACATAGTTCCCGGGGACATATTGGCTCTGGAAGAAGGTGACAGGGTGCCCGCTGACCTTAGGTTGACAAGCGCATTTGAGGTTTCCGTGGACAATTCGGTGCTGACTGGCGAGTCTGAGGCTCAGAGACGATTTGCCACAATGTCCTCGGGGATGTCGACAACCACCAATGGGTTACATAACATACTGTTCGCAGGAACAACCTTGACCTCAGGTGTCGCCAGAGGTGTCATTCTGTCAACAGCAATGAATACTGAGTTCGGCAGGATTGTTTCGTTATCCAGCGAAGCCCATGAACCCCTGAGTGAACTTGAGAAAGACATTAACTACACTGCAAAGGTTGATCTTCTCGCGGCACTTCTTGTGAGCCTAATCTTTTTTTCTGCAGCTTTACTGATTGTTAGATTGAACCTCATACATAGTATCCTATTTGCAATCGGCGTCATGATATGTTTGGTGCCAGAAGGATTCCAGCTGACTGTTTCACTTTCCCTTGCCCTGACTGCACAAATAATGGCCAAAAGAAACGTGGTCGTGAAACGACTTTCCTCAGTTGAAACCGCTGGTTCAATGACTGTATTATGTGTGGACAAGACAGGCACAATCACAAGTGGAGAGATGATGGTGAAAAGAATCTGGGCAGCAGGAGAAGACTTTTGAAGTCACAGGTGACGGATATAGCCCAGATGGCTACATCAACTTCAATGGCAAGAAAATAAGTCGTCGCGAGTACCCGTCAATCTATAATCTCCTAGAGGTAAGCGCCTTCTGCAACAATGCTAAGCTAAACGCGCCCTCAGACAGAATTGGCAGATACACGGTTTTAGGAGACCCAACTGATGGAGACTTTCTCGTCTTCGCTGGAAAGGGTGACTTCAACGTTAGCAAAGCCTTGGCTGAAAACCAGAGAATTGGCTTAATCCCATTTAGTTCTCAGAGGAGGATGATGACAAGCATTCAAAAAGGTTCTGATGGAAAGATTACTGCTTTTACAAAGGGAGCTGGCCTTGAAGTGCTCAAACGATGCACCTATGTCTTCTACGATAATGATAGCGTGCCTTTAACAGATGAATTCAGAAGGGCAATAATGAAGCAGATGGATGATTTCGCCTTAGACGGCTTTCGGGTTCTTGCAATGGCGACGAAAATCCTTCCAAACGAACCCGCAGAACTATCTCAAGGCATCGAAGAAGATATGACCTTTCTAGGTTTGGCCGCGCTACTTGATCCACCTAGACCTAAAGTAGAGGCTGCTGTCAAAGAAGCCAGAAGCGCAGGTATAAAGGTCATTATGCTGACGGGAGATCATGAGCTCACTGCGTATTCCATTTCAAAGAAAGTGGGAATCATAACTTCAGAGATCAAGAGGTGGTCACCGGACAAGATCTCAACCAGATGAATGACAATGACTTGGCTGCTATGTTCGTTAAAGGCAACTGCGTATTTGCGAGGATAGCGCCCGAGCAGAAGGTTAGGATAGTGCATGTCTTGAAATCCATGGGAGAGGTGGTGGCAGTAACAGGGGATGGAGTGAATGACTCCCCAGCACTTATTGAAGCAAATGTAGGCATATCTATGGGAGCCGGGGGAACGGATGTGGCAAGAGAGTCTGCGGACATAGTTCTACTGGATAACGATTTCACGTCTATAATAGAAGGGGTTAGGCTGGGAAGGTCAATGTTTGACAACCTGAGGAAGTTTGTCTACTACGTCTTTACGCACAACTGGGCTGAGCTTCTCGCCTTCATTGTTTTCGTCTTAATTCAGTCTCCACTGCCTTTGCTAGTTGTCCAAGTGCTAGCAATAGACTTAGCGTTGGATGTGTTTCCTTCCCTTTCCTTAATAATGGAGCCTCCTGAGCCGGATGTTATGAAGAAGCCGCCCAGGAAAAGTGGGACGAGACTAATCAATTTTTCGACACTGCTGAGAAGTTGCTATGTCGGCGTGATTGTATCGGCTTGTGCAATCTTCTGGGCCTTTAACGTCTGGGGGAGTGGAGGATGGACTATGGGTAATAACGCAACGCTCGATCCTATATTATATGCCAGAGGAACGACAATCGTCATGGCAGGAATAATGATTGGTCAACTAGGAAATCTCTTCGCCTCCCGAACAGATCTAAAATCAGCACTCACGCTCAATCCGCTTAGAAATAGATGGCTCTTCCCCGCGATATTTGCTGAGTTTTGTATTATGATAGCAGTTATCTATCTGCCCCTCCTTCAGCCCCTATTCGGGACGGCTCCCCTTCTTCTATCGGATTGGTTGTTCCTGTCAATATTAGCTCCCTTGGCTTTACTCTTAGAGGAACTAAGAAAGCTGTTAATGCATAGAATAGATCTTAAAATTGATTGAAATCAATTAATAGAATATAGATTTTGGTAATCCTATTATTAAGAGCTGAATCAACTATTACTTGTTTGGTTCAAATTTATTTGATATGAAGGCTGCCAAAGCGCTTATAATGTCTTCTTCGTTTGCTTTCTCAATGAACTTGTCAAGGTCGACTTCATTCAATATGATGGCTAGATAGGCTCTTGGGGCTAGTCGGTATAGTTGAGATTCGAAGCCAGCTTGAGTTTTGCGGGCACCGATTCTTTCAATGTAGCCTTTTTCTACTAGGCTTCTGACTCGACGGTTTATCACTGAATACTTGGTATATCTCAATGCTCTTCGGATTCTTACTTTTTTACAGACGTCATAGATGGTTAAGGGTCCTTCTTCAGCGAGAACCCAGAATATTGCCTTGTTCAGTCTTGCTTCTCTGCCTTTGAAGATCGAAAGTCTCGGGTTCCCATTTTCTATCATGTCCCCACATGCCCTTAAACAACTGGGACGCTGTCAAGTCTGCCAGAAAGGGAGACTTTGTAGGGTCGGGTTTTTAGGCTTTTTACACAAATTTATGCAACACAATGTCCTATAGGTGGAAACGTTTCTGTATGCAGAAATGCCCTATAGGGAAATTGTGCTGGTGAAGCTGATTTAAGCTTGTTACACATTTTCATGTTGATTTCGTCAATTAGGCATGTACAGAAGTGGGGATTTGGTTGGGGTCTTTTTCGGGGTGCAGAAACGATTTTCCTGAGGGTCTAAGATTTGTTTTTATATCCTTTTATGTGCTTAGATGCTTTGTAGGGGGAAACAATGATTATTAAAACTTTTTGAATTAGTATATTCAGGGTTCACCTAGTGCTGATGATTAGCTAGCTAACTTCCAACATGTATCTTCTGAAATCAATATATCTTAAAAAGTAAAATAAATACAAGGTCATAAATCATGAAAAAACATACTTCTAAATTTTTAAAAAATAAGCAGGACGTAATAAGGACAGTAGATGGAAAACAAATTGCTGTAAAAAAACTGGATGAATTCATATTGACAATGATGGATTCTGTGAAAATACCGGGTCTGTCAATTGCTATCATAAACAATGCAAAAGTAGTTTATCATCGAGCCTTTGGTGTAAAAAAAATCAATACTTTAGAAAAGGTTAATGAACAAACCATTTTTGAGGCTGGATCTATGTCCAAACCTCTCTTTGCATATTTTATTATGAAGCAGGTAGAGAAAGGGATACTAGATTTAGATAAACCTCTTTATGAATACTTGCCTTATCAGGATATTGCATACGATGACAGATACAAGCTAATTACTGCCAGAATGGTACTTTGTCATACCTCAGGGTTTCCTAATTGGCGTAATGATAAATTAGATATTAAGTTCACCCCAGGAACAGCGTTTCAGTATTCAGGTGAAGGATATCAATATCTGGCAAAGGTTGTAGCATACTTAAGAGGGACTGATTTTAAAGGATTGGATAGTATATTTCAAAAAGAGGTAGCTGAACCCTTAGGTGCTCAACAATTGCACTACATTTGGAATGATTACATTGCACAACACAAAGCCACAGGTCACAGAGATGGGAAAGCAACCGATAATGGACCAATAGAAAAGAAACCTTGGATTTGCCATTTAGTTCCATTCCAAGGAGACCCAAATATATTTGGAGCAGCTTACAGTTTACATACTGAAGCGACCAATTATGCTAAATTTTTAATTGCGATGATGCAAGAAAAGGGGATTACCAAAGAAACATGGGATGAGATGTTGAAGGAACAGGTGAGTTTACCCATCGACAACGAATATAGGAAAAATGGTATAACGGGTTGGAGTCTTGGATTTGCCATTGAGCCTACTTCGAATGGTGTTAGGTATATACACGATGGGAGCAACGGTGATTTCCAATCATATTGTCATTTTTACAAAGAGAAAGACTATGGAATTGTTTTTTTCAGTAATTCAGATAAAATCATTTCAACTCAGTTTATTCAGAGATTAAGTGCGTTTCTTGAAGAGTAAATTAAATTCTGACTATAATACGCTAGTCAGCTGACTAAATTTTACTTAACCTTTTTAACTGAATCCAATAATAGTTGATATGGATTCTTGATACCGGAGGATAAATGCATGGATGAGAAGCTTTTAGCGCCTTGTGGCACATACTGCGGAACATGTCACGCTCTGAATAGTGAGTAGAAGCCAAGTTGCTTAGGATGCGGAAATCAGAATGGACAACTTTTCTGGGGTAAATGCAAACTATATGCTTGTGCAACGGGCAGAGTTGAACATTGCGGAATGTGTGAGGAATTTCCGTGTGACCTTTTTGTCGATCAATATGATCCTGCTGAGGGACCAAAAAGCGCCTTTACGAGAGCTGGACTTTTAGCATATCGCAAGAAAGTGGGGTCATTAAAGTTCATTGAAATGTCCAAGAAACTTCATGAAGAAGAACAGAAAAAATAACAAATACACGTTTAGAAAGGAACCATAACTGGAAACTAATAACCAGTCTGATCTATATTCAGTTTAGCCGGTGTTGACGATTAACCAATTTTCCCCTTACGTTGAAGCCTTCTTGATTTTGCTCAACCTCGACCTTAAGGTTTTTGCCGATGAACATTTTTAGTAAATATGCATACCTCTTCGGAATCGGAATATAAAGTCGTTCGTACTCGTAGACTCTTTTTCCTTGCAAGTACTTCTTTTTTGAGACGCGACGGTAGATCTTCAGCTGTTCTTCCCTTTCCTCAAGAGTTGGGTTGCGCTAGGTTTTGGTGGTTTTAAGTTCTAATAAGAGGTCATGTATGAGTTTGACGGTTTCGTTTTTAAGGTTGATCTGGTAAGTTGCTGGAGAGGAGTTGTGTTTCTTTACCCATAGACTCTTTTGTTGTGTAGGTACTTCTTTTTTGAGGTACATTTGCAGATTTTCAACTGTTTTTCCTTGACTTGAACTTTTGGCAGAAGTCTAAGATGTGGTCTTTTCCCAGATGGAGGTTGCAGAAGTCAGCTGTAAAAGAACCGGCAGTCTCGGCAGTCAGTGTTAGTCTTTGTCTTCTGCAAGAAAGGTTTGCCTCCAACGTTTTGTGTTTTTTGAGGCTTTAACCCAAGAAGTTGTGTTTCCAACTTGCTGGAACCCCTTGTCCCGTAAGACGTTAGTTAAGTGTTTTCTTGTTGAGTAATCAGCATTGGAGTTGTATCTGACCCTTATTCTGAATGGTTCGCCTTCGCTTGGCTGCGAGGAGAAATTTTAATTTTTGTTTAGAAGTTCTCTGATGTTGAAGACCTGGACAGCCATTTCCGCAACCTCCATTTCGGAGCTGCTACAACACTGCTTTTAAGCAGTCTGTGAACTAAAGGGGGAGGGGAGCAATAAAGAAGGAACCATCTAGTCCAACAAGATTCCGCCTCTTTGAAGTACGTGAACTATCTGTTAAGTCTCTCCTCTGCACGCCTGCGTCTGAACTATCGTTTTCTCTGAGGTTGAGCTCTCATTTGGCCATCAGCAAAATGGACAGCACTTTAAAGGCTCTTGGGTGCGTTTTAGTGGCAACTATATATTCTTGAGAACGCGAATATATCTGAGGTGTCATGTTTGCCAATCCCCGTGGTGGAGCGCTCGGAAAAAGAGATTGCGCAAATTATCAGGAGGAAAGTTGAAGAGATAAAAGGCGTCAAAGGTTACCATCAACTGAATGTGCGCATGACTGGAAAAAGGTTCTATGTTGAGATGCATGTCCAACTTGAAAACAATCTCGGGCCTGAGGACGCCCATAAGATCGCCTTAAATATTGAGAGAGAAGTCAAGAGCGTAGTTCCAAATGCCAGGGTCTCAATTCACACTGAGCCTTTTGAAAGTGATCAAGAAAGCATATGGAGGCTTGTGAAGGATATAGCTGAAGGGGTTCCTGGCTCCAGGGGAATTCATAATATACATGTTCTTAGGAGCAGTGGAAATTTGAGCGTGGACCTGCACTTGGAAGTGAGCGCAAACATGACTGTGAAAGAGGCTCATGATGTCATTGATCAAGTGGAGAGGAAGATCAAAGCTGCTTATCCGAATATTTCGGAGATTACCGTACACGTGGAATCTGCCTCAGATCGCATATCTAGGGAATTGACAGGGGTCGAGACTGAGCTAAAGTCATACATCGAAGATGTTGCAGGCCACTATCCTGAGATTAAACGTGTACACAGAATCAGAATCCGAAAAGTTGGCGACGGCCTGAACATATTTCTGCACTGTCATTTCGATTCGAGCCTTAACATGGAGAATGCTCATGAGGTGTCCAGCAGGCTGGAGACTGAAATCAGAAAAACATATCCCAACATTGTCAGGATAATTGTCCACGAAGAACCTGACTGAAGCCCTTTTCATGTCCAGGCCCATGGGCGCTTGGACAAGACAAAATACCTATATCTGAGTGGTAAATAACTCTTCAAGCTCAGTTTTATCACTCTCTCGAGGCGGATTCAAAACAACGGTAAAAGAAAAAACAATTATTGCACAGAAAGACTACTGGTCTATCCACCCAACACGCATATATCAAGCCCTTGAAACTAGTGAACGAGGCCTGTCAGATGAGGAAGCCCAACAACGCCTAAGGATACACGGTTTCAACGAATTGCCTAGAAAGGGCTTCAGCGGGGTTCAAGTGCTTATTAGGCAATTTAGGAATCCGATGTTTGCCATTCTGTTCACATGCGCAACCGTAGCAGCTTTCTTCGCTGAGATTGAGCAGTCAATTGTCATAATAGTCATGATTGCTCTCAGTGCTATCCTAGGGTTTTTTAACGAGTATAAAGCAGAAAAAATTGTTGAGGATCTGCGTCAAAACGTATCCATTAAGGCAGTTGTAACAAGAGATGGGAAACCTTCCGAAATCAACGCTAGACTCCTAGTTCCAGGAGACCTCGTCTCTGTTTATGTTGGAGATATCGTTCCTGCTGACATGAGGATAGTGGAATCCAAGGATCTTCAAATTAACGAAGCCGTGCTCACTGGAGAATCTTTTCCAACGGAGAAGACCTCTGAACGCCTCGACCTTCAGCAACCAACACCTCAGCAATTGACGAATTACTTGTTTATGAGCACTATAGTTGTGCATGGTGCCGGTCGGGGGGTCATAGTCTCGACAGGAAAAAACACGGAGTTCGGAGCCATATCAAAAAGTCTGGCTCGCCCACATCCTGAAACCGAGTTTCAAAAGGGCGTCAGGAACTACGGAACGATGCTCATGGTTCTTGCTATCGCTCTTACGGTTGGAATTTTCGCGTTGAACGCCTTAATCGGACATCCAATAATCGATTCTCTCTTGTTCTCTCTCGCGGTAGCAATCGGATTAGTCCCCGAACTCATGCCTGCAATTGTGACTATCAGCCTTTCGCAAGGAGCTCAGAGGATGTCGAAGGTAAGAGTCGTTGTTAAACGCCTAGTTTCGATTGAGGATTTCGGAAATATGGATATCCTCTGCACTGACAAAACTGGCACGCTCACAGAAGGAAAGATTGTTCTCAAGGATTACTATTCACTTGACGAAAAAAAAGACCCTAGGATACTATCTTACTCGTTACTCTGCAACTCAGCTTTTGTGGGTGAAACCATTGCAGGCAACCCGATGGATGTAGCCATTTGGCAGTACGCCACTGAGAACGGTGCAAGAGAAGAACTGAAAAACTACACACGAATTGACGAGATACCGTTCGACTATCAACGGCGTATGATGTCCGTGGCAGTAAAAAAGGAGAAAGAGATGATTTTCATCAGCAAGGGTGCTCCAGAATCGGTTATCTCTAGATGCAAGTATGCTGAAATGATGGGAAAGAACAAACCCATGAGCTCTGTTCTAAAGTCAACTAATAACAAATTCCTCAATCTCTCACAACTTGGATATCGGATCCTAGTGATTGCCTACCGAATAGTAGATGTCAAGTCTTCATACTCAACTGAAGATGAAAAAGATCTGACTCTTTTAGGCTTCCTAATATTTACTGATCCTCCGAAGAAGGACGCTCATAAAGCTGTCACTGAGCTGAAAGGGATGGGTGTTGACGTGAAGATACTGACCGGAGACAATGAACTCGTGGCAAGAAAGATATGCGACGACCTCAAAATTTCAGTTAAAAGATTAATTACTGGCTCAGAACTCACTCAGATGAGTTTAAATGAAATTAAGGTCGTAGTTGAAGAGGCTGTGGTCTTTGCGCGGATCACCCCTGAACAGAAGCTGGACATCATCAAAGCCTTAAAGAGAAATGGTCATGTGGTAGGCTTTATGGGGGATGGAGTGAATGATGCCCCAGCCCTTTACGAGGCGGATGTAGGCATATCAGTCGACACGGCTGTAGATGTTTCAAAGGACGCGGCAGACATCGTACTTCTTGAGAAGGATCTGTTCGTGCTGGCTAACGGTATTGAAGAGGGTCGCAGAATCTTCGGCAATACCACAAAATACATCTCAATGGGAACAAGCTCAAATTTTGGAAACATGTTTAGTGCAGCTGCTGCATCGGTTTTTCTGCCGTTCCTCCCTATGTTGCCTATGCAGATACTCTTCATGAACCTCTTATATGACATTGCCAACTTCACGTTACCCGCAGATAATGTTGACGAGGAATATACTAAATGGCCAAGGCGGTGGGACATAAGTTTTGTAAGAAAGTTCACACTTTTCTTCGGTCCTTTCAGTTCGTTGTACGATTTTCTCACCTACGGCATCATGCTTTTCATATTTGGGACTTTTGTAGCAACACCGCAAGCCGCAGCTGCTCTTCCAAAGTGGCTGGTTCGTAGAATCATTCTGGACTGAAGTCTTAGTGATATTCGTAATCAGGACCAGACGGATACCCTTCATCACAAGTCGCCCCGGAAAATGGCTCACCGTGCTCACTCTTTCCTGTGTTGCCTTCGGGACCATAGTCCCATTCACTCCACTCGGTAAGCTTCCTCGGATTCGCCGCCTTGCCAGTTGAATACTGGGTACTCTTAATTCTAATGGTTGCTACCTATTTACTTCTGGTAGATGCCGGTAAAGTATTCTTCTATAAAATTTGCAGGTTCTAATGGAGGAAACATGTGTTGCAGATTGATCTGTTTAGCTGGTGGGTCATTAGCATTAGCTGGAGTATTGTGTTCCTAGTATTAGTGAGCATATATCTTTACGCAAACAGCAAGACCAAGCGCAATATGGACAAGGGAGAAACTGAAAACAGAATAAAAAGGTTGGGGAAGGACTTTGTATTTGTCTGGGTCTTGATAAGTCTTCTTGTCTTTTACATAGTCTCAGTTAATATAGGTTCTTCCGCCCTCTTTGCAGCAGGGAATATAATTATTGAAATAATTTTGATTGCTTATCTTGCGAAGAGCAAATACAGGTCGGAGCAAACACAACATTCAAGATCACAGTAAACGCCTAAGCATCTTTACAGTTAAATTTCTCGGGATTTTCTTTTGGAAAACCGCTTCAGGGTTTTTTGATCATTCATAGTTTCATAGATCCTCCTCTTGAACCTATCATACAGTGAGGCTCTTGACTGCTAGTTGTAGCGTTTTTGCCATGAATTTTATTGGTTCTGAGTTCAAATGACTAAAAACGAGAAATTTGGACCGCTAGCCAAACCCAATGTTCTGTTATGTTTTAGTAGAAAAAAGGGTGTGGGCCAGCAGACTTTATAATGCCGTTGCTGTAACGTTGAAAGTCTGGCAGCCTTCTCCCATCAATCTTATGGTGTAGGTTTCGTCAGGTATTGGAGTTATGATAGTTTGTGGTGTACGTCTTTCCTTTTCTTCGTCATGTTCTGGTTTAAGCTGGATGACGCCGCTGAAGCTCAGCGTGACCGATTGTCCAGGTTGTAGGGTGAGTCCTCTTCGATTTCCTTCATTTTCATCATGTTCACCATGCCAATCCTCTTCGGAGCCAAGGACTGGGACTAGAGATGTGCCGTTTATTTTGAACGGGATTGTGTCTGGATGTTCGATCTCCATATTATCATTATTCTTATGGTTGTTATGCCCTTCATCATTTTGATTGTTTTGCATGCTCGTGGATGATACGTTGAACAGTCCATGTAGTGTCAGTCCGGATATGGTTGCGTTCGTATTCCCATCATTTTTGAAAGTGACCGAGAAACTTGTGACGTTGCCATTTACAGAGAGAGAGGCACTGGTTATAACTATCTTCTTAGAGGTTTCTTGCACTACTCTAATCGGCTTCACCTTGTCATTATCCTCCAGTCTAACTATGGTTCCGACCTTTATGTGGTCTGCTTTTACATTGGTTACGATTGTTGCTGTGGCGCTTGGAACAAGGACGAAGTAATTGACGGTGCCTCCTGTTGAGTTTATTGCCTGTATCTGAACAAGTGTCGGTCGGAAGTCAAAGAGCACACCTAGCGTCTGGTTCACTTTCTGGCTGTTCGCTATGGAAATTATGAGTTGGTTGGATAGAGCTGTTACGTTATAAACTGTCCCGTCTACCTTAGCCTTTACCGATGAAATTGTGAACTGGATCATGTCTACTGTTGAGTTTTGGGGTAGTGTTGTGGAAGCGATCGTCTGACTCATGTTTATCAATGTGAAGAGGTTTACGGTTCCTGATGCCTCGACGGGAAGCCACACCTTGGTTCCATTCTGATAGGTTATGTGCAGTGAAACATTAGAATATGTTAGATTCAGCACAGTTGTCCCAGCTGGCACGGTTGGAGGGTCAGTCAGCATCACCAGGAAAGTAAATGATGGCGTCGGGGTTTCTGTGGGGAAAAGTATGGGATTGGTGAATGTCACAGTCAGCTATTATGACCATTGCTACGAGAACTGCAGCTCCACCATATTTCAATGTCCATTTTCTTGTTGACATCTATAATTCCTCTTCAGGACAATGGGAGTGCAGGTAGATAATGCTATATTTTTGAAACATTTTCAAAAATAGTTGAACGCCTCTTTCAAGGGTTTTAAAAGCCAACAAAATCAGCCGCCAGATTGAACTGCAGCGGAATATGCTGTGGGTAGAAATTTCTAATTAGGCTACGACTGGACTTATGTCTTCACTCAGGTCAAACGACCAGCCTGCGCCACAGCCTAATTGTTTCGTACCAGAATGTAAGGACCATAGCAAAAGAGGCTACTATTAGGTAGACTGTAAAGCCCGGTGCCTGCAGGGCCTCATACGATAGGTAGAGCGTAAGGATAGTGAAGAGGAGTGTAAAGAAGAAGAGTTGCGGCACAATTGCGGGTCCTATCTTTGAGTAACCATCAAGAATCTTTATGGATGCTTCCTCTACTGCACAGTATCTTCCATGTTCATCCTGCCTTACATAGCCAGCTTCGGAAAGCTTGCCGAGGTGGTAGGAGGCAAGAGAAGCTGTTGATAAGCCAACTCCATGCTGGATGTCCCTGAGTTCACAGGCTCCATGTCTTAGTATGTACAGGTAAACTTTGAGCGTGTTGCCTCTAACTTCTTGGTTGACTGTCATTTCAGAAATAGATGAATAAAACCTGATAATTTAATGCTTACGGATTATTAGTCTATTTCTAGATATCTATTTTTGCAGAGGTTGATCCTGTAAAATAGCTGACTAAATGCCTCTTCCGGCTTCAAGACTAAATGCAACAATACCCTAAATTGGGCTCCACATCCCAACCCAGCCTCAAGATCATCCCAGATAATGCATGATCGTCTGTTATTAGCAGTCAACATAACAGACTCGAGCTAATGGCTAAACTCATTTAAGCAGTCTGTGAAAAGACGGGGAGAGGGGTATTCAAATGCCCATTCTTAGATGATGTGCCAAGTAGTCGGCTGTGACATCATTTCAACTCGGTGTATTCACCATTTGCCAGTCTGTATTCTAGTGCACCTTTTAGAATTCTTTTTTTATTCACTCATTCACTATCATCGTCAAGGTTGAGCTAACGCCGTCCAGCCTTCTTATTTGGTAAGTTATTAAATCTTTGATCTTGTCCATAGACGGTGCTTCAACCTTAACAACTACGTCGTATACTCCAAATACGCTGTAAGCTTCTTTTACGCTTTCGACGTTCTCTAAGGCTTTCAAGACTTTTTCCATAGCGTCAATCTTTGCGTTTATCAGGACAAAAGCGACAGGCACAGAATCAACTCCTCAAATTTACAGTTGTTCTCCTCGGTTTAAAGGTTTATCTTAGAATTGTGCACAAAAAAAGAGGCAACGTTTTTGTCCTATGGCAAGAAATATTACTTTCTTAAGCCAATTGTCATGTTGATTCGTTGGATGGTGAGCTTCTGTGTCTGTTCGTTCCCAACCTAAAGCGAGCTTTAGAGCTAGATTGCCTAACGGGGACTTCTTGACCTTGACTGTCTGGGGAGGGAAGTCTGACCCCATGGCTGAGGTAATTACGGTGCAGATCCGCCATCTTTCAGGTGACCTTTGGGAGACTATCGGAAGGTTGGCTGCCTACAGAACCGCTGATGGAAGCTACTCACAATTGCCAGAACGTAGAGAGCAGAAACAGGACAGTGGGAACTCGACATTAGAAATTTGAGGCTTCAACTCAATGTAATGCGTGGGCTTCTGAAAGACGCGATCTCTGTTGTTCTGGTAATCGGCGTTATCGGAACAAGGTATTAGACGGTCTGACTGTTATCCCGATACTCACTGATTCTGACTTAATGACCCGCCATCAAGTTGGTTGCAAAACCCGTTTCTGCCTTCGCCACCTTTTAAGTAAATGGTTTATTGCGGGTTAGCGCGATTTTATACTTCAAATGCTCCCAATTTTTCTTTGCAGATTACAATTTGTAATGCTTTCCTTTTACTGCAATCAATGTGTTCTTACTTATTTCCATAAAAAGTAAGGGATTCTCTGTGTGTATGGGGAATATCTTCTCTGGGTTGATTCGTTCAACCATTTCTACTAATTCCTTCCTACTGAGGTGGCCAGAGGCGTGCAGCTGATGAAACTCTATGTTAAAGTGGTCTAGCCAGTTGTGCATCACCTGGTCTTCTAGGTCTTCTTCGCTGAAAGGCTCACTCATGCTGTGAATGAAGTGGCTGCCTAGTTCTGGCTTAATGTCTATTAGCTCGCCGAACTGGTAGAAATCCAAGTCCATTATTAGACGACCTTGATTCTCGTGGACATATTCGGCTGTAACCATCCTATCCATGAACGGTCTTTCCCAGAGGTAGTAATCTTTTTCCGCGAAAGTTCCAGACTTCTTCCTCTTGTAATAGACGAGAATGTTATCGTCCTTAAGCGGGTTGGGAAGGTTCAAATGCTCATCCTCAATCAGCTTATTCAAGAGGTATGCTGTTCTTGGAAGGATGACTATTTTCCTGTCGTTCTCCTTCGCAACCTCATACATGGTTCTAAACCTGTCAGTATCACGCCCATAATGCGCAACGAAAACTATCTTACCAGTGCCAGACACGATCCTGTTGCTTTTCTCCTTCACCTCGGTCTCAGAATGGTTCACCCGATGTTCCTGTTCCACCATCCTAGTCCCTTCAGTTACCAAGGCAACCGGCTCACAATCGCTTGCCTTTTCGATGAACTGTTCTGTCATCTCCTTTTTTGGACCGTGAGCTCTCATATCACCGGTGTAGACAACTTCCCCTTGCGACGTGTGTATGATGAAGCCGTAGGCTCCGGGTATAGAGTGGTCGACGTGGATCGGCTCTACCTCAAGAGAATCTACTTGTGCAGTATCTCCGGTTCTGAAAGTTTGGTAGGGGTGTTCTCCCAAGGGGATTGAGGAGGTCTCTTCCGCTGATTCTATGAAGAATTTGGTGCATGAGCCGCAGAATACGGGGATCTTCTCGTCAATGAAGCATATGTGGGCCATGTGGTCGAAGTGGGCATGAGACACAAACACCGCGTCAACCTTTGGTTTAGAGTAGGGAAGGTCGGTGTACTGCAGTTGCCTTTCACTGTATAATCCCTTGATCCTCGGCATCAAATCGAACTCAAAATAGTCCTTCAAACCGTAGAGTGCTCTTGGAGCAAGCCAGCCAGTAAAATAGTCAGTTCCTAACATGAAAGGTTGCCCAAAATCAAGAAATACCTTCACATTTTTGTCTTTTAAAAGAACCTTGTTTCCACCAATTTCTCCTACTCCACCATAAAAAGTTAATCCAGTCATATTTCTTCATGGTAAAATAAGTTATAATCATTAAATATGTTATGAAGATAAAACACTGCGAGGATTTAAAGACCCTTCAGCAGGAAGGATTAAGTGATATCCAATCGCATAATACAACACTTAACTGAAACAAAAACTCCTGTAGCTGCAGCTAGATACTTTCAGAAGCTGACTTTCAGTTGCATCTTTTTTTTATATCCTCCTAAATTAAAGGAATTGACTGCCATTATTTATGTAGTATGCAGTATCTAAGGAACCCTCAAAACTAGGATTTCGAGGATGGTTAACAGGCTAATTAAGTAAAGGGTAAGTAGGACGAAGCCCTCTCGGCCCCCAAGTTTGCCATTGTCTAAGAAGTACCATAACAAGAGGTTTGAAACAACGCTGAATAGAATGAGGTCTGAGAGAACAAGAAGGTTCACTCTAAACGGCGTAAAAGTTAACAGTAGACCCATGATAAGTGTCGAATTTAAGAAACAGCTTCCAACGATGTCGCCCATTGCAATTTCAAAGTGTCCCCTATAGGCAGCTCTAACATCTACGATAAATTCAGGCAAGCTGGTTCCAAAAGCCACCAGTGTAGCACCAATAATTGAAGATGCGATTCCCAAGTAGGATGCAATGTCTATCGCTGAATCAATTGTTAGCCTCGCACCAATTATGATGCCTGCTATCCCAGCTGTGAGGAGCACTAGGTCCTTTTTTATTCTTCCATCACTAGTGTTACTAGATGCAGTGTCTTCTTTTTCTTTGCTCTTACGAATCAATATGTAGGAGTACCCAAAAAATACGCACAACAGAAGCACGCCTATGAGTCTGCTGATATATTGCAGATAGAGAAGTGTCAGAAGCACTATTGAAATAACCATCAATCCGGTTGTATATTCTTTCTTGTCTTCTTCCTTGATGATAATTTGCCTTTTATGAGAAACTAGGGTGGCAACAATAAGGCTTGCACCAATAACAAGAGCAATGTTAGTTATGTTGGATCCGAGAATGTCTCCAAGCGAAACAGACATGTTTCCAACGACTATCGAGTTGACAGCAACGGATAACTCGGGCAACGATGTTGCGAAGGCTATTAAAAGAAAACTCAAAACAGATTTTCTCAATCTTCGCTTCTCAGATATGGCAATTATGCTAGATATGACTATGCCACTTGCACCACCAAGCAATGCCAGCCCAATCGCCAGCAATAGGGGAGATAACCAAAACATTTGAAACCTCTCGTTCTGATTAACAGCAAAGGATTTGGATTTTACATTTATATTCATTATGGACTAACTCATTTAGATTTGTGATTCATGTAGCTAGCTGTCGAATGTTCTGTTTTCTTTCTTTTGTTTTGTTCTAATGCTCGCCAGCCAAGAAACAGTGACGAGAAGATTAGGAAGGCTACATCGCAGACATTAGGCCATCCTGGAAACTGTACCCAAATGTTGAAGAAAGTCGTGAATTTCAAGGCTATGCCTACTGTTCCTGACACGCAAGAAATTATTATGCAGTCTTCCAGTAATTCTCACAGAGACTTATGAGTTATCATCATTTCTTTTTAGTTTCCCTTTTTGCCTTCGTGACTGTAACTAGGATTTCGTCTCCAGGCTTCAACTCATAAAACTTGATGAAAGAGGGATCTAGGCGTATGTAATAGCTGTTTCCTCGGGCAATGATTGGAGAGGGGAAGCAGCCTTGAACCTCCTCAATTTGAACCTCTATCCTGCTAATCTCCGTGATTTGCCCTTTTTTCCGCATCAATAGTTTTCACTTCTACGATTTCCAGATTTACTCGATCTGAAGCCCTTGGATACGATTCCATAACAAGAAGACACCTTTCTGTGAACAGTTCAAACGACCATTTTCAAATCCTTTTTTCAAGCTATTTTTGACGACAGAAAAGTTCAATTTCGTACCCTCCCAAAACATGACCTCAGACACCTACCCTCTTCGAGACAAAATATGCCGGTCACCATTGATGTCTGCTCCTGCTGATTCTTTCCCAACATTTTCGACAGATAGGAAGCCTTTTCCCCTTATGTTCAATGTCGACAGCGATGTCAGTGTTGCTGCAGCCTGGCTTCCAAGGGTTACTGCATTTCTGAGACATTATAGACCCTCATTAAAGGAATTCTATAACGTTGGGGGTTACCCATTTGATCACCTTGTATTTTTCGAAAAGTTTCATCCATTTCTTGACTGTTCGCTCGTCCCCCGAATGGAATTTAGAGCTATAATTATTTGGGTTTTTGGAACTTTGTAAATTTGCTCGTAGCCGAAGGTCTCCTGAAGATACTTTTTTACCTCCTCTTTCACAACAAAAACATTTGGGACCGGATTTGGTGGTTTATGCATAAGCTCGGTTTGTGTGCTCTTGTGTGTGCTGATCCAAGCCTGAAGCGCCTGAGACACCTCAAAACTTAGCAACCCCTTACTTACTTTACCATATTGTTGAGCAACAAACTCCCTGAATTTATTGTCCAAAGGGGGGTCAAGCCATATTCCAAGCCTAACTTTTTTAGTCAAAAGAAAGATCTCCGAGAATGTTTTACCGTATCAGAAATGCAAGGAATGGACACTTGTATCCAATACTGGATACTTATCACCAATCTTTGCATAGTATGTATAGTATACAGCGCACAAGGAACAGTTCCAAACCGAAAGAAGACTAAAACAGGCTTCTTTTCCCCTTTTTTCCCAACCTTAATAACATCTGCACACACACGCATGCACAAGGAACGGTTCCATGCCTTGTGCCGCCAAAGAAGACAAATCATCTTATATGAAGCCTTCGTTACTTTAATGAAAGACATTTTGATGAAGACTAAAACAAAAAAAGAGGGGGATTTTGCGGGAGACGTCTCCATGTTGACTGAGGTCCAAATCCCAGCAGCCCCACATATAGAACTCAGCTGTTTCTTAAAGTGTGGTGAGACTTTTGTCGAAGTCTGTGTCTATCGTTTTCCACAAATATTAAAGGAATGCTGAACAATCTATGGCGAAGTTAAATGGTCATTATTCGTAAAGCAACTAAACACGGTATTCAAGCCTTAAGCAGAAAGCTCCTGAGTTCACTTGAGGATAAAACTAGCCAGGTGTATCAGGATAATGTTGCCAAGTTTGGCATTCCCTATGAATATGTGAGAGAATCTTTTTCCAAAAAAGCATTATTGGAAGCAGCTGCTTCTGACAAATCATGTTTTTATCTTGCTTTAGAAAATGAAATTAAAATCGTCGGTTTTGCTCAAACATTGCAACATGGTGCAGACACGGTGGAGCTGGACCGTATTGTCGTATTTCCAGATTATACGAGAATAGGTATCGGCACTCAAATTCTGAACAGAGTCATCAAGGACGCGAGACTGAAGAAGGCTGACGCTATAATTGCCAATGCTGGAATAGATGAAGATCATGCCAGACGGTTCTATGAAAAGAACGGTTTCAACGTTGTAAAAGAGGAGACGATTGAGTATCCTTGGGGTGGCAGATTAACGCTTGTCACTTACAGACTTCAAATCGAACACAAACGGAAGCCAAAAACCAGCAAGAAATCTGCATAAACAACTATATAGAAAAATAAGAGTTGCATAAGTGACAAAACATGCTGTCGGTACTTGGGAAATGGAAAATGCTCAGAATACTATATGTTGTTCTCCTTAGTCAGAAATGCGTTTTGACAAGACAACGCAGCTGGGGAATTTTTCCGAGATTTCGGCTTTCCACTTCTTTATGAGTTGTTGTTGACTGGCCTTGTCTTTTTCTGTTTTAGCCGTCATGCCTACTTTAAGAGCGCCAGTGCGAACATTGTGCAGTGCTTCACGGTTTTCGCATTTCATAAATCCTACGCATTCAGTGCAGTCAGCCAGCTTTTTGCTTGTGGCGCA
Organism: Candidatus Bathyarchaeota archaeon; assembly: GCA_963714275.1. Classification (GTDB taxonomy): domain Archaea; phylum Thermoproteota; class Bathyarchaeia; order Bathyarchaeales; family DTEX01; genus JAGTRI01. The sequence goes on from CAVQNT010000002.1 coordinate 578,671, forward strand.
GGCTTTGATTTTGCAGTTTGTGGCGCCTCCGCCTTTTAGGCATCCCCTGCATATGGGTATGTTTTGTATTGCCTGAAGCGACTTCATGAATTCCTTGCCGTTGAAGCCTTGCTCGTCAGCGCCCCATTTGTCTATGCCGTAACCCTCGAGAATGAAGGCGTACTTTTTTGAAAGTTCTTTGAGGGTTCCGTTCCCCACGATGCAGCTTCCGCACCAGATTGCGCAATAACCGATTTGGTTCTTTACGTTCTCAAAAGCTTCAGCTTCCACTTCAACCGACTCCAGACAATTGAACCACTTTGGTCTTCTTTTTATCTGCAAGGGCTTTTTTTAAGTTTTTCGCGTTACTCGGTTTGTGGGAATGCTTAACTATAAAGGTGCACATAAAAACGTGTGGTGTTCAGGTTGGCGGATTTGATTAGGCTTTTGGAGTCTCTTTCTAACGCTTTTGGTCCACCAGGCAACGAAGAAGAAGTGCGCACGGTTCTGAAAAAGGAACTTGAGGAATACGCGGATGAGACGCGAGTGGACAAACTCGGAAACATCTTCTTCATTCATCATGGCAAAGACAACTCGCCCAAGGTCATGCTCTCATCTCATATGGACGAGGTGGGCTTCATAGTTACATTCATGGACAACAACGGGTTTCTCCGCTTCCACACTTTGGGGGGCATAACAAGCAACGTCATGCCTGGACAAACCATTCTTCTGCGAGGAACCAAAGGCGACATTAAGGGCTTAGTTGGAACCAAGCCACCACATTTAATGAAGGAGGATGAACGCAACAAAGCTACAGTGATGGATGAATTATTCCTAGACATTGGAGCCTCAAACCTCGAAGAATCTGAACAAAAAGGAATCGAGATTGGGACCAACGGCATCTTCGACGTCAAGTTTACGGAGCTCGGAGGAGGATTCCTCAAAGGCAAAGCGCTCGATGACAGAGCAGGCTGCACAGTGCTAGTGGAGGTTTTTAAAGCCCTAAAGAACTCGCCATACAACATCGTCGCTGTAGGAACCGTGCAGGAAGAAATGGGAATGAGAGGCGCACGGACCGCAGCTTGGCAGGCAGACCCAGACTACGCTTTGGCTTTGGAAGGAACCTTCGCAGCGGACGTTCCCGGCTCCAGCCCTGAAACGGTGTCGTCCAAGCTCAAAAGCGGACCAGTTGTCACTATACTGGACCAGACAGTGATGACTCACCCGACTGTCCTCAAAACCCTCATCAAAATTGGTAAAGAGAAGTCCATTCCGTTCCAGTTCAAGCAGGTGCCAATGGGCGGAACTGACTCAGGAGTCATCCACCTCACAAAAGCTGGAATCCCAAGCGGAACGGTCGCTGTTCCATGCAGGTACATTCACGGACCCGCCTCGGTGACCCATGTTGACGATGTAAAGAACACAGTTAAACTGGTCACGGAGTTCGTTAAAGCCATCTCAGAAAAGAGTCCCTAAGCACAAAAAAGAAGGCAGGTTTAATAAGCAAAATTCGTGTTTTTTTCCTTGAGGGATACTTTTACCTTACTGTAAGAATTGCGGAGCCAAACTGGAAGAGACAGCGAAGTTTTGTCCTTCATGCGGAACCTCTGTTGCTGGGTACATAGCTGAAGGAAGAGTCATTGAAAAGAGGAGACCCATAAACTTTTTTGGCTTTTTCTTGATTGCAGTCATCTTGGCAGCTGTGTTGTACGGATTTCTTTCATTCCTGCCTATTCGCCCCGTTGATGTGCACGAGAACCGTAATGTTCCGTTTCAGATTGGAGTCCAAGCGGTTGTGATCGACCTTACTGTTGATGTGGGCAGCGTAAACATCACCTTCAGTGACCTTGCCAATGACGCGGTGAGATTTAGTTTATCGGTGTCTGGGTATGGAAACCTCCTCTCGAATCAACCGTACACGTTAACGTTTGATCAGGCGACGAATGGCAATGTTCTAACAGTCACCTCCGAAGTTGAAACCTCAATTTTTCATGGCTGGTGGAACCTAAACTTTCTTGAGACGGAGTGCGATCTTGTCATTGACCAGTCTTTGAATGCCAGCATCACTGTCAGGACGGGCACAGGCGGGATTAGTTTTGAGACCAGAAGTGGCGTAGTCCTGAATTCTGTTAGGCTTGAGACAGCAACAGGAGCGATAGGAGCAATATTCGCTGAAAACACAATCGTCACAAGAGACAGCATAATCAGGACAGCAACAGGAGCCCAAAGCCTATCTTGGCAGAACGTGATCGCGGAAAGAGACATTACGGTTGGCATCGGAAGCGTAACAGGTGCTGTCTCTATCGACATAAAGCAGGACGAAAGGCTTCGTAACAGAGTCGAACTGAGAGTCGAAGTAACAACGGGTGCCATTAACCTTGCTTTGGACCTAAGCGGAGACATAGCTAGCGAGGTAACCTCAAGCACAACCACAGGCTCAATAAACGTTCAAGGAAGCAATGGTTTCTCTGGTTCATCGACGCAGCTGCAGTCAAACAACTACCCATCGGATAGCCAATTCGACATAACACTTCAAACTACAACAGGCGGAATCAACATAGACGCCAGTTTTTCTCCATGATTCCAACTCTACATGGTCATCAACCAGAACAATTGCGCCCCAAAATAACAGAACAAATGCGCCGTAAAACAGGATAGGTCTACGAAGGCATTATTTGTTATGCAAAATTGAAAATCGGATGTTACACAAATTAGACTGGTCTTAGGCAATGCTGTGTGTTGTTCAAAATGCCTTTTCAGTTGTTGAACAAATCAGATTAGCCAGAAGAGACATTAATTTATTTTAAAAAAAAATTTGGGCATCAAAAAAGGCTTACACCAGTTTTATATAGTTTTTTCGTAACAGTCGTTATGAGGCATCCACATTGAACCCGCTGCCAGTTAACAGAGATATGGAGGACCACTTCTTCACGTTGTATAAGCTAGCCGAGATGGGTGCCCGAGACAGAAAAATAAAAACCTCAACAAAGTTCCTAGCCGAAAAAATGGGACTTTCGCAGCAGACCGTTTCACGCAGAGCTCATCGAACTCGAAAGGAAAGGTTTGATACAACGAACAGCCACGCGAGACGGCAGCCTAATCAGCATATCAGAGCTCGGAGAAGCTCAGCTGAAAAAGGTGCGTTCAGGACTCAACACGGTCTTCGAGGAAAAAAACCCCGTTTCAGTCACGGTTGAAGGCACAGTCTTTAGCGGAATAGGAGAAGGCGCATACTACGTGACCCGCCCGCATTACAGAAAACAGTTTGTGCAGAAGCTCGGGTTCGACCCTTACCCAGGAACCCTCAACATAAAAATCACCAGCGAATACGATGCTAAGATGCGAAGCGAACTCGATACATATCCCGGCATAGAAATTTCAGGATACACGAACGAGGACAGAACGTACGGTTCAGGAAAATGTTTCAAAGCCATTATAAACAACAGGGAAAAAGGCGCCGTGGTTCTTGTGCTGAGAACCCATTACGACAGCTCAGTCATCGAAATCATCGCCCCCACATGCTTACGTGACCGCTTGAAACTGAAAGACGGGCACAAGGTCAAACTGGAAGTCTTTATCGCTGAATCCTGAACAGTCAACAATCTACTGTTTCTTTGTCAACTGTACAAGCCGTTTGTCCTTCGCCAACGAGGAGACAGAGATTAAACCCGTGACCTCCATCTGCATCAAGGTTTTATTGAGATCGTCAAGACCTATTTCCCTGTAAAAAGCCCTCAACACATCGAACAGCTCACCGTCTGTTATGGATCCTTTTTCCCGAAGAACCTCGATGACCGTCGCATAAATAGGCTGCAGCTTCCACGTGTTTCCAGACATTACTTAAATATCCTCCATAAATCTAAGCGACAAGAGGCACTGGCTTCTGAACCTTCCTGACCTGCTTCACGAAGCCCTTGTACCAATTTTCCATGTCAGACGAGATGCTTGGCCCAATCCTCTTGAGCGCCTCCTGAAAATCAGCATTCGCCACTTCCTTGGCATTCATGTCTTTGCGAAGAGCGTACAGAGCTGCCTCTCTGCATAACGATTGAATGTCAGCGCCCGAATAACCCTTAGTTAACTGAGCCAGTTCCTGAAGATTCACGTCCTTCACAAGAGGCATACTGTTCGTGTGAATCTTAAGAATCTTCAGCCTACCCTCCTCGCCGGGTTCAGGAACATAAATCAGCCGATCAAACCTGCCTGGTCTCAAAACTGCTGGATCAACCATGTCAGGTCGGTTAGTAGCAGTAATTACCACAACATCTTGTAAGGCTGTGATTCCGTCAATCTCCGTAAGAAGCTGACTAATTACACGGTCAGTCACACCACTATCGCCATATCCTGAGCCTCTTCTAGGCACCAAAGAATCAATTTCGTCGAAGAAGACTATGGACGGAGCTGACATCCTCGCCTTTCTGAAAACCTCTCGGATAGCCTTCTCGGATTCCCCAACCCACTTAGAGAAAACTTCTGGACCTTTAATCGCTATGAAGTTCGCCTCGCTTTCTGTCGCCACAGCCCTAGCAAGCAACGTCTTACCACAACCCGGAGGACCAAACAACAGTATCCCTTTAGGTGGCATAATCCCCATTCTTCCGAAAACTTCCGCGTTTTTTAAAGGCCACTCAACAGATTCCCTTCAGCTCTTGCTTGACTACGTCTAAGCCTCCGACCTCGTCCCAGTGAACCGTCGGAACCTCAATGGCAACTTCCCTCATCGCAGTAGGCGTAATCTCCCTGAAAGCATTCATGAAGTCGTCCATCGTGACCTCCATCCTTTCAAGAACGCTTGGCGGAATCCTTTCCTGCTCAAGATCGATTTCAGGCAGATACCTCCGCAGCGCCTTCATTCCAGCTTCCCGGCTTAAAGCAGCAACATCTGCACCTGTGTACCCATGTGCCATATCAGCTAATTTCTTGAGGTCGACATCTTCAGCGAGATGCATGCCCCGCGTGTGAACCTGCGTAACCTCGTAGCGTCCATGTTTGTCAGGTATGCCGATCTCTATTTCACGGTCAAACCTACCGGGTCGTCTCAAGGCAGGATCAAGAGCGTTCGGACGGTTCGTTGCACCAATAACAATCACGTTTCCTCGGCTTGTCAAACCGTCAAGCAGAGCCAGAAGTTGGGCTACTACCCGCCTTTCAACTTCACCAGTAACTTCCTCCCGCTTCGGAGCTAAGGAGTCCAACTCGTCAATAAAGATAATTGCTGGAGCGTTCTTCTCAGCTTGCTGGAAGATTTCGCGGAGCCTCGCTTCAGACTCTCCGTAGAATTTACTCATTATTTCTGGACCGTTGATCGAGAAAAAGTTCGCTTCAGACTCGTTCGCCACAGCCCTAGCGAGCAACGTCTTACCACAACCCGGAGGGCCATGCAGCAAAACGCCTTTCGGAGGTTCTATCCCGAGCCTTTGGAAAATCTCGGGGTGACGCATTGGCAGCTCAACCATCTCTCTAAGCCTTTGAATTTCGTCTTTTAAACCGCCGATGTCCTCATATGTCGTCCGTGGGACTCCGAGTTTGGCTTCAGGGGCTGGTTCAGTAAGGATTTGGAGATTCGTATCATATGTCAGCCTGAGGATTCCGTGGGGTCTGGTCTTCATCACGGTGAACTGAACGGGGTGACCCAACATCATGACAAGGGTTGTGTCTCCTTCGATGAATGTTCTTTCCATAAGCCTGTTCTTAACGAAGTTAGTGAAGTCCTCGTCCACGTTAAGGCGCATGTCGATCGGGGCGAGAACAATGCTTAAGGCGTCTTTAACCTCAGCTTTTGTAATCACCACAAACTCGTTGATTGAGATGCCAGCATTTTTCCTTGTGAAACCGTCTATCCTAATTATGTCTCGACCCTGATCTTCAGAGTACGCTGGCCAAGCAATTGCGGATGTCCTTCGTTTTCCGAGAATTTCGATAACATCGCCAGCTGAAACGTTCAGTTTTTCCATGGTTTTCTGGTCGATTCTGGCAATTCCTCTGGCAACATCTCTTTGTTTGGCATCTCCGACCCTTAGAGAAATTTCAGCCACGTAAGTCACCGTCTAATAATATTTAAGCATTCTATACATCAAAGGCAAAAAACCTATATAAACGTAGTGAACATCAGACTCTTCTCACCATCAAGGTTTGAAAGTCGCTTATTTTTTCCATTTTCTTTAAGCACGATTCAACCTCGTCAATACTTCCTTCCCTGTCTTCGGGCACTAGCACATGGGCTATTATTGCGACAAGCCCATATGCTATAGGTTCCTCTTCGAACTTGTAGACCGAAGCATATTCTGGAAGAGTTGTCTCAATCTCTTTCTTTATAACCTCGCGGTCGAGGTCGATGTCTGAAGGAAAAATCTTAAGCGAAACCAAGACTTTCTTAGCCAATGTTTATCCTCCTTTAATGGCTTTAAAGAAACCACACAGCTATTTTAAAATTATGTTCTGAAGCCCAAATACCATTACACGAAGAACACAAAGAGCGAAAGAAGTGTTAATCACCTTTTTGGTTCCACGAACTGTGCACAATAGTTTTTCTGTACTGCTTCCTTCAGAACAGTCATTGATTTTTTAGCCAATAACGTTCGAAGAACGCCCTTTTCTCCGTAGACTAGTAATGGTTTGCCACCTTTAAGAAGGGTTTCAAAATTACAGGCATTAGGCTTAAAATCTTTTTTATGAGACACGTTCCAAACGGAAAGCTCCTGTTCAGGTGGGTTCTTAAGGTACGAAACAAGCATTGTTCGCGGTTCAAAGCCAAAGTTATCTGCTATATTCTGCCTTGCGAAAGTCAACGACAACAAGTCGCGAGAAGCAAGCACCAACTCTCTTGGTTTCAATAAATCCATGACCGCAATGGCGACGTGACCTTGCCCTGGCTCCAACACAAAAACTGAGCCATAGCCGTTCATGCCTTTCAGAACAGAGAACAAACACTGTGTTCCATAACTTAAAGTATCAAACTCTGGCAGGCTATAGGCTGTTTTGACCGTGTAAGTTGTTGTAAGATTAAGCTCCATTTCACGTCTCTCGTACTTGTCAACGGGTGGCAAAACCTTACCGTTAAAGGCAACGTGGCAGATGCAATATCCCTTCTTATCTTCTCTGTAAAGAACACGTACCATTCTATTGTCAAGAATACTGTCCAATTTTCCAGCAAGTTCGCGAACCACAACCACAGCGAGAACGCCATTATCAGACAAATGATTTGAAGCGCCATAAACGAATGCTGCCAGTCCTTTAGGAGCCATCTTCGCAGGAAAGTTAGTGGCAATCAAAGAAAAATTGCCCTCAACCTGTTCATAATCTAGATTTGGATAAACACTGACGTCAAGACGGTTCAGGGCTGCGTTGTGTAATGCAAAATCCACAGCTAAAGTATCTCGGTCAACCATGTGCACCTCGCGAGAAGGGTCTTGTGCCTTAAGAAAGAGGCCTATTGGTCCGTAGCCGCAGCCTAGGTCGAGGGTTCTGGAGTAATTTATTGCCTTGTCTTTTCGGAGGCTATTGAGCAACGCCCTTGTGCCTAGGTCGACGGAGAATGAGCTGAACAACGATTCGCATAAGTCGAGACGCAGCGAAACCTTACTGAAATTGAAACTCACTCGTTTCTTAATCAGCGTCTTGAAAGCATCATGCTCAGCCGACAATTTAACTACCTTACAATGAGTTACGGACTACTGAAATAAGCGTTTTTAACGCAACAGAATATTTTTCTTTTACAAACGGAATTGGGTTTGAACCATTTCGTTGGCTAGCTAGGCATTATCGAATTACGATTTCAATGTCGTCAACATAGTAGGTCATTAAGGTTTCCCAGCGAACCGAGATTCCTAAGGCAACCCATACTTCGCCGCCTGACCCAGTGTTAACGGTGGTTTCAAAACTGTACAGCTTCCAGCCAGCAACTTGGTTAGCGGCACCAAGAACTTCAAGGTCTTCTTCCGTCTCTGGATTGTTAGCTCTTGAGTAGCCTACGACCGCAGTTATGGTGTTGAAGCTTTCCTCTTCGCTGTAGAGCCAGAATGACACCGTCACCTTAACCTGTACGTTCCTTGGCGTAACAAAATTTCTTTCTAGCCATAGGGTTCCGTCATCCTGTCTGCCGTCGATGATCAGTTTGATGGTGTATTGACCTGAATGCGTTGTGCCCGTTGTTCTTGTTATATACCATTCTACTGTTTGGTTGAGATTGTTGGGATCAGGGGGAACGTCAGCGTCGATAACCCAGTCTCCGAACCCGTCCTCAAAGTCTTCCTTCAACGTAAACGGGTTTAGATACAGCCAAACCTGCCAAGCGCTGAAACTCCCAGCTACAACGAGCACAAGCAAAATGATATAGATGATTTTGCGGTTCATTCTCACAGCTTCATAAACATCAAATAACGAATATTGATACTAGCATTGAGTAAGATAATACTAAATCTTAGAACAATCAACTCGAAGACCGTCCAGAAACCAGAACAAAAACAAATTATAATACAGCTGAAAATTACATAAATTTTATTGGATTTCCATCTTGCCATTGAATACAGAAGCATGCGTGAGACAATGAAGACCGAAGAAAAAGACATACTGGTAATCGGCGCAGGACCAGCTGGGCTAATCGCTGCCTGTGAAGCTGCAACCAAACAAGCTGACGTCGCAGTCCTAGAGGAGCATGAGGAAATTGGGAAGCCATGCCACTGCGCAGGATTACTTAGCCTCAGAGGCTTGGAAAGATTAGGTGCGCCTACTGATGGAGCTTATGTTCAGAACAAAGTCAAGGGTGCACGCTTCTTCTCGCCCTCAGGATTATCCTTCACTGTCGAAAAAAGCGATCCTGTAGCATGCGTCATAGACCGCAGCATTTTCGACAGGTTTCTGGCACAAAAAACAGCAGAAGCAGGCGTCCGAATAAGCCTAAATGAACAAGTAAAAGGCATAAAACGCAGCGAAAAAGAAACCGTTATACAATCAGAAAATAAAAAAATTTATGCAAAGATGGTCATTGACGCTGAAGGCGCGTCCTCGAGGATTATAAAAGACATGGGTTTCAAGCCTATAAACCGCGACTCAGTTGTTCCAGGGATACAACAGGACCTTGAAAATGTCAGCGTAGACCCCGAATATGTTGAAGTCTATTTTGGCAGCAAGATAGCGCCTAGGTTCTTTGCGTGGATCATCCCCCTAAGTGAAAACAAGGCAAGAGTCGGCTTAGGATGTAAAGGAGAAAATTCTAAGGAGCACCTTGACGAGTTTGTTAAAAGACATTTTGGAAACGGATATTATTTGAAGCGTGGTGACGTCCGTTCTGGCTTGATTATAACTGGTGGTCCTGTTGACAGAACTTTTGGCGATCGGTTTCTTGTTGTGGGCGACGCAGCGGGTCAGGTAAAGCCCACGACAGGCGGAGGAGTCATCCTTGGAGGAATATGCGCTTCAATTGCTGGAAAAATCGCATCTGAAGCTGTTGCCTGCGGAGATTGTTCTATCTCATTTCTTGGTCGATACGAAACTTTGTGGAAAGACGAGATTGGCAAGGATTTTAGGTCAATGCTGTTAGCTAGAAAGGTTATGAATCGCCTTTCTGACCGAGCTATAGACAAGCTCTTCAACATCGTAATAAAAGAGGACCTACAGGGGCTTTCTTCCGCAGAAGGTGATATGGACTTCCAAAGCAGCGTCATCCTGAAGATGCTTAGGAAAAAAGAGATTCTTGGAGTCTTACCTTCCTTTCTAAGAGCTCTTGTTCCTTTCTAGCCTCACATCATTTTTTAATGCCTTTGTTAACCTATTTTTTAAGGCTAGCAGAGAATAGCATATATATGGAAGAATTCTGTAATTATGCCGTTTCGTTTGAGGTGTAGACTGATGAGTGAAGGCAAAACAGTCTCGATGCCCATGTGCACGTCATGCAACAGAATAATCGGTCCCGGAGCCGAAGCAACGAAGTTTCCATGCCCAAGCTGCGGAGAAATCACAATCTGGCGATGCGCCAAATGCCGAGAGTTCAGACGGCTCTACAGATGCCCAAAATGCGGCTTTCAAGGACCTTCAGCTAAGACTTTGCCATTTGAAATTTTTGGATTCATCCTTTTCTTTTCTTCTTTGCTTTAAAAACAAATTATATTATTAAAAAAGGAAGGAGCATAATGGACTTCTATTTTTAATAAAGAAGATCTTCACTCTTTACAGAACAAAGATTTACCAATTTTTGCGCCTCAAAACAACAGAACAGGTGCGCCGGCAAAACAGAAAGGATCTTTTTAGGCTGTGATTTGTTACACAAATCAGATAGCCGCGAAGACGATACAAAGCGTTGTTCAAAATTAAAACTTGGTTGTTGAACAAAAAAGACTAAGCAGAAACGCTTAAACCCGTATAAATAAAGAAGGAAAGCTGGAAAGAAGGCTGGAAGATGAAGGCAGTTGTAAAGTATGCTTCTGGACCCGGAAACGTTGAAAATAGGGATGTCCCTGAACCTTTCCCTGGACCTGACGAGGTTAAGATTGAGGTTAAAGCAGCAGGGATTTGCGGATCAGACCTTCACATTTACGACGGGGACATAAAGCTTCTGATGAGACTTCCAGTTGTCATTGGTCATGAATTCAGCGGAATCATAACGGAGGTAGGCTCATCCGTGTCCGAGTTCAAACCGGGCGAAAGAGTCAGCAGCGAAACCTCTGCCCAAGTCTGCGGTTCATGCATCTCTTGCCAAACTGGAAACTACAACGTTTGCGAACAGAAACGCTTAATCGGATACTGGTTCAACGGCGCATTCGCTAAATACTGCGTGGTTCCAAGCCGCCTAGTTCACCGCTTACCCGACAACGTGAGCTTCATTGGAGGCGCACTCTGCGAACCCCTAATGTGCTGCGTGAACGGGGTTCTCGAGAAAACAGCCATCTCGTCCGGAGACACCGTCGTCGTGGCAGGACCAGGCACAATTGGACTTTTAAGCCTGCAGTTGGTCAAGGCAGAGGGCGGATTCGTGATTCTGTGCGGCACATCAGCAGATAAAAGAAGGCTTGCTCTCGGAAAGAATCTAGGAGCAGACATAACAATAAACGTTGAAGAGCAGAATCCGCGGGAAACAGTTTCAGAAATGACCAAAGGCGAAGGCTGCGACGTTTTTCTTGAATGCTCAGGCTCTCCGAGCGCTGTCCGTATGGGGTTAAACCTTGTTCGGCGCGGTGGACAATACACTCAGCTCGGCTTAGCTGGACGCCCTTTTGAGCTTGATTTTGACCTTGTCGCATACAAAGAACTGACCGTGAAAGGAATGCTGGGGCAAAGGTGGACAGCGTGGAAACGTGGCATGGAACTGCTGGAAAAAGGATTAGTAAAAACTGAAGAACTAGTCTCAGACATCCTGCCTTTAACAAAGTGGCAAGAGGGCTTCGAAAAGATGAGACGCAGAGAAGGCATAAAAATAATCTTGAATCCACAGGAATGCTGAATTATCTCTTGCTGCACTAAGCCAAAGAAGGCTCCACTTTGACCGTAGCTATCCGGCAGCAAACTGCAAAAGCGTGCAAACTATTATTAATGCCACAGAAAAAATCACAATAACCTCTGGCCTGACCCGTATTCCAGGAGTGTCCTCCTCGAAAAACCTGAGCAAGCCCGCGCCAGCAGCTGGCATCGGAGCCATATCTTGCCTTTTTTTCCTTCTGAAACCCATTGTACATCATTCCAGAGGTTAGTTTCTCGAATAAAATTGGAACAATAACTAATTAAGTTTATGTTTTTAGTGCCTAATGCGTCTCAGATTTCAGCCTGTTGCCTAGCCCTTTTCTTATAAAGGTTATCGAAAGTCTTTTTTAACCTTAGACAGAAATATAGAGTATGCAGACAAGGTTTATTTTTATTACTGGCGGCGTCATTTCTGGCTTAGGAAAGGGTATTGTCACTTCCTCTATTGGCAAAATGCTTCAATTCCGAGGCTTTAAGGTAAGTGCCTGCAAGATTGACCCTTACATAAATTTTGATGCTGGCACACTTAGGCCCACCGAACACGGCGAGGTGTGGGTGACTGAAGATGGGGGAGAAATCGATCAAGACTTAGGACACTACGAAAGGTTCCTTGATGTCAACATCCCGAAAGACCACAACATTACGACAGGCCAAGTTTACAACGAAGTCATAACGAAGGAAAGGGCAGGAAAATACTTAGGTCAAACAGTTCAGCCAATCCCGCATGTTACGGATGAAATAAAAAGGCGGCTCAGAGAAAATGCCAAAGGTTCAGGGGCAGAGTTTTTACTCGTGGAGATAGGCGGAACCGTAGGTGACTACGAAAACATCCTTTTTCTAGAAGCAGCAAGACAGATGAGAAGGGAAAAAGATCCCGTGCTCTACGTTCATGTAGCCTATTTGCCTATTCCTAAAAGCCTCGGGGAGATGAAGACAAAAGCAGTCCAGCATTCGGTTCGTGAACTAAGAGAAATTGGCATTCAACCTGACTTCATTATTGGCAGAGGAGACACCTACCTCGATGATGTAAGGAAGAGGAAGATTGCCCTCTTCTGCAATGTCAATGAAGAAGATGTCATATCAGACCCTGAAATCGAGAACATCTACAAGCTCCCACTCATTTTCGAGCAGGAAAAGTTCGGAGACAAAATTCTCGTAAAATTAAACATGCAATTAATGAAACCTCAAAACAAAGAATGGAGCGAATTTATCGAAAAAGTAGATGAGCTCAAGAATGAAGTGAAAGTAGGCATTGTCGGAAAATACTTTGACATAGGAAAATTTCAGCTTCCAGACTCATACGTCTCCGTCATCGAAGCAATCAAGCACGCAGCATGGCACAACAACCGAAAACCCTCCATCTCTTGGATAGACTCCAAACTTTTCGAAGAAAAAGAAGAAAACCTCAAAACACTAGAGAAAGTTGACGGTATAATCGTTCCCGGAGGCTTCGGAAAAACAGGAGTCGAAGGCAAAATAGTAGCAATAAAATATGTCCGAGAAAATGGCATACCGTTTCTTGGGCTTTGCCTTGGACTGCAGCTAGCGGTTGTAGAGTTCGCGAGGAACGTTTGCAGGTTGGAAGGAGCCAACACGGCTGAAATTGTGCCTGATACGCCTTACCCCGTGATTGACCTGTTGCCTGAACAGAAAGAAATCCTGAAGAAGTCGAAGTACGGAGCCACAATGAGGCTGGGTGGACAAATAGTCAAAATAAAGCCAAGCACCCTTGCCTATAGGTTGTATGGTTGCGAAGAAGTTGTTGAAAGGTTCCGACATAGGTACGAAATTAATCCAGAATACGTTGAAGTCCTTGAAAAAAATGGCTTTGTATTTTCAGGAATGACGCCTGACAAACGAATAATGCAGATAGGCGAACTTCCTCAACACCCATTCTTTATCGGGAGCCAATTTCACCCCGAGTTCACGTCAAGAGTCTTGAAGCCTAATCCGCTTTTTAATGGGTTCATTCAATCCTGCGTCTCGAAAGATTAATAACAATAAAAACATTCATGAATCTACTTGAAATCAAGACTTTATGCCTATATTTGTGGGCCTAAAGCGAAAGACTTTTCTCTGATTGTTTCGTATGTTTATGAGAAAAATGAGTACAAAGGCGGAATCTTGCTTGAAAGTTGGAGTTTTAACAGGCGGAGGAGACGCTCCGGGACTGAACGCCACGATTAGGGCTGTGGTTAGGAAATGCGAAAAATATGGATATGAAGTCGTCGGAATACGGTATGGCTGGGGTGGCTTGCTGGAACTTGACACGATGAAACTGAAATACGAAGACATAAAAGATATAATCCACAAAGGCGGAACAATAATCAAGACTTCCCGAACCAACCCCATAAAAATGCAGGATGGAATCAAGAAGGCAGCCAAAAACTTCAAGAAACTTGGTTTAGACGCACTTATAGCAATAGGCGGAGACGACACATTAAGCGTGGCTGCTGCACTAAGCGACGCCAAACTCAACGTTATCGGCATTCCGAAGACGATTGATTACGACGTTCCTGAAACGGAGTTTACTATAGGCTTCGACTCAGCAATTAATTTGGCTATGCGTACAATCGAGAATCTTCAGGACACAGCTGAGTCCCATGACAGAGTCTTCGTAGTCGAAATAATGGGAAGGCACGCAGGCTGGATTGCCCTTTACTCCGGACTAACTGCTGGTGTTGACCTGATCCTGATTCCCGAGGAACCCTTCAGCATCAAGGACGTGGTGAACTTTGTGAAGAAAAAAACATCAAAAAAGGGAGGCCAATCAGTCATAATTGTTGTGGCTGAAGGAGCTGTAATCAAAGACTACGAAGGTCCCGTAACGAAGGATACAAGCGTTGACCAGTTCGGGCATGTACGCCTTGGTGGCATAGGAGAATTTCTTGCGAAAGAGATAGAGAAAGCAACAGGCGCAGAAACCAGAGCTGTTGTCCCTGCGCACACAATTAGAGGAGGACCCCCAACGGCTATGGACCGCATTGTTCCAACAAGGTATGGATTGGCAGCTGTTGACTTAGTAAAGCAGGGGAAGTTCGGCTACATGGTGGCGCTGAAAGCTGGAGAAATTGTGCCAGTTCCGCTTTCGAAGGCGACAGGAAAAACCAAGACCGTCAGCAAAGAGCTGTATGGAGAAGCGAAAGTCTTCTTTGAGTAAAAAGCCTTCATTACGAACGAAAAACCAAGAAGAACCTTTTTCTATTTTTTTGGTTCATTTAGGCTACGTGTATTCGATTCCTAAGGGTCTCTTCAGGAAGTCGAAGATTTCTTCCATTTCCTGAATCTTGTTTCTTAACTCCGCAAGTCTTGCCTGTAGGGGTCCGCATGTTTTCACGTATTCTTCTTCCGTGATTTCGCCTAGGTTGTATGAGGTCGTGATTCTTTCTACCTCAACTTCGATTTTTCCGATGTCGTCATGAATCAGTTTGTGATGAGGCTCTAGGTTAATGGTCATTGTTCTCAGATTCTTGGATTTTTCTTCAATTATGCTTATGTATTTCTCTCGGAACTCGTTGTAGATTTCATCCGAAAGCTTACCTTTCTGTCCATCCAATATCCTGATTTTCTTGCTGCAGTCTTTGACTTGGTTCACGATTTCCTTGATTTCGGACATAATTTCCTCTATGGTCTTAACCTTCCGTGGGGCTTCTCTGATAATCGTCATCTTCAACTGCATTTCTTTCCAAGAAGAGAACCCGATCATGTACTGTTCTAAGTCTCGGGTTATCTGCCTGATCCTTTCGTAGTTGCGGTAACTTACTGGGAACTGAATGACGGGTATGAGGATGTCGCCTTCTCTCACGCCTTTTATTTCGCATGGCACAGTGACTCGAGCCATTTCGCCCATCGCGACGAAGGACACGACGAATGTTCCGTCCCTATATAGCTCTCCTTTGACCGAGTGAGGGTCCACGAGCGACGTTTTGAATTTCCCGATGGTTTCTCTAATGTAAGAAAAGAGCATCTCTCCGTTCTGAACGCTTTCTCTGATTGGTAGTGTTAATGTTGTGATGCCACCGGAGGTTATTAGTTCCCCGACCATTTCCCGTTTTTGTTCCCTGCCCAAGAGGCTTATTCCGCGTGCCCTCGCGGCAGGTATGTATCCTCCCAGAAACACCATAACCACGCCAGTCAAGAGTGCAACAAGTATTGAGGGCATTGACCAATGAGCAAGCGGAAGTGACAGTGTTTCTAGACCCGACGTAGATATGAAGCTGGACATGAAAGATAGTCCAGCTCCCAAAATGTAGCTACCAAAGAAACCGATGAACGTGCCCATTAAACCGAGTAGAAGAGCTTCAACGAGGAAAACCTGAAATGCGTTCTTGGGATCAAGCCCAAGCGTGGCTAATGTAGAAAATTCTCTTCTTCTTTCCTCATATACTGACACCATTGTGGTGTACATCATCAATCCCGCAATTACGAGCGGTGGTATGTAAGGAATAAGCCCAGTAACCGAAAACTCCGTTGACCACACAATTTTTTGGGATATTCCGTCCTTGTTGGCTATAGTTGGAACCGCTAAAGTGTATGCGAGTTCTTTAGCGACATCAACCGGATTGACGCCTTGGTTTACGAGAATCGTAACTTCAGAAATGACAATTGCTGGATCTCTTAAAGACTTTAATGGAATTAGAACAACCAAGGAAGCATCCTCAAACAAGGGAGTGTTATCTAACTTTATTAGATCGCTGAAGGCTGTCTGTGGGTCGAATACGCCTACTACACGAAACTCGCCCACTGTTCTAGTGATAGGGAACATAACTGTCTCTGTTATGGTTAAACCGACAGTCTTGGTTTACCATGAAACCAAAGTCAGATGGAACAATGATTACAGGTTCTCCTTCCACAAATTGGTTCCAGAGCCCCGTGACACGTCTAGATATGTTATAATATTTTTCCATGTAAGCGGGATCTATGCATACTACATTGATGTTTGTGTAGCTACTTCCACCAACAGAGATGGACACTCTACGAGCCAAGACGGATCCCGATGACAATTCCTCTTGTGGCTGTATCGTTTCAATGTAAGATAGTTCCTTGCACCATTGCTGCAGACGAGTCCAGTTTACATCGTACTCAGTTATTGAGGCTACGGAAGTGTCTGGCACCACTAATACACCCGAAACGTTGGTGCCTATCCATTGCTCCTCAAATTTAGTTTCTCGGCTCATAGAAATATTTACGAAGACTATGGCTGAAGAAACAATAATTACGATTGTTATTAAGGTCAGCAAGGTTCGGGATTTTCTGCGTTTCAGACTTCTTACACCTAATTGTAGAGCGAGATCTGTCATTGTCTTCTGGCGTACTGACAGCAACTGCATAGCGAAATAGGTTAAGCATCCTATCACGAAGCAACCTATCAGAGACAAGGGTAGGCTAACGCTTCTACTCCCAATTAACATAGCGAAGGTTATTTTCAGGGAAGGGTGAGAAAGAGAAAACATTAACATGACGAGAAAGAAAATTAGCACTTTAGTTATTAGCCGAATCTTGTTTTGGGATGGTTCATCAAAAACAAAGCTCGAAAGTAAAGACCCTAACCCGTACGCGAACAGGCTTATACCAATAGCTGTCAATACAGCTGTAACCTTATTGTCAGAGAGCCATTTCATGAGATCGAGGAATTTGCTGGCTGAAGTCTTTGCACCACCAAAGGCCGATGTGTATTCGCCTGCTCTGTAAAGACCTAGAACTCGATTCCAGAGGCTTTTGATTGCATTATATTCCTCTAGTTCTTTATCAAGTGGATATCCTGTGGAGTTGAAGAATTCAACTTCCTTATACATACTGTACGTCGCACGTTCCACGTATTCAACGGCCGCATGGTACATCCAGTTGATTGAGGTCGTGTTTTCGTCTACTTTAACTATCAACGGCGAAATAGGATCCTGACCATACCTTAACTTTTCAGTTTCAATGTTTGCCCACTCTGTGGTTCTATGGTAGATAACAATTTCATAATTAAGCGGGAAGAAATATAGCCGCTCAAACGTGCTTCCATTACTAGGTATGTCTGTTTGGATTGCTGGTGTTAATATGAGATTCTGAGGTTCTCCAGTTATTGGGTCACAGTCAAGAACTCTAACAAGTTTTCCCTTAAGAACCCATATTGTACCCTCTATGTACTGCTTGTTAGTTAAAACCCTGTTCGATAAACCAATTCCCAGTCCAGAATGTATTGTGTGGTTCGCGCTATATTGTTCTTGATAACGGAATGTTTGAAGCTCTTCTATGAACGTGTTTTGTACTTTAATCAATGTATAATTGTCTGACAGATCAACATCCATGAGTACCATGGTGTCAGGAACATAAGTTGTATTCACGTTTCCAAGGGATATTTGTACAACTCCAATCTCACTTGTGTGATTAGAGATTCTCCTGTAGCCCCAATCCGTGTAAACATCAATTGTCACGGATAGGTTTGCAACAGCAATGCCTGTGTTATATTCTCTAACCTGTATAGACAAGTAAATAGGCACCGTCTCTACTTCCTGAAGAACATTAGCAGCTTGGGCTGGCATGGAAGTAAATGACGTGCAAAACGCAAGTAGAAGCATAAGAATAACTATTCGTGAGACCTTCATCGCATCTCTCTGCCTCCCAGTTCCATTATTCTTGCTTCATACTCTTCTCTGAGTTTCCTGTAAATTTTATACTCAACTTGACCGTTCTTATATATCATTTCCAACTTTGACAGCATATTCTTATATCTTCTGATTTCCAGCGGTGTTCTTAACTTTCTTCTTTCTAGAATGACGGTGAACGATGCGAAGGGAAGAATGAGAAGCATAAGCGAAATCCAAATGATAGATTTGATGCTACAATTAATAGTATAATTTTGGTCGCTATTAAGGTTTACAGCTTGTGAACCTGAAAAGATTCCATGTTCTATAGTTATTCCGTAGGAGCCCTGAGGAAGCAACAACGTGAGGTTACCTGTCTCATCTGTGTCAGTATCCGCTCTGATACGTTCGCTTGTTGCTACTAACACGACATCAGCCTTCGATAAAGCGTTGCCAAACTGGTCTACGCAACGGAGCGTAAGACTGAAGACCCCACACATTATTATCCTGCCATAATCAGTTCGGATGTTCACTGTTTGAGACGCAACCTGTGTCCCCATCCATTCAACATTAACAGTATAGACTGCCTAAACGTAAACTCTGACGTAAGATGTGACCAAACGAGTCAGTGTGTTCCCAAAACACCAAGTTTTCTGAGTCATCGTAGACTCTGACGAGTGCTCCAGAAAGGGGCTGACCTGTCCTCGTGACGAAACTAAGTGACATATAGGTTTTTTCACCAATAATAATAAACGATTCCATTTTTTGCAGGTTGATGATCATTTCCTTAACAATTTCGCCACTTGAAACTGTTATCCAGTAGGTTCCGTTCCAAAGATCACTGAACCTGACCACCCCGTTTTCATCAGTCTTTGTCCAGTTGATTAACTGCATAGTTTGATTCGTAACTACTGTTACATTAGTGGGAGAATAGAAGATGACTTGGTCATACAATAATATAACATATCCAACCAAAGGCTCTCCGTCTAGGTCAATGCATGTAACAGTCAGGTTGTTCATCCAACATTTTATCGTGAAAACCTTGGTTTCTGTAACTTCAATCTCCTTGTAACCTATGGTTCTGTTTCCGTACCGTGCTGTTACAGCGAACTCTCCGTTGATGATGTAGACATTTTTGTGTTCAACATAGCCTGTTTCATTCGAGTTGTCTTCAAAGAAAAGGTGGCCATTCATGTCACGGGTGAAAACTTGGGCGTTTGTTACATTAAAATCGGAAGCTGCCACCAAATGTAACTGAAAATCGACCCTGAGACATGGCAATGTGATGTTTGTTGGATTCTGGAAGACCATGATCCCTTCGCCAACAGCTGGAGGAATCTTGGTTATTACTAACTCCCCGAGAACATATTCCCTAATTTCCGTTTCGACACCAATTATTTTCATTCGGTAAGTTCCATTCCACACTGCAAGAAAACTTAAGGTTCCGTTATTATCAGTCTTTGCCTGTCTGACCAAACTTCCGAGTTCTTCAGTGACCAAAGTGACGTTCTGACGCCTTACAACTGCGCCTGATTCATAGGCAAACTTGGGCGCATCATATTCCAGCTGGTCATAAAGCATTACAGTGTGGTTCGCTAAGCGGCTCCCCTGTTTGTCAACAAGCGTCATGTTGAAATCGTAAGACCAAGTTTTTATGAGATGAGTCGCGTTCTGGTTGATGTTGATTTCCTGGTATCCAATGGTTCGGTTTGCTTTCTGGACCGAAATGACGTATGAACCTGCCTCGATGAACCTAAGATTGATGTATCCTGTCTGGTTGGAAAGGTAGCTTGTCGATCTTTGTCCTTGAGGATCAAGAATCGTAACATTGACGTCACCGTAGCTGGTCTTGTTCGCCCAGTCCCTCACCCATAATGTCACGTTGTATCTAGCTGGAACATCATCACCGATTGGACTCCGTAAAGCTTGGACCCCAATAATTGTAGATCCGTTGTTAGAGTATGTTGAATCATATAATGCTTGAGACAGTAATACGATTAAGATGAAGAACGTGCTGAAGACGATTTTTCTGTGCGTTTTCATTGATTTTCCCTCGACACACTCTGAACACCTGAATATCTTCATATCCATGTCGTCCATAGATGAACGTGACTCAGTCACTTCGTATTCAACTTTTTTCAGGTTCGTCTGCAATGAGCTTATTTTCACTTCGTACAACTGTTGAAAAATTTCACCGACTGAATATCTTACTTCAAGCTCCTTGATTTCATCCTTTACACGCGATGCTTCAAGCTCAAGATTCATGATTTTTTCAATTTTACTTCGCCTTAATGCAGCCCAACGATCCGAAATTGAACCCAGTCTTTGCCGGCAGAGCGAAAATGCTTTATCCATTTCTGCTGTTTTAGGTCCGATTGTTATTTTTTCTTTTATCATCGAAAGGTACTGTTCGATTATTCCAGTTTCGTCTTCAATCGGTAAAGTCGATAAAGTTGAATCAATCTTCGAAATTAGGTACTCCCATCTCTGAAATCCTGCGGAATACATCTTCACTCGGGAGGTTTCGTCAGCAAAAAAATCGCTTTGAAGGACGTCCGAATACGCCCGTACATATTGGAGGTTCACGTTTTTTGGTGTCCGTGTAGATTCAATGATGGGCATTGTGGGTGCAGGCGTGCTAACCTTCTCTTTTGCCCATTCCAACTTGGCTTTGGCTTTTGTAGCTCAAGAGATTCCCGCAGTCTGAAAATATCTTCAACAGACACGGACAACTGGTTGCCCAGTTCATCCATGATGAGCCTGTATGCGTTTTCTGGAATCTCGCCTGTTTTAGACAGACTTAGCAAGCTCTTCTAAACTTAGGGATATTTCCTTTACTCTCTTAACATATGACTGAAATTCTTTAAGGTATTCGTCAACTTCGTTATCTAGCTCTTTAATCGAAACCTCTGAAATGGGAATAAGCTTATCCTTATCTTGAGGAATGGACTTCGCCTCATCCAAACGTCTCTGAACAGGCGTAGGAATTCTTTGTTTTTTGGCTGACCCAGCCGACGATTTCCTTCCTACTCGTTCAAAGAAGCTTGCCAAATTTTTTGCCCTACTTGCATGCTTTATGATAGTGTACTTCCTAACGCGAAGTGTAATTTATTTCAAGTATTCTTGGATATATATTCCTTTTTATAAAAAGGGAAACTTTCAATAGGTCGTCGGTTTTCTGTGAGGTTATCTGGTCTGATTTGTGTAACAAGTGAGCTTTTGTTTTGTGCAACAATACTGGAGCTTATGAAAATTGAACCATTTCAAAGAACGTTTGTTAAGTTGTTTCGGAATAATTTGACCTAATTTGTTATTGGTCTTTTGATCTCTGGATTACACAGAATCTTTGTTGAGTGATTTTTCAGAAGTTGACAATGGAATCTACGTTAGCAGGTTCAGCGGAAACGTAAATCCACAAAGCGGGGACTTTTCGGGACTCGTAAAGCAGGCAAGCTACGTCGAAAAAGGAGAAATCAAGTTTCCCTTAAAAGAGACCATTATTTCTGGTAACACTTTTGAGGCTTTACGGAACATTGTTCGGATTGGAAGCGAAACTAGACCAACCTTAATGGACGTCTATACTCCGCCCTTGTTTTTGAAGAATCTTAAAATTGTTTCAAAATAGATTTACCATGCTTGTTTTTATCTTTCAAGTAATAATACAATAAAGAGTGTTAAAGGTTGGTTCATCCACATGGAACTAAAAGCCAAGATACTGGGTTTAGAAGCTGGCGGAAAATTTATTGTTGTCCTTAATCGTGAAGATGCTGAGGACCTGAGCGTTTCAAGCTTAGACAGGGTTAGGATCAAAGGTCGCAGCAACGAAGTCATCGCGATTGTGAACATCACGACCAAGCTTATCGAAGAAGGAACAGTCGGAATCTACGAGGAAGTCAAAAACAGCTTAGACCTGAAAGAAGGCGCTATAGTTGATGTCGAGATTGCTCCCTTGCCTACATCGGTCTATTTCATCCGAAACAAGCTGAACAGAAGAAAACTCACATACGAAGAAATCCATGAGGTAATCCAAGATGTTGTGAAGGGCAAGCTAAGCGAAATTGAGATCGCGTCCTTTGTCACGGCCCTTCATATTTTCGGACTTGATTTGGACGAGGCAACAAGTCTTTCAACAGCAATGGTCGAGACTGGTAACGTTCTGAAAATCAACAAGCCAGTGATTGTTGATAAACATTCAATCGGCGGAGTCCCTGGAGACAAAACAACATTACTCGTTGTGCCAATAGTCGCTGCAGCTGGCTTAACCATACCTAAGTCTTCGTCCAGAGCCATAACCTCAGCTGCAGGTTCAGCGGACAGAATCGAAGTTCTCATGCCCGTGAACCTTGGGCTGGAAGAAATGCAGAAAGTGGTCGAAAAGACCAACGGTTGCATGGTTTGGGGAGGAAACTTAAACCTTGCGCCTGCGGATGACATTTTCATTAGGGTTGAGCATCCGCTTTCGATTGACCCGCTTCTTTTGCCTTCGATAATGAGTAAGAAGAAGGCTGTTGGAGCAAATCTCATGGTTCTAGACATCCCCACGGGCAGAGGCACAAAAGTTAAAACCATAGGCGACGCTGACCTTTTGGCGAAGGATTTCATGGAAGCTAGGCCGACCGGCTAAACATTAAGGTTCAATGCGCAGTGACCTATGGCGAACAGCCAGTTGGACACACGATCGGACCTGCATTGGAAGCCAGAGAAGCTTTAGGCGTCTTAATGGGAGAGGTGGAAGTGCCGGACCTTGTTGACAAAGCCACGAACATAGCAGGCATATTACTGGAAATGAGCGGAAAAAGCAACGGGAAAGAAACTGCCCTAGAAATCTTAAGGTCAGGCAAGGCAGAAAAGAATCTGCGTGAAATTATCGAAGCCCAAGGCGGAAACCCAGACGTTAAAATTGAGGATATATCTGTAGGCGAAAAGACATGCACAATGTGTTCAAGAAAAGAGGGCTATCTGCTCTGGATCAACAATGCGCCGCTTGCTGAGGTTGCTAGGCTTGCGGGAGCACCAAAGGACAAGGGAGCAGGCGTCTACCTCTACAAAAAAATTGGGGACAGAGTGAAAACGAACGAGCCACTGTTGGCAATCCATGCCGAAAGGAACCTTAAGCTGCAGAGGGCTCTGGATGAGCTTGAAAGGTCTGATGTTCTCGGCATAGGTGAACGGATGGACATGCTTATCCACGAAGTCAGGGAACTACCTGTGGCAAAGTCAACATTCACGATTGAACGTTAATTTTAGCTGCGTGTATTCTTTGATCCGAGCAGTTACGTTCGACCTTTGGAACACGTTGATCGAGAACCGTGACTACACTGATCAAAGGATCAATTACTTAATCTCTGCGTTGGGGAAAATGGGGCACCAATTTACGAGAGGTGAGGTTTCGGAAGCCGTTGCCTCGTCATTAACGTATGTGTACAAGGTTTGGGAAACCGAGAACTACCGTTTTGTTCCAACCAAAGAAAGACTGGACTATATTCTCGAAAAACTTTCTGTGCAGTTGCCTGAGGAATTACAACAGAACGTCATCACATACTTCGAAGAAATTGCTCTGCCAGATCATCCCCGATTAATTAAGGATGTAAAAGATACCCTTGAGCACCTAAGCCCGAAATATAAAATGGGAATTATCAGCGATAGCGGCTTCACGCCAGCAAGGATTCTTAGAAAAATCATAATCAAAAACGGGATTCTCGACCTTTTCGACACAACTTTATTTTCTGACGAGACTGGATACAACAAACCTCACAGAATTATGTTTGAAAAGGTTCTTTCAGCCCTATCAGTGAAGCCTTTTGAAGCCATACACGTTGGCGACTTACTGCATACCGACATTAAAGGAGCAAAGGCATTCGGGATGAAAGCTGCATGGTTAGATTATGAAGGAAAAAAATCAGATGAAGCCTACAAGCCTGATTTCATTGTTCATAGTATATGTGAGATTATTGATGTTTTGGACAAACTTTGATAAGAGTGTAATTTTTTTTAAAGTATATGTTCTAACAATGTTTTTACGCCTGTGCCGATGAGGATAAAGCCTCCGACAATTTCGATTTTACTGCCAAAGTATTGTCCGAACCTGTCACCTAGGTAGACGCTAAAAAATGACATTACAAAAGGCACTATCCCAATTACGACTGCTGGAAACAGAATGACAACTCGAAGAAAGGAGAACCCAACGCCTACAGCGAGGGCGTCGATGCTTGTGGCAACAGAAAGCGTTAATAAAACATATCCACTTGAAGGATCAGCTTTCTCTTCTCCGCTCTTTCTCTTAATTACTTCGAAAAGCATTTTCCCTCCGATCAGGCTTAGAAGGGCGAAGGCTATCCAATGATCGACGTCTGAAATAAAGTCAAGTAAGCTGGTTCCTCCCAGCCACCCAATGATTGGCATGGTGGACTGGAAAAATCCGAATGACGTTCCTACCTTTAGGGCGAAACTGGGTTTTTATCTCCTTCATTGTTAGACCGCTTGTGATTGCTACTGAGAAGCAGTCCATTGCCAGTCCGACTGCGATGAGCAGTATTTCTGTAATGTCCAACGAACACCACTGGTTTACAGCAACTTTATTTCGCCTTACAACCTATAAGACGCATATAAGGATGCCCTGAAAAAGAAGCCCCATAAAAAATATAGGAGTATATTTAACAGCAATGCCACTTCAGGAAAGACTCTTCAAGGTTACGAAGGCAGAAAGAAACCGCAACTTATGCACGTCTTGCTATGGACATCGAAAACTTTGTGGAAAGCCAGTTTGTCCCATTCTTGTTAAGGCTGAGACCTTGATGAAGCTCGAGAAGGGGCTTAACAAGGAAAACATTTTTGGCTCTTCGCCTCCCGCGGTTTTCGTGGGTTCATGGAACTACCCCAAGGTTTTGAGCTGGACCTCTTGTTCCTCCGTTGCCTTCTGTTGACTCCTCGATTATGGACACGCCTGAAATGTGGCTCGACAAATCAATGGACGAGATTCTCAGGTACAGGTTTTCGTTAGTCAGGGGAAAACGGTTCGTGGACATAAAATCCGCGAGGGCTCCAAGCGGTCTTCTCTCGACTTTTCAGGAAGTAGTCATGGCTTCTAAGCCCGTCGACACTGAATTGTGGTTCAACAAGCGACCTAGGCTGGAGGTGACTTTCACTTCGCGGGAGCCGCCTTCTGGACCGTCCGCATCCATCACGCGTGCAGTTTTGGCTGAGAACCCGAATGTTCCAAGACCCGTTGAAAAGGTGGTTTCTGACACGGACTTGAAGGCTGTTGAAGGAATAATGACGCTTTACAAATCGGAAATCAGTCAACGCCAGATCACCCGCATGCTATCTATTGGTTTGCTGGGAACAAAAAGGCTCAAACGCCTCGTGCCTACGGAGTGGAGCATAACAGCCGTCGATGACATTTTGGGCAAAAAAATCCACAAGGAAATCCTCGGGTATCCGTGGATAAACGAGTTCATGGTCTTAGGTCACAAGGCACTTGGTAACAACGTGCAGATCCTGTTTTTTCCTTCTTCATGGATGTTCGAAGCTCAGGAAGCTTGGCTTTTCTCGGCTGATACGGTGCCCGGTGTAGACTACGAGCTTGTTTGGGGACGCAAAAACTACGCTACAGACCTTGCTGGAGCTTACTACGCAGCTAGGCTACCGGTCTTAGAGTATCTTAAACGTATAAGGAGACAAGCTGGCGCTTTAGTCTTCATGGAGGTCTATCCTGATTGGATTCCCATGGGCGTTTGGAGGTTCAGAGAAATATGCCGAGAAGCCCTGAGGAAAGAGTCACTTAAATTTAATACGCTCGAAGAAAGCCTTGCTGAGCTTGGGAAAAGGCTTACGCTTCCTTTGGACAGGTGGTTGAAAAAGAGCCAAATACTAACATGGCATAAAATGCAGAAAAAACTAACCAACTTTTTAGATCAGAAAGCTTCATGAGATACAAATCGTTAAATCTAATCCCTACTTACATGGAGATAAACCAAAAATCCAGACAAAAACGTGGAGTCTAGAAAATTGAAGCCAAACAGAAAAAAACAAATTTCCCGTGAAGAAGTGGAGCATGTCGCCTGGTTGGCGCATGTAGAACTCACCGAAGAAGAGAAGGAGGTCTTCACGGAACAGTTTAACAAGATTTTAGGTTTTTTCAAAAAAATCGATGAGGCAGACACTGAACATGTGCCTCCAACTTACCATGTCTTAGATCTTGTCAACGTCCAACGGGCAGACGAGGTGGGAGAATCCTTACCGAAGGACGAACCGCTCAAGAACGCTCCGAAGAAGGAGGAAAGGTTCTTTAAATCACCGAGAATAGTCTAAAAAGTCAACATTGAGGAGAAATTTTGTGCCTAAACCTTACGAACTGACCGCAACAGAAGCTGCGAGAAAAATTAAAAGTCAAGAATTAACGTCTGAGGAGTACCTGCTTTCAATATTTGACAGAATAAAAGAAACCGAAGGTAAGGTTCACGCCTTCATCACCATCACTAAAGATAAGGCGATAGAAAAAGCCAAGGAAACTGACAGACATATTCGTAAGCGAGGAAAGATCGGTGTTCTCGCAGGTGTTCCAATAGTCGTTAAAGACAACATCTGCACGCGCGGAGTGCGGACAACGTGTTCATCTCGCATGCTTAAGGATTATGTGCCCCCTTACGATGCGACGGTCATAGAAAAACTCAACAACGAAGGCGCAATCGTCTTTGGCAAAACGAACATGGATGAGTACGCAATGGGAACAACCACTGAAACAAGCTTCTATGGCACAACGCTAAACCCATGGAACCCCAAAAAAGTGCCAGGCGGATCTTCAGGCGGAAGCGCAGCTGCAGTAACAGCGGAAGAAGCACCCTTAGCCTTGGGTTCAGACACTGGAGGCTCGATAAGGTGCCCCGCCAGCTACTGTTCAGTTGCGGGGCTGAAGCCTACTTATGGTCTTGTCAGTCGCTATGGGCTCATTTCGTATGCTAATAGCCTTGAACAGATCGGTCCTTTAGCTAGAAACGTTCGAGATTGCGCCCTTTTTCTTTCTATTATCAGTGGACATGACAGTAAGGATAGCACCTCCGTTGATTTACCTTCCAAAGACTATACAACTTTTCTTAAAGAAGATGTTAAAGGTCTAAGAATTGGCGTGCCACAGGAATTTTTTAGCGAAGGAGTCGAAGATGGCGTCAAAGAATCCGTCTGGGAAGCCATTGGCAAGCTTGAGAACCTCGACTGCACGTATGATGAAATCTCTCTTCCAAGCATGAGTTATGCGTTGGCTGCATACTATATTGTGGCAATGTCAGAAGCCAGTTCAAACCTTGCACGTTACGATGGGTTACGTTACGGTTTCCGCGAGGAACGGGATGAAGGAGATTGGGCAACTGTCTACGCGATGGACCGGAAGGAAGGATTCGGGACCGAGGTGAGAAGGCGAATAATCCTCGGCACCTACGCCTTGTCAGACTGGTTACTATGATCAATATTACCTCAAAGCATTGAGGGTTCGAACAATTTTACGCAGAGACTTCGAAAAAGCCTTCAGAAGTTTCGACGTTCTCGTTGGTCCAACGATGCCACTTTTGCCTTTCAACATCGGCGAGAAGATAGATGATCCATTAACTCTTTACATGTGCGACATTTTGACTGTGCCAGCAAATCTAACAGGCTACCCAGCTATTTCTGTTCCTTGCGGTTTCCAAAATGGTCTGCCGATTGGGCTGCAGATAATAGGGAAACCTTTTGATGAAGAAACCGTCCTTCGAGTAGCACATGCATATGAACAGAACACTGAACACCACCTTCACAAACCGAACCTTTAATTTGCTAATGGGTCTGTGATGCGTTTCTCTAGTGGATTGCTGAACTATGGGACAGTAAATAAGGAATAATGATAGATTCCCGTTCCTACAGAAGACATGAAAAACGAAAAAAAAATTACTTAAGAGCGACCATTTAAAAAGAAAGAGTATTTTGGGGATTGTTTTATTGCGATTGATGGGCTACTTTGCCCCAAGCTTCTTCAGGTTTTGGATGCTGACTTTGATGCTTTCCATGGGAGGCAGGTCACGTAGTTGGTCCTGCTCAACGCTTCCCCATTCCACCCCTGCCTTCTGGGCAGCTGAACAGGACGGATTTGAAGTCAACTACTCCGGTTCCGACTTCGGTCCATATGCCTTTTAATCTCGGATCGTTGAGGACATTGGTCACGATGTCTTTACTGAAATCCTTCAGGTGGATGAGTGGGCATCTGCCTTTGTATTTCTGTATGAATTTGGCTGGGTCCTCACCTCCGATCGTTACCCAAGCGACGTCAATTTGTGCCGCTAGATACCGTGGGTCAGTGTTTTCAAATAGAATGTCCAAGCCGTATTCTCGTCGAACTTTGCAAACTCTTGGCAGTGGTTGTGATAACATAACTGTATTCCTTCCGCATGAAGCTTCTTCCCGATTTCGTTGTAAGTCTTGGCGTCCTGTAGAACCTGCTCCTTCGACTGGCATGGACTATAATAAATGACGACGTACTTGCAGTCCAATGCTTTTACTGTGTTAACAATTTCGTTGAACTTACTATTCAAAAGGTCCACGTTAGACCCATACGCCACAGTCTTCAGTCCTAACGAACCAAGTTTTTGCCTGTAATCCATGACTGAACCTGCGGCTCCGGGCGGAAGACCGCTTTCGATTCCTTTGAAACCAAGCTCGGCTACCTTTTTTAGGGTGCCCCAATAATCTTTTTCGAGCTCGCTTCTGATTATGCCAATAAGACCAATTTGCAAGTTTTGCACCCATCCGTCTTGTCAGTATATCTTTAATCGCATGTGCCCTAACCTATAAACGTTCGCAAAAACGGTATCTTGTGCGTTCTGTTACATCAAAAAATCATAAATTAAAAGAAACCCAGAAAATATACAAATTTCTATTTAATTTCCTTAGTTGCAATGATATATTAGTCAATATTTGACTTCTGAAAAAAGAATAAAATTCTTAAATGCATAAAGCAGTGAAATATTCAATTGGGGTTCGAACTGCGTTGAGCGTTGATGGTCACAATTCTCCCAACAACTTCATCTTGAGAATAACGAGAGAAGAATGGTTCAAGCAGGTTTTCTCGATAAAAAAATATTTTCCAGGCATGAGTAGACGTTGGGAACCAAAAGGCACAATCCTTTTGGTACGAAAAACCGAGAACGGAGACTCCTTCGTTGGCTACGGCGTCCTCGACGAATTCGTGAAGAGGGAGATGCTGCCAGACGAAAAAAGAAAAGAGTGCGAGGCAATGGGCTGGAAAGGTGTCCTAATTTTCAAGGAATTGTATAGGTTTGAGCCTCCCCTAAAAATTAAGGACACGGTTATAGGAACCTCTAAAGCTAAAGGAAAATGTTTTCACGGTTTTCCCTTAACGCAGGAACAGGTTGATTCTGTCCACCAAACAGTGAAAGAAAAAGTTGCGATCAACAAAATCAATTAGGGCTTCAAATTTTTTTCTCTTTAATCAATGACGGAATTCTGAGTTTTATTGCTTCGTAAATGAGGTATCCTCCAGACATGCTTAGTAAGCCATGGATTAGGTTGAACACGGCTGTTAGAGGAGTTGTTAAAAGAACCAACTCAAACGTCATTGGGTAATACAACGGGAGAACTATGAGATTCGCCAAAGCCATGACCACCACTCTTACTATGCATCCAGTAAAGAACGAAGCAGGTTTTGCAAGTCTCAGGCAGTTTTTGAACATCGTTAAGCCGATGAGCATGCCGAGGACTGTAGAGAACTCGAGCTAACGCTTTCATGAATGCGCTGATAACATCTCCGCTGCGGGCAAGGATTGCTAGCATCGCCACAATGGAGGTTGTGGCTCCTGACGTTAAACCCGAGAGAAAAAAGGACAGCACAATCGGGATTCCTGTGAAATCGAATTTTAGGTACGGAAGCCACGGGAAGACGACTTTGAAGCCCGAAAATTTCATGGCGTAGTCAAAAACGACGACGAGGGCTCCTAAAATCGCTGTTTGGGCAATGAAGGTTGTGCTCATTTTGGCGTTCAATTCAGTTTCAGTTCTTGATTGAATCTTGCCTTCTCTTTTTTAAGTTATCTACTCATAAATTAGTAACAGGCAATACAGGTCGACTAGTAAATGGCATCTTACTATTCTGTAGATACAGCACAATAAATGTATCCAGAAACTGTGCCTTTATGGTTACACTGAATTTATATCAATATACTCCCATTATTCTTTACAGAGGGAATGAGGCGAAATGTTTTTCTTTCAAAAAGCCCCAAACTGGAATGCTAAGGCAGAATGTAAATCGGCTTTCTGATAGGACTTTTTTAAGTATACGCTTCGTTCCCTTTCTTGCTTGTAACGGAAATGTTTCTCGTCGTTAGTTCGTTGTGTTATGCATTTTTGTTTATATACCTAGGCTTTGACTAACATTCTGAATTCCTTTCAGCGCGATTTCGAGGAATTCTTCTTTGGGTATTCCGAGGTCTTCGCAGACGACGATTCTGTTCCTGTCAGCTCCTCTGGCGAAATCCTTATCTTTAAATTTTTTCTTAACGGTTTTCGCGTCAACGTCTTTGACTTTCTTTGAGGGCATAACCAAGGCGCAAGCTGACTATTAGCCCTGACGCTGCGTCGGAGGCGATGAGTCCCTTGTCTAAACGTGACTTGGGCATTACGCCGCTGTGCTCGTGGTTGTGTGCCTTAATGGCTCTCAGGGTTTCGTCTGGAACTTTGCCTTTAAGTATTTCCTCGGCTATTATCCCGTGTTTCTCGAAGTTTTTAGTGTTTTTTCGTAGTCAATGTCGTGAACAAGACCCGTTAACGCCCATAGACTTCCGTCTTCATTAAGATACTCAGCTAAAGCCTCCATGATCGCTTCAACAGCAATCATGTGTCGAACAATGTTTTGGCTTTTGACTTTTGCTTTAACTAGCTCCAAAGCTTCTTCGCAGTCCAAAACAGATCACTATCATCAGCAAGTCAAAAACAGTTTCAAGGCATATTATTGGAAGTGGCGGTGAATTGAGTTTTTTGTAATGTTAAAAATTTGGGGTTTGCGTGTGTTTCATGTAAAATCGTGTTTCATGTGTTTCGGTAAATTCTCTCTGGTCAGTGTTTTGGGGGAATTGTAAATTCTAAGTATCTCTTCTTTGGTGTTCGTTTGAAGTAATAAATCTGCCCATGCCATCATCCAAACCCAGCGGGGCTGTTTTTTGAGGGTTTCATCGGATGGTAACACACTAAACTCCGAAATGGCTAATGGCTTATTTTTCGCTAAGCCCACCATTCGCTCGTACCATTCTTGACGGTAAATTTCGGGATGGTCCTTCACGGGGTAAATGTCTGACCCCAAAATATCCACGTAATCGTCGCCTGGGTAAAAGTTTTCCACTCCTGGCCACGGTCTGTCGGATGCCCAGACCCAAAGTAGATTGTTCAGTTCATGGTGTTCAGTGAAATAGTGGAACAGCTGCCTGTAAAGGGCAACGTAGCCTTCTGACCCTTTACGTCCTCCCCACCAGAACCAGTCTCCGTTCATCTCGTGGTAGGGTCGAAACAGTACTGGAATATGGGCTTCCTGAACTTTTTTCAGGATTTCCGCCACAATGTCCATCTGTTTTCGCCATACTTCATAGATTTCGGTTCCAGGCGTCGTCAAGTCTTTCCATTGTTGGTCGGTTAGTTTGCTGATGACTCCGCTTTCAAATAGGCACGGTTCTCCGATGATTGGGTTCGCTTGGTGGTAAGTCATGGTGATTATGGCTCCGCTGTTGTGTTGTTTCTTGATTTCGTCCACCAGACGCACTCGGTACTTTATGTTGTCAATGTCATGTCTTTCGTCGGAAAAGCCGAAATCGCTTCCCCACACCGCGGGATACTTGCCAGTGATTTCTTTTATTTTGTCTGTTACGACGGACATTCGACCCATGTATTCGTGTTGTCCAGTAAGCATCTTCTTTCCGCTGATGCTGTAAATGTACTTTAACAATCTCACAGCTTCAGAACTGGTTTTCGGATTAACGGGATTAACAATTTTAACCATACGGAACACCTCTTCTAGAGTTCTCCGATACTCTATGAATCTGCAAAGGTCAACTTATTTCTTTCCAGCTGACTACAGCTTCATCCATTATTCTAGAAACTTTCTCTCGATTTATTCATAGAAATATTGTGGGCAACTGAAACAGTTTGCGTGTCAACATTACCTTAATATGCGACGGAAACGTGTGGTTTCAGCTTGTTAACAGACGTAAAAACAGTAAAAGTTTTACAATGACCAAAACCATGTCTTATGGAGAGAGTTTGGCACGACCATAAATGCAAAGCTTGTTGACGAGATACAGAAACTGAAACAGGAGAAACAGGCAGTCATTCTCGCACACAACTACCAACGTCCAGAGATTCAGGACATAGCAGATTACGTTGGCGACAGCTTGGAGCTTTCGGTGCGTGCTGCTGAGACGGACGCTAAGATGATTGTTTTCTGCGGAGTAACGTTCATGGCTGAAACAGCTACCATCCTCAACCCAAACAAGAAGGTTTTGATACCAGACCTGAACGCTCTTTGTCCGATGGCTGCAATGTTGCCAGCTGAACTTGTTAAGGTTTATCGAAAAGAAAATCCAGGTTCAAGAATTGTTCTCTACATTAATACTTTGGCAGAGGCGAAGGCTGAGTGCGACGCTGTTTGCACCTCTGCGAACTCGGCTGAAATTGTGAACAAAATGGACTCGGACAATGTCATCTTTGGTCCTGACGCAAACCTCGCCCATTACACTCAAAATTTCACCAAAAAACATTTGGTTAACATGCCAGCCTTCGGTTTTTGTCCCATTCACAAACTCTTCAACAAAGAAGATATTTTGAGACTGAAGAAGCTTCATCCTGACGCTGAGGTTTTGGTTCATCCAGAATGCAATCCTGAAGTCTGCGGAGTGGCCGATTTTGTTGGAAGCACGTCTAAAATGTGCAGGAAAGCGAAGGAGTCTTCAGCTAGAAAGTTCATTGTGGCAACGGAGATTGGCATAATTCATAAAATGCAGGCTAACCGAAAAGACGCGGTGTTTATTCCTGCTTACGACGAGGCGATATGCGTAAACATGAAGCTGCACACTCTTGAGAAGCTTTACCTTTCGTTGAAGAATGAGCGTTACGTCGTGAAAGTCCTAGCCGACACAGCGAACAGAGCCCGAAAAGCGCTCGAAATCATGCTCAAATAAGCCTCTAAATAAAAAGAAGGCGAATAAGCTAGGTTAACATCAAGGCACATTTATTTCTTTGTGTGTTAAAAACGAGAACTATTGCTCAGTCTTCACTTGGTCTGTTTTGTTCAACATCTGGAAGTGTATTTTGAACAACATACTGCTTTGTCTTAGACCTGTCTGTTTTGTGTGACATTAGAATTTTCCGTTTGAATGACAAACCGCGACCTGTGAAGGCCTGATCTGTTTTGTGGCGCATTATCTCTGTTGTTTTGGGGCGCAAACATAGACTAATGTTTTTTTCTGTGATGTATGTAAATTTTTATTTTTTGAATGAAAAAGGGGGATATTGTACGCGGAATTTTCTTCGGATTATTGGAGGCTACATTGTTCTGTCAAGAACGTAGTAGAACACGGTGGAGAAGGCTTCGATTATGATTACTGCTGCGATTGAACCGACGATTTGGCCTGTTGAGAAATAGGTTACTAAAAGTGCCACAGGGTCAACGACTAGTCTATATAACAAAGTTTTTTTGACTGAAATCCTGCGTGGACGGTTGGAAATTGGCGGGACATCAACACCACACTCTGTAAGACAAGACCTATTGTTTAAAGCATGGTATTTAAGTTTTTCAGCTTCTGAACCCGTGAAAGGCGCATTCAATGCTGTTAAGGCTGCTTACGCTCTTTTTCTCCAATAGGTCTTGAGGCAAAGAATGGAGGTTTACCTTGAAATCCTTTTGCCGCCATCTCCTTGTGGATTTTTTGCCATTCGCGGCGTGTCAGGCGGTGTCGAGGAGCCAGATGCTTGCTCAGTGCCTGCATGAAGGCTTCTGTGTCAGGGGGGCAGCCGGGAACGAATGTTCCTTGAAGTTTGTTGAAGAAGGTTGGGGCGAGACAGTTGCCGCAGAGTATACAGGCTGAGTCTTCTTCCAGAGGAGTCGGCGGCTTGGCTTCAGGACCCATGAGTACGTACAGCTTCGTTTTCGCAGAGTTTATTTCGTGTCTTTGCAGCAACACGGTGGCGAGACGGCCATAGCAGCCTGTGCAGGCACCTTCGTTGATTATTTTGACCTTTTCGCTTTCTTTGTTAATGAAGTCGACCATGTTCACTGTTTTCGCTCGGAAAGCCTCCTCAATCGTCAACCCCAGAATCTGATGTTTTTCAATTTCGGATGAGCCTAAGCCGTGTTCTTCTGCCCACCTTAGGTAGCGTAACGCCTTCGGGTCTGCCCCCATTATCTTTGCTGCGACAGCATCAACTAAAACCGCGTTGTCTCCCGCCATGGTAAGGTCCATTTTCTGCACCTCGAATGCTGGCCAGTGATGGGTTGAGAAGCCTCCGTCGACCACGACTAGGCTGCTTGGTTTAACGAGGTTCAGGTCCACAATGATTTCTTCGATTCTGTCAGATTGGTGGTAGTTGATGCGGTCCTGCAGCTCGAGGACGCCGTAAAGGTTTTTGATGGCAACAGTCACACCGACCAAATGATGGGTCTTTAACGTTCCTGCATTGATCAATATGTCGCATTCCACTAATTCTTTTGCGACCTTCACCTTCTCGAAGAAAACTGGATTCTTAACATTAACCTCGATTCGGGGGCTTCGTCCAAGATCGACCCATTCACCCCCCTCTTCTCTGGCGATTTTGGCAACAGCATCATACAACGTCATGTCCCAAGAGGTGACAGCGTCGCCGACCAAAATCTGCGAGGCTCCAGCTGACTTCGCTAACTTCACCAAGGTGCGGATGGTTTCAGGATGAACCGTTTCTCCGGTCTCGTAGGGGCTGCCATCAACAAGGTTCGCTTTGATGAGAACCTTGTCGCCTTTCTTGACGAATCTTTCTATGCCGCCAATCAGTTGGACAGCTTTGGTTACACGGTTTACGATGTTTTCTCCCCTAACAATCGAAACTGAATATTTTTCGGGCCCCATCTTTCTGGGTGACGTTTCTTGGTGGGACATGTTTGGTCAGGCAGGTTTTTTTGTGGAACCTTGATTTGGCTTACGTGAATTTTGTGGCAATTTTTTTTTCTTTGATCCTTTTTTTAGTTGAAGAAGTCTTCGTCTCCTTCAGGTAGGTGTTTCCTTGCGGCTTTTTCGTTAAATTCGACACCCATGCCTGGTTTGTCCCAGACTTCTATGAATCCGTTTTTCACCACGGGATTCGGAAGGCCTTCGACTATGTCGTACCACCACTCTGGTCTCCCAATCGGGTATTCGAAGGCAATGTAGTTTTTAGGTAATGTTGCTGACATGTGAACGAGAGCTGCGAGCCCAAACAGCCCGTTGAAGACGCCGTGCGGAGCCACGAGGATTCCGTGAAGGTCAGCGTACTCAGTCTGTCCATTTGAGTTCCGCTATGCCGCCTATGTCGCAGGGGTCTGGACCAATTATGTGAACAGCGTGTTTTTCGATGACATCCTTGAAGTTTTGTCTGAGGTAAATTTGTTCGCCAGTGTGGATGTTGGTGCTCGTGGAACGGGTGACCTCGCGGTAAACATCAGCTAAAGTATAAGGCGTGTAGTCGCCCGTGATCATGTCTTCAAGCCACATCACGTTCAATGGCTCCAAAGCCTTGGCGAACTTGATTGCTGAAGGCACGACCCATCCTGGTCCGCAGTCTAAGGCGAGACCCACATCGTCCCCTAAAACGTCTTTCATTGCTTTTACGCATGCTATAATGTGTTTCAGTCCGCTTTCGGTTAAAAGCCCGCGGCTTATGTACGGTGAACCATTGTCGACTTCGCCGTAGAAAAAGTTGGGAACCACTGTGTGCATTCCTGCGTGGAAGCCGACGGGTTGCTTTATGATTGTGAAACCCTCTTTCGCATCCTTCATTTTCCGCATGACTTCAGCGTAGTCTTCTGGAGAATTTCCTTTTATCGGAAACCTTACTCCGCCGTTGTAGACGCGGACTTTGTCTCGGATTTTTCCTCCCAAAAGCTTGTAAACTGGTAACCCAGCGGCTTTTCCAGCCAAGTCCCATAGTGCCATTTCGATTGCGCTTACTGCGCTTCCCCAGGGTTTGTAGCTTCCCAGCTTTCGGATTCTGAGCATCACTCTTTCGATGTTGGTGGGGTCTTGCCCCAGAATGTACGGTTTGTAAAAGAGTACGTGAGGTTTTATGTAGGTTTTTGGGGATTCGATTTCTCCGATTCCACTTATGCCTTCGTCGGTTGTTATGCGGATAACGGGATTCTGTCCTATGATGGTGCATTTCAGGTCGGTTATTTTCATGTCCATTCCAGCCTCAATTAAACAGGTTGGAGAAGCATATGTTGACCTTGTATTTCATTTTTGCCCTTACCCGTTTTATAAAGAAACATGTGAAGACAAAAAAACAGTTTTTATCTTCAAAAATAACATTGATTGTTAACTTTCAAACTGCTTATTCCACGTATTTGTAGTATCTGTAGCCCAAGTCGTTTTCATTTATGCCGATGCTGTTTAGGGCGAACTCTTCTTTTGGCGAAATGATGCTTTCGTTGAGCTTCCGTCTTCCTTCATGCAGATCCTCGTAAACATCAATCGGTATCTTTTGCCGTTTGTTAAGTTTGTGTATGAGCTTAATTTTTTCTAAAACTTCCTTGTATTTAGGCTGGACAATGAAGCTGCACACGATTGCGCTGCTTCCGCTGCCATAGGAGCCTATGCCGATCCGTTTGCCTGTTAAGTCGTCTTTTCGGGTTTCGAAGTGGCTTGTGACGCCTAGCCAGACAGAAGCAGTGTATGAGTTGCCAATAAGGCAAATCGCCTTTAACGAATCCGCAACCTTCTTGTCGTATTCTGTTGTAAAGTCTTCGGTGTTCGTAAAGTTCTTTCTGTAATCCTTGTAGCCGTCGGAAATGTAGAACTCCATGTCAGCCAATTTTTCCCTGCTAGGCTCAGGACCTATCGTTTGCGCGATTCTGTTCCATTTAGGAAGGTTTCTCCAGTCGTGAATTAGGAAAGACGCGAAGGCGTACTGAACCATCTTCGGAAACGGCGCGTGAAAAGACACTATGTCTATTTTGTCTATCAAGCTTTCAGCGGGAGACTTTAAAACTCCAGCCTTCAGCATGCTTTTTCTATAAAAATCCGTAGCAATCCTCATGTCTCTCAGGTAACAGCCCACAGAATATTGCCCGTTAAACACGGCTGTTGCCCTTTCGACGGGTCTGAAGAAGTCATGGTCATCCACGGTTCCAAACCCCGTGAACTGAGGCTCATACGCAAGGAGCCGTGGGTTCTCTTTCAAAAGTAGGGCGATTGCGGCTGCACCCTGAGTCGGTTCACCTGATGAGTTTAGCTCGTACTTTGCGATGTCCGTGGCGACCACGATTGAGTAAGGTGCTCTGTTCCAGCCTGAGGCAATGTAGGCTAGACGGTCAATCATGGCGTAGGTTGCGCCAACGCATGCGAACTTCGTTTCGGGTGCTCCGATGTGGTCTAAACTGCCTTTTCCATACCTTAGCTCCAGCATACCTTGCACGTAGCACGAGATGGGTTTCGCGGCATCAGGACCTGATTCGGTGGCGATGTGGATAAAGTCGATGTCTTTTGGCTGCAGGTTGTTCTTTTCCATAAGCTTCAAGGCAGCCATGGCAGCCATCGTTACTGCGTCTTCGTGGGCGTCGGGGATTGAAAGTTTGTCTATGCCTAGCCCTTTGGAAAATTTTTCAGGCGGCACACCTCGGGCTTTAGCCATGTCTCCTGCGTCTAGGTACAACTTAGGGATGTATGTGGCGATGTCGTCGATGCCAACCGTTTTCTGCAAAGGGCTCACCAAACATGGAATGCTAAAGTGGACTACAAGTTAAATGAATTCTGAATATAATGTTTTCTGGAAGCTCCGTTTATTGTTGGGGGTCACATAATTTTGCCGTTTTTCATGATTTTCTGTTTCGTATCCGCCCTTTCTATGGTCGCCGTGGGATGGGTGACGAAGTCCCAGTGCATGCTTGAGATCGAGGTTCCTCCGTAGCTGAGGTTGGAGCCGAATGCGAGGTGAACTGAGCCTCCGATCTTCTCGTCTGTGAGTATGTACCCTATGGCTTTGTTGATGGCTGGGTTGCAGCCTATGCCGAGCTCAGCAATATTCGTTGTCCGAACCTCTTTCTCTTTGCTGTCGATTTCGAGGCAACGTTTGAAGGAGTCGATCATCTGGTCTCCGTTAACCTTCGCGGTGCACTCGTCCAGAAGCAGCTCTGCCATTCTTGAAGTGCAACGTGACGTCTTTGACGATCTTGTTCGTGAACCTGTCTATTGTGACTGGACAAAACAGCGCCCCGTCGCCGAAGGTTTCGTAGGGCGCAATGAAAAGTTCGCCAGCAGGCAGGTTGTTACCCAGATCGCCGACTTTAATGTCGTGATCGTCAACCAAGCCATCATCCTCGTTCAATCGGCGCCCCCTAATTCGGCACGTGAAGTCTGAGCCCTTATCGTCCGTTATGTGAAGAACGTCAGCGCCTTTCAGGAGCTCCGCAAGCCTCGAAGTGTTCTGTTTCAGGGTTGAAGTGGGAACCGCCATGCCTTCCACGATCAGCTGTTCAAGGTTCTCGTAGTCCACGTCATAGAAACTCGCAGCTTCCTGCGTCGGCCAGCCTGCGTAGGTCCATTTTTTGCCGGGTCCCCCATCTTCGCCGTAAAGGATTTTCCTTATCGGTACGTTGGCTTCGGTTCGGGCTGCGATTTTTTCGGGCGGAAAACGGGTTTGGACTGCGGGGTCCTTGAAGGGTTCAACCGTTATGTAGACGTCGGCTTCTTTTATGGCTCCCAAATAGTGCTTGGGCGTGACCTTCAGCGTTTTTTCGGGTATCTCGTCGTAGACTCGGGCTGAGTACTCGTCGGTGGACGCCATTATGATCGGTTGGGCGCCTTTGCGATAGCACAGTATACCGATTTCTTCGAGTAGTTCTTGTGTGTGGGTGCCTCCTCGAATGATGACTGCTTCGCCTCTCTTGAGGTTCATGCCGTCAATGATTGCCTCGGCGCATTTTTGTATCTTTTCCTTCGTGATCATCCTAAACATCACCAATCTGGATCATTGAAGACTGCAAATTCTTTTATACTTTGATTATTCATCGCTGCGTGTAACTATTTAACATCTATCTAAAATTTCTTTGCACAACCACCAGATACATCTGATTTGTGTAACAATAGAGTTTTCCGTTTGCATAACAATTGCAGCTTACATAATCAAGAATGATTTCAAACTTTTTTCTTCAATGTTTTTTGTTTCTTTTTGGAGAGGATTTGGGAAACCATAATAGGCATATTTAGGCATAGTTTTGGGCAGTGATAAAAGTTGTCAAAAACCAAGAAGCAAACTGTTGGGCAAGGGAAGGTGCTTTCGAAAGCCACTGTTCTGGGCAACCTTGTCTTCGTTTCAGGCATTGGTCCGCACGACCCGAAGACTGGGAAACAGGTTGAGGGCGGAATCAGGGAACAAACAAAAGCCGTTATGGAGCTGATGAAGGCTGCTCTTGAGGAAGCAGGCAGCAATCTAGACGACGTTTTGAAGTGCACGGTTTTCTTGACGGATATGAACCATTACGGAGCGATGAACGAGGTTTACGGTTCATTCTTTAAGGCTGCCCCCGCAAGAACTTGCGTGCAAGTCTCGAAGCTGCCGAGACCCGACGAAAACTGCCTGGTCGAAATAGACGCTGTCGCCTGCAAACCAAAGAAATAACGGTAAACGGAAGTACAGTCAAATGAGCGTCTACGACGAGCTAGGCGTAAAAAAGGTCATCAACGCGTGGGGAACGATGACAAGCCTCGGCGGATCACTGATGCTTCCCGAAGTCGTCGAAGCCATGAACGAAGCAGCCACAGCATTCGTGGACATGGACGAACTTCACAGGCAAGCAGGAAAAATCATAGCAGAAAAAACGGGCGCCGAAGCCGCTTATGTTACGTCTGGAGCTGCAGCTGCGCTTGTTCTGGCTGTAGCGGCATGCATGACGGGCAAAGACCCCGAAAAGATGGCGCAGATACCGTACACTCAGGGCTTCAAGAACGAGGTCGTTTTGCCCTTGGTTCAGGACACTTCGTTTTCTCGGAACTTCGCCATTCCGTGCGCCAAACTAGTTAAGGTTGGAACAGAGGAAGATTACGCGCCCAGCGACATTGAACGGGCATTAACAGAAAATACGGTGGCGATTGGGTTCGTGTTTTTCACTTCGAAGCAGGGATGCGACATGGAAGCCCTAAAAGAAATCGTTGGGATCGGGAAAAAGCACAACGTGCCCGTCATCGTTGATGCGGCTGCTGAGGTTCCACCCATAAGTAACCTTCGTGACATAGTTGCTACAGGCGCGGATCTGGTTGCTTTCAGCGGGGGAAAAGACATCCGAGGTCCCAACGACGCGGGCTTCATCATGGGCAGAGCTGACCTGATTGAGGCTGTTGCTGCTCACGGTTCGCCCCACAACTACATGGGTAGACCAATGAAGGTAAGCAAGGAACAGATCGTTGGGCTCGTAGTAGCCTTACAACACTATACTCCCGAAGCCGTGAAGGCTCGTCAAAGAAAATGGGAAAAAATGGCGCAATACTTTGTCAAGGAATTATCATCAGAGAACGTTAAGGCGGAAAGCATCGTCCCAGACCCCGCGAAACATGAGTATTCCGCTCAGGGATGGCCACAGACTCGTCTGACCCTTGACGAAACTAAGCTCAGCATAACCGTGGCTGAAGTGAATAACCAATTGAGGACGGGGAATCCGCCAATCTATGCGTCCCAGTTCGACAATTGCCTAACGCTTAATCCGCAATGCCTTCAGGACGGCGAAGAAAAAATAATCGTTAAACGAATCAGAGAGATGCTTAAAAAGAAGATTCATCGCAAAACAACTGAACGTTAACGAGGTGCATTTCAAAGTGAATGACACGATTGACGTGGTTGTAAAAAACGGAATCATAGTTGATCCTTCGCAGGGAATCCACGAACAAAGGGACATCGCCATTTCACATGGCAAAATTGTTGACGTGAGAAAGGGTATAAACGCTGCTGGCGCAAAACGCGTCGTGGACGCTTCTGGAATGCTCGTTGCCCCTGGGCTTGTTGACCTCCACGTTCACTGCAGCCATAACATTAACTATATTGCTGTTGACCCAGAGACTGCGTGTTTGGCGAAGGGATGCACCACCATCTTAGACGCGGGTTCAACTGGCGAACTCAATTTTATGGGTTTCCGAAAATACGTAATAGACACGTCAAAAACAAGGATTTTGGCGCTCCTGAACATCGAGTCTCTCGGCATGGTCGAGTTTTCCCGAGCGAACCAGAAGTGGTCTCAACTCATTACGGGTCAGGATAGCATGTTCATCAATGTTGAAGGCGCCTGCGAAGTCATCAACAAAAATAGAGACGCCATAGTTGGCTTGAAATGGGCTCATCACGGAATAGAAGGGCTGGCGCTTGCCCGAAAAGCTGCTGACGAAGCTGGCTGCATCGTGATGGCTGAGAACCATCATCAGCCTGAATGCCTAAAATACCTGAGGAAGGGAGATGTTGTCACTCACCTTTTTCACGGTTTACGCATGGAACAACACGACGGACTGCTTGACGCAGATGGCAAGGTTCAACCAGAATTCTTTGAGGCGAAAAAACGGGGAGTCATGTTTGATCTGGGGCATGGCGCCCGAAGCTTCACTTGGGAAGTGGCTGAAAAAGGTTTAAGCCAAGGAATAAAGCCTGACACTTTGGGCACAGACCTTCACGTTGAAAATTTGAGTGGACCCGTCTTCGACCTGCCGACGACCATGTCTAAGCTTCTGCTATTAGGCAGGTCTCTCGACGAAGTAATTGAAGCCTGCACCTTCACGCCTGCAAAAGTCCTGGGTAAGCACGACAAAATTGGAACCCTGAAGGTCGGCGCATACGCAGACGTTGCCATCCTTAAGCTTCAGAAAGGAAAATACGCCTTTACTGACACGAAGGAAGAAGGAAGAATCGGAAAACAGAAGCTGACCGTCAAAGGGGTAATCAAAGACAACGAAATAATTGTTCAGCCCGTAAAAAAATAGATTGTTATCTGAACCGAAGGACATATTTCAATCTTAAGCCAAAGATTTGTTGCAGCCAATTAACTAAGACTGTGTGGAGAAAAGGGTAAAATGAACAAAAACCGCGACGACAATATTCCTCACCTGCGCAAAAAGGGCACAGCCACGCAGCTCATCGTAGACGGCGAACCGTTCGTCATGCTGGGCGGAGAACTGCACAACTCAAGCTCTTCCAGCCTAACATACATGGAGCCAATCTGGTCACGTCTTGTATCGCTCGGTTTAAACATGGTCTTGGCGCCGGTCTCTTGGGAGCTCGTTGAACCTGAGGAAGAAAAATTCGACTTTACCATAGTAGACGGACTCATCAAAGAAGCACGTAGGCACAAGCTTAGACTCGTCTTCCTCTGGTTCGGAACCTGGAAAAACACCAGCTCATCCTACGCGCCTACGTGGGTAAAAACCGACCTCAAACGGTTCCCCCGAGCTCACTGTCACAAGGCAGGAACACCGACGCGGTTTCATGTTTCAGTAAGGCTGCCTGCCTAGCTGATGCCCGTGCGTTCAGCGCATTAATGAAGCACATCCGCGAGGTCGACGACCAAGAACACACCGTCATCATGATGCAGGTTGAAAACGAGGTAGGCATCCTAAGGACTCCGCGCGACCGCTGCCAAATGGCTGAAGAACGTTTCGCCCAGCAAGCCCCGAAGGAGTTAATGAAGAATCTGCAGGCTCACGCTGATTGTCTTATCCCTTACCTTCAACATATGTGGGAGGCAGCAGGCAGTAAGACAGACTGGGACGTGGAAGGAGATTTTCGGTTCAGGCGCAGACGAGGTTTTCATGGCATGGTACATCGCAAAATATGTAAACGCAGTGACTAGAGCGGGCAAGGCTGAGTATCCGATTCCCATGTATGCTAACGCGTGGCTGGGACCCCAACACGAAGGGCAGCAGCCCGGCGACTACCCAAGCGGCGGACCAATTGCACGCATGATGGACGTGTGGCGGGCAGCTGCTCCAAACATCGACTTCTTGGCTCCTGACATCTACCTTGAGGATTTCCGCGGAGTCTGCTGCGAGTATACGCAGTCCGGGAACCCGTTGATGATTCCTGAGGCTCGAGGCGATGAACAAGCTGCAGCAAACGTTTTTTACGCTGTTGCCATGCACGACGCGTTGTGTTTTTCGCCGTTCGCTGTAGACTCGATCGTTGAGCCGCATCCGTTGACCGCAAGTTACATGCTGCTTTCGGAAATGATGCCCGTCATAGCAGAGCATCACGGCATGGGGCGGATGATCGGCTTCGCGGATGACCCATCGTATGGTCCAAGGTACAACGTTTTCACAGGTGGAATGACGAGAGGCTTCGACTGCGAACTAGGCGGCTACTGGCTGCGCGTACGCTTCAACAGGCCACTTGAAACGGGGAAGGTTCCAGCTGCAGGACTCATCATCGCTTCGGAGGACGACGAATACATCGTGGCTGGCGCAGGTTTCACGCTCAGTTTTGCACCTAAGCCTGGAGAAGAGGTAAACATCGAAATATTGACGCTTGACGAGGGCAGATTCGAAAAAGGCAGGTGGATTCCAAGCCGACGCTTAAACGGCGACGAGTCCCAAGGCGGCAAACTTGTCTACATGGGCGACGAACTATGCGTCCGCAAAGCCAAAATATACAGTTACTCCTTGACACAGTGAAACAAACGAAATTAATCTATGTTGCGGAAAATTTTTTTGGGAGTGTACGTATGAAGCAGGCTGTGATAGTGTATTGGTCCAAAACTGGGAACACGGAGAAGGTGGCACAAGCAATTAGAGAGGGCTTAGAGGAAGCTGGCATAAAAGTCACGGTTAAGAGACTGGAGGACGCTGAAGACCTTGATTTCTTTGGTTACGACCTTGTTTGCGTGGGCTTTCCATCCGTCCAGTGGCATCCTCCCAAGCCGATGACGGAGTTTCTACAAAAGAAGTTCATTCAGTACCGCGAGCAGGGAAAAGTAAAACTCAGCGCTCCAAATGTGGCGGGAAAGAACGCCCTCGTTTTCTGTACGTATTCGGGTCCCCACACTGGAATCGACGAGGCTGTCCCTGCAGGCAAGTACGTTGGACAGTTCTTTGAGCATCTAGGCTTCAATGTCATAGACGAATGGTATGTCCTCAGCGAGTTCCACGGTTCAGAAGAAAACAGCACAAAAGGCAAAATGGGCAACATAAAAGGCAAACCAAACAACGAAGACCTAAGAAAAATAATGAACAAAGCCCAAACAATAGCCAGTCAACTTTAATTTACTTCTAATATACTCTTTCTAAAAATTCCTTCTTTTTCAGCAATATAGATTTGGCGCCGGGGGTG
Organism: Candidatus Bathyarchaeota archaeon; assembly: GCA_963714275.1. GTDB lineage: Archaea > Thermoproteota > Bathyarchaeia > Bathyarchaeales > DTEX01 > JAGTRI01. The sequence goes on from CAVQNT010000002.1 coordinate 623,214, forward strand.
GGATTTGAACCCACGCGGCCACATGGGCCACAGACTGTTTGGCTTTTTTGCGCCATTTTTGGAGACTCCAGGCTTAAGCTCCCTTTCTATATGGGGATCTGCTCCATACCTGGTTTCCCGCCTTGTTTTCTTAAGGCTCTAGGAGACCCCGGCTTTTGGGTGCGCCTTGAATGTTTTTGGTGTTTGAGTCTATTTAATCTTTCACAAAAAAAACAAAGTTGCAGTTCTATTGTTTGGTGTGCCAGAGCTTCGGGTACGTTCCTCGGGGCATGAGGACCCTGTTGTTTCTTGCGACTATACCGTGGTTTTTCTTGAGGATCTCCTGAGTCTTTGCGGTTGCAGTCGCTAGAGCTACGGCTTCGCCCTTCAACGTATAGATGCATGTCTCGGTATCTGGTTCGATGCCTGTTTCCAGCGAGACAACGCCTGGCGCGGTTAAGTGAGCTCCATGACACAAAGCGTCCACGGCTGAGTCCCTGACATTAATTTTAGGCAACAGTTCTAGGGCTTTCTCCATGGGCATGATGAACTTTCTGAGAATGTTTAGGTCCTGGGTTTTCTGCCATTCGCTATGCAGGTAAACCATGTCGTGCAGGGTGACGATGTTCGCTGTTTCGGTGAAGGGTCCTGACCTCGTCCTCCTGAGCTCGTGCATGTGGGCTCCGCATCCCAGAACCTCTCCTACGTCGTGGCAAAGCTCCTGATATAAGTGCCAGCTTCGCAGTCGACCTTGAAAAGGACGTTTCTTCCATCAACCTCTAGGACATCGAGAAAATAGATTTTACGAATCCTAATCTGTCTTTTCACCGACGCGCGGATAGGCGGTCTCTGAAAAATTTTTCCCTGAAACTCCTCAAGAACTTGTTTAACGCGGTTCTCAGGCAAATCTTGATGAACCTTCATGACGCAAACGTATTCTTTCCCAGAACCCAGCAACGCATGAACAACCTTCGTTGCTTCCTCGAGGGCCACAGGTAACACGCCTGTCACTTTGGGATATCCTTGACCAACTATGTGCCTAGGTCTCTAAGGTCCCGCCGTGACCCGCCTGTTTCACGCCTAGAAGGCGTCTCACCCAAGCTGCGACCTCGTGGCTTGAGGGTCCCGGAGGCTTGTCCAAGTTTATGACGCCGAACCTGAGCATGTCGGGATATGGTCTTTCTTCAGGCTTGCATCCGCTGTTCGGGTCGGTTTCCACCTCCGACTTGGTAAGGAACTCCCGTTTCACGGTCCATGGAGGGGGGATACTGGGCATCATGTTTTCCTCTAGACAGAATGAAGGTGAATTGCGGGTTAAAAAGGTTAAGGATTCCGCCCGTTTATTCTGCCTTTTTCTTTTTAGGTTTTTCGGATTTTTCGGGCACGCCGAGGGCTTGAGCGACCTCTTCGTCTGTTGCTCCGCGCTTTATTTTTACTATTTCTTCAGTAAGTTTCAGGTGGTTTACGTTGACTCGTCTTCGTTTCACGCCGGAAGCAGATTTCGGTCCAGTTACGAGGACGAAGTTTTTGTCGACGACATCGACGATGACACATTTTTTGTCAGCTTCTCTGCCCGTCGTCTTTACGCACACTCTTCCAACCTCAATAGCAGGCATCACGGAACCTCCATTTCCTCTCTGAAGAAACAATCAACTCATAAATAAACATTAAGGAAAATGTTTCATGCACGTTCTCTGATGCTTGAATTATTAGGATTTTCTGGGCTTCTCCATTAGATTTTTCTTGAAGCTAAGGGTTCCATCCTTGAAATGGGGCTTTCTGAGAACAGTGTCGCTGCTTTTCTCGATTTCGCGGGCTTCATCCACAAGTCTGGCGGCTGCCCTCATCATTTCGTGGGCTGCAGCAACCATGGGCACATAGGCGTTTGGGTCCTGAACTTTGAAACATGCTTCCGTTGTTATTTTTGCTACTTGACAAGCCGTCTCGTAGGCTGCTAATGCTTTTGCTTTCGCGTATGGGTTTGAGAATCCAGCTGCTTCCACCGCTTTGGCTCCATCTATGACTATTCTAGGAGTCTCAAGTTTTGTGCCAGATTTTATGGAATTTATTGTCTTTTCTATGGTTTCGACGATGAGGTTGAAGGCTCCTGTTTCAGCCAAGACTTTTATTATGTCGGAGTTGTAGGCTGCCATCTCGGTTGGGTCGAGGAACTCTCTTCGGGCGCCAATTATCGAGTCGGCTTCCACGATTATGTATCCTAAGCCTATATCCTCCATTTCCTTAGCGACCTTCTTGGTGGGACTGTCGGAAACCACTATTGCAGGCGTCTTTGCGGCAGTCTATCATTCTGCGGGCTTCGGTTGGTCCCGGCGTTGCCTGCGCTGGACCGACGAGAATTATGAGGTTTGTTTTCTGTTCCAACAGTTGTTTCGTGGCTTCTGCGCACTGTTTTGGTCCGAGCTTGGCACCTGAACCTGAAACTCTGACGTCGATATCGGTTCTTTCAGCCCTTTCATCCAAAAGAAATTCAATTAACGGCAAGGTTCCGATGCAGCCGAGCTTCAGGACGCCTATTTTTAATGCTTCGGTCATTTCGGCTTCTCCACCATTTTCTGCGCGATTTCCTGAGCCTTCACAGCATCCTCCGCCGTCACCTGAGGCTGCCTGTTTTGTTGTACGCATTCTATGAAGTGGTTGTCGAGTCTGGTAATGCCCCCACATCCTCGTGCCCTTCACCTCAACAGGCACTTCTTTCGGTTCAGGATCCGAGCCATAGACAACTATCTTGTTGTTCCAGACCGCGTGTAGAACGTTCGTGTTGTCTCCGTAGACTTCAAGCCTGCTTGTGCTAGCCAACTGATTCACGGTGGCGCCGTAATGCAGAGAACCCACGATTCCTTTTCGGAGTTTGATTGTGCCCATCGTGTTGTAGCCGAGGATTCCGCCGAATTCTTTAAGCGGGGCGTAATTGGTCATCCACTCAACCTTCGCTATTTCGTCCTCGAACAGCCACCTCAGCATATCAATCGACCAAACTGAAAGCGTGAAATCGGGATACCCGCCGCTTTTGCTGATGTCCCACGCCCACGAGTCAGCAGGCCACTGTTCAGCTAAAGCAGCCGCGGGAATGAACTCCCTGAAATGCACCGCAACGGGGTTCCTGACAACGCCTTCCTGAATCATCTCTTTCACCTTAACGTAAACGGGAGCAAACCTGAAGTTCAGAACAGGCATCAGTATAACGCTGTTTTTTTGGGCTGTCTCCGCCATCTTCTTAACTTGCTCAATCGTCGGCGCCAACGGCATTTCGCATAAAACGTGCTTGCCCTTTTCTATGGCTTTCATCGCCGATTCGTAGTGGAACGGCGTTGGCACAGACAAAACCACCGCATCAACTTCGGGATCACTTAGAATCTTTTCGTAGTCTAGGCAGTACTTTACGCCGTACTTTTCTGAAAGCGCCTTCACTCTTTTTTCTGTCCTTGCGCCTATGACAATCAGGTTTGAGCCAGGTATCTTCCTGAAAGCCGGGACATGCGCTTTTCCGCCAACGAATCCCACTCCAATCACGGCTACTCCAATGTTGTCAGCCATTGCATTTCATCACCAAACATTCCTTAGATAGTAGAAGACGGTTTAAAAACCTAATCGCTTTTTTAAGCTATAGGCAAAACATAAATCGTAACAAAAAAGCATACATTCACCGTTGTTCTTTAAAAAATAATGTAAAGGTGTCGGATTCATGAAGCTCATAGACACGCATGCACACTTAGAGGACATAGAACGATTAGACGAAGCTCTCGTAAGGGCTGAAGATGCAGGAGTAACCGCGGTCATCACGATGGGCGCTGATAACAAATCCAACAACTGGGTACTGAATGAAGGCGTAAAACATGGAAGACATGGGCTGAAAATCTACCCAGCTCTGGGCATTCATCCGGGCTGGATAGATGTTTCAAGGGTTGACGCTGACATACAGTTCACTGAAGACAACATCAGCAAGGTCGCAGCCGTAGGCGAAATAGGGCTGGACTACTGGTACAAGGCGGTCAGAAAGGACGAGGAGAAAAAAGCCCTGCAACGAGCCACCTTCAGAAGACTGCTCGAAATCGCGGAGAAACACGGCAAACCCGTCTCGATTCACAGCAGAGGAGCGTGGGCAGACTGCGTCAACATAACCGTTGAAACAGGAACCAAGAAAGCGGTCTTCCACTGGTTCACGGGTTCCTTGGACGATTTAGGGAGGCTTCTGGACCATGGCTACTACGTTTCAGCTACGCCTGCAGCAGCCTACAGCAAAGAACACAGAGCCACGATCGAAAACGCTCCTTTGGAACGGATTCTGTTAGAAACCGATTCGCCCGTCTCGTACAAGGGTGAACCCGCGGAGCCCAGCCATGTTCACAAAGCTCTCGCTGCAGTGGCTGAGCTGAAAAAAGAGAAACAGGAAATAGTGGCAGAAGTGACCACGGAGAACGCTGAGACCGTGTTTGGAATCGGATGAACATTTTTTAGCGACGATGGGTCTTAACTTATTATTTTAACAACGTTTCCGTTTCTAGGTACGCTTAACGTGTCAGCGACCAATGAGCACTTTGCCCTCAGGACATATACTATGGGTTTCGGTAAGACATGTTCAACTTCAGTTAGGCTTTCGTAGTTTCCCTGTCCCTTGGCAATTATGACGTCAGCGGTGTGCAGATGTTCCAGAAGTTCAAATGACGATTCATCAAGGTTCATGCCAATGTGGTCGTTTCCCGTCGTGATTACCTCAGCGACCTCTTCAAGCCCAACTTGCTTGGCGTCCTCTAAGGTTGCGTCGTTCAGGATTGGACCTGATTTTACGACTGCGTAGACCTTGACTGGAAAGTTGTCGGTGATTGTTTTGATGAAGAATGTGTCAAACACGATTTCTCCAGCGTTGTCTAACAAATAAACGACCCTTTTCGACCTTGAGAGAGCTTCCGCAAGCTTCGGCGTGTCATCTATAGCTAAAGTTCCATCCAAGCATGCACAGAGAGAAGACTCCAGCTCATCCATGGAGAACTGGTGCCCCTCTACCTCGAAGTCAATCGTGTTCCCACAAATGGCGCCCAAGGCTGCAAGCCTGAAAGCGTCCGTGAACTCAAGCTGGGCACATTTCTTTTCCAACACTTTGACGACACGTAGCGCAATTTCGTTAGAAGCCTTCTTCAATTCCTTAAACGGGTCTGGATTGCCTGTGATTTTTTTAGCCATCCTTTGGACGTGAGTGTGAAATGCAGCTGGTGTCTCATTCAGCACCCCGGGATTTTCAGCCAACCACTTCATCGTTTCAAAAACTAGTTTACCCTGAAGCTCCTTGTCTTTGGTTGCCTTCATGGCGATGTCGAGGGCTGTCCTAACTGTGCATGGGAGGCAAAGCAGCTCGCCTTTCATTGGCTTGTTCTCCTCGAAGGTTCATTAGTTTCGCATCACTAAACAGGTTGAGGTTAATAAACGCTGAGTGCCGAGGTTTGTAACGCTTTTGAGCTCTTTCAGCTGATAAGCTTGTTGGATGAGGATTCATGTCTGCGAGAAACCGAGTTGTCGTTGACGAACGGGAGAAACCTTCAGGCGTGCCCCTGCTGTTGAGGGATCTCGGATTGATGGTTGACTTCCGAATGCTCGATGTCGGAGACTACGTTGTACCCGGATATGCCATTGAACGCAAAGAAGCAAAGGATTTCCTGAAGTCCCTTTATTCACACCGCATTTTCGATCAGGCTCACAGGCTACGTGAAGTTTACGAAAATCCCGTTCTAATCGTAGAAGGAGATGTTGCCCAGATCATAAACCGCGGAATAAAGCCACAAGCCTACTGGGGAGCCATAGCAGCCTTGTCTTTCAACTTTGGATTAAAAGTGTTTTTTACTCCCAACCAGACGCAAACAGCCAACTTGATTTTTGCGTTGAGGAGAAAGAAGCCGCCCGTGTTGAAGGGGCCAATTGTTAAAAGGACACGTAGAGTCGAGAACATTGAAACAATGCAGCTTCAGCTTGTTTCCGCCCTTCCTGGTGTAGGCTTGAAGCTTGCGGATCGAATACTTACAAAATTTCAGACAGTCCGTTCGGTCTTTTCAGCCTCTGCAGCTGAGCTTTCAACGGTCAAGGGAGTAGGTAAAGTCACAGCAGGCAAGGTCTTAAGTGCCTTTGACACTCCTTACCGTCCGTTTCTTAAACGTCCGCAACAACTTAGGCTTGACGGGAGCAATCCTTAAGGTTTCTCGCCTTTAAGCATTTTTAGTTCTCTTTCGCCTTCCTGCGTTAAAGAATAGTAACCGTCCGAGAACACTAATATGCACTCTTTGTCTTTCAGTGCTTTCAGTTCTGACGCAAGGGTGTCGGTGTGGAGGTTGAGGTCTCTGGTCATCTGGGCGAAATTTGGATTCTTCTCTTTCTTTATGTAATCCAGTATCTTCATCCTTCGACTCATGAACTATCTGCCCAATATAAAATTATTAAAGGCAAATATATTTTTTTTCACCGCCACACAGGCATGCAAGGTTCCAAAAAACCAGAGACAAACAAAATACGTGTTTTAAGGCAACCAGAAAGTAAAAGCACTATGTCATCAACGTCTTATGGTTTTCCAAAAGGTTTAAAAGGTTAGAACATGAGAATTCTCAAAAGCCCATGTTTGGGATTTGCCAGCATCGTTCTTGAACGTTGCTGGACCATTGATGAGAATCTAAGGAAGATGAATGCGGATGAGGGCCAAGTGGAAAAAGAAACGCATGCGGCGCGAAAAAAAGAAGAGAGAGAAAAGACGCGCTAGATACAAGTAAAAATGCTCCGAGACATCGTGTAAGATTATTAGGTTCCACTTCTGATTTTATAGTTAAGCCGTAACGGACTGAAGAGATTATGCCACGTTTCAGGCAGTTCCCCGACATAGTCAGGCTAATGGGCACAAAAGAAAACATCCGCAACGTCGGAATACTTGCCCACATCGACCACGGCAAAACGACAATGACCGACTCGCTTCTGGCAGAAGCTGGAATCCTGTCAAGAAACATTGCGGGACAAGCCCGAGCCCTCGACTATCTTGAGGAGGAACAGAAAAGGGGCATAACCATAAAAACCGCAAACATTTCCTTGCTGTACAAGGCTGAAAACCGTTCTTACGTGATTAACCTTGTCGACACGCCGGGGCACGTGGATTTCACGGGCAAAGTCACCCGTGCGTTGAGGGCGATTGACGGTACCATCGTGGTTGTGGACGCGGTTGAGGAACTCATGGTTCAAACAGAAACCGTGACAAAACAAGCCTTAAACGAACGCGTCAAACCAGTCCTTTTCGTAAATAAGATTGATAGGCTAATCCGAGAACTCAGACTGACCAGCGAAGAGATTCAAAAAAAGATGACGCGGATAATCAGCGACTTCAACAACCTAATCGAAACCTACGGCGAACCTAAATTCAAACGTGAATGGAAGGTGGACCCAGCCAAGGGAAATGTGGCATTCGGTTCTGCGCTGCACAAATGGGGATTCACCGTTCACACCGCTAAAAAAAAGGACGTAAGATTCGACGATGTGATTAAGGCATACCAAAATGAAGACTACGTAAAATTAATGGATACTGTTCCCCTTCACGAAGCAATCTTGGACATGGCCGTCAGGCAACTACCCGACCCGTCTGAAGCTGCTAAATACAGAATTCCGAAAATTTGGAAAGGCTGTCTTGATTCGGAGATTGGTCAAGCCATGTTGAACTGCGACCCGAAAGGTCCAACCGTAATGTGCGTCACTAATATGCAGACAGACCCGAGCTTAGGGCTGATTGTAACGGGCAGACTGTTTTCTGGAAGCATCAAGACAGGTGACCAAGTTTACCTAGTCGGCACTTCAAAACAATATAACGTTCAACAGGTGTCCGTTTGCATGGGTGCCTTCCGAGAAGCTGTCGATCACGTTGACGCAGGAAACATCGCTGCGCTGCTTGGGCTTGAAAAGGTGAAGGCTGGAGAAACCCTTGTGGACAGCTCGTACGCTGAGGGCATGGTTCCTTTCGAGCGGATCACCTACGTGTCTGAGCCTGTTATAACAGCTGCCTTAGAGCCGAAGAACCCTAAAGATTTGAGGCGACTCGTGAAGGCGATGCAGAATCTGACAGTTGATGATCCGAATTTATCAGCGTCAATCCATAAAGAAACTGGCGAATACCTTCTCAGCGGAATAGGCGAGCTGCATCTGGAAATCGCCATAAAATCTTTGAAGGATCACGCGCCGGGGTTGGAGGTAACAACGTCTTCGCCTATCGTTGTCTATCGGGAAACGGTGCCTAAAAAAAGTCCAGTGGTGCTTGCGAAGAGCCCGAACAAACAAAACCTGTTCTGGGTTCAGGTTGAACCATTAGATGAAAAAGTCATTGAGATGATTGAGTCTGGAAACAAGAATGCCAACGTCGACCTTAAACGCATTAAAGAAAGCCTGAACCGCGAAGCAGGATGGCCAGCTGATGAAGCGGAAAACGTTTGGGCTGTCGATGAACACAGAAACGTCCTTGTGGTCCTAACAAAAAACCTCAAACGCACAAAAAATGTTAAAAAGGCAGTCATAGACGGGTTCAAATGGGGTTGTCAAGCTGGACCGCTCTGCGAAGAGCCAATGAGAGGTATAAAAGTAAAACTGTTGAACGCCCAGCTCCACGAAGACACAGCTCAAAGTGGACCAGTACAAGTAACTCCCGCCGTGCGAAAAACGATATTTAGTGCCTTCTTATCAGCGGACCCTGTGCTTCTTGAGCCAGTTTACAGGATACAAGTCACGGTTCCCACGATGCGTATCGGTGAAGTCGACAGGTTGTTAGCCAAAAAACATGGAAAAATAGTTTCGACCGCCCTAAAAGGAACGGTCATGGTGATTGATGGCTACATTCCTGTGGCTGAAACCTTAGGATTAGCTTCGGAATTAAGGACATTAACGTCAGGCTCTGCCTTATGGCAAACCCAGTTTGACCATTGGGGAAAAGTTGCCAAAACTCTTTCAGCCCAAAAAATTGTGGAGATTCGTAAAAGGAAGGGTCTGCCTCCCGAAGTTCTATCAGCAAAAAGGTTTTTGGACAAAGCCTAGAGTTTGAATACTAATTCCCTTAATTCTATGAATTTTTCACAGGTTGCCTACAGTAGATTGAGCCGTCGCAGATTGAATTGTTGAGGCTGAAGAAATCCTTCTCTGCAGGTTGCAAACTTCAGCCCATGCTTGAGAACAATGTCTTTCAGCTCGCAAAGAATGTTCCACCTTACGGTTCGGTCCAAGTATTTGTACCCAGAAACCCATTCTCCCTCATTGTAAGCATCCTGCAGAACATCAAAAAGCTGTGGATCTACGCTTTTAATCATTGGAAAAAGTCCTCTAACAAGCTTCAGCGTCGACGCGGTTACTTGTTTCACGCCGATGTCAGACTGAACGAGACACAATCACTTCGAGTTCTTCGAGGTTCCAGTTCACGGACGGAATAATCGGGTCAATCCTTACAACGGTTGGAACGCCTTCGTCAGCAACCTGTTCTAAAGCCTTAAACCTTGAACCTGGTGGTGAAGCATGGGGCTCAATTGTTCTGGCTGTTTCTTCCCGCGGAGTTGTGATGGTCATCGAGACAACTGTCTGGGTCTTCTTAAACAGGTCTAGGTCGCGAGTTACGAGGTCGGACTTAGTTACGACGAGAATGGGAAAGCCACGTTCAACAAGAACCTCAAGGCATCTCCTCGTTATCTCGTACTCTTCCTCAAGAGGCTGGTACGGATCAGTGGTGTCGCTGAGCATGACTGGTCGCCGATTTTTTGTCCGATCAGCCATTTTGGCTATGTCCTCTTTCAGCTTCAACCTAGGAATTACTGAACCTCTGAAACTCGGAAATTTGACTGCATAACAATAGATGCATCCGTGCGTGCACCTGCCTAGATAGGGATTGATGTTATATTTTGGAAGACACGTGCAGAATGCAGACTTGACAACGTTGAAGACTGGGAGCTGCATGACACCTAACCACTATAAAAAATGTTCACGACCTGTCTTAATAGGGATGTGATGTTTCGTGTTTTTATAAATAGATGTAAAATGTTAAAAGACAAAAAAGCATCCCTAGTAAGGTAAGAAGAGGAGAATGACAAAATGAACATGAAAGAGTTTAGGAACCCAAGCAAGGAATACAGGCCATCGCCTTTCTGGTCGTGGAACGACGCTTTGGACCCTGAAGAACTGTGCTGGCAAGTACGAGAATTCGCTGACAAAGGGTTCGGCGGATACTTCATGCATTCCCGAGTTGGGCTTGCCACCGCCTACCTTTCTGAAGAATGGATGAAATGCATAAAAGCCTGCCTGAAAGAGGGCAAAAAAGTCGGCACAGAGTCTTGGCTCTACGACGAAGACAAGTGGCCAAGCGGATTCGCAGGAGGCTTCGTGCCAGCAAAAAGCGACGAGTACCGAAGCAAATTCGTTTCCTACAAAGAAATAAAAGCGGAAGAAGTAGCTAAGGTTTTGAAAGACCCATCTCTACTTGGACTGTACGAAATCGAGTTTTCTTCACTTACGACGATAGAGAGCTTTAAGCGTGCGAAAAAGAAAACTGACGTTAAGGGCGACAAACGTCTTTTCATGTTCAAGGTCCAAACGGTTGAACGGGACAACTGGTTCAACGGCGAGAGCTACGTTGACCTTCTGAACCCAGAGGTAACCGAGGAGTTTCTAAAGGTAACCCATGACGCTTATGCCAAAAAGTTCAGGAAAGATTTTGGGGAGTATATGCCTGGCATGTTCACGGATGAACCCAATTACATAAGGGGTAATGCGTTTCCTTGGACAGAAGGCTTTGACTATTATTTTCTGAGGCACAACAACTACGATGTTTTTGAGAAGCTTCCGCTTTTACTTTACGACGGCAAAGGCTGCAAGAAGGTGCGGTACGATTTCTGGAGAACCGTCACTTTACGTTTCGTTGAGGCTTGGACAATTCCTTACGCGGAAAGATGCGAAAAACTTGGCTTAATGATGACTGGCCACTACCTCTCTGAGGACACTCTTGACTCCCAAATCAGAGTGATCGGCGCAGCCATGCCACATTACGAGTATCAGCAGCTACCTGGCATAGACCATCTGGGACGAAACATCCGAGACCCCCTTACTTTAAAGCAATGCTCCAGCGTTTCGCACCAGTTCGGGAGGACACGGGTTCTTTCGGAGATTTTCGGAACCAGCGGACAATGCATGACGTTTGAGGACCAGAAGTGGATGGGCGACTTCCACCTTGCCCTCGGAATAACGTTCTTCTGTCCGCACCTCGCGCTTTACACGATGAAAGGCGAAGCGAAAAGAGATTGGCCACCGACAAACAGTTATCATCAACCATACTGGGAAAACTACAGGCTCGTTAACGACTACCACTCGCGAGGAGGATACCTGTGTTCCCAAGGAAAGTTCAACGCAGACATCATTTTGCTTCATTCGATAGGTAGTGCGTGGGCAACCTTCACGCCTATTGTTGAAGGGCACGAGACGCCAGTCTGGAAATACCACAACGCGCTTGTTAAGCTCCAAGACGACCTTCTTGCGCTGCACAGAGACTTTGACTACGGCGACGAAATCATCCTTTCCCGTCATGGGCATGTGAGAGGAAAAGAGTTCATCGTGAAGGAGGGTCGATACAGAATCGTCGTTGTGCCTCCGTCCTTAACGTGGGCAAAAACCACCATCAAACTATTGACCAAATTCATGAACGCAGGCGGCAAGGTGCTGTTTGTCGGCGAAATCCCAACTATGATTGACGGCTGCTCATGTTCAGTTTGCAGCAGAAAAATAAAAGCTGTTCTTGCGCATCCCAATGCTGTTAAGGTCAGTGCAGAAAAAGAGGACATTGCTCAAGCTTTGGACAAGATTCTGCCGAGAGCAGTCAGCGTTGCCGACGAAAAAGGCATCGAAATCGGCGACATACTCGTGCACCACAGGGTTGTGGGAAAACGGCACATTTACTTTTTCGCGAACACAAGCCGAACCAACAGCTACGATGTAACAATCGAACTTTCTGAAAAAGGCGAAGCGACAGAATGGGACCTGTACACTGGAGATGTTTCATCGGTTGACGCTTCGACCAGTCAGGGAAAGACCATCATTAAAACACGGTTCTATCCTACGGGCAGTCATGCGTTTGTTGTGGACGCCACGAAGCCAGCTGTAAAAAAGACCTCGCCCTCTGTCGCGAAGGCGGAAGAGAAGGTTACGAAGCTGCCGCTGAATGGAGCTTCAATCGCTTGCATCCGAATTCGTTGACGTTGGACACCTGCAAATATTCTCTCGAATGCGGAGGATGGACTGAGTACATGCCCGTTTGGAAGACTCGCAGGGAAATCTGGAAAGACACGGGACTAGGAAACTACATCGGCATACAGCCGTGGACCTTGATGCAGAAGAAGATTAAGCCCAAGAAAACTTACAAATTACAGATACAAACAAAGTTTCTGTCGGAAGTAAAGGACAAAAAAGTGTTCCTCGTCGTCGAAAATGCTCCGTTGTGGAAGCTGACAATCAACGGAAAAATCTTCTCCACCTACGTTAAAGAGTGGCATTGGGACAAGCAGTTCGGAAAAATCGACATATCTAAAGCCGTCAAAATCGGCGAAAACGTTGTTGAGCTTTCATGCCAGTTCAACATCGACACTCCAATAGAAGACGTGTACCTTGTCGGCGAGTTCGGAGTCAAAAAACTTTCAGACACCGAATACACACTTACAGACGAACCCAAAACTCTAAAGAACGGAGACTGGGTTAAGCAAGGCTACCCGTTCTACGCTGGGACAATGCGATACAAGGCAACCTTTAACCTCGAAGAGAACCCGAAAGATGGCGAACGCATCTTGATACGTTTGCCTGAAGCCAAAGGAACCCTCTTCCAAGTTAAAGTGAACAGAAAAGGACCCGTGCCCATTGTCTGGCGTCCCTTGGAGGCTGACGTAACCGACTACGTGCAGAAGGGCAAGAACGAGCTAACAGTGGACGTTATAAGCTCGTTGAGGAACACCTTCGGTCCGTTGCACAATAAACTGGCTACCCCGTACTTCCCTTTACATTACTTGGTTGGTCCCTTCTCCTTCACGGACGAACACAACTGGACCGACGCCTACATACATGTCCCATACGGCCTAATCAACGGCGCAGAAATGGTCATAAGAAAACAGGATTGAACTCCCACATGAGAATTGGCAACACCTCCGCAGCGGGTTGAATGATGAGAACCCGAAACCTTTTTTCTTTACCAGGGGGTCTTTTTCAGCCTTAACAAATAGGCCATGATATTGACCATAAAATGAATCGGAGCGGTCAAGACGATGATGATGAAAGCGTACGTGAGGGTGGGCGGCTGGACTGGTAGGCTGAAAAGAAGCGCCATCAACATGAAATCCAGTTGGTCAGATATGGGTAAATGTACGCCTGATTTGAGGTTCATTCGGCGTTTAATGAAAGACCCAAGTAAGTCACCCATTAAAGCTCCAAGGGACAGGACAAACCCGAGGACAACGCTTCCTTTAGGCAACCCCACGCTTGGTCCGAGGATTTCTTGGACCCACCCTACGAAGGTTCCGATTAAGATGCCAAAGACGAAGCCACGGATTGTCTTATGTGAGCCAAAAACGGGTTTTCCGTCTCGAAACATTTTTCCGCCATCAATGGGTCTGCCACCTCCGAACAGTACGGGTGCTCCGTTGGCGCAGTAGGCAGGGAAAATGTAGTATAGGGCGTTGAATATTTCGAGGGCAACAGTGTTGGCTACGCTCATTGCTCCGGTCTCACTTGGCTTTTAACTTATTTCTTTCCTTTTCATAAGGTTGGGCATTAATTAAGCTTAATCAATCGCAGCTTAGTATGTCATGCCAAAAAGAATAAGTGTTTAATTGAATACCTTTTTTGTCTGAAGTGACGTTTGTGCCTGTTGTGATTATTGAGATGTGGGAAGGAAGAACACCTGAAGACAAAGAGAAGCTGATTAAGGGCATAACCAGAGCCTTCGAGGAAATCGGCGTAAAGTCTGAGTGGCTTCACATTATCATGCACGACATTCCGAGAACGAACTGGGGCAACAAGGGACAACAAGCATCCAAAATGACGCCCTAAAATCACGTTTCGAACCATGCCTTCCGTAAATCCATAACCTCAACCTGCGTTGTCCCTTTAAGTTCATCAATGAACACTTGGGTCTTACTTAGCTCAGGTTCAGGTAACTTATTGTTGTAATTGTCATATCCAACGTAGACTGTTTCAGGCTTAATCTCTTTTATCCAGTCGGCGAATTCTGGGTCATAGTTCAGAATCGGTTCTACGACAACCGCCTTGTGTTTCCAATCCAAACTTTTCATCGCCTCGAACCTCTCTTTCTGTGGAGGAGCCAATGAAAGCTTGTAGGTTCTGTTCGTTTCTATTGTCGCTCCGAGTACCATGTTATCCGTGAACATGCCCAGAAACTCGCTGTATCTCTTAGGATTTTTTGTCAAAAACAGGAAACGCATCTTCGGCTTTGCAGTCAGCACATTTAGGACTTTATTTATCCATTCTTTCGGAACCCATTCGCCCCACATTTCCCCCATGTCTGAAACAAAAATGAACTCGCCTTTCGGAAGCTTCTGTTTCAGCCGCCAATCAGCGAAGGTTGGCTTAAACCCGTTCGTCTTGTAGGGTTCAATGTCCATGGCAGCTAATCTTTTCGCATAATTTCTAGCCCAGCAGTAAACGCAATTGTATATGCAGCCAGTAATCGGATTCCAAGTGTCCATCAGCATCTCTCCATCATGGTTTCGAGCGAGAAGAAAAGATGAAATCAAGGATTTTTTTAGTTTCGTTTAAAGAATCTACGATTAGGTCCGGCTTTTCCTTCTCGAGTTCCGCTTTTGTGTATGCGCCTGACGGAATCGCAATGCACCTCATGTTCGCACTTCTCGCAGCTACCACGCCGAACACCGAATCCTCAAAAACCACGCAGTTTTCAGGCGGACACCCCATTTTCGATGCGCAGTCGAGAAAAATTTCAGGGTCAGGTTTTGGTTTTTTCACCTCGTCTGCTGTGATAACGAAATCGAAAAAGCCATCAAGCCCTTTCATCCTGAGAAGCCTGTCAATGACAGGTCTGTTGCTCATGGTTGCCAAACCGATTTTGAGTCTAAAACGCAGCGAATCCAGCAGCTCAATGGCTCCATCGAAAAGTTCGATTTCGCCAAACAATTCAGATTGAATTATTGTTTTCTTCTCCATAAGTCCATCAACCATTGACTCGTCAAAGGCAATGTCATTAGAGCTGAAGTGCGTCCTTGAACATGTTCCGTGCGCCTATCCCGATTCGTCTAACCAGAAACTCGTCGCTGACAACGCAGCCAATTCCGCGCAGAACCTTTTGGAACGAAAAAACAACAACGGGCATGGTGTCAGCTAAGGTTCCGTCCCAATCGAAAATTACAGCCCCAAACATCGCTACACACTTCTTTGTTCAATTAGGTTTTTAAACGGTAATCCTGCAGTCCCTCTTCTCCGATGACCAAGTAAAAAGATGTTTTTGTGTCTTTTCCCCCGCTTTTCTCCACGGACACCTTAACCATGTTCCGCGTACCTACCCGTAACAAGCCAACGATGGAGTCACACCAAAACTTCATAACTCTCGTTGCGACGGGAGCAATGTCAGCCTCAGGCATCACGCTTCTAACCTGGCTTACAAGAAGAATAGACAATTCAAGTTTCCTGGCAATCTCAGCCAACGTTGCGACTTGACGGTTTAATTCGCGGTTCAGGTTGAATGTTTCCTTCTTGTTCAGAAGCTCCGAACGGTAAAGTGACGTGACCGTGTCGAAAACGATTAAACCGAACCTTCTGCCCACGAACCTTTCAAGATTGTCTACAAGCGCAACCTGATCCTCAAATGCTGTGGGTTTCGCGACGATGATTGAGTCAGAAACCACCACGAAATCCTGAGCAGCAATCTGAGACAACCTCTCAGGCAAAAAAGTTCCTTCACAATCCACGTACAAAGTCTTGAAGCCTAAGCGGGCACAGTTCACCGCGCACTGCATAGCCAAAGCGGACTTACCTGTCTCTGCCTCGCCGTACAACAAGCACATTTCACGCTGCGGTAACCCGCCATCTAACGCTTGGTCAAGCAAACTGCTTCCAGTCGGTATCAGACGCTTCACGACTTTCACATCAATAGAAAAATGGACTTTTAAGACTTAAATCCTACTCTGATTGATGGCTGTTTCTGTAATTATTATTGTAAGTGGGAACCAATGTAAAGCTTAAATTCTGTTCGCGGTTTTGTTACAAGTATCAAGGGGCGTACCATGAGTTCCAAAATAGCAGTGGCCACGGTCTCAGGTAAAGCTTACTATTTGTTAGTGAACGAGCTTAGGCAGAGAAAACTGCTTTTCCTAAGCTGCATCCCAGACAAGCCAATTCCGCCTTCAATACAGGTTGTCATAACAACGGAAACCGAAAGACCAGCCGTGAAATATCCCAATGTCTTGGTTTACAATCCCGAAAGTGAACCCTCCGAAATCATCGACGAAGCTATACGCATAATCCAAAGCAAAGAAGCCTACAAGGAAGTTACTGTCGGAATCGACCCGGGCAAAAACTTCGGCGTAGCAGTTCTCGGCGATGGTAGAATTCTGAAGAAGACTCAAAGCTTTTCCTTAGAAAAAGCGGTTGACACGGTTCTGATGGAAATCAAGAAGAATCCGGCTCAAAGGCGCCATGTAAAGGTTGGGAACGGAATCCCGGAACTTGCTGAGGAAATTGCGTCTCGGCTGAACACGGCATTACCTGACGACGTGTCGATAGAATTGGTGAGCGAAGTTGGTACGAGCATCTTGAAAAGCGATGGATCAAAAAGGAAGGCAACCGACGCAGACTCAGCCATAGAGATAGCCAGAAAAAACGGGCAAATAAAGACTAGAAGGAAGAATGGCTGATGTTGACTCTGGAGAAAGGAAAGACGCTGCTTGTGGATGGTCCCGCAAGAGTTCATCTACGGTCAGGAAAAGTGTCCGTTTTAGGAGCCCAAGTGAAAATCGGAGAACAAATCGTAGTCCGCAGAGGAAAATGCATGCCCATAATGGGTTTAGTGGACTGCGAAGTGGAACTAATTCTTGGAGAAAACGCCTCGCACACAATAAACAGCGAAAACACAATTCCACCCTCGTGGCTGCAGGCAGCTGAAAAAATATTAGCCCATAAAGAACCCGCAACCGTGCTTGTCGTCGGCAGTGTTGACTGCGGAAAAACGGGGTTCTGCACGTTTCTTGCCAACTTAGCTTTTGGGAAGAAGCAAAAAACCGTCATCATCGACGGGGATATGGGTCAGTCAGACATTGGACCACCCGGAACCGTTAGCCTTTGCATGTTCAATGAGCCTGTTGCTGACCTTTTCAAACTGCGTTCAGAGGAATTAAAGTTCATAGGCGTCACAAGCCCATCTGGCAAAATTAATGCTGTTTTGGACGCTGTTAGCTACTTGAAGCAAAAAGCGGTGGAACAGTCAGCGGATTTCATCATCGTCAATACTGACGGTTGGGTTGATGGAGACGCAGCCACAGAATATAAGGTGGGTTTAATCGAAAGAGTTGCTCCAGACATAATCGTTGCAGTTCAATGCGAAGACGAACTGTCCCCAATCCTAAATGCGCTGAAAAAATTTCAGGTCATGGTTATTCAATCTCCACAAATTATTAAGAAACGTGACCAAGAGACCAGAAAACTTCTTCGGGAATCAGCATACAAGAAGTACCTTAAAGAGGTGAAGGTCCGTTCCTTCCCCCTGAGCTGGGTTGCGGTTGAAGGAGACTTAAAATTAAACAGCAATAACAATTCGCTGCTAAAAAAACAGATAGAGAACATAATTGGAAAAGAAGTCCTCTTTTGTCAGGAAGGACCAGACCGTATAACCATCATGCTGGGAAAAAAAGTCTCAATGAAAGAAGAGCATATTAATAAGCTTGAGTCGGAGCTCGGCAAACACGTATTATGGCTTCGCTGTGGAGACGAAGAAGGACTGCTAGTTGCCTTGGAAGACGCGAATGGTAAAGTTTTAGGATTAGGAACAATGGGCACAATAGATTTCGACAAAGGAACCATTGCACTCAACACAAGCGTTGAGGAACCCGTCTCTAAGATCATAATTGGTCAGATAAGGCTTGACGCTGAGGGACACGAAATAGGTCTTGTCTTTGAGAATTCAGGTTTCAGCTGATTGACACAAGTCCCTAACTGGGCAGGCGGAATGCAGAGGTTTTAGGGCTTTACAGTATTTCCGTCCTAAAGCGATGAAGAGCATGTGTACATTGAAATATTCTTTAGATGGATACAGCCTTTGCAGAGTTTCCCGAACCGTTTCGTAGCCACCATTTTGGGGAACTATCTTTAACCTTTTCGAAACCCGATTAACATGAGTATCAACTGGCAATGTTGGCTTTCCAGCGGAAAAGAGGAGCACAATGTCAGCTGTTTTGGGTCCAACGCCTGGCAGGCTCATGAGCTTGGTTCTGGCTTCTTCCATCGGTGAAGTGTAGATGAAGTCGAGGGACCCTTTGAACCTTTCAAGAATCAAATCAGCAACTTTTTTTAGGTTTCTGGATTTGTTTCTGTAAAGCCCCGCAGACCTCAATGCGTCTTCGATTTCTGCCTCTTCAGTCTCCGCTAACGATGTTGGGTTGATAGACGTTTTTCGGGAAAGGTTCTGGTAGGCTCTTCGGGTGTTCGCTTCTGCTGTGGACTGGCTTATGATTGTTCTCACCAAGACCTTAAAGGGGTCGCTTGCGATGTCCCAAGGTTCAGGCGCTTCAAAGTTGTGTTTTAGTATCCGCAGTATCTTATTTGCTCTTTCAGCATTGTTGCTTGTCATTGATGACGCCTTTTTGTTTCATTTATACAATGATTCAAGGTTATAGAGAATTCTTTTTAGAGGTTTTACGTCAAAGAACATTTTCCGTTGTAGTACAGGGCTAAAACACTAAAATACCAATAAACATCATGATATTGTTATCGCTACGTTTAGAGGGTTAGTGCAACATGCAGACGAACCAGCCTATAGGTAAAGTTTATAGTTTCCAGCTGCCCAAAAAGGTCCTTTTCGGGGTGAAAGCCTCCGAGAACGTTGGTTTGGAAGCCAAAGCCTTAGGCGGGAAAGTAGCTCTCCTCGTCACCGACGAAAACATGGTAAAGATGGGTATCTCGGGAAAAATCGAGGAAGCCCTAGTCAAAGAAGGACTGACCGTTGACGTTTTCAACAAGGTTGAACCGGAACCTGTCATAGAAGTAGCTGAAACCGTAGCTGAAGCTGTTAGAAAAAGGCGATACAACATAGTAGTAGGGGTTGGTGGCGGAAGCGTTCTTGACATGGCAAAAGTCGCAGCCATAGCCCTCACGAATCCTAACCCAATGAGAAACTATGTTAGCGTAGACCTCGTGAAAAATCCTGGCGTCCCAAGCATCCTGCTGCCGACCACGTCGGGTACAGGCTCAGAGGTCACTAATGTGGCGGTTGTGACGATCGCTGAAAACGAGTTGAAGACATCCATAATAAGCCCTAACATGTTTGGGCACGTGGCTATAATTGATCCAAGCCTCACTTACAGTTTGCCCCCCGTCTTACCGCTTCAACGGGTCTTGATGCGCTAAGCCATGCCTTGGAGGCAATTTTGTCTGTTAATTCTAACCCTATTACCGATGCGTTGGCGTTGCAGGCTGTCAAGCTTATTTTCAATAATCTGCTTAACGCCTACCAGAGCGGGGAACCTGAAAGCAGGTATGGTATGAGCCTAGGCTCGTTAATGGCTGGGATGGCCTTTGGGAACGCTGGCGTATGTCTTGGCCACGCAGCAGCCTACACTTTCGCTGTGTCCCATAAAGTTACGCATGGAGTGTCGTGTGGACTGGTCTTGCCTTACATTTTCAGATTTAGTGCTCCAGCAATTTCTTGGAAGATTCCTGAGGTCGTTAGAGTCATGAACCTTGACGCAAAGAACCTGAGGCCCGATGGAATGGGTCTCGTAGTTTCGGATTCTGTCCTCGAGTTGATGGGTGAATTGCAGATGCCGAAGAGGCTGAGAGACTTGGGAATACCCAGAGAGGCTATGTCTAAGCTGGCGGATAAACTTCTTACGTTTAAACGCCTGATTCTGAGGAGCCCAAGACAGCCGTCCAGAGAAGAGGCTTTAAGGCTTTTCGAGGAAATGTGGTGATCCTGTAAAAGCTGAACATGAAATTCCTTAAAAAAAAGTTTGCACGGTGGATGCATATAACTATTCATTATATTGATTTTTTAGGCGGATTCGTAGTAATTTTTAAGTTATGTAGGCTCAATATGAAGGTGTTTGCTTCGAAAAGGATTGATAAGACTTGAAAGAAAACAGGCTTAGGGAATTGATGAAAAAGAGCGAACCGACTATTGGCACCCGAATCATGATTGCGTGGCCAGGTCTGGTTGAGATGGTTGGGAACACGGGCGCCTACGATTATGTTGAGTTTCTAGGCGAGTACGGTCCTTTCGACCTTTACGACCTTGACAATTTGGCTCGGGCTGCTGAGCTGGTCGGCGTTTCGTCCATGATAAAGATTGACCAGGAACCGAGAACGTTTTTGGCTGGAAGAGCCTTAGCAGCTGGAATCCAGAACGTGCTTTTCGCCGACATTCGAACAGTCGAGGATGCTGAGGAGGCTGTGCGAGCGGTGAGGATGGAGCCCAAAGGTTTCAGCGGATTCAGGATGGACCGAAGAGTCGGGTACATAGGTTCCACAGGTTCAGCGGCAGACGTTGTTAAAATGTGCGACGACTCTGTTGTCGCGTTAATGGTTGAAAAGAAACAGGCTGTCGAAAACTTAGAAGAAATTCTTTCCGTAAGAGGAGTGGACATGGTTCAGTTCGGTCCGTCCGACTATTCTGTAAGCATCGGCTTGCCCGGCGACGTAATGAACCCGAAGGTGAGGGAAGCGGAGTTGAAAACCATCAAGACGGCGTTGAAGATGGATGTGGCGCCCAGAGCCGAGATTGGCAGACCCGAAGACGCTAAAAGGTACCTTGACCTCGGGGTACGGAACTTTAGCCTAGGCACAGACGTAGGGATTTTGAACATATACTGGAAGAACAACGGGGCAGAACTGAAAAAACTTTTTTCCAAAACATGAACAGCTTATGGCAAATTGGTAAAGAAATAATAAATACGAAAAACTTTATCGTCAAGTGTAGGTGAGTTTGCAATGTCGCAGGCAAAGATTATTCGTGAAGAAACAAAAATTGGGGACAACGTTTTCTCCGCGGTGCTCATTGAAACTAAGAATGGCTATGTTGTGCTTTTAAGCGAGGGGCAAGACAACATCGGAACCTTGGCGGTATCAATCCCCCAAACGCCGGGGATGGTGGGACCGCCATTGTCATCCGCACTTCTGGGCGACAGAAACGTGATGCTTGCCAGAATGTTGGCGGAACGGCTTGCCAACAGCTTGAAGAAGATGGTTTTGGTTTCAGTCTTCGTTAAGACAACTAAAGAGGCGGAGGCTGGACGGACATTCCTTAGGCTTCTTGAAAAAACCTTGAAGAGGATGATGGCGGATAATGAGTCTCAGAAGCTTTCTTGATAGCATGGAAAAGCAAGGGCAAGTACTCCACATTAAAGACGGGGTGTCCACGAAACACGAGATATCATCAATCATGAACGCTTTTCCAGATGGTCCAGTTCTGTTTTTCGAGGAGTGAGCTGACTTTTTCATCCGTCCTTTTCATGCCAAGTAAAGTGGACATTATAAATCTTTTGATAAATTACTTAAATGAACTCTTTTTTATCTGTGTGACGCGAAGACTTCTTCTTGCCTTTTTTCAGCCACCGTAAGTAGGGCTTTGTAGTATTCTCCTGTCTCTATTTTTATACAGATGTTGTCTAAGGCTTCGTGGACGCTTCGGAAATACTCCCTGTCTGAATCTTTGAGTTTACCATCTTGTACCATCATTACACGGTCTTGGATGCCCAGTCCAGCTTCCCTCAGCGAAACGTAAAGAACACGGTGTTCAACTTGAATCAGCTGCGGATAAATGTCCTTGGCTAGCTCAACAAGGTCCTCGCCTACAGTTTGAAGCTGCGGAACATCCCAAGACAGCATGTAACCTTCATTTCTGGTCAAAATTTCTCTCAGCTGAGTCTGAATTATGTTCAGTACTGGAAGAAATTTTTCCATGCCAACCTCCTAATTAGTAGGCAAGTTAAACGTTTAAAGATTGCTTAAAAAACAAAAAAACAACCAGTCTCTAAATTAATCCGCAATAATCGCTTTTTTGCTGTATGTTTTTTAAGGTTCGTAACAAATTAAGGTTGAAAAGTTATGCCTCGATATGCCATTGAGACCTTTGACCTGACGAAGCGGTTCAGCGAACACACCGCAGTTGACCATCTAAACCTAAAGGTCGAAGAAGGAACCATCCACAGCCTTTTGGGACCAAACGGAGCAGGAAAGACAACCGTGCTGAACATGCTTTCTGGCATCCTTAAGCCCACAAGCGGATCAGCGCAAATATTGGGCTACGACATTGGAAAGGAGCCTGAAAAAGCCAAAAGCCTGGTCGGCTACTTGCCTGAGGAACCTCAAATCTACGAGATACTGACGGTAAGAGAGTTTCTGAGGCTGATCGGTCGAGCATACTCTGTGCCTAAGTATGAGCTTGAGGGACGAATCGACGAGTACTTGAAACTTTTCGACTTGAAACGTGTTGAGCAGGTCTTCTGTGGAGCCCTTTCGCACGGCATGAAGCAACGTGTCGTGGTATGCTCGGTTCTGATCCATGACCCCAAAGTAATTTTGTTGGATGAACCTTTCTATGGGTTGGACCCTGCATCAGGTAGGCTTTTCAAGGAGTTCCTGAGAGACAGGGCGGCGGACGGCAGCACCATCCTTGTTTCAACCCACATTCTTGAGATTGCTGAAAGGTTCAGCGGCAAGGTCACGATTCTTAACGAAAGCAGGATTGTCGCAGAAGGCACATTGGAGGAGCTGAGGGAGAAAGCAGGCATCGGTGGAGATTCATCGCTTGAGGACGTTTTTCTCGCGCTTACAGAGAGGTAAAGACGATTGACTGGAAAAACGGTTCTCATGGTCAAGTATGAGTTACACATGCTTCGGATGTCTTTCGAACTTAATGCGAGGAAGCCAAGTACGTTGCCAGCCATATTGCTCTACTTTTGACGTGCCTGATAATCGGGGTTTCGTTTGCTCTGACGCCTCTATACTTGTTTCCAGACCAGAATCCGCTTGGCTTAACCAGCCCAGATGCCATTGCCCGAAACGTCTTGAGCACGTTTTTCGCTTTGATGTTGCTCTACACCATTCTTCGAGGCGTCTTCAGTAAAGGAGTCCGCAACTACATGACGCTGGCGGACGCTGATCTTTTAGCTTTGACTCCAGTTAAACCAAGGTCGCTTGTTATGGCGAAATGCGTGAGAGCCCTTGTTTCCAGAATTTCCATGACTTTCCTTGCGTTTTTTATTATGTTTCCTGTTTCTTTGACTTTAGGGACACCGTTGCTTCTGTTTTTCGTGGCATTATTGTCATTTACTCTTTACATTGAGTTTCTTCAGGTTGCCAGTATAGCAATTCAGTCAGTTTCGGATGTTGCACGGTTAAAGCTTCCCTCCATAATAAAATTCACGTTAAAAATTTCTGCAGTCGCAGCATCGTCAGCAGTCATAATCGTGGCAATATTGAGTCCGTATTTTCCAATCCAACAATACGTGGCGGTTTTAGGTCAAGCTGCTGAAGACCTTTGGGTTAGCCTTCCAAGCTCAATCGCTGCTTCTTCGATTGCGAAGCTAATGTTTGGCAACACAGAAACATTGTCTCAAGACATCATTTTTTTAGCAGCCTTCATTGGCGTTTCCTTAGTCGCCACACACCTTTCTTTGGGACCATTTCATCCTGAACAGCTTTTGCCCATTCCCTCGCCTGTTGGGATACAAAATCCGTTTGGGCTCCGCATTGAAAAACTCCTCGAAGACAGGTTCAGTTGGCAAAAGCCTTCTCAGATTGTATTTTTGAAAGATTTGAAGTTGACTTTGAGAGGAGCTTTGATTGATTTCTCGCTGTTAAACTTCATATTAATGTACGGAGTTTCGTTTGCAGCGTGGTTCCTCCTCGAATCGGTTCTTCCCATTCAAGCAATTCCTGATTTTGAGGAGCTTCTGGGACCGCTAAGAATATTCGTTAAGGAGTTTGTTCTCATACTTGCCCTTATGCCGTTCATCCCTTCCTTAACGTCGTTCAGCCGCGAAATGGGCAAAATCTGGATTCTGAAATCCTTTCCGTTCAAAAGCCACTCGTCAGCTGAAGGAAAATTCCTGTTTGCGTTGACTATTTCTGCTGTTTCGCTTGCTCCCATGGCTTTGGTGGCTGGGTGGGTTTTCAGAGTCTCCTTCTCAGAGTGGATACTCGGTGTGCTTCTCCCCTTTATCCTCCTAATCGCAAATTCGTTCGGCGTCCTAATCGGCGCCTACATTCCTCCGTACGATTTGAACAACCAGATTTCGCTTAAGTCAGCAAGTGCCTTTTTTATTTCCCTGATAATTTTGCTGGCGCCTTTCATTTTTGTCGTCTCCGTTCATTCAGTCTTGTTTCAAGCAGTCATCGTGGTAGCGATTGTGGCGTATTCGTTGTTGGCAACAAACCTTTTTCTCAAGGTAGCCAGTAGAGGATTCGATAAAATGGAACTGAAAAAGGTATTTCCCCGCAACCCACGCCTAGAACAATCTACTGTCGAGGAACAATAACTGGCGAACTTGGCATCGTTCTAGAAAGTAGTTTTCTTGCCGAAGAAGGGAAGTCTCTTTCTTCGCAGGGTCTTCATCATCCTTCTAGCCATAGTGTATTGCTGAAGCAAGGTTTTCACGTCTTTCTCCGTTGTGCCTGAACCTCTGGCAACCCGTTTAATCCTCGAAGCGCTCAGAATCTTGGGCTGCTCCCTTTCGTCAGGCGTCATGGACTGGATGATGACGCGCCACTTCTTCATCTGGTCCTCTGCAACGTCCATCTTATCGGTTGGAATCTCGTAGCCGAACCCTGGCACCATCTTCAAAATTTTGTCCAGCGGACCCATGCTTCGCATAGCCTCGAACTGCTCGTACATGTCAGCAAGCGTGAATTTTCCGCTTAGAATGGCTTTAGCCTTCTTTTCGGGGACCTTGATTTCGGCTTCTCTAACCTTCTCGATGAGGCTTTGCAGGTCGCCCATACCCAAGAGCCTGCCAACGAACCGGGGCGGGTCAAACGGTTCAATGGCGTCGGTTTTTTCGCCTGTGCCCAAAAATTTTATTGGCACGCCTGTGGCTGCGACAGCTGAAAGGGCTCCTCCTCCGCGGGCTGAACCGTCAAGTTTTGCGACGACGATTGAGCCTAAAGGCGTGGCTTTGTGGAAAGCTTCAGCTTGGATGGCTGCCTGTTGCCCGATTGTTCCGTCTATGACCATGATGACCTCGTCAGGCTGCACGGTTTTCTCGAGCGATTTCATCTCTTTTATGAGGCTTTCCTCGTCTTTGTGCCTACCAGCGGTATCAACGATGACAACATCATAATTCTCGAACTTTCTGAGACCTTCCGCCGCGACCTTGGCAGCGTTCTTTTCTTTCTCGTCCCCATAAATTGGGATGTTAATCTGGTCTGCGAGCTGCCTTAGCTGAGCAAAGGCGCCAGCCCTGAAAGTGTCAGTGCACACAAGTGCTATTTTATGTCCCCGTTTCTGTAGATACCTAGCTCAGCTTGGCGGTTGTGGTCGTTTTTCCTGAGCCTTGGATTCCAACAAGCATAAAAATGGTTCTTTTCCCAGGCTTCGTCGCCAGCGGAATGGGTTTTTCGCCTAGGAACCGAGTTATCTCTTCGTAGACGACTTTTACGACATGTTCTCTTCTCGGAATTCCTGGCGGAACTTTTTCCTGCAGCGCACGTTCCTCTATCCTTTTCGAAAGGTCCAAGACAAGCTTAACGTTCACGTCAGCCTGCAGCAGCGACCTTTGCAGGTCACGGACGAGCTCCTTAACGACCGCCTCGTCGACAACGGAAACTCTGAGAAGCTTCTTTAACGAATCGTAAAGCGACGAACCCAGACCTTCCAGAACCAACTCGGTCCAGCCAACCAAAGGATACTTACAATCGGACTATGAACTCATTTACTGAATCACTAGTTGAGAGCATGCCCATAAATCTATCTTTAAAAGAACACCTTTTTTCAGGGAAGTTTCTGGCAGCTTGGACAATAATACGATGCTCCGCCAAGGTATTGCATCTTTCCGATGGGTGTTCCGCATTCAGGACACGGCTTACCCACCTGTCTGCTGTCAAGAATTCTCTTGTATTTTCCAGGACGGTTGTAAAGGTCGAATTCGGTGTCTCTGCCACCTAGTTCCACTGCTTGTTTTAGGGTTTCTCTAATTGCCTTATGAAGCGCTCTCTTTTCTTTCTCGGTAAGGTTGATGCACCTTTTCCTGGGATGAACCTTAGCCCTGAAAAGGATGTCCTGCAGATAACCATTTCCGACGCCCCAGATGCCGGGTTTACTGATTATAAAGAACTTGACACTTCTGGAATCCGCATCTACGAGCTCTCCGAAAAGTCCATGAAAATACTCAAATGTAAACTTATCACTTAAAGGAGAAACCGCCTTTCTGCCAAGATGATATCCCCTTTTTCCTTCAATTTCGGATTGGTGAAAGAGCTGGGCAAACCCCCATCCTTGAACTGTGACCGTAAGGTATGTGTTGTCCTCAAAATGTAGTAGGAGCTGGTGCTTTTTTGGTAGTGTGCTTTCGTTTTGGTGAAACAGTATTCTTTCTCCGCCCCATCCAAGCAATAATACATAATCGGGTTCTACTGAAGCCCAAATCGAGGAACCTTGTTCAATCGCAGGTCCCATCGTTTTACCTTTAAGAATGGCTTCGTATTCTTCTGGTGGACGATTGTAGAATGCGAATTTATGTGGCGAATTTCCACGGATGCAAGATTCGACCTTTTTTCCTTTCAGTTCCTCGGTCATTTGGCGGGCTATTATCATTGCCTCAGGAAGTTCAATCATCTTCGTTCAATCCTCCTTTCCTAATATAGACTCTTTTTTATTTTATGTTTCTACTACCTTATGAAAAAAAATTCATCTTAAAAGGAAGGATTAAAGTTTATCAACGTTTCAAACATTCTATTGCTTAAGGTGAGTATAGCTGAATGAAACTGATTGACCTAAGAAGCGACACAGTGACCTTGCCCACCGAGGAGATGCTTGAAGTTATAAGGCACGCGGAGCTCGGCGACGACGTTTATGGTGAGGACCCGACGGTTAACCAGCTCGAAGAAATGGCAGCAAAAAAAATGGGTAAGGAAGCAGCCATGCTTGTGCCAAGCGGGACGATGGCGAACCTTGTCTCCGTGATGTGCAACACGAAACGGGGAGACAGCGCAATACTGGAAGCAGACTCGCACATCTACTGGTATGAGCTAGGCGGAATCTCAGCCATCGCAGGAGTTTTGCCTTTACCAGTTAAGGGAACAATGGGCGTCCTTGACCCTTTGAACATTGAGGCTGTGATTAGACCAAAGGGCTTGCATTCAGCTGAGGACGACGCTTATTTGTATAGAGAACACGCATAACAGGGCTGGAGGTACAATCGTCACCCCGTCTCAGATTGAAGCGATAAGCAGGGTCGCAAAGAAGCATAAGCTGAGACTTTACATGGACGGAGCCCGAATTTTCAACGCTGCGGTTGCCTTGAAGGTTGATGTGCAACAGTTCACGAGACACGTTGACAACCTGATGTTCTGCCTCTCGAAAGGGCTAAGCTGCCCCATAGGCTCCATTGTAGTAGGCACCGAAGAACACATCCAGAAAGCCCGAAGAGCCAGAAAAATTTTAGGCGGAGGAATGCGGCAAGCGGGCGTCATAGCAGACTCCAGGCATTATCGCGCTGGAAAAGATGATAAATCGATTAGAGGATGATCACTGCAATGCCCGTTTGCTGGCTGAGGGATTATCGAAAATTGAAGGAGTCAAGGTGGACATGAAGACTGTTCAGACCAACATGGCCATGTTCGATGTAGATGGTTTGGGGATCAAAGCCGACGTTTTCGTGAAGCAGCTGAAGGGACACGGCGTCCTCGCTGGAAATATGAGCAAAACAAGGGTTAGAATGGTTACGTACCGAGGTATCGAAAAGGAAGATATCGAAAAATCGTTGGCAGCAATCGAGAAAACAATAAAAGAACTACTAACAAAGATTAGTTGAAACCCACAAGATTCTTTTACTTTACACGCATGACTCTGTTTTTGCCTAGGATGCTCCAGTACTCGACCTCTACACCTTCGGTTATGCGGGGTTTAAGGTCTTCGTCGTCCGGGAGTGGAGTCTCAAAAATTTCGTACGTCTCCATGTCCATTATCTGCAGGGCATTGGGAAGAATGGCAATCAGCTGACCCGTCTTTTTTTCGATCATGGGCATGTCAACCTTGGCATCCACGGGCTTAACGAAGCTGCGTTTGAGACTATCGAAGACTCCGATTGCCACTACGCGCGCTTTCGCTGCGCCGTGTTTTCCGGGTTTCGACTTTGTAACTTCCACTATTCGGCACGCTATGTCATCGACAATAACGTAACTTCCAGTTTTCAGGCTTCCAACTTCCACAGGTCTGCTCATAACCTTCGTCCTCAAAGTAAAGTAAAACCATAATCTTTTACATACGAAGGCTTAATTACTATAATAAGTTTCCGCCCACCAATCTCGAGGCGCATACAAAATTGACAAAAAACATTGGCATAGTAGCCCGAACAGACCGCAAAGAAGCAGTAACCCTCGCGTCTGAGCTAGCAGTCAAATTCAAAAACGAAGGATTCAACGTCCTCGTGGAACCAAACCTAGCGAAACGCCTGAACTGGGCTGAAAACTCAACTCCAATTAAAGATATGAAGGCAAACCTGATAGTCACGATTGGCGGAGATGGCACCATACTGAGAACGTGCCTCAGACTTCCGAAGCCTGAACCTCCAATTTTAGCCATCGACATGGGTGTCCGCGGGTTTCTCACCGAAATCCCGCCTGAAAGGGCGCTTGACGCGGTAGAGAGATACCTAAAAGGAAACTACACGGTTGAGCATTACAGCAAGCTCGTCTCCTACATAGGCGAAACTAGGCTCCCAGATGCGCTGAACGAAGTTTTCATCACATCCCGTTACTTGGCGAAGCTGCTTCACGTCAGAATATGGAAAGACAACAAGCCTGTAGCGGACTGCCGAGCCGACGGAGTCATCATATCGTCCCAAGTTGGGTCCACGGGATACACGTTTTCCGCGGGAGGTCCCATTCTTGACCCTGAGCTCGAAGCTTTCGTTTTGACCCCTGTCTGCCCAATCACGTTCATGCGTTCAATCGTCTTTTCTTTAGGTTCGCAGGTGACTGTGGAGCTGCTTGATCCTAAGGTGGCAAGGGTTGTAATTGATGGCGACTACCAGAAACCCATGAATCCAAAAACGCACTCGATTCTCGTAAAGAAGTCAGAGTACGAGTCTTCCTTCATAAGGTTTGATGGCCACTTCTACCAGCGTTTGAAGGCTAGGCTGCTTTTTTCGAGAGAGGAAGGCTACGAGAATGGGTAGCCGAAGAACCCTCGTCCTAGACACTTCAGCTTTTATCGCTGGCTTTAACCCGTCTGCAGTTGTCTGCGACCTTTACTCGGTGCCAGAGGTGGAACACGAACTTACTAAAGCCGATTTAATTAAAGTCAGGTTTCAAGCAGCCGTTGAATCTGGGAAACTTAGGATTCTTTCACCCGATGCCCATTACTTAGATGCGGTTAGAGAAGCTTCGAAGGAGATTGGGGACATGCGTTACCTTTCAGAAGCGGATATGCACGTAATCGCCTTAGCGGCTCAGCTCAAAGACGAAGACCGTTCGCCAACGATTGTTACTGACGATTACTCCATCCAGAACATGGCAACAAAAATCGGCGTCAACTTCACCTCGTTAGCAACCTTCGGCATACGATATCAGCTACACTGGTTGCTGTATTGCCCAGCGTGCCGACGGAAATACCCGTCGGACTACAAACACAGAGACTGCGAAATCTGCGGAACCCGCCTAAAAAGAAAACCTCAAACCAAAAAACCAGCAAACGAATCCGTTTAGACTGGTTGGAAAGAAGCAACTCCCCAAAACGATTAATTTTGTCTCACACGACCAAAAATCTAGACGTACAAACGAATACCGGGAAACCCAAGCTGCCGGGGAGATGAGAAGGGGGTATATTTAGACAGGTTGAGCTTCCCGGAGATTTATCCTCTACATTTTCCCTATTATAAATTTTTCGATGTTATATTATTGGCGAATTGGAGTTTTCTTCGCGGATTTTGCTATTCGATAGGTTTAACAGTGTCTAATGTTTAAAAAAGGAGTGTAGTGTTTTGCTCCTTAAATGTGTGAAGGTTGCTGTAACGATGAGGATTCTTCGTAGCGATGTTAAACATGGCACGGTTGCGGTGCTTCCTGAGGTGCTTGATGACTTTTGGGTTCTGTACAATGTCATCAAAAAGGGCGACAGAGTCTACGCCCACACCACTAGGGAGGTTAGGTTCGGAGACCGCTACGACAAACCCGAGAAGGGAAAACGAATTACAGTTTTTCTCGGCGTCTCCATAGAAGACGTGTCATGGGACCGTTACCTAAATCGGCTGCGGGTTCACGGAATCATCTGCGAAGCTCCTGAAGACGTTGGACCAGGTTCTCATCACACTTTGAACGTGACTTTGAACAAGCCTTTAACGATTGTTAAGGACAAATGGATGAAGTACGAGCTCGACCAGCTTAAAAGGGCAACTGAAACTGGGGCTCCACCGATCGCCGTAATAGTTGTCGACGACGAGGGATACTGCGTCGCAGTTTTAAGAGGCTTCGGATTCGACACAAAAGCAGAGGAAACCATCAGTCTACCCGGAAAACGCATGGCGGATGAAAGGACGAGGACCCTTCAGGAACTCTTTAAATCCGCATCTAAAGTCCTCGAACCCCTTATATCTGAACACAAAATGTCGATTGTTGTGCTCGGGGTAGGTTTCGTCAAGAACCAGTTCATCAAGTTCTTGGAAGACAACAAGCCTGAACTCCGCAAAGCAGTGGTCGACGTGAAGAGCGTCAACAGCACAGGCAAGTCGGGAATCAACGAGGCTTTACGGTCAGGAGTATTAGGTAAAGCCCTAAAGCATGTCCGTATCGCTGATGAATCTGAAGTCGTGGAGGAGGTTCTGGAAAGGCTTGGAAAGGAAAATGTAAATGTCACATACGGGTCTGCGGAAGTCGAAAAAGCCAACAGCCTTGGCGCTGTGGACAGATTGTTGCTTGCGGATGTTAAGTTGAGAGAAGCTTCAGACGAGGAAAGGCAAGTTCTCGAAAAGCTGATGCGGGAGGTTGAGAACAAAGGGGGAAGAGTCATCATAATCAGCACCGAGCACGAGGCAGGAACAAAACTCAACTCGCTCGGAGGTATAGCAGCGCTGTTAAGGTTCTACATAAATTAATTAAGAATCTACTCAGGCTTTTTTATTGTGTCAATTATTTTCTTTTCAGCGAAATTTGCCAATTTTTGTAAAGTTTCTTGGGTTTTCGCTTCAACTGTCAGTCTGACCAGCGATTGCGTGTTGGAGGGTCTTATGAGGAACCAGCCTTCATCTTCAATGACTTTGACCCCGTCAATGGTAACCGTTTCATAACCCATACTCATAAATTCTTTAGCCAGTTTCTCGACTATCAGAAACTTCTTTTCTTCAGCGCACTCGTAACTTTTACCAGGAATCCTAGGATACTTGGGCAGAGAGTCCACGATCTCCGAGAATTTCTGTTCTCTTTTCGAAAGAACCTCGGCAACCTTGAGACACGTGAACATGGCGTCGTCGAAGCCGTAAACATCCATAAAATAGAAGTGACCGCTTGTTTCTCCGCCAAACACAGCCTTCTCCTTAAGCATCTTATCCGCAATATAAGTATGCCCAACCCGGCTGAGCACGGGCTTACCGCCGTAGGCTTCGATTGTTTCCTCTACAGCCAACGAACAGCTAACCTCGTACACGATGGCGGCGCCTTTCCGCCTTTCAAGGTAGTGTTCTGTAAGTAGTAGAAATATGTCTGTGCTTGAAACCATGCCCCCCTTGTCGTCTACGAACACTGCTCGGTCACCGTCCCCGTCGAAGCCTACGCCAAAGTTAGACTTCTTCTTGTAAACCAGCCGCTTGACCTCAGACAGAGTTTCCTCGTTCGGCTCCGGTGAATGAACCGGAAAGGTTCCGTCAGGTTCACCGTTAATGACATCCACGTTTATCCCTGTTTTCTGGAAAAGGCTTGGCGTCAGCAGGGAGCATGAGCCGTTTCCAGGGTCAGCAATGATGCTCAGATCTTTCTTGATTTCCACTTTTTCTGAGACATAGCTCTCATAGTCTCTGATTGCGTTGGCATACTTTGAGAGATGTCCGCGGGATGAATATGAAAATTTGCCTTTGACTGCTAGGTCTCTCAGGGCTTCCATGCCCATGCCCATGCTTATGAAGCTGTTTCCCGCCCAGATTTTAAGCCCGTTCCACTCAGGCGGGTTGTGGGAAGCAGTAACCATGACGCCGCCATCCTTTTCATAGTGCACTGAAGCCCAGTTAAGCAGTGGAGTTGTCACCGTCCCGATGTCTTCAACGTTGAGTCCACCAGAAAGCATTCCTTCGGAAACAGCTTTGCCTAAAGGGTTGCTGCTCATCCTGACGTCTTTACCTACGAGCATCGTTTTTTGTTTGCCGCCAACGTATGCTGCGAGTGCCCTGCCGATTGTTTGAACGGTGTTTTCTGTGATTTCTTTTCCGTAGACGCCTCGGATGTCATACGCCCTAAAAATGCCTTCTGAAATCATGCAACGAACTTCCAAGGTTATTCTACGCTTAGGTAAACTATTAAAATTTCCGCACATAAGATTTCAGCTTGGAATCGCTGGTGGTGGGTAGTGGAAATAACTGAAGTGGTTACGGCGTACGGGCACAGTCTCGTCCAAGCGACCCACAGAACAACTTTAGAGGTAACCAAAGACTCGCATCTGACAAAGAAGGGAGACTGCATAATCGCGGTGAAGGCTGACAAAAGCCTTGTGGACCTAAGCCGAGACTTCAAAGAAGCAGCGAGAACCCCAAAAGCGAAGATTACAGTTACAATCGAAGCTGGAGAAGTAAAGGAAACCGTTACAGCCAACGGCGATGTGGGCTTTCTGTTTAATCATCCGACAGACATGGTTGTGAGGAAAAGCAGCTACATGTGCAGCCGAACGTTGGCTGTTAAAGCCGACAAAGCCGCACAGGACCTATCCAGAAAGCTTGTCGAAAAGCTCATGAACCCAGACCAAAAAGTCAAGATAACGTTGACCGTGAACGTTCCAGAATAGAACAAGAACTTCTCAATAGACGGTTGCGTCAACGACAACATGCCACTTGAACGGAGCGACCTCTCGTACGGTTTTTACTGACAGATATCCGCTAATGTTGCGACCAGTTTTACTTATAGCCTCGGTCAAATGTCTTTTCGCTGCCTTCATCGCGTTCGCTCCTTCTGAAAACTCGTAATAGTGGATGATTCCGCCTTCAGGCTTCAAAACCTCACAAGCAATGTCCACGTACTCCTCAGGCTCTTTCTGGAAGATTCATAATTACGCGGTCAGTGGTCCCACGTATCTTCCCTTTTACGACCTTTCTTACATCGCCAAGAACGGGCACAACTTTTCCCAGAACGCTGTTAGCAGTCACGTTCTTTTCCAAATATCGAACTGCGTCTGGATTCACGTCAACCGCATAAACCTTAACATCATTGCATAGTTTGGCTATTAATACGGAAAATGGTCCAACCCCTGCGAACATGTCGATTACGGTTTCGTTTTCTTTAACCTGCAAGGCGACCCTTTGATGCTCGTGAGAAAGCCTTGGCGAAAAGTAAACTTTACTTAAATCAACAAAATACCTGCACCCGTGCTCCTTGTGAACAGTTTCTGTGTTAGGTAATCCTGCGATGACTTCGTATTCCCTTAATCGGCATATTCCTTCCACAGCGCTAGACTTTGCCAGCACCGTCTGAATGTTTTTGTGGACTTCGAGGATTGCTTCGCCGACAACGGTTTTGTGTTCAGCCAGCTCAGCGGGGATTTCCACGACGGCTATTTCGCCCACAAAGTCTATGGCGTGAGGGAAACTTGCCCGAAGATTGGGAGGCAACCGTTCAGCAGCAACGTCAAGGGCACTTTTTGAGCGCTTATCTTGAACGACGAACTCGTGGACGACAATTTCTAAGGCAACAAAATCCTTCCTAATTTCTTCGACATGCCCAGAATCAAGTTTCTTGACCACGGGAATAAGCAGAGAACCATTTTCAAGAATGATTTTAAGGTTTTTATCAAGTAAGCCCAAACTGGCAACTAGGCGGATGGCTTTTTCGCCTTGTTTTTTCGGTACTTTTAGGGCATAAGCCTTTGTTTTTGTTTGTTGACCCATGAAACGGTTTGTTTCTCCTTGATTGCGCAGATTTATTTTTCAAATGACTACGTTTGTCTGCAGCTTTATGCCTTTTCCACGATTTTTTGGATTTTCACTTGCTTTCTGATTCCTAGTCCTTGTTCTTCGAGAAGCTTTTTCACGTTGGATTCAGTCACCGCAGTCGTTGTTCCGACCATCGTGACGCACGATGCTCCAGCAGCTTCGCCTTCCAACAAAATCTGGATTAACTCTTCGACTGAAAAGTCGGATAACTCGCGCCTTTTTTTACTCATTGCCTTAATCAGTCCTTTTATCATGCCTGAGCAGAGGGCGTCTCCTGCACCCGTAGGGTCCACCACCGGCACTTTGAAGGTTGGCATTTCAAAAAAAGTATTCCGAGTTTCGGCGATGAGCCCTTTTTCGCCCATGCTTATGACTACGAGCTGAATGCCCTTGCGGTTTAAAGCCTTCGCTGCTTCGTGGGGGTCATCCATTCCTGTTATGCCTTTGGCTTCGTCTTGGTTGCAGTGAAAAATATCCATAAACTTGAAAGATGGAAAAATCAGGTCCCAATCTCGCTTGTACGGTTTCACTGCGTCCACAAAAGTTAAGCACCCGTAATCTTTGGCTTTCTCCAGAACCATTGGCAGCTTCTCGTCGAATTTTCCTGTGATGCCGACTCCGCCCACGTATAATAATGCTGGTTTCTCTTTTTCAAAGACGGAAAGAACGTGGTCTGTGCTGAGATGCCAGTTGGCTCCGATGTCTGTGTGGAACCGTCTGTCCTCGCCTGTTACCACAAGCACAATAGTTTTTGACGTGCCCGCTTCCTTAACTCTCTGTAGATGTGTGACTATTCCATGTTTTTTCAGTAGGTTCTCTAAAAAATCTCCGAACACATCGTCCCCGACTACACTGACGCAGCTAACCTCGCCCTCGTGTAAACCGAGCTTCCTCAGGTTGACCGAAACGTTCCCCGAATGCCCGCCCATGTGCACCTCGATTCCTTGAGGTGAAAACGTGAGCTCGCCCGGCTCTGAGACTTTTGGCAAATTCGCTGCGATGATATCTACTACGAGAATGCCGACACACGTAACCTGCAAACCACATTTCTCCTTTCGTTTCATAAGAATAATTGGATTGAATTCATTTATCGTTTTCCAGAACATCATGGCACAATTAAGCGTAAAGGTTAACTTTAGCTGACGATTCAGGTAAAGTTTTGGGTTGACCGGCTTATTCGCCTTCGTAGAAGCTGACCTTAACAAATATGAGCCCAAAAATGTCCAGATTGCGCGCTTGTTTTTCTAGTAATCTGCCCAGCCTTCAAGCGCCTTTTTGGCGTACCCCCGAATGTAGGCTCGAGTGCGGGCTATGTCCCCTTTTTTGTTTAATGTTTTTAATTTTTCTTTGCCTCCTAGGCTTTCAGCGATTTCAAGGCATTTTCTGAGTATTCCGTCGTCTACCTCGCCTTCTTTCGAAACGGCACCAATGTTTTCTTCGAGTTCAGCCATCGTGTTGGTTCCGGGCACAATCGTGCTTACTTCAGGAGACTTCAGTATCCACCTTAAGGCCATCTGGGCAGGCGAAAAATCCCGTGTCTCATAACCTTCTGGGCAAAAGTTCGTAAAGGCTATCCCGTAATATGGCCAACAGAAGGGTTTCATGACAACTATGCCGACATCCAACGCTTTGCAGAGGGGAAAGAGGATTTTGGCTTCTTGGCGGTGGAAGTTGTATGGAATCATGACGGAGTCGAAGCAGTCGAACTTCCGCACCAACTCAGCGACGAAACTCGGCTGGTGGTCAGCGATGCCGATGGCTCGGATTTTTCCTTGGCTTCTAATTTCTTTCAGCACGTCAACGACGAATTCGAACCTTTCTCGCGAATACCCACCTGACACCTCATGAACGTTGAAAACGTCAATGTGTTTGGTTCCGAGAACCTTGAGTCTCTCGTCAACTCCTTCCATTATCGTGTCTCTCCATCTGGCTCTTGAGACAGTCTTCAGTCTGGCAACGGGACTCATCGTCTCGGCGGCTATGTGAACTTCGTTTCTTCTACCAAGAGTTTTTAGGCTTAAACCCAATGATTGGCACTCTTCGATCAGACCAGTATCGAAATAGTTTACTCCCGCGTTGATGGCGCATTCGATGAGCTTGGTCCTCGACGATTGGGTATTTATTAGTTCATCGTGCTCTAGGGGTTCTTCGGGTTTTTTTTCTGGAAAATGGTAGGGATTAAGGAAACGGGCGTATTCGTGTCCCCCCAGCCCCAGTTCCGAGACCTTAAATCCTGTTCTACCTAAAATTCGGTACTTCATGTTAAAAAGTTCCTCATCACATGTCTATTAATGTTCAATGATTCATACTTGTATGCATGTTGCTTATGGGTTTACATCTTCCGTAAGCATTAATTGAAGAGGTTTGTCGTCTGAGACTTAAATATTCATCCCACAATTTTCACTTGACATTCGCTGAGATTACATGAACAGTGAGCAAGCACAACGGAAACAGAAACGAGGTTCAGTTAAGGGTGAAAAGCGTTTGAAAACAACAATTAAAACGAAAAATAGTCGGTCAAGTTCCATTAAGGTAAGTGAGAATGGCAGATATTTTGTTGATTCTGGAGGCAGACCCGTCTTCTGGCTAGGCACCACGCAGTGGCAAATCTTTAGGGAGCACCCGTTGGCAGAGGCTGAGTTGATCCTCGAAAAGACGAAGAAGAATGGATTTAGCTTCGTCCAAGCAATGTTACTAGGCGTAGGCGACGGCACCAAACCCAACGTCTATGGCGAGACTCCGTGGAATAACGATGACCCTGCAACGCCGAACGAAGCATTTTTCGAGCACGTGGACTCCGTGGTTCAAGTTGCCCACAAAAAAGGGCTAATTCTCGTGGCTGGGATTTACCATCAAACGATGGGCAACCACGTAAACGAAAAAAACGCTCGAACGTGGGCACGATGGATTGCTGAACGGTACAGAGATGTGCCGAACCTGATTTGGTCGATGTATCCCCGAGCTGAACCCGAGTACACTCCGCTTATGAGGGAGATGAGCTGCGGGGCTTCAGCAGAGCGACAAAGGTTTCCACTTGATTACCGTTCATCCTGACCCTTCGCCGACTTCATCTAGCACCTACCTGCATGATGAGGGCTGGCTGGCTTTCAATTCGATGCAACCTTGGGGGTACGTCGAATTAATGTATTCCATGATCACCCACGACTACGGTCTGAAGCCCGTGAAGCCCGTGGTTATGGCAGAGGGCGCCTACGAGCAGGGCACAGAGTACGGGTTCGACGTTACACCGTTGTGGGTTCGCAGACAAGCCTACTATTCGTATTTGGCTGGCGCACACCACAGCTACGGGCACAACGACAGCTGGCGAATGCTCCCAACGTGGAAGGAGGCTTTGGATGCGCCCGGCGCAAAACAGATGGGCATCCTAAAGAAATTTTTCCTTGACCTTGAAGAATGGTGGAACCTTTTCCCTGACCAAACAATCCTTGCAAGTGGCGGACAAACCGATGGTAGACTGCTGAACCTCGCTGCACGCCATAAGGACGGAAAATGGGTAATCGCATATTTTGCCTACAAAGCCTCGTTCAAAGTCGACATGGGAAAGGTTACGGCGGGAAACAAGGCTGAAGCCTTCTGGATTGACCCAAGAAACGGCGAATCAACTCCAATGGGCAGTTTCACAACCAAGGTGATAAAAATCGTTCTCGACGCCTGATGGATGGGAGGATTCACTGTTATTGCTGAAAGCAAAGGATTGAGGATATATATTAAAAATAAAACTCAACGAAAACGTGCAGTATCCAAGAAAAAATATATCATCTTTTGACATTATAATTGTAGGGTAGGAGCGTGAATTGTTGAAAGTAGTTGCGGTCCAGTCAAGCCCAAACGTGGATGGGTTGACGTGCCAACTGGCTAAAGCTGTCTTAGAGGGGGCCAAAAGTAAAGGCGCTGAAACAGAATTAGAACACTTGAACAAGTTGAAAATTGATTCCTGCATGGCTCACGATCGAGGATGGGGAACGTGCCAAACTGAAGGAAAATGCATGATACAAGACGACTTCCAAAACCTAAGAGAAAAAATCAACAAGGCAGATGCATTAGTGTTTAGCACACCTGTCTATTTTGGCGACCTAAGTGAGTCCGCTAAACGGTTTCTTGACAGATGGCGCAGATGCGAAATTTTCAATCGTGAAGCCACTCTCCTGAAAGGAAAACTTGCAGTCGGAATAGCAGCAGCTGGAGGGTCGGGCGGAGGAGCAGTGAACGCCCTGCATAATCTGGAAAATTATCTGTGGTGGCTACAATTCACGATTTTTGACCTTGTTCCCGTAACTAGAATGTCGAAGGAACATAAGCTTGACATGCTAAAGGCAGTAGGCAAGAGGTTAACAACCCAAAAGTAACTACGCCATTTCTTTTTGGCAAGAGTGTGTTTTGGCATGCCTGAACTTCCCGAGATTAAGGTCATTGCAGACTCAGATGGACAGGGAGCTTTCTGGAAAACGGGTCGCTGAAGTTGAGTCGAGGCAGCCGAAGAACCTTAATGTGGCTGTGGAGGACTTTGTCGAGGCGGTTAAGGGCAAAACCGTCAGCAACGTTACAGGCAGGGGCAAGTGGATATTCATGAAGCTTAAACCCGCGTATTTTTTGCTCATTAATCTCGGAATGTACGGCGAACTCCTCTACTACACGAAGGGGCAGAAGCTTCCTGAACGTTACCAATTCAGACTGACGTTTACTGACGGAAGCGGCTTCACGATTTTCTTCTCGTGGTTCGGGTATGTCCATCTTGTCGCAGAAAAAGACGCCGCAAAACACAAGATGACAGCCAAGCTTGGCGTTGACCCCTTCGACGACGGTTTCACGTTCGAAAAATTCGACAATCTGTTGATGTCCAAGAGAAGGACAAGGCTAAAAAGTTTCATCTTGGACCAGAAGAACGTCGCAGGCATCGGAAACGTCTACGCGCAGGACACGCTTTTCGAAGCTGGGCTGCATCCTGACCGCCAAATTTCAACATTAACAAAAGAAGAAAAGGAAAGTTTGTACAGCGCCATAAAACGGGTACTGAACCGAAGCGTCCAACTCGGTGGCTTGGCTTACGAGAAAGACTTCTACGGGCGGAACGGAAGGTTCGGCGGAAACGAGTTCCAAGTGGGCTACAGGGAAGGCAAGCCTTGCCCAATGTGTCAGACGACAATACAAAAAATCAGGACGGGAAGCACCTCCACATACATCTGCCCAAAATGCCAACCTCTAAAATCGGTTGGCTAATCGTCTATCCCCATTTGGTTTATAAAAACATAAATGAAAAAAAGGTCTTTTTTAGGGCAATCAATCACTTAAGATAATGCCTATAGAAGAATGTCCCCCAAAAAAAGCATGTAAGGCAATGTAAGACTTCTATGGTTTCCCGATTTTTTCCCATATCGGCGGAATCCTTTTGTTCGCTTCCGGACCGAGTATGACGGGTTCTACGCCACTGATTTCGCATAGGTACTCGAGTTTGCGGAGGTGGTTGCCTGAAACCGCTAGTATGTGGTTGCTGGGGAACAGCTTTGTGAACTCGTCGAACCCGCAGTGCAGCCTTGCGTGGACGTGTGGCCAAGTTGGGTTGGTTTCCTCGTTTATTGCCTTTCTTTCCTTGGGTGGCAGGTCGAGGGCTTCGCCTGAAACGATGACCATGTAGAAC
Source organism: Candidatus Bathyarchaeota archaeon (assembly GCA_963714275.1). Taxonomy (GTDB): domain Archaea; phylum Thermoproteota; class Bathyarchaeia; order Bathyarchaeales; family DTEX01; genus JAGTRI01. The sequence goes on from CAVQNT010000002.1 coordinate 663,411, forward strand.
TTGTCGTCCCAGAGCCCGAGGCGTGCAAAGGTTAATTCGCCAGCTGCAGCGTCAAACTCGACTGAGGCTCCGCCTGCTTTGAAATAGTATTCCAGGGCTGGGTGAAAGGTTACCTTTTTGAAGTTCTCTTCGGGACTTGTACTTCGCGCCGCGTACCAGCTCGCGTGGTTTCCCGAGTTGCAGAAGTCCCACATGTCCTTGTCGGGATGGTACAGTCGGACGTCCATGAAAAGCACGGGCAAGCCTCCGGTGATGTACTTGAGGAGCTGCATTGTGACGGCTGCGAGTGAGTCAGCTTCGGTTGCGCAGACGGTTGTTTCTTTCGTTCCGTTCCAGTCGTAGGGGTCGTTCATAAGCATCTCGGGAACGTCGCCGAGACACACGTACTCCGTTAGTTCACGCTGCCCTTTCAGCCCGCAGAAGTCGAATCCTTTCTCTTCGTTAACCATCTTCATGGATAAGTAGAGCTTAATCTGGGTCTTCAGGGTTTCTGGGGTAAGCATTTTCCCGTCGTACTTTAAGCGTGGACCCAGAAGATGTTCGAACCATTTCAGTCCCTTTTCTACTTGTTTCGGGTCAACCTCTTCCATCTTCTTAACGAGTAAAAGCTGGTCAATCTGGCGGACCGTGACGCCGAACGTTTTGATTGTCGGGACGAGGTGGAAGTATCCTGTTTCCATGCCCATCGAGTGGCCTCCGTACATGCCGTAAACCTCGTTTTGGATAGTCGAATAGGCTTGGGACGCGTAAACCCAGTCAACTACTTTGGCTTGTGTCTCAGGGTCGTCCATTCCGCCAACAATCCGTTGAGTCTTAATTCCAGCTTGACGCGAAGCCTCCGTCCGTGGCGAGTAACCCGACGTTTCCGGGGAACTTTCCGCTGTTGTTCGAAAGGCACAGGATTGGTTTGTTTCGACCTAGGCTGTTGATGAAGGGCCACACAAAGAACGGGAAATTCCACACGTAATAACACAGAATCACCTGCTTGCAGTTTGCCCTCGACAGTTCTTCACCGACCTTCTGAGCGGACCTGACTGAGGTTATGATTTCTGAGCCCATGACGACTTCCGGAGAGGTGCCGTCGACGTTTTTTGCTTCTTTTCTGATGATTTCAGCCCAACCCTTAACAACCTTAATGCATTCTTGGGTATTTGCCTTCCAGACATGTTCCCTTTCGTCATTAAACATGACAAGACCGATAGGTGTGCTCTTCAAAGGTTTCACCGCTTGAATAATGGAAGCCGAACAAGATTAAAGCGTTATGGCATGCGTTCACAGGTGGCGGGCCCGGAGGGAATTGAACCCTCGACCTACGGGTAACTCCGCGGACAATGGCTTAGCGCGTAAGAGCCTCAGCCCAGCTTATTATCGTGTTCTGGTCCGCCGCTCTACCTGGCTAAGCTACGGGCCCAATTTTACGTCGCTGAATAGGTTACTTATGGAAATTACTAATAACCTTTTCTTTCAATCTTACAACGATAATAGGCTTAAAAGTGGTTCTTTAGCTGGTGGTGTAAAGGTTTGGGTGAGCTTGTCTTCGTTGGGTTAGGACTTTTCGACGAGAACGATGTGTCTCTTCGTGGACTGAAGGAGGCTAAGTTGGCGGATTATGTTTTCGCTGAGTTCTATACGAGTTTGATGGGTGGTCTTTCATTGGAAAGATTGGAGAAAAAGGTCGGAAGGAAGGTCACAATTGTTACAAGGAAAACACTTGAAGAAGAGAACGGAGAACTTATCTTGCATAAAGCTGCGAACATGAAGGTTGTTTTTCTGGTTTCGGGCGACCCTTTGATTGCGACTACTCATGTTGATCTGAGGGTTCGGGCGGAGAAGCGCGGGATAAAGACAAGTGTTGTGCATGGCACCTCAATCGTTTCAGCGGCGATGGGTGATTCTGGGCTTCAGAACTACAGGTTTGGGAGAAGCGTAACAGTTCCGTTACCTGAAGGGGGCGTGGTTTCTGAGACCCCTTACAACGTGGTCGGAGAGAACAGGGCTCGAGACCTACATACCCTCTGTTTTCTGGACGTTAAAGCCGAAAAAAAGACTTTTCATGACTGTCAGGGAAGCCCTTGATATTTTATTGTCAATAGAAAAGAAGAAACAAAAGCACGCCATAACCTTGGACAACATCGCTGTTGGCTTAGCCCGAGTTGGAGCTAAAGATGAAGTCGTGAAGGCTGACAGGATAAAGGCTCTTTTAGGCTTCGATTTTGGCAGTCCGCCGCACATCCTTGTCTTTCCTGCACCTAGGCTTCACTTCATGGAGGCTGAGTCTCTCATTAGTCTTGCGGGTGCACCTGAACACGTGAACGAGTTGGTTGGGTAACATTGATGAGTTCGAAGGAGCTTGCTGCCAAATATATTTTGAAGGCTGAACATGCCTTGACCGAGCTTAAGACAGTCAACGGTGAAAGGCGTCTCAACATTGATAAGGTCAAAACAGTCATTGACGAGGCGAAGAGATATCTTGAGGACGCGAAGTATTATTTTGCGAATAAAAGGTTTGAGACGAGCTTGGCTTCGGTTGCGTACTGCGAGGGGCTGCTGGATGCTTTGCGGATGTTGGGCTATGTGGAGTTTTCGTGGTAGGTGAACGGCGAAGATGGCTGAAAAAAAGAAGGAAAAGGTGGTCTTGGCCTCGGGGGCTTTCGACCTGCTACATTATGGGCACGTGTACTATTTGTCTGAGGCGAAGAAGGCGGGGGGCGAAAACGCGAAGCTAGTCGTCATCGTCGCCAAGGACAGGACGGTTGAAAAGTTCAAGGGCGCGAAGCCCATTATCTCCGAGGACCAGCGGAGGGCAGTTGTCGAATCCCTAAAGGTAGTTGACGAGGCAATCCTCGGCTACGAAGACATGGACATGCTTAGGGTCATAGAAAAAGTGAAGCCCGACATCGTCGCACTCGGTTACGACGAGGAAAGAATAGAGAAAGACCTCAGAAGCTTTTAGCTGAAAAAGGACTCGGCATCAAAGTCTTGAGGGTCAGCCAGTTCACCGAAAGGGACCTTGTTAGCTCCTCAAAAATCAAAAGACGAATCATCGAAAACTACAGGGCGAACGTAAAGTAACCTAGGCCTCCTCGCTTTCCCGCTTGCTGAAGTATTTTATGCCTTCTCACTCTTCATAGCCAAGTTTTTTGAACAGCTCTTTAGATACCCTGTTGTGGTCCATGATTAAGGCACTGAAGATTTTGACGCCATTTTTGCGCAAAACCTTCTCCGCTTCAGCGATCAAAGCCTTGGCGACGCCTTGTCTCCTATGCTTTGGGTGAACGGCCAAGCGGTTTATCCAGCCTTTCCGCCCGTCGCTGCTCGCGATGACGGTTCCTACGAGATGAGCATCCGTGAAGGCTCCGATGAAAAACTCAGGGCACATTCTCATTTGTGCTTCTATAGATGCTTTGCTGTCTCTTCCTCTGGGCCTAATCGGTAAATCCGCTTCTTTCCAGAGATTCACCATCTATCGTAGTCGCAAAAGTTAACGTTCGGATACAAAAATCCAATCTTACCAATCCCAAGAAAACCTTTCAGCGTTCTAACTATTTTTGGCAATAAATATCTGTTAGTGAAAAAGGTTATTTTTAAGATTTACCTCGTCGAACCTAGGGCAACCCAAGAAGGGACAATATTCTGAATGTTACTCCGCCAACCAACAGCGCGAAGAGTATCTCGAACACCGTGATGAGTAGCGCTTTCTTCCAGCCGATTTCTTTAACGAGCGTAGCAATAGTAGCCACACATGGAATGTACAGCATGATCACAAGGGTGAACACAACCATCTGTACAGGCATCAAAACTGCAAGGTTTGACCCAAGCAAAGTAGCAAGCATAATTAACGTGGAGCTCCTTCCTGATCACGCCGAAGAAAAGGGCGATGCCCATCTCAGGCCTCAACCCGAGCCATGTCACCGTCAGGGGGCTCATGGCTTGAACAATCGGTCCCAACAAGCCAAAAATGTCCGCTGCCTTGATTGCGAGGGTACTTACGATTATCAGCGGAAGAGCCATCTTGATGTATTCGCCTAGCCTGAACGAGGTTTGAGTCAACGCCGTCTTCAAGTGGGGAACCCGGTACTCACTCATCTCCATTATGAGGTCAGTCGGTTCGCCGGGAAAAGCCTTGAACGCGAACCTTCCAAGCATCATAACAATGACCAAATTTACTAAGTAAAGCATCAACACCCATCCGAAGCCGACATATTTTCCGACTAAGCCAAGCACGACAACGGTCACGGCGGCGCAAGGCACCAAAGTAACGACGAAGATGGCTAGAAGCCGCTCCCGTTCAGTCTCCATTATCTTACATGCTAAACACGCGGGGACGTTGCAGCCGAAAGCAAGCATCACGGGGATGAAGGCTTTACCATGTAGCCCAATCTTGTGCATCACCGCATCCATGAGGTAAGCGATTCGACTGAGGTAACCTGAGTCCTCAAGGAGGTAAAGTGCAAGATAAAACGGTACAATGTACGGAATAGCAATGGTGACAGAAGCTTATGACGCCTTCCATGACTCCTCCCCAAAGCAGACTCCTTAACTAAGCCTTCTCCGAAAACTGCTGTGAAGATGGGTTCCAAACCGTAAAGGAGGCTGCCGAAGTAGCTGGAGACAAAGCCTCCGAAGGCGAAAATGGACCAGAAAACAAGAAGCAGGACGCCCGCCATTATGAGGTAGCCTGAGACGCTTTTGGTCGTGAGTTCATGGATACGTTCAGTTATGGTCTGCTTTGTATGTGGCTGAATCTTCTGAACTTGGCTCGCGATGCATCGGGCGGTCTCGTATCTTTCAGAGGCTACCACTGTTTCCATGTGTGTCGGTGAATTTTTCAATTTCTGTTGCTAGTTTTTTTGTGGTTTCAAGGATTTCGGGGGTTTTCTCGCGGATTTGCTTCTCGATTTCTTCGTCGCCTTCCAGCAGTTTGATGGCTGTCCATCGGGCTGGATACTTGAATTTTGATTCTTCAACGAGATTAACGAGCTTCTCGATCCTTTCCTCGATCTCTTTTCCGTACGTGATCCGGGTGGGTTTTACTTCACCTTTCTCGATTGTCTCAACAGCCTTTTCCAGCAGTCCGTAGACTCCGTTGCCTTTGATGGCTACTGTTGGAACAACGGGTACGCCCAGAATTTCAGCGAGTCTTTGGGAATCTACCTCTATGCCTTTCTTGGTGGCGATGTCCACCTGGTTTAACGCCAGGACCATTGGAACTTCCAGTTCCATCAGCTGCAGAGTGAAGAAGAGGTTTCTTTCAAGAACCGAGGCGTCGACAACGTTGATCACAAGGTCAGGCTCTATTCGAAGGCTATGTACTCCCTGGTAGACCCAGCTCCTCCAGAGAAAAAGTTGAAAGCGAGTAGATGCCAGGGAAGGTCGATAACATCGATCAGGTAACCCTCTAAATAAAGGGTTCCTTCCGCCTTCTCAACAGTCTTGCCAGGCCAGTTTCCAATGTGCTGATGCAGTCCTGTTAAATGATTGAAGATGACTGATTTGCCGACATTTGCGTTTCCAGCTAACGCGATGGTGAGTTTCTTTGCTGCTACTTGTCTTCTCCACGAGGATCTTTTCCGCCATGCCTCTTCCAAGCGCGAGCCTGGACCCTCTGACAATCACCTCTATCGGTCCGTGGAAGGGCGCTGCCTTCGAGATTTCGACTTGTGTTCCAGGAGTCAGACCCATGTCCATGAGCCTTCTGACGAACCCGTGGCCTTCGCCATGTCCCAATCCTTTTCCCCTGGGGTTCGGCGTTATTGAGACGATTACGCCTGTTTCTCCAGCCTTGAGTGTCGTCAATGGTGTCTTTAATCCGCTGTCTTGTGGTTCCATTTTTCCACCCCTGCGTGAGCATGAAAATCAACTCCTGATTTTTTCACTTTTACTCGAATGGCTGAGGCGATCTTTGAGGTTGTCTTTTTGTAAGTTCCGTTGGTTTGAAAAGTGACGGTGCCGTTGCGGAGGTTTCTATCGACGACCTTGACGTGAACTCCTGGTTTCAGCCCCAGCCTTTCAATGTGCTCAAGCATTGTTTGTCTCTCGTCGGTGATGCGGGTCACGGTTCCCTCTGCACCGAGGACTGAGGGTTGACAGCGGTGCCGTTGATTCTTCAGCGATCCGCCTGACAGCGTCGGTATAGGGTTTCCGTGGGGGCAGGTTGGGGGCTGTTCGAGGAGTTTCTCGATGTTTCTGGCGACTTCTTCGGTTACGCCGTGTTCAAGGTGGCAGGCAGTCGTGGATTCGGTCCCATTTCATCCTGAGCACGTCTGAAAGGAGCCTTTCGGATAATCGGTGTTTCTTAGAACTTGGAGGGCAATAGTTCGACCTTCCTTGGTGAGTTTTACACCTTGGTAGGCTTCGTGTTTGATTAAGCTCTTTTTTTCTAAGCGTTCAACCGTGTTTGTGACTATCCCGGGTGCGATGTGAAGCATTTTTACGAGTTTGCTTGTTCGGGCTGCTCCGTCTCTTTCTTGGAGTCTGTAGATGGATTCGAGGAACTCTTCGATTTGGCTCGTTACTTCCTCAGTCAAGATAAATCACTTTTTGTATACAGTAAATTACGATGGGTCGGAAATTAAACTTGTTGCATGACCAATCGGCGATGGTAAAGGCTAAAATCGTTCTTAAGGATTTAAGACTTTGAGTGATAATAAAAATATGAGGTTATGTATAGAGGTGTGAGTCATGGATAAGCATTATTTTAAGGAACGTTGGGCTAGATCATTGATTAAGGCAATTACATATAGAGTTATTATTATCGTATTGGATTTTATTGTGGTTTACCTTCTTTCTGGAAAGGTTGAAACTGCATTTTGGTTCATGTTAATCAGCAACATCTACACAAGCGCAGCATATTTTGTTCATGAAAGAGTCTGGGACGGCATAAACTGGGGGAAAAAGCACGTTAGCTGAATTTGTTCAATCCCAAAGAGTTAACAGAACTAAGAATCAGTTAAGTCTTTAAGGTGGATCATCTGTGAAGGTTGGGTTTCATGTTTCAATCGCTGGCACACTGGATGAGGCTGTGGACAGGGCAGTGGAGATAGGCTGCAACACGTTCCAGATGTTCACTCGGACTCCCAGGGCTTGGGCTGCCGCGTATTTGGCTGAAGCTGAGGTCAAGGCTTTCGTTGACAAGGTGAACAGTTTCGACGTGAAGCCTGTTTTTGCGCATATCCCCTACCTACTGAACTTAGCTTCCGCGAGGCGGGACGTTTACGTTAAGTCCGTTATGACATTAAAGGAGGAGCTAGGCAGGTGCAGGAGTCTCGAGATTCCTTTCTTGGTTACGCATTTGGGCAGCCATTTGGGTTCTGGGAAGAAGTTGGGCTTTGAACGTATAGTCGACGCTGTTAATGAGGTTTTCAGGTCTGGCGAATGTGGGGTCATGTTGCTGCTTGAGAACACGGCTGGGACAAGAAACAGCATGGGCGACCGGTTCGAAGATATAAAATACATAATCGACAGCTTAGCTCGTCCTGAGGCTGTGGGTGTCTGTTTCGACACTTCGCACGGTTTTGCTGCAGGCTACGACCTTCGCAGCGAAAAAGCTGTCAATCAGACCTTGCGCATGTTCGACGAGGTTATCGGGTTCGACAAGCTTCAGCTCGTTCACCTGAACGATTCTTTGGGCGGGTTAGGTTCGCGGGTTGACCGTCACCAGCACATTGGCTTGGGCGAAATCGGCGAAAGAGGCTTCAGGGCTATTTTGCACAGTAGGTTTAGGGAGGTGCCTTTAGTCATGGAGACTCCTTGGGACGAAGCTGGAAGCGACATTGATAATCTTCGGAAAGTTAAAGAGTCAGCTGGAGAGCTTTGACGGGGCGAATGCCCATTGACTGAGAAAAGGCGTTGTGAGGGTTGCGGTGCGGTCATGTCTGAAGAGAACGTTATGAAGCTTCAGCTTGACGATGGGTCTTGGGAGACGGTTCCTCTTCCTTTGTGCCCGAAGTGCTTCAAGGAGTCGCTGGTTCAGCTCGCCAAGAAAGAAAGGCAAGGTAAACGTTAAGCCTTGTCTTTGGTCTTGAGCTTTTGTGGGGTGTTAGTTTTTTAGGTTCGTTCGTTGTTTGTTTCCTGTGGTGTTAAGCGTTGGTTTTGCCTGTTAAGGTGTTCGAGATTACGGAGGACGTTGACTTCGGGTTTTTGGTTCAGAAGCTAAAGAACTTCCGTGAGGAGGAGGCTTACCGGATTGAGTCGGGTCAAGAGATATCTTTGGTCACCGAAATCCTTGACCTGAAAGTCGAGGGCGAGGTCATTTCGGGGGTTTTCAGTAAGGACTTTGTTGGTGCCAGTTTCTACAAGCGGGAGCTGGTTGAGACTCCGGGAACTGAGGAGGCTCCTTTCTGGATCGTTTCTTACGACAAGCGCAAATTTCTGATCGTTTTGGCTCCTTCGGTTGCCCGTGGCGTGAAGAAGCTGCTTACGGGAACCGTCGCGAACAAGCTCAGCCGAGTCCTGTTTATTCAGATCGGCGCGATTGTTGAGGTGAACATTCCGAATGAGGTTTTGCGGGAGCTGCACGAGTCGAATCCTGCTGCGACGAAGCTGATTTGGTTTGACAACGTCGACATTCCCGGCGTCGAGAAGCTGTGCCTCGCAGGTCCGGGCATAGCGGACACGGCTTTGTACAGGGATTACCTTAAGCATATGCAGATTTGGTACGTGGTTTTCGAGGCTCAGAGGCGGGGCATAGTCATCGGCATAACGCGGAGCTGCACGGTGACACTGTTCAGTAAAAGCACAATCGGCGACCTCATAAAATACATACAACAAGACATACTAAAACTCATACAATAATAAAAAAACCAAGCATATGAATTCATAGGTTACTGTTTGTTCTTTAATTGGAAAACTTGGTTGTTACGCAAAATAGATTATCCTAAACGCAGTGAATCCACGGTCATATAGTGGTTCCACATATTATTTAAATATAAAAAATTCCCACATAAATTCAAATGTTCTTTTTTTCTTTCTTTCAGTACGCTAGACCACACATATATCATATGAGTGATGTCTATACATGCAAGAGCGGAGTTTAGGACTGTTTACGGGATTCTATGTTTACGTCTTTAATAGTTTGTTGTCTGAGCCTTTCGTACAGAATGAGGGCAGTGGACACGCTGACATTAAGTGACTCTATCCTGCCCCGCATGGGAATACGGATAACATTATCGCATTTCCCGAGAAGGGAACGACTGATACCTCTGTCCTCACCACCAAGCACGAAGGCAACCGCTCCCTTAAGGTTCTCAGAAAAATACTCAGCGAACCCTGATGGGTCTACACCGATGACCCGTATTCCCTTTTCTTGAAGCAGTTTAGTTACAGAATGAAGGTTCTCTCTGAAAAGAGGCACATATAAACTTCCACCCATCGAAGCCCTGTGAACCGTTGGAGTCAACTCAACGCTCCTCCGCTTCGGGATTACAACGGCACTAACGACTGTTGACTCAGCGGTCCTGAGTATGGCTCCGAGGTTCTGAGGGTCCTGAATTTGTTCAAGAAGCAGCATGCATGAATCGTCGTTCATCCCTTCGACGATTGCCCCCAAAGACCGAATCTGGGATAACTTAACAACCGCTATTACGCCTTGGTGGCGACCAGTCTCAGACAGCCCATCTAGGCTCAGTCATGCTTGTGAAATTTACTGGAACACCAAGAGCCTTCGATAACTCCATAATAAGCTGAACCTTTCTTTCCTTTTCAACCTCCCTGGCTACCATGAGCTTAAGCACACGGTGAGCCTTAAGAGCCTCGTATACGGGATTCCTTCCTTCTGCTTGGATCACGCCACAAATCCTCCTACCGTCCAATAGGCTAAGACACAAGATCGAATGTTTCGGGTAAACAACAAAATATGGTATGGCTCTCCTGCAGAAAAACCTTAGTTAGCGGACTCGAAGAAGGAACCTTCAGCAATACGGATGGATCTCGAGGTTCTCGGTGGAATGCCTGAACAGGAATTTATTTGTAACCCTAGACAAACGTGCTCACGGGCGAAAAAAGAAATGAAGGAAATCCGCATCATTTCCCAATTTTCTTGGCGTGTTTTTCCTTCTTTTTAATATTCTTTTTCTTCAATGAAGGCATACACAAATCTCCACGAAACACATCTTTCAATGATATTACTGTGCGATAGTCTTAAATACTTTTCAACAAAGCGGCATATGAACAATATTCGGTTACATTATTGCGTTGCCTTTGGCACTTTTGGCTTTTTCAAGGTAATCCTCACGGGGCGGATTAAAAACGTCAAGGAACAGGCTCGGCTCATCAGCCAACGAGGCTACGCTGTGTTTTTCGTTGGGCTTGAACCAGTAGAACATGCCTTCCGTGACTGTGGTTTTCTCGGTTTCTGTGCGGAGTGAGCTCTGCCCTTTAGGCACACGCCCATCTGCTCGTGGCGGTGGCTGTGCATGGGAACCTCAGCTCGGTGCGGAATCTCCACAAGCAGAAACATGACGTTCTCGCTGCTGAACACGATTTTGCCTTCACTCTCGCAGAACAAGCGAAACGGCTTCAAAACACGGGCGTCGACAACCTTCAATCCAGATATCCTCCAAACACCTATACAAACAACACAGACATAAAGAACTAATCCAATAAAAAACCGTCATTTATTAATGGTTATTGTTTTGCAAACGGAAAATTCTATTGTCACACAAAACAGACCAGTCTGAGACGTATGAATTGATGATTGTTGATAGATACTATATATAGATAAATCCTCACAACCGCGCGGAGAGGCTTATATTAAGAAAATGATTATGATTTTGGCAGGGCATATGTAGACTGGATAATGTCATCTGTTCCCCACTGGAGAAACTGTGAGATACGGTTGAATTCCAGGTTCTGCGCATAATCTAAAGCATCAATATACCACTGTATCCCTAGGTCTAACAAGTCTATACTTCGCGTGTAGGTGGGAAAAGCGACATTCCTCATCTCAGTTAACTCGGTCCTTAACGCAGTCATACCGGTTTTTAGGTTCGCCATCCGAATTATAAAAGTCGAGTTGTCGATGCTATGGTTAGCTAAAGCTTGTTATGTCGTCGCTCATGTTGCCCAAGATGACTTGGGTTCTGGAGTAAATGCTGTTAAGCCTCCCAGCAGTCTGCGCGCTTGACAGACCGGATGACATAAAGAAAAGAACGTAAACCCCGGACACAGTGGCTACAATTGCAATTGCCACAAATATGAAAAACAGAAAAGCCCTCTTCTTCAACCGCAACGGACCAAACCACCATGAAACCAGATATGGAAAATAGTTACAACCTCTTTATACCGTTTTTTCTCCACAACACCCAAAAGCCGCCATCAATCAACAGGAAACCTGACGAGAACCCGCCCGGGCTTAATCCGCGACTCACCCTCCTCAGTGTCCGCATACCTGAAAGCCGCCTCCAAATTCCCAGCTGACATAACTGTGAAGCTCCTATCAGAAATAGCCCTTTTTACCTGAGTCCTGAAAACATCGTCCTTCAGCAAATCCAAAACCCGAACATAATGCTCCATCCGGCTGCGCGTCGAACCCATGAACGTCAAACCCTTGTTAACGACATTAGTCACCGCGACGGGAACTTCACCCAACGAAATCCCAAGCAAAACACACCTGCCGCCCGGTCTTAAAAGATGAACAGCTTGGGCAACCGTAACCCTATGAGCGCCTCCGCCAGCAGCCTCAAAAACAACGTCCACGCCATCAGTCAAAGCCTCAAGCCTCAGCCTTTCACTCATAGAATTCAGGGGAGAAGCAAAATCTTTGGTTAAAGCCAGCTTTTCATCAACCACACCCACGAAAAACAGGTCTTCAACAGGAACCTTCGCCACGGACGAAACCACCGCAGTCACGAGGTAACCAACCGTCCCGTCGCCGATGACCGCAACCCTTTCGCCTGAACTGATGCCTGCGGACTCAACAGCGTTCAAAGCAACCGAAACAGGCTCAGACAAAGCAGCAACCTCCAAACTGACGCCGTCTGGAACAGGAACAACGCGGGATTCGGGGTAAACAAAAAAGGTCCGAGCTAAACCGTCCATGGTTGCAGCCATGTACCGTCCTTCACGGCAAAGGTTCTCACGAAGGTTCAGGCACGCACGGCATTTTCCGCACGGAACCAGCGGGTCAACAACCACCTTCGTCCCTTTCTGCAGCTTCGTACCATGCCCAGATTCGACAACCTCAGCCACACCCTCATGCAGCAAACATATGGGAAGCCGCTTCTTGAGCTTCTCAGCCTCCTTTTGACCTTTAAAGTAAAGCATTTCGCTGCCACAAATCCCAGCCACAACGGGCTTAAGCAAAAGCCAGCCGTCAGGAACAGAATCGATGACCCGCTTCCGCTCGACAAACGTGAAAGGCTCAACCAAACAGTATTCCCGAGCAACAACCTCCGCAATCTTCAAGGGCAACTTCAAAAACCCCAAGTTCAAGTTTGTTTCTTTTGTTCAGCTTTCAGCTTGTTGTGGAAACACGTCTCCTCGCCCAAGTGGCAAGCTGGACCCTTAGGCTTAATCAGAAACAGAACCGCGTCGCCGTCGCAGTCAACTAGTATGTCGACGACTTCCTGAACGTTCCCAGAGGACTCACCCTTTTTCATCACGCGACCGAAAGACCGCCGATAAAAATGGGCAAGCCCAGACTCAATGGTCCGTTTCAAGGCTTCACGGTCAACGTAAGCTAAACTCAGAACCTGCTTAGACTCAGAGTCCTGAACGATGACGGGAATTAATCCACCTACTTTACTGAAGCCCAGCTCGTCAAGGCTTAACAGTTTTTTAGGCTTCAAACTCGAACAGCCACACCCCTTTCAGCCAAAAACCGCTTCACAACAGGAATAGGAAACTTGTCGTAATGGAAAACCGAAGCAGCCAAAGCCGCATCAGCCTTCCCAGCAACGAAAGCATCAAGAAAATGCTCAGGCTTCCCCGCTCCGCCGCTCGCAATGACGGGAACGTTGACCCTTTCAACCACGCTTCTGGTCAACTCAAGGTCATACCCATCCTCTGTTCCGTCACGGTCCATCGAAGTCACGAGAAGCTCCCCGCCCCTAACTCCTCAACCTGTTCAGCCCAACGAAGCGCATCGATGCCCGTAGGCTTTCCACCAGTGCCGCCGTAAGTGTGAACCTCAAACCAGCAAGACCCATCAAATGTGTTAACCATGACCTTGTCGGAACGTTCTTCGAACCTTCTTTTCGCATCAATCGCCACAACAACGCACTGCCGCCCAAAAATCTCAGCCAACTCGCTAACCAACCCAGGATTCTCAACAGGAGCCGTATTAATTGAAACCTTGTCCGCGCCGTTACAGAGAACGACACGGGCATCCTCAACGCTTCGAATTCCACCCCCAACTGTGAACGGGATGCCAACCTCAGTCTGCCACAGCCCGAACAACGTCCTTGAGAATGTCGCGTTTCTCGGGAGAAGCCGTAATGTCCAAGAAAACAAGCTCATCAGCGCCCTCCTCGCTGTAACGCCTGCCGAGGCTCAACGGGGTCACCTGCGCCTCTGTGACCCAAGAAACGGACGCCCTTAACGACCCTTCCGTGGTCAACGTCGAGGCACGGAATAATCCTCTTCGCCAAAACCAACCTCAGCCAACCTCCCTATTATGGGTCCTTAACGGTTCTTAAGGCTTCATTTAAACTAAACCTTCCTTCGTAAAGGGCTTTCCCAACGACGACCGCACCTACGCCTAATGTCTTCAGAGCCACAAGATCATCTAGACTTCCGATACCTCCAGCAGCAATCACACTGACGCCTTTCCGACAAAGCTGAGACAAAACATCAAGATCAGGACCCGACAAGGTTCCGTCCCGAGCCACAGAAGTCACCAAAAAAAGCTTGACGCCCATCTTGGAAAACCGTGCCACAGCCTCAGACGCGGAGACCTTGGCAGAAGCCTTCCATCCCCGAATCATAACCAAACCTTCAAGGTTGTCCAGAGCCACAATTACACGTTCCTCGCCAAACTCGCATAAAAGAGCCTCAACAACAGAAGGTGAAGAGAAAGCAACTGACCCCAAAACCACCCGTTTGACGCCAGTTAAAAGTAAACGACGGGTTGCTTCAACGCTTCGTATTCCGCCCCCAACCTGAAGCTGAACCCTAACAGCTTTGGCGATTAATTCCACCATGTTCAGGTTGCTTCCCAGCTCCCAAGACTGCATCCAAATCAACAACGTGAACGAAACGGGCTCCCTCAGCCTCCCACTTTTTTGCCACGGAAACAGGGTCGCCTAAACGCTCGTAAGAAGTTGCCAGCTTAGGGTCTCCACAAACAAGCCTGACAACCTTGCCACCCATCAGATCAACCGCTGGAATAATGTCCACAGCCAACCCTCTCTCATTTTTTTATGATTTCAGCAAAGTTGCGGAGGACGACTTCGCCTGGTTTACCCGACTTTTCTGGGTGAAACTGGGTGCCCCAAACGTTCCCGCAGGCAACAACCGAAGCGAATCTTAAGCCATAGTCCGTTTCTGCCACAACAACGTTTCTGTCAACTGGATTGCCGTAGTAGCTGATGGACAAAATAGAAAAAATCATTGTCACTGATTCCGTCCAAAAGACCATTCGGTCTGACGACTTCGAGCGTGTTCCAACCCATGTGCGGAATCTTCGTAGCCAGAGGCAGCTTTACGACTTTGCCTTTCAGTATGCCTAAACCTTCACCCTGACTTTCCTCGCTGGATTCGAAAAGAAGTCTGCATCCCCAAGCAGACACCTAAAAGCGGAACCCCGCGTCCAACGAGTTCAGCAATCTCGTCTTTCATCGCTTGAATGTTTTGGGACCCCGCCCTAAAGTTGCCAACACCAGGCAAGACAACCGCATCTACGTTTTCAAGACTCCTTGAACCTGAAACGATGTTGGCTTCTAAACCCGTCTTTCGCAGGGCGCATGTTATGCTAAAGAGGTTGCCGACGCCGCAGTCGATTATGGCAACTTCGGGGAACCTAGATCACCCCTTTTGAGGCTGGGAATTCCGCCTCTTCTGGAATCAAGCGAAACAGCTTGCCGTAACGCCAAAGCCAAAGCCTTGAAGGCAGCCTCAACCTTGTGGTGATCATTCGCGCCGTACTGAACCCAAATGTGGATGTTCGCCCGTAAAGCCATAGCCAACGTTTCAAGAAAATGCATGATGTTCTCGCAAGGCATGTCCTCAACCCTTTTGCCTCTCAGCTTCAGGTCGACCACCACATAAGGTCTCTTAGCAAGATCAACAGCTGCCAACGCTAGGGAACAGTCCATAGGCACAATCGCATACCCAAACCTCGTTATCCCAGATGCGGAGCCTAAAGCCTTCAGAATCAGCTTCGCCGAGACAGATAGCCACGTCCTCAAGCGTGTGATGCGTCAAATCTCCCTTAGCTTTAACAGTTATGTCGATTAGGCTGTGGGTGGCAAGAGACTTCAACATGTGGTCCAGAAACTCAATCCCAGTTTCAACCTCAGCAACGCCTTGGCCATCAAGGTTAACCTTTACACTGACATCGGTTTCGCTCGTTTTTCTTGAAACTTCGCCTACACGCAACTTTATCCTCTCCTGATAGCTCCCAATATTGAAGGTAAATCGTTAACTGAAGGTATAACTATGTCGCAACCAGACTCTAGGAAACCGTCACGAACAACGTCGTCAAGACCCGAATAATGGTAGACGCTAGCAAAAACGTAACTCTTGCCAGTTTTCGACGCGTCCTCAGCCATCAAAGCGTCCTCCATGGAATCCCCAACATAAAGCACCAAATTAGGTTCACCAAGTCCCTCTGCAGCCTTAAGAAGCGAATAAGGATTCGGCTTCCTCAAATTGACCAGCACCCCCTTTTCTTTTGAAAGTTTACGTTCAGCCTCCACCGCATTCTCCAAAAAAATTAGGGCTCTGGGGTCAAATTGTTCAATCAAATCTCCCAGAACATATTTTGCGGGTTTAGACCAGCTGCCAGACGCAATGCCGAGCTTTCTTCCGCCTAAAAGCAAGGCTAATTTTTTAAGAACCGCTGGCTGAACGATAATTTTTTCATTTTCAATCATCCCAGAACCGTTGTTGAAGGCAGGTTCGACCCCGAAAGTTTGTTTAAACAGTTTTGCACCGCAAAAGAACTCCTCCTGAGCAGTGGCAATTATGCTTTTACCGACTTCAGCGGGAAAGTAAAGGAAACTACTCAAAACACCGTAAAAGGCATTAAAGTCCCCGCTTGAGCCAGCTCTTTCAGCCAAGACTTTGTCAACAGACGCTATACCTGACGCGTCGAGAAGCTTCGCGAACTCCTTCAGGTTGCGAACCGTTTCCTCAAAAAAACCTTCGATCAAGAAACCTTTTTTGAATTCTATTTTTGTACCATTCATAGCCAATGAAAGCCGTTTAAAAGGGTCTTGTTGCGTTCCTATTTTCGTAATTAGTTTTTTTAGGACGTCCCTACAATCATCTGGTAAGCTGCAGAGAATGAACATGAGGGTTCCATAAACTGTGTCCCAATCGTTGTTGAACCCTCCGGTCTTTCTGAAAAGGTAGATAACTTCGTTGGAAATCAACCTTTCTGGGACCTCGAAGTTTGTTAGGGCTTTGAGTGTGTAGGAGACGGTTTTGGCGATGGCTTTATTGTATGATTCCCGTATGTCAACAAGCACACCGTCGCAGTCGAATATGACACCGTCAACGTGTTTCAGCTGAGAAAGCTTGTCTTTCCTTACGTACGCCTTTTGACCGTCAACACTGAAAACGTTATAGTTTTTTACCCACATTCAGCCCAAGACCTCCTTTAAGGCTTTCAGGAACCTGTCCATCATTGGCTGAGGGGCAACCGTGACCCTTAAACAGTTTTTGCTGCTCAAAACCTGCCCAATGTTTCTCACAATCACGCCTTTGTCGAGGAGCTTCTTGTAGACCGTTTCTGAACCTTTAACAGTTTGGAAGAGAACAAAGTTCGTTTCAGAACCGAAGGCTCTGACTCCGACGATTTTGTTAAGGGCTTCTATGAGGATGCTGCGTTGAACTTTTACTTCATCTATGGCTTTGTTGATGACATCCATTCTTCCCAAAATCTTTGAAGACGCCCTCAAAGTGACAAGCGTTACCGTGTATGGCATCTGGAACCTTTCGTCCATGACCTTTGCCAAGACAGGATTTGAAACTGCACAGCCCAATCTTAAGCCAGCTAAGCCAAAAACTTTTGAAAATGTTCTGAAGACAACTAGATTCTCGTAGTCGCCGACCGCTTCGATGATGGAGCTGCCAGAAAAATCAGCATAAGCCTCATCAACCGCAACGATTCCGTCAAAATTTTTTGCTAAATACTCGATGTCTCGACAGGCAAGACTGTTTGCAGTCGGATTATTCGGAGAGCAGAGGAAGATTACTTTGGTTTTAAGTGAAACAGCGTCCAGCAATCCTTCTGTGTCAAGGGAAAAATCCTCCTTGAGAGGAACAGGCTTGTAGGTTGCTCCCTGAATTCTTATGCACCGCTCGTAAATCGAAAACGTCGGCGAAATAGAGAGGGCTTCGTCGTCTTTTCCGAGCATCATCCTCGAGACTAAATCTATGAGATTGTCGCTTCCTGTACCAACCACTATCTGGTTAGGCAAAACCCCGAGATACTTGCCCAAGGCTTCCTTAAGCTCCACGTATTCGTCTCTCGGATAAATGCGAGGGTCAACCTCACCCACGGATTCACTTAGAATGTTGCGGAGGAAATCCAGAGGAACAAAAAAATTCTCGTTAGAGTTTAACTTCAAAATCTGCTCAGGCTTCTTTCCTAATTTACGAGCCAAGCCATCAACCGTTTCTCCGACATCGTAAACGCTTAAGCCTTGAGCCTCAGCAAGAACCTTCTTAACGGTTGCCCCGCTTCGTTTACGCATTTTTGAACCGTCCCTCCACAGCCAAAGAGTGGTTAAGAAGACCCTCTGCTTCAGCCATAACCTTCGCTGTTTTTCTCACTTTAAGGAGTCCTTGCTTTGAACACTCAACGATGTTGAACCGTTTAACGAAATCGAAGACCGAAAGCCCAGAGTAAACGTGGCTGAAACCCTCGGTTGGAAGAATGTGAACCGTCCCAAGGCAATAGTCGCTCGCAGCAACAGGCGTGTAATCGCCAACCAAGACCAAGCCTGCGGACTTAATCTGTTCAGCAACACCCCAGCCATCATTAGACAAAACTTCAAGGTGTTCAGGAGCAAACTCGTTCACGAACCCAACAGCCTCCTGAATGTTCTTGCAGACAACTATACAACCGTTTTTTGCTAGATTTTGAGCAACCATCCCGCAATTGGGAACCGTTTTAATGGCTTTTTGTAACTCTTTTACTACGGATTCTGAAACTTTCTGCGATGTCGTCACAAGAACCGCAACACCGTCCAAGTGCTCTGCCTGAGAAATCAAGTCCAAAGCAACCGTACGCGGATTCGTTGTTTCATCAGCCAGCACGACAATTTCGCTTGGACCTGCAGGAACGTCAATCGGCAAATCCTGCGACACCAGCATCTTTGCTGCCACGACGTATTTGTTGCCAGGTCCAACCAGCTTGTCAACGGGCTTAATTGTTTCAGTTCCGTACGCCATCGCTGCAACTGCCTGAGCGCCGCCTACTCGGTAGACTTCGTTGACTCCGCATATGTCTGCAGCCACCAAAATTGACGGGTCAATTTCGCCCTCGCTTCGGGGCGGCGAACAAACAACAATTTCGGGCACACCAGCGACCTTGGCTGGAGCAATCGTCATGACTAGGCTGCTCGAGTAAGCTGCTTCTCCTCCTGGAACGTAACAGCCTAACCTGCGGATTGGAGCAACGCAGCTGCGAAATTTTGTTCCGTTTGCTTCATACTGGAAGCTGAGTCGTTGAAGGAGCCTTTTTTGGGATGCTTCGACGCGTCTTTTGACAAACTTAATAGCAGAAACCTGTGCTCTACTGACTTTCAGATACGCTTTTCTGATGTCTTCGCTGTCCACTTTTATTTGGTTGTTAGACAGTTTCACGCCGTCTAATTTTTGGGCGAAATCAACGAGGGCTGAGTCACCTCGCTTCTTAACGTCCTCAATTATGGTTTTCGCTTGTCCTGTAACTTCGGAGTCAAAGCGTTTATTGTTCGGCCATCTATTCTTTAAGATGGTAGTCTGTGCAGCGGAACAATCAAGCATTCTCATTTTGAGTTCACTGTTCAACTTTCGCTGTTTCCCCCAAAATTCATCTCGTCGAGTGGCAGTACTTGGCGAGGCTCATAGACGACCAGTCCCTGAGCGAGCTTCCTTAAGGTCGGCAGAATCTCCAAGAAACGGTCTCTTTCGATGACCGTGTTCACCGAAAACCAGTCTTTGTCCGAAAGGGGAGAAACCGTTGGTCGCCTTAAAGCAGGCAAACTCGTTAACAGTTTTTCGAGGTTTTTTTTGTTGACGTTCACGAAGATGTGAAGTTTCTTCCTACCGTCCACGACTCCTCTCAAAAGAGTGATAATGTCGTAGATTTTTTCCTGTTTCGCCGGGTCTCTGAACGCCTTTTTGTTGGCTATCAAAATTGCGGTTGACTCCATCACAGCTTCCACGGTTTTAAGGTCGTTCTGTTCCAAAGTAGACCCAGTGTCAGCAACGTCGATTATGGCGTCAGCGTTCTCCGGTGGTTTAGCCTCAGTTGCACCGAAAGAAAGGAACAGGGCAACCTTGTCGTTCTGACCCTTCTTCCACCACGGCGTAATCATGAGAGGGTCTTTAGCACCATAAAGCGCGTTGTAGACGGGGTTCTTTTTCAGGAATTCCGCTGACAGGTTAAGGTACTCAGTTGAAACCCTCAGGGTCTTTCCTTGCTTAGAGAAACTTTCCAGCAGTTCTGAAAGGGAATTTATTTCCGTCCAAGGTTTTGGGACAGCTAGGACAAGTTTGACCCATGAGTATTCTAGGTCAAGCAAGACTTCAACGTCGACCTTGGTTTCCTGCAACCAGTCTTGGCCGGTGATACCTAGGTCTTGCAGTCCTTCGTTGACATAGATGGGGATTTCTTGGGGTCTCAGTACCTTTAACTCCATCATTGGGTCATTGACCTTTGGACGGTACGTTGTGTCTCCGCCTGAGATTACATATCCTGCGCGTTCCAACGTTTTGAACGTGGCTTCTGCCAGGTGTCCTTTCGGGATGGCTAACCTAACTTTCTCCATAATTCATCAACTAACGTTTGTACCTTTTAGAAAATAACTTTGACGCTGAAATGAACATGAATGCGCTGAAAATTGTGAAGAAAACAAAAATACGTAAACGTTAAATCAGAATCTAAAGTAGGGTCACGAAGGCTAAGGATGAACGCAACCGCCTCGTGTGAACTTGATCCCTCACTTTGCACCACTCGCAGAAATATGCGTACGCTTTCCTCATATAAATCTTTCCATAGCAAATGACCCTAAAGGTGTATGTTGAACTTTTTTATAAAATTTCCGAATTCATGGATTATTACATCTGTAAATTCTCAGGTTGGCGGTGTTTGATTCACTATGTTTTCTGTAAAGTCTTTTCTCACCTGTTTCAGCATTACACAACACGACAGCGTTCCCAGCGTCTACTCCAATCCACCACAGCCCAACAAAGTCCTCCAGATACTGAAAAGGAATGTTCCCGATTCTTCCAAGCATCACCTCTTTTGGCTCAATAGACTCTTTTTCTGCCACATTAAGGAAGTCGTCTTTTCTCATATCCATTGAATCATTCATTGACTTAAGGTCTAATTTGTCTATTGTGAATTGATGCCACAAATCGATGAAAAGCGTGGGTTTAACCAGCTCCTTCACAGCGATCTCGTAGACTTCGGGATCGTGTTCTTTCAATGCAACCAGGTATTCTCTGCCTAAACTGACTGATGGTTGACACAGGACGCTGCAAGGCACATGGGCAACAACTTTTAATTCAATGGGAACAGATTTTTCCAAGCCTTTATCGACTATTGACTCGTAGAACAAATAGTCCTCTTGCGACTTCCGCTTTTCCCTTTCACTAGTGAACCTTTCGGTGCAACATTCAGGGTATCCGAAGGCTGTCCCGAGGATTCTGTCAAACAACTCCATGGATTGTTGCGTCTGGGAATGCTGAGTTTTTGCTATGGCATATTGAGTGAGGAAATTCGTCAGTCCCTCGAAATCTTTTGTTATGATGATTTCAGAGGACGGGTTTAATGTGCCGCCTGCAAGATTTAGAGGAATTAACTTGCCTTCCGTCAGCGAACCCCAAAACTTTTCATACTCATTCAAGTTTGCAGACAAGCACTGAAAACGGTAATTCCTGGTCTCAACGTACCATGGAAGAGCCTTCACTTTTACTTCTACGCTTTTTTGAAGGGAAGTTGGGTAACAAATCCTTATGGGATTGGGGGAATGCTCAAACCAAACGAGGTTAAGATCTGTCAAAAGTTCAATGAAGTTCGCGTAGTCTTCGCCGTGAAGTTCGAACTCCACTCTGACAGCAGGCTTCTTTCCTCGTATGATGGCTGCAAGTTGGGCGACGAAGGCTGGCTGTTTTCGGGCAAAATCTTCAATTAGCCTCATAACACGGAAACATAGTCGAATAAACGAGATAAAGGTTCTTTCACGAATCCATAATCGTGATGAAAGAACCCCGAAAAGACATCTTTGGTGATTATTTTATGTATTTTTTCAGAGCTGCCTTAACGTCTAAGCCTTCGTGGACGATGCCGCAGATCACGCGGACCATGCTTGCGGGGTCTTTGTGTTGAAAGACGTTTCTTCCGGTTGCCGCGCCAGCTCCTCCAGCTTTCACTGAATCGTAGACCATCTGGCAAAACTCCGCTTCTGTCTCGGTTTTCGGTCCGCCCGCCATAATAACAGGAACTGGGCAGCCCTTAACAACCTCTTTGAACGTTTCCAGACTGCCAGTGTAGTTGGTTTTCACGATGTCGGCTCCGAGCTCAGCGCCTATACGCGCGGCGTGCTTGACAACCTCAACGTCGTACTGGTTCTTAATCTTCTCTCCCCTTGGGTAGACCATGGCTAAAAGCGGCATGCCCCAGTCTTCGCATATTTTGGTAACTTCGCCGAGAACCCGTAGCTGTGCAGGTTCAGTTTTCGAGCCGACGTTAATGTGTATCGATACAGCGTCAGCGCCTAACTTAATCGCCTCAAGAACGTCAGCAACCAACACTTTGTCGTTTGGGTCAGACCCTAGCGAGGTGCTTCCTGAAAGGTGCATTATGAGGCCAATGTCTTTGCCGTAGCCTCTGTATCCCGCTCTTATGATGCCTTTATGCAGAAGCACGGCGTTCGCTCCGCCTTCCGCTACCTTGTTCACGGCGGTTCTCATGTCCTCTAAGCCGCGGATTGGACCGTCGGTTAATCCGTGATCCATGGGAATGATGACGGTCCTTCCGGTGTCTCTTTTCATGATTCTGTCCAGTCTGATTCTTTTTCCGATTTCTGTCACTTTTAATACACCTTAGTTGGATGGTTTGGTCTGAACTGCCCGTAAAATAAACGAGGTTAAGGCATAAAAGATTTTGCTTTAATAAAAGTATATGCCATCTTGTTGTCAGTTTTTATAGATTCTTCTGGTCTGTTTTGTTCAACATCAGGTTTTGCTGTTTGAATAACATTTGCTGTTTTCGAGAGGCTATCTGATTTGTGTAACAATCAAGTTTTCCGTTTGCATAACAATATTAAAACTTGTGAAAAATGACCTGTTTTAAAGCATGTTTGTTTCGCGGTTTTGGAACAATTTGACCAAATTTGTAGTTAGTTTCTAGGCTGAACATTTTTTATAAAACGGTCATGAAAGAGTGTTCTCTGTTTTCACAAGGCTTAAATACGACTTAAAGGTAGAAACGTGGCGCGGAGAACCCGAAAATGCACAGAAAATGTTCATTAAGGCTTCTCGGCACGATCCGTGCGTTTCGTTTCTTTAGCTGGTATACTAAATATACCACATATTAGGCTGGAAGAGCCAACACATTCGCATTCCATCCGTCTCTGGTTCTTCCTTTTTGGGGTTGTTGAAAATGAGTGTAAACAAAAATAGAAAGATGCTCGGTCGAATCGTCGTCAAGTTCGGCGGCACAAGCCTAGCTGACGGACTCGGCATTTTCCACGCCGCGGAATCCGTTATCAAAAAAGCGAAGCAGGGCGTTCAAGTAGTGGTTATTGTCTCAGCTATGGGAAAATCCACAGATGCTTTGATTGAAACGACTCGCCAAGCCTGCGAAGGCTCGGGTTCAAACGTGGACTTAGACGACGTCGTCGCAATGGGCGAACGCATTAGCGCTAGAATCTTTTCAGCCACGCTGAAGGCACAAGGAATATACAGTCATTATCTGGACCCTTCACATCAAGACTGGCCAATCATTACGGACGACAATTTCGGGAACGCCAGCCCCATTTTGCCTGTTTGCGAGAAACTAATCAAACATCATGTTCAGCCATTGCTTGAGAAAGGTGTGACGGTTGTCGTTCCTGGCTTCATCGGCAGAACTGAAGACGGCAGAACAACGACGATGGGAAGGGGAGGAAGCGACATAACGGCTTTTGTCTTGGCTCAAGCCTTGTCTGCAGACCTGATTTTGTTAGTCACTGACGTTCAGGGCATATTGACGGCTGACCCGAAAATCATCAAGAACCCTCGGAAGCTCAACGAAATATCAATCGACAACCTTATAGGGTTAGCTGACTCCGGAACCAAATTCATCCATAAAAAAGCCTTAAAGTACAAGACACCCAAAATAGACGTAAAAGTCGTCAGCAACGCCTCCAGCGACTTGGATTTGGATGGAACCTTGATACGTGGAGGGTTCCCCCAAAACCTGCTTGTCGAATCGCACCCAGACTCAGCCGCAGCAATCACAATAGTGGGAAGGGGTCTTTCGGAATCACCTCAGACTCTTTTTAGGGTTTTCAGTGAGATTTCGAAGGCTGACGCTCAGCTTTTGGGGATGTCTGTTAACCATAATTCCATAATTTTGTATCTGCCTTCGAAGGCTGCTGAAGGCATCCTAGAATCCATCCATTCGATCGTGGTCAGCGACGAAAAGGCTCAAGCTGATGGCGGTGAAAAAGGACCTTACTTTTGTTAGGGTTAAAGGTGTCGGGTTAGAGGACACTCCTGGAGTTGTAAGCAACATAACTAAAGCCTTAAACTCTGAGGGTGTCAACATCTATGGGATTTTCACTATCACGTCAAGCGTTGTGATCTTCGTGGACTTTAAGGACGAGGAAAAAACGGTTCGTCTAATGAAAAAAACCTTGACAATGAATCACAATGGGCAATTTAAAGCCCTTTAAAGGAGACGAAGAAGATGCGGGAACTATGGGTTAAAATCAATCCTAACTTATCCTTGAAGGGAAAGAAGATGGTTGTCGAAAAGACGGCTACGTTAGTTTCAGTCTTCATTGTTGAACCTCAGGACCTCGAATTAGTGAAAGAGTCGGGAGCGAAGACAACAGCAAGTTCGACTGAAAAAGGAGACATAATGATAGTAGAAGGTCCCAAAGAAATCGCCAAAGCTAGACAGACTGGAAAGAAAACGTGCATTCTTGTGACGGTGAAATCAAAAGCGGACGAAGCCAAAATCGAGGCTGCAGACTGAGGCTTCAACAGACTATGTAGCGGTTGAGTGCCCAGACTGGAAAGTCATTCCTTTAGAGAATCTCATCGCGAAGGTGCACGGGAAAACTAAGCTGCTGGCTGTTGCATTAAGCGTGCAAGAGGCAAAGACGGCGCTTGAGACTCTTGAGATAGGGGTTGACGGAATCGTGGCATACCAGACGAACGTAAATGAAATAATAAAAATCAGCGAGGTCATAAAGGAAACCAAGACAAGAACGGATGAGGAGGAGTCAATCAAAACAATATCGCTTCTCCCTGCCAGAGTGACCGAAATTAAACCTCTTAGCTCAGGAGCTCGGGTATGCATAGACACATGCGATCTCATGAGGGAAGGCGAAGGCTTGCTCGTCGGATGCCAGTCTAACGGTCTTTTCCTCGTCGAAGCTGAGGTTCATGAAACACCGTTCGTTGCTCCTCGCCCGTTCAGAGTTAATGCTGGGTCAATCTCGCTTTATGTTCTTGCGCCGGACGGTAAAACCCGGTACCTTTCGGAGCTTAAAGCTGGAGACGAGGTGCTGATAATTGACCGAAACGGAAGACCGAGAACGACGAACATAGGTCGCGTAAAAATAGAGTGGCGACCGTTGCTGATGATTGAGGCTGAATGCCAAGGGAAAACTGTCAAAACAATATTGCAAAACGCTGAAACCATAAGAGTCGTCACGGAAAAAGGAAGCAAATCCGTTAAAGACATGAAAGCTGGCGACACAATTATGGTGCGGTTTGAGGAGGGCGGCAGACACTTCGGAACCCTTGTTAAAGAAGAGAAAGTGATTGAAAGGTGAAGCCTAGAATCTGTGTTCCGCTGCCGGTCGAAAGGCTCTCTGACCTTACATCAATGATTAAAAGAGCTGAGAACGCGGGGGCGGACTTAATCGAGATACGTTTAGACTACTTAAAAGACACCCAAAGTCAGCTGAGATGCCGTGAAAGAGGTAATCAGCCAAGTTTCAGTGCCCCTAATTGCTACAAACAGGGAGCACAGCCAAGGAGGAAAACGGGTCCAAAAAGAAGAACTGAGAGTTCAAACTTTGGTTAAAGCAGCTGAAATCGGTTTTCAGTACGTCGACATCGAATTGACCACGGCAAGTTTAGAAACAATTGTCAAAAAAATTCTGGACTGCAGTTCAAAACCCATCATCTCATTCCACGATTTTAAAGGCACGCCTTCAGACTCGGAAATGGAAAACATCGTAAATTCACAGATTAAGGCAGGAGCGTCCATCTGCAAGTTAGTCACAACAGCAAAAATCCTCGACGACAGCGTCAGATGCCTACTTTTCACTCAAAAAATGAGCAATGTCACGGACATCGTTTGCTTCGCCATGGGCAGCCAAGGCGTCCTTTCAAGGATTCTTTCGCCTTTGTTCGGGGGATTTTTTACCTTCTCTGCGCTTGAGGTTGGCTTAGAGACTTCTTCGGGCCAAATCTCATTAACCGAGCTAAAAGAACTCTACAGGAAATTAGGTGTCAACGCATGAAGATCTCAGGGAAAACTAAGGTCTGCGGGTTGATAGGAGACCCAGTAGAGCACTCTTTAAGCCCTTGTTTTCAAAACGCTGCTTTTCAGAATCGAGGCTTAGACTTTGTTTACGTCGTTTTTAAAGTAGAAAAGGGAGGACTTGAAGCAGTCATCGCAGGAATGCGGAGCTTAGGGATATTCGGGTTAAATGTTACGATGCCTTACAAGATCGATGTTATCCAGTATCTCGACGAGTTAGACGAGACAGCGAAAAGCATCGGATCAGTCAACACCATTCTAAACAAGAAAGGAAAGCTAATTGGGTTCACGACGGATGGCAAAGGCGCCCTCGAAGCCCTAAAATACAATGGCGTAGAGCTGCCAGGAAAAAAAGTAGTGGTCTTAGGAGCTGGAGGTGCTTCCAGATCAGTTTCTTTGACTCTGGCTAAAGAGGTTAAGGAACTAGTGATCCTAAATAGGACTTTAGGGAAAGCCGAGGAACTCGTCAAAGAACTCAAGACGACTCAGGCTGTCAATGCATCCGTTAAAGCTGAAGAACTCAATCATCATAATGCTCAACAGGAGCTGCGGAACGCTGACATCCTCGTCAACGCAACATCCATGGGCATGCGTCCGCATGACAGGTTGATGCCGGTGGATTCGTCGTTTCTACGGTCTGATTTGGTGGTTTTCGACCTCGTTTACGAACCTCTTGAGACAAGGCTGCTTGTGGAAGCAAAGAAAAAGGGAGCGACAACAATAGACGGACTGACCATGCTTGTGTTTCAAGGAGCCGTTTCCTTCGAAACTTGGACAGGCGTAAAGGCGCCAGTGGAAGTGATGATGGAGGCTGCTGCAGAGGAAATAGCTCAAAGGTCAACAAGTAAAAGGGGATAATAATGTGGCTGACGTTGGAAAAGCGGTTGCGTATGGTGCTGTGACCGTCATAAACGCCATCTCATGCGGATTTGGTGCTGCCCTCAGCATCGACCTAAAAACTGAAGCCACCGTGAAACTGACTGACGAACCGGGTCGGATTAAGGGGCGAATATTGTCAGACCTAGAGGAAAGCCCAGCTCTCATTGAGAAGACTGTTAGTCAAGTTTTTAGATGGTTCGATCTTGAACATGAACATGGCGCTTACGTGGAAACGCAATCGAACATTCCCATAGCACGCGGTCTAAAAAGCAGCAGCGTGGCAGCTAACGCAATAACGCTTGCATCACTAGCAGCATTGGGAAAAAAAGTTAGTGACCTAACTGCAGTCAACATCGGAGTGGACGCAGCCTTGGATGCTGGAGTTACAATTACAGGCGCATTTGACGATGCTTGCGCATCCTTTTTCGGAGGCATCGTAATCACCGACAATTTTAGAAGAAAAATTATGAAAAAGATTCAGCCTCCAGAAAAGCATCCAATTCTGATACATGCGCCCACAGCCAAAGCTTACACGGCTGATTCGAACGTGCGGAAAATGAAAATCATATCTGAGGAGGCGAAGGCTCTTCACAGAATGGCTTTTCGCGGAGACTGGATGGCAGCCATGACGCTGAATGGATTATTATATTCAGTGGTTCTGGAATACGACCCAAACACAGCTATCGACGCACTGGAAGCAGGAGCTCAGCTGCAGGATTATCGGGAAAGGGACCAGCAGTCGCTGCCGTTGTTCCACGAGAAAACGTCAACAGCGTAAGGGAAGCATGGAAAAAGTTTGGCGGCAACGTAATTGAGGCTAAGATTAACACTGAGAAAGCCCACAGATTATGGTGACCAATGTGACTGATCTCATCGTTAAACAAGTAGAAAGCCTAGACGGAACCGTTAAAGCGCCTCCTTCAAAGTCTTTCACGCACCGAGTCATAATCGCTACTTCGCTTTCGGAAGGTCGCTCGATAATCAAAAACGCGCTTTTCTGCGACGACACGTCGGCGACCCTTGAAGCATGCCGTATGCTGGGAGCCAGAATAGACCAGAATGAATATGGTGCCCTAAAAATTGATGGGCGTTCTAAGCCTTTAACGCCTGAAGATGTGATTGACTGCCGAGACTCAGCTTCGACGATGCGGTTTCTCGCCCCAGTCTGCGCGTTAGCGGACGGCATATCGGTGTTAACGGGCGGAGAAAGCCTTCGCCTGAGACCCATGGAACCTGTTTTGTCAACGTTGATGCAGCTAGGCGTTCTTTGTTATTCTGCGAGGGGAGACAATCATCCGCCATTGATTGTTTTCGGAGGAGGAATCACAGGTGGCGAAGTCGTTCTCAAAGGAGACGTAAGCTCACAGTTTACGTCAGGATTGCTTTTTGCATCGCCTTTGGGAGAGAAAGACACAGATATTATATTGTCGACTCCTCTCGAGTCCAGACCTTACGTGGAAATGACGCTGGATGTTCTGAGAAAGCATGGGTTAAATTTTGAGGTCCAACGCGATTACGGGCAGTTCCACGTGCCTTGCCAGCAAACTTACAGTCCATCCGACCACGTTATAGAAGGCGACTATTCGTCAGCAGCGTTTCTTCTGGCAGCAGCAGCCATAACAAAATCGAACGTAAAGTTAACGAACCTTCGAAGCGATTCAGTTCAAGGTGACCGTGCAATCGTCAAACTGCTCAGGGAAATGGGCGTTCAAGTCAAGGTGGGTAAAGGCTCCGTAGAAGTCCAAAACGTGAAAAACGAGTTAAGACCCATAGATGTGGACCTTAAAGACAACCCAGACTTAATCCCAGTGATGACTGTTGCTTCTTGTTTTGCAGACGGAAAATCCCTTATTCGCGGTACGAAGAGACTGCGACTTAAGGAGTCTGACCGTGAAACTGCTTTGCTCAGCGAGTTGATGAAGGTGGGCGCAAAAATCAAGTCCACCAAAGGCATAATACAGGTCGAAGGCACAAAAAATCTCAAAGGGGCACAGTTGGATTCGCACGGGGATCACAGGATAGCGATGGCTTGCGTTGTCGCTAGTTTAAGGGCTGCCGGAACAACAACCGTTAAGGGCATCGAATGCATAAATAAGTCGTACCCCGATTTTGTTAGAGACATCGTTTCCTTGGGAGCGGATGTTGTTGAGCGGTAACTCAATAAGCAAAATTCTGGTCGTCACATGCTTCGGAGAAAGCCACGGACCATGCGTCGGAGCAGTTGTAGATGGATGTCCAGCGGGTTTACCCATAACTTCCGATGACATACAAACTGAGTTAAACAAGAGAAAATCTGGATTAACAGCAGTCAGTACGCCGAGGAGGGAAGAAGACCAAGTCGAGATTCTTTCAGGAGTCTTCAATGGGCATACTACCGGCGCACCGATCTGTCTGATTATTGGGAACCGGGATGTTGAACCGGAAGCCTACGAGCATATGAGACACAAACCTAGACCTGGACACGCTGATTACATAGCCTACATGAAATACGGCGGATTCAACGATTACAGAGGCGGAGGACGATTCTCCGGACGTGTCACAGCAGCATACGTCGCGGCGGGAGCAATCGCCAAGAAACTGTTGACACAAATAAGCGTTGAAGTATTAGCGCACACGGTTCAAATCGGTAAGATAAAAATCACAAAAAATGTTTCATACGACCAAATTCGCGAGAACGTTTATGATAATGCTGTCCGCTGTGCAGTGCTCGAATCCGCTGATCTCATGGAAAAAGAAATCCTGAAGGCTGCGGAAGAAGGGGATAGCCTTGGAGGTGTAGTTGAGGTTATTGCCTTAAACGTTCCAGCTGGACTGAGGTGAGCCAGTTTTTGACTCGTTGGATTCGGACATTGCTAAGATGATGTTCAATATTCCAGCCGTTAAAGGCGTGGAGTTTGGCGCTGGTTTTCAGGTGGCTTCTCTAAAAGGTTCAGAAAACAACGATGCATATGTCATACGGAAAGGAAAGGTTACCTCTCCAACCAACAATGCAGGTGGGGTTCTGGGCGGACTCTCAACAGGCATGCCGATTGTCTTAAGGGTCGCGTTTAAGCCAACGTCCTCAATAGCGAAAAGGCAAAAAACTGTTGATCTGACAAAAATGAAGGAAACCGAGATTGAAGTTGCGGGTAGACATGATTTGTGCATCGTGCCGCGTGCTGTGCCAGTCGTGGAATCTTGCCTTGCTTTGGTTCTGGCGGATCATGCGCTCAGAGCTGGGAAGATACCTAAAGTAATTAAGGCTTAATTTTGGATTCTGTCTTCTTTTCACGTTTCAGAACAGTAGGCTTTAATGTCTATTATGATTCTATCGTTTATAGACCGTTATGTCTCGTCTTTTAGGCGTGATCGCGGACGATTTCACAGGCGCATGCGACGCTGGCATCCAATTCAGAAAGTGTGGTCTTGAAACTGTTGTTTTGGCTGACGTTGAAAAAATACGCGAGTTTAAAGATGCTGCGGACATCATTGTTGTTGACACCGAAACCAGAAACCTTGACCCAAAGGCAGCTTACGATAAAGTGAATCAAACGCTGAAAACTTTTCAAAAGATCGACGTTAAACTTGTCTATAAAAAAATCGATTCAACACTTAGGGGAAACTTCGGAGTTGAACTTGACGCTGTTCTGGATGAACCGACAATCAGAGGCGTTTTAGTGGCTTCATCTTATCCGCAACAGGGCAGAACCGTCGTAAATGGGCAGGCTTACGTTAAAGGTGTCTCGCTTGAAAAAACGGAGTTTGCCTATGAATTATTGAGTCCAGTGAAAGATTCTCATGTTCAACCGCTGATAGAAAGGCAATCCAACCGAAAAATTGGGCTTTTAAACCTGTCCATGATTAGAGCTGGACCTGACGAATTGAGAGATCATCTAGAAAAGCTTTTGGAAAAAGGCAACAGAATAATCGTGGCTGACGCTGAAACCCAAGAAGACCTAGACAAGGTTGCGAAAGCTTCTATCGATCTGAACCTTTTGCCCTGTGGGTCAGCTGGGCTGGCTGAGAAAATCGCTTTGTCAATGACTTCTAAGAAGCGGTTGCTTGTAGTTTCAGGAAGCGTTAACAACGTGACGCTTGACCAGATTGAAACGGCAGAAAAAAGCTTGGGATTCCAATTGTTGAACCTGACCTCGACGAAATCTTGGTAAGCGACAAAAAACTGCGAGTTGCAGCAACCAATCTTGCTGATAAGGCTGTAACAGTCCTTCGGGAGACGGGAATCGTCACAGTTAGGCTTGCAAGCTCCAGAAATGTTATTCAAAAAACGTTAGATTTAGGCGAAAAGCTTGGTTTAAGCCGCATGCAAGTTGTTGAAAAACTTCTTTCTGTCTTAGGTTTGGCTGTAGGTGAAGTTTCTAACCATTGTAGGCTAAACAGTTTGGTCTTGATAGGAGGTGATTCTTCGGCGAAAGTAATAGATGCGATTGGGGCTGAAGGAATAAGGATTGAGGTTGAAATTTTTCCCAGCATATCGATGGGCAGAATCCATGGTGGTAAACATGAAGGGATGTTAGTTGTCACAAAGGCAGGCGGATTCGGTGACAAACAAACACTTGTAGATGTCATCAATTATTTAGAAAAAATTTAACATCGAATGAAAAGTAAATCGAAAGGAACATTCTAGATTAATTAAATGATTTTAAAAATGTGGTTTGAAAATTCCTTTCCACAAAGGATTTTTGCTTGTTTATGCTTTTTTAAGGTGCTTAAGGGCGTCTTTCACGTTTTTGAACCCGTATTTTATGTCAGCGTGTTCGTTCCTTAAAGCCATCACGTCTTCCCTGACTTCGGGCGGTTTACGCTTACCTTTTATGATATCAAGCATCAGGTCGCAGAAGTGCTTAACGTCGTTTTCATTGAAGCCTCTTCTTGTGATGTCCTGGAAGCCAATTCTGAGCCCAGAAGGATTCTCCCTGTTGTTCTGGTTGTCGTAGGGCAACAGGTTTCTGTTCAGAATTATGTTGGCAGCCTCAAGGTTTTCCGAGATTTTCTTTCCGCCACCAAAAGCTCGGACGTCAACCGCTATTTGATGTGACCTTGTGAATCCTTTGTGCTGACCCAGCACTGTTACGCCGTTCTCGTAAAGGTATTGCCCAGCAGTCTGAGCGTTCTTCACTGTCTGTTTCGCGTAGGCTTCGCCGAACAACCGCATCTCAAGGGCAGCCACACCCAAAGCGGGTAAACGCCCCAGATGAGTGTTCGACGTGCTCAGCGGAAAAATGGCGTACTGAATGTTTTTTATGGCTTTTTCCATGCGGGCACCCTTAAGGTTTCCAAGGATTACACCTCCTTGGGGTCCTGGAAACGTTTTATGGGTTGATGCTGTTATGAAGTCTGCTCCTTCTTTGAATGGGTCTTGGAATGTGCCTCCAGCTATGAGCCCAAGTACATGCGCTGCGTCATAAACAACATAGGCATCTACTTCGTCTGCAACAGCCCTTAGTTCTTTAACTGGGTGTGGAAACAGGAAAAGACTGCCGCCAAATGTTATGATTCCTGGTTTTGCAGCTCTGATTATTGCACTGATTTGTCGGGATCGATGTTCATTTCTTGTGGGTCGTAAGCGTGTTCGATATTTACCAGCCCCAGAACTCTCCCTGCAAGACCCGAATAGTCATGGGTGATGTGCGCTCCAGCACTAAGTGGCGTAACGACCATCTTTTGGTTTTTCGAGGTTAAAGACAAACCCTTGAAAGCTGCAAGATTCGCGTGTGTACCAGAAACCAGACGTACGTCGGTCCAGCTACATCTGAAAAGTCCTTTCATTAAGTCAGCTGCCCTGTCTTCGATGGTCGACATGTATTTTTGGCCTTGATAGTACCGTTTCTCAACATGCCCTTCTAGATCGTTTTCGCCTTCAGCGTATCGGCTTTCAAGATCCATCGACAAACGAAGCATTTCCTTAACTGCTGGGGATTTTATGCCTTCGCTGGCGATGAGGTTAATGCATTCTTTTTCGCGGTATTGCTCATGTTTTTCGCTGGCTTCAATGAGTTCGAGAGCAACCTCAAGAAATTCGTCCATAAATGTCCAACCTTCGGACTGAGTAACCGCTTACAAAAAGATTATTGGCTATTTATTCTTTGTGTACACTTTTTTGGGAAGCTGCCTGTTCTTCGTATAAGTCGAAGGCGAAAAATATATATGTTAGTGAATAATATTTAGCAAAAATATATAATAGAATATATGGAGGAAACGGAAACTTAACATAATTCCCAATAAAGCACGAAATTCAAAATGCGTTGAATTGTCATTTTCAGAACCAACGATCAAGAACGTGCATACAAACTTTTGGAGGAAAAGAGATGTCTGAAAACGAAAAAACAGAAACGATCAGGTCAGTAGAAGAAATCAATGAGAAAATTAAACGCGGCGACGCTGTTGTGTTGACGGCTGAAGAGATGATTAAACTAGTTGAAAGCAGCGGCGTTGAAGTCGCAGCGAAAGAGGTGGATGTCGTAACTTCAGGAACCTTTGGTGCAATGTGCAGCTCCGGAGTATTCCTCAACTTTGGGCACTCTGACCCGCCGATAAGGATGACCCAATGTTGGCTGAACGACGTCCCATTATACAAGGGGCTGGCTGCTGTTGACGGTTACCTTGGCGCTACAGCTTTAAGTGAGACTTTAGGGCTCGAATACGGCGGTGGACATGTCATTGAAAACCTTGTTTCAGGCAAAGAAATCGAGCTCAGAGCCGAATCCTACGGGACCGACTGTTATCCGAGGAGACACATTGAAACAGTCATAACAATCGATGACTTGAACCAAGCCGTGCTTCTTAACCCCCGAAACTGCTACCAACGATACGATGCGGCAACAAATAGCACAGACCGCGTACTCTACACATACATGGGCACCCTTCTACCAAACTATGGAAATATCTCTTTTTCAGGCGCTGGCCAACTAAACCCATTGTGTAAGGACCCGAATTATGAAACGTTGGGAATGGGCACACGAATCTTTCTTGGCGGAGGAACTGGATATATCATAGGCGAAGGAACCCAGCACAGTCCATCCGGAGGATTCGGATCATTGATGGTTAAAGGCGATTTGAAGCAAATGAACGCCAGGTACCTTAGGGGTTCCGCCTTTTACCGGTATGGAGTGAGCCTTTATGTAGGCGTGGGAATCCCTATTCCAATCATTAATCAGAAGGTTGCTTCCACAGCTGCCGTGAGAGACGAGGACATCTTTGTTTCCATCAAGGACTATGGAGTTCCGTCCAGACCAGATTTAAGACCAGTTGTAAAGAAAGTCTCATACTCAGAACTGAGGTCAGGAAAAGTTGAAATTAAGGGTAAGGATGTGCCTTCGTCTTCGTTGTCGAGCTACAAGATGGCTGTTGAAATTTCCGAAGTCTTGAAAAAATGGATTCAGGAAAGAAAGTTTTATCTAACAAGCCCTGTTGAAACTCTTCCCACTCAACGGGTAGTCAAGCCTTTAGAAATAAAAAGGAAGGAGCTCAGAGTCTCAGATGTGATGAGGACTAAAGTCATTACGGCGAATCCTGACGACGACGTGAAGGAAGTGGCGAAGAAACTTGTTGAAAAAGGAATCGACCACCTTCCAGTCGTGGATGAAACAAAAACGTTGATCGGAATAGTGACTTCGTGGGATCTCGCAAGAGCCTTAGCAAGTGGCAAAGGAAGGCTCGCGGAAATAATGACCAAACGAGTCATCACAGCCTTACAGAACGAATCTATCGATGTCGTCGCTAGGAGGATGGCGAAACACAACATCTCCGGAGTGCCCGTTGTTGACAAGGCGAACCGTGTCGCTGGAATCGTGACGACAGACGACATCTCCAAGAGACTTGTAGGAGGAAGAACCACAATATGAGAGTGAAGCTTGTCTACTCGCCTGAAGTCGTAGAAAAATCTGTCCTTGCAGAGGTCATACTGAAAACTGGTGTTCTAATCAACATTCTCGAGGCGAAGGTGAACACTCAGAAAGGCGAGCTCGTCATCTCAATTCCTGCAACAGGAAAGACTCTGGAAAAAATTTTGGGCATGTTCAAAGACGCAGGAGTGACGGCACAAAAGTTCACGAAGATTCTCCAGATAGACTATGACAAATGCACATCGTGCGGCGCCTGCATATCGCCTTGCCCGACAAAAGCGCTGCGGTTCAAGCCTGACTGGACACTTGAGTTCGACGAAGAAAAATGCGTAGCCTGCAGAACGTGTGTGACCGCTTGCCCAGTAAAGGCGATAACTGTTTCTTGATCTGGTGAACTGCATAATTGCTGAATGAACTGTACGAGCAAGGCTTCGCGCTTAAGGAATCCAGAATCCACCTTAAAAGCGACAAAAAAGAGGCTATTGCTGAAGCTCTAAAGGACATAAAAAATCATCGAAAAAACCTCGTTGACTACATAAAAAAGCACCCAGAATTTCAACACGCCCTAAAACCTATAACGGTTCCTCCAGAAGCCCCAGAAATAGTTCAGTCCATGGCGGAAGATGCGAAGAAAAGCGGAAGTTGGACCGATGGCTGCCGTTGCTGGTGCACTTGCGGACCTCGGGATGAAGGCGATGCTTAGAACAGGAGCAAAAATTGCCATCGTAGAGGACGGGGGCGAGATTGCAGTGACCACAGATCGACCTATCACAGTGACGGTACTATCAGAGCTATCCGGGGCTTTCGGGAAAGATTGGTCTATGCATCACTAAGGAAGACTGCCCACTGGGCGTTGCCACTAGTTCAAGTAAAACTGGCGCGTGTCTTGAGTTTTGGGAAGGCTGATTCGGTTACAGTCATAGCGACGAACGCTTCTTTGACTGATGCTGCTGCCACCGCTGTCTGCAACGCCGTAGCGGGTGAAAATGTCGGAGTTTCCATTCAACGGGGACTTGAGAGAGCCAAGGCAATAGACGGAGTCCTTGGCGTCATCATAGTTCGTGAGGGACAGACAGGTCTGTGGGGGAAACTTCCCAAATTAATCAGCATAAAATAATGAAGAATTTGATTCTTATCTTGAAGGGTTAAAGGGCGTTGGATATTTCGGGGGCTTTGGGATATGAGCCGAGTACTTTCACGAAGACTGCTTTGCTTCTTAAATCTTCTAATGCTTCGCTGCAGCGTTTTTCGGTTCTGTGTCCTTCAAAATCCAGGTAGAAATTGTATTCCCATGGCTGCCGCTTTGTGGGTCTTGACTCAATTTTTGTCAGGTTAATGCCTCTTCCTGCGAACTCTCCTAAGATCTGGTAGAGTGCGCCAGGAATGTGTTTCGCTGAAAAGATGACAGAGGTTTTGTCATTGCCTGAAGGTACGGCGTCATTTTTTGACAGCACAAAAAACCGTGTGAGATTGTTTGTGGTGTCCGAAATGTTCCTTGCGACGATTTTCATTTCATAAATTCCTACGGCTTTCTCTCCTGCTATGGCTCCCGAATTCAGCATCCGTTGCTCTTTTATCATTTTGACGCTTCCGGCTGTGTCGTATGTTGAGATAATTTCGCAGTTTAGGCTTTCAAGGAAGCTTCGACATTGAGCTAAGGCTTGAGGGTGCGAGTATATGATTTTGATGTCCTCAAGTTTCGTTTCGTTGTTAGCGATGAGGCAATGGTCAATTTTCAGGACTATTTCGCCGCAGACTTTGTGGTCATACATCAAGAACAAGTCGTAAACTTGGTTGACGCTTCCCTCTATGGAGTTTTCAATGGGGACAACGCCGAACTCGGTTTTATCAGTCTCAACATTCTTGAAAACATCCGAAAATCCTTTACATGGAACAGACTTTAACTGAACGACCGAAGAACGCGTAGACTGCGCTTTCGCTGTATGCCCCTGGTTCGCCTTGGTATGCGATTCTTTTTTGTTTTTGGGCACCCATGGATTTCAGAATCCCTAAGTTTTTAATGTGTCGAGTTTAAGGCTTTTTCCTCTTTATTCTCGTAGCATTAATATCTTTTGGTTTCTTAATTGCTGTTTTATTCCGTTAGAAACAACATTGGGAGAGTTAGTGAAAATATCCGAAAATCGTAATTTTTTTCCGAAACATTTAAAAATAATCCTTGTATGCTTATTACGGACAATTGAAGGTGTAACCGTTTGCAGAAAGTTCCGGTCGCGATGGCTACTCAGCACGCTGATTCGGCGACTAAACTTGTTCCGGTAAGGGATGAGGTTGATGAGGCTGTTCTCTCGTTCGAGCAGGAGGGGTTAGACTGCGATGAATATCTTGTCGATTACATGGGTAAGCTTACGCCTTACCATCAGATTGGGCAGATTATTCAGAGGATTCGTGAGAAGACGAAGTTTGTGCCTGGAGTTGACGTGTTTGTTACGCCGCGGATGGTTAGCTCTTTCGAGGAGGATCCTTTCAGGCAGCTGATGACAACGAGCTGCGATTATCGAAGGCATAAAGTACTGTGTGGACAATTATGGGCAACAGGGAATAACGGAGGTCATTCAAGCAGCGGTTACGACAACCGAGGAGTTGAGAAACTGCAAAATAAGATGTGAGGACCTTCTCAGGGTGTTTGGGAAACACCTTAAGATGAAGACTGAAGACATGTCGATAAGAATTGTACCCCTTTTTGGCGGACTTGCTGAACAACTCTCCATGGAGCAGGTTCTATCCATCTATGTCAAGGACGTGAGCGCAGAAGGATATGCGAGAGTCTTCATCGGAAAGTCTGAAGCTGCACTTCTTTATGGGCACATGGCTTCGGTGCTTTCTTGTAAGGTTGCTATTGCTGGATGCAAAAAAACTGAGGATACGCATGACATTAAGATTTACCCAATTCTTGGTTGTGGAGCATTGCCCTTCAGGGGGCACATGACGCTTGAGAACGCGGATAACTTCCTCAAGGAGTATCAGGGAACGCGGACTTACACTATTCAGTCAGGTTTAAGGTATGACCATGGCGTTGAAAAAACAAGAGCTTTAATCGAGAAGATCAAGGAGGCTGTTAACCGTCCGTCTCCCGAGTACGATGAAGGGCAGCTTCGAGAAATGGAGAGGATGATCTTCATCTTCGCAAAGAATTACTTGCTTGAGCTTTCCGAGATTGCTGAGAAAATTTCCGTGATTGCGGATTACATTCCTGACCAGCGGGAACGGTTGCTGAACGTTGAAGAAGTTGCTTATTATCGTGAACTGAGGAATGTTGAAAGTATCCTGCGGTTGTGTCCAGACAAGGAAGTGAAAAGAAGTATCATGGGATATGCTTACACGGCTTTCCATAAGCCTCCCAGATGGGTGAGGTTCATAGCCTCATCATACACTTGCGGTTTGCCGCCTGAGTTCATCGGGTTGGGGACAGCACTTTCGGAGATTAAGGAGACGATGGGAGAAAAGGCGGTTGAGAGGCTTCTCGGTGAGATATATCCCTCATTGGAGGTTGATGTTAAGTTCGCCTCAAGATTCCTCGATAAGAACCTCGACGGCAACATTCTCTTAACTGAAAGATTGCTGAAAAGCATAGGTGAGTTAGAGAACTTCATAAGCCTTGAAGAACCTGACAACGGCTACCTTATCCTCAGCAGACTGGCGTCAGCATACATTAAGGACATGCTTACAGGAAAGGCTTCGAAGGGAAGACGGTTGCACTATCATGATCGAGAAG
The DNA here is from genome assembly GCA_963714275.1 of Candidatus Bathyarchaeota archaeon. Classification (GTDB taxonomy): domain Archaea; phylum Thermoproteota; class Bathyarchaeia; order Bathyarchaeales; family DTEX01; genus JAGTRI01. The sequence goes on from CAVQNT010000002.1 coordinate 701,944, forward strand.
TCCACGGTCGCCGAGTACCTAAACGGCACCAGCAGGGATAACCTGAGCAAGATGGTTCTTGACCTTGGGAGGATTAGGAAGTCGCTGGCTTAAAGAAGACTGGAGGAAGATTGAAGAATGTGCAGTTTTTGTATAACCAAGTTTCCGGGCAGAGTTAACTATTATTCGCCTAAATTTACGATGAGAATCAATGAGGACGCGAGGGACGCGCTGGTTGAGTACTGCAAGCCCTTTGTGAGATACGTGGATAACGCGTATTTTGACGGCTTGAACATTAGGCTTTACACGAACATCGAGCACGTTTATGACTTTTGGCGGGACAACTGGTGGTCATACTCGCACAATGTTGTTCCTCACGGCCAAGTCTACACGATTGATGATGGAGGAAAATTCAACCTTAAAGACTATTATGATGGACCAATGCAGAATCCTGACGTGAATGCTGGCGGACTGTATAACGCCGAGACTAAAACGGCGATTATCTTTAACCAGGATTATTATGGTCAGACGAAGCCTTCGGCTCTTGGGATTGCGGCTGACATTTTCGAGGACCAGTACGACATTCTTTCGGTTCACGGTGCTTCAGGCGCTATTGATGGTAAAGGATACCTTCTGATTGCGCCGACTAACACTGGGAAGACGACTCATTCATACGGTCCAGCTATTCATCATCCCGGAGGAGAGTTCCATCAGGATGACTGGATTTTCGTCGAGTTTGAGGGCGGTAAAGCGGTTGGGAAGGCTTCTGAGAAACAGTTTTACATGCGGACGAACTCGATTGAGAACTTTCCTTGGTTAGAAAAGGTTTTCCGTACGCGTAAGCTTGAGAACGTGAAGCCCAGTGATCCACGTGAAAAGTTTCTGCCGCCTGATCCGAGGGTAATGATTGACCCGAGGGAGATTTTGAGCCCTCAGAAGGTTGCGAACGAGATTCGGATTAACAAATGTTTCCTGCTGGAAAGGAACCCTAAGGAGAACGTGGTTGCGAAGTCTCTTTCTCCAGATGAGGCGGTTGATGTTTTGTTGAAGGCGCCTGAACAGTTCTATAACAACTACTTGACCATTTACTCTGAGCGGAAGATAAAAAAGCGGGCGCAGCTGTTCAGGAAGCTGTTCAATATCGCGGAGCCGTACCAGATCAACATCGTCGCAAAAGTTGAAGCCATCAGAGATATAATCATAAAAATAACGAAAAGCTAAAGGAACCCTTCTTTTATTCATGGTGTGGTTTCGTTTAATTTTCGTTTTCACAATATTCTTTTTAATATCGATGTCAATAATGACGGAGCGTGATCATGAATGAACAAAAAGTTCTCGTATGGTATATGCGGTGTCTACTGTGGGCAATGTCCAAGTGGGAATGGTAGAGTCAGATTTGCTGCTGGGGAACTCAAGAGGCTTGTTGATACAGCTCGTTACGATTGGGCTGAAAATGCAGTTAAATCGTTCAGTTTCAGGGAGTTTAGAAAAGGGTTAGAATGGTTTTTGAACTCTCAATGCCCGATGTGCCTGAACGGTGGAGGTGCGCCTTGCGAAAACCGGAAATGCGCATCTGGGAAGAAGCTTGAAAGCTGCCTTCTCTGCGATGACTACCTTACATGTGAACATACTAATTATCAGAGAGACTGGTATCCCTTCGTGGTCGATAATTACAGGCGAGTTAAGGAAGTTGGGTTTCAAAGGTACCTTGAAGAAGAGGAAGAAAAATCTCAGGCAGGCGTGGATTTGATGGGTCATTTGGAGCGGAGATGCTGCAAGGTCGTGAAACTAGACTAGTCGAGTCTGCCTTGCTTGTAGCCTTCGTCGTACATGGCGAGAATGTTTTCGGTGGGCGTCACAGGCTGGATGTTGTGACAAGGAGCCAGAACGTAGCCTCCGTTTTTTCCGAGGATTCTGAGGTTGTCTCGGACTTCTTGGCGGACTTCTGCTTCTTTTCCGAAGGGTAACGTGTACTGGTTGTCCATGGCTCCGTGGAAGACGAGTTTGCTGCCAAATTCGCGTTTCAGCGTTTCTCGGTCCATGTCTTTGCACCTCCACTGTATGGGGTTGAGGATGTCGATTCCTGCTTCGATCATGGCAGGGACTATTTTTCGTACTGAGCCATCGCTGTGGTGGAAGGCGTAGGCTCCGTGGCTGTGCGCGAGATCAATCATCCGCTTCATTCGTGGAACGAAGTATTCGCGTACATGTTCAGGCTTGAATAATAGTCCTGTTTGTCCGCCGAAGTCTTCTGCGACGTAGCTGAGCATGACTTGTTTGGGTATCTGTTCGTAGATTCGTTTTGTGTTTTCGTAGCAGAAGCCAAACAGCTGGTCTAAGCAGTAGTGCACGATGTCTGGGTGAAGGTAAAGGTCGAGGAAAGCCTGTTTCATGCCCCGTCACTCTTTGTAGGTAAGGAAGGGTTCTGAGCCACCTCCTCGTATGAGGTAGTCCTCGTAGCCTTTGACTTGGTCAGGAATCACGGAGTAATTGTACATGTCGACCGTGGGCCAAGTGTAGTTTTTCTTGATTTCGCTGACGGACTTGTATTCAGCCAGTGGGCTGTAGATGATTTCGCTGTAGGTTCCTGTTTTGTGTTTTATGTCTCTGAAGCGGCAGCCATAGATGTTGGAGCCTTCAGGCGGAGTTGGACCCACATAGTTTGACCACACCGATACAACCGCGTCTATGCGCAGTTTTTCGTACATTTCCTTGGGCGTCCTGCATTTAAGGTGTCGCATGAGCCGTTCTGTGACTTCGGGCGTTGCCCAGTAGTCCATGGGGACGCGGTCGGGTTTCCTGCGTTCAAGCACAGCTAGCCACCGTTCCCTAGGAGTCATCTCGTCTTCTTTCATTTTGGGCATATTCCTTTAGTATATTTATCAAAAATTATGACGTATTGTATTTACGGTTATAGGTTTAGAGCCTTTCTCTGTGCGGAAAAAACATCATTATTTATTGTCTTTCGACGTTCATCGGTTCATTGCGTTTTTCGACTGGTCTGATTTGTGTAACATCCGACTTTCAATTTACAGCTAGCACTGTCATGTTCTTCAAATCTCGTTTGTCTGGTTAGATATAGAATTTGATCATTATAATACATGTTAATATTTAGGAAACGGTGTTCGGACTTTGGGTTCACAAGCGTATAATGAGTGTTTGTTGTTTGTTTGTGTTTTATGGGTCAACGCGCAGAGCTAATGAGTATTAGGCAGTGCCGCCACCGTTGGCTTGAGTTAGGTTTGTCAGCCAAAAACGGTAAAAGGTACAGGCGGTGCGAAAATTGTGGCACAATCAGAGAAGACCGTCTATCCTACATTGCCTAGAGGCTCTGTTTTGTGTGACAATAAAGTTTTCCGTTTGTATGACAATGAAGATTGAACATTTTTCTATTCTGCGTTGAATTAATATTACATCATGGGATGCAACTATCATAGACAAGTTTGATGTGCCTATTCTTCCGTTTTCTTTTCTACGACGAATGTTGGGAACTCTTTGAGCCGTTCAGCCATTTCTCTGAGGCGTTTGTCGACTTTGTGGCTGATTGTGTTTTCCTCGAATGTTCCATCAGGTTTTTTCTTGCCAGCTTTAGTGCCAGTTAAGACTTCGATGCCTTCGTCTATGGTTTTCACCGAGTAGAGGTGGAACCTCCCATCTTTGACTGCCTCAACTATCTCCTCTTTCAGCATCAGGTTCTGAACGTTGCTTTCTGGCACCATCGCTCCTTGGTCGCCCGTGAACCCCCCTGCCTTGCACACTTCGTAGAATCCTTCGATTTTCTCGTTCACTCCGCCGATGGCTTGAACCTCGCCTTTCTGGTTAACTGAGCCTGTGACAGCAATGTTTTGTTTGATTGGGACTTCTGACAAGGCTGAAATAAGGGCGTACAACTCTGTGCTTGAGGCGCTGTCCCCTTCGACTCCGCCGTAGCTCTGCTCAAAAACGAGGCGTGCGGAAAGGCTTAGAGGCTTGTCCCGAGCGTACTCATCCGAAAGGTAGCCGCTGAGAATCAACACTCCCTTCGTGTGGATGGGTCCGCCGAGCTTCGCTTCCCTTTCGATGTCCACGACTCCTTCGCGACCGATGCCTATGCTTGCCGTAACACGGGACGGCGTGCCGAAGCTGAAGTCTCCCATGCCCGAAACTGATAAACCGTTAACCTGCCCGACTGCTGAGCCCTCCGTGTCTATGAGGAGGACTCCGCGTTTAATCATCTCCTGAATTTTTTCCTGAATCATGTTTGACCTATAGATTTTTTCTTCAATCGCCCTTTTGACGTGGTCTGCCATGATGTAGTCGGAGTTGTCTTGAACCGCGTAAAAGTTGGCTTCCCGAATAATGTCCGCCACATCAGCGAACCTTGTGGAAAGCTTTTCTTGGTCCTCCGCAAGCCTCGACCCATACGCGATTATCTTAACAACCGCTGAAGCATCAAGATGTTTGAGGTTCCCTTTCTGGCAGAAGGCGCAGATGAAAGCTGCGTACTTGTGCATATTTTCTTCCGTGCGAACCATTGTGGTGTCGAAGTCCGCTTTAACCTTGAACAGCTCCTTGAACTGCGCGTCGTACATGTAAAGCATCTCGTAAAGAAGCGGACTCCCGATGAGAACAACCTTAACATTCAACGGAATAGGCTCAGGCTTCAGTCCCTTCGTGGTAATGAACCCTAAGCTTTCGCCTGCCTCCTCAATCGTGACTTCCCTGTTAGTCAAAGCCCTCTTCAGGCTGTCCCACGAAAGCACATTGACAAGCGTTTCCTCGGCTGGAAGCACCAAATAGCCGCCATTAGCCCTGTGCAACGAACCGCCGTGAACCATCGTGAAGTCGGTAGTTAAGACCCCAAACCTTGCTTCCTTCTCGATTCTACCAATAAGGTTATGGTAGGTGGGATTCCGTTCAACCACGACTGGCGCGCCCTTAAGTTCGGAGTTGTCAATGATGACCTTCACTTCGTACTTCCTGAATGGAAGCTCCTCCATCCACGGAAATGGTTGCTGAGCCTTAGGTTCTCCGATAAACTGGTCAAGATTTTCGAGAACATCGTTCTGGACAGCGTTTAAATACTCGATGATTTCTTTAAAGTCCTTGTATTTTTCTTTAAGTTCGTTAACCGCAAACTCGATTGTGTAAAGGGCAACATCACGGTCCATCTTCTTAATTTCTTCGTCAGTCTTCTTCGCCAACCCTCTGAGCTGCCTCATTGCGTTCCTCAAGTCAGCGTTCAAAGTGTCCCTTCTCTTCTGAATTTCAGCCCTCAATTCAGGACTCAACGAAAGAAAATCTTTCTCGTTTAAAGGACGACCTTTCACGACAGGAATAGTCAACAATCCAACAGGGCTGCTTTGGAGGACGAAGCCTTCAGACTTGGGCTTTCTTGTTAAGTTCCGCGAAGAGCTGCTCCCTTTCGGTTTCTATGGCTCCAATCGTGGCTTCCCTTTTCGCAGTGTAATCCTCGCTTTCGAACGCCTTTGGAAGTCCCTTTCGCACCTCATCGATGAGGTTTGCCAAGTCCTTCTGAAAAACTTTTGCTTTCCCCGGAGGAAGACTTATCGCGTTAGGCTCGTAGGAATTCTGAAAATTGTACACGTAACACCAATCGTTTGGAACAGGCTTTGTTTTCGCTACTTCCTCCAAAAAGTTTTTAACGGTAGTGGTTCTGCCTGTGCCAGAAACGCCTGCCGCATAAATGTTGAACCCACGTTCCTTTATGTCTATTCCGAACCTTAACGCCCGAATAGCCCTTTCCTGACCGATGATCTCTTCAAGTGGCGACAACTCCTCGGTCGTGTCACATTTCATTAAGTTAGGATCACATTCTTTCCGAAGATCCTCAGGAGCCAATTCCCTGACCAAACAAACTCACCCCAAAACAATAAACATCCGTACATTGTATTATGTTTTATTTGTTCTTAAAAATATGCATGGAAGCTGAATGCCCTTTAGGTTAACATGTCGCATCATGCTTCGAAGGAACGAATCAGTGAGGCTGCAAACTTTATGGAGTTCATGTAATCCTTGATTTTTATGTTTTCGTTGGGCGCGTGAGCCTTGGAATCTGGGTATCCGACGCCGCCTGCAGAAGCAACGGGGATTCCCATCCAATTCTTAACCACGTAAATTGGGCTTGTCCCCGCAACCGTCGGCCAAACAACAGGTTTAGAGCCATAAATCCTTTCAGCTGTTTCGATCACCCGCTTCACAAACGGGTCGCCGAGAGGAGTCTTCGCAGGCTCGTAGCCGCTGTGGTTTATGACCGTTATGTCGCCGAATCTTTGGCTTATCAAGTACTTTTTTAACCGTTGGAGCTGAACATCGGGTTTCTGAGCCTCAACCAGCCTGAAGTCAACCTTAGCCATAGCTTCGGAAGGCAGAACAGTCTTTGAGCCTGGTCCCGTGTATCCACTTCAAACCCAGCGATGTTGCATGTCGGCGAAAAACGCAGAATTTTCTGGCTCTCAATGCCCGTTACTCCGTGAAGGTATTCTTTGAGTCCCAGTTCTTCCTTGATTGTCTCTTCGTCGAAGGGCGCTTCTTTAAGCAACTGAACCTCCTTTTCGGTCGGCGGAACCACCTCGTCGTACCAGCCTGGAATCTTGATTTTCTCGTCTGGTCCTTTTAATGATGAAAGCAGCCAAACCAGCCTCCACGCTGGGTTTGGAACAACAGGAGCCATGGACGAATGCACATCCCTTTTTGGTCCCTTGGCTCTGAACTCCACGTAAAGTATGCCTTTGACGCCGAGGCTGACGTTCGGTCGGTTGTGCTGGTCCACGCCGTCGCCTTCCCACACGTAGCCATCGGCTTTCAGAAGGTCCATGTTTCCTTTTACAAAGGACCCGAGGTGTGGACTTCCAATTTCCTCCTCGCCTTCCACGAAGAACTTCAGGTTCATGGGGATTCGTCCGTAAACCGCCTTCAAAGCCTTAACAGCCTCCAAACGGGCTACGAGGCTTCCCTTGTTGTCTTCGACACCTCGAGCAAAGATTTTTCCGTCCACGACTTTGGCTTCGAAGGGAGGAGAATCCCACAGCTCCAAGGGTTCAGGAGGCTGCACATCGTAGTGGTTGTAGAATCCCAGAGTCTGCTTAGCACCTTGCAACTTGAGTTCGCCAAAAACGACGGGGTTTCCATCCCTAACCGGAATAACCTTGACATCGATTCCAGCCTCAGTCATCATTTCTGTCAAGAGATGAACGCATTCGTGTATGCCTTTGTTTTGTGCGGAAATGCTTGGCTGTTTGCAGATTTTTCGTAGGTCTTCAACGTAGCCATCAACGTGCGAGTCGATGTAACTAAACAATTTCTGCGTGGACATTTACCCTTAATCCTCCAAACTAAATGAGTTATTGTGAACCGCATGGACTATAAGCTTTAAGCCAAAAACGACGCAGCTGGATTACACATTTTACCACGGCAATTTCCCGTGCTTCTTAACGTAACTCACAAGCCCGCCCTCGGAAAGAATAACCCTCAGCTGAGGCGGAAAAGGCTTAACAGCGTAGGATTCGCCTTTCGAAATGTTCCTGACAACCCCCTTCGCCAAATCGACCTCAAGGAGGTCTCCTTCACTAATTCTGTCAGCCTGTTCGCATTCAACCGCGGGCAACCCAATGTTCAAGGCGTTCCGGTAAAAGATTCGTGCAAAAGACTTCGCGATGACGGCAGACACACCCAGATGCATGAGGACAAGAGGCGCCTGTTCACGGCTTGAGCCGCAACCAAAGTTTTTTCCTGCAACCACATAGTCGTCTTTCTGAACCTTTTCAGCAAAATCAGGCATGGCAGCTTCCATCGCGTGCTTCGAAAGCTGGTCAAGGTCAGTTATGCTGAGCTTGTATTTTCCCGAGATTATGATGTCGGTGTTGACGTCGTCCCCGAACTTCCAAGACTTGCCACTTTTTACCAATCAGCCTAAGCCTCCTTCAACAATCTTCTAGGGTCAGTTAACTTACCCTCAACCGCCGTGGCAGCTGCAGTCGCAGGCGAAACCAAGAAAATCTGGGACTCCACGCTTCCCATCCTCGCCTTAAAGTTGCGGTTAGACGTGGAAACACACACTTCGCCAGACGCCAAGATGCCTTGATGCCCACCAGCGCACGGTCCACAACCCGGATTGCAGACTGCACACCCAGCGTTAACAAAAACCTCGATTAAACCTTCCTTCAAAGCCTGCATGTAAACCGTCCGCGACGCAGGGGTAACAATCACACGTACTCCTTTCTTCGCTTTCTTTCCTTTCATGATTTCCGCCACTATTCGAAGGTCATACATTCGCCCGTTTGTGCACGAGCCAATGAACACCTGATTGACCTCTTTTCCCTCAACCTCCGAGACGGATTTAACGTTGTCAACTAAGTCTGGGCACGCAACTTGAGGTTCAAGGTTTGACGCATCAAAACGAAGCTCCCCACAATACTCGGCGTCCTCATCACTCTTGAATCCCGCGTGAGGCTTGTGCCCCAGCGATTTCAGGTAAGCAGCGGTCTTCGCATCAGGTTCAACCAAGCCCGTTTTAGCGCCCATCTCAATAGCCATGTTCGAAAGAGTTAGCCTCCCTTCAACATCCATCGCCTTAATGGTTGACCCCTGATATTCTATGGCTTTATAGCTGGCTCCGTCAGCCTTCACGGTTCCAACAATCTTCAAAATCACGTCTTTAGGGAAAACCATAGGCGGTAGCTCACTGTCTACGGTAACCTTCAATGTTTCAGGAACCTTGAACCACAGCTTCCCCGATAAGAAAACAGCAGCCATCTCCGTTGAGCCTATACCCGTGGCGAAGGAGCCAATTGCCCCGTAAGTGCACGTGTGAGAGTCAGAGCCGACGACGAGACCGCCCGGAAACGCCAAACCAGATTCGACCATGAGCTGGTGGCACACGCCTGAGCCCACCTCGTAAAAGTTGGTTCCGTGTTGAAGGGCAAACTCCCGCAGGTTTTTCTGAACCGCTGAAATGGCTTCGTTGGCGCTTGGCGCAACATGGTCGATGACAGCCGCGACCTTGGAGGGGTCCCAAAGCCGTTTTCCACCCATCTCCCTGAAGGCGTCTATCACGAGCTTCGCCATCGAATCGTGCATCATGGCAGCATCAATGTTCGCGATGACGATGTCTCCCCTGTAGGCTTCCTTTCCCGAAGCGTGGCTAAGAATTTTTTCGGATATGGTCTTGCCCATTTTCCAAACCTCAACAAACTGAATATACCATTCTAAAAAAGGTTGTCCTCCAAAAAGAAGGTTACGCCACTCGTTTGATGCCTAATCTTGTGGTTTGTCTTGACGTCTCTGTCTCGCCAGCAGCTTGTTTATGCCATTAATCATGGCTTCGACGCTTGCCATCACGATGTCTTCGCGGGCGCCCCTTGCGGAAATGACGTTTCCGTCTTTGCCCTCGACCTTTATTATGACCTCTGCAACAGCGTTCGACCCGCCTGTCAACGCCTCGAGACGGTACTCCGTTAACCGCACATTTGCGAGATTATTCGTTATTTTCTGAATAGCCTTAATGGCAGCGTCCACTGGACCGACGCCTGTTTCAGCAGCAATGTAATCTTTGCCGTCAAGCGTCAGCTTCACCGACGCTGTGGGGATAACGTGGATGCCGGTTGTTACCGCGAAATCGGTCAGATTAATGATCCGTTCTTCAGCAGCCTCGCCGATGACGGTTCTGGAAATGGCAAACAGGTCGTCGTCCGTCACGGTTTTGCCTTTGTCGCCCAAGTCTTTCACGCGGTTCACAATCTCCAGAAGCTGAGCTTCGTTCGGATGAAGCCCTGACTCTTCAAGTTCAGCCTTTATCCCGTGTTTCCCGGCGAGCTTGCCAGCTATCAGCCTTCTCCGTCTGCCTACGACCTCTGGGCTGAACGGTTCAAAAGTCAAAGGCTCCACGGTCACGCCTCGCGTGTGGACGCCTGACTCGTGCGAGAAAGCGTTTTCGCCGACGATAGCCTTGTTCGGCTGAATCATGATGCCCGTTAATCGGGAAACAAGCCTTGAGGTGCCGTAAAGGAGCTGCGTGTTTATCCTTGTCTTCTTTTTGTAGATGAGCTGAAGCCCCATCACGACCTCTTCCAGCGACGCGTTCCCCGCTCTTTCTCCTAAACCGTTCACGGCTACATGGACTTGGGATGCACCCCCGACCACTCCAGCTAAAGAGTTCGCAACAGCTAAGCCGAAATCGTTGTGGCAGTGAACGCTTAAGGGAGTCTTCAAAACGGCTTTAAGGTCCCGAATCGAGCTTTTCCATAGAATTGGGTTTCATGATGCCCACGGTGTCCGGAATGTTGATTCGGTCTGCTCCCGCTTCTTCTGCTACTTTGCAGATTTTCTTCAGAAAAGCTATCTTAGTTCGCGTCGCATCCATCGGAGAAAACTCGCAGACGACTCCGTGGTCCTTAATGTACTGGACTGAGTCCAGCGCAGCTTTCAAAACCTGTTCAGGAGTCATGCCTAAAGCGTACTTCATCTGGACTTCTGAGGTTGAGATAAAAGTATGAATTGAATTTGGGTTGCACGCCAAGGCAATGTCCAAATCGTTCTTCTTTGTTCGGGTTAAACAGCAGACCTCAGCCTTCAAACCTGCGGACACGATGTTTTTGATGGCTCTTTGTTCACCCTCGGACGACGATGGAAACCCAGCCTCAATCGTGTCGACGCCTAGATTGTCGAGCTGCACAGCAATCTCCAACTTCTGTTCAGGCGTAAGAGACACGCCAGGCGTCTGCTCTCCATCCCTCATGGTTGTATCGAAAATTCTGATTTTTTCCATGTCTTTCTTATCCTCCAAAAACCGTTACCTAAAGATTCAATTCCGCAATCTCGGCAGCTATGGCTTCACCCATCTGAACCGTTGTGAGCTTGCCTCCGAAATCTGGAACCGTTAATCCCTTGCTTAGGGCTTTAACCATGCCTTCTTCGACTGCGTCAGCTGCCTTTTTACACGTAGGATCGTTGTGTTTTTCGCTTAGCCATTCAAGCATCATCTTCGAAGCCAAAACCATCGAACACGGGTTAGCTGTGTGCTTGCCAACTCTCGTAGGCGCAGCCCCGTGGACGGGTTCAAAAAGGGCAAAGTTGTCGCCAATATTCGCGCCCGGAGCCATACCGAGTCCGCCAACCAGCTGGGCTGCCTCATCCGAGAGGATGTCGCCGAAAAGGTTCGTCGTAACAATCACGTCGTACTCTTGGGGTTCCTTGATCAGCCTCATCGAAGCCGCGTCAACGTACTGTTCGTTGAAGATTACGTTCGGATACTTCTTTGCGACTTCCCTGCAAACCTCGGCAAAGAGCCCGCACGTCTTCCTCAAAACGTTGGCTTTGTGGACAGCTGTAACTTTTCTTTTGCCGTTTCTTTGCACCACTATTTCGAAGGCTTTTTTGGCTATGCGTTCGCTTCCTTTTCGGGTGATGACTCTTAATGCGATGGCAGCATCGTCAATCATGAACTCGAAGCCCTTGTAGAGTCCCTCCGTGTTTTCCCTCACAATAACGAGGTCGATGTCACCTCTATGGCACGGCACCCTAGGATACGCCTTTATTGGACGAATGTTGGCGTAAAGGTCAAACATCATCCTCAACTTAACAACAACGTCAGCAGCAGTTTCGCCCACTGGTCCCTTAAGGCATACATGAGAGTCACGAATCGCCTCAACAGTTTCTTCGGGAAGCGCAACTCCCCTTTTTTCCAGACAAGCGTCACCTGCCTCCAATTTAGTGAAGCCAAGCTTAAGACCAAACTTTTCCTGAACCGCATCCATGACGCAAAGCGTGGTTTCAGTTAATTCTGGACCGATTCCGTCTCCCGGAATTAGGGCGACTTTGTATTTCACGGGTTTTTTCCTCCTTTCTTTTTCAGATGAGCGATTAAACCTCCGTCCTGCAGAATCTTGAGTATGAATTCGGGAAGCTTCGTTGCCTTGATGGTGCGGTTCCGTGTTTCGTTCACGATTCGTCCTTCTTCAAGGCTGACTGCGAGCACATCGCCTTCCTCGACCTCTTTCGAGACGTTTGGGCTTTCAAGAACAGGCAACCCGATGTTGATTGCGTTCCTGAAAAATATTCGGGCAAAGGACTCGGCAAGTATGCACTTTACGCCAGCATACTTTAGAGCCAACGGAGCCTGCTCACGGCTTGAGCCACACCCGAAGTTTTTTCTAGCAACAATGATGACTCCGTTTTTGGCTTTTTCCGAAAAGTTCGGGTTCAACCCTTCCATCGCGTGCTTCGCCATCTCCGTTGGGTCCAGCAAAGTCAAGTATTTTCCGGGAATAATGGCGTCGGTGTTTACGTCGTCTCCGAAAACCGTGGCTTTACCTGAAACCTTCAAATTGCTAAGCCTCCTGAAAATATGCTGGGTCAACAATCTTGCCAGCAACAGCTGAAGCAGCAACGGTAGCTGGAGAAGCCAAGTATATTTGGGCTTCAGGGCTGCCCATTCTTCCTACAAAGTTTCTGTTAGAGGTGCTAACGCAGACTTCGCCAGCAGTAAGTAATCCCATGTGACCGCCGAAACAGGCTCCACACGTAGGATTGCACACGAAACCCCCAGCCTTCACAAAAACCTCGAACAAACCACGCTGCAAAGCCTGCATGTAAACCTCCTGCGAAGCTGGAGTAACGATCAGCCTCACGTCTCTAGCGACCTTTCTTCCATCAAGGAACCTTGCTGCTAGTTCAAGGTCTTCCAGCCGACCGTTTGTGCATGAGCCTATGAAAGTCTTGGTCAATTTTGGTTCCTTCGACGTCTTTGACTGGCTTCACGTTGTCAACCGAGTGCGGGCATGCAACCTGAGATGTAAGCTTGTCCAAGTTCACCTCAACCGTTTTTTCGTATGTCGCATCTAGGTCGCTTGTTAAAACCTTGAATGGCTTATCGGTGACGGTTTTAACGTATTCCAGAGTAACCTTGTCTGGGTTGATTAAGCCCGTTTTGGCGCCCATCTCAACCGTCATGTTGCAGATAGTCATTCGTCCGCTCATACCGATTCCGCTAATGGCTGAGCCCGTAAACTCTACAGCCCTGTAGTTTGCGCCGTCAGCTCCGACCTCGCCAATTACGTGTAATATGAGGTCTTTGGGAGCCACGGACTTCTGGAATTTTCCGTCCACCACGATTCTGATGGACGATGGAACCCTAAGCCAGATCGTTCCAGTGGCGAAGACTCCAGCCATCTCGGTTGAGCCTATACCCGTAGCGAAGGAGCCTACGCAACCATAGGTGCACGTGTGAGAGTCTGCGCCTACTACGAGTTCGCCTGGGAGAACGTGACCTTTCTCAACCATGACTTGGTGGCAAACGCCTCCGTGACCTACGTCATAAAACAACGGAATGCTCTGTTCTTTGGCGAAGGTTCTCATGATTTTGTGAAGCTCAGCTGACTTCACGGAGTCAGCGGGAACATGATGGTCCAGAATCATGACTACGCGTTTCTTGTCCCAAACTTTCGGAGTTCCGATTTCCTTGAACGCTTGGATGGCGAGTGGACCAGTGATTTCGTTAATCATTGCCTCGTCGACTTTGGCGTCTACGATGTCGCCTAGTTTAACCTCATCCTTTCCCGAAGCCGACGCGAGAATTTTCTCCGCAATGTTCATTATCTTCGTTTTTCCATGATGTCTTAATGTTACTTTTCGATGCCTGAGGTCTTCCTAATGGTCTTGCCAACCTGTTCAAGCGGATGCTTCTCAATCTCGTCCATGAGGGCTTTGAGCTTCTTTTCTCCAGACTTGTGATCCTCAACCCATTCTTTGGCGAAACTGCCGTCTTGGACAGCTTTTGCGGCTTTTTTCATGTTTTCTTTAACGTGGCTGTCAACAACTTTAGGACCTACTATCAGTCCGCCGTATTTTGCTGTGTCTGACACCGCTCGAAGCATGCCGATGATTCCTTTCTGGTATATGAGGTCCATTATGAGTTTGGCTTCGTTGCAGGCTTCGAAGTAGGCTAGCTCAGCTGGATAGCCGTTTTCAACGAGCACCTCGAACCCGTTCTTTATGAGTCTCAATTAAGCCGCCAACCAGAACCGTCTGTTCCCCAATGAGGTCGCTTTCAGTCTCATCCTTGAAAGTGGTCTCGATAACTCCAGCCCTTGTGCTGCCAAGCGCCTTCGCAGCAGCCAAAGCGGTCTCCATGGCTTTGCCTGAAGGATTCTGGTAAACAGCAACCAATGCAGGCACCCCGAAGCCGTTTTGATATGTTTCCCTTAGCCTGATGCCTGGACTTTTTGGAGCAACCATTATCACGTCCACATTTTTTGGTGGGACAATCTGTTTGAAGCGGATGTTGAAGCCGTGGGCGAAGTCCAAGGTCTTGCCTTCAGACAGGTAGGGAGTGATTGATTGCTTGTAAATGTCGGGTTGAACCATGTCGGGCACCAAAACGAAGATAACGTCAGCCTTTTTCGCTGCTTCTGAGATTTGGTAGACTTTGAATCCGTCTTTTTTGGCTCTTTCCCAAGATTCTCCTCCTGACCTGAGGCCTACGATGACATTTAAGCCTGAGTCTCTCATGTTCTGAGCTTGCGCGTGTCCTTGGCTGCCGTATCCGATTACGGCTATTGTTTTGTCTTTCAACGGATTTAGAGATGCGTCTTTTTCGAAATATACCTTAACCATTTTCCGAATTCACCTTTCCTTACTCCATTCTTGTTGATCTCATTCCTCTTGATAATGCAGTAACGCCTGTTCTCGCAATTTCCTTCAAGCCGAAGGGTCTCATCAACTCGATGAAGGCGTTTATTTTGTCCGAGTCGCCCGTGATTTCGACGACTAACGAATCGTGCGCAACGTCAACGACGTGTCCCTTAAAGATTTCAGTGTAGTTGATGACGTCCGACCTGACCTTCGTGTCAACCGTGTTCACTTTGACAAGCGCCAGCTCCCTGGAAACAGTGTTTTCAGGCTCCAGAATGCTGACTTTAACGACGTCTATGAGTTTCTGGAGCTGCTTAACGCTTTGTTCAACCATTCTTTCGTCTCCCTTGATCGTCACCGTCAACCGGGCAAGGTCCTTCTGTTCTGCTGCTCCAACAGTTATGGTTTCAATGTTGAAGCCTCTCCTTCGGAACATGTTGGAGACGCTGTAGAGCACACCGGGCTTGTGTTCAACGATTGCTGATACTATATACATTTTTTCTTCTTTCGGCATACAAATCACCCAATCATTATCTTGTCAATTCCAGCTCCCGGAGGAACCATTGGGAACACGTTCTGCTCAGGCGAAATCGGCACGTCAACGACCGTTGTGACGTCGCTCTTGATTGCTGCTTTCACGGCTTTCACGAACTCCTCTGGTGAGCCAACACGAACACCTTGAGCCCCATAAGCCTCCGCTAACTTGACGAAGTCAGGATTCTTTCCAAGGTCGATGCCAGAGTAACGTCTATCATAGAACATCCTCTGCCACTGTGCCACCATGCCTAAAACCGAATTGTTCAGCACTATGACCGTGACTGGAATTTTCCAAGCGACCGAGGAAGCCAAGTCCTGTTCAGTCATGACGAAACTTCCGTCGCCAGCAATGTCCACAACAGGAACGTTGGGGCACGCGACTTTTGCTCCGAGAGACGCGGGAAAACCGAAGCCCATTGTGCCAAGACCGCCTGAACTGATGAACGTTCTAGGCTCGTAAGATTTCAGATATAAAGCTGCCCACATCTGGTTCTGGCCAACTTCAGTGGTTATTATCGCGTTTTCAGGCAGTATCTTCCGCAGTTCGACTAACAGGTGTATAGGAGTCATCCCGTCCTTGTTCTCCATCTCAGCCTGCTGCTTCTTCTGTTCCTGGATCCTACTCATCCACGTTGACCGTTCCTTCTTACGGAAACTTTTTACGAGACGGTCTTGGATGGCTTTCAGGGCAATCTTCGCGTCGGCAACGATCGGAACGTGCGGTCTGATGTTTTTTCCAATCTCAGCAGGATCAATGTCTATGTGAATTATTTTTGCGTCTCGACAGAACGTTTCAGCTTTTCCTGTGCTTCTGTCCGTGAACCGCATTCCAACCGCAAGCAACACGTCTGCTTCGGGAACAATTTTGTTCGCGGTTATGGTTCCATGCATTCCCAGCATCCCAAGCGATAATGGATGGTTTTCGGGGATGCAGCCTTTCCCCATAAGCGTTGTCGAAATGGGTGCAACGAGAAGCTCAGCTAAGGCTAAAAGCTCCTGCGACGCCCCTGAAGTGATCACTCCGCCGCCAGCAACAATAACAGGTCTTTCAGCTTGAATCAACAGTTTCACTGCTTTCTCTATCTGCAGTGGGTGAGGCTCAACGTTTGGTTTGTAACCTCGTAGACTTATACCATTGTCGAATTCCATGTTGTCCACTTCTGTCTGGGTGTCCTTGGGCAAGTCAACAAGCACAGGTCCAGGTCGACCTGTTGAGGCGACATAAAAAGCTGTTTTCACTATCTTGTGAATCTCTTTGGCACTCGTGATTTGAAAGTTGCATTTGGTTATCGGTGTCGTTACGCCTACTATGTCGGTTTCCTGAAAAGCGTCTTTCCCTATGAAGGCTCTTGGAACGTTGCCTGTGAAAGCAATGATCGGCGAAGAATCCATGTATGCGTTGGCTATGCCTGTGACGAGGTTTGTTGCCCCAGGTCCAGAGGTTGACATGCAAACGCCGACTCGTCCACTTGCGCGGGCGTATCCGTCAGCCGCGTGAGCTGCACATTGTTCATGCCTCATTAGGATGTGTTTTATGTCTGAGTCGTAAAGCACGTCGTAGATGGGTAACACGTATCCTCCAGGTATGCCGAAGATGACTTCGACTTTCTGTTTCTTCAAGGATTCGATTAGAGCTTTGGCGCCTGACATTTTCACCATTTTAGATCCTTCCTAGTTATCTTTGGTTCAAAGGATCTTTCGGTTTGCATGTCCTCATCGAGAACTGCACAATAGACATTGGGAATGTTTAAAAATCTTTTTGGGCTATGTGCTGGAGAAAACATTGGGAATCTCGTTTTAGAAGCGGAGGAAAAGGTCCCTCCGTACCCGAATATCCCTCACTTTTTTGTCCTCCAGAGGAAACGAAACCGAGACTACTATCAACAGGATACTTATAAGCTTTTTGAACTCGTTGTTCTGTGTAAGCATTTTCAATGTTATGCTAAATATTATTTGCCTGATGTAGTGTTGTTTTCTGTTTTGTTGTGGTTGCTCATGAGGACGTTCATGCCGTTCAGCATGGCTTCGACGCTTGCCATAACGATGTCTCCGTGGGCTCCCATCGCCGTGGCTATTCTGTCGCCTTTCCTCAGCCTAACAATGACTTCGACCAAGGCGTTTGTGCCCCCCGTTATGGCGTTAACGTGATATTCATCAAGCCTGATAGGTTCAACGGCGGAAACAGCCTTCCTTATGGCGCTCATCGCAGCGTCAACTGGGCCAATGCCCGTAGCAGCCTCAGTTAAAAGCTTACCGTTAAGGTTCAGCCTAACCGAAGCCGTGGGTGTAACGCGGTCTCCGGTCACGACTGTTAGTTCCTCGAGCTTTATCGCCCGTGTACTCGGTAACTCCATGATGGACTCAGCGACCGCCTGAAGGTCAGCGTCAGTGATCCGTTTGCCCTTGTCGCCCAACGTTTTTACGCGTTGAAAAATCTCGTTCAGCTGCACATCGGTTGGATTGAGACCCATTTCTTTCAGAACCGCTCCGATGCCCCGTGACCCAGCGAGTTTTCCGACTGCCAGCCTTCTTGTGCGTCCAACAATCTCCGGCGGAATCGGCTCGTATGTCAAGGGATCAGCAAGTATGGCGTGGGTGTGGATGCCAGCTTCGTGAACGAAGGCGTTTTCGCCGACGATTGCCTTGTTCGGTTGAACCGGGATTCCGGTGAGGCGCGAAAATAGCAGTGAAGTGTCATACAGCCGTTCAGTCTTCATGGACATTTCGACGTTGTAGAGCAGCTTCAATGAAACAACGACTTCTTCTAAAGCCGCGTTTCCAGCTCTTTCACCCAGCCCGTTTACTGTGACGTGAACCTCTTCTGCTCCTGCTTTTAGGGCAGCTATCGAGTTTGCGACGGCCATGCCGAAGTCGTCGTGGCAGTGCACACCTAGGTGAGCTTCTGGGAAAGCCTGCTTAAGTTCTGAATAGAAATCGTTCGTCTTTTCCGGCGTCAATACGCCTACAGTGTCGCACGGAGTCACCCTGTCTATGCCTGCTGATGTGCCTGCTTCTATCATGTTTTTGAGGAAAGCTGTGTCTGCTCGGGTTGCGTCTTCAAGTCCTAGCTCGACAAGCAGTCCACGCGTTTTGGCGTATTTGACTGTTTCTCGGGTGAGCTTAAGCACGTCTTCCCTTGTCTTTTTGAGTTTATGTTGGATGTGCAGGTCTGAGGCTGGGATGACGAGGAAAACTGAGTTCGAGCCGCTTTCAACGACTGCGTCTACGTCTTTTTTGACTCCTCTGGCGAAGCTGCATATTTCAGCTTTGAGTCCTTCTTTGACTATGCTTTTGATGGCTTCCATTTCGCCTTCGGATGCAGCAGCGAATCCCGCCTCGATGACATCGACTCCTAAATGGTCAAGCTGCTTGGCTAAGGCTGTTTTCTTTTCAGAAGTTAAAGAAGCTCCGGGGGTTTGTTCGCCGTCTCTCAGGGTTGTGTCGAAAATTCGGATTTTACTTGGGAAGCGGTTGGATAAAGCAATACCCCATTTTCAGTAACACCGAAACAACAACGCATATGCAAGGTGTATAAAAGCCTTTTGGTGCCCAAGTCCAGACAGCGAAACTCCGAAACACATTGTAAATGATTTTAAAGTATAGGGAAAAGGTTTAAGAGCGTACGGTTGAACAAGTTTTTGGTTTTAGGTTTGAGAAGCGATACTGTTAAGCGTGGATTGGAGAGGGCTCCTCACCGGGCAATTTGGAAGTGCCTAGGGCTAACCGAAGACGATTTCAGTAAACCCTTCATTGCAGTAGCTAACAGCTTCACCGAAACGGTTCCGGGACACATGCACCTAAACAGGCTTGTTGAATCTGTTAAGGCTGGAGTTCAAGCTGCTGGAGGAGTGCCTTTCGAGTTCAATACGATTGCCATATGCGATGGCTTAGCCATGGGCCACGAAGGAATGAACTATTCTCTTCCCTCAAGGGAACTGATAGCTGACTCCGTGGAGGTCATGGTTCAGGCACACAGGTTCGACGGGCTTGTATTGTTAACCAACTGTGACAAGATCACGCCTGGAATGATGATGGCTGCAGCGCGTTTAGATATTCCATCAATCGTTGTGACGGGAGGCCCAATGCTTTCAGGCTTCTATAAGGGTAGAAAAGTCGATGTTACTGCGATTTTTGAAGCTGTGGGAGAAGCCTCAGCAGGAAAAATAACAGAAGAAGACCTCAAAGAAATCGAAGACAGGGCATTCCCCGGATGCGGCTCCTGCAATGGCATGTACACAGCGAATACCATGGCATGCGTAGCTGAATCCATCGGAATGTCTCTGCCAGGTTGCGCCACAGCCTTGGCTGTCTCATCCGAGAAGGCAAGAATAGCTAAAAAAAGTGGAGAAAGGGTCGTCGGATTAGTTAAAGAGGAGACAAAACCTTCCGCCATCCTGACGCGGAAAGCGTTTGAGAATGCCATAACGGTGGACATGGCGCTTGGAGGTTCAACCAATACTGTTCTACACTTGAAAGCCATAGCCAACGAAGCTGGTATAGGCTTGCCATTGGAAGTCTTCGACGAGAAAGCGAGAAGGACGCCTCACCTGTGTGACATGAGGCCAGGAGGACCACATGACCTCGCAGAACTCGACGCGGCAGGAGGAATCCTAGCTGTCATGAGGCTACTCAGCGACAGGCTTCATTTGAACGCCATCACCGTGACTGGTGCTACGGTCAAAGAAAACATCAAGGACGCGCCCTTATACGACACTGACGTAATTCGACCTTTGGAAAATCCTATTCATAAAGAGGGCGGGATAGGTGTACTAAGTGGAAACTTGGCTCCTAATGGCGCTGTTGTGAAGGTTACCGCCGTGCCTTCTAAAATGCTTGTTTACAAGGGTCCAGCAAGAGTTTTTGACTCCGAAGAGGAGACGATGAAGGCGATACTTAAGAAACAAATCAAAGCTGGAGACGTTGTCGTCATACGTTACGAAGGACCAAAAGGCGGACCAGGAATGAGAGAGATGCTTTCCCCAACAGCAGCAATAGCTGGCATGGGTTTAATCGAGTCCGTGGCTTTTGTAACTGATGGCAGATACTCAGGCGCAACGAGAGGACTCTGCATAGGTCACGTTTCTCCTGAAGCAGCTGCAAGCGGTCCCATAGCAGCTTTGCAGAATGGCGACATAGTCCAAATCGATGTTCCGAAAAGGACCTTAAATGTCGTGTTAAATGACGAAGAGTTGAAGAACCGTTTGGCTAAGTGTAAGCCTAAGCCACCAAAGATTCAGAAGGGCTATCTCAGAAGGTACTGGGCTCTTGTGCAGTCAGCAAACGACGGCGCAACGTTCAGGACTCCATGACTTAAGCTTTTAAGCCCTAAACATGAAGATAACGAGAAGTTGAGGCGAAGCATCCTTGAAATACGATGTTACTCTGGCTTTGGCTGATAAGCCTGGCCATCTGCTGAAGGCTTTGGAGCCAATTGCTAAAAACGGCGGAAACATAATCTCGATAATACACGAACGGGAGAAGCCAGCTGAAGGCTTCGTTCCAGTCAGCCTTGTTCTGGATTTTCCGTCAAAATGGAACTTGAGAAAGACAATCGACGACCTGAAAGCCCTAGACGTGGCAATAATCAAGTCTGAGGAAATCATCGAAACAACCAGCGTAACGTTGATCCTCATAGGTAAAATGGACCTAAAGAAGCTCATCGAAACCAAGTTTGAAAACACGAGAATCACGGGATTTGAGGTTTCTGCTCCAAGCTCCAAAGAAGCCTGCGTAAAAATGGACTTGGAAGTTCCCACAAACCTCGTAGAAACGGTTCTCGGTGAACTGAAAAAGAATCTCAAAGGAAGAAAACGCGATTCTAATATCCTCAGTCTAGGAAAGGTGCACAATAAAAATGAAAGCAATTATTGTCGGGTTCGGCTTTATGGGAAGAGACCTCTTAAGGGTCCTTCACGAAAAATCGGATGTTGTTGCGAAGTTTGACGGAGAGTTTAAGGTTGTCGGCGTTTCGAACAGCAAGGGATACATTTATGAGAAGAAAGGCTTGGACCTTGAGAAGCTGCTGAAAACCGAAGCCCTCTTAGACTACGGCAAAAGCTTCAGTGCCGGAGGCTCTTCGCTTGAGCTCATCGAAAAAAGTGGCGCAGACTTAATGGTTGAGGCTACCTTGACTCGCATAAAGGACGGGGAACCCGGCGTAACCTTCATCAAAGAAGCTTTGGGTAAGGGAATCCATGTAGTCACCCCAAACAAAGGGCCATTAGTTGTTGCCTTTAAGGAGCTTACATCTCTGGCTGAGAAGAGCGGCTGCGAGTTCCTCTACGAGGCTACGGTTGCTGGAGCAGTTCCCGTGTTCTCTCTTGTTCGCGAGTGTTTGCAGGGCGACAGAGTGCAGCGGATTTCGGGCATACTTAATGGAACAACGAACTACATTCTCTCGAAGATGTATTTTGAGGAAACCAGCTTCGAACTTGCACTGAAAGAGGCGCAAGAAAGAAGAATTTGCGAGCGAGACTCATCCTATGACGTGGACGGTATCGACGCCACCTGTAAGGTGGTAATATTGGCTAACGCGTTGATGAAAAGAAACGTCATGTTCGGAGACGTTGAACGGCTAGGTATACGTGACATCACCCAAGAGGCTGTTAGCTTGGCGAAGAAGGCGAACTACGCTATTAAACTGGTTGGCACAATTGATGGAAACCTTCAAGTTGCGCCGAAACTGGTTCCGATTAACCACCCGCTTTGTGTCCATGGCACTCTTAACGCTGTTCATTTAGAAACGGATTTGGCTAAGGAGATAACATTGATAGGTTACGGAGCGGGAAAAGAATCGATCTCAGCAGTCTTTAATGATGTGCTTACGATTCTGAAAAAGGCAAAATCAGCCACTTAATACAGACTAACAAATAACCATAATACTAGGCTTTTGATTTTCAGTCGCTTCTGAAACCATTAACTGTTCAACAGCTTCAAGTGTGGCTTCAACCTCGACTGGCACAGGAAACTTTTTGAGCACAATCTCTGGGTCTTTAAGCCCGTGACCCGTAAGGACGCAGACAACTTTTTCGTCTTCGTCTATGAGACTCTTTTTTGCGAGCTTGATGAGCCCTGCGACTGAAGCAGCGCTTGCAGGTTCAACGAACAATCCTTCAAGCTGAGCCAGCAGCCTTTGAGCATCGAGGATTTCGCTGTCGGAAACGGTTTCAACAAGCCCATTAGACTCCTTGATGGCGTTGACGGCTTTTTTCCAGTTCACCGGCGACCCTATTCTAATGGCCGTCGCAATAGTTTCAGGCTTCTTGACAAACTTGACCTCCATCAAGCCCTGTTTTACGGAGTGTGCTATAGGTGCAGCTCCTTCAGCCTGTATACCGACCATCTGTGGAAGCTTTTCGGTTAAACCAAGTTCATAGAGTCTCTTTAAAACCCTTCCAATAAGCGCTGATGTTCCCGGCGTTTCCAATTGGTACAATTAACTTGTCTGGGACTTGACGATCTAGTTGGTCTCGTATCTCGAAGGCTGCCGTTTTTTGGCCTTCTAAACGGAACGGATTCAAAGAATTCAGCATATAGACTGGTCGTTTGAGGCAAAGCTCCTGCACAATTTTCAACGCTTGGTCGAAGTTTCCCCTAATCTGGACGACCTTGGCTCCGTGAACTATGGCTTGGGTTAATTTGCCAAAAGCTACCTTTCCTGAAGGAATAAGCACCATACATTCAAGCCCAGCTTTCAGCTGCGTAGGCAGCCAGAGACGCTGAGGTGTTACCCGTCGAGGCACACATGACCTTTTTCATCTTTAACTCCAAAGCCTTGGAAACACCGACAGTCATCCCTCGGTCCTTGAATGAGCCAGTTGGATTTTCGCCCTCGTTTTTGGCGTAAAGGTTTTTTATGCCGATTTTTTCCGAAAGTTTATGGCACTGGTTCAGGCTTGTACCGCCTTCTCCCAGCGTAACTATTTTCTTTTCGTCTTCAACTGGCAACAGTTCAGCGTATTTCCAAACTGATAAACCGCGGTTCTCCCATTCTGCGTCAAGGTTAGAAGGCAGTTTGGAAAAGTCATACTTTACTGCTAGCAAACCACCGCATTTGTAGCAGGTGTAGATAACCATGTGTGGGTTGTATTCAGCTCCGCAGTCGATGCATTCAAGGTAGTAAGAATCCGCGTCCATGAAGGCTTAGCTCCGTAAACAAATCTCGCCTAAACGGTTCGTAAATATCGCCAGTTCCCTTAAAACATTATTGCCCCAACTAAGGGGTTCTGAAAGATTTCCGACAACAAATATTATAGTCACTTCGCCGTATCTGCAAAGTATGCCTTTGACGCCGTTCCATCTCGGTCCGGGACTCTTCATTCCGCTGCTGTTATTGAACATCGTGGATTTGCCTACGTTTCTGATTGCCAGCGTTATATTGGACATCGAACCAATTCTAATTTTGTCTCTGTCCCTTCAATACCCAGTTCACGGCTTCCTCCATTCCTTCATGGGAGGCTCAATTGTTGCCTTAGTTCTCACCGTCATCATGTTTAGATTCAGAAAACTCTTTTCACCAGTGACGTCGTTCTTCAAACTTGAACAGAAATGGTCTATTACTAGCATCTCAGTTGCTTCTTTTTTAGGCATCTACCACCACCTGTTCTTGGACGCACAGATACATCAGGACATGCAGCCATTTTTCCCGTTAACAATAAATCCGTTTTTGAACCAAAGTTCACTCGCTGGGCTAATACCAGTAATCTTTTGCGTGTGGTGCTTCTTCGGGGCAATGATGATGTATTCTATCAGGCTTGCCACTTTCGCAAGAAGGTCCAAAAAACTGTAAAATAATTTAGTCCAACATCATCTTAAATGAAGATAACAATTTAAGGCTGTTAACTGTTCATGCGTGCAAGTTAAAAAACTTAGGCATTTATGCATGAAAAGGCGAAATTGATAGACTGATGCGGGGTACAACGGTTGAGCGTCCTCCAATGTGTCAAATGTGGAAACCTTGCTGAGCCTTATCCGCCTAAAAACAGGTGCCCAAAGTGTGGTGAACTATACGAGTACAAAGTTGACCTCAGCAAGCTCAAAACCGCGGATTCCACAGAGAGCTTCACCTTCTGGCGCTATCGGAACTTTCTTCCTGAAGTAAAAAACCAAGCAACGATGCATGAAGGCGGAACCCCCCTTTACAGAGCTGAACGCTTAGCTCGACAGATGGGCTTGACCCAACTTTACTTGAAGGACGAGACCCGCAACCCAACCAACTCTTTTCGGGACAGGGGCGCAGCGCTCATGGTTTCAAACATTCTCGATCTCAACCGCACGGTGGCTGCCTGTGCAAGCAACGGAAACATGGGCGCCTCTTTGGCTGCTTACTGCGCAAAATATGGTGTAACCTGTCACCTCGTGATTCCGAAGCTCGTTGACATGGGAAAACTGGCTCAAATGCTGGTGTACGACGCAGTGATTGAGGAGCATGGCGAAACCGTAGATGAGTCCATTAAACGAGCAGAAAAACTGGCTCAAGAAACAGGCTGGTACCAAGTTACGCCGGAGCTGAACCCCCTCGTCATAGAGGCACAAAAGACAATAGCGTTCGAGGTAGCTGAACAATATGGAGTTCCCGACTGGTTCATCGTTTCCATGGGAAGCGGCGGAACCCTCTATTCTGTGTGGAAAGGATTCACGGAGCTTTACGAACTTGGTAAGGTTGACAGGATTCCTCGAATCGTAGGCGTCCAAGCAGAAGGGTGCTCACCCATAGTCGACACGTTCTACGAAATAAAGAAAGAAAGCCTGAAACCGACTACGCACGCAATCGGAATCCTCTTCGCTGAACCCGTTCACAAAGACCTTGCAGTAAAATCTATAAGAGAATCAAAGGGTCTAGCTGTTTCAATATCGGACCAAGAAATTTTTTTAGCTGAACAACAAATAGTGAGGCTGGAAGGTCTGTTCGCTGAACCAGCGAGTTCAGGTACAATTGCAGCGTTAAACAAGCTCAGAGCTGAAGAAGCCATAGGTAAGGACGAGTCTGTCGTCTGCTTGATTACTGGAAGCGGACTGAAAGCTACGGATGTTCTACAGGCGCTTTCAAAGAAGCGGAAGTCCGCGATAGTCGGCGCTGAGTTCAGCACAAAAGAGAAACTGTTGCGTACTTTAGACAAGCAGGATAGGTACGGCTACGAGTTGTGGAAGGAACTTGGTAAAACGATGACTCGGTCTGCTATATATCAACATTTGAACGAGATGCGTAACCGGGGTCTCCTTTCCTCTCATGTGAGAAGGGGGAAAAGGTACTTCGCAATTACCGAAAGAGGAAAAAGGATACTGAAAGCCATTGACGACGTAAAAACCTTACTTTGATAATCAGAACGGATTCTAACAATTCTATTTTTATTTTAAGTTGTAAAGGCTTCGAGGGTTACGGTTCAACAGGTCAACAGCTGAATTCTTTGGCGAACTCCATGGTAATGTACCCATCATACACCATTTCAGAGAGAACTGTTGCCACCTGCAGCCTCACCATTCTGGACTTAGCGTAGCTCCATTCAACAACGTAGGCGTCGCTGAAGAAACCGTTCGACTTGTTTCTAGGCAACATTTGAAGCCTTTCTTGTAGGAATTGTTTGATGAACGTCGGATAGAAGGTGTACCACCAGTATCCCGAAACATGGACATTCGGGTAATTTTTTGCAACCACAGCCAGTTGATGCGAAAGCAGCGGAGTCGTCGTGAAAACATCAAACTTCAACCCACTAAACTCGCTGAACAACGGACAAAGAGACGAAACCGTGAAGCTTTCAAACCCCGTAATAGCGTAATCAGAAGGAGCAGCCCCTACAACAGGTCTTTTAGCTCCGAGCATGACCTGAAAAACGAAACCCGACTTCTCTGCAAGGCTGAGAGCCAACCGAAGAGCAAATGAAGAAAGTGTCTGTTTTTCTTTTGGAGTTAACTTGCTGTCTCCTAGAAGGTTCTTGAAAGCCTTTTCAGACTCAAGTCTAGTTGGGTTTACAAAAGAGTCTTCAGGTTGAAAACTTACGGTTGCAGTGACGCAACTTGCAAACATTTTAAAAATACGATTAAGAGAGTCCGAGAAATCGTCAAGAGACTTTATGGAATTGCTGGTTGCCTTTTCTAAACTTTCCATGCTGGTTTTGTTCAGATTGCTGATTAACGGATCAAGCCTAAGAGCACCCGCGAAAAATTCAGGGTCAAACTGTGGCTCCGCTTCATCGTATCTAAGGGTTAAAAAGGTTTTCTCGATCTTAGCTTTCTCGCCTAAGACCCATTTGTACCTTTCAGCCTGTTTTGATCCTTCATAAATTGCATCTAGGAGCCCATTTAAGTTTTTTGTGTTGATTTCGTCATGTTCGAAGCTGTAAGCTCCTTCAGCATTCTAATGAAGTACCAGTATGTTGAAGTGTTTTTAATCAGTTGCAGAAACGGCACAGCGTTCTTTATGGCGTCTTCAACAGGCAGCTTGGGAGAAATGAGCTCAAGCGGCATACCCGCTGATCTGAGCTCCGTGGCAATGTAATGGTAGAAGAGAATGTCCCGAGAGGTTCGGGCGTGAGGGTGGGAAGCATCTATATGGGAGTGAATGTCAATCATCGGAATGGTGTCAACAAACTTGCTCAGTTCTGAGAAAAGCCTTTTTTTGCATGACTGTGATCTCCTTGCTCTTTATACAACATTCTCTTTCCTTATAGAGTGATAAATCTGTATGCCTCTGGTTTTATGAATACCGATTTCGACTTGTTGAGCTTCCGTAAATCTTTTATTTTGAAATAGAAAAATAGTAAAGTTATAACTAAACTATTTGAGGTATGGTCATGCTTCAGAAAAAAACTCTGTCACCGCTCACTTTAGCAGTCACAGCCATATTCACAACTTTCGTGTGCGTGGCAACCATGGTTTTTTCGATTTATGTTCCATCAACCGAGGGCTTTTTCAACATAGGCGAATCAATGGTCTTTCTCTCAGCCCTCCTGTTCGGTCCATATGTTGGAGCTTTCGCAGGAGGCGTAGGATCAATGCTGGCAGACATACTGTTAGGCTATTCGTACTATGCGCCTGCAACCCTCATCATTAAGGCTTGTGAAGGATACGTTGTTGGCCTCATAAAGAGAAATAATCCCCGATTTCTATCAATGGCTCACTGGAAACTGCTCACGTTGTTTCTCGGATTAATCGCAGGCGGGGTGCTCTCGACTGTTGGCATCATCTATTACAGTGGAACAATAGAGTTAACTTTAGGAGCAACAATTTATTCACTTTTTATACCACAGGAACTCTGGATAGTCCTCGGAGCCCTAGTAACCCTATTTATAGCCGTGATTGGGTTTGCTGCAGAACCGGAGTTCGGCTGGACCGTTTTCTCCGTTGTAAGCGGCGGACTTGTCATGGTGCTGGGATATTTCCTCTACCAGATGTTCTTTATCGGCTGGCTTTTCAATATTCCAGTGGTCGCAATAGCAGAGGTTCCCTTCAACATTGGGCAAATGATCATAGGGGCTATGGTGGCTCTTCCTTCCGCAAGGGTCGTCTGGCGTGCATTTCCTTCTTTGAAACAAACATCAGCATAAGCAGTTCATTCAATAATTACGGTGAGACTGCATCCGAAGTCTGACAAGACTTTTATTGACATTTTTCTGTTAAAATGCTTTTTATTATTGTTCTTCTTTTGTAATATATGGATAAAATGCATGAGCATTGTGGAGTAATTGGGGTATTCTCGCTCGGTGAACACAACGTAGTTTCTATGCTTCTTTCGGGCTTAGAGGCTCTTCAACACCGAGGGCAAGAAACTTGGGGCATAGCCGTTCCGAACCTACATTCTTTCAAAAGAGCCGGAGTGGTTTCTCAATTAATGGGAAAAAAGCCGAAGGCTCTCACCGGACTCGTGGGGAATGTTGGGATAGGTCATGTAAGATATTCAACCACTGCCAAATCGATACTGCGAAATGCGCATCCGCTGCAAATAGGCGAAAAAGGAGACAAAAACAGTTTCCGAATAGCGCACAACGGAACTCTGGAAAGGGAACTTCTCATTGACGGCTTAAAGGAAACTGGAGTCCAAGCTCCTAGCGAGTTGACTGACACAGAGCTTATGGGAATGGGGCTTTACCAAAACCTGAGGAAAGGGAAAACTTGGACCGAAGCATTCGAATCTTTGAATCCCTATCTGAATGGTTCATTTTCAACAATAATCTTAACTGAAAAGGGAGAACTTGTTGCTGCGAGGGATGAAAAAGGGTTCAGACCGCTCTGTCTCGGTTGGCATTGGGAAACAAGCTCTCACGTAATAGCTTCAGAAGTCTGCGCCTTAGATACTCTTAATGCTCGTCTCATTAGGGACATTCAACCCGGTGAAATCCTAAGGATAAACAGGGAAGGTGTGGCAAGCGACCGATTTTCTGACCAAAAGGAACATGCCCATTGCCCGTTCGAGTATACCTATTTTGCTCATCCAACCTCACGAATAGAGGGAATAAACGTTTATACGGCTAGAAAAACCATTGGTCGAATTTTGGCTGAAAAATATTCTTTTGATGCGGACATTGTTGTACCTGTACCGGATTCAGCCAGACCTGCTGCTTTGGGTTATTCTGAAAGATCAGGCATTTCCTTTGAAGAGGGATTGATGAAGGATCGATACAGAAGAAAAGGGAGCTGGCGAAGCTTCATCGAGCCAAAGAAGCGGGAAGAAGTTGTCTCTAATATTATATCAATCGATGAAGTTGTGAATGGCAAAAGGCTTGTTCTCGTAGATGACAGCATCGTCAGAGGTACAAGCTCCAGAATAATCGTTGGCAAGAAGCTTCGAAGCGCAAAGGAAGTTTCTTTACTTCTCACTTTTCCGCCAATAATCTACCCATGCTACATGGGAATAGACTTTCCAACTCAAAAAGAACTTCTCGCCTACAGGATTTCGGGGACTACTAAGAACCTGGAAGAGATTAACAGCGCAGTCGCAAAACATATTGGTGTACATTTCATAGGCTACAATGATGCGAATGGTCTAAGTAAGGGCATAGGAATGCCAAAAAGTGAATTGTGCCTGTCCTGTACAAATGGAAACTACGACTGCCTTAGACGCATGCCCGAATTCAAAACTAGGAACGAAATGAAATGCCAGTGAAAGAAGGGCTTGACGCAATATTAGTATTAGACTTTGGGGGACAATATTGTCATCTCATAACCCGTAGAATTAGGGAGTTCAATGTATATTCTGAGATAGTTCCATTCGACATCACCCTCGAAGAGTTAGAAACGATCAGAAAAAGGGTCAGTGCCAAAGGACTCATTTTATCAGGCGGTCCCTCAAGTGTTTACGAACAAGACGCCCCAACCATCGATCCTCTCGTCCTTAACATGGGCATTCCAGTTTTGGGTCTATGTTACGGTCATCAACTGATAGCCTATTTGACCAGCGGAAAAGTTAAACAAGGACCAAAACAGGAATATGGCATAACATACGTAACCATAACCAAACCGGTAGGTGTTCTCGAAGACCTAGACCGTAAGGAAAAGGTTTGGATGAGCCACGGTGACACTGTACAAAAATTGGCTGACAACTATGAGATTTTGGCTTACACAGAGAACTGCCCTGTTGCCGCATTCAGGCATAAACAAAAGCCCATCTACGGTTTGCAGTGGCACCCTGAGGTTGTACATACTGAACACGGCAACATGATGTTGAGGAACTTTGTCTTCAAAGTTTGCGGGTGCCAACCGAATTGGAAGCCTTCTTCTATTGTGGATGAACAAGTAAACGAGTTGAAAAGAACCGTAGGCAGTGGCAAAGCCATCGTTGCTTTAAGCGGAGGCATAGACTCCAGCACAGCTGCCATCATCGCCTCAAGGGCTTTAGGACAGAACTTAATCGCTGTGTTTGTCGATCACGGATTTATGAGGGAAGGGGAACCTGAGTTTGTCGAGGAGACCTTTGGGAAACTCGGCGTCAAAGTTATAGTAGCAAATGCAAGCGACAGATTCTTTCGGAAGCTGAAAGGCGTGGTTGAGCCTGAGGAGAAACGGCGAATCATCGGAAATGAGTTCATAAGAGTCTTCGAGGAAGAAGCGAGAAGAACAGGCGCAGAATTTCTTATTCAAGGCACCATTTACCCTGACAGAATAGAGTCTGGAATCAGAAAGCACTCGGACAAAATCAAAAGCCACCATAATGTTGCTGGTCTGCCAACAGACATAAGGTTCAAAGCCATCATTGAACCGCTGAAAGACCTCTATAAAGACGAAGTGAGAAAGCTGGCGAAGACTCTTGGATTACCTGACAGCATAACTCATAGGCAGCCGTTTCCTGGACCTGGACTTGCGGTTCGTGTCATCGGCGAAGTTACTCCTGAAAAAGTTGAGCTTGTTAGGAAAGCGGAGAAAATCGTGTCAGAAGAGGTTGAGAAATCTGGACTCCAAGACGGGTTGTGGCAGTATTTTGCAGTTCTCACAGACACGAAGAGCACAGGCGTCAAAGGTGACTCCAGAGCATACGGTTATGTGGTGGCTGTGAGGATGGTTGAAAGCCGTGAAGCCATGACTGCGAGCTTCGCAAAGATTTCGTTCGATGTGCTAGAGCGAATTTCGACGAGGATAACGAACGAGCTGCCCTTGGTGACAAGAGTCGTCTATGACGTAACTCACAAGCCACCAGCAACAATCGAGTGGGAGTAACCTGCTCATACTAGGTAATACAGAGGATTCAATGACTGTAATTGATAATAGCGGAAAATTTTAAATCTAAAAGGAACGAGACTTCATGGAAGCCCAGAAAGAAGAACCAAAAACCGATGGGATGAAAAATATCTTCACTTTGGGTGTCGTAAGACTTCTTCACGGATGTCTCAAGTGAAATGGTCTTCAGCCTTCTGCCATTATTCGTGGTTGGACTTCCTGGGTCTGGAGCTGAGATTTTAGGCATAATTGAAGGTCTCGCTGAAGCTTTAAGCAACGGCATGAGGGCTGTCTCAGGCTTCTTCTCAGACAAGTTTAGAAAAAGAAAGACGATAGTGCTCATTGGTTATGCATTTTCAAATGCTGTTAAACCCTTATTCGCTGTTGCACAAACTGCGGTGGATGTTCTAGTTATACGTGTTGCTGACAGAATTGGGAAGGGAATCAGAACTTCGCCGCGAGACGCTCTTCTAAGCGAATCAATACCGGAAAACCGTAGAGGAACAGCTTTTGGTTTGCACAGAACCCTTGACCAGTCAGGCGCCATCATTGGACCGTTATTTGCCTCTTTTGCGTTGTACGTATTAGGTTTCAATATGCGGGATATTTTCTGGATTTCTTTCATTCCAGGTTTTATTGCTCTTGTCGTTTTGATAGTTTTTGTTCAGGAAAAAGTTAGGAAGCCATCAGGCGAATTCAAATTTCTAGCTGGAATGCACGATGTTTTTAAAGGGAGTTTTCCATTTCTGCTTTTTATTGTCGGCGTCTTTTCCTTGGGCGCTTTCAATTATTCGTTTATACTTCTTAACGCAAGTGAGGCTGGGATTGACTACCGCATAGTTCCAATCTTTTATACGTTGATAAACGTAACCCACACGCTCATAGCGATTCCATCTGGAATTCTGTCGGACAAGATAGGAAAAGAAAAAGTTCTCATGATAGGTTACGGAGCCTTTCTCATAACCGCTGTTTTTCTGTATCTCTTTCCTGCCCATTACCTTTTTGCATTTTTAATGGCGCTCATCTTCGGCATCTACGACGGAATCAACAACACTGTCGCCAGAGCCTTAGTTCCAAAATATGCAGCAAACGAATTTAGAGGAACCGTATATGGACTTTACTATCTTGTGGTTGGCTTATGTTTCTTAGTGGCAAACGTTATAGTGGGTGTATTATGGCAAACCATTGGTCCAGCAGCCTCAGCCACATACAGCATAATATTGTCAACTGCAGCAATAATCGGCATGATCTTATTCACAATCCGACAAAAAAATCAAACCTAAGACACAGCGCAACCATCATATAAAGGCAATGTCTTCATTTTATTGAAACTTCATTGATTCCGTTTACTACTGCCCATTTTGATATGAATCTTGAGTGAGTCGCATACCTTCGGTCCATAAGGTAGAAGTGGCACCAGTCGTCTCTGTGGCGGATTCCCCTTCCCATCGCCTGGTTCGCAGCTCTGAACGCATCCATCAGGTACCAGAGTTCTCCGAGGCGGGGCTTCTTTTTGTTAAAGTATTCAATCTGAACCTTCACCAGAGGGTCATGGTAGTCAGCGTAGGGAACCCCAACGTTGAAGATTCCCCGAGCCTCCTCGTAAGGGAAGTTTGAGCCCTCAGCGTTGCGTCCCCTGAACACGGCGAAAAGCACCGCGCCCTTTTCTGTCCTAGCAGTCTTCTTGTAGTTATCCACAATATGCGAATTCTGCGATGCGCGGGTTCCTTCAACAAAAACCTTCTTGCTTCCCATAAACAGGTTATTACCGTGTCTTTTTATGAAACCCGTTTTTCGCCACAATTGAGCAGCTTCGTTCATGAGTCTTCTCTGAGGAAAGAAGATTAAAGCGCCGTTTGGCACTTTTTTCATGATTTTTGAGATTCGATCTCCGTACAATTCTAGCATCCCGGCGCTTCTTTCCTCGAACCTTGTCGTAACGGAAACGTCAACGTAGGTTCGGATGTTCTCAGGTTTCGCAATAGCAGAATACGTATGCGTTTTAGCATCGGAAAGTCCTAAAGTTTCCGTGAACAGGTCCAAAGGTGAAAGCGTACCTGACATAATCAACGAAGCGTAAGCCTCTTCTAAAACTGGTTTGAGAGCGAGAGTCGGATCCAAACAGCGGTATTCAGCCATGTTTCCTACATACGGTGATTTACGGAAAATAACTGCGTAACTGTCTTGGTCGCTGGACTCCACCAAGGACAGGAAGCGCAGAAGCCCACTCAGGTAGCAGACAGGCGCTTCGCCTTGGGAAAGCTTGTGTTCCCTAACCTCGTTGACTGTCGGCGAAAATGTCTCAACATAAAACGAAAGTTCATCGCCTAACAGCTGCTTTAGGTCCAAGTGAAACTGGGAGCCTCGTATTGGAGTATGTTCAATTAACGTGGTTTCCTCTAAATATGCGATTAACTGGTCAATAAATTTGTTAGGTAAACCTATTTGCTCGAGCTCCTTTTTCGCGTTTTTCAGTCCCTTTTCGGACAATGTGTCACTGAGCACTTCTTGACTGATCTTGTCCGCGTTATGTGCTTCGTCAAAAATAAGGACTTTGTCACTGATATCAAGTTTTACGGTTGCTCTTATCCTTTCGTTAAAGATATACTGGTACGGAGCCACAACCACCAAGCAGTCTTCAGCTGCCCGTCTGGAAAGAAAGTATGGGCAAAAATTTTTTGTTTTTCCGATCTTCAGCAGCTTCTTTATAGAGAGAACCATGGGAAGGGAGGATGGTAAGCTGTTAAACCTCGATTTGTAGAGACATTTCTTTGAGTCCCTCAGCAATCTGCAAGCTTCCACAGCGTCGTTTGAAGGCAATTTTCTGCAAACCTCGTTTAAACAAAGGTTTTGTCTGCTTGCTAATGCGACGGCTGAAAATTTCGTGTCAGATTTCTTGTTTATTTGTTCGACTTCACGGAGGACCTGCTTCACCTGTTCGTGGGTTCTCGTGGCATATATGACCTTTCGACCCAGTGGCAAACAACTTGACAATACACAAACAGTTTTTCCGAATCCGTTGCAGGCTTCAGCTACAAAAACTCCTCCTTGACTAAGAATCTTTGTGGCGTCCTGCATGAATGTCAGCTGCTGAGGGTAGGGAACGTAAGGAAACAACTGCATGAAATCTTCTTCCGAACCCATAGAACCATGTTCAGTCATGCTGTTTTTTTCAGTATTTATTGTCTTTACGTTTTGATGCACTAAAATCTGGCCGCATTGGCGACAGAAACGGTTCTCTTCGTACTCTTCTTTTGAATGTGACCGACCACACTTGGAGCACACGTATGCCACCAAAAACGGTTCCTCTCTTTACCATCAGTAAATTAAGGAAGGTAAATTATCTTTCTATTCGATTCTTTACGCTGGCGGTAAAACCCGAGGAATTAAGTTTTATTTATGCTGTGTTTTTTGTTTTTTGTTTTAGGTTCCCAATCTATAAATCATCATGTTTGAAAACCATGCTTAAGGCTCCGTGGGCAACAATGTACTCACCTAAGGGCGTGAGTAATATTTCTGGAAGCCTGTTTCGGGCATGGTCACACACGTACCGTTTTATGGGAGCAATCACGAGGTCAGCATTGTTTAAAGCGACAGCTCCTCCAACCGTTATGAGCGAAGGATCGTACGCATCAATCACGCAAGCGAATCCGATTGCGTTAAGACGCCCTATATCTTCCACCAGCCCGACGGAAAGTGTGTCGCCAATCTTCGCGGTATCATAGAGAATTTTTGCTGTTAATTTGCTCAGATCTTTGTTGACTGCTTTTAACAGTAGGCTGTTCGCCAGTTCATTCGGCTTCTTTTGTTCAAGAAGCAGTCTAACAAAATTCGGTATACTGCTTCCTGCGCAGTAGGCTTCCCAGTGACCTTTCTTTCCGCAACCACATTGTAAATATCCCATATTGTCAATGGTGAAGTGACCGATTTCGTGGGCGTTTCCGTCTTTCCCGATCAGCAGGTGATCGTCAACGTAGACGCCGCCGCCTATGCCTGTGCTTATTGTTATGTAAGCCATGTTCTTTTGTGCTTTACCTGCGCCAAAATACTTCTCGCCTATTACGGCTACTGCGCAGTCGTTAAGAAGGTAAGTCGGCAGCTTAAAGGCATCCTCCAAGGGTTCAACCAATGGAACAAAGTCATAAGGCATGTTCGTCGGTTTCATCAATCCGCCTTTCTTCAGGTCCAAAGGTCCAGCTGAACCGATGCCTATGCCCACGATTGTTTTTGCTTCTAAATGTCCTTTCTGGAGAGACTGAATCATTTTTACTAATTGGTTGCTTATGCTTTCTGGATCTTTGTTTTTTTCTGTTTTTTCAGAGAATTTATCCAAAATTTGCCCTTTTTCATCTCCCAGCGTGATTTTAATGTTCGTAGCCCCAACGTCAATGCCAATAGCCAAACGCTTACTCATCATTGACCAACCTTTAGCGACAATGTTCCTGTTGACTTCGTTGATTCGGTTTTTTTGCTATAATTTTTAACGATTAGGGTATTAGATTTCCTCACTGAAGGATATAAACTATACCGAAAACTCTTTTGTTCTAAAACGTAGACATATTAGGTTTCGTAGGTTCAGTAATATTCAAGAATAGAAACTCCTAAAATATTTCGTGGATTGAAATAACTCAGTTTGATAATAGATTCGTGAGAGGAAAAAAATGAAGATTGCATTTTACGTTGCTGTTGCTGTTGCCTTAGGTTTATTTGCGATGCTTGCTCCTCTCATGGCGTTCACCACCTATGGTTATCATTCAGTGATTTCACAAAGCGAGGTTGGACAAAAGTTTATCAGTGAAAGAGTTTGGAACGGGACAGATGCCACATCGTATGGAGGAAATAATAGTAATTCAGTTCAGTCATTATCCTTCAATGAGGCTGCCCAGCTTTACGGATGGATGGATGTCAGGACAGAACCGTTCCCGACAAGCTTGGTTCCCGCAATTCTTCTAGTAGTCACAGGCTTTGTTACAGCATTAGGAGCTGTACTTTTCCTCAAAAATCGAGTATAATGGAACTCAAAAAACCTCAAGCCATAATGGTTTTTTTGTTTATAACTAGAAATTAGTTAATAGTAATAGAGCACATAATTCTTTTAAGAGGGCAATCAAAATGTCGCTTCTTAACGTCATCTTTAACCGTGCAAGTGTAAGACGCTACACGTCTGAACCAGTTTCTGAAGAGACTTTAAGAAACGTTTTGGAGGCAGGAAGAAGGGCGCCTTCAGCCATGAACGCTCAGCCTTGGCACTTCATTGTAGTGACGGAACAAAAGTTGAAAGACCAACTTTCGGAACGTAGATGGACGGGTTTCGTTAAAGACGCCGCATTCGTCATGGTTGGGTGTGGAGAAAAAAAGAGTCGCTGGTCAACTGTTGATGTAGCCATCGCTTTACAGAATATGGTCATAGCAGTCTGAAGCGCAAGGTTTAGGCTCGTGTTGGATAGGCGACTTCGACCAGACTGAATTGAAGGAGATGCTCGGAATCCCTGACAACCTTCGTGTCATCGCCTTGGTTTCGTTTGGGTATCCCGCGGAGAAGCCAGCTCCACGCAATAAAAAAAACTTAGAAGAGACTGTTCATTATAACAAATTCTAAGGCAGCCTATTCCCGCCATTTTTCTTTTAAGGCATGGTTAATATCTCTCGAACTTCATGTTTCTTAGACAAATTTCTGTTGAACGCATTCATCGTTATGTTTACTGATTCACTTTTTTTAGCCATTAAAAACATTCATACTCCAAATTGTTGTTGTGTCCCTAAAAAAATTAGATTGTAGCAACAAGTTATTCAAGGAACGCTGGAAAAATACCTGAAAAATTGGTGAAACTTACTATTTCCATTTCCATATTTTCCGACGCATAAAGACCTCTGGCAAGATAAACAGTCCCCAACTTGCCACTCCTATCACGTACGCTAAATCTGTCAGGCTTAATGGCGATAGACCGAACATTTTGGCTGTCACAGGAATATACGTTATGCCTAAAGTAGCTGCTATTGAGATTACCTCTGCGATGACGAAGAATTTGTTTTTGAAACTGTCTCGTCCCATTCTCCACACGCTTCGGGTTTCTGAACGGCAATTCCAAACCACGAACAATTCGAACATGGCTGCTTGAACAAAGGCTGTTGTTCGAGCCTCCATAAGGGTTTCTTTCGTCATGAACCCATGAGCTGGCCAAACGTAGTATTCGAGGCAGAACACTAGTATTGTGCCTGTTGCCTGAAGAATAAAGGACGCCAGAATGAAAGCGCCCATGCCGTGTAAGATGCCTTCGTCTGGTTTCCGTGGCTTCCTTTCCATGACGTCTTCGTCCGGTGGGTCTGTAGCCAGCGACACTGCAGGCGCGCCGTCTGTGACAAGGTTGATCCACAGTATCATGGCTGGAAGTAACGGTAGAGGAAACTGTTCAGGGCTGAATATTCCTCCCAGAATTGCGAAGGAGCCTATAACTAGTAGTTCGTCGAAGTTGCACGAAATTAGGAAACGGGCATACTTTCTAATATTATCGTAGATGACTCTTCCTTGCTCAACCGCCTTCACGATTGTTGCAAAGTTGTCATCCGTCAAAACAAGGTCAGAGGCTTCGCGGGTTACGTCGGTTCCTGTTATCCCCATCGAAACGCCGATGTCTGCAGCTTTAACCGCAGGCGCATCGTTAACGCCGTCTCCCGTCATTGCCACAATGTGACCCCTTGCCTTCAAGGCTTTTATTATTCTTAGCTTGTGCTCTGGCGACACTCTCGCGTAAACCGCTACACTTTCCACGATTTTCTCGAATTCCTCGTCACTCTTGCCATCGAGTTCAACGCCTGTCAAGACGAGGCTGTCTTCCTTCATCATTCCGATTTCTTTCGCGACTGCAACGGCTGTGAGTTTGTGGTCTCCCGTTATCATGACCGTCCTTATTCCAGCCCTAACGCATTGCTTGTTAGCTTCAATCGCTTCCTCTCTGGGCGGGTCAATCATCCCTTCCAGTCCCACGAATACCAAGTCGTCCTCAACTGCTTCCTTGTTGACTTCGTTAAACTCGCTTGGAAGATGCTTGTAAGCCATAGCCAGAACACGCAACGCTGAGTTAGCCATCTGCTCGTTGACTTCCAATATTTTTTTACGGACAGCTGCCATCAGCTTCTTTTCCTTGCCTTCCACAAGAATACGGGTGCTTCTTTCCAGCACAACTTCCGGTGCACCCTTCATGAAAGCTACTTTACCTTTCTCAGGCGTCACGTGAATGGTCGACATACGCTTCCTTTCAGAAGTAAAGGGCGCCTCTCCAGTGCGGGGGTACTGTTCAGCTAAAAGTTGCTGGGTGAACCCCGCCTTTGCAGCAGAGACCACGAGTGCTCCCTCAGTGGGATCGCCCATGATGACCCATGATCCTTTCTCGTCCTGTTCAAGCTGAGCGTTGCTGCATAAGGAGCCAATTTTCAGCAGCATCGAAACATCAGGATCAGATGCTGGATTGATTTTTTTACTGCTTTGAAATTCGCCTTTAGGTTCGTAGCCGACTCCGGAAACTTCGATTAACTGGTTTCTCACATGTAGTCTGCGGACCGTCATTTCTCCTTTTGTTAAGGTTCCAGTTTTGTCTGAGCAAATGACCGTGACTGCCCCTAAGCCTTCGGCGGCTGAAAGCTTTCGTATTATGGCGTTCCTTTTGGCGAATTCTCGCGCTCCCAATGCAAGGCTTATGGTTACTATCGCGGGTAAGCCTTCTGGGACAGCTGAGACAGCCAGCGAAATTGAGGACATGAAAGCTTGAATGAACCCTTCAACGTCTATCACTCCTTGTCCATGCCAAAGCACTGAAGCTACTTCGAAAGCTTCTAGCCCAAAAATCACTATACAAACTAAAACAACAATTTTACCGATTTTTTTGGCAAAGGCGTCAAGCTTCTTCTGTAACGGAGTTTCCTCTTCTTCAGCCTCTTGAACGAGCTCAGCAATCTTCCCAAATTCTGTTTGCATGCCAGTTGTCGTAACTACGGCTTTACCGCGACCATAAGTGGTATGAGTTGCTGTGAAGACCATGTTTTGCCTGTCTGAGACAGGTGTGTTTTCTGAAAGAAATGCTGAAGCGTCTTTTCCTACAGCAGTAGATTCTCCAGTTAAAATTGCCTCGTCCGTCTTTAACTCGATGCTTTCTATCAACCGCGCGTCTGCTGCCACATGATCCCCAGATTCGAGAACAAGTATGTCGCCGGGAACAATCTCGCGTGCTGGAACAATTGTTTCTTTCCCTCCCCTTATCACCCGAGCTTTAGGGGCTGCCAGTTTTTTCAAGGCTTCAAGGGCTTTTTCAGCGCGGTATTCCTGAATGAAACCAGCTACTGCAACGAGAATCACGATTATGCCTATAACGATGGTGTCAGCGTATGTTTCCAAAGCGTCTTTAGGAGGTTCACCTGGCAGCAGAGGCTGTTGAAGCTCATAATAACCGATCACTACCGAAAAAATGGCAGCTGCGATAAGGAGTAGAATGAAAATATCCCGGAACTCATCAAGGAACATTTTGATGGGCGTTCTTCGTTTCCGCTCTTTCAACTCGTTGAACCCATACTGTCCTAAACGTGTCTTGGCTTCCTGTTCGCTTAGACCATCTTTGGAACTTCCAAGGTTCTTTAGGGTTTCGTCGGTTGCCTTGCTGTGCCAGTTTTCAGCCAATGTGGTCCCACTTTAAAGTAAATTCTATCTCTAACACTCATTTTAACCTATAAGGCTTTTGTGAATACATAATACAACAAAACCTTCGTATGACAGAGAAAGTTCCGTTTATGGAATTTCGTCAAGTTACTGTCAAGATATATATGCGTTAAAATTCTTGAACACACTGTATGATACGTAAATTATAAGAAACCAGATTTTTTGAAAGGCTTTATTATGTAGCCATTGGATGTGGTTGCGAGGAATAATGGTGGTCATAAAGGCGGTTCTTTTCGACCTCGGAGGAACACTGATCAAAACCGCTCCTGTTCCGATTATTTTCGAGAGAATTTTATTGAGTCACGGAATTCAGGCGCAAGGAAATATTGACGAAGCTTTTCTTGACGAAGTTGCCAAAGAAATGGTTCATGATTACGGGTTACCTTACCGAAAGTTTTGGCGCATTTACAATGGAAAAATTTTGAGGAAAATGGGACTCAGCGAGGACCTTGAAAAGCTGGCTGACATAATTTCCGATGAATGGTGGGACAACGCGGACCTTGAATTATATCCTGAAGTGAAGGGCACGCTACTGATGCTTCGAAGGCAAGGGTTGAAACTGGGAATTGTAACAAATGGCTTCCGAAAGGACGTTGACGACATATTTTCAAGGGTTGGTTTGACTGACCAGTTTGATGCAGCAGTAGGCGTGGACGACGTGGGAAAGCCGAAGCCTGAGAAAAAGATATTCTTGTACGCCTTAGAGAAGTTGTCAATCAATCCCCTAGAAGCACTATTCGTAGGAGACAACTTAGAGCTTGACTATAAAGGGGCAGAAAGGTCTGGGTTGAAGCCTTTATTGATTGATCGGAACAACAAGGCTCGCGACGATGTAAGAAAAATTTATAATCTGAAAGAAGTGACGCAATTCCTCTAGAATTCGTTGTAAATGTGTCCTTATGGTTTTTCTATCAGGTTTTTCTTTTCTTGTTCGGTTAGTTCCGAGTAGCCTTGGTCTTCCGTGATTGTTGCTATGTCGAAGCTGTCACCCGTGTAAATGTCCCGTTTCATTGCTGACCGAATTGCGTTTGCAGCAAGAACCAGTCCTTCTTTAAGGTTCATCTGTTTGTTGTAGCCGCTTTCAAGAACTCCATAGGCAACAGGAGAGCCTGAGCCCGTCGATATCATTTCGTCTTCGATTACGCTTCCGAAAGGATCTAAAGAATACAGGTGGAATCCTTCTGAGTCGTAGCCTCCGACAATGATCTGGACAGCGTAGGGGTAATACCTCTGAGAAAACAGGACTGAAGATGCGAGGTTTGCGATTGTCTTAACGGGTGCTTCACGTTTTCTCTGAAGACCGTAAATCGAAGCGTTCGCCTTCAGAATGTCAAGCAAGTTCAGGGCTTCAGCGGGGACGCCTGCTATGGTCATGCCTATGTTCCGTGTTACCTGGTAAACCTTCTTTACCTTTTTGTGCGCCACGAAGCCCGGAAGCATCGTCGCCCGCGTGTCCGTAGCCATTATAACGCCATCGACACACTTAATCGCCAAGGTGGTGGTTCCCTTCAATTTCATGTTATCGGCTTTAACTGGATACATTCACGTAACCTCTAGACATGCAAAAAAGAAGAAACAACATATAAACATTTAGACTTAAGAACTTTGATCGAATAGACATCGAACCAAAATAATTCAGTATTGCTCTTCAATAAAACAGCTAAACCATTAATCATGATGGTTTAAGCTAACAAATCGCCAATGTTCATGTAAACTTTATTATAAGGAATCCCACAAAAATACTCTTGCGGGCTGGTGGCTCAGCTTGGCTAGAGCGTTCGGCTGATAACCGAAAGGTC
Organism: Candidatus Bathyarchaeota archaeon; assembly: GCA_963714275.1. Lineage (GTDB taxonomy): Archaea > Thermoproteota > Bathyarchaeia > Bathyarchaeales > DTEX01 > JAGTRI01. The sequence continues at coordinate 743,239 of CAVQNT010000002.1, forward strand.
GAGAGTTCAAATCTCTCCCGGCCCACTTTTAACTATGTTCCTACTAATGAAGGAATTCGTGTTACATTTGAGCTCAAATTGTTTCAGCGAGTAAGGAAATAAGTTCTTCCTGTTCCGATAACCCCTAGTTTCAGAACAAATTTACTCTGAATTTCTTCTTGTAGACTTAAGCCATATCAATTTATTCCGTCAGATCACCAATTGGGCAACCCATAACTTCCTCTCTTTTTTGTTACTTCAGGTTCTCCTCATTCTCAAAAATGAACAGTTCGTCTATTGTTGTTTTCAGAACCTTGGATATGTCGTGTGCAAGTTTCAACGAGGGATTATAGCTCACTGCTCACTAGATGATGTTCATAACTTTAAAAGTTGCGGCGGGTTTGCAAATGTGCAATAGTTGAGAGTGATTCATGTTTCTTAATGTGGCTCGCATACACGCGAAAGTATAGTGTTTTTGAGTTTCGAAGTTTAGTTAGCCAGCCCATTCGGGTCAGTTGGTTAAGGTAGCTACTTTCGATTGCACGCGAACGTCCTGTTAGATTGGACACTTCTGTTGCACTGCATTCACCTTTGGATGCCACGGCCAAGTAGGTCTTTCGAAGATTATCTGGCAAGGAGAAGAGTTCTGACTCGGATAAATTTAGAGGCTGAGGCTGCCAATTTGAAAACGTGTTTTCTATGTCGTCGAGGCGGAAACGTATGTTCTGCAGTTCTTGGAAAATTCGATCTAATCTCACCATTTTTAATGCTCCTAAGCAATGCAATTCTATTACTTTTAGTTTTAAAAGACAAATTTAACGTTTTTTGATAAGTGCTCTTAAGCATTTTGTCAATTCTCATTTGAAAGACCATCTCTCATATGAATTTGGCTTTGCAAAACCGTAAATTTGACTAATGACGCCGAGTGTGGAGGTTATAGTCTTAAGTCTATTACGGTTGTGCCAGCAAACTTGTCAAAATATCTGATATATCTCTCGTCCTTAAGTTTATACCCAATGATCAGGTCGAAGGGCAATAAAAAAACTTTGCCAAAATTTCTCACAGCAGTATGATCGTAGAAAAGCTTTTTTCCGTCAATCCGCACAACTGAAAGCCCAATAATCCGTTTTCCTAAACTTTGTCCAGCAAATCCTTCAAGAAGTGTAAAGTATATCCACAAAAGAACGAGAGTAAAGAGAATGCTATTGACATCTAAAATCGATTCTGGACCCTTTATGAGCCAGGAAAAAGTATTTGGCAAAGCCATGAAAACTGCAAAGATTATTACGATGTCTATAAGAAATGCATATGTTCGTTTCATAAAGGTGGCAAGAGGGAGCACGGAAGTTTTCTTTGCAAGGTCAATTTCGACAGCCCATGCTTCGATGTCTCTAATTAGTCTTATTGCGTTTTCGCCCACCTTAGTTAATTGATACTTGCCGGTTGGTGTTTGCTCAATAAAAGCAGTTAGGCTTCGAATGTGAAAACTCAGTTTACCAGTATCTATATTGAGAGCGTTCATCAGGTCGGTAAAGGAACATACTCCTTTTTCACTAAGGTTAAAGAGAATCTCTCTTCTCAGCGGATGAGATAGTACTGAAAGAATTCTTGATACGTTATCTTGATCAACTGCCATCTTTCAAACCTGAACCTTGTTCTGCAGTATGACTCTGAATCAGATAAAGCTAATGTGGAATTTTTAATTCGCACTAAGACCATACGTATTCCCTTGTCAAATATTATGTGATTTAGTTGGCTAGGTCTCGTCGGTCGTCACTTCAGCTTCAAACTAATCGACAGTTTACCTATTCAAATGGATGGGGGTTGGTGCAAGTTAAAACTCAGCCTGTTGGATTCGAAATAAGAGGGCTTCGATTATGACTCTTTCTTTGTCTACTTTAACTGAACTTTGGGTTATAATGAAACGTTTTGCTCTTCTATCGTTCTTATTCAGGAAATTTAGCGCGCGCATCTGATTTGTTTGTGCAAACTGTGATTATTATTTTGTTATTTTGCTTCGAGAATATGTTGTGTGCATGTGAAAAACACCTCTACACTTATCTTCAAATAAAACCGAGTGATATCTTTTCACGCGGGAGAAAAGAAAAAAAGAAGGGGGTTGTGGGAGCTGCTTTGGCAAGAAGAATACAACTAAGACCGAACACGAGAGTTCTGAAGAATACTTGTCATAGTTTAGTTGAGATTGTCTATCGTAGGCTTCTTGGTGTGCTAACTCAGCTAATTCAGCTTCGTGAAAAACAGCATCTGTGTCTTTCATTATTTCTTTAACTAGGTTGAAGTCTCGGATGTCACCTTTTACGAAGTGGAAGTCTTCTCGGTCTTGACACTGAGCTATATTCTCTGATCGTCCAGTGCCTAGGTTATCAATGACCGTTACTTCGAAACCTTCGCTGAGAAGTCTGTCCACGAGGTGGCTGCCGATAAACCCTGCGCCACCAGTCACGATCTCCCTAAGTCACTAGCTTTTTACTGTTTCACGTGTGTCATTCAAAAAATCTAATCATGAAACGATTTCCCTTGCAGTCACATGCCATTTATTTAGTGACTGCGTTAAATCACTGGAATAGGTTAATTGGGTTACGAATATCGCAAAGAAAATTTATAGACTGAAAATGTTCTAGGCTGGGTTTGCCACCGCGTCTTCTCATTACTAAAAGCCCGACGATGACAGCGACCGCGGCAACGCCACCCCCTATTATTATGTACATCATTGGGAAGCCTTCTCCGATGGGAGTCAACGTCACATTCGGGTTTGTGCTCACTGTCTCAACACTGGGAATTATGGCTCCAGTAAACTGGATTCCTTGGTAATCGGGCACTCCGTTCCAGTGGTTTATTTCGACTATTATGTCTTTGTCAGAACTGATCATGTGGTTTCCTGGTATAGTGTATACAAAGTAATTGTTAGCGCCTATTGTATGGGTCGCGTCGTCGATTGTTACATGAGTTTCCTGGTTTGCAAAGAAGTAGACCTCAACTTGTGAGGCTACGGGAAGGTAAGTCTCGGTTCCTTCGTTGGCTCGGACGCCAATGAACGAGACGGCTTCGCCATAGCCCGAGTAGGGTCCTCCTGCAGCGCTCTCAAGAGGACGTGTCTGCTCAATACTGCCATTGTGAACCAAGGATAACGTGATTGGTTTGTCGCTTTGAACAGATAATGCATTTGCCCCTGGTGGTTGTATGCCAATCCCAGTTCCTCCTACAACAGTGTATTCTTTTATTACTTGTTTGGTTTCAAGGTCATATACCGTCACTTTAGCGTCCTCAGTAGCTGAAATTCGGTATCCATAATCTCTTCTTGGATCATAAGATGTGATTGATTTTGTGACGAAGAATTTTCCTACGAAGCCACCTTCAGCGCATGGAACAGCGAAACAATTTACGTCTCCCCCCCATAGTGGTACTATTCCAGCCTGTAACATGATATTGCCTGTGGACTCGATTTTGTAGACTCTGAAGGCTGTGAACGGGTAATTCTTGTATGCGTTGGCTTCCAAGGAAACGGTGTTTACAGTGTTATCTTCCTTGGTTATTGTGACCGTGGATTTTTCTAATGCTAGTATCGTATATTCTGCTGCTGCTCCTCCTCCTCCTCCTTCAGAAGCCATGAACACAAATTTTTTGCCAACGTACAAACCATCAACAGATGTATAAAACGTGGACGGTACTGGTCCTGTTACGTTACTTAAAGGTACTGACCCATAATTTAGGAGTAAAACAGAAACTATCTTGTCTGACACCACTTTAAAGAATGTTCCATTTGGTAAAAGCGTGTATTGATTTTCCATGTTGTTTAAGTGGCCTTCTGAAATCTGTTCACCAGTCGTCAAATTATAAACCACAAAGTTGGTGCCATCTTCTGAAGCAACAACTGAGAGCAGAGACATGTTGTTGTTGATGTTGATGTCTCTGACATTTTTCTGTAGCTGCCAAGCTGAGTTGGAGTCGAAGGGATCAGTGAGATTGTATCTGTAGGTCTTAAACGGGACAACACCATAATAAGTATAATCTGGATTACTAACGGAAAGGTGAATGGACGAAAACAACGGGAAATTAAGGCAAACAATGAGTATGACAATAACAAGACAGGGCAAATTAATCAAGTTTTTCTGAGGCTGCAAGATTATACACCTCTAATTATTCTCACCTTATATTATACTGGTTATATTTAAAACATTTCAGAAACAATAATTTCAGAATTCACTGTGTTTTTCTAAAAATGTTTGATGATATCTCCTTTCAGGGAAAGACGTAATAATTTAGTTCTCTCTATAGACAATCATTTTAATTAGTTAGCCATTTTATTTAAGCAGAATCTCCTAAAAAAACTGAATCGTGGAGGAATCTGAATGTCTCTGGAAATAGCGAGCTTAGGCGAAATATTGGTCGAAATCATGCGTAAAGACCTTGATGTTCCACATGATATTCCCGGAACATACGTCGGGACCTTACCCCAGCGGGGCACCTGCGATTTTCATTGACGCAGCTGCAAGTCTCGGTCTGAGATCAGGCTTCATCGGTGTCGTGGGAGACGACGGGTTCGGCGACCTTTTACTTAACCGATTAAGAAAAAGTGAAGTTGATACCGAACATGTTCGTGTTGCGAAAGGGTTCACGACAGGCATTGCTTTCGTCATGTACTATTCTTCTGGAGAAAGGAAGTTCATTTTTCACCTGCGTTATTCAGCTGCTGGGCAACTCGCTTCAGATGACATATGCCGCGACTACATTTCGAAAGCTAAAGTCTTGCACGTAATGGGTTCATCGTTATCAATTAACGAGAATGTTCAAAAAGCATGTTACAAAGCCGTTGAAATTGCGCAGGACACAGGTGTCACGGTGACCTTCGATCCGAACCTTAGACCAGAACTATTGGATGTTGAAACAATAAGAAAAATCTGCAAGCCAGTACTCAGCGTAAGTCAAATCATGTTTCCAAGCAGAGACGAGGCAGCAGCATTGACTGGAATAAAAGATCCAATCGAGGCTGCACATAGACTTCAGGCGATGGGTCCCCAAACCGTAGTAATAAAGATGGGTGCCGTAGGCGCCTTAGCGGTCATGAAGAAGGACATAATTTTTGAGCCTGCCTTCCAAGTCAAAGAGGTCGATCCTACGGGGGCAGGAGATGTTTATGACGCAGCATTCCTTTACGGAACTCTTAGGAATTTACCTCTTGAAAAGACTTTGGAGTTCGCTGGTGCTGCGGGAGCAATTAAGGTCACGAGGTTTGGACCCATGGGAGGTCCTTCGTCGCTCCGAGAAGTTGAAGACTTTATACAGAAAACGCCTAAGAAAACAGCACCTAAGGAGATGCTAAACCTATAAAAGTTTTTTTAATAGCCTGAATATTTTGTCATAGCTGGCTTTATTTTCTTTGAAGATTTATGAGGAAAATCAGAAACATCAACATAGGAAGAACGGAAATGCAGAACAGCAGAGAACGGCTTATGAAGGTTCATCGAGGTGAGAAACCTGACAGAGTTCCAATTTCTCTTTACGAGTTCGACGGATTCTACGACAGCTGGATACATGATTATCCAGAATATGTTGATATTTTAAAATACGCAGAGGGAAAGACCGATAAAATGTTTTTCTGGGCACCTTCAGACAATAAACCTGTAGTTTTTTATGGCGTGATTGATGAACAAGCCATCAAACGGGAAACATGGCGGGAAAAAAGTTCAACATTCTCAAAAACCACGATTGAGACGCCCAAAGGCACAATTTCAACAGTCAGCAGACAAGATGAAGGACTACACACTTCATGGACAATCAAGTCCTTATGTGCAAACGAGGAAGATGCGAAGAAAGCATTGTCTATTCCTTATGAGCCATGGCGTCCAAACGTAGACTCATTTTTTTCGCTTGACAAAAAACTGGGCGATTCTGGAATCGTAATGGTAGACATTCCGGACGCCCTTTGTTTGACGGTTGAACTTTTTGGCTTGTCAAGGTTTCTAAGTGTCTATGTTAGGAACAAACCGCTTGTGTTTGAATTAATGGATTTCTTTCATGAACGAATGTGCAATTACCTTGAACACCTCCTCAGGAAAGGCGCGGTTTCAATTTACCGTATCTGTGGTCCTGAGTATGCTACTCCGCCTTATCTGCATCCTAGAGAATTTGTTAAGCTTGTGAAATCATACGATGTTGACCTAGTAAACCTCCTTCATCGTTACGGTGGTTATGCTAGGCTTCATTCTCACGGGAAAGTGAAAAAGGTGCTGCCGGCAATCAGGGAAATGGGGGTTGACGCTATTGATCCGTTGGAGCCTCCGCCAGACGGGGATGTGGAACTCCGTGAAGCCAGAGGAATCCTTGGAGCTGAGACTGTGCTAATTGGCAACATTGAGGAAAGATTGTTTGAAATCGGAAGCAAAATGGACATTGAGAAACAGGTCAAGAAGGCAGTTAAACAAGTAGCTGACACCGGCGGGTTTATTCTTTGTCCGACAGTTATGCCAATTTCGACTCCGTTAAAGAGGAAGATTCAGCAGAACATCATTTACTATATTAACTGTGGCCTGAAATATGGGCAGGCTTAAAAATTAGTGTATCTATTTTATAATAATCAGAGGTTTTATTTTCAGCTAAGGAGGTTGTTGAGCTTTTCGTATTCCTCTAAAAATTTCATTCCTTTTTCTGTTGTTAAGTAGAATGTTTTTCCATCGTTTTTAGAGTTAGACAAAAGGTTGCGGGAAATTACGTATTCAAGGTATTTTTGTAGCTCACTAAAGCTAAGGTTGCATTTATAGAGTATACTAGTCTTTTTAGCAGGCTTTCGAGAGATTGTGAGTATCTCTCGGATGATTTCGAGGCGTCCTCTTTTTACGAAAGATTGCTCCATTTCTATCATGACCTTTCTATGTCTTTCTTCTCGACGATTATGCTAGAAGATTTGTTCTATTCTTTATAAGGCGTGTTAAGTACCAATTAATAATCTAGTTTTGATAGTCTTGTCGATAACGTAGTTTAGAAGTTTTATTAGTAATTGTTGTTATGAATCTTTTTTACTTTTATTCACAACTGATTTTGAATCCTTTGATGAATGGATGATGATATTAATAGAAAATATTAATTAAGATATGATCTTAATTGAAGTTCTTTAACAAGCCATGGATTTTTCTGAAAGAGGACATCCTAAACCATTTATATCCAATATTTGTATGGTATTCAGGTTGGTCTGCCTATGATCGATGATGTTATTAGGCTTCTTGAGGATGGAACTTGGCATAGTTTTTTTGAAATAAAGGAAAAGTCGAATCTTACAGAGAATCATTTTGGGAAAGTTGTACAATTCTTGAAAGAGTTTGATTTAGCAGATATTGATGATGATCAAAAAAGAGCAAAGATTAGCCCTTTCTTCTTGGAACTTCAAGTATGAATTCGTTGTATAATCTCAAAAAGTATGGGAACAGAACACATATCTATAAACAGTATTTTTGAAAAATGTTGACGCTTCCTAATACTTTTATTGATTTGTTACAACCCAGATAACATGAGCTTTCAAGATAGAAGTTTAACAGCTAGAAAGCTTTTAGAGATTATGGGTGTAGCCATAGCAGTTACTCTTCTTTTGAACAATACAAACTCGATCTATGGTTTATTATCAACAACATCTACTATTGGAACAACAGGTGTTGTTTCTTCAGCTAGTCTAGGAATTTACTCTAATAGTCAATGCACTACCGCTCTTTCTTCAATTGACTGGGGGAGCCTTAGTCCTGGAGGAAACAAAAACGTCACCATCTATGTGAAAAATACCGGAAGCGTGGCTTTGACTTTGACCCTTTCAACAAGCAACTGGACACCAACAAATGCTCCTACATACTTAACCTTAACATGGAATTACGCTGGCGCTACAATCAATTCAAACGCGGTGGCAACGATCATTTTAACCTTAAGGGCCTCGTCTGGTATTTCGGGTATAAGCAGCTATCAGTTCCAAATAACCATTACGGGAACACAGGTTTAGACCTCTTTTTTTATTTAAAAGTTTTATTGAAAAGTTTTTAGGATATATGAGTTTTATGTTATAGAAGATTCATACCCAGGGTCTATAAAGAAAATTCTCAAATCATATAAATTATTACTGCCAATAAAAGATGAAGAAAATGTTGGATGACGTCTTTATAAAAATACTTTCAGAAACTAAAGCAAGCAAGTGGATGAGCATGCCAAAGTTACGCGGGATTCTTCATGATTATCTTCAGGAAAAAGCTAAAGCTGAGCTAGTTATGGATTTTTTGGAAAAGTACTTTATTGATGTTAACAACGATAAAAGTCTAGTCAGGCTAAATGATTTGGCTAATAAATTGTTTGAAAAACCTTTATAATAGTCTATAGACGCATATTTTCTAGAACTTCTTTTATTTTATCGTAATCTTTAAGGAAGGTTTTCCCCTTTTCAGTTGTTTCGTATATTTCTTTCCCGTTCTTTTCGTATTTTCTGAGAAGACCTCCCTGCATTAAACATTCAGCATAAAAATTAAATTGCGAAAGGCTTAAGTTGCAACGATAAATAAGCCGCGTTTTTCTTGAGCTCGAATTTGAAAATTCGAGTATACAAGCTATGATGTCCACTCTGCTTCTTTGTGTAAACCTAGCTTTACTTTTCACATCCGACAAAAGAAAAACCTACATAATTTGTCTGAATATATCTCTATATATTATTTTTTTCTAATAACCTATACTCGTTAGTTCAAAAAATTAAGCAATGGTTCAATTATATTTCCATTAATTAAATAGTTGTAATTATCGTTATTATTTTAAAAATCATCCTTTTTTTTAACGTTTTTTTATATTATAAGGTTATACAACATAAATACAGAAAAGAGTTCTGAAAAACTATTTCACAAAACATAATATTAGTTTCTATACAATGTCGTTCTGAAAACTAAAAGATTAAGTAAGACCATAAGGCATGATGTGACTTAGGTTTAAAGTATTCGTGTCTGCTTCCTTCAGGGAGGGACTTGATCAGTGGAAACATCAAACAAGGATAAAAAAGAGTTATTGGAAAATCTTCGGCAAGAATGGAAGACGATGTGGAGATCCAGAATAGACGATGAAGTTAGAGCAGAAGGCATTGCCGATAAAACCTATGAACGGCTTTTTATTGATCGAGGCCTCATTTTATTTGCTACTAGAAACTTTAAACCGCCAGAGTTTCAGGAGATTCTACATAAATATTTAACATTTGAGGAAGCTGAAAGATTAAACCCTAATCCTGTGAAAGGCGGGATTAGGAAGTTTATCCGAGAATATATTATTTCTAATAATAAGCCCTGCAGGTCTCAGAGAGAAGAATGGGTTCATGAATTAGACGCGATGAAAGAGAAGCAACAGTTAAGCCATGGCGGGAGAGGTTGGTTACATTTTTCATTGCTTAAGGTTCGTTAAAAGTCAAGTCAGATCTTAGATTAATGAATATTAAGTTGTGTGTTTAGTTTTATTTATTGACTAATTTATCCTAGTGAATATAGAGTCCATCCGATTAACCATAATATGCACAATGTTGGTAGAAAGAAAAGTATTATGATTTTCTTCATTAATGTCTCTTAATTTAGTGGTATGGAACTTTCATATAGAACTTTCTATTCAATGTTATATAAAAATATCTCATCATAATATGTTTTAGTGTCGAAAATACGGCTTCAGCATTATTTAGATGCATTTTTTATCGTTAACTGAACTTTAGAAGTGAATAAAGATTGATTTTTTCAGAGAACTCCAACATAGGATACCGCAATAGACTGGAAATAGTAAGGGATATCCTATCAATATTAGAAGTTGCTGGAGCACGAGGTTCAAAAAAGACTCATATTATGTATGGGGCTAATTTAAGTCTATAAACTATTGAAGAGGTATCTGGATGAAGTTTTGGACGCAGGTCTCATCTACAAATATAAATCGTTTTATGTTATTACGAAGAAGGGGAAATTGTTTCTTCAGACTTATGGGGATTATGATAAGGAAAACAGAGAGATCGAGAAACACGCTGTTAGACTGAACAATGGGAAGACCGAGTTGACAAAAATGTTATTGTTATCATACAAACAGGAGCAAAAATAGTTCCCGTTAAGTTTTTGCATGTTCTTCATGAAGGGTTTGCTCATTGACAAGTTTTAAAGATAAGGGTTTCCTTATTATCTGTGTCCTCGTCGCAGTTTTGATACTCGTTGTTTACGTTTTTACCCTTTTCTGGCCTAGATATGAGGAGTATTTCTTCGAGTTAGGCTTACTTGGACGGAACCAGAAGGCTGAGGACTATTTTCTCGGTAATACTTCAACTGTTGGGGTGGGGTCGAATGTTACTTGGTTCATCTACCTTCACAATCATATGGGGTCTCCTCAGAATGTTTCTGTCCGTGTTAAGGTTTTGAATGATTCTATGTTGGCTCCGGATGATCGTACTTATGAACCCAGTCCTTATCTGGTTTCTTTTGAGGTTCCTGTCTCCCTTGCCACTGATGAGACGGTGCTTGTACCTTTCTCCTGGAGCATCTCCGAGGCTAAGGTTCAGAATGGTACCATCGCTATCAAGCATTTGATTATTAATGGCCAGTCTGTGGATGTTGAAGTCTCAGGTTTGAGTGAGACTCGTTTCCGGCTTGTATTTGAACTTTGGGTTTATAATGAGAACTCTGGGGAATACCAATTCTTCTGGACTTCTAAAGGAGAGTTGCATTCGGCTTCTATTTACATGTGGTTCGATGTAGTCATGCCTACAGGCTGATGATCCTACAATTTTTGAACCGATCTTTAACTTGTCTTTTCTTGGCACATTTCATGAAACGTCGATTAATTTTGATTGTTGTTCCAGCACCATGTCAAGAGTAAATATGGTTGCTGATAGGTGCTAATGAATAGCCAAAGATTTGGGTTACTATTCTGTGCCCTTGTCCATTCTGCTAGAGGATTTGAAGATTGAAGAGAAAAATTAACTCTAACGTTGCTGTGATCATCCCCACTCTTAATGAAGAAAAGGGTGTTGGTTCAACCCTACGAAAGCTTATAGACGTTTTGGGCAGTCCAGTGCTTATCCTGATTGACGGAAATAGTGTGGATGGGACTGTTAAGATAGTAAGGATTGTGGTGCAGAAGTTATATTCCAGAATGGTAGAGGCAAGGGTGCTGCTTTACGTCAAGCATTAAATTATGAGGGGCTTGATGGTGATATAATCATAATTATAGATGCTGATGGATCTATGGATCCCAAAGAGGTGCCGATGTTCATTGAGGCTATGGAGTTGGGTGCAGATGTTGTTAAGGGTTCTCGATTTCTACCAAATGGCTATTCTGAGGATATGGACCTTATCCGTAAGGTTGGAAATAAAATTATGCTTTTACTTGTCAATTTTATTTGGTCGACAAATTACACCGATTTGTGTTATGGCTTCATGGCTTTTAGGAGAGAATCTTTGAAGAAGTTGTCTTCGCGTCTGAATTCCACGAATTTTGAGATTGAGGCCGAAATTTGTATCAAGGCGCAGAAGCTTGGGCTTAAGGTTGTGGAAGTTCCTAGCGTCGAGCTTAGAAGAGGCTATGGAAGATCACATTTAAATACTTTTAGAGACGGGTTCCTTATTTTATTAAGAGTTCTAAGAGAGGTTTTTTGAACAGTAAAAATCTGAGATGGAATTCAATCATCACGAACTCTCTAAGAAAGAGGTAGAGGACATAAAATGACAAATGTGGGAATTATTGGTTTGGGTCATATGGGACTGCTACATTTGCGCAATACTAGGTTTGTAGAGGGCGTTCGTGTCGTTGCTGCTGCGGATAAATCTAAAAAGGGATTGTCCGAAGCTAAAGCTTATGGAGTCAGCAATTTATACGAGGATTATGAGGAGCTACTTAAATGCAAGGATCTCGACGCCGTTATAATATCTCTGCCTAACTTCCTTCATGAGAAGAGTGTTGTTCTCGCTGCCGAGAGGGGGTTACATGTTTTTGTGGAAAAGCCACTGGCCCGTAAGGTTTTAGAATGTGAAAGCATCAAGCGGGCTGTTGAAAGAAACGACATCAAACTTGCTATAGGACACAACTACCGTTATTTCGACCATGTTCGGAAACTGAGAAACGAATATAATAAAGGAACCCTTGGGGATGTTGAGATAGCGAATTTTGAACATTTCGTAAATGGGCCCTTCGCTCATCCTCTGGACCCTGTCCCAGTGCATGATTGGTGGCTAGACGCTCAATTGGTCGGCGGAGGAGCTTTGCTTGATCAAGGTTATCATCTCATAGACCTCTTCAGATGGTTCTTTCCAGATCCAGAGGTTCTTTATGTGAATCTTGGTTATCGCTACAATTTAGGCATTGAAGATAGCGCAACTATAGTGCTGCGGTCTAGGCGTACTTTAACTAGGGGCATCATAAGTGTCGGTTGGTTCCAGAAGATGGTTTTCCCAGATTTTAACTTTAGGATAAATCTTCACGGAACTGTAAGGTTTCTGTCAACGGATCATTTTGCTCCCAAGAATCTTTACTTGCACGCAGCCAAAGAGTCCATGAAAAATGGCCTGCGTAAGGTTCTAGGAAAGAGAATAAATCCCCTATCGTATACCTATTACTACGCTTCCTACTTTAAGGAAATGGAAAACTTTTTCAGGAGTATCGACGGTGATCCTGACGGTGCTCTTCTAGCCACCGTAGACGATGGCCTTGAAACGATCAAAATCATTGAAAAATCGTATAATTTTGTGAATAACATAAGCAAAGAAGGCAAATAATGGTTTGATGCACGTATCCGAAACAGGACCGACCGTAAGTGTTGTCCATACCCAAGATCAGACAGAGGATAGCATAAAGAGAGCCACTTTCGAGGCGATAGATAATAGTGGATTTGATGTTCCGGAGAAAGTTGACTCGGTGTTTTTGAAGGTTAATCTGCGTTACTATTGGGATGCTTCAACTGGCGAAACGACAGATCCTAGAGTTGTATCAGCGATAATTGACTATCTTCGGGAACATGGTGGCCGTCATGTCGACATAACAATAGCCGAAGCCGATGCTTCAGCCATGAGGACCAAGTACGCCTTCAAGATGCTAGGATATGAGAAGCTGGCTGAGGGAAAAAATGTTAGATTAGTTAATCTTTCCCAATGTGAAAGAGTCGAGAAGGAGGTTATTGTCAACAACAAAAAAATTGTTTTGCCTATTGCACAGCCGATGCTTGACGCCGATTTATTGATAAATGTTCCTAAACTAAGAACTCAACGCCTTGCGACTATATCATGCGGTTTAAAAAACTTGTTTGGAGCCATCGCGGAGCCGAGAAAGGTTACTTATCACCCTCACCTCGATGAGGTTATAGTTGGAGTAAACAAAATTCTTAGACCAGCTTTGACTGTAATTGACGGTTTCATTGCGTTGGGTAAATGGCCCATAAAGATGGGGCTCGTTCTAGCGAGCGTTGACCAATTGGCAGCGGACTACATCGCCGCGAGGGTAATGGGATACGATCCGCATCGGATAACCCACTTGGAGCTTGCTAGAAAAGAAGGCGTTGGAAAGTCAGCAGAAATCACAATTAACGGTGTGAAAGACCTAACTAGGTTTTCTAAGATATTTCCAAGAGAGAACTATTTTCTTTTCAATCAACTGTGGAACTTAAAACTAACAGCTCTTAATGCGTATCTAAAGCTAACAAATGATACGAGACCACCTGTCTTGGATAAGTGATTACCCGTATTAAGAGACCTAATCTCGAACCAAGGGCAATCTAAGGAAAAAGGAAAACTTGCTGGAAATAGGCCAAATACTGCAATTTTTTGTACTTCTTTCATTTGGAATTCCATTTTTCATCTTTGGGCTGTATGGCACTATTCTTCTTTACTATAATAGACGAAATAACAAGCAAGATAGCGAGAGCGGATATAATAGAAACGTAGAACCTGAACCTATCGTTTCTGTTGTGATTCCAACTCATAACGAAGAGACAATCATTTCTAAAAAAATCGAGAATCTTTTGGCTTCAGACTATCCTATGGATAGACTTGAAGGGGTTTTTGTAGACGACTCAGATGATTCTACTGCCAGCATTATAGAAGAGTTCTCCAAAAAGTTTTCTAACGTACATCTGATTAAATTTCGTGAACGCATGGGTTATAGCCCCTGTATGATTGCTGGATGTAATTTGGCCAAAGGAGAGATAATGGTTCTTAGTGATGCTGGGGCGTTTCTTGATCCTCAGGCGATCCCGAATCTTGTTAGGCACTTTCGAAATCCGGAAGTTGGCGCGGTAACTGGCAGGGATGTGATCTTGAATGTGGACGAAGAAACTGGAAGAGCAGAAGATATGTATCAGAAGATTTACAATTTCTTAAGAACCTCTGAAACCAAGATGGATTCAACTTTCTACTTTAAAGGAGAAGCCTCTGCTGTAAGGAAGGATCTGATCTCGGATTTAGAGAAATGTAGTGCAACCTTCGATACGGCGGCAGCGTTATGGGTCAGACAGAAGGGATATAAAACAATATACGATCCACAAGTCAAATTCTATGAATATGCGCCAAACACAAACTCTGAAAGGATCAAACAGAAGACGACTAGAGGGGCGAACTTGATCAAGATCCTATTCCAGTTTAGAAACATGATTTTTAGAGCAAAATATGGTAAGTTTGGGCTCATAATATTGCCTATGAACCTCGCGATGTTGGTAGTCACGCCAATTGCGATATTTGCAGGAATTGTTTTTCTGGCTGCTCTAAGCTTTTTTGATTTTGCTTTCGCCAGCATTGTTTGGAGCATCTTGGGTGTGCTTTTCCTATTCTCATTGTTATTCTCGAAGCGACTTGTATTCACTTTTCTGGAATTTAACCTTAGTTTGCTCAGAGCGTTATATGAGATAATCTTCATAAAGAGAAGACATGACCTGATAGAGAAGATCGCTTCGACAAGAAGGTAGAATCACCGAAAGTCATAAGTAAAACTTAAGGAGGCGGAAGGTTGGAAAGAATACTGGTTGCCGGTGGTGGCGGATTCATAGGAAGTCACCTGGCCAGATACCTGTTGCAGATGGGGAACTTTGTTAGAATTGTCGACATAAATTTCCCTAACTACATGAAGGAAGAATACTATAGTGAAAAGATGAAACTGGACTTAAGGAATCGAGAGAACTGTCTGACCGCAACGGAAGGAATGGACAAGGTCTACAATCTTGCAGCTAACATGGGAGGTATTGGCTTCATCACAGCGGTAGGCGCGGAAGTGATGTATGATAATGTGTTGATAAACAGCAACATGTTGGAAGCCTCGAGGCAAAACAAGGTCCAGCGGTATCTGTTCAGTTCGTCTGCTTGTGTATACCCCACATTCAGGCAAACAGACCCAGAAATAAAAGGCTTGAAAGAGGAAGATGCCTACCCAGCTGACCCAGACAACTTCTATGGTTGGGAAAAACTATACACGGAAAAGATGTGCGAAGCCTACCAACGAGACTACGGCATGAATATACGGATAGTCAGGTACCACAACATATACGGACCGGAAGGAACATATAAAGGCGGAAGAGAAAAGGCTCCTGCAGCCTTATGCAGAAAAGTAGTAGAAGCCACAGATCTAGGAACCATAATCATTTGGGGAGACGGGAAACAGACGAGATCATTCTGCTACATCGATGATGCTGTAAGGGGAACAGTGATGCTCATGGAATCAGACTACGACAGACCAATGAACATAGGTTCGGAAAGACTTGTCACCATAGATGAACTCGCAGATATTGTCATCAAAATCTCAGGGAAAAAAATAACAAAGAAATACGACTCCTCTGCGCCTCAAGGAGTAAGAGGCCGCAATGCCGACATAACTCTTGCGAGAAAAGTGGTGAGTTGGGAACCGAAGGTCAGCTTGGAAGAAGGATTACGCAAAACCTACAAATGGATAGAGAAGCAATGCAAAGGAACTCCTAGACTTCTGGGAGAGTCATAACCTTCATGCATGCACTTCTATTGAGGAAGGGATAAAATAATCAAGTAAGATGAGGCTTAAGCGCGCTAGTAATATTCAGAAAACCCATATCACCGGAGGTATACTATATTCCTCACTGCCAATAACATAAGGGAGATTATTCCATAAAGTTGGGTGATTAATGTAATCGTGATAGCTACCTTTTTTGGGTCCACAGTTGGTTAATGTAACGATAAATGGCTTCCAAAATGAAGAAAAAACTGCTTGTTGTCACTACCGATTATTTCCATCCTCTCAGATTTAGATTACACCATATGCTTCCTTTTCTTCTCAGAAATTTCGATATAAAGATAATCGCGATAGCGCCAGCACTTTATGATGTGCCATCAAACATGCATGTACACGCGCGCGCGGTTGTAGGGATGAAGAGAATTCTTCGTCGTAAGGTAATCCAGGAACGAGATGGCGTAGTCATAATACGTAATCCATTGTTGGAAGTAGGCGCAGACCTGATCCGAACTGTTTTGGAAATAATGGGAAAGGCCATTTTTGCAGCGTGGATAATCAAGCTAAAAAAAGTGTATAACGGATTTGATGTCTGTCTAGCATCTTCGCATTTTGGAGCGTTTAGTGCACTACTTGCTAAGATGCCTATACCCATTATATATGAAGATGCCGATCGATTTGAATTTTTTGTAGAAGATACTTTCACGAGAAAAAATTGTAGGATTCATTGAGAGATACTGCATTAGGAATTCAGCAGGGGTTATTTCGACTGGTTACAGTCTAGCAAAATCTGCAGAGGCAATAAGGGGAAACCGTATATACTGTATACCAAACGGTATAGATCTGAGATTTTTTGAGAACATCCACAATGACGAGAACGAAGAAGATGTCTTTTCCATTGTTTATCTAGGCTCAATTGCTCCATGGTGTGGTCTTGAGTTAGCTATAAAATCTCTCCCTCTCATAATTTCCAAGTTTCCTAAAACAAAGCTTAATGTTGTAGGATCAGGGCGTGGAGAAGATATCAGCAAATTGAAGACCATTGCTGAGAAATTAGGTATGAGGGATAAAGTGATTTTTTTAGGACCCAAGAAATACGATGAATTGCCACCTATAATTTCAAAGTGTGGAATCGGTCTAGCAACATTTCCAAAGACTGAATTAATGCGGTATGCATTTACGTATAAAGTAATAGAGTACATGGCTGCCGGTCTTCCGGTGATAGCTACAGATGTCGGCGATACTGGAAAGATCATAAAGAAATACAAATGTGGAGTGATCGTGGAAAACACACCAGAATCGGTGGCTGAGGGAGTAAGGAGATTGTTTGGAAATAGAGAATATATGCTAATGCTAGGTAAGAATGGACGACAAGGTTCCAAAGATTTTGATCTGAAGGTTCTGGCTGAAAGAGAAATCAAGGTTCTCTCGCAGTCTTTCAAATGAGAGACATAGTAAATTAAGTGAACCACAACGCAACTTTTTCAAATAGTTAATGGGGACATAATCTTGCGGATATTGTCGTCAAAATCTCTGGAAAGAGTATAACACAGAAATACGACTCCTCTGCGCCTCAAGGAGTAAGAGGCCGCAATGCCGACATAACTCTAGTAAGAAAGATGTTAGGTTGGGAACCAAGGGTTAGCTTGGAAGAGGGATTACGTAGAACCTACAAATGGATAGAGAAGCAATGTATCAGTCAGGATATATGTGAAGCTAGTTAATCTGAACATAGGAGAAACCATTGATAAAAAGATTACATAAGTCTTCATGATAATCACATTCTAAGAACATATGTTAAAATAAAGTCATCGGGAAATGTAGAATGGTTGTGAAAGTTACAATAGGAATTTGTGTTAGAAACGAAGAAAAAACGATTAAAAAGGCAGTTGAAAGTGTTCTTCATCAAGATTATCCACATAATCTTATGGAAGTAATCTTTGTTGATGATGGCAGTAGTGACTCCACTTTATCAATCATTAATGATTATGTCACTAATAAAATGGATGTTATTACCAAGGTATTTAGCGGAAAATGGCAAGGTTTAGGGAGAGCCAGAAATATAGTGGTCAAAAATGCCAAGGGGGACTACATAATATGGGTTGATGGCGATATGGTATTGAGGGACGACTATGTGAGAAAACAAGTTAAGTTTATGGAAGAAAATCAAAGAGTAGGTTTAGCTGGAGGGAAATTCGGAATTTTCCATGGAAAAAATCTAATTGTGGCTTTAGATAATGCTGAATTTTTGGCAAAGGATTATCTTTTTGGAAAAAAAACAAGATCAAAGCCAATACTCTATCACCTTGGATTTGCTGGATCGATTTTAAGAGTAAAGTCAATTGAACAAGTTGGTAGTTTCAACCCCAATATTAAGGGAGCAGGAGAAGATGTTGAGATCATCCACAAAATCACAAAGGCTGGTTGGCTAATTCATACAGCTAATGAGGCTATTTTTTATCACAGAAGAGAAGATACACTGAGAAAAGTCTGGAAGCAAAACAAGCAATACGGATACGACTATTATTTCCTGAAACTCATTGATGTATGGAATATCGAACCAAAGGTTCTATTCTATGGCATTTTGTACCCTCATATAGCCTATAAATTGTTACACGAAAAAAGAGTCTTTTTATTAATTTTCTATTATTACTACAAGAAACTCGGTTGGATGCTCGGTTTCCTTAAAGCCCATATAGATAGCAAAATCCTCCCCAGAAACATGCCCAGATAAACTGGTCTACAAGCTGAGCTGACTTATTAACATTTTTTGGGGATTCTCATGACTGAAACCTCTAGACTGATGGCAGAAAGATGCTTTTACGGTGAAGGATAGCGAATTGAAATACCATTTAAAAGCACTTGACATATATGATGTCTTTTGATTCTAGGTGTGAATGGCGCGCGCAATTAGGCTTTGGAGAGAGAGAAAACTACGCAGAACCAGCTTTAATGGCGTCGACAAGTATCTGTCCATACTTGTTAACTGTACCTCCTGTTACTCCTTCTTCTGCTACATATTCTTGTATTTCTGCCATCGAACTATCTGGCCCCCTCCAATCCCAACTCATATAATGAATACCCCACTCGTTAAAGATCTGCAAGGTGTTAGCAAACCATGTGTCTTCTCCAGACGTATATATGTCCGCTCCTATTCCTCTTATAGAAATGGGATAACTCTGGCTGTAATACAAAACTTTCTCTTCTGTGCAAATGTTTTTGATTGTTGTGTAATCTGTTGGTCTACTGCTTATTGGTTCCTGAACACCTACACTGCCATAATATCTGAAGCAACTAGCAGTATAAGCAAGATTATTTGCAGAATCTGAGAGTGGTGCTGAGTCAATCCAATTTAAATTCATCCATGGATCATTAAGGTTACCCCAGTAACCTAATGTAGTGGCATATCCAACGATGATTAAATGATGAATATAACCCTTGGTATCCTCTTTTGCACGTATACCATTAATAATGTTCTGCCATACTGTTTGCCACTCATTCAGTTTGGTTTGAGTGTTCCAACTTGACCTGCACCAAGGCTCGTCCCAAAATTCAAGGATTAAATTATTATGGGAACCTAAAGCATCAACTTGTTCAACAACATAATTTACAAATGCATTAGCATTTGGTATAAGGGCAGTTGGATAAGCCATATCCTCAAGCCCAGCGTATGTTACTGAGAAAGTAACTAAATCGAGATATATGCCATGATTTGCACATCTAGTAAGCAAGTCATCAAGTATCTGCCTAAATGTCATGGTTCCCTGTTCAGTTGCGCTGGTTGGGTTGTTAATCCACCATTCAGCAGTAAATATATATCGTAGACAGTTAATGCCGTAGGATTGCATCTTGTTAAGAATCAAGTCAACTTTACTCTGGTAGTAAACGCCCCATCCTCCCCAACAACCAGATGGATCATCATAAGCGAAGTCTCTATTCACGCCTCTCAGGTAAACTATCTGTCCAAGGTCGTTTTTAATTTTGTTTTCTTCCACATGTAAAGGTCGAGTGGCTGGTGAATCGTTAATAGTCGTTGTTCCCGAAGTGGCAGTTGTTGTCGAAGTTATTGTTGTAGTGTAAGATGTTGATGTGGTACTCGACGTTATTGTTGATGTTCCAGTTGTTGTTAAAGTTGTGGCAGTGCTTGCGGTGGTTGTCGAAATATATGAGATATGACCAGAACTTCCTATAGTGGATTCTACCGTCAACAGGGAAGATGCCCCCATAACCTGAATAGCAGTAATTATAATAGAAACTAAGCATAAGACAAATCCTCTTTTTAAGGGACTGTTGTTCAGTTTTAGTCTCCACCCATTTATTAATTCTTTTAGAATCTAAAAATGCGATATAAAAAACATGGGAATTCTAAACATAGTTTGCAGAACTGTATTTATTATAACGATAGGATAAAGTGATGAAAAAAATGACTAACTCCAAGTCAGTTGAAAAAAGCGGGGTAATTCTGCCAAGATTCCTATTATATGTGCTGGCGGCACAAGTCATGGCGTGCATTACACTGGTCCTAGATATCCCAATTGCTCGGCAAGTCGCAGGTTTTCTCTATCTCACCTTTATTCCAGGCATCATCCTTTTGAAGGTATTCAGGTTAGAGAAGTCTGATTTGACAGAGATGATTTTATTCTCTGTGGGATTAAGTGTCACCTTCCTAATGTCCATAGGGCTTCTAATAAACGAGTTAGGTCCTTTAGTTCTCATATCGAAGCCTTTATCAGTAGAACCTCTAGCTTTGATTATCAATATTGTTGTTCTCTTAATGTGTATTTTGGAATGCGTCAAAAATAGAAAAGACTTTATTGCTAAGGTATCAGTAGGCTTTGGAAGCTCGCGCTTGGCAATGCTTTATTTTCTTCTTCTCGTTCTTCTTCCTTTTTTAAGTGTCCTTGGAGCGATGTTGGTAAATGCTTTACAAGATAGCTTTTTTCTTCTTTCAATAATAATGTTAATTTCGATTCTATTTTTTTTAGGTGCGATATCACCCAGATTCTCTCTTTATTATCCCTTAGCAATATTTTTAATTGCATTAGCCCTGTTGTTTCAAACTTCTCTCATATCTAACTATATACACGGGTCTGACATTAATATTGAATTGCACATTTTTGAGGTGACAAAGGACCTTTCATACTGGAATCCGAATCTTTTTAGAGCAGTGGCTGATTATCAAAGGTGGTCAGATTTGGCGAACCTTGGCTCTATGCTGAGTATCAGCGTGCTTCCTACAATATATTCAAACATATTAAATATTGAGGAAACCTGGGTATTAAAAATTGTATACCCTTTGATTTTTTCATTTTTGCCTTTGGGTTTATATCAGCTCTACCGAACACAATGGGGAAAAAAAGCTGCTTTCATATCGTCCTTCTTCTTTGTCTCTAACTTCGTGTTTCTGGAATGACATCACTCACTAGGCAGATGATTGCTGAATTATTTTATATTCTATTATTTTTAGTGCTTTTCAGGAAAAACATGGACCCCAAGATTAAGTGGATATTCCTTATATGTTTCGGCTTTGGTCTTGTTGTTTCCCATTATGCAATATCTTATATTTTTCTATTCCTAGTTTCTCTTACATGGCTTTTTGGAAAATTTTTTATGAAAAATGAAAATTTGAAAATAAGTTTGGCAATAGTTTGTTTCTTCTTTGTCCTCACATTTTCGTGGTACACGTTTGTAAGCCCAATACCATCTGAAAGATTAGCGCTTGAATTTGATAAGTGGTTCCGCGCCATTTTTTCAGAGTTTTTTGCTTCTCAATCAAGAGGTGCAGAGGTACTGAGTGGTTTAGGCTTATCGGAGGCACCAAGTTTTTACCATTACATAGGAAGAATGTTTCAGTATGTCGCAGAATTGTTTATTCTGATTGGTTTTGTTTCATTAATACGTAAACGAAAGAAAGAAACATTTGACTCTGAATACTTACTAGTCACATCCTTAAATATGATTATTCTATTGATGTGCATAATCATTCCGAACTTTGCTAGTTCGTTAGGAATGGATAGACTTTACCATGTTTCACTTTTGTTTCTATCACCTCTTTTCTTTCTAGGCTGCAAAACCTTTTTTGCGAATGCAATAAACTTGAAAAAAGAAGAGAAGAGAGAAAGTTACAGTTCAATCTTGATCTTGATTCTGTTGGTGACATTCTTCCTTTTTCAAGTGGGATTTGTCTACGAAATCACACGAGATCCTGTTCCCTCTTCGATTTCTTTAAGCAAGTATAGGATGGGCGATCTCCCCTATGATTCCGATTCCATAGGCTTGATTCATGAGAATGATGTCTTTGGCGCTATGTGGTTATCAAGGTATGCTGATGTCGAAAATACACAAACATATTCTGATACAATTTCTAAATATCATGTTTTAACTAGTTACAGCATGATACCAAACAGAGATAATATAGAGGTATTATCCAATACTACATTTTCAGTAGCAAGTGGATCATATATTTATCTCAGACGAAACAACGTTATAAATGAACTTATTTCCTACTGGCCAAGCAAAAACATTCAGTACAATATCAGTGAAATTCCCATTTTTAACAACACACTGTTCCTTAACAGCAAAGTATATTCAAACAGTGCCTGCGAGATATATCATTTTGTCCCCTGAGTAGGGCATGGAATTTGGTGGTGGAAATGTTGTCTAAGCCTAATGTTATTCTGTTAGTCATGGATTTCTTAGTGCAGATCGCGCTTGCTAGTTTAGAAGAAATCTAGGCAGAAATAATTTCAGTTCCTAGAAATGAGTGAAATGATGATGATAATTGGTGTTTTCTCTCCGGTGATAAATTGGTGTGGTGGGGCAGAATGGGTTGCGATAAATATTATCAATACTCTGAAAGAGCATGGGCATCAAGTAATAATTTTAACAGACAAATCTTTGAATCAAGATAAGTTCGCTAGCGTTTTTAATAAGAAAGTATCTGTAGATAGGCAGATAGTCTTCCCTCTCGCGTTCTTCGCCCCCACAGATTATCACAACCTTTATACAGATGCGGTACGGTCTCTGCTGTTAAAATCCAAGTGTGAAGTTCTAATAGATACGTATTCTAATTCTATACTTCCCGGAACTGATGTTTGTTATATTCACTATCCCTTACTAGAACTGTTACCATTGAACCTAAGGAATAAGATCTATTTTTATCCGTATCGAAGATTTCTGGATTTCTCAAAAAGAGACATTAATCATAAGTTAATTTTTGCTAATAGCAAGTTTACTGCCGAAGCCGTTAAAGTTGAATTTGGCGTGAATCCTCATGTTTTATATCCGCCAGTTTCAAGTGACGTCTTGGATCACGATGAAACTGATTTGTATCAACAAAGAGACAATGTTGTCCTAACAGTCGCCCGTATCTCTAAAGAGAAAAATCTCAACGAAATCCCATATATAGCTCAAATTAACTAGCAAAGAAATATCCTTCACTATTGTGGGGCTTCTAGATTCTAAAGAAGTATTAGAATTCCCTCCTGACATTAATAAAGAAACTTAAACGTGTCTGAAAAGGTAAAGATATTAACAAATGTTAGAAGAGATCGCCTGAGAGGAATCTTATTGAATTCTAAGGTTTATCTACATCCAATGATCAATGAGCACTTCGGTGTTTCAATAGTTGAAGCTATGTCTTCCGGTTGCATTCCAGTTGTACATGATTCAGGGGGTCCAAGGGAGTTCGTTCCACAAGATCTTCGATATAAGAGTATAGAAGAGGCTGCTGAAAAAGTGGAAAAAGCCATAGATAAATGGTCTCCAAAGGAAGCAAGCAGAGTCTCAAAGATTGCAGATAGATTCAGCGAGAAGAACTTCTCCAAACGATTCATAGATGTTTTCAATTCGTACTTTAAGTAATTGGTTATTACTTCAATACATGAAATCTCTAGATCCAATTATAAATGCGGTAAATATTATTAATATTCTGAAAAAAATGGGCATTAAATTGTAATTCTTACATACAAACCTTCGTTTCATAATATTTATGCCTATGAAAATAAACTAGCTATCTTGGTGTATTTTTGGAGAATTGAACTATGCATCTCGGGGCAAGACAAGAGAATGAAGTGCCTTTTGTATCTGTTGTTGTTCCGACTCTAAATAGAAAGAAGCTTCTTGAAAATTGTCTCAATTCTTTTTATAATCTAGATTATCCCAGATCAAAGTTTGAAGTTATTGTTGTTGATAATGGATCTACACGATGGCACAAAAGAAATGGTTTATAGAAAGTTCCCTGAAGTCAAACTTATCTTTGAGAAAAGAAAGAACTCAAGTTTTGCCAGAAATGCTGGCTGGAAAAATGCAAAGGGTCAAATTATAGCCTTTACTGACGATGATTGTGTAGTTGATCCATACTGGTTAAAAATTTTAGTGTCTGGATTTACTTCAGCAGAGATTGGTGGTGTAGGAGGTCCATTATTATTATTATATCCTGAATCGATTGTTAAGAAGTTTTATAATACACCAGTAGGAAACTTCTATAAAGGAGACAAAATAATCCCAGTAAAAGAATTAATCACAGCTAACCTAACTGTAAGATATGAAGTGTTTAAGAAAAATAGATTTGATGTATCACTGGCATATACCAATCTCGAGGATATTGACTTCTGCAGAAGCCTAACAGAAGTAGGTTACAAGCTTTTATATGTTCCAAATGCAAAAGTATATCATAATATCGATCCTAAAAGACTTACTATGCCTTCTCTTTTGAAAAGAGCCTTTTTTTCAGGAATTCAGCTTTTACATTTTTGAGAGGAAAAAAAGTGGAAAGATAGTTTTAATTCCCATGCTTCTAAGAAAAACTCTAGGAGGATTACTTATTTTCTTTCTAAGAAGAAGAGTTGCAGATTTTTTTTGGTTTATTAATTGCTTCATAGCTTCTGCACTTCAATGCTTTTCATCTTGGCTGAATAGCGATCATCTTAGTTTATTTCAAAAACGACATAAGGTATGTGTGCAATGAGAACCTGGACTAGACGTTATGTGGTAGTATACATTTCAGCCAATTAACAAATATAAATTTTTAAGGTAATACGCTGATACCAAACTCGGACTATAGGAGAATTTTTAACCACCTTGAAACCCATGAGATCAATGTTACCACAACTATATGTTAGTTATCATTGTAACCTTGGATATTGGAATGGATCGAACGGAAAATTTTGCCATGAGAGTTATAGATCATATCTTTAAAGAGTTCTCTGGTTAGAAGTATTTGACGAAGGAATAAAGAAATATTATATTCTTATAGGTATCCCAAAACTAAAGATAAAATTGGGTTTACAACTATAAATCTTGATCTAATTGATCTAATTGAGGTCAAAAATATGATTGGAGACAAGCCATGTGTAAGTATAGGCTTGCCTGTCTATAATGGTGAAAAATACATTAGGCAATCGCTAGACTCGATTCTCGCTCAAACATATCAAGATTTCGAGCTAATAATCTCGGATAATGCTTCTACGGACAGAACCCGAGAGATTTGTCGTGAGTATGCTAAGAGGGATGACCGCATCAGTTACTATCGGAGCGAAAGAAATTTTGGGGCTCCTTGGAATTATAATCGCACCTTTAGGCTGTCATCGTGCGTGTACTTTAAATGGGCTGCACATGACGATGTGCTTGCCCCAGAATTCTTAGAGAAGTGTGTACGAGTACTTGACAATGACCAATTCATCGTTTTGTGCCACTCTAAGACAGGTATCATTGATGAAAACGGCACTTTAGTGGGCAACTACGATCGCAGTACTCTGAGTCGAATTAATTCGCAGAAGCCACATGAACGATTTGGTGACTTGATAAGTCAACGTAATTCATGTTGGAGCGTTTTCGGGGTTGTACGTGCGAGCTCACTTAGGAAGACGCCACTTCATGGGAATTACATTGACGCGGACAGAAATCTGCTGGCAGAAATAGGTCTCATGGGTCGAATATATGAAATTCCTGAATACCTGTTCTTTCAGAGGAATCACCCACAGGCGTACACATACAGGTATTACTCGAAAGCTTCTGTGGTTCACGATTACCAAAGCCAATCGGAATGGTGGACTGGAAACAAACGCGGACCTATGATTATTTTGCCACATTGGAAGAATTGTATGGAATTTTTCAAATCCCTAAATCGTGTACCATTGAAGTGGTCTGAGCGATGGTTATGCTACGAAGAAATAAGCAGGTGGATTCTTAGAGGAGGATGGTCGCTGATGAAATGGGACTTAGCAAATGCGTTCAAACTCTGGCGTATGCAATTGAACCGTAGTAGGTAAAGAAAGCTGCAGCTGAATGAAGATAGGCTAGGAATATTTTTTCCTCGTTGAATAACACTTAAAGAAGAACGATATATATCATATTGATACTCTGTATTCGGAACATTTTGTTATTGATGGCTCAAAATTCGAAATATGGTTAATATAGACGAAGATAATGATGAAAAAAGAACATAGAGAAGTAGAACATGCGTGTTTTTAATAACGGGTCATAATTGATACATAGGCACGATTATGGTGCTGATGTTGCAGGCTGAAGATATGAAGTTATGGCTTGATAACGATCTTTTTGACGGATGCGTCCTTGGCAATCAGTCGAACTGCAGCGACATCCCAAACATCCCATACGTGAGAAAAGATATCCGCGATGTTGAGCTCTCTGATCTACAAAACGCTTCCTCCTGAAGCTTAACTAAAGCCTAATGACAGCAAATCTGGTAGTAAGATCTGAAATATTCGAGAAAAAAGATTCCTTGAATCATTGGTATATAATGACCCTGAAGATTTTGAGTTTTGTAGAAGTCTGATAGAGGCTTATGAAATGGGACATAATGCGCACACTCAACTACCTCCGTCTGAACCTTAAAAAAAAGTGAAAAAGTTGAAAAAGGAGAGATGACATGAAAGTAGCAATTCTCGCTGGCGGACGTGGTACTCGTTTAACAGAAGAGACTACAACAAAACCCAAGGCATTGGTGGAAATAGGTGGTCGACCGATTCTTTGGCACATTATGATGTACTATCATTATTTCGGCTTCAAAGAGTTTGCAATAGCACTTGGATACCAAGGCGACTGCATCAAACGTTGGATCCAAGATTACTGCATATCGAATAGAAACATGACGGTGAAAACAGGTATAGGTAAAGTGACACGTCATAAAAGTAATAAACAAGAATGGCCAGATTGGACGGTACATTTAATCGATACCGGACTAAGCACTCAGAATGGTGGACGAATCAAACGGTTGGCTCCTTGGCTAAGCGATCAGACATTCATGTTGACATGGTGTGACGGAGTATCGAATGTCGATCTGGATGCATTGTTGAAGTTCCATCGTTCACATGGTCGCTTAGCAACCTTGACTGCAGTCCGACCGCCCCCTAGGTTTGGTCACCTTGTCTTAGATAATGATAAAGTAATACAGTTTAATGAGAAGCCCCAAGATACAGAAGGCTGGATAAACGGCGCCTTCTTCGTCTTAGAACCCGGAGTATTCGATTACATTGAAGGTGATGATACTCAATGGGAGAGAGAACCCTTGGAAAGGTTAGCAAGAGACGGTCAGCTCATGGCCTATCGCCATAGCGGTTTTTGGCAGTGTATGGACACACTCCGTGATAAGATCCTTCTGGAAGAAATTTGGCAGAGCGGAAATGCACCGTGGAAAACTTGGAAAGGTTGAGTTGACTTACTCCTAAATTCTCAGTTGTACCCTCGTTTAATATTTGCATATTGATAACCCCAATCAAGTTTGAGAAGAAGGTTGAGAATTCACAAAGAGGTAGAAGAAACATCTACTTCGTGATTATAAGTCGATACAAGACGATATTTTAAAAAAAGAAAAGGAGGAGGTAAACTATGCGTGTCTTGGTGACAGGTAATAAGGGATACATAGGCACGGTCATGGTGCCGATGTTACAAACAGAAGGATTTGACGTTATAGGACTTGATAACGATCTTTTTGACGGATGCATCTTTGGCGATCAGTCGATCTGTGGAGGTATCCCGAACATTCCCTACGTGAGAAAAGATATCCGTGATGTTGAGCTCTCTGATCTGCAAGGATGTGATGCTATGGTGCATCTTTGCGCGCTTTCAAATGATCCGCTTGGATACTTCAATCCAGAGATGACTACTTGAAATCAATTATGAAGCTTCAGTTAGGTTGGCGAAACTAGCCAAGAAGGCTGGAGTCCAACGTTACCTTTTTTCATCATCCTGCAGCGTCTACGGTGCCTCTGGAGCTGATATGGTGATCAGAGGAATCGAAACCAAACCCAGTTACCCCATATGGAATCTCAAAAATGCGTGCTGAAGAGGATATCTCGAAGTTAGCGGACGCCAACTTTAGCCCGACTTTCCTCCGTTCTGCAACAGCTTATGGCGTATCTCCCATGTTACGGTTTGACTTGGTTCTCAACAATTTGGTTGCTTGGGCGTACACAACTGGAATCGTTTTGCTGAAGAGTGATGGTACAGCATGGCGTCCAATTGTGCACATCGAAGACATCTCGCGAGCTTTTATAGCTGTACTTAACGCCTCCCGCGACTTAGTGCACAACCAGATTTTCAACGTCGGCATAACAGAAGAGAACTATCGAACACGAGAAATTGCTGAAATTGCGAAAGAAACCGTGCCTAACTCCCAAATTAAATACGCAAAGGATGCTGAACCGGACAAACGCTCCTATCGAGTAGACTTTAGCAAAATAGCCCAGACATTGCCTAAATTTAAGCCACAATGGAATGCTCGCCTCGGAGCAAAGCAACTTTACGATGCCTATAAAAAAGTTGGGATCACCCTCGAAGAGTTTGAAGGACCCAGATATAGGCGTATCACACACCTCGAAAACAACGTTAACAATGGCCATTTGGATAAAACCCTGCGAAGGAGTGAGTCGAGACATGAATAGCCCCAAGCCATACACACAAATATCTGGATGCCGATCCTGCGGAAATACTAATCTTGAGCCAATCATTTCCTTCGGTAACACGCCTCTAGCGGATGCACTACTCAAAGAAGAACAACTGAAACTACCCGAGTTGACTGTCCCGCTAACCTAGTCTTTTGCCCAAACTGCGCTCTCTTACAGATCGCGGAAACAGTGAGATCCAGAGATCCTTTTCTGTAGAGATTATCCATATTTCTCTTCCACATCAAAGGCGTATTTGGACCACTCTCAAAAGAACGCGGAGGAACTTATCAAGACAAGAAAACTAAATTCCAACAGTTTGGTCATTGAGCCCGCTTGCAATGATGGTTACATGTTGAAGAACTTCGTGGAACAAGGGATAAAAGTTCTTGGGAGTAGATCCAGCCGAAGGACCTGCTCAAGGCTGCACAGAAAGCAGGAATTCAAACCCTTTGCACGTTCTTTGGGAGGGAACTTGCAAGGCAATCTTCGAAAAGACGGAATGGTAGCTGATGTACTCATTGCCAACAATGTTTTGGCTCATGTTTCGGATCTGAACGGCTTTGTGGAAGGCATTCGAATAGTATTAAAAGACAACGGTGTAGCGGTTATAGAGGTACCCTACGTAGCTGACTTAATCGACAACTGCGAATTTGACACGATATATCATCAGCATCTGTGCTACTTCTCAGTCACATCTTTGAATCATCTTTTTAGAAGACATTCTCTTTTCATTAATGATATAAGGCATTATCCAGTACATGGTGGATCATTGCGTCTATACGTGGAGCATGCGGAGGATGTTCATGAATCTGTGCTATCGCGATTGGAAGAAGAGAGAGCGAGAGGGATAGATCGGATCGATTACTACCGTGATTTCGCCAACCGTGTCCGAGAGATACGGGATGCTTTGTTGGATTTACTCTGGGATCTCAAGCGAGAAGGGAAAAAGATCGCAGCATATGGAGCGGCAGCAAAGGCAACAACTTTAATGAGCTACTGTAGTATTGATAAAGAGTTGTTAGATTACGTGGTTGACTTGAACCCGTTTAAACATGGTCGCTATATGGGAGGCAATCATTTACCTATCTTTCCGCCCACGAAGCTTGTGGAAGAAATGCCTGATTACGTTTTATTGCTAGCATGGAACTGGGCGCAGGAGATCATGAAGCAGCAAGACGAATATCGACGGAGGGGCGGAAAATTCATAATCCCGATACCAAAGCCAATAATTGTCTAATAATAACTATACTCTCAGGTCTAGGAATAATTTTAAAATTAATAAATAGCCTATTGCTCATAAATGGTCAAATTAGCAGAAACCTGCATCGAGCTCCGATGAGTTTTTAAGGTCCGTGTGAACGGGAAAATATCCTGAAGAGAAGGGTGAGTAAATGAAAATTGCCCTTATACATCAACCCATAAATACCATATCCCTCACCGAACAAAACGGCTCGATCGAGATTTGGACTTACGAAGTGGCGCGTCGTCTGACTCGGTATTGCGACGTCATTATATACGCAAAAAGAGGCAGCAATCAGAGAGAATATGAATATGACCAAGGAGTACAATACCGACGTATATCAACAAAACTCGACGAATGGTACACCTACCTATCATACGCCTTCGACAATCTAGGGAAAACTTCTATAACACACGCTCTGAGTCAGAATATCAGACAATTCTTATTTTATCGCAACGTTAGGCGTCCTTTCTTTGCTTCTCAATGGTATTACCTCAACTTTGCTTTGGAAGTCGCAAAGCGTTTAAGAGAGGATAAATGCGATATTGTCCATATCCATACCTTCTCTCAGTTCATTCCGATAATCAGAGCATTCAATCCTGAAATCAAAATTGTCCTACATATCCAATGTGAATGGCTGAACCAACTTGATCAAAAAATGATTCATGATCGACTTAGCAAAGCCGACCTTATCTTGGGTTGCAGTGAGTACATCACCGAAAAAATCCGCCGACGTTTCCCTAAATTTGCAAATCAGTGTCAAACCATATACAATGGAGTCGATGTCAACCGTTTCGTAAAGGAAAAGAGCGGCAGCTCCGCTTAAGAAGGAAGGTTTCAAACGAATATTGTTTGTCGGCAGAGTTTCACCTGAAAAAGGAGTCCATGTGCTATTAGATTCACTTCAGAAAGTGGTTAAACGCTATCCTCAAGTACAGCTCAAAATATGCGGATCCCAATGGGCATTACCCATCGAGTATCACGTAGCAATGGCTGATGACCCTACAGATTTGACGTTGGCTTCATTCTACAATGGAGATTACATCTCATATTTGCGAACAAAGCTATCGTCAGGTTTATCAAGTCACGTGTCCTTTACCGGCTCTCTTCCACATGAGCAGTTGATCAGTTCTTATCAGAATGCGGATGTGTCTGTCGTTCCCTCGGTGTGGAACGAGCCTTTCGGAATACCCATTATCGAAACCATGGCAACGGAGGTCCCGTTAGTCGCCACGAGCGGTGGCGGTATCCCAGAAATCGTTGTTGATGGCGAGACTGGATTATTAGTTGAAAGAAGCAATGCTCCAGCTCTGACCGAGGCGATTCTTCGCCTTCTCTCAGATGAAGATCTAAGGAAATCGATGGGAAAAGTCTGCACGTAAGCGAGTGGTTGAACTATTTTCTTGGGAAAGGATCGTCGAAAACTTGTTATGCCATTACAAGATTATGTTATCTCGCACGACTAAAAGACGACTAGACGAAAAGGACTTTTAGAAAATCTGTTACTATGAGCTTTTGGATACTGTTCGTTGATTATGGAAGGTGATTAAGTGAAAGGTGTAATTCTAGCAGCTAGCGAAGGAACAAGGATTGAAAAAGTAACATGTGGTGCCATTCCTAAGAAATTCTTGCCAATGTCCAATGTTCTTACAATACGTTTTCCTATAGAATTCTTTAAACTTACGGGTATTGACAATATACTTGTAGTAAGATCTTTTCCTTTTTTGGCGTGGGTCTAGTTGAACAGAATAGTGAAAAATATTGTCATAGTAACAATTGCATTCATGTTAGTACTGATAGTTGTTTTAGGTTCTCACCTGTTTCCAGACACAACAACTACTATTACCACCACCAGCACCACTACTACCACCAATACTACTACTACCACTAATACTACTACCACCACCACTACTAGTGTGATAGTTCATAGCCCAACATTTGGAGTTGTTGTGCAATACTATCTGAATGAAGAACTCAAAGCTTATAAACCAGACTTATGGACCTTAGTAGACTATGTAGGTGCCTCATGCATAAGCAGTGCTCCTAGGCGAGAATGGGCTGACGAAGTCTGCGAGTCATGGTATCAAAATAATGTTTACTTTTGGCATGGCTACCACACCAGAAACAATGATGGACTGCTACAAAAGCAAAGAAGACTTAAAGGCTTGGATTGACCTATATAATATATCTCAGTACCGAGACCATCCAGGTGTTTGGGGCTACGTTATCTGTGCAGAACCCTTCAATAACTGGGACAACCAGACAGACCAGTTAGTTGAAGTGATTAGATATGGGTGTCAATACGTGAAAAGTCTGGATCCAACGCATCCAGTTACTGTGGCGCTTGATCCCGCAGGAGCATATAATGAAGATCCAAATGGCACATATATTGAGAAACGCAAAGAGTGGATTGAAAGATTCATCGATGTTATCGACGTATTAAATTATCACTATTATCGTTTTACAGCAACAGGGACTGGTGGAGGATCGGGATCAGAATTTTGGGGAGACGAAGACGCATTTAGGAAATCGCTTATACGCCAGTTTGACGAAGTTTTGATTCCAGCGGCAAGAGGTAAGTCTATCATAATTGGAGAGACGGGCTGTCCAGTGGGTAATCCTGCAACAGTGGCCGGGGCTGTATTCACAGAACGAGATCAAATGGAATACTTCAGGATCTATGGGGAAGAAACCAGAAAACGCGGTATATTTGTATATATGTTTAAGCTTATTGACGCTGATTCATCTTCACCTTACGATAAATTTGGTTTGTTCAAAACTCAAAATGACGGGACAATGAATATACCCAGGCTTTCGGCTGCCATAGTGAGAGATTATTTTTCATTAACAACACCCAGCAACGCTCTTACTATAAAGCCAAGCCCAGAAGCAGTGCAGTTCATTATTGATGGATCCAGTTTCGCCACGCCTTGATCTGGCATCTTACAGTAAGGAATGTACACGGTCAATGTGCCCTTTAAAGTTCAAGTAGCAGACGAGACTTATGCGTTCACCGAATGGAAACGACTCCCAAAACCCAACTAGAATCGTCAACCTCGTCTTAGACATGACGGTTATGATGACCTATCTCAAGTTGCTGAAACGCTCCAAGATAAACTCAGGAAGATTTAAGACATCCTCGCACGGCTATTGTCCAATGATTGTCTAGTGAGAATGCATTGAAAATATGATAGGATCTGCATTAGAAATCCATGTTTTTCTTGATTCTTGGTGGATAAAGAAGAAATGAAAGTTGCCATAGTAAACCAGCCTTTTGGGATTATGAACCTCCCATGGACAGGTTCAGGAGGTTCTATTGAGATTTGGATCCACGAAGTGGCACAGCGCCTAGCTCAGTCATGCGATGTCGTCGTGTATGCAATGAGGGGATTACCCTCTCAGAATAAAGTTGTCTATGATCAAGGGGTGAAGTATCGATTCATATCGGCAACTTTAGACAAATGGCATACATACTTGTTGTATGCCGTCAACAAGTTAGAAAGAATTCAGGGATTCAGAAATATTAGACGTGTCTTCTTTTTCCGTAATGTTAAACGACCTCTCTTTGCCTCCAGCCTCTATTGTTTGATATACGCATTGCAGGTGGCAAGAGACCTGAGAAAAGAGGGATGCGACATTGTGCACATCCACAATTTCTCTCAGTTTGTTCCTATCATACGAGCATTCAATCCCAAAATTAAAATTATATTGCATATGCATTGCGAATGGTTGACGCAAGCTCTGACCCAACAATGATTGAGCCCAGACTCAAAAAAGCAGACCTAATTATTGGCTGTAGTGAATACATCACTGGAAAAATCCGTCGTCACTTTCCCCAGATTGCTGAGCACTGCCAGACTGTATATGGCGGAGTTGATGCAAGTCTCTTTCTCGCCGGCAAGGATGCGGGAACAACTAACCAGACCAAACGAGTG
The DNA here is from genome assembly GCA_963714275.1 of Candidatus Bathyarchaeota archaeon. Taxonomy (GTDB): domain Archaea; phylum Thermoproteota; class Bathyarchaeia; order Bathyarchaeales; family DTEX01; genus JAGTRI01. Next base: position 777,246 of record CAVQNT010000002.1, read on the forward strand.
TTGTTTGTTGGCAGAGTCTCACCCGAAAAGGGAGTACATATTCTACTAAATGCTTTCAAAAAAGCAGTTGAGCGTTATCCTGAAGCCCAACTTGAAATAGTGGGTTCGCAATGGCAGTTGCCTTACGAATTCTTCGTTGCCCTAAGCGACGATCCCAGAGCCTCTGACCTAGCATCATTCTACATCGGCAATTCGGGTCTAAGTTACTTTCACCACCTTCAAAGGCAGAGTCTTTTACTGAACATAGCGAAAAGCGTGACGTTTACTGGTTTTATTCCACACATGTACGTGATGAACAAATATCGTGACGCTAAAGTGCTTGTTTGCTGTTCGTTCAATGAAGCCTTGGGTATGCCGATTCAGGAAGCAATGGCTAGTGAACTCCCGGTAGTAGCGACTCGTGTGGGAGGAATACCAGAGATCGTCGTAGACAGAAAAACTGGCTTACTGGTTGAGTCAGGCTACGATTCTGAATTGGCTGATGCAATACTTCGCCTTCTTTCAGATGAAGATTTAAGAAAATCAATGGGAAAGGCGGCACGCAAGCGAGTCGTTGAACATTTTTCATGGGAAAAAACTGTTGATAACTTGCTGTTTCTCTATAGTAATTTCGGAAAGGATAATGACTAAATCATTCCTCAGAGCTTGGCTATGCAAGTCTTTCAAGTGGACATTGGCTAGGATTGGTAGTGAGGTTACCGAGTGTGATCTAAAACGGGACGCGCTAGTCTTCTCGCCTCACTTTGATGATGAAACACTTGGGTGTGGCGGAACCATTATCAAGAAGAAGAAAGCTGGAGCAGATGTTAAGATCGTATTCATGACTGATGGTAGCAAGTCACACAAAGACCTGATCCCTCAAGATAAATTGATGGAAATAAGGAAAAGCGAAGCATTTGCCGCGAGCCAGTCACTAGGTCTAAAAGCGTGCGATGTTTTTCCCCTTGAGTTCGAAGATGAGAAGCTAAGTGAGCATACGAAGTCTGCCACTGAAAAAGTGACAGATATACTTATGTATCAACACCCCGATGAAATCTTTGTCCCCTTTCATAAAGAGCCACCATTATGGTCTAATGACCATTTAGCCACTAATAGAATTGTTAGAGCTGCGCTTCAAACCTATCAGGAAAATGTAACCATTTACGAATATCCCATTTGGTTTTGGTATAACTGGCCTTGGTCAAGCCCGACAATACATAGTCTTCGAGGAAATCTTGGGCTTTCTCAAGAATGGTCTTGTTTCAGGCTTTAGATTTCTTAAGGAATTTCGATGCTTCGTTTACATAGGAGATGTCTTAGAACTAAAACGTGTTGCGCTAGATCAGTATAAATCACAGATGACGCGACTTGTCCCCGATCCTCGTTGGTTGACATTAGGTGATGTGTCTGATGGAGATTTTTTAGAGTGTTTTTTTCAAAAGCATGAAATTTTCCATAAATACAGCTTTCAAAAATAGATAATTTCAGCGCGGAGTTGTAAAATGATTTTTAGTACTAGTCAGCTCAGTGAAGAAACTCACCAATTTCTACCTGAAAAGAGGCTATGAAATTATTGGAAAAGTTTTCGGAAAACTTGAGGGGTATTTATTTGAAAAAGAATTGAAGTGCAATTTTTGATGAAAATTATTTTTGAAATAATATTGTCGAGATAATTATGGATGGTTCTAAGAAAATATTCACTATTCAAACTATGAAGCTTTTTAGTTCATCTAAAAAGACCATGAATGAGGATGGAGAAAAAATGTCACATAAGACCTGTCCCAACTGTCATAAGCGAGGCATGACATTATTCTACAAGGTAAGAGATGTTCCTGTCCACACTTGTGTAATGCTCTCAACGCAGATAGACGCTTTGAATTTCCCACGGGGTGACATAGAACTTGGCTTTTGTGAAAAATGTGGTTTCATCTCAAACGTCGCTTTCAATCCCAACTTAATAGACTATTCAAAGTCTTACGAGGATCAACAGAGTTTCTCTGCAACATTCAATGCTTTTGCTCAAGATCTGACCAAGCATCTGATAGAGAAATACGATCTTCGTAATAAGGACATCCTAGAGATTGGGTGTGGGAAGGGCGATTTCTTATCATTACTCTGCGAGCTCGGCAACAACCGTGGGATAGGAATCGATCCTGCATGCACGGAACACCGAATCAGCAGCAAGGTCTCAGGCTCATTAAAGTTTATCAAAGACTATTACTCTGACCGCTATGTAAAATATCACGGAGATCTTGTCTGCTGCCGACATACTCTAGAGCACATTCATGATACATCTGCATTTGTCAACACTATTCGAGGTTCGATCGGTAATCGGTTGGATACCGTCGTCTTCTTTGAAGTACCCGATGTCGTTCGAGTCATGCGTGAACTAGCGTTCTGGGATATCTATTATGAACACTGCTCATATTTCAGTCCCGGATCGCTCTCAAGACTGTTCCGTTCCTGCAAATTCGAGATAACTAATCTCTACAAGGGTTTTGACGAACAATACCTGTTAATCGAAACGAGGCCCGTCAGCGAGGTATCCAGCAAAGCACTTGAATTGGAAGAAAGCCTCGACGAGATAGGGGAGGACGTAAAGTATTTCTCTGCACACAGCCGTGACAAGCTAGACGAGTGGAGAAACCGCTTACAGCAAATTAATGCAGATGAAACACGGACTGTCGTTTGGGGATCAGGCTCAAAATGTGTTTCTTTCATGACTACGCTTGGCGTCAAAGATGAAATCGAGTATGTTATCGATATCAATCCACATCGGCATGGTAAGTTCCTTCCCGGCGTAGGTAAAAGGATTATGGCCCCGGAATTCTTGAAAAAATACAAACCAGACCTAACTATCGTGATGAACCCGATCTACTGCGGCGAAATTCAGAGAATGCTTAGTAATATGGGCGTCAGCACGGAGGTCATCTCGATTGAGTAAGATTGCATCAAAAGAAGTGGATATGTTACTTGAAGAAAAATGTCCTGTTTGCGGTTCTAAACGGTTAAGAATATTTTTCGAGATGTTGGATGTTCCAGTCTACTGTAACGTGCTCTGGCCAAGCCGCGATGAAGCCCGACATTGCCGCAGGGGAAACATCAAACTGGCATTCTGCACTGATTGCAGTCTTATTACTAACCTCGCGTTTGAGCCGAAACGTCTTGAGTATACGCAAGCATATGAAAACCCTCTGCGTTTCTCGCCTCGGTTCCAAGATTATGCGCGATCGCTCGCATTGCGTTTGGTTGAACGATATAATTTGTATAACAAAGACATTGTATCAATCGGGTGCGGAGACGGTTATTTTCTGCTATTACTTTGCGAGATCGGGAACAACCGTGGGGTTGGTTTTGATCCTGCCTATGTTGAGCAAGAAGAGCATAATAAGGTAAAAGATCGAGTCAAGTTTATCCAGGATCTCTACTCTGAAGGCTACGGAAACTATCAAGCAGATCTCTTTGTCTGTCGGCAAACACTGGAACATATCCATGATCCAAAAAGCTTCCTGGAGATGTTGCGACAAGCAATTGGCAATCGCCTGAATACACACATTTTCTTTGAAGTGCCTAATGTAATCCACACTTTTAAGAAATTTTTTGTATGGGACATTATATATGAGCACTGCTCATATTTTACACCTCACTCCCTCTTTCACATTTTTTCATCCTGCCAGTTCCAAGTCTGCAGATTGACAGAGGAATATGAAGGACAATACCTGTGTGTCGATGCTCTAGCAAGCGAACAAACTACGCTTCACTTTGGACAAGAAGGTCAATGCGAAGTCGATCGGCTTGCACGCAATTTAGAATCGTTTGCTGCCAATTACCTAAGGACCTTTGAGAAATGGAGACATAGACTAGAACAAATAGAGAAGAATGGAGAGCGTGCAGTAATCTGGGGGACTGGCTCAAAAGGTGTTACTTTCTTGAATGTTTTTAAAGATTTTACACAAATTGAATATGCGGTAGACATTAATCCCCGCAAACAAGGAATGTATGTCGCAGGAACTGGACAGAGAATAGTTTCACCCGAGTTTCTCAGGGAGTATCAACCTGATCTTATCATTGTGATGAATCCCGTATACAAGAATGAGATTGCAGGGATTGCAGAGCAGCTTGGAATAGCTGCCAGAATGATTTCCTTATGAGGTCTAATATTCGACTTTAGTTAACTTAAGATGATTACCATTGTCCAATATGAAGAGGGTGTTAGAGGATTCAGCGCGCAGCGGATTCTTTCTAACGTTAGGAAACATAATATCAACCGTAATCTTAGCCATCTCAGTCTTTATAATAGCCCGAATCCTAGGATCAGAACTCTATGGACTATACACAATCTCAATGGTTATGCCAAGTCTTCTTCTACTATTCGTGGATCCGGGAGTAAACACAGGAATAATTAAATATTCAGCAAGCCTAAAAGCAAAAGGAGAAAAAGGACGAGTACCTAAATTATTTGTTCACGGATTACTCTTTGAAACGATCCTCGCGTTTATAGCCTTAGCCGTTTGCCTTGTTTTTTCAGACTTGTTTGCGAGACAAGTCTTGAACAGACCCGAGGTTACATGGTACATTCAGCTCACATCGGTCATTATAATTCTTCAAATAGTCTACATGACGTTGAATTCGGTTTTCATAGGTCTAGACAAAACGGAATACAATGTCCTTACGACAAGCATCCAAGCAATAACTAGAGCTCATTATTGCACCGATTCTAATAATTATTGGACTGAGCATAGCCGGAGCGTTAACGGGAAATGTCCTCAGCTTTCTGCTAGCGAGTCTACTCGGAGCCTACTTGTTCATCGTTAAAATCTATAGACCCCTAGAGCACTCCAACGGAAGTAGTGAAAATATCTCAAGCAACCTGAAGATGCTGATTGGATATGGCTTCCCTCTGTACTTGTCTGGACTCATGGGGGGATTAACAATGCAATACCGAAACATTCTACTAGCAATCTTTACATCGAACTATGAAATAGGAAACTTCCAAGCTGCATTAAACTTCAACGTTTTAATAACTATTTTTGCCACACCGATTGGCACGATGCTTCTGCCAGCCTTCTCAAAACTCGAATCTAACGGGAATGAAATAAAAGAATTCTGCAAGATGTCGATTAAGTATACGTCGATGTTGGTCCTACCGATCGCCAGTATAGTCATGGTCTACGCGAAGGAAATAATCCAAATATTTTATGGTCAAGGTTATGAGCTCAGTTCCAACTTTTTATCAATGTTTGCAATCCAATTCTATTTTGTCGGCTTAGGAGCCTTTGTCCTAGGTAGCCTTTTCAGCGGTCTGGGAAAGACAAAGATAAACCTGAAAATTTCCTTGGTCAACTTAATCCTTATAATTATCTTAGCACCAATCCTGACGTGGCTCCTCAAAATATACGGAATGATTATTAGCATCATAATCAGCAATGCCATCACTTGGCTCTATGCTCTAAAAAAAGCTAAAACCAGATATAGAGTAGAAATCAACGTAGAGACAATAACTAAAATATACTTTGCATCCGTAATCCCGATAATACCAATTTTAGCTCTACAAAGGATTCTCCTAACCTCAAGCCTAATCCAAATTATACTTGGAACCGTAATATACATGGCAATGTATCTGTTCTCTGATCCCAACGACGAAGGCCATAACTCAAACCGAACTACATGAGATGAAAACCGTAATTGAAAAGATAAAATCATTGAAATACATTACCCAACCCATTTTCTATTTTGAAGAGAAGATCATGTCGTGGGTACTGTAGTACTCTTACGACAAAAAATCTAGCTATCTAGATATCATTATGATGAACCCCATGATTGAGATTCAAGAGTTATAGAGACACTTGGGATAACACCACTAAACTAGTTTCTATATAAGTGAGATCCTCAGCTTAAGTAAACCTAAAAGGATCGTGTGAGGTTCGGGTTGAAAGCGGTCATTCTAGACGGCGGTCAGGGTAAACGCCTTAGACCTTTAACTGATAGTTTACCTAAGCCTTTAATCAATGTGGCAGGAAAACCTATAGTTGTTAGGCAGATAGAGTGGCTTAAGAGTAATGGCGTTGAAGAGTTTATACTTTCAATAGGCTATCTAAGAGAAAAATTTGTAAACTCTCTAGGAAATGGTAGTGAACTCGGAGTTCGCATATCTTACGTCTTCGAGGATAAGCCTTTAGGCACGGGTGGTGGCTTACGAAACGCCAAAATCAGGCTTGATATGAAAGAAAACTTCTATGTTGTCAACGGAGATATCATAACAGACATAAAACCTCAAAGACTTGTAGAAAATCTGGGGGAAGATTCTTTGGGAGTTATAGCTCTGGTGCCTCTACGTTCAAGTTACGGGATTGTGGAAGTAGACAAAGAACTTAGAATACTGGATTTCAAAGAGAAACCTTGCCTAGATCAATACTGGATAAACGCTGGATTATATCTTCTAAGACCCGAAGTCTTAGATTATCTGCCCGAGATAGGTGACATAGAGAAAACAGCATTCCCAATATTGGCCAAAGAAGGTAAACTAATGGCCGTTAAGTATGAGAAACCAGGTATATGGAAGAGCATAGACACGTACAAAGACATAGAAGAGATAGAGACAGAACTTAAAATGTATGAAGTTAAATGAAGCTGATACTGGCTGAAGCCAAAAATTAATGGTGTCCCTAAGGGATTAGCAAAAAATATTCTTGATGCTAGGGATTCAGATAAGAGATTAGGAATTGTCTTTCAGATTTTTTTTTCATCAACTTATATTAGGAATGACGTTGCGTTTCATATTGACAAGAAGAATTAGTTAGCCACAATTGTTAGGTTAGTTGAAGGAGACGTGTAGTAGTGAAAGTTGTATTAGCCGTTGGGGCGCATCCTGACGATATCGAACTGGGATGTTCAGGAACTTTAATGCTGCACAAATTAAGTGGAGATAAGGTCTATCTTCTTGTCTTAACAAAAGGGGAGGCTTCAGGAGATCCTAATATCAGGGAAATGGAATGTAAAGAGTCCGAGAAATTAATGGGTATGGATGATTTATTCTTTGGAGGACTTGAAGATACTAAGGTCGGATCTGGAAGAGAAACTATAGACATCATTGAAAAAATCGTGAATAAGGTTAAGCCAGATATTGTATATGGACCTGCCTGTAAGGACACACACCAAGATCATAGAAACACTGCATATGCAGTTCTTTCTGCTGCTAGACGCTGTGATACGATTATGCTCTACGAAGGAGCCAGCACACAGAAAGATTTCATTCCTCAGATTTTTGTAGATATAAAGGAAACCTACGAAAAGAAGAAGGCTGTGATACGTGTATTTGGTTCCCAATTGAATAACCACCATGGAGGTTATAAGAAAGGCTGTTAATGGAGTCGAGGGCTTAGTGAAGTTCCGAGGTTACCAAACGGGATTAGAGTTTGCAGAAGCCTTCGAGGCAGGAAGATTCAGGTTTAGGATTTGAGGAGATTCTATATCGATAATGCCCAATATTTTTATAGAAGATTTCAGCAGACTCGTAGATTCGTGTATTTCTTTTTATAAAGAAAACAAATTGAAAATAAGTTCAAAACGTGTTCTTGCGAATCGGTATGAGCTTTCTCGTTTTGTGGAAGTTTTTCATAAAGATTGTGGAACGTTAACACCTTCTGTCAGTGATGGAATAAGAAACCTTAAAGAAGGTGCTGGACTCATTTTAATGACGGCTCATCAGCCAAATTTTTTTGCTTATAGTGGAGTTTTCCGGAAGGCTACATTAAACTACGTCTTGACCAAAAAACTCGAAGAGATATTGAAGGTTCCCGTTATAAGTTTCTTCGGGATTGCAGATCAAGATTTCGCAGGTGACCGGTGGGTTAGGTCATGTCAGCTTCCTGCAGTTCAAAGGAGAGGCGGGACTTTAACTATTGATTTTAAGCTCCCAGAGAAAGTGATGCTCAATAGGATAACCAAACCTTCTCCTCACGTTCTTAGCAAATGGAAGACTGAAATTGAAAAATGGCTCATTGAAACTACTGGGTCGGCGGAAAGACTTTGCAAGACATTAGGTGTTACAAATTTTAAGCCTGTTTCCTTTTTGCCCAACTTACGTGAATACTTTTCTGTTTTTTTGGAATATTGTTGAGAATAGTGTATGAATGTTCTGAAAAATTTTCTGATTTCAATGCCTATGTCTTATCAAAGATTATAAACGAAATCTGGGGTTATGATACCCTGTTTTCTCGTTTTTCTGAATGTCAACAAGTTTTTGTTAAAGAATTTAATTTCATGCTTTCTAGATTTGATGATTATTCAAATTTATTGAGTGAAGCCAAGCATGTTCAGCATGACCAATGTATAGAGGGAGGAGTCTCAGACGAAGAACCTTATTTAGCTCCCTTCTGGTATCACTGTAACTGTGGAAGTAAGGTTAAGCTATTTCTAACAGAGAAAGATGGCTTCTTATTTGGTAGTGGAAAATGCTTTGGTTGCGAGAAAGATTATGAATTGGAATTTGGAGCCAAAAATGTTCCTGACATATCGAAAATTGCACAAAGAATCTCAGCTAGAGCAATCGCAATGGCCTTGGTTTTTTTCCGAGGTTTAACTCCCTCTTGTTATGTTGGCGGTGTAGGAGGTATGGGCTATCTTTTAGAAGTTGAGTTTGTTGCTGAAGGACTAGGTTTAAATTTTCCTCCAATTTCTGTCTGGCGACCACATGACAACTATAAAGGTGTAAGCCAGATCGAGGCAATGTTGGAACTAAAGCAAATATGCAAAAACTGTGACGCCGAAGATGCTAATGAAGTGAAAGATATACTGAGTTCCCGAATATACGAGATTCGCAAGCATCAAGATAATCTCGAGGTAGCAAAGAAAGGAGTTATGGAAGAGTTAAGGCATCATCCAGATGATGAGGCATTAAAAGAAAAGTTGAAAGCAATATCGATAGAGCAGACACGGTTCTTGAGGTCTTCAAAATATACAGTCATCAACCATGAATTAGATATTTTGGAGAACATTTCAACTGTATTAGATATGGTTCCAAGCATAATAGATTATGCTGTTAATGTCGGGTTGAAAGAAACTAGTGCTCAATGGGTTACCTATCTAAAAGAGAATGGGAATCTGACTTCAGATGTTACTTTAGAAACTATATTGAATCAGACAAGAAAGTACTGTCAACTAGTGTGTGAAAAGAAGTCTATCGTATATATACATTATGCATGTCTCGCACATCCACCTCTCAAATCATTATAACAATAGTTGTTCTTATCCGCAATTATGGTAGGATTGCTAAAAAAAATAACATTCAAAGCACTGATTTGGAATTGAATAATGGGAAAATCAATCCTTTTGGTTAAATATTAAAATGGGAAATGTCCATGAAGATACAAATTGTTTTCAAACCGTACATAATACTAACACTGTTACTAATCGTAATCGTTATAAACACACCTTTTTTTTCCATCTTTACACGTATAGATAGAATCGTCAATAGCGACATCTATAAATTTGGTCTGCAATTTAATCACGAATGGGCAGAACAATACTGGACATATTCTTGGATGATAATAAGCTCCAACATAATTGCCATATTATTAATTGGTATCTCAATAGTATCTTTTTTAATCTTTGCTCAAACACAGAATAACTCGTCAAGATATGCTTGTTATTTACTTCTCATCATAGCAACAGCACTGAGTATTTTATCCGCTTTACTCGTTACTCGCCTAGACTATATTGTTAACCATGACCTCTATCTGTTTGGCTTACAGTTCAGCTATGAATGGGCAACAAATTACTGGACCTATATAAATTTACTATTCTTATTATTTGGACTTTCAAACACAACAATACTCATATCCATTTTCTTGATTCTTTTTAGTGCACGAAAAAAGGTCATAATAAGCCCTATAAAACTAACATGTTTAATATTAATGGCAGTAGGAGTTATAACTCTTTTCCTATCCATTGTCAACAATCCATTAATCCTCGCTTTTATAAGTACAACATTTCCCTTAAGCTTCCAGGACATAAGCCTACTACTTGCCATAATGGCCTTAATACTTCTCATAACCTCAGAGTTACTTTCACCATATTATAGCAAAATAAGCATCAACAGGAAAAACTTGAGAAATATGGCAATAATAATTTCAGTGTTATTCCTAATAACAGTAGCCATAAGATTCTATGAGATAATAGCTGGCTAACTAATAATACTTTATAGTCTAGCTACAAGAATAAAAAATTTATCTTTTTCCCTTTGTCCAGAGACATTACACACTAGTCAGCTAGAAGACGTTTATCGCATCTACCAGAGCATACCTCAAGGACAACGCGGATGGGTTATAGGAAGGCTTATCAGAGCCTGGTATCAAGAGGGACAGAAAGGGCTTTTACCTTCCACAAAAGAGCCTAAGTCGATAATGGAAAATATATGGAAAGAAAACACCGAAACTCTGTCAGAAAGGTTGTTTGGTTCAGAATAGTGAATCAATCACCACTATAGAAATCCACATTTTTGAGATCATCAGAATAATGCTTGCCATTTGCCAGAAATCATCTAAAAAAACGAATATACTGTACAAATGCAACCTAAGCTATTATCAACTTCAGAAATACCTTGAATACCTTATTTCTCGGGAACTTTTAACAATTTCTAATAACAATATGAAAACATTCTACTTAGCAACTGAAAAAGGCAAAGAGTTCCTTGAGGGATATGGACATCTTCACAACCTTTTGGAAGGTAAACCCAAGAAAAATTCTTTAACCTCTAACCTCTACTACATGATGTTAAAATAGCGCGAGCGTTGGAAATTCATGATGAAAACGGTTGAGGGAAAACTAAGTTCTTTGAGTTGAGTTCCCTTGGTCCAAAATATAGTAGAACATTCTCTACTGTTGCTTAAAGCACCGTTCTTAATGACTAAGCTGAAGCGGAATCAGCGGCTTGAGCCTTCGGAACTCAGAAAGTTTCAGGATAAGAGACTTCGGGCAATGATTGAGCACAGTTATAAAAATGTTGCGTACTATCACTCCTTGTTCAAGAAAGCCAATCTGAGCTATAGTGACATAAAGACCATCGACGACTTGGAAAAGATACCGATCACAAGAAAAGAGGACATAATAGACCTGCCCCAGCAGTCGCTTACTGCCATAAACGTGGATCCGAACAGATGTCTCAAGTCTCAAGACCTCTGGCACCAGCACAGGGGTCCCCATGCCAATTTACTGGCAGAAGAGCCCCAGGCTAATAAAATATTTGCAATATTATCGGTGGCAATTGAACTGTGGTGACCAAATCACAAATAGACAAATGTTAGTAGACATTGATTGGGTTCCTATTCATCCGATCCAGAAACTGGGAATATTCAAATCAAAGATTATTTCTGTTTTTGGCGATATAGAAACTCAGATAAGAGAAATTAGAGAGTTCAATCCCCAGACCATCAATTGTCTTCCATCTTTTATAGATGTATTCGCGAAAGAGATTAGGGAAAGGGATGAAAAGGGAATAAACCCACACCTAATCTTCACAGGTGGAGAGATGTTGACTCAATACGTTCGCAGATTAGTTCGAGAAGTTTTCAATGCTGAGGCATTTAGCCGTTATGGCGCTGTTGAAGTTGGTACTATCTCCAGCGAATGCATTGAACACATTGGCTTTCATGTCGACAGCGATTCGACTCTTGTTGAGATCACTCGAGACGGTGAACCGGTGTCTCTAGGGAAAGAGGGGGAAATAACGGTTACAAATTTCACCAACTACGCTATGCCCTTCATCAGGTACAACTTTGGAGACCTTGGTTCCATGATTGCAGATCACTGCTCCTGCGGCATCAATTTTCCTATGATGAATATAACACTAGGCAGAAAAAGCGATGTTGTCCGGCTACCTGATGGAAAGACGATTCCGGCATTGAGTGTGTGGGGTAATCTAGTCTGGATACAAGGAATAAAGCAGCTGCAAGTTGTGCAGGAAAAGGTTGACCGCTTTATTATTAAGATAGTGAAAAGTAGCAATTTTACAACCGAGACATGTAGGGAAGTCGAACAAATGCTTAAACAGAAACTTGGAAATGTGGAGAATGTTGAAATAGAGACCTGCATTGTCGATGAAATTCCGAGGGAAAAAACAGGTAGGTACCATAAGTTGAAGCAGTTCGTCACGAAGATTCCATCAAAAGACAATTAGTTACTTAGGAGTATTGTTTTCATCCCTACAAAATTCGAGACAAAAATGTTAAATCACACGAAGTAATCAAGAAAGAAGAAAAGAAGACTAAGGCTTCTTTTAGTAAGTCCTACCTTCTTTCTCGTGTTTTTCAGCTATTTTATACACTTCCATGTAATCAGCACAGAGCTTATCGGTTCTTCCTCTTTCAAGAATGACTTTAGGGAAATTGGATCTTCATAATAATAGATGTTTAAAATTTAGTCCCAAACCCAAACCATTCTCACGAGCTGACTATGGTATCCAAATATAAGAATCCCAGAGACCTTTAGATTAATCGACGCCAACGAAAGAATGGGTCTTTTTTCTTTCATACAATGTAACGATTATTAGCTAGCGCGCTAGCTAGATTCATAAATGCGACTATCCGCAAATTTGGAGGCAACACATGAACGGAGCTTTTATGATTAGGAAGGTTGTCTTGCCTGTGGCGGGCTTTGGGACAAGGCTTCTTCCAATGACGAAGGAGATGCCTAAGGAGATGCTACCCATCTTTCTAGACAGTGTGAATGGTGGACCTTGTTTGAAGCCGATTGTTCAAGCTATTTATGAGCAGCTTTACGACACTGGATTCAGAGAGTTCGGCCTAATCGTCGGAAGGGGCAAAAGAGCCATAGAAGACCATTTCACGCCTGATGAAGAATTTGTTAAAGAACTTGAAAGAATGAACAAAGCTGACTCGCTGAAGAGCTTAGAAGATTCTACTGGCGAGTCAACAACTCCACTATCGTCTTCATAAATCAACCGGTACCAAAAGGCTTCGGAGACGCCGTCTTAAGAGCTAAATACTTCATAAATGAAACCTTCCTAGTACACGCAGGAGACACGATTATTTTAGATAAAGACTGCAATCATTTCCGCCGTTTGATAGCGAGCCACGAAAAGTATAAAGCTGATGCAATCATGCTGGTTAAAGAAGTTGAGAATCCCAAAATCTATGGGGTGATTGAAGGCAAAGAAATCGAAAACGGAATATACAACGTAGAAAAAGCCGTCGAGAAACCCGAGAAACCTCCAACCAACCTTGCAATAATACCTGTCTACATCTTCAATCCGAAAATCTTCAAAGCCCTTGAAGATACAGCACAACCAGAAAAAGCAGGCGAAATGCAGATAACCGACGGAATTCAAGAGATGATTAACCAGGGCTTAAAAGTCTACGCTGTCAAATTACCACCTGACGGGATACTACTCGACATAGGAAACCCAGAAAGTTGTTGGCAATCGTTTAACATCTCCTACCAAAACCTAAAAAACAGAAAGCGTGGCTAAAAACTAAAACAAAGCAACAAAGAAGAACGCATGCATTTCAAACTAACAAGTATTCCATTCATAAAAAGGTGACTGATAATTAGAAAAATTATTGTATCCGCTCCAGGAAGAATATGCCTTTTTGGTGAACACATGGATTGGTGCAGGCATAAAGTACTTGCTTCCGCCGTAGATATGAGGTCTTTCGTTGAAGCTGAGGTCACCAGCAGCAAGATTGCTGAAGTGTTCTCCTACAGCCCATTCACAGTATATGACAAGTTCGAGGTGAACAATGCAATTCTGAACTGGAATTCAGATCTTAAATATGTTGGAGGGGTGCTAAGAGCCTTCCAGAAAAAAAAGGATCTGCCATATATCTTGGGAGGGATGAAGATGCGTTTCCTAAGAGCTGAGGAAGTTCAGGAACGGTTAAGACAAGAAGGCAAGAAAGAGGCTTTAAAGGATCTGCCAGTAAGTAAGGGCTTGTCATCATCAGCTGCGATTTGTGTAGTCATCTCAGCCGCGGTTGACTTGACCCACCGCTTTCCAGAAATCGAGCAACAGGACTCCACTACCATTCTAAAGTATACATTAAAACCAGAAACGTTAACCCTCTATGCAGACATGGCTTATACAGGTGAAAGGAAGGAACTAGGCATTAATTGTGGCCAGATGGACCAGTATGCTTCAGCTTTTGGAGGAATCTTGCATATCGACTGCACCGAAGAACCTGCGAAAATTCACCGGTTAAAACCCAAAACAGATCTTCCGTTAGTGATAGGAGACACAATGCAACCAAAGGATACGCCGAAAGTACTAGGTTGGCTCGGTGAACGATTCAAAGCTAGAGAACCAAAATTCGTTGAAGGTATGGAAAACATAAACATAATTGTTGGAAAAGCCAAAGAAGAATTTGAGAAACCATCACTGAACTGTAGTAGAATAGGTGAGTTGATGAACGAAAACCAGCATTACTTAAAAAATTTTCTCCAAGTTTCAGGAGACTGCCCAGTGTCACCGTCAAGACTCGACGAACTAATAGAAGCAGCTCTTAAGGCTGGTGCATTAGGAGCGAAGCTTTCAGGATCAGGAGGCGGCGGATGCATGATAGCCCTATGTGAACCCGGAGACGAAGTAAAGGTTGCACAAGCCATAAACAAAGAAGGCGGAGAAGCTTACATCACGAAAGTTGCCGACAAAGGAGTGAGAATCGAGTCTATCGAAAATTAACAATAGAAAAGACGCCGTTTTTACCTTTCTGGACAATCTCTTTTTCAAGAAAATAAACGTTTTCCTGTCCTTTCATCTAGAGGCTTAAACCATGAATGCGAATGGAGTATCCGTCGTAACAACAACCTGGAATGAACGAGAAAACATTAAACTTCTAATCCAGACCATACAGAACACACTCAAGAACATGCCACACGAGATCATAGTCGTCGACGACAGCTCAACAGACGGGACTGCGGAGATCGCCGAGAAACTTGCAGATAAAACAATCAGAAAGGCCAGAGAAGGACAAACGAAAAGCCTACTCCACGGGATGAAGCTAGCAAAATACCCAGTCATAGTTACGATCGACGCTGACTTCGAGAACCCTCCAGAACTCATACCCGAGCTTGTCGAAAAAGCTGAAAAATGCGATATTCTCGTTGCTTCCCGCACAAAGCTGCCCAGAATATCCGAGAAACTAGCGTCCGGAACCTTGGGCAAACTACTCGGTGTGAAGGATGTTTTCTCAAACTTCCGAGTATACAAGAGGGAAACAATCTCAAGCTTTAATTTAAAAGGCGGAGAAACCTTCGGCGGAGAACTCATAACAATCGCCAAAAAGAAAGGATTCAAGATAGGCGAAACACTCTATGAATCAATCAGAAGGAAGAATCCCAGAATCGGAGGCACCCTCAAAGCCAACCTTAGAATTTTCTGGGCACTGGTCGAGTGCCTGGAAATCTACCTCATTTAAAAAAAGACATTGGTACAGGAATAACGTGCCCCTCTACTTTTTTTAAATCATTGCCCCGTTGAGATTCAAAAATTAGCTAAGCTGACTATCATTTTTATTCAGCTATGAAACTGCTTGGAAGACCATTATATAATAGAGCAGTTAGTAATTAAAGGAGATCTATCATTGAACACAACCAGGATTCTTAGACTAATTCAATTTGCCCTCTTTCTGGCAGCTTTATGGTTCATCTATTGGGCGCACATTTATGAAATGACTGTTTGGAACAGATCATTTCTAGAGTCTGTGCAAACTTCTATTTTTAATGTTTTGTTATACTTGGTTTCAATACTTGCCATAATATATCTTGAAACACGTATGAGGCACATCAGCAAAATCAAGACACTTCATGAACCTATAGCAAAGACTTTGGGAGATCTACAGAGAGAGAATGAACTGATGAAACGCGAACTACAAAAATCAAAACAGACAGCCCCTAGAAGGGTCGCAATCGGTTTTCTTGTAAGTGGAGTAATCACGCTTTCAGCCTCTATTGTGACTTCCTCAACTGTCTTGGCTTTCATAGGATTAGGGTTGACATTATGGGGCGCTTTATTCCTTTATACCAGAACCTCAAGTTCCGTGAAACCCATCTTACTCGATTCCTCAGTTATCTCCCCTCTTTTAACACTAAATAAGATAATAGCCGACCTAGGGTATGGAGGAAATAGCGTGTACCTCCCTTCAATGTACTTAAAGGAAGTTAAAGAAGAAACAGTCTTCATCCCATCAAAAAGAGAAAACCTCAGCGGAATATACCTAACCCCGCCTGGTCTAGGCTTAACAAACCTCTTCGAAGAAAAACTGGGAACAAAATTCGCAAAAGTCGACCTAAACTATCTACAGAGCAACCTGCCAAAACTATTAACTGAAGACCTTGAAATCGCAGACAACCTAGAGTTGAATGTGGAAAATGACGTGGTCCACATCAAAATTGAGGGCTCTATTTATGCAGGCATCTGCAGCGGACTTAGAAATTCCACTACCAGCGCATGCCGCTTATTCGGCTGCCCCTTATGCAGCTCGATAACCTTAGCAATTACGAGATCCATTGGAAAACCTGTCATAATCGAAAACATTGAAACATCAGAAGATGGCAAAACAGTCAAAACCAACCTCAGACTTCTCGAAACAACTGTAACTAAGGAAGAAACCAAAACCGTAGAAGCTGTTGAGACACGTCCAAGAAATAATCTCCCATATATTGTGGGAATAATACTCTCAGTTTTTGGGTCAGCCATCCTGGCTTGGGTTGGTTGGCTAACCTGGCAGGACATGACAGTCTGGGGTAAGGACATCAACCTTATACTCTTTGGCTCTAGAATAGGAGAAATCATAGATTTAGGAATAGGAATGAAACTAATTTACTACCTTCTAATAGGATTATTATTATTTATACTAGGATTAATCCTATTTTTCCAGAAGCGAAGAAAGACCTAAGTATTATCATATAACCTTTTAGGATAAAATATTGATTGATAAATAAACTGACAAATTGTAGAGAACAACATCAACTACTCAATATCATATATATTATATTTTTTAGGTACATCCACTTTTTGAGAAGTTTAAATAGGCTAGAGCTAATTAAACCTTATAGCAAATAAGCAGAATTTGAGAAATTGAATCCATGATACTTGTCACCTTCATCTGTTATACATCCAATTCAAGTATTCACTTGTTGAAAGGAAGTTTTTTACTGTCATCTGATTCGCTAGTAGCTAAACTACTGATACATAAGGCTTATATAAAAAAATAATAGCTCAGCTTGCGCACGCTAAATAGGGAGTCTCCGCATGCATGTTTGGAAGTATTTTCTCTTTTTAGTTGCCTTCATTGTAGTATTATCTCATCAAGTGTTCGTGAATGCAGAAACAGATACTACGCCACCACAGTTAGAAATTGACTGGCCTAGAAATTATTACAACGTACCAAGTTCAACAATAGTTATCAATGGAAGGGTGTATGATGAAAGTGGAATTCAGAAAGTAACTGTAAATGGTTCAGTTGTTGAAAAATACTGGAAAGAAGGGGTGCATTGCTTCTGGCAGAAGACTGTCAGCCTTGTTGAAGGATCAAACACGATAATTGTTATTGCATACGACAATAGCCTAAATAATAATTCAATGGCAGAAGCCATTACTGTAGTTTACAAAGCAACGGATTATGAAGGGCCAACAGTTAGTATAGTTCCTACTACAAGTCAACCAGCAAACAATGCCACCATTAAGTGTTTAGTGAATCCCAACGGATTATCCACTGAAGTTTACCTTACTGCAAGTTATTCCTCATGGGAGGATGCTCCCTTTAATTGGGGATATTTAGTTGGGTATTATTCTGGAACTGGGAACATCACTGTGAGTTTCACTTTCCCAGAAGAGGACCAACTAAGTGTAGGGGAGACAGTCTCGTATTTGTTTACTGTTCAAAATAACAAGGGTTCAACTCGATCTGAAATAGGTACATTTACAGTCTCTCAATCAATTTTTATACCTGACACAGAACCTCCATGGCTGATATTTTGGCCATGGAATTCTTGTAATGTGCCAAATTCGACTATCATAATTTGGGGGGAAGCTTATGATGCAAGCGGAATTCTCAATGTAACCGTGAATGGAGAACTTGCCACTGGTTTGTTCTATGAAAACTGGTTCTATTGGCAAAAGGCCATCAATCTAACTGAAGGACCAAATACAATAACTGCAAAGGCGTATGATAATAGTTCTAATCGATTTGATGCTGAGAATACTATTACAATAAACTATCAGCCGTCTGGGTATCAAGGTCCTACAATCAGATTGCTACCTCCTGTGAATGTTACATCAACCTCAGGTACTATCTGCTGTGTTATTAATCCAAAGGGACTTCAAAGCGAGGTTTACTTATGTTACAGTGACTCTTCTTTTGAGAATGCGCCTTTTCTATATGGAATATCGCTTGGGCATCAATACTCAGGAGAAGATGATATCATAATTAACTATCATTTTGATAGTTTACCTTCGAGTGGGTCAATTTCTTACTGGTTTCAAACGTTCAATGATAAAGGTTATGCTTCTACAGAAGTTGCATTACTAAACCTAAAAGGTGTTGTACTCATTGATCCAACAGACATAACTGCTGATTCTATGAAGCTGGTCTGGACAAAGAACAATGATGATGATTTTTATTCTTATGAAGTTTATCAATCAAATTCACCCGAAATACTTGGAACAAAAATATTCGACACAAACGATAGATTGGTAACATCCAAGAGCATTACAGGTTTGTCAGCTAACACTACATACTATTTCATTGTAAGAGTTGTGGATGTAGGTGGGGCAGCAAGTGATTCTAACCAAATTAATGCTAGAACGAAAATTCCAATAACAATCTCGTGTTCTGTGTCATCTCATGATATTGACGATGGCCTTTCTATCTCTGTTTCAGGAGCCATTAACCCAGCTATTCCAGAAAAGAGTATCACATTAACCTACAGAAAACCTGACGGTTCAATATTGAATAGAACTGTTACTACAGGTTCAGATGGTAGCTACAGTGACTCCTATCAACCGAATGTAGTTGGCTCTTGGAGCGTAGAAGCTTCTTGGAAAGGTGATGATAGACGCGAAGGTGCATCCAGCTTGTCTCAATCATTTATTATTAAACCTGTCATAAAAAGCTTCATAGAGACTCCAATAGGAATAGCAACAATAATTGGCATAGTTGCTTTAATAATTATAACCCTGATTATTATTAAAAAGAACACCATTCAAATTCCAGCTAGCTTAGAACTAATCACACAAAAGTCTCTGTAGAATTGCATTCAATTATCTCAGAATTCTTTGTCAGGTTGTATAACATTCAGCTTTGAATTTTTCAAAATTCCTTATTATTTCAAGATCTTTTCCTGTACAATGAGGCCAGCATATTTTGGGGTGTTCTTCCTTGAAATATGTCTACATAGCGGTCTGGTACTCCTTCAGTGCCATTTGCGTAGTATTTGTAATCTTTAACCATTTATGTAAAAAACAGTTTCTACGTCCGAACCACACTTTCATGATTCGTAAATACTTGTATCTCAACATTATGATTTGGAACCACAATGAGTCCTCAATCAGAATTATTGATGTTAGTCGGCATGAACGCCTTCATAGGACTCTTTCTTATATCTATATACAAGAAAACAAGCCTCAAAATCCAATTAACATATTTAATAGCTGAGGTTTTAGGATACCTTCTAGCCAAAGACGTAATATTCATTTATTTATCTCAAGATATTCAAATTTGGCTCTCGACAATTTATCTATCCCTTGCTTTTGTTAGCGTTCTGCATTTTTTCATGCCTAGCAAGGTTAATATCATGTTTAATAAGGTCAATTTTAAACAGCACATTAACCTCCCCACTCAAATGGAAACTAAACAAAAAAAAGTTAATCTTGACACACAATTGAATAAAAAACAAAACATACAGGACATAACTTTGGACTCCCTATTTGAAGACGCTCAAAGATTACTAGTAGAAGCCCAATAACAACAAAAAAATCCATCTAAACAACATCTTCAATATTAAGTCTTTAGACCAAGTCCACCATTGAATGCAAAGTTTTACCAAAAAATTCAATGTTTATTAACAAAGCTCAGCTAGCTCTTAATAAAAAAGCAAAAAATTGGGTAACATTTTTAGGCATATGAATCCTGCCCCAAAACCGCAATAGAACTTCTTGACTCAAACAAGCTTTGTTAGAAATCGCCTTAAAGGAAAGGTGCGATTCAAAATGGAAATAGAGAACAACAAGGGATACCGCAGCAGACTGGATATCATTAAAGACATCCTAAAGGTCACGGAGAACGCTGGAGCGTACGGAGCTAAAAAAACTCACATAATGTACGGAGCTAACCTGAGCTACAGACTCCTTACGAAGTACTTGCAAGAAATCCTGACCGCAGAGCTCATATACCAAGGCGAATCCTGCTACATCATCACACAGAAAGGAAAGGAATATCTAGGAAACTACGAAAAATACGAAGAAAACCGCACACAAACCGAAGACCGCATAAACAACCTAAATTATAACAGGAAAACACTTGAAAAAATGTTAACTCAGTAATTAACTTCAAGTTGAGGACAAAGATGAATCTTTCGATACCAAAAAACCAACGTTAAAATGTACTGTACTACACAAAAACTGGTCCAAGTACACACACTGCAAAACCTAGTAGTTAGCGTCGACTCATGTAATTTCTGAATAATCTTTTTGAATAATAACGGCTATGGCAGCAATCTTCGGAACCCTCGCATTAAACACTGCAAGAAGACGCCACAATTTTGTCAAACATGCCCGTTAAGATCACTGCTCAACTAATACTTTCTGGAAAGAATACAACAAAAAGTGATAAAAAGTGACAAAAAACAACCAATTTAAACCACCAAACTTAAGAAATAATCCCGTAAAAGTTTATTAAAAATACCAAATTATACAACCCAAATAATAACAATTACTAATAACATCACAGTTAAATTCTTCTTCTGTATCAGCTGACTGTTCTGTTAGTTCAAGAATACTGGCGGCAGCCTGATACCTAATGGAAAAAATGAACCGAACAAAACATAATCAATGTAAACATCTTATGCAGCTAAAATTAACCAAAAAAATCGCCTATTCTAAAATAATAACTCTTCTGGTGCATTCCTAATGAGAGTAGATAGCAAGGTTTTAGGAGGTTTCCTGATAGCATCCATTTCAGTTTCGAGTCTAGCCACGATTTTTCCTCCATATAATCACACAGTTAACCGTTCAGAGGGTTACCTCTTTACCTTTGCCCAAATCACAGATACTCATGTCTCAGGGTCAAGCCTGATTTTTGATAATACTACTTTGTGGTTAGCTCAAAAAGGGAACGTCTCATTCGTCGTTCATACGGGAGACATAGTGAACAGTCCGAATGATGAGGAGTCATGGAAAAACTCCTACAATTACATGCATCAATTGGACGGAAAATGTGCTTGGGGTATCCTAGCAGGAGACAACGACGTTTCACGTTGGAACCAAGTTGACTTAAGAAACTTCGGAAAATATTTTGGATCAACTTCGTCAGACCAATATTTTATCGTCAAAGATAAGTTGCTATTCATACTTTTCAGCTGGATTAACGTGGACGGAAGCATCTCAAAAGAACGGCTCGAATGGATGGACAATATCCTCCAGCTGCACAGTAACCTATCCGCTGTAATATGTTTGCATCCAACCCTTTTTGGGCTACCAATATTAACAAATATCGTGGGAACCCCTAACGAAGCTGAAATCTGGACTCACATAGACAAACATGAAAACGTAATCATGATTCTAAGCGGACATGCACATTATAACTGGATACGAGTTCGAGACAACAGAAAAGAGGAAGTCTGGTGTATGAGCACCGAATGGCTTAATGCCGAAGGTTATGTCCGATTATTCGATGTCTACGAAGACCGAATAGAAGTTTACGCCTATTCTACTTGGAAAGGAAAGAGTTTTACTGGTCCTCTTGACTGCTTCACAGTTAGCCTGAACTCCAGCCAATATGATTCAGACGGAGATTTCTGGAGCAACGGAATTGATATTATGCCAACGCACCCGATGGTACCAAATGTTCTGATTATTCAAGCAACTTTGATAACAGCTATTATAATTTATTGGGCAAAAAAACGAACCATACAGAGGAAAGAAACCGTATCGAACTAAAAGTAGCTCATTTTTAAGATTATAAAATCTACGAGATTTATCAAGCTTCTTTCTTTTCTGGTTCGCTAGGTTCAGATACCTCGAGTTCTTTTTCGAGTTCCTCTATCGGTTTAGGTGGTGGCGTTGTAGCCATTGTCCAGCCAATCCAGGCTCCTATTCCTAGTATGCCAAGTATGGCAATGAAGCCAGTTAGGCTTTAAAACAAGTAAGCTCCAGCCAGGCAAGATGTCAAAGACAAGACAACCGTATACCAATATTCCTGCTACGCAGAGAACAAGAACAACAGCGCCTAATGATTGATCTTTGCTCATACATTTTTCTCCACGCCTTGATGTGTATTGTTGAATATTAAAGATTGTGAAGTTCTCCTCAAGTGGTTGGTTCTATCATTCCATTTCTAAATTATATTACTAATAATAAACTCGCTTCTCTTAAGCTGTTAATAAAATCATAAAATAACTATGTAATTATTTATCAGAGCGCGCGCAATCAATCTGCCAGTAATTTTTTCCCTGATTGATTATTCTGCTTTGCTCATGTTCAGAGCAACAATCAGTCTGTGGCTAGTATAGACTTTGATTAGAAAAAATGAAACCAATAAACAGGTAAGAAAACATAAATCTCTGTAAAAAGAAAATACTAAGATTATAGAAGGCGAAGGTTATGGCGAAATTAAAAATTGGTTTAGCACTCTGGTCCATCGGGTCAACCGGAACCGAAGACCAGCTAAAGCAAAGGTTAAAGACCGCCGTTGAGATAGGCGTAAAATCAGTGCAGTGCATGGTGTGTTGATAATGGTCCCAATAGTCCCTGCGTTTTAGACCCAGACCGCTGCGTAGGAGCCAAAAGGCCAGCGATGCGTGAACTCGTCCAATCATACGGCTTAGCGATCAGTGGCTTCTGTGCACAGCTTGAGGGACCAAGCACCCCTGGTCACGGGTGGCCTGGATCAGCTCTCAGCAACCCCCAAGACTTAAAGGAACGAGTAGAAAAGACGAAGAAAAGCCTTAAGCTCGCAGCAGATTTCGGTTCTCCTGTTGTAACCACGCATCCGGGAGAGATTCCAGCAGACAAATCATCCCCAGCTTATAAGACAATGAAAAAATCCTGCACCGAAATCGCACGTTACGGCGAAGACGTAGGCGGAATCTTCTGCATCGAAACAGGTCAAGAGCCAGCTGAAAATGCTTCGCAGCTTCTTAGAAGATGTTGATTCAAAGGCTTTAATGGTGAACTACGACCCGGCTAACATGCTGAGACATGGTGTTGTCGAAGGAGTGAAGACCCTAGCACCATTGATTGTGCACACTCACGCTAAGGACGATAATCCTGAGACCAAGCGAGCCACAGTCGGCGAAGGCTTAGTTCCATGGGATGAATACATTGCAACTTTAAGATCTATCGGCTACGATGGCTGGTACGCTCTCGAAGATGAATCGGGCAAAGATGTCATCAATTCTCTGAAACGAGGCAGAGCCTTTCTGGAACGATATTAGACTGCTAAAATGCGGAAATCGCAATAACTATCAATCATGTTCCGATGGGTATTCCGCGAAGTTTCAGAATAACACCAAACTAGAATCTCTAAATTATGTTACCTATTGTACAGCATGAAACCTTTTTTGCCATTAATCTATTTCCAGAAAGTTTTTAAATCTCCCTTGTTTAGCATTAACGTCTAAATACACTAATTATAATATTTTCGTGTGTGTCTGTTTGTTGCGGAAGGTGGTAAGTAACGTTTAACGTGGTTACATTAACGGATTCGGTTCGGATACCTCCAGACAAATTCGGTGGACCCTTACAGGACGTGGCGAGGGAACAGCTGAAAATTAGGTACGAAGGCATCATCGACGAGGAGCTCGGCTACGTGATCGCTGTAACCGACATCAACATATCGCCAATTGGAAAGATAATCCCCGGCGATGGGGCGACCCACCACAAAGTCACGTTTTCACTTTTAACTTTCTTTCCAAAAATTCAGGAAGTGGTTGAGGGCGAAGTAGTTGAGGTAGCGGATTTCGGCGCGTTCGTCAGAGTTGGACCCGTGGACGCGTTGATTCACGTTTCACAAATCATGGATGACTTCATATCGTACGACGACAGGCAAGGAGTCCTCATGGGCAAAGAGTCCAAACGCAAAATTTCCATGGGAGACCACATGCGCGTCCGCACGACCGCTGTCTCGTTGGGGCACGGAGGCAAGCTTCGGAAAAATAGGCGTGACCGCTCGGCAGCCTTTTTTGGGCAAGCTCGAATGGATCGAAGAGGACAATAAGGGAGCGCAGCCAGCGGTTGAACAAAAAACCGAAAAACCAACAGAAGCATAGGCGGTGTCTGACGTATGGTTATTAAGGCTTGTAGGAACTGTCACTTGGTCACAGAAACAAACGCTTGTCCAGACTGCAAATCCACGGACCTGAGCGACGACTTCAGCGGCATCGTTGTGATTATTGACCCAGAACGCTCCTCAATCGCCAAAGTCATGGGCATCAAAAAAAGAGGTCGCTACGCCGTCCGCATAAGGTGATCGGTATCTGGCTTATAACGTCGGAACTTCGCATAGAACTTAAGGCACCTCTGGGTTTGCTTGTTAAAGGCTCTTCTAAGCGGACGATGGAGAGGTTGAAAAAAATTGTCGACGAAACCAAACCAGCGAAGATCATTGTTGTGGGAGACAGGATTTCGGGGAACCTCATCAAAAGCGGCTTGTTGCCTGATGTGGCAATTGTTGACAGCAAAATCATGCGGAAGTCCGTTGCACCCTTGAAATTTGACGCGGAAAAAACCTTTAACGTAATCAACCCAGCTGGAACCATAACTGATGAAGCCTACCAAACAGTAGGAAAGGCTGTTAATTTTGCTGGTCGGGTAAAAGTCTTAGTGGATGGTGAAGAGGACCTTTTGACCCTTGCTGCTGTCATATCTGCGCCTGCCGGGTCTATTGTGGTTTACGGTCAGCCGAGAACGGGGATCGTCATTGTCTCGGTTTCTGAGGATTCGAAGAGAAGATTCCTCGGGATTGTTGACCGAATGGAGTACAAGGATTCAAAAGGTTAAAGTATGGGAGCTGAATTTCTGAAGATAGTTTAAAGGTGAAGGCAGTGAAGATCGAAATCGTCAACAATCAACGAAACGAGCTTCTCAAAAGAAACGAGGTGAAATTCAGCATTTTACACGAAGAAGGCGGAACACCTTCACGTGTAGATGTTAGGCAGAAACTTGCCACAAGCTTGGACGCGAACGAGGAAAGAATCTACATAAGCAAATATGGAACGAAGACGGGAAGCATGACCACCGTCGGCGAAGCCAACGTTTACGACTCAGCTGAACAGGCGAAGATGACCGAGCCAAAATACATAATATTGAGGAACTCGCCGAAGACAGAAAAGAAGGAGCAGCAATAACATGTCAGAAAAAAGCACGCTGAAAAAGAAAAAGGAAAAACCAGTGTCAGCCTACTACAAGCTTGAAAAAAACGGGTTAGTAAGGATTCTCCCAACCTGCGACAGGTGCGGTTCAGGCTATTTCATGGCTGACCACAGAGACAGATACTCTTGCGGACACTGCGGCTTCACAAGATTCAAGACTGAAGGCGCCAAAAAAGAGTAAAGTAATGAGTTTATTCTTTTCCTGATTCTGAAGCTTGATCATCCGACTTGTCTTCTCTTCCCCATATTGCCACATAGAGCTGGAAGCCAGAAAGCGCTATCAACAGAACAGACAGCACAATAATGATGTTCTTCACATCGGAATATTGGGACAGATCCTCGAACATTGGAAGAAACATCAGCCACGCATAAACCACAAGAAGCAGCGAACATACGGCAGCTATTACGTTGAAAATGTTTATTTTAATCTGAACCAATTTAGGTCTTCCTGTTATAGTTGAGCCTTCGGTCACGCTATTTTTGGATTCTCGCCTATTAACAGTTTCTTTACGTTTGGAATTATCTTTTATTTTACACAAAGCTTATGATTTAACCAGAAAAATATTGAGAAACAAACAGGTATACAAGGTGGAAAAAATGAAGATTGGATTAATCTCTGACACGCATGACATGCTGCCCCTGATAGAAAAGGCGGTTCAGAAGTTGAACGACGAAAAGGTTGAACTGGTGCTTCACGCAGGCGATTACAGTGCACCGTTCGCGGCTTTTCGTTTTAAGCCCTTAAAAGCTCAGATGATTGGAGTCTTCGGCAACAACGATGCTGAGAAAGAGGTGCTTCAAAAAAATTTTGAGTCAATCGGTAAACAAGTTCGAGGAAAATTCGCAGAGGTTAAGGCAGGCAACTTGAAAATTGCTTTGCTTCACGGTGAAGAAGTCTGACCTTCTTTCGTCTCTCGTCAACACATCTGCTTACGATGTGGTTGTTCATGGACACACGCATCAGTCTGCAGTCCGTAAGCAAAACAGGACCTTGATCGTTAATCCGGGCGAAGTATGCGGGTACCTGAGCGAAAAGGCAACAATAGCCTTGTTGGATACGGATTCCATGGAAGTTGAGCTTGTGCCCTTATGATTTTGACGTTATATTGCATGCTGACCCGATATCTGGTAACCGAGTAAACTTTAAATGGCGCTTTAAATGACGTTTTGCTGCAATGTCGAAGATAATAGTCAAGTTAGGTCGAAAAACGCTGAGTTTAGCGTTGATTTTCAACTCTGTGATTAGCTTAGCCTCTATAGTCAACATTCTAGTTGGCGTCTACATCAACACGTACAGTTGGCAGCCTTACTCGCCCTATCTTGTTAATGGGTCGCTGTTCCTGTTCGTGATTGCGACAGCTCGTCCTCAACATTGTTCCCGCTAAGCTCGTCGGAAAAGTTCACTTGAAAAGAATCCTGTTCCACCACTACGTTTACGGATTCCTTGCCAGCTCAATCTCCCTAACGCTTATGGCTGTCTTCGCACCTGCCTATATCCTAGTGTTTCTGATGCCTTCCTTGGGGTTCCAAACCATGGGCTTGCAGACGATCACAATCTATTCAGGTCTATTCTTCGTCTATGGCGGCTTAACCCTTATGATAGACGATATCCACGATGTCTCCATAAGACTCGGCAAAACGCTTGACAGGCTCAAGCTCTGGGCAATCAAGTCCAGCAAAACCCTTCAGAAAGTGCATTTCATTTCTAGTTTGGCAACCGTCTACATTGCGACTTGCGTCTGTGCGTGGTGCCTAGAAAACGTTCCCACAATAATAACTGGATCGCCTTGGTACGTCTCCAACATGGTTCTCGCAGCAAGCCTTTTTATTACGGGCTTTTGGGGGCTGAAAGCAGTCAAGGCGAAATATTGGTTCACAAAACTATATTCTGATCTTTCCAAAGCGGAAACCACAATGTACAAACAATATGAAGTCTAGGCATTGACCCGTTAACTCGGTTTTCGCATTTTTCTTTCAACAGCAGCTTTGTGAGCTTTACGGATTGGTTCAGGAATCCTATAGTTTTTCATGCAGTGTTTCACGATTTCTATTGCTGTCTCTAACGAAATCTTGTGTCCGATGCTTACATAAACAGGCTTCACGTCGGGTCTCGCGTAGACAGCTGCTCCAACTGTTGAACCTTCATGTATTATGGGTTTCCACCCGTCTGTTTCTTTGTCAACGATTTCGCCGCAAAGAATGCTTTTTGCTACGCCTATCGTAACTGTGTCAATAATTAGACCGAGGTGGCTGGCAAACCCCAAGTGCCGAGGATGGGCGAATCCGTGTCCGTCGACGATAAAAACGTCAGGTTTTATTGAAAGCATGTTTATGGCTGAGACGACGGGAGGAATCTCTCTGAAGGACAGAAACGTCGGAATGTAGGGGACGCTTACTGCTTGGAAAGATGTTCGCGTTTCCACCGTTTTTAAGGTGTCGTACTCCAGAACCGCTGCAGCGCCAATCGCATGGCTGTCGGTATAGGCTACGTCGACGCCTCCAACATAGTTTATGCGTTCAGGCAACCAATCTTCACATACTACTTTCTTGGAAAGGGACAGCTGCAGTTTCTTCGCTTTTTCGACTGAGAAGTCATTAGTGTGAAACAATCTGTTAGGCACCTGAGAAGACACGGTCATTTTTCAAGCAAAAAATATCATGAATCTAGTCTGTGATTTCCGCCCTGACTCCGACGAAGATTGGTCCTGTTGTTTCTATTTTCTTTTTTCGGTTCATGATGAACCTTCGAGCTTTGTCACTTACTTTCACGTTTATGTCGCTTGGACGCCGAGCCAACCGCACCCAAAGGTCAAAGCTTCCTCGATTGTTTGATACGGCTTCTTCGATTCTTGCTGCTGCCTGTGCAGCTATGCCGTCGATGTACCTGACCCCTGTTGGGACACCCTTTTCGCGCGTAATTCTCACAATTTCAACGTTGTCCAGCCCTTTCATTGGGACCCCGAGAACGCTGCCGTTGTAAACAAAAACCTGATTTAAAGCCGCTGCTCCCAACAGCTTCGAATTCTGTTCCTTCTCGTAAAGGTACACTTTCACGAACTTTCCCTGAATTTTGCCACTATATACCAGAAACTCGCATGGGCTTGGTGCGTCTGCATTGGCAGTCGCGACTTTAAGTATACTTTTAGCTATCTTTTTTCCTTCCTCAGTCTTAGGTTCCAATTCGTACCCAATTAACTTCGCAATTTCAGCGTCTGAAAGCTCGAATTCCGCAAAGAATTGTGGATAAACCAACCTTCGCATGTCTGCCTCGTTGTGAAGCAGCATTGCTATCCTTTCGACTCCTATCCCAACATTCAGGACTGGTTCTTCAAGATCGTACCTTACCAAGGCAATCGGGCTGTATATGCCGTAGTCTACTACTTCGACCCATTTTTTCGAGGCTGAATTAAAGATGAAGCCTTCGTACTCCATGCCCGGAGCGTAGTACTTGGAGGTTACCTTCTTTTTGATAAACCTGTACTTGTCGAAGCCAAGCGGTTTCAGCAAGGCCTTAGTAATCTCTTGACCCTCGTTGACATCCACGGCTTCTTTCATGATAACGCAGCTAGCGGAATGGTGAACACGGAGGTGAGTGGAATCCTCTCTCTGTTCTCTTCGAAACCTGACGTCGACGGAAAACAATCTCAACGGAAGCTCAGACAATGGGCGAACCGCCTGAAGCGTCAGGAACCATGATGTGGTCATGTGGGAGCGAAGAGTCAGATTCGAAGCTTCAGGAAGCAACGAAGAGAATTCTGGAAAAACGTCCGAAATGACACGCATTGCAACAGTGTCAGAAACTTCGAGAGCTTTAGCCAATTTTTCGACCAGATCATCCGAGTCCACATTGCCTTTCTTGTAGTCCCGCAAAACCCTCTGAAGATTTGAAACCTTATGTTCGGACAATTCAACTCCTAATTTCATAATCTGCTCGTGTTTGGCTTTACTTAATCCGATATCTGGGCGGGGTAAAGCAGCCAGATAATAGCAGCGGTCAAGTATGATGGGAGCTTCCGGACCATACTGCTTGAAAATTTCGTTTGCATCCAGAATAACTGGGTTAAAAACTTCCGTAAAACCCAAATCTAAAAAAGATGTCCTCATTTTTTGGACGAGGTCATAAAACGGGTGGGACCTACCTCTAATTTTTGGTTCAGCCTCCGCATTTTTGGTTGGTTTCGGAAACAGGTTTGCGCTTTCTCGCCATACGTTTTCGAACCCTTCTTCATCGACTCTTTCCAGAATATCTTTTGGGTTTAACGGGTTCAACCCTTTCGTTTCTCCTCTAGTCGTTTTTTGAGGTCCTTTATCGAGTTTTCAAGCTGCGTTCTTCGAACCTCAATGGTGACATCACCCCTCGTTGCCTCAAGCACGTGTCGGGCAACGTCGCATTTCCTTCTGAGTCCCTGAACAACGATGTTGGCTTCATCGAGGTTAATCAACTCAACATATATTGTTTCCATGAGCTCAAGGTTTTTCTCAGCTTTCCCGACTTCGTTTCTCCTCAGGCAATCCAAAGTCTGGCGTCTGAGCTCCCCAACCACGTCAGCTAAGCCGAGAATATAGGCTGGCAATGGAACGCCAATCTCGTTAATGTTTATGAAACGCCCTTCTTTAATCAGGTTAAGAAAAATTTGGGCTTCCGTATATTCCTCGAATGCTGCTTCAACAATTCCCATATACATGAGTTCAGGATAATTTGCTGTAATTGTAACTAATTTTCTGAACAGTTCCTTTGCTTCTCCAAGTGTTGCTTCGGCATCTTCGAGTTGCTGTTTGTGGACGTGGAAAATCGCTGTTTTCGACAATCTTGTGCATTTCCGCATAGCTGCCTGAACGTCCTGGCGGACAACGTCCTTCTTTGCCAATTCTTCCTGAATCTGTTTCAGAATGTTGTTTAGTGACATGGTTTTCACTTTTTTTATGGTACTTCCTTTATGATTTGACAAAGCGTTATATGTACAAATAGTCATCCTACAATGGCATTTATCTTTTTTCTTATGTAAGCTCTTTTTTATAAAACTAAATCTGCTACTAAATGAAAGTAAAAAACAATTATTAACAAAAAAATGTTGTTACGTGATTTGTAGTATTTCCGAACCTTTTCTCACAGCAAACCTTATTCTTTCAGCGCATGCATAATCATGAATTTTAGCATAATACTCTTTTATTCCATCTGCTGTCTTCAGATCCAGCTTTGTAAGTTCTCTACAGTTCATATAACTGAATTTATTTTTGAATTCCGCGACATATTTGTCAACCATGGTCCAAACAGGCTGCGGGCTTTGTTCCGAACTTGTTCTCCCATATTTCATACCTATCAACATGGCGATGCTTGAAACACAGCCACATAACAGCCCATTCAACGAGACACCGGCACCAATACCTGTTCCTATCCGAGGAATAACCTCAGCTCCTTCACCAATGAAGCCTTTGAAGGCAAGCAGAATGCTTTCACAACAATTAAATGGTCTTCCAGTCGGAAAATTTTTAGGACGAGTACAGAAATATTCCACAGTCTTATTCCCAAGTTCCTGTGAGGTTGTCATTTTGTTTTCCTCCATTTAAATTTTGCCTGTCCAGCAGTATAGGCAAATGTCTTCTTCTTTTAAGCCCTTGTTGTTTGGGGCTTCGACCACGGCTTTGACAAGGTCTTCTATAGTCTGGAACTTCAAGGTTGTGAAGCCGATCTTTTTCCTGATCTCCTCAACCATAGTCAGGTATTCCTGGCTTGTTGAATCCAAGTACTTGCTGATGTCCTCTTCGGTCCTGTCCATAGCCTTCCAAGTCGCTAAATCCTTAGTCTTGGTTGACAAGTCGTAGACGCATGGGAACATCTGCGGAGGCGAAGCAATCCTGCCGTGAATCTCTTTCGGACAATAAGGCATGATCTTTTCTCTCAGCAAATCCTGAAGCTGGGTACCCCTTCTTATCGAATCGTCGACTAAAATTATTCTCTTGTCTTGAATCATCTGAGGGTTAGGAACCTGCTTGAACCGAGCGATCAGATCCCTCTTTTCCTGGATTGGAGGAATGTAGCTTCGACCCCAACCAGGCGTGTACTTTACCAACGGTCGCCTCAAAGGAATCAACGACTTCAAGGCTTTCTTGACGGTTTCTTCGAGTCTGACTGGCATCAATTTCGCCTTGTTTGAACTGTTCCAACGCGCCATTGATTTTCTCCTTGGCGAGTTCCATCCTTCTTTTTGCATAACCGACTGAATGCGGAAATCCCGAGTCTGCTATGCCCAACACTATGTCGGCTTCTACTTCGTCTTTTTCAGCGAGGAACCCCCCGCACCTTTCCCTGACAACCTCAGCGTTCACTCCGTAATAGTCTGACGTTGGGAAGCCAAAGTAAACGTGCAGAAACGGACAAAACCTTTTCCTGGTTGACGCTTGTGCCCGTGTTTTGGCGCCTAACTCGTCTACGGAAATGATTTCGCGGTGTTCAAGAAACTTTACAACCTCGTACCTTAAATTGGGAAACGCGGAAGTTTCGGAAGCTATGGCCCAATCGTTTCCTCTGTTTCCAAGGATAAGCGGGAAAGTATCGCCTGATATATAGATGCTTTTTTCGTTTTGGGACAGAAGCAGCAGAGAGATGGTTCCGTCGATTTTTTGGTACATGGCTTCGATTCCGTCGACGACGTTCTTTCCTCTGCTTATGAGCTCACCGATAATCTCGGTCTGGTTCGGAACCGTTTTGCCAGCTTTGATTCTTGAGTTTTTGAATGTGACGCCTTTCTCAATCAGTTCGCTATATAGTGCATCAGCGTTTCTGATTACGCCAGCAGTGCAGAGGGCGAAGGTTCCAATTTTCGATTCGAACTTGACTGGCTGTTCATCTTCGCTGTCGCTTATGACGCCGATGCCTAACGTGCCCTGAATCTTCTTGTATTCTTCCTGCATCACAGACTTGAACTGGCTGTTGCTGATGTCGAGAGAAACGAGCTTTATGTCGCCATCTGAATAGGCTAAGCCAGCGGTTTCTGTTCCCAGATGCGAGTGATAGTCAACTCCGACGTAAAGGTCTCGGGCAAGATGGTTTTTTGTGACAACGCCGAACAGTCCGCCAAGCATAATTTCACAGCCTTTGAGATAGATGCGTTAAGGAACGTGTATAAACAGTTTTTGCACACGTCTATGTTAATGAGCGAAAAAGAAAATTTTATCTGTTATCGTGTCCGCCATTTTCTGAGTAGACGAGTTTCCACCCAAATCGTAGGTGCGGACTTTTCCTTCTTTCAGAACTTCCATCACGGCTTTTTCAACTAAGCCCGCAGCCTCGGACTCGTTCAGGTAGTCAAGCATCATTTTCGCCGCGAGAATGGTGGCAATAGGATTAACAGTGTTTTTGCCCGCATACTTCGGCGCAGAACCGTGAACGGGTTCGAACATGCCGTAGCTGCTGCCTACGTTCGCTCCAGCTGCAAAGCCAAGCCCTCCTACGAGCTGGGCTGCCTCGTCCGAGAGGATGTCCCCAAAAAGGTTAGTTGTGACGATGACGTCGAACTTTTCTGGTTCTTTCACAAGCCTCATCGCCATCGCGTCAACGTGAACCTCGTCCACCGTTATCGAAGAAAATTTCTCTGCAACCTTCATCACAGCGGTGACGAAAATTCCGTCTGTCACACGCAAAATGTTCCTCTTGTGGACGCATGTTACGTGTTGCTTACGTTTTTGAGCCAGCTCGAACGCAAGTTTCGCTATTCTTTCAGAAGCCTGCTGAGTTACAATGCGTAAGGCAACTCCTTTTCCCGGCGCCACCGTGAACTCCTGTCCAGAGTAGAGGCCTTCAGTGTTTTCTCTGAGCACGATGAGGTCGATGTTTGGCTTGAGGGCTGGGACGCCTGGCAGGCTTTTACACGGTCTCACGTTGGCGTAGAGGTTGAAGGCTTTCCTAATCGTCACCGCAGCGCTTGGAGGCGCACCTGCTTCTTCGAGGGTCGTCATAGGTCCCTTCAGGCACGCGTCAGTCTGCCTCAGCATGTCAAAGGTCCTCTGCGGAACGTTGGTGCCGTGTTTTTCGATGCAGTTGAGGCCTGCTTCGCCGAACGTAAAAATGAGCCTCAGATTTTTTGTTGCCTTCTGAACGGCTTTCAAAACTTTTAGTGCGGCTTCTGTGACTTCGGGTCCGATTCCGTCTCCCGGCAACACGGCGATTCGGTGGGCTTTGCTCAACGGGTTTTTCACCTGTTTTGCTTCTCGGTTCCTAAGCAGACTAGTCTTTCTTTGGTGGTTATTTATGTTTTGTCAGCCACGGATTGCGTGAGCCATTAATCTATGTGCGTTATATTTTTTGGTCCAGAATGTAGTTAATGATGTCGACACAGGACGCGGCGAGGTACGGTTTTTTACCGAGTGAGATCTTTGTTCCGAAACGCAAGGCAAACCTTTCGTCTTGCCTCGGCAGTCCCACTTGGTCGCCTAGAACAAAAACTGGGTTTTCTCCCAACTTGGTTTTGAGGATGTCTTCGCCGCTTTCTTCTAGGACGAAAACATTCTGTTTTGACTTCAGGACTTCTTGGAAGCTTCTCTCCGCACTCGATGCCTTGGTGAACGCCGCCCGATAGCACCTTCCTCAGGATTTCTTCCCATGTTTTTTCGTCAGTTCGCACGTCCCTTAGGCTCGCACCGTCGAAAATTAGGTGAACGGGCGGGCGGGGTGGACCGCCTAGAACGGCGTGAAAAACTACGTCTCGCCTCAATGCGCCTGAGGTGAAAAAGGCTGTTAGGAGGCACTGGTGGACAACGTCAAGCCTGCCTGCTTCTCTAAGGGTTCTGAAGTTTCCGTTGGTTCTTCCTCTTCGGGAGAAAAGAACAAACTCAATCATACGCTACAGAATTCCTTTTTGGTAAATAAAAGAAATGGTACAGTATTTCAGAT
Source organism: Candidatus Bathyarchaeota archaeon (assembly GCA_963714275.1). Classification (GTDB taxonomy): domain Archaea; phylum Thermoproteota; class Bathyarchaeia; order Bathyarchaeales; family DTEX01; genus JAGTRI01. Next base: position 811,717 of record CAVQNT010000002.1, read on the forward strand.
AACGACTATTTCTCGGCTAGGACGCTGAACTTCCACTCTGGCGCCTTGAACCTGCATTCCTGCCCTGTTTCTGTTGTCTGGATTGGGATTTTTGTTCCCGAGATTATGTCCGTGGCTATATTTGAGGTGAAGAAGCCTTGTCGGAATTTTAGTTGAACGGTGTCCTGTTTTGGCGGGAAGAAGACGAAGACTATTTTCTTTCCGTCTGACTCTCCACACTTGACGTAGACGAAGGATTCCTTGTCAGGTTTAGGCGAAACCACTTCCACTTCGGGCTTCCATCCAGCCTTACGTGTCGTGAGCTCAACGAATCTTTCGAAATCGGCTGTCCACTGCCTAAGATACGGGTCGCCAAAATATGTTCCGCACAGAACCATTCTGCCCTTGCCAACGGGAACCTCAGCAATCAAAGCGCCGTCGTTATTTTCCGCCAGTGCTTTGCCTTTGCCTTTTTGCCAAGGCGTCAGCCACTGGGTTACTCCGAGGTTCATGCAATCACCCTTCCTGTAACTCAGTAACCTTCTTTTTCATAGGTTAACCCACCAATCCTATAAGCTTTCGCTGTTTAATGCTACCTTAATAGGTTGATATTGAAGAAAGGAAGACAGTTGAGGGAAATTACTAATGCAACGCCCTAACAACCATTGTTTCGGAAATGATGTTAAACAGTCTCTGGTTTCTGTCTGAGTGGATCAGCCATCCGATTATGCAGTCAAGAGGCAGCAGGAAGGCTTTTCCTAGGCTTTCTATGGCTGCAGTTCCTACGTCTATGGGTTGACCGTTCAATCTTGTGACCTTCAGATGCATAGCCATCTTGCCTATTGATTGACCGAAGGTTCCGTCCATTATGGTCCAGTAAAAGAAGTAGATGACGTTGTCCAGCCCGAACTCTACGAAGGGCAGCCAATGGAATGGAAAAGGCAGAATTGGTAGTGAAAATCCTGACAACCCTAGAAGTGCCAAAAAGAGCTTTGTTGGAGCAAGGAAGATTCCCAGCAATATGATGTCTATCAGCCAAGCAACGAACCTTATTCCCCAACCAGCAGACACAAGCACTGGTCTAGAGGGTTCTCTGGTGGATGCACCACAGTTTTGGCAGAAGACAGCACCCTCAGACAATTGACTCCACAGTTCTTACAAAATGGCATAAACGTGAAACTTCCTTACAGCTTTGTCCAGTTCAGAAATCCGAGTGCCCGCTATATATTTGTTACCTTATCGTAAAAGTTAAAATAACGGTTCACGGTGAACTTTAGAGTGTTGTCTGCCCCATCTTGAGGAGGTATCGTTGGTTGGACGTTGAGAAGCGTGTTGACTTGGTCTTGCGGAATACTGAGGAGGTTGTCACACGGGAAGAACTGAGGAACCTATTAGAGACCAAAAGGCGACTGAAAGCTTACTGGGGATTCGAATGCTCAGGTCTCATGCACGTAGGCATCGGTTTGATTCCCGGCGCCAAGATAAGGGACATGGTTGAAGCCGGGTTCGACTTCACGATTTTTCTGGCTGACTGGCACAGCTGGATAAACAACAAGCTCGGTGGAGTCATGGAAAACATTCGGGCTTCTGGAGAATATTTTAGACATTGTTTTGAGGCTTTAGGAATCGCGTCCGACAAAACCCGTATCGTTTGGGCAGCAGACATTGCCGAAAAAATTGAGTACTGGGAAAAAGTCGTCAGAATCGCAAAATCGTCCTCGCTGCTCAGGACCAGAAGAGCCCTCACAATCATGGGTCGCGAAATGGACCTTTCAGACATAGAAACCGCCTGGGTCTTCTACCCTTGCATGCAGGCGGCAGATATTTTTCAGCTCGGTCTCGACGTGGCAGCGGGAGGCATGGACCAAAGAAAGGCGCACATGCTGGCTCGAGACGTGGCTGAGAAGCTGGGCTGGACGAAACCCGTGTGCGTGCACACGCCTTTGCTTTTGGGTTTGTTGAAGCCTGAGTTGAAGGAAACAGAGAAAGCGTTCGACGAGGACACGGCTCTGAGCCAAAGGATAAGCTCAAAAATGTCCAAGAGCAAGCCTGAAAGCTGCATCTTCGTCCACGACACGCCTGAAGCCATCCGACAAAAAATGAGGGAAGCCTACTGCCCGCCGAAACAGGAAGAAGGAAACCCCGTCCTTGAGCACGCCCGCTACATAGTGTTCCCCCATCTTGGAGTCCTCAAGGTTCCACGGGCAAGCAAGTACGGAGGACCCTTAACCTTCGATAACTTCGAAACTTTGAAGCAAACTTACATGAAAGGCGAAGTGCACCCTCTGGACCTAAAAAACGGAGTCGCCGAGGCCTTAGTGGAGATACTAGAACCCGTCAGAGAACACTTCAAAAAGAACCCTGAACCCCTAGAAAAAATGAAAAAAATAACAATAACAAGATAAATCTAGGGAAACAAAAAATTTCTTAGTCAATGCAATATGTTGTTCAAACAGCAAAATCGGATGATGAACAAAACAAACCAGATGAGAACATGCGTTTACATCCCAAAACAACAGAGTAGGTGCGCCACAAAACAGACAGGTCTTTTTAGGTTGCGTTATGTCACACAAAATTGAAACTCAAATGTCACACAAATCAGACCAGACAGAAACGCAGGAAACCGAAGATCAGTTAATGGATGTATAAACAAAAACCAAACATATTAACACTGTAACCTGAATGAATGACACGAAGACGCATGGGAGAGGAAAGACTGTGCAGAACTAGGTTTTGCGGCGACGACTGCGACGCGTGCCCAAGGTACATCGCAACCCAAAGCAACGACATGGAGCAACTAAAGAAACTTGCGGTTCTATGGCACAAAGTTGGCTACCGAAACAAAATAGTGCCACCTGAAGAGCTAGCCTGCCAGAATGCCTCCCGCGGACACGGTGCGACAGAATGTACGTACGGGAATGCGCTTTAAAGAAAGGCGCTGAAAACTGCGGAAAATGCGAAAACTACCCGTGCTGAAACGTGCAAACGGCATTCAAGCAAACAGCTTCTTTCGCAAAGAAATCAAACAAAAATGCTCCAAAGAAGAATACGGAATCCTCCAAAAAGAATCCTACCAGAAAAAGAAAAACCTAGACAAAGCCAACAAAGAATGGCTATCACCAAAAAAGAAACAAAAGTAACGAGAAATTCCTTTTTCTAAAGAATAAAACTTAACAAAACCTTAGAAACACTATCGATAAAACCTTCCAAGAAATTCTGAAGCCAACACTAAAAAATCATCTAAAAAATAGTAAAAATTGAACTGAAGCCACACATAGACCTTTTTTTTGTAAATATCGTCCAGACGCAGGTTCTTTTTAGGCTCGACACCTTGGGTGGTTGGGATCCGCGGGCTAAGCTGGTCGACCGAAGTCTTCCAGCGTACACCCCGGCTCCATATAACCCATCTTCTATGGGAACCCTCGTCCCGTGTTGAGGCCCGTCACCGGGTCTCTCACCTTGGGAATGGCCGCCTCTTCTCAGGAGCGGCTTCGAGCTTAGATGCTTTCAGCTCTTATCCGCAGCAGCGTGGCTGCCCGGCAGTGCCCTGTCGGACAACCGGTAAACTAGAGGCTACAACGTCCCGTTCCTCTCGTACTAGGAACCTTTTCCCCTCAGGCGACCACCGCTCCCAGCAGATAAAGTCCGACCTGTCTCACGACGGTCTAAACCCGACTCACGTTCCCCTTTAATAGGCGAGCAGCCTCACCCTTGGCCTCTTATGCGGGGCCAGGATGGGAAGAGCCGACATCGAGGTACCAAGCTGCGGGGTCGATAGGAACTCTCGCCCGCAACGAGCCTGTTATCCCCGGGGTAACTTTTCTGTCGCCGCCAGCCCCCATCAACGGGGACATGACGGCTCGCTAAGCCCGGCTTTCGCCTCTGGATCCCTTGCGTCTGAGGATCCAGTCAGGCCAGCTTTTGCCTTTACACTCTACAGCGGATTTCTGTTCCGCCTGAGCTGACCTTTGGGCCCCCTCGATATTTTTTCAAGGGGGTGCCGCCCCAGCCAAACTGCCCACCAACCGTTGTCCCAGCGCATTCGCGCCAGTAAGGGATACAGCAGCAAGAGGGTGGTGTTCCATTTTTGCCTCCCCTAGCCTCCGGAGAGCTCAGGATTGACGGCTCCCACCTACGCTCTGCAATCACAACCGTATCCCAGCGACAGGCTGCAGTAAAGCTCCACGGGGTCTTCTTTTCCCGCTGGGAGTTCGTGGACTGTTCGTCCACGTTACGTGGGTTCACCGGGTACCAAGCGGGGACAGCGGGGTCCTCGTTGTTCCATTCATGCGCGTCGGAACTTACCCGACAAGGCATTTGGCTACCTTAAGAGAGTCAGAGTTACTCCCGTCGTTTGCAGGCCCTTATCCCGGTTGAACCCAGGTTTCAGGTACCTGTACTGGACAGGATTCAGAGGCCGTACACACCCTTTCGGGCTTGCGGCTTCCTGTGTTTTTATTAAACAGTCGGGACCCCTTTGTTATTGCAACCTGTAGTTCAGGCTTGCGCCAAAACCGCAGGCACCCCTTATCCCGAAGTTACGGGGCTAATTTGCCGAGTTCCCTCGCTTGGCGTATACCCGACACGCCTTAGGTTGCTAGCCAAGGGACACCTGTGTCGGTTCTTGGTACGGTCACAGAGGATCCTTCACGATGCCCTTTTCACTGGCTCCAGGAATCGGCTGAACCATCCTAAAACGGACGGCTATTCCCGCTTTCGCTTGGTTCTCGCCATTACGGCACTCCCCAAGTGTATGCGGTTAAACAGGGCGACGACCCCGCTCAACCTATCCCGAAACGTCAGACATCATGCCTTGCGTCGCCGCGTTCGTACCTCTGCGGCACCGGAATCTTAACCGGTTTCCCTTTCGATCTAGCCAGATAAGGTCGACCTTAGGACCGGCTTACCCCCCGCTAATGACGTATTGCGGGGGAACCCTGGCCCCTTCGGCGGAGAGGATTCTCACCTCTCTTTGCTGTTACTACCGCCGGGATATGCAATTCTGATCGGTCCACGGGACCTCACGGTCCAACTTCCGCCCAACCAGAACGCCCTCCTACCTGACCACAGCATAAAGCTGTGCCCCGAGGTATCGGCAGCTGGCTTAGCCCCGTCCATTTTCGGGGCCATGAGCCTCGGCGGGTGAGCTGTTACGCACTCTTTGAAGGGTGGCTGCTTCTAAGCCTACCTTCCCGTTGTCTAGGGCTGATGACGCCCTTCAGTTTGACACTTAGCCAGCATTTTGGGGCCTTAACCTCGGTCTGGGTTGTTCCCCTCTCGGACTGGGAGCTTACCCCCCAGAACCCGCCTCCCGAGGTCTACGGCGCCTGCGGATTCGGAGTTTGATAAGAAGGCGAGGCCTTTCGACCCCTTACTTTCTAGTCAGTGCTCTACCCCGCAGGCAACCTCGCTCGAGGCTAGGCTGAGACCTACTTCGGAGGGAACTAGCTATCTCCGGGCTAGATTGGTCTTTAGCCCCTAGCCCCAGGTCTGAGGAACGAATTGAACATCAGAACCCTTACGGACCTCCACCAGACTTTCGCCTGGCTTCATCCTGCCCAGGGCTAGATCGCCCGGCTTCTAGTGTTACAGCTGTGACTCCGAGCCCTTTCAGACTCAGCACCTTGCCAGTCTAAGCTGGCTGCGTGCTTTTTGGTTTCCCTACGCTTACGGGTTTGCACCCTTAGGCTTGCCGCAACTGTAAACTCCCCGGCCCGTGTTTCTAGACGGAACGTGCGACCCTGGTCCTCCTTCCTCGTACAGCCGCGTTGCCACGGTTTCCTTCGGAAGGGATCTATCCTTTCAGGCCGCACACGTCTGTAACCGTCTGGTTTCAAGCACTTTTCACCCCCCTTCCGGGGCACTTTTCATCTTTCCGTCACCGTACTTGTTCGCTATCGGTCTCGGAACGTGTTTAGTCTTGGAAGTTGATGGCTCCCGTTTTCCCTCACCTAAGTCAAGGTAAAGTACTTAGGGACTCCGGCTCATCTCTACTTGGCTTGCACTTACGGGGCTTTCACCCTCTTCGGCAGACCGTTTCAGGTCACTTCAGCTTAACCAAGGTGGAGGCAGCCAGGCCCATAACACTACATCCCCCGCAAGTTTCCCTGCGAGGTTCCGTTTGGACTATTCCCGGTTCGCTCGCCGCTACTAAGGGAATCCCAGTTGGTTTCTCTTCCTCCTCCTACTGAGATGTTTCCTTTCGGAGGGTTCCCGCTCCTATGTAGGAGCATCTTAAAAACCTTGCGGTCTTCTTGATAGGAAGTCCCATTAGGGTATCCTCGGATCTAAGGTTACTTGCGCCTACCCGAGGCTTATCGCAACTTGTTACGCCCTTCTTCAGCGTCCGAGCCAAGTCATTCACCAGACGGCGTGGCATGTCGAGGCTTATTTGGTTCCAGCGTCTGTTTGACGTTTAGGCCTATGCGTGGTGTTCATTGTGAGTGAGCTGACTATCGCCAGCTTCTCACTTTCACCCTTCGCTCCTCACCGTTGTTGATGAGGAGGTGCATCTTTTTTTGAGTGCTGTGCAAAACTTTTGAGTGCACGACTCTCGATATAGATCTTGCTGTGCTCGAATATAAACTTAGTGAAGTTCCATTCTTGGCTTTCGTGAAGATTTCTTTTTTTCTTTTCTGGCTGTTTAGACAGTTTCCAGCTTGTATGTGACTTTTAGCCCTTTTAGGGTCTGGTGGACATTGTCGCTGAGCTGCAAGACGTCGTCTATGGTGACCTGTTTTTTCCAATCGTAAACGTGGTCGTAGTATCCCTTCATAGGCTCAAACCCCATCGCCCGCAATCTCTGAACAATTTCCGAGGGGGCTGCTCCTTCGCTATTGAACCAGATAGTCAGGTAAGTCTTCAAGTTCAAATCACCTTTGCACTGTTTTCGTTGAGTCATTTATTTGTTGCCTGCTGGATATATTTTTTGAGCCTCTCTCGCATGAAAGAAATGAATTGAGGTTTATTTCACAACGTTAATATCTCTCGAAACATTAAATTTTTTTAGTAGTTCATGACCTCAGCAAATAAAATACAAAAAAAGATAAAGGCTGAGAACCCTTATGTGGTCTAAATATCTCTCAAGGGACGCTTACAAGTTAATTTTGGTTATACTAGTATCTTCTGTGTTGATTCTGGACTTCAGTCCAACTGTGAGGTTGGTTTCTGCTGCTCCTGCTGGGTCGTTTAATTACGAGTTTGTTGTCGACAGTGAGGGTTCTACAACCATCAACATCGTTTATACGACCAAAGAAACCAGCGGGTCATCGTGGATTCTTGTTCCAAAATTTTCGGATTGGGTGAACAACACAATAAAAGGAGCCGTTACCAGATGGTTTCTGAATGATTCAGAAAATGTCGCAGAAGGCTCATTCTATTTTTATGAAGTCTTGTTTTTTTCGTTCATTTCTGACGGCGCTGAATTCGAGATGCAATTCCAGTACAATATGACTACTGCTGCAATAATTATTGAGCCAGACGGCATTTTCTATTCTCCTCAGATCGGATTCGAAAAAAGCAACAGCCTAGAAGCGACTGTTGATTTTCCTAGCGGCTTTAAAGTAAATGATGCCTTAGCCTTTGGGAACTCGAGTTCCTATAATCCAAGTCCACAAGCTCGACACATGTTGTTTTTGACGATATTCCTGAAACTGAAAATCTCCTGCGTATCGAGATAGGATTTAGCACGGCAAACAAAGAGCCTAAACTGTTGGAGATTACTGATGGGATTTTCACTTTTGAAACAGTTACAAGGTATACTGAGTATGCGCGTTCGATACTGAACCTTTACAACAGAACATACAATGACCTTGTCGATTTGTTTAATGTCACCTTAGAAGAAGCTAACGTGCGATTCTTTATTCCAGACTTCGAGTCTTTACTTTCCATAGGCGGCTACGTCCCCTTCACTTCGAACAGGATGGGCGACATCAACATAAACTTCGTTTTCACTCGGTACGTTGAAGGATACATCGAAGTCATTGCGCTTCACGAATTGGTTCATCAATTTCTTTGGAAAGCAGGCATCTCTCCTAAGGCTTTGCTGTGGTTTCATGAGGGCATGGCGCAGTATGTGAGCATGGAAATTGCGAACAAGATAGGCTACGAAGGGTCCGGGACGATGATTAATGAAATGGAGACAGTGATTTCTCAACTCAAAATGACGGTGGGAGAAGACTTCGGGTTTCTTCAACAGTGGTCCATGACGAGCCAACCTCAAGACGTAGGGTCCTATTATGCTGCTGCATACTATGTAGTTAAGTCACTGGCTGAAAATCATGGTGGATTGGCTTATTATGCTCATTTCTTTAAACTGATGAACGGTGAAACCATAGCAAGCAACTCTGAGCTTGGTTATTTCTTAAGCCTCACGTCAGAAGAGTCGGTTGCAGAGTCACTGAACAGCTGGGGATTTAATGTTCCAGACCTTTACCTGTATTCGCCTCTGCTCGGAACCGTTAAAAGGGTTCTTAGCGAGGTCAATCCGCTTTATCAGCCATACAAGTATATTGCTGAACTTCTGTATGAACAGGCTTTATCGAACGCTAGACAGGACAGTGTCAGCGAAATGAACTTTTTCCTCACAGCAGCAATTTCCGTTGCGAAACTGGCGCCATTGTTAACCTTGATGACGGTTTCTGGAATTCTATTCATCATAATTCTGCTGGCTCTCAAAAACAAAGGCGTGTTCTGGAACTACTGAAGCCTAAAACTGCTGAAAATTTTTGGCTTATTGTTTTCCGCTTCCGTTCGGACTTTAAAATAAAGGTTGTTTCCGTGTGAATCCATGCAGACGATTAAGGGACCGAACTTGTCAACCTCAAACGTCCAGACAGCTTCAGGCACTCCCAAGTCTAACCATTCAACATTCTTCACCTTTTTTATTAATCTAGAAGCTAAGACTGCCGCTCCGCCCGTGAATGCCCCATAAACTGCACCATGTTCCTTCATCGCCATAGATGTTTTTTCGCCCATCCCGCCCTTGCCGATAACTAAACGTACACCAAAGTTCTTGATTACCTCATCCTCAAAGGCTTCCATCCGCATGCTCGTTGTTGGACCAGCAGCCAGCACCGTCCATTCGTTGTTGGTCCTTTTAACCAAAGGTCCACAATGATAAAGAGGTAACCCATCAAAAACCATAGGCAGACTTCCTTCCCTCATGCATGAATTGCATTATTCTCTTGTGAGCTGCATCACGCGCTGTCAACAAGGTTCCTGTAACGTAAACCACGTCTTCAACCTTTAATCTGCGGACATCTTCCTCCAGAATGGGCGTCTTAAGCTCAGTTTTTCCCAACTAAACCACTCTCAAGATATGGCTTAATAAAAATCTTTCAAAGGTTCATGCGTCAAGTATTCAACCTTTCCGTCTACGTGGATGATTGCTGTTGCTTTCCTAGCCGCCCAGCACTGAAACGCCACTGCAACAGGGTAAGAAGCGGGATGACGGTGTGCATACTCAACTTTTACAGCCAATGTTGTCGTGTCCCCGCCTAGACCCATTGGTCCAATTCCTGTTTTGTTTACAGCCTCGTAAAGTTTATGTTCTAACTCAGCAACCTCTGTGTTTGGATTCAATTCATCTAACAGTTTCATGAGAGCCTGTTTTGCGAGATCCATCGCGATGTTTGCTCCGCCGCCTATTCCGACGCCTATGATTGTGGGCGGGCAAGGCATCCCTCCGGCTTTAATGACGCAGTCTACAACAAATTCTTTCAGTCCCCTTAAGCCATCAGATCGGTCTCATCATCTGCAATGTACACGTATTTTCTGAACCTCCTCCTTTGGGGAAGGCTGTTATTTTGAGGGAGTTTCCTTTGACGATTTTCCAGTGAATGTACGGAACGTGGTTTCCAGTGTTGTCGTTTGGGTTCTCTTGAGTGAAAGGGTTCACGGTGTTCGGACGTAGAGGTATTTCTTTTGTTGCCCTTTGGACGGCTTTGAGGAGGATGCCCTCAACTTTTTCAAGGCTTTTGAACTTTGAACCAGCCTTCAAATAGAAAGATATTAATCCCGTGTCTTGGCAAATCGGCGTATTCGTTTTTTCAGCCATCTCGACGTTTTCCAGAATTGCCTTAAGTTGGATTTTTCCAATCTGGCTTCTTTCTTTTTCGTATGCGATTTTCAGGGCATTTTTAACGTCTTCTGGAAGACTTGTGACAGCTTGCCTCAGCAAGTTCACCGCAACGTCCATGACCATGGTTTCGAGGTTCAAGCGTCTTCTCCTCTGGAACAGAACAGTTTGGTGCCTAACTCTACTTTCTGCCTTCGTCTAATTTAAATATCTTCACGTTCTAGAAATAAGCGGAGACGAAAATGGGCGTCGAAGAAGCTCCTACCAAAAAAACGTACGGAAGCATAGACGAATTACCAGGCGTAGGTCCCTCAACCGCGAACAAGCTGACGTGAACTTGGGTTCAATACGGTTGAGTCTTTAGCCATGGCAACTGTGCGTGAGCTCGTTCATGCTGGCATAGGAGAACAGAAAGCCTTCGAGATTATCAATGTTGCAAGGTCATCCAGCTCCTTGTCCTTCATAAGGGTTGACGAACTCGCGGAGAAAAGGCAAAGCGTCTCACGTTTGACGACTGGAAGCAAAAAGCTTGACGTCCTCCTAGGAAAAGGAGTTGAAACTCAGTCCATAACCGAATTTTACGGCGAATACGGGTCGGGAAAAAGCCAGATTGCCCATCAGTTATGCGTTAATGTTCAGCTGCCTCTTGAAAATGGAGGTTTAAACGGCGGCGCACTTTACGTCGACACTGAAAACACGTTCAGAACGGAACGTATCGCGCCGATGGCTCAGCACGTTGGCTTGGACGTCGATAAGGCTTTTAGAAACATTATATTGGCTGAGGCTTACACTTCGGACCATCAGATGTTTTTATTGGAGAACGCCGACAAAATCATCAAAGAAAACAACATTCGGCTGATTGTCGTGGACTCTTTGACAGCGCATTTTAGAAGCGAGTACATCGGTAGAGAAAACCTCGCGGAAAGGCAGCAAAAACTCAACCAGCACATGCATAAACTCATTAAGCTCAGCTAGAGCCTTCAACGCGGTTGCATTGGTGACTAACCAGGTTATGGCGAGTCTAGACGTCTTTCTTGATGAAGCCGTTCGACCAATCGGCGGTCACATCGTGGCGCATACAAGTCACACGCGCATCTTTCTACGCAAAGCCAAACGCGGACCTGTAAGAATTGCGCGGTTAGTGTCAAGCCCTTACCTTCCAGAGGGAGAATGCCTGTTCAAGATAACCGAAGACGGAATAGAAGATATAGAAGAAGATCAGCAGAGCGTGGAGTAAGATGAGCGTTCCCTTGGCACATATGACCCGACTGTTTCAGCTCGTTACAGAAAGAAAGTTTGCCGAAGCTGAAAGAATTCTTGAACGGATAACGGCTAAAATGAAGAATACTGGACAACAGGAATTCAACAGAGGCTACTTGGAAGCGTTAGGCGGAATAATCCTCACCTATCGTTCAAGTGGTGAGTCCTACGAGTTTTTAGCAACCTCAACCTGAATGATGTTGAAGCCTTGAAAAAGCATTATAAAGATTTTTTGGAGAATTCCCAGAGCCGTTTTCACGCTGATTACGACAGGGGCTACTTTACTGCGTTGACTGATTACATGCGTGTGGTCCTGAAAACAGTCGAAGGGAAAAACTGAGGTTGAACTAAACCGAAACTAGGCTTTGCTGTAAGGTGTACAGTAGAACCCAGACAAGAAGCCACGTGATGACGTATATTCCGACTCCTGTTTTGGTGACAACCGAGAGTTTCTCGACTTTTTCGATAAACACTTGCCTTAAAACCCAGTCTGCGCTGAAATAAACCATAAGACATATTCCCACCGCAGATAGGATATTATTGACTCCCAAAACAAAGCATAATACGGCTGTGACAACGCCAAGCATAATCTTAATCGTGTAAATAAGGTTTAAAGTTTCCAATTAGTATCTACCTCAGGTGTGTGTGTTGAAGGAGGAGATGTATAGTTTCGACATAGCTGTGGTCACCATTGAACTTGACCGCATGGTTAGTGGACATAGAGTTGACAACATTTACCAATTAAATCCTAAAACCCTGCTATTAAACCTTCACGGAAAAGAAGGCGCCCGCACCAACCTAATGATAGAGGCAGGCAGAAGAGTTCACGCGACTTCATATGATCTTGAGAAACCTTCGAAACCTGCGGGTTTCTGCATGTTGCTCCGAAAATACTTGCGGAACGGAGTGGTTGAAAAGGTTCAGCAATACATGTTTGAACGGATCGTGGGTATAACCGTCTCATGCAAAGGCGAACAGTACAACCTTATCGTTGAGGTTTTCGGCGAAGGAAACATTATCCTCGTAAGCCCACAAGGCAAGATACTTCATGCCCTAAGTTACCGAAGGATGAGAGACAGAAATGTCATCCGCAGCGAAGAATTCATATATCCTCCTCCCATTGGCGAGGACCCGAGGACCTTGAAGCGCGAAAACCTGAACTCACTGATAGGTCGTGGGCAACTTGAAACTGTAAAAGCGATTGCTAGGTTTCTGGGCATAGGCGGTTTTTATGCAGAAGAGGTTCTTCTGCGTTCAGGAATACCAAAAGATAAACCGTGTGGGTCTCTCAGCGACAAAGAACTAGACGCAATATATGAGAGTCTGCAGGACTTCTTTCGAACACTTTTGATGGACAGCTGGAACCATGCATCTTCGTAGACGAGCGTGGCAGTTGGGTTGATGTTGCTCCGTTTCATCTGAAAAAATATGAAGGCTCAAACCTTGTTAAGTTCACTAGTTTCAACGAAGCTTTGGACGAGTTCTATTCGAAAGCTTCTGTTGGAGCAAGAATACAAGATGTTAAAAACCTTGCTTCTCAGGAAACGTCTCGGTTTGAAAGGATTTTGCAGGAACAAGAAAAGGCTTTGCGTGAGTCTCAACAAAAGACTGAGGTTTACAGGAAGGTTGGCGACGCTGTTTACCTTCATTTGAACGATCTTCAAATTCTTCTACAAAGGATTATGAGGGAAAAACGGGAAGGCAAAGACTGGAAGCAAATATCTGAAACTTTAGAAAAGGAAAAAAGTGAAGCGCGAACGTCAGCTGTTTTTTTTGAAGCCTTGAATCCCGATACTTTAACAGTTCAGGTCTCTGTTGAAGGTCAGTCTTTTCAGCTTGGACCTTAAACTTTCAGCTCAGAAATGCGGGTCCGAATATTACGAGATGGCTAAGAAGGCTAAAAAGAAGGCTGCGGGAACAAAAAGTGCTATCGAAAAATTCCGTGAACAAATCGCCAAGGCGCAGCTTCAGGAAACTGAAAAGGTCGAAAAAGCTTCTGAGCCTGCCAACGGTTGCCAGAAAAAGAGAATGGTTCGAAAAGTTCCGTTGGTTCCGTTCCTCAGACGGGTTCCTCATAATTGGCGGTAGAGACGCAGCCACGAACGAGATAGTAGTCAAGAAACACACGGACCCCAACGACATTGTCTTTCACGCCGAGGTGCAAGGGGCGCCGTTTGTTGTGGTTAAAACCCAAGGCGTAACGCCTTCTGAACAAACAGTCAAAGAGACAGCTCAATTCGCAGCGTCCTATTCTCACGCTTGGAAGGGAGGCTTGGGCGCGGTTGACGTTTATTGGGTTCGACCTGAACAGGTAAGCAAGACTCCTCCTTCAGGCGAGTATCTGCCAAGGGGAGCCTTCATGATTTACGGGACAAAAAACTATGTTAAAGGCGCAATAATGGAGGCTGTGGTCGGCTTGAAAAAGGAAGACCAAAATTTACGGATCATAGGCGGACCAACAGAAGCTATCGCCCATCAAACTAAGATTTATGTTAAGCTGGTTCCCGGAAGAGAGCCCAGTGGCAACCTTGCTAAGCAGATACGAAAAAAATTTGTCGAGCTGTCTCCTGTGGACTCACGGAAAGAGGTTTTGCAGCTGCCTTTAGAGGAAATTCAAAGTTTCATTCCCGCAGGTGGAGGAACTGTAAAATAGAAAATTTTTTACGATTCTGTTTCCGTCTTTGCGCTGATTTCCTTATGTGAAGTGGTGCATCCACGGGTTTTTCGTGGTCCTGAAGAATTTTTCTTTTTATAAAATCATCGTGATCATGTGCCCTGACTGGTCTGATTTGTTCAACAACCAGAATTGCTGTTTGAACAACAAACGCTGTTTACGGGAGGCTATCTGATTTGTGTGACATTCGAGTTTCAATTTTGTGTGACATAACGCAACCTAAAAGATCTGTCTATTTTGTGGCGCATCCGATCTGTTGTTTTGGGGCGCAAACATAGATTTTTTTTCTGGTGGTTGAGTGGGACTTCCAAATTTTCTTAATGATTGTAAATTTTTACTCCTCTTACGACTCTGTTTATTACACCTTTTTCGCTGGGGCTGTCAGGTTTAAGCCCTATCTTTAGGGATTTGAAGAGTCCAAGAAGCTGCCCAACCGTTACGTCCATGATTGGTCTGTAGAAATCTGGAATGTTGAACTTGCCCTCTCTATTGAACTCGAAGACTTGATTCGCGTTTTTTTTAATTTCCTCATCAGCCTTATCGCACACTACGACTTTTGCCATGCCGAGGTTTTTGTTTTCTATTTCCCGCATCAGGTCCAGCTCATATTTTCTGGCACGCGGCTCTGAAGAAAGCAAGTAGACAACCATGGTCTTATCGTTTATAACGGCTTCTGGTCCATGCCTAACTCCGAGAAACGTGTCAGCTTTACATATTATTTTACCGTCGGTCATTTCCTGCAACTTTAGGCTTGATTCCACGGCGCAGCCATACAGGCATCCGCTTCCCAAGAAAAACGCTCTTTCAAAACCGTTGTCTACAACATCTTTTAAAAGATTCGAGTAGTCCCAAAAAAGCCTGCTTGTGGCTTCCGAAAGGTCCTTTATTATTCGTTCATATTCTTCAAGATTTTTTATGTTCGCCAAGAATTGGGCTGCCATCACCATCGTTGTGAAGGATGCTGTCATAGCCAAGCCTTTATCGTTGGTTTCGTCAGACAACAAGACAGGCAAGGCGTGGCGTTTTTTCTTTCCAATTTCCGCAAGCTCTCCATGCCTGTTGCATGTCACAATAACATGGCTAATTTTGGGACAATATTTTTCTGCCACATTAATCGCTGCGGTGCTTTCTGGGCTGTTCCCCGATCTTGCGAAGGAAATCAGTATGTTGTTGGCTTTTTTGAGAAAAATTGAGTCCCAATGCGTGATGATGTCTGTTGTGGGTCTAGTGTCAACGTCCAGCTGCCACCTTTGCCTCAGCAAGTTCTGGGCAGACAAACCCACATGTGCAGATGAGCCCGCTCCTGTGAGGGTTACCCTAGGATTCGGCTTCGAAAAAACGTTCGTGTCTAGGAAGGCAAGAACTTCTTCTTTCTGTTTCTTTAGGTTCTCGAAATTTTCTATCCACAGTCTCGGTTGAGCAGCTATTTCCGATGGTGTATACTCGATTCCTTTTTTTGCACGTTCCTCTTTTGGCAAGTTAACGAGCTCGTAGAGTTGGTTCATTCTATCTTCCTACTGGTTTGTGCTGGTTCATGAAGGCTTGAACGTCAGCTTCTGTAATCATTTTCTCTGCTCCCCCTATGTATAGGCATGAAAGGGCGCCTAAAGCGTTCGCAAACTCTATTGAAGCTTTGAAGTCTTTGTTTTTGTGTAAATAGTAATAGATGAAACCGGCGTCAAAGGAGTCGCCTGCCCCAGTGGTGTCAACTGGTTTTATGCTGAACGGATTGACCTTGACTGTTTTGCTTTTATGTCTTCCAACTGCACCTTTTTCGCCACGTTTAATGACAACAACTGGAACCTTCTCGTTTAACTTTTCAAGGGCTAAGTTGACACTGTTTATTCCAGCGTATGGCTTTAGCTTCTTTGTCGTTTGGAAGAAAAATGTCAACGTGACCCAGAATTTCGTTGATGTACTCGTACTTGTTTAACGGGTCAGCGTTCGTGTCCAAAGATGTCGTCAATCCCTGTTTCTTGGCTTCGGAAAAGACCTTGGAGATTGAACTGAGCAGCTTTCTCAAAATGTAGATTGACGAGATATGGAGGTGGTTGTAACCATGAAAAATTTCTGGTGTCATTTCGGGCTCGGTTAAATTGTCGATGCCTTTCATGTAAGTAACGAGAGCCCTATTCTTTGGATATGTCAATGAAATTGTTATACCCGTTTTGATCTCGTTTTGTACCTTGACCTTGCTTGTTCCGACACCGCTTGACCTAAGATTCTTTAATGCTATATCGCCATTAATGTCAGCGCCTATTTTCCCGAATATGTCAACTTCGCTGCCTCAGCTGTGCGAGTCTACATGCGAAGATTGAGGCTGCGCCTCCCATTACGGTTTGGAAGTCCTCGCACGGAATTTCATGACCGAGAACTGGAAGTTGGGGAGCTCCTGAAACGATCATGTCCACGTTTAGGTCCCCGATGACGAGACTTTTCAACTTTAAACACCGTTACTTAGCCTTTAATGCGTCAATCATTATTCATAAATGCCTTTTATGTTTAGTCTTCTAACATCATTGAAGCAATTGACGGAATTGGGAGCAACAAGTTTATATGAATTAATGACTTCCCAAAAAGGGTGTCTGAGAGGAGAGCAGATGAACCAAGCAGCGATCGAAACCGCAAGTCTCGTCAAGACGTTCGGAAACATAATAGCCCTTAACGGGTTGAGCTTTAGAGTGATGCAGGGGGAAATTTTGGGGCTGATAGGTCCCAACGGTGCGGGAAAAACCACAACCTTGAGGATTCTCGCCACGTTGATTAAGCCTTCTTCTGGTTCAGCAAAAATTTTCGGTTTTGATGTGGAAAAGAACCCGTCTGAAGTCCGGAGAATCATCAGCTATCTCCCGGAAGAGCTGGAGCCTACAAAAACCTTTCAGGATGGGAGTACCTCGTGTTCATGGCAAACTTTTACTCTCTGAACAAGAAGGATGGTCAAGCCACCATTAAAGACGCAGCGGAAATTTCGGGACTAGGCGCACGGTTGAAAGACAGGGTTAAAACCTACAGCAAGGGAATGAACCGTAGGCTGCTTCTCGCGAGGGCTTTGATGATGAAGCCTAAACTCGCAATTCTGGACGAACCAACAAGCGGTTTGGACGTTGTTCACGCTTTCTACGTTAGACACATCATACAAAACTACGTAAAGACGTACGGCGTAACCGTTCTTCTTTCGAGTCACAATATGCTTGAGGTTGAGTTGCTTTGCAACCGGGTGGCTCTGATTAACGAAGGCAGAGTCATCGGAGAAGGAACTCCTCAGGAACTAAAGTCCAGTCACCACGCTAACAACCTTGAGGACGTGTTCATGGAGGCGACGAAACTTGGTTAGTGGTTTAAACAATTTAATCAAAAAAGAAGTCAAAGAACTGCTTCGAGACCCAAAGATTCTACTCGGTACGGTGTTGATGCCGCTTCTCATTTTTCCACTCATGGGTAGCGCAATGAATATTTCTTCAACCGCTGTCGAGGAATCCGTGAGGCAAGTCTCGGTGTGGCTGATGGACATGGACCGAGGACCCATGGCTCAAAGCCTTTCCCTCTCCTTCAGGAGCATGAACGTTACGATAATTGAAACCCATGCTTCCACAGTTGACGAAGCTCTAGAGGAACTCCAACAAACCAACATAACGACGCTGGTCATCATACCCAGTGGCTTCAGCCAAAACCTTACCCTTGGCTTGAAAGGCAATGTGGAAGTCTACTCCGTCTACAAAAGCCTAAGCGTCGCAGAAGGAGTCAGGTCAACCATAGTGGACATCCCGATTAACGTGTTTGAAGGAGCCCTCATCCGACAGGCAATAAGCCAAGCCTTTCCAGGCAGAGACCCTTCGACTGTTTTGGACCCCATCTCTGTGAGTAGCTTTGCTGTTGTCAAAGGAAAAGTGATTGATGTTCCCCCCGAAGTTCTGAGGAGCCTTTTCCTGTCGCAGTCTCTCGGATTCCCCATGGTCATAATGTTGCTGCTTATTTCAGCGATGCAGGTGGCTGCGACTACTGTTTCCATCGAAAAAGAGGAGAAAACTTTGGAAACCCTCCTGACAATGCCCATCAGCAGGCTTGGTATATTGACAGGGAAACTCGTAGGCTCAGTTGTTGTTGCTGCCGCTGGAGCAGTAGCCTCGATGATTGGAGTCAACTATTACACCAGCTCAATATTCAGTATGATGCCAACTGAAACCGTAAACCTTGAAGCCCTTGGGTTGACAATGTCCCCCTTAGGCTACGGACTTTTGGGAGCAGTAATGTTTGTCACCATCGTTTCAGCCTTAGCCCTAGCCATCGTTGTTGCTGCCTTTTCAGAAAACGTGAGGAGCGCCCAATCTCTTGTCGGATTCCTGAACATCATTTTCATCATTCCTTCACTGGTGCTGATGTTCGCAGATATCGAAATCCTCCCATATCCTTTCCAAATGGTACTGTACGCCATTCCGTATACCCACGCAATTTTGGCATCTAAAGCTGCGTTCATGGGCGACTACTTCATTATGGTAAGAAGCATAGCCTACATCTCAGTGTTCACAGTAGCTGTATTGTACATTGCAGCCAAAATTTTCACAACTGAAAAAATTGTGACAGCAAGAATCTCCTTCAAAAAACGTGGAGCAATGAAGGCTTTATTCAAGTAAATCCGAATCACAATCAGTCTACCTTGCACCGACAGCCACATAAACGGCGAGAATCACATTTAAAGAAGTGCAACATCCTTAGAGGAGAAAAAGCATGAAACTGTCATTCACGACGCTAGGATGTCCGCAGTGGACGCTTAAACAAATAGTCGAAAAAGCTGCCAAGATGGGGTATGACGCAGTTGACTTCCGAGGGCTACTTGAAGACATAGACGTCAGCCACCGACCAGAATTCACAATCCAATTAAAAACCACAAAAAAATTGTTCAGAGACCACGGTATTGATGTCTCAGCAATCTCCGTTTCAGCCCATTTCGCAGTTGTTGACTCAGCAGAAAAAGAGAAAGAGTTCGATGAAGCACAAAGAAACCTTGAACTTGCTGCCAAGCTCGACTCGCATGTAATGCGAATTTATGGTGGGCAAGTACCAAAAGGCTACGCCGTGGAGACCATAATGCCCATTCTTGTCGAAAACCTCCGCAAAATCGGGGACGAAGCGGAAAAGTACGATGTTACTTTGGCTCTTGAAACCCACGACGACTGGACAAACTCAGCCACCCTCGCCCGAGTCATCACCCAAGTTAATCATCCACGTGTACGAGTCTTGTGGGATCTCCATCACCCATACCGCTTTAACGGCGAAAAACCTGAACTCACCTACGCGCACCTTGGAAAGTTCACCGTCAGCACCCACGTTAAAGACTCGGTTCTCGACAAAGACGGGAAACCGTGTTATGTGCTACTCGGCAAAGGCACCGTGCCCATAAAAAGGATGCTTGAGATGCTGGTTCAAGGCGGATACGATGGCTACGCGACTCTGGAATGGGAGAAACGTTGGCTACCCGAACTCGCTGAACCCGAAAATGTTTTTCCGCAGTACGTTCAAAAGATGAGGGAATGGATGGCATAATCAGTCTGTTTAGTTTCTAGACAAATTCGACCTTAACTTCTGTAACACCCTAAAATCAGAATCCGAAGTTAGAATTATATCAGATGATTGTTCAGCAAGGGCAAGATGTATGCTGTCGTACAAGGAGAAGAAGGTTTTTCCTGCTCTTTTAAAATATTTTTTCTCTAGTTCTGCTCCTCTGTGAGATATTGATGTGGGGACCTCTTCGATGATCGTAAGGTTTGGGATTCTTTCTATATATGCCCGCGCCTCCACCGCTTCATCATCTAAACCTTGAGAAAGGAAGGCATATACTATTTCTGCAATAACAATTGTGTCCGTGTATCCGTCATGTTCTCCGTTTGTCATTTTTGTGAGCCACTCAGCAACTTTTTCGTAGCCCTTCTCTTTCTTTAGAACTTTTAAAAAAGCGTTTGCATCAAAAAAGACCTTCATTCAACGTCAACCTCAGCCACAATCTCCTTCATCTTTTTCTTTATGAAAGTGGCATGCAACCATTATTGTGCAAAATTATAGAACAATTTCAAAGTAATTGAAAAATGTAAATTTCGTTAATACTTGAACCTTAATTTTAAGGATACATAAAAACATTAAACTTGCACTATTACTTATCTGGTTTGGCGCCGGGGAAGGGATTCGAACCCATGCGGTCCGCAGGGACCACAGGCTTTCTTGGTTGAGATTATTCGCTCAAGGCCTGCGCCTTATCCACTCGGCCACCCCGGCTTACGGTTGCTTCGTCTTTTTTCGGTGGTAGATTAACGGTTTCCTGTTTATTTGAACCTTTTTCTTGTTGAAAAGGTTTAGGTACCTAAAAGCTGAAAAGACAGGCAAGTTTTATACAATATTAATTGAAAACTGATTTGTTATTGGAGGAGTCTTCGTTGAAGATTCTGCTTGATGAAATGTACGCAGGTCTTAAGGAATACTTCGAAACGTTGGGTTGGGAAGTCGTGACCATTCAGGGCGCGGGGCTTAGGGGAGCCAAGGACAGGGACGTCGTGGATTATGCGAAGAGAAACGGTCTTTTGCTTGTCACCCAGGACCAGAAACCAGCTGACCTTGCTGAGCTTTTAGGCGTAAGATGCATCCTGATTTCGAACGCTTTGATTGCGAAGATTGCGGACGAAAAAATCAGAAATAAATATCCAGATGCGAAACCAAGCAAATAAAATGGTTGAACAGCCTGCCTTATTCGCCAGTTAGTCTTTCTACAAGCAGATCCTCAAACGCGGAAAGGTTCTTCCATTCGACGGCGCAGTTTACGGCTTTAGCCCCGTTGTCGATTAGGGTGTAGCCGTCGTCGGTAACGTGGACGCCGAGTTTCTGCATGACAAGAAGTTTTTCGGAGAAGGCCAAGTAAACCGCTACGGTGTCGAAAAGGATTGTGCTCTGGGTTTTGAACTGTTGCTGCCAGTCTTCGCGGCTTTTCAGCCAAACCATGTAGTTTTCCATCAACGCTTTAACAACAGGGTCGTCGTATTCTCGAACAACACGGTACTTTTCGCCCTTAAGCACGACGAAGCCACAGGTGTCAAGCGGAGTGACCGTTACTGACCAAGGAGCACCAAAAACCTTCTGCAGCGCCTTTGGGTTCGCGCTTACATTGTATTCAGCGAGGACGCCGCCTTTTTTTCCGTCGTATCCCCAAGGGCTTTTGCGGAGGCAACCGTGCATTCCGACGAACCTTGCGTTTCGGGCTATTTCTGGCTTCCGTTCAAGAGCAGCGGCAATGTTGGGAACTGGTCCGATGCAGATTAACGTTACAGGTTCAGGCTGAATCTGTTATTGAGTCAATTATGGCTTTTACGCCGTCCTGATGCACTGTGCCGTCGTAGTCTAACAGTTGATATGTTTTGACCCATTCTTGTTGCGGACCTGTTTTGTGGCTTTGGCGAACGCCGACTCCTACTGGAATATCGGTCCTCCCCGCGGCTTCCAGCATCTTGGCTATGATTTTGGCTCGGTAGGTCGTGTTTCCCGTGTCGGAAACAACGAGTCTAACGTCAAGCTCAGGCGACTTAAGCAGCATCGTCAAAGCCCACGTGTCGTCTATGTCGCTTCCGATGTCCGTGTCTAAGATTACGGGAACTTTTTTCCTTGAACGTTGCCCCATGCTTTACTGCCCCACCTTGAAAAGTGTCTTCAATGAACTGTTTCAATTAGTAAAGGAACTGAGCGTGCTTATGGATACTCGAGCTTCACCGTTTCGCCGATTCTCGAGGACTCTTCGGCGGCTTCCATGACGGCTATGACTCTCCGCGCTTCCTCAGGCTTAACTAGCAATTTGGTTCCTCGTAGCAGGTGGTCAGCGATGTTTCGGTAATACGCTGGATGTTTGCCTTTTCTGAAGTTTACCTGTGTTTCAACGGGTTTTCCGTCGCTGTAGGTCACCATTCGGAAATATTCTTTTTCAGGCACGGTCGTTATTCCGCCTTTGGTGCCAAGGATTCGCCAACGAGACTTACCTATGCTTGCTAGGCTGGACAGCTGCACATCAGCGACAGCGCCAGATTCGAAACGGATAACCGCTTCCACTTGGTCCTCGTTCGTGACGTCCATCCACACAAGTTTATGGAAGTAGCCCGTGACTCCCGCGATGTTGCCTGGAATGAGATTGAGAACCCAATCTAGAAGGTGCGCTCCCCAGTCGTAAAGGGCTCCGCCTGAAACCTTTTTGTTTGAACGCCACCATGTTCCCGGATGCCCATATCCGCCCATGAACGCTTCTAAATGGAAGACCTCGCCGATTTGCCCTTTGTCTATAGTTTCCTTTAATGCCATGAAGTCGCCGTCAAGCCGTCTGTTGTGGAAAACCGAAAGTGTCAGGTTCCTTTTCTTCGCTTCGTCGATCATGGCTGTGGCTTCAGCCGTAGTAATGCACATGGGTTTCTCGACAATAACGTGTTTGCCCGCCTTCAGGCACTGAAGAGCCAAACTGGCATGAACGTTGTGGGGTGTAACAACTGTGACAAGATCAACATTCGCCTTCTTCAGCATCTTGCCTAAATCCTCGTAGGCTCTGATGGAGGGGAAATCTTTCTTGGCAGCTTCAGTCTCTTTTGGGTCCGCGTCGCAGACTGCGGCAAGCTCAAGCCCGTCTGTTGCCTTTATTTGGTCGCAGTGAGATTTGCCCATGTTGAACGCTGGTCCGTAACCTACCACGGCGCATTTAATCGTGTTCTTTTTCGCATTTTTTGTTTGCATAACTAGTCCAACTTTTGAACAGTTTTTCCTTAAATCATGAAATCCATAATTTACTTTTAAGCCTTCTTAACGAAACAAGTTTAAGCCACGATTCCTAAGATTTCTTAAAACATTAAGGCAAATCCGAGAAGCTGAGAAAACAATGAAGTGCCAATACTGCAACAGGAACGTCGACCTTCCATTCAGATGCTCATTCTGCGGCATCTACTTCTGCGGCGAACATAGGCTGCCCGAAAACCACAACTGCCCCGAACTATGGCAAGCAATGGTCCGGCAGCCCAGCCTCGAAGAAAAGAGCCCGCAACAATCCGGTGAAGCGCGTCCGCCTCGGACTGTCAGTCAACCCTCTTTTCAGTACAGGTTCAAAGTGCAGAGAGTCGGCTGGATGAGCAGCACCGAGATGATTCACTTAGCCGCGGGAGCGTTGATAGTTATGGCTGTTGGGCTTTCTTGGGGTAGCAGTGGCTTAGACTGGGTTTTCCGTATCTTCTCTGACCCCGTTAACACGTTTGTTTCAGCTGCACTCTTCACGTTTATTTTTCTGTCTCATGAGCTGGCGCACAAAGCGGTTGCCAAACAATTTGGGCTCTGGGCTGAGTTTCGCATAAGCGCATTGGGTGCAGCTTTCACTTTAATGACGATACCTTTGAACCTGATCAAGATTGTTTCGCCGGGTGCTGTTAATATTGCTGGTGCAGCGGACAAAAAAATCATCGGAATAACGGCGCTTGCGGGTCCATTAACAAGCATAGGGCTTGCGGGCGTATTGTTTGGTTCATATTTTCTGATTCCCAGCAGCTCAGGTATTTTATTAATCAGGTGTGCATCCCTCGCCATTTGGATAGCCGTCTTTAACCTTATTCCTTTAGGCATTCTGGACGGGGCAAAAGTGTTCTGGTGGAACAAGGCTGCTTGGGCAATCAGCATCGCAGTTGCCTTCGCAATAATGATAGTAACATCTAGATTTCTAGCCTAAGCCAAAAACTGTATATATTATTAATGTGTAGTTTTTGGAATTTGTAAAAACCTTTTCAAGGATTTAAGCAGCAATAATTGATTCTGAAACAACTTGCCTATCGAGTTTCAACCTCTGCTGCCACGCCTTGTTTGATGAGGGTTTTGGCGTTTTCTTTCGGAACCGTCGCGACATCTTCGGGTTTGAACGGTCCGTAGGTTTTCATGTCCGCTCCCACTATTTCAGGGATTTCTTGAAGAATCCTAACAACCATCAGTCCGGGCGAGTTTTTGCCTGTTTCCTGTGGCAGTCGACCCAGCAGCACATCTTTCAGGAACGATTGGAGTGAATCTGTCTGCGCGGAAACATTTCTGTAGAGGCCTTCTTCCTCCTTAGTCAGCGTTGCTGAAGGCAGGATTTCGCCTTTTGAGACTGTGCGGACCATTTTTTCGTGGCGGGTTTGAACGAGCTCCTCAGCCATGCGTTTTACGTTTTCTTCTTCCTGCTGCAGAAGCCTGCCCTTGACTGTTTTTTCGTCAAGCATCCGTCTTTCTTCTCGGAGCTTTTTTATGTACTCAGCCAAATTAGCGTAGAATCCTTTTGGTAGGGGCTGGAACTCAGCGTTTTCTTTTTCTTTTTTCCACGCTTCAAAAATCTGGTTGTACAAGTTTAGTCCACCAACCTAGCTGCGTCCTTGCATAAGAGGAAGATTGCTGCCGCCATAGGCAACTCGACCTTTTGTTTTTCGTATCCGCCAAACCATTCATCCCCAATCCTGAACTTGTGGGTTTTCTCTACATATATTGTGGCTTCTCCCCTTTTGAATGCAACTGCACTTTTGAGCGGATCAAAAGAGTCGATGTTTGATGTCGGAAACGAAACTTTAAGCCACCCCGTTTTTCCGTGAAGGCTGTTGAGCAGACGGATCAGCCTGTGAATGTCGGTTGTAACCATCGTGTCAATTTTTACGGATTGCCCTTCAACTGCGTGGTTGATGAACAGCTTCAGTTCCTCCTTGCCCACGCCTTTTATTATCCGCCAAGGTCCATTCTTCTCCCAACTTTTCAGGACGACCTGCTTGTTTGAAAAAAGGTCATTTGCCCTTTTCTCTTTCAATCCAAGGCTCACTAGTTCTTTCACGGTCGCAGTTTTCAAGAACTCGTATGCGCCTTTCGCGATTCTGCCTTGCCATCCAAAATCGCTTAGGGCAGAACTGACTGTTTTTGCTGGTGCACGGGAAACAACCTCGACAAGGCTGAACAGAGACATATTTAGTCCAACTCCTGTGATGTAGTCGACGATTTCTTTTCGGGCGCCCGCATCCAGCTCTCGGATAACGGCGTTTACGACATGAACGTGGTAGCCTCGGTGTCCGCTGAAGGAAACTTCCACTTCTTCTGTGGAAAATCCGAATTCGGTTGTTAACATGTCAACAAGCTTGATTGTCTCTTTTTTTGCTGAGCCTAGGCATTCGTCGCATGGCCAGATTTTTTCGTCGAACCTTCTGCTTCCGCAGGCTGGGCAAACGTCGGGTTGGCCTTTGCCGCTGAATCCGCAGTCTTTGCAAGTCCATGAGTCGTGGGTTTCTTTGCATTTCGTAGCGATGTGGTCTGCGTCGATGTCGAAGTACAGGTCAGCGCCTAGCCAACCCTTGTTTTCCATCCTTTCTTCGGGCGTCTCGTAGTAGGCTGTTGAGTGGTACGCGTGGGCTGGAACGACCTCTTTCACATATGCCCTGAGCGCATCCGAGTTCGTGAAGCCTTTGTGCCTGACCATTATGTTTTCTTTGAAAATCATGAACCCGAATTCTCTTTGTTTGATTGATGGTGGCGCCTCGATTTTTACTGCGTTTTCTTCGTAGAACTCGGCGAATTTTTGGCGAATAAAAGTTTGAGAGTCCATTTTCACTGCTAGTTAGCGGAGACTTACTTCTTAAGCGTTCTCGTCTTTCGCGCGTAGTACCTAAGGGGGCTTCGGATAGTTTTGCACACCTCATCAGGACCGGGGCACAGGGCGTGTGTCTTCAGGGTGTCGCATGTCGGCGACCTGTATTTGGTTCGGGAGCCCCTGTCTCCTGCTATGTGTTCAACTTGGTACCTCGTCATTCTCTCGTTGAAGTCTGCTGAGGCGCGGAAAAGGTTCACGACTTCCTCAGGTTTCATGTTCACGTTTATTAGAAAAGAGGTCAATGTGAAACGGCCAAGGTGAGAAATGTGGGTTCCAGTTTTTGCGGAGCCATAGAATATTTGGATGCACGGCGGAAAGGCTTCGTTTGTGACCTCTTTGGGAAACATTGTGAGCCGAGCTTTTTCCATGCGGTCAGCGTATTTTAGGCTTAGATTGTCGATGCGTTGAAGAATCGGTTCGGGAAGCATGGACCTCACATTTATGCTGAGCCGTTTTTCGATGCGTTTCCTGATTTCCTCTTGGAGAAGCCGTGCTGCCTCGCGTTTGTTGAGGTAAACCTCGCTGTTCACGAGGGTTCGGTTGACAAGCTTCCATTCGTCTTCATGAAAAACCTCGGCGTTACGCAGGAAATCCGTGAAAAAAAGGGCGAAGTCGAACCTTCTGTAGCCAACAGGCTGGATGGGACTTCTTATTTTCCAGTTGAAAACTTTTGCGACCTCAATTATTTTTTCTTTGTCTTCTTCTTGCAGAAGCTCGTACGCCCGTCTTGCTTCAGCAAGAGCATAACGTCTTTTGATGTAATCGTTGTTCGAAGCTGCCACCAGAATGATAGCCACGGGGAAAGACGGAATCTCTATGCCTTCTTCTCGCGGAAGGTAACTGACCTGTGGCGGACTAGTTTTTAGAGCTTCGTCTATTCGGTTCTGGGCTCTGTCAACAATCGGTTTTAGGCTTGGGTTTTCAAGGTTCGTAACGTCCAAGTCTAACCGTTTAACTTCTTCAGCTGCGTCCAGAACGAACGGGTACTTAGCCAACTCGATTCTTGGTGCCAATCTTACCTTCCTTTACAAATCCTTCGTAAATTGGAATGTGACCTTACTATTCGACTTCTATTCTGGGCGCCAAGTAATAGACTAACGTGCCATCGTAGGTTTGTTTGAAGTCGAGGCGGATGGGCATGTCGTTCGAGAACTCGAGCGTCACAATGTCGGAGGTGGCAACCGCTGCCTTAACAATCTCCGAAAGGTAGCTCAAAGGAAATGTTGACTTCGAAGGTTCCGTTACCTCAACAGACAACAGCGCGTCGCTGCCTTTTTTGAGTTCTATGCTTGCTCCCATGATGTCTCCTTTGGCGTTCATCGCCATGTTTTCGCCGTCGGTTTCCACGCGGACGTGGTCGCTTACTAGCGCAACGTCTTCGAGCGATTGGCGAAGCCCGTCTGTCGTTAAAGTAATCTTCGAGTTGAATGTGATTTTTGGTAATCCCTGCTCTTCTTCGGTTGCCTCTAGCGTTGGCATCCTGAATGTGCGGATGTATTTTCCTTTAACCGTCATCACGAATTGTCCTGTGGTTTCGTCCAGATAGAGCTCGACGGCTTCGTCTTTTCCTGCCCTTTTGAGGAGCTTCAGCAGCTCGCCCAAGTTCAGGCAAATTTTGGTTTCCTGGTCCGAAACATACTCGTCGAAGGCTGTTTTCTGCATAGTAAAGTCGACCATGGCTACGCGTGAAGGGTCCATGGCTCTGAGTTTGATTCCTTCTGTGCCTACGACGAACGTGCCTTCGTCAATAAGTGTCGAGATAGCTGTGACCGCGTCTCTCAGAAGCTTCGCGTCAGACATCCTAATTTTGAACATGACCTATTCACCGTTCGATAATTGTGTGTGTTTCTATAATTCAATGCACCTAGATTACTTAAATGTTTTAGACAAACCACAATTTAAACAATTTTGTATTGCTGGTTCAGTTTGAATCTTAACTAGCGATTATTGATTTAATTATTAAACTATGTTTATGAGTATTCTCTGAATGTGTAGTTGCATTTTGTTTTGGCTCATTAGTATTAGCTTCTGGAATACTTGACATTCTCTCTTTTTCCCCTTTTTAGCGTGTATATCTCTATCAAACTCCTTTAAATATGTAGCATCGTGTGAGCTGACTTTACTCTAAGCTTTGATTCTAAGAGTAGAATTTCTGCAAGTCTCTAAGAGTAGAGGCTCTAACTCTAACTAGTGAAGTTAGCTAGTTAGTCTCTCATTACTTTTTCTCCACTTTTAAAGGAAATAATTGTTGAATCGTCCTCCCAATCTATGTTTCTTTCTCCCATTAATGCAACTCTTACAATAAAGCCCGGAGGTAAAGGCATATGTTCAAAATAAATTAAATCGAATCCTTCCTTTCTAAGTCTAGGCATCAATTGATTTGATATATATAGAGAAACAAGTCTTTCGGTTATTCGAGCTTTCCAATTATTTAGTTCGGAAGGACGAAACGAATATTTCATTTCTTCTCCCTTATTGTTTATATAGAAATCACTATAAAAATTTTAGTGGCTAGCTAGCTTGATATCAAGCGGGACAGAAAGGGCTTTTACCTTCCACAAAAGGCAGTATATGGAAAGAAAACACCGAAAAAGTATTAGACATTTTTATGTCTCGTTCAGTATAGCTGAATTACTCACCACTCTAGCTAGTCCATTCTAGTGTTAAATTCCATCCTGTTAAAGCAGGTCCATCAAAGTAAACTTTTGAATCTACACTTATCCAAGATTCTCCGTTTATTGTGCCTAATGTTATGTATGTATCGTTTGCCACAACTCCACCACTTTGATAGAGTATTACATGAATCTTAGAATTATAAGCAGTATTTGTTCCGACATTGCAGACGTATCCATAGACTTTAAGATACAGTTTGTCCCAAAACGGTCCATTGTCATCACCCTTCAAATTCACACCAATAAGTTTTGGTGTTATTAAAGTATTAATTTGATTCTGCAAGTTTGTAATTTGAGTAGTCAATAAAGAGACTTGTGTATTTAGATCGGATATTTGGTTCTGTAGATTTGTTATTTGCGAATTCAATTGATTATTCTGATCCGTGAGTACCAATATTTGCGAATTCAGTGAATCAATTTGAGTATTATAATATGTAATGTTTTCATCAAGCCATGTTTGTAAATAGCTTAGTAGAGTTTCATTCCGATCCAGCCAACTTTGTAGTTGATTCTTTTGGTTAGTAAGAATTTGAATTTGAAAATCTATACTTTGAATGTAACTATCTTTTCTGTTCACTGCTACTGCCATTCCTAATAAACCGACTGCTAAAATTATGCACAGTATTACTAGCCCGACGACTTTTCTACTTACAACGTTCTTTTCACTCATTTTATTCCCCCCTTTATATTCGTTATAAAATAAACTCGTATGGCAAAGTGAATAGACCGATTACTATATCTTTTGTTGAAAAGGACATAAATAAAAATTTGTATTAACAAAGAAGTGTTTTGTGAAAAACTAATACTAATCAGAAAACTGGACTACCAGACAGTAGTGACTAGCATTGAAGCTCAGCTACATGATATGTACTCTTCATGCACACAGTTCTCTATGAAGAAAAAATTCTAAGAGTAGAATTAAGTCCTAAGAGCTAGCAAGTCTCTAGAACCTGAGAAGCTAGCTGACTTGACCCAAGGTCTAAGAATTTAATTCTATGCATTGAAAAATCATAGTTCAATAGCAACTAAACTGGCTCGTACCTTGTTAACAGCTTCTTTATCTACACCAATTTTTTCAAGCAGTTTGAGCACATTTTTACTGTCTGTTATCTTGCTTGCTGAGCTAGTACAGCATTGAAGCATAGTAGTGTCTTAAGTCGTAGAGTCTTATTCTCTTAAGCTCTGAGTCATGCATCTTCTTAGCTAAGCTAGTTCTCAGTCTTTCAAAGGTGTTGCTGATTGTGGAAGACTTTAGGAAGATTCTGTCGTTTAAGTTGAAGCTGTGTCTCTTTACATGCTCAACTAACATACATTGAGTGTGAGGTTTTAGCTTTAATATTCTAGGGTTGCCGTACTTTGCTGAGTATACTGAGACTGTTCCTTTCTCTAAGTCAATGTCTCTGAGTGTGAGGTTTGCTACTTCTATTGGTCTGAGTCCACATTCTTTGATGATTGAATAGATTAGTGCATACTTTCTTGAAGCATGTCCAAGCATAAGGTTTACTTTCTCTTCTTTTGGGACTACAAGAATCTTGTGGTCTCTTCTGTACTTTGGCTTATTCCAAGCTAAACCATTGTACTTGACATAGTGCTGATAGAAGTCGCATAAGTTTCCTTTGTAGCTACTTGCCCATTTTCCTCTAGCTATGAATATTGAGACATCGCTTGAATTATCCAAGTTCATTCTATTAGCTAAGAACATTAATGCCCTTAGCATTGTCTCAAGGTAGGCTTTGGAGTATCCTAGTTTCTCTAGCTCAAAACAGACTTTGATTATTTTGCCCTTAGATTCGAATGCACATAGTTTATGAGTATTCTCTGAATGTGTAGTTGCATTTTGTGCATCTGAAGAATTGGGTTGAGGATTCGTCTGCTCCCCTTGTTTGTACTTGCCAGACGTATGCGGCGTTGTTTCCGCATTTTGGGCATTCAATCGTGGTCGTTGGAAGCGTCTGAAGCTTCTGTTCCTTCTTGCCGATGACTACTAGATGGTCTCGAGGCTTGGGAGCTGCAACCTTCTGCGTGCAAACGTCAGATTCCACTGACTTCCTATAACTGCATTTAGGACAGACAAGATAACAGCCTTTCCCGTCCTTTTTCCGTTTAGCCACGAGACGGGTCTCGCACTTTGGACAAAATTCCATTGAAGCCCCCCAAGTAACAGTTAGCCAAATTTTGTCTATAACGGTTCTTTTAAACTTTTCTGAACCAACACAACATCGCGGTTGTCTACAGCCTAAGCCAAAACAATGTAACCCAACTGTAAATACTCAATAGTTTAGACGAAGGAAGCTTTAAAAAAATAGTGACTTAGCTTAGCCTCCTACCAGACATAATACAGTCACTAAAAAATAAACTAGCAGGACTGCCTGACCGAACCTTCGTCTATTCGGGGCACGGAGAAACAACAACAATCGGGAAAGAAAAAATTACGAATCCTTTTCTTCTAGCCTAAACGAAGGACCTTTCCTGGATTAAGAATGTTGTTCGGGTCGAAAAGCTTCTTGATCTCCTTCATGAGGTTGAACTCCTTCTCACCTGTTGTCAAAGCCAACTGTTCGGTTCTGATCGCGCCTATTCCGTGCTCGCCTGTGACGACGCCTCCCATACTGACTCCAGCGTCATAAATTTCGCCTTTAACCTTTGCCACGTAGTCCGAAGCCTTGCCTTTCTCCCTCATCACGTGAACATGCAGGTTCCCGTCGCCAGCGTGCCCATAAACAGGCAGGTGAACGCCATATTTCGTGGCAATCTCGTCAACAATGTCCATCAGGTCCCCAAGCCTGCTCGGAGGCACAGTCACGTCTAGAATGTCAACCAGCTGAGGCTTAAGGGTCGTGTAAATGTTGCTTCTAATCTTAAGAATTCTATCTTGCTCTTCCCTGGTTTCGGCGAGAACAGGCTCCCCAACATTGCCTTCTTCACATGAAGATGAAACCTTTTCGCAGGCATGAAGCAGCTCCTCTTCGCTTTCCCCCGTGAGTATGATTATGAGCTGCGCTTTGCCTTTTTGAACTGGCCATTTCTCGTTCAGGTGCTCAGCGGACCTGTTGATCTCGGCTGGCTCCACATATTCGATGGCAAGCGGAAACACGCCTGAAAGCAGAACCTTCTGGACAGCCCGCAACGCATCGTGGCGACTGTTGAAGGGCACGATCACCGTTGCACCGTATTCGCTTTTTGGATGAAGCTTAA
The DNA here is from genome assembly GCA_963714275.1 of Candidatus Bathyarchaeota archaeon. Lineage (GTDB taxonomy): Archaea > Thermoproteota > Bathyarchaeia > Bathyarchaeales > DTEX01 > JAGTRI01. The sequence continues at coordinate 843,225 of CAVQNT010000002.1, forward strand.
TCGTGGCTTTAGTTACCACGCACAATGTCCCTTCGCTCCCAATAACAAGATGCAGGAGACTGTAGCCAGCGTTGTCCTTGATTAGTTTGCCCCCCAAGCATAGCACCTCGCCTGTTGGCAGAACAGCTTCAACGCCCTTCACGTAGTTCCGCATCACCCCATACTTCACCGCCCTCACCCCGCCAGCGTTCGTGGCAATCAACCCGCCGACCTGCGCACCTTCGTCTCCCGGATGGGGAGGAAAAAACAAACCAGCTTCACCAGCAGCCTTGAACAAGTCGCCCAGCGTAGCCCCAGCATCAGCGACCACCATCAAGTTTTCCCTGTCAATTTCCAATTTATTCATTCTTTCCAGAGACAAGATTATGCCGGGTTCAGTTGGCACCGATCCGCCAACAAGCCCAGTTCGTCCGCCAACAGGAAAAACGGGAACCCTTTTTGCATTCGCAACCTTTAGGACCTGCGACACCTCGATGGTTGATGCGGGCTTCACCAGAACTAGGTTACTCGCAGCCAAGGGTCGAACAGGTTCAGGCGTTTCGTCCCTGAGGTAGCTTTCCATGTACTCGCGTTCAGTGACAACCCATTCTTTCCCGACAGCCACTGTCAACTCTTTTTTGAGGTCTTTTTCACTTACGTTCATCCTGCATTCTCCTCTCCTTTATAGATTTTAGTTCCCGAATTAATAATGGAATAACCTCATAAATGTCGCCTACGACGCCGTAGTCTGCAACGTTAAAAATCGGAGCCGAAGGGTCCTTGTTTATGGCGATAATCGTGTCCGAGTCCCTCATCCCGAACAAGTGCTGAGGAGAACCCGAAACTCCACAAGCAACGTAGACCCTCGGCTTAACCGTGTGCCCGCTGAACCCAACCTGGTGGTCTCTGCTTATCCAGCCAGCGTCAACGAGGGGTCTGCTTGAACCGACAACTCCACCTAAAACTTGCGCTAATTCGCGGAGAAGAGCGAAATCTTCTGGGCTTTTCAAGCCTCTTCCGCCTGAAACGATGACTTCCGCCTCGGCAAGGTTAACCTCGTCTGCCCCTGTCTTCTTGAGTATCCGCATCCCTGTGTCATCTACGATTTCAGCATCCCTCACTGTCACTGCGCCTTTCCTGTTCGGGTCCTTCAGGTTGGCTTTCATGACTTTATACCGAACCGTCGTCATCTGAGGTCTCGTTTTGGTCTTTATCTGTGCCATGATGTTGCCGCTGAAGGCAGGACGGACCTGAACCAAGTTTCCTCCTTCATCCAAGTCCAAGTCGACACAGTCAGTCTGTAAGCCCCGTTCTCAAGGCAGCAGCAATCCTCGGCGCCAAGCTTCTTCCAAGGCGGGTCGCACCCAACAAAAAGATGTCTGGTTTCGTTTCCTCAACAAGCCTGACAATGTTGCGCGAATACTGAATCATGTCGAACTCCGCAAGAAACGGATGGTTAAAAACATAAACCGTGTCAGCACCGTAATGGACAAGATCAACAGCCTTGTCCCGAATACCATGCCCCAACAGAACAGCTGACAGTTCCACAGCTAACCTATCAGCAAGCCATCTTCCCTTCCCAAGCAGCTCGTAAGTCACAGGATGAACTACGTTGTCGTTTTGTTCAGCGAAAACCAGAATGTTGCCTGAGACTGACACCATCGTTCACCTTAACACATTGAGATCTGCCATAACATCCGCGACCTTCTTCGCCTTCTCTTCAGCTGTTCCTTCGACGATTTGTCCCTTCCTTTTCCCCATTGAAGGAGCGTAGACCTTTGCGACCCACGTCGGTGAACCCGAAAGACCGAAAAGCTGTTCGTTGGCTAAGCCTGACAGGTCGTTTGCAGTCCAAACTGTAACCTCGGCTTTTCTTGACTTCAGCTTGTCCTTTAGTGTGGGTAGGCGGGGATTGTTGATGTCTTTGGTTACGGTAATGAGCCCGGGAAAACGCATTTGAACCAAAAGGCAATTTTCGTCCAATCTGGACTTGACAACTATTTCTACTGCGTTTACTTTTCGAATTTCCTCGACGTATGCTGCGTGTGGAACGTTGAGAAACTCAGCCACTTCAGGTCCAACTTGCGCCGTGTCTCCGTCAATGGTTTTCTCTCCGCAAACGACCAAATCAAACGCTTCAATTTTCCTGATTGCGCATGACAAAGTGTAAGAGGTGGCCAACGTGTCTGCCCCAGCGAACTTCGCGTCAGAAAGAAGAACAGTCCTGTCTGCGCCTCTCGCCAAAGCGTCCCTGAGAGCCTCCTCCGCCTTCGGAGGTCCCATGCTAAGAACGGTTACGATGCCACCTGTTTGCTCCTTAATCTGCACAGCTGCCTCCAAAGCGTTCAGGTCGAAAGGATTAATGACGGCGCCTGCGGAACTTCTGTCTAGACGCCCTTTTTCGTAGTCGAACCTAACTTTCTCGATGTCGGGAACCTGCTTCAAAAGAACGATTATGTTAAGACTTTTCAGCATCGCGTTTTCCACTCGGCAGTTCTCCATTTTTATCTTGACTCAGGCTCGGACTGAATGATTTTGGGTTGATTTTTTGTTAGTAAGCTTTCGCTATGTAGACGACTTTCTCGGCTTTTCCTCCACAGACAACGCAGTCTGAGTCAGGCTTCTCTTCAACGTCGATTCTGTGCCCCCTGATTTCGCCGCCTGACTCCTCTTTGATGGTTTCAGCGCATCCCACGTCCTCGCACCAGCAGACTCGAGCAATCTTTCTGTCGTTAATTGCTTTTCTCAGCGAACCCATGTCCCTGACGTTGGTAGTCATCTCCTCAAGGGTTAAACGGCTTTTCTTTTGCAGATTTTCGGTCAAGGAGCCAAAAATTTCTGTGACAGCGGAGACTGCCTTGTCAAAGTCAACGGAGCTTCTTTTGAGACTGACACGTTCAGAAATCGTCACGCGCCTCTCTTTCAGGTCCCTCGGTCCCACTTCTACCCTCACTGGAACGCCGAGCATCTCCCAGTGGTAGAACTTTTCTCCCGGCGTCTTTTCTCCACTATCCATATTGACTCTGAATCCCGCCTTTTTGATGCCTTCGTAGACTTCTTTCGCGTAGGCTTCGACCTTGCCTTCGGATTCTTTGTAATGAATTGGAACAACAATAACCTGGACGGGAGCAACCTCCGGGGGCAACACTAAGCCGTGGTCGTCGCCATGCTGACCTATGACAGCAGCTAATACACGGCTTATGCCAAACCCGTAACAGGTCTGCGAAACGTTCCTCCGCGTTCCCTCGGTGTCTTCATACGTGATTTCGAAGGCTTTAGCAAAATTTTCGCCCAAGTTGTGAACCGTGCCGATCTGGTTGACCCTTCCGTCAGGGTTCCAAGCGTCAAAGGCAACCGAGTAAACTGCTCCGGCGAACTTGTCGAAGTCGGGACGCTTAAGCATATAATACGAAAGCCCCAACCGCCCAAAAATGTCAACGTAAATCCTAAGCGCCTCTTTGACTTGCTCTTCAGCTGAACTCCCGTTTTCGTGTGCTGTGTGAGCTTCGTTCCACAGGAACTCCCTCATCCTCAGCAGTGGGCGTGTTGCCTTGGTTTCGTACCTGTAGACGCATACGCTTTGGTAAATCCTCAGCGGAAGGTCAGCGTGAGACCTGATCCACTGGGCGAACATGGGGTACATGGCGGTTTCAGAAGTCGGTCTCAGCAGCATTCTTCTTTCGAGCTTCCTTTTTCCAGCACTCGTTATCCAGAAAACTTCAGCGGTGAAGCCTTCGATGTGTTCAGCTTCCTTGGCGAAATCATCTTCCGATATGGTTACTGGAAAAAGCATCGGGTCGTGGCTTGTTGCGTCAAGCTGGTCTTCAAGCATATTGGTTATTTTTTTTGTTATTTTTGCTCCCCACGATTTGTACACGGCGAAGCCTTTGACGGGGTACCTGTTGTCCATAATTTCCGCTTTGAACAGCGTATCGTCGAACCACGTGCTGAAGTCTTGAAACTTCTTCATCGAACCAGCCATCCTTAAAGAGAATCTTTTTTTCAGACTCGTCCGATTCACTCATTGAGGTGAGACTTAATAAATCTTTTATTTCAGTTGACCGTAATTCCAAAAAAATCATCAAAATTGGTTAGGTAAGCATATTTACCAGTTTCCCATGATTATAGAAGTGATGGACTATGACTCTGGATTACGAGAAAATACTTGACGAAGCTTACGGTGAGCTGCCGCAGGAAGCTCCAAAACATGAACGGTTCGAGGTTCCCCGGCCAATCTGCACCACTTTCGGCGCAAGAACAATTTTCCAAAACTTCAAAGAAGCCTGCGACATACTGAACAGGGACCCAGTTCACGTGTTAAGGTTCCTTTCCAAGGAATTGGCGACTGCTGGAATAATGGATGGCAACAGAGCGATTTTTCATGGGAAATTCGGGACTGACACGTTCGGTGGATTGCTGAAAAGGTACGTGGACGGGTTTATCATGTGTCCAGTGTGTAAAAGACCTGACACAAAAATCGTGAGGGAAAAACGACTTTACTTCCTCGTATGCGAAGCGTGCGGAGCCAGGTCATCCGTTAAACCCGCGTAAGGCAGAGAACGAAGCGGAAGCGCCGAACTTGGAAGCCTATGTCAACCTGCGGAAGTGGGGCAGACAAGTTCTTCTAGCCATTTGCGACGCCGAGATTTTGGGAAAAACCTTTCAAGAGGCAGGCGTGGCTTTTGAGGTTAAAGAAGACTTTTATAAGGGTGTCAAGACAAGCATCGACGAAGCTTTGAACCTCGTTAAGCAATCCACAATAGTCAACCTCGTTGGAAGCAATGTCGTCAAAAAAGCCATCGAAAAAGGCTACGTCCACCCTGAAGCCGTAATCACAATCTGCGGCGTCCTCCACGCACAAATAGTGAAAATGTAAAAAAGCACAGGAACCATTCAACCGTTGAACTAAGTAAGAAACAAAAAACAGAAAGTTTCCGAAAGGAATATTAAAAGAAACAGAACCAAAAGGTTCTATAAAACCCGCAACTACAGTTTATGTCAAAGCGCCGGGGTGGCCGAGCGGTTTAGGCGGCGGGCTGCAGACTCGCTGTACATGGGTTCAAATCCCATCCCCGGCTCCATGGATTAAACTTATAAGCTTGCTTTTTTTGGGATATTTTGAGTTTTCCGCTTCGCGGATGTTTCTCGAATCTTGATTCAATCAGGGTGCTTGCGAGGTGAGTGGTTGACCGATTATCGTGAGGAGGCTTTTGGACATCCTTCCGTTTTTCACGAGCTCGTAACCAGCTTGTCTTGCTGCCTGAAAGATTTCCTCGGCTTTTTCTGGGTTCTCTTCCATATATTGAGAGTGGGGTCTGAGTAGTGCTCCTGAGAACTCAACGTTACAGTCCTTCGCCAGTTCCTTTACAATCCTAAGGACAGTTCCGAAGTTGCCCATTTCCCACCAGCCACTCGAAGCCACAAGCACAATTTTGCTGATCTTGACATCAGAGCGGAACCTCGCGCGTGTGCGACCATTTTGCCGTTTGAGAACTGGGTCAATAAGGGGGACAAGCCTATTGATAAGGTTCTGTATTTCACCGGGCAAAGGGACATAGACGGGTGTGGCCAGCACGAGAATGTCTGCTTCGCGCAACTTTGGATAAAGGGACTGCATGCTGTCGTTAATGTAGCATTCACTGGGCTTCTTGTTCCAGCAGTAAAGGTCTCCGTCGCAGGGCTTGATATTTAGGCGCCTCGCATAAAACAGTTCAACCGTCACTCCAGCCTTCTGCATGCCTTCGAGAAAGGGCGTCAGAATCTTTGCAGTCCTACCCTTCTCCATCTTCGGGCTACCATTTATGGCTACTACGTTGGTCAAAACGAATCTCCTCTTTTCAAAGAAGATTGTTTCATGTATATTTATTGATTATCTCTTCACGGCCAGGGCTAAAGAAAAAGGGAATGTTAAGGTTTAGTTAGCTAGCAGTTTACTCGCAGTCATTATGTGTTACTTCACTAATTCAAGATTCTTTGGTAACTCTAAGTTCATATGTGCGACTATTAAAATTTAGAAAGTTCCCTGACTCAATACTAAAAAAATAAAAAGGGGAGAGAGTGGGCTATTTTATGCCACTTTCTTTTGTAGGGTTATTACTGCTACGATTGATGCTAGTGCTGCGATGAGTGATAGGACTATTGCTCCGTAAACGGCTGTTGAGATTGTCGAAGTCGTGGCAGAAGCTGCTTCGGCAGCTGTTTTGGCAGCTGTTGCAGCTGTGGATGCTACTGAAGCTGCGGAGGCTGCGGTTGCAGCTTGAGTGGAAGCGGTTTGAGCATAGGTTTCGATGCTTACTAGTCGTGTGGATAATCCGCTTATTTGAGTTGTTAACGCAGACTGGGCGTCAGCAACTGCGGTCTGGATTGCAGTTAATTGGGTCTTTAGGGATGGTAAGCCGGTGCTGGTGCTATTGACGTAGGATTTTAAGCTGTTTAATGTAGTATCAATAGCGGTGAGCTTGTCCAAGATTACATTTTCTGCTTCTCCGACAACTGTAAACAGCTTATACGAATCAAGTGTAGGAAGTACGCTTGATACTCCCATCTTATAGAGCGCTATGACGTGTGCGCCTGGATTGAAGCCAGCGCCAATTACTATCTTAAATGCTGACAGTTCTCCTTTGCTGGAGCCCATGAAGTATTTCGGGTAACCAGACGAGGAGTTGGTAAAGAAGTCCTTGGAATAGTCTACGCATAGGTCGTAGTAAGCAGGATACGCTAAGCCTGTTCCTGTTATAGTTACCTCAGTTCCGTTGTTTATAGGTGAAGCGGGTGAGATGGTTAACAGAATCGTTACGGTAAAGGTAGCATTAGAGTATGTTTGAAGTATTCATTTGTGACAGCACTGACATCGTGGTCTCCTCCCACAGTAGTAGGAACAGTGAATGCAGGTGAAACGAACTGGCCATTTGCGCCTGTGTAAACTTTGTATACCAAATTCGAATTTGTAGTCTTTGCAAGAGCATCGGTGTAATCCCATATAATGGTTACATTATTATCATTTGTATATGGGAATCCGTATCCAGAAGCAACAACAGATGTGCCAATTGGTCCACTTGAGGGGGTAAGGATTAAGGTTGGTACCACAGTTACCGTTGCGTTCATGTTGTAGGTAAGGTCGACTAACGTTATTGTGTGTATGCCCATCTGCGATACGGGTACTGTAACGCTGACGTTGAAGAATCCAGTTACACTATTCACGGTAATACCAGATATGAGTGTTACTTGTGTTGATGCCCCATAATCCCAATACAGAGCAGCTGTACCGCCAGGGTTGGTGAAGTTGACTGATACATAGATGACTGCACTAACTTTGACGCTGCCATCAACATAACCGTTACCTTGTGCGCCACCCATGCCAAGGTAAGTATTTACTTGTAGCCACCTTCTTTCGTTCTCAGTATATGTCTTTGTGGCGAGAATACTTACAGTTCCATTATAGTAGGCGTTCACGTATTTTGTCGTTTCAGCGTTGAATAACTTACTCTCTGCAACGACGAATGTAGCAGTAAAGGTTCCATTCGTGTATGGTGTTATGAGTGGAATAACTACTGGTGTTGTACGCTGAATTGGAATTAGCATAAGATACATTCAGTTTCTTTGTGTTGTCCCAAGCCATACCCTTGACTGTAACTGTTGTTCCTACTGGTCCAGAGGATGGAGTGATTGTTATTGATTCGTAGGGTTTCCATTGGTTCACTGAGACCGCAACATCACTTGATGGTATGCTCGCTGAAGGTAAGACGTCAACTATCTTTATGTAGTAATTGACGCCTCTTGGTACAGTACTTCCAGCTGGTAAGGGTCCAATTATCAAGTTGTTGCCAAGCCAGAACCTCTGACCAGATTTGGCGTCAGTTGTTTTTGAATAATTGCCCGATGGTACTGAAGCTATAATACTGCTGAGTGCAAACGGACCTGCATACCATACATCACCGGGATCTATGGTAGCTCCGCCTGTTTCAGATATGTAAAGCCAGACTTGTGCACCAGTTATTGTCATGCCTGTTATGTTAATAGCTACAAGATCTCCTGAATCATAAGAGTTAATGTGTGTTTGTATAACACTACCGGTAGCATAACCGCCAGGAACAAGGGAATTCCAAGCATTTTCTGTATGAGAAGTTACTTTAAGGAGCGTTGGTTTGCCAGTTATCGTTGCCGATACTGGTATTATGGAAAGTAATGGTAATGCCATCATTAGTACAACAATAAGTGTAGCAAATACTCTAGATTTCTTTTGCATTTTTCATTTTCCTTCTTTTAGTTTGTAGTAGAACTGTCTTCTAGATTGGATATTTATATGTTGTGTTAACAATCTGTTGCGTTTTGTCTACAACAATCTTAGCCAACACAATATAATAATACAATAATATATCCGATAATGATATGCCGATATAGAATCAACTAAAAACAGAGGAACATAATCCATCACCTCGACCCTCATTAACAATCTCACTCAGAAGACGGCACCGAAAATGTGGGGGGCGAATGTATCACATGATAAGCCATATTAAGAAAATTTCAGGCGAATAATTCCTTTAAAGCATTTTTTTTCTTGAGTCTTATATCCCATTGAGTGCATTGCTCCTTCTATGAAGTTCTGCAGCAGAAGCGACCTTTCTTGAGAGGTGAAGGCTGAGATACATCTAAACTGAACCGTTTCTTTATCGTGTTTCATGGTTACCTCGTTTAGGTCCCATCTGCCTTCCTGCAACAACCTTAGAAAAATTTCAAGCGGTCTTTCGAACTTTTCTTTCAAATATATTCCGTACCATTTACCTGCATTATACCACAGCTGCTGCAGCTCCTCGCCTTTTTCGCTGAATGTTTTCAGTATTAGATAGTCCAAAATATATCTAGGCGTGTAAATGGTGCCTGCTTCCTTAGGTACTTCGAGAATCTCGTAGATGTCCAGAATCTCCTTAAGGTTTCGCTTCAGATCATAAGCCCGTACTGCCTGCTCAAAAATTTCAGAAACATAACTGTATAGGGTTTTTCTTTGACGGCTTGCATCCTGACTTAGCCTTTTAACTAGATTACTGGGTACCCTTATGAGCTTCTGCTTCTTTGAATCAGGTTCAGACATTACTTATCCGACGACTTCAAAAATTTTAAGTTAATAATGCCCCTAGAAACCTCGCTTTGAATTAGGCCATATCCAAGTGCGTTTAAGGCGCCCTCCAAAAACTTACTGAAGATTTCTGTGTATGTTGCTGAGAACTTTGAACTTAGGCAGGTAAGAACTGCGTTCTTGCCATCCTCTGAAATCTTGAATTCGGAAATATCCCAAAAATACCTTTTGACTGCAGTTTCGAATTTTTTCAATTCTTCGTAATAGTGTCCATACCACTGTCCAGTTTCGTACCAAAGAGCCGTCATTTTTTCTTTGCCTACGCGTTTTTTTGAAACCTCAGCCAAATCATATACTATCTTCTCTGGAACTACTATAAACCCAGCGTCTCTCGCTGTTTTAATCATCCACCTGTCGTCAAGAACGTCCTTAAACGTTAAGCCTAACTCCTCAGCTCTGATAGCTTGCTCAAAAATGTCATTCACGTAGTCGTAAAGTGTCCCTCTTCGAGCTGAAATCATGGAAATTTTATCAGCTAAATCTAATCTGACCCACAGAACCTTTCTTTTCATATATCAAACAATCCTCCAGCAACCCTTCAACTTAAACTCAACAACAGCAAATACTAAGATAATAATTTACCACTTTTATAATTTACCAGTGATACGAACAATAAAACAACTTAAGAGAGAAGTAAATCTTTCCAAAAAATCCAACAAACACAGCAAAATAAGTAACCAGAAAAATTTAAATATGCAAACTCGAATCATTAAGCGCCTACTTGGAATCGGTGAAAATACGATGTCCCTTAGAAACCAGCATTAGGAACAAGTAAATAGATTTTTTTAGTTCCAAGTGATGTTTAGGCTGGCTGTAGGCGTTATAAAAAATTTTAAAGGAGGATTACTCCTTGGACTACGCTGTTGAAACCTTTCAGATTTCAAAAATATTCGAATCAAAAGAAAAAGGCCAAAAACGGTCGGTTAGGGCAGTTGACCGAGTAGACATCAAAGTCAAGAAGGGAGAATTCTTCGGTCTCTTAGGCCCTAATGGCGCTGGAAAAACGACGTTAATAAAAATTTTGTGCACCATAATTCTTCCAGACGAAGGCACAGCGAAAGTCAACGGATACGACATTCTGAAACAATCATACGATGCGAGAAGCAGCTTCGGATGGTTCCACGGCGAAACAGGCGGCAGATCATTGTACTGGAGACTTAGCGCTGAGGACAACCTTAGGTTTTACGCTTATCTTCAGAATGTTCCCAGAGAGGTTGCTGACAAAAGGATCGATGCGCTTTTAGAGTTTTTCGAGCTAACCGAGGAACGAAAAAGCTGAGTCAAGGAATACTCAACCGGAATGAAGGTCAAAGTCATGCTTACCAGGGCACTGCTTCACAATCCTCCGATTCTATTTATGGACGAACCCACAATCGGGTTGGACACAATAAGCGCTGTGGACACTCGAAAATTGCTGAAAGCCCTCAACACTGAACTTGGAAAGACGATTATCTTCACTAGCCACAACATGTTCGAAGTTGAGCAGCTCTGCGATAGGGTTGCAATAATGAGGAAAGGCAAGATAATAGCTGACTCCTCGCCTTCCCAGCTTAGGGAAACGTTGAGAGACATAAGAGCCGTCGAGGTCGAAGTTAGAGACAATATTGACATAAAGAAAATCGCTGAAAACCTTGCCAACATGCCTATTGTCGTAAAAATTCTAGAGACAGAAAACAACGCTTCCTCCGGCGTGATTCGACTTCAAGTCGAAAACGAGTACGAGGCAATTCCCATCATAGCGGAAAAAATCCGCTCTTTAGGAATCAAAGTTTCAGCGATACGGCAGTCTGAACCGTCGTTCGAAGACATCTTCGTTAAACTGACCAGAGAGGAAGAGAACCCTTGAAAATTGAGCAGATAGTTGACCTTTTCAGGGAAGAGTTTCCACGCCCCTCATCGGAGTTGACACACACATGGGCTGTCTTCTGGGCTAACTTCAAAATTTTCCTCTCCTACAAGACATGGGTAATCACTGAAACCTTAAGCACAGTGGCCTCAATCGCAATGTACTCGTTCATGGGGCTGCAGGTCGATGCCAACAGGTTCTTCTCAGTCGGATACGGAGACACCACCTGGCTGGCATTCGCCATCATCGGTATCGCGACAGCTAACTATCTTTGGATGTGCATCAGCCGAATAAGCCATTCGCTTCAGCACGAGGTTGCGGAGGGAACCTTAGAACCCATAGTTTCCTCGATGATTAAGTCTGAGGTCATACATAATCGGCCAGTCCATCCGAGGCTTCCTCGTGAGCTCATATTTCATGTTTGGAGCTTTGCTGATAGGAGTTTTCGTCCTGAATGTACCTATGGTAACAACGGTTGAAACCGTCTTCTCCTTCATCGTAATTCTGATCATGATGATCGTTAGTGACGCAGGCATCGGAATAATGGCAGCAGGAATAATCTTGGTCTATAAAAAAGGAGACCCAATGACCTTCCTTCTAGCAAGCATAACAGAGTTTCTTGGAGGCGTGCTTTTTCCACTCAACTACCTACAGGGCTACCCGATTCTCTACGGAATGGCTTGGGCTATGCCATACACTTATGCCTTGGACGCGGCGCGAAGAGTCCTCCTTACTGGCGCAACATTAACGACGCCTCCTGTCTTAAGCGATCTCATTATTCTCGTGATCTTCACGTTTGTTTTTCTACCAGTTGGTTTACGGGTTTTCAGGTGGGGGATGGACAGGATAAGAAGAGAAGGAACCGTGGCGACATACTAGGAGCATTTGACGATGGACCCCAAAAAACTGATTGACCTCATGTCCGCGAAGACTCTGCTCAGGAAGAACCCGGTCCATCGGGTAGTGTCCTCGTTCATTGTTAGGGACTTCAGGATTTGGTGGACCTACAGGTTCTGGATTACGCTTGACATCACAGGTAATCTGCTGTTTGTAGCGACCTATTACTTATTCTCGTTAATTACGTCTTCACAACAGGTTCAAGACGCAGGATACGTAACAGGCGGCTACTTCACCTTCGCTTTAATCGGCATAGCCTTCCAACAGTATGTCTTCTTTGCTGTTCAGAGTATAAACCAAAGCGTCAGAGAGGAACAGGTTAATGGCACAATGGAAACAGTACTTTCATCCGCAACCGATTTCAAAGTGTTTCTTCTCGGCGAGACCTGTTTCTTCTTCATAATTTGTTCAGCTTTCCTTTTCATCTCGTTCTTTGCCGGGTACCTTCTGGGAGCAACCTTCACATTGAGCATCGCATCTGTGCTTTCAACCATTCTACTTTCAGCGTTGTTAATTGCTAGTCACATGGCGATTGGAGTACTGAGCGCAGGGGTCATAATGAAGACAAAACAGGGAAATCCATTGACGTGGGTGTTCTCTTGGATGACCCAGCTTGTTTCAGGCGTCTTTTATCCACTGAAGCTTCTTCCATGGTATCTTGAATGGATCGGCAAAATCTTTCCCTTAACCTATTCTCTCGACGGAATTAGGCTGTGCCTTCAAGGAGACCAAAACCTTGCGTCACCAGTGGTCCTAAGCGACACTATTAGCCTCTTCATTTTCACAGTCATAGCAACGCCAATCGCGCTTTACGTTTTCAAAATAGGATACGACGCTGCGAGAAAAGATGGCTCTCTCGGACAATTCTGATTTTTGTAAAGATATTTCCTTAGACAATACATCTGTCTGGAAGTCTGTCACGTCTAAAGACAATAATCGGCGTGTGCCTAAAGTTTCTCAGCATACTCCAAGTTACTTCAGTAATACCAACCCCGAATTTATCAGCCATGACCCAAACTGTTCGCCCAGCGCCTGACCCTCGACGCTTGTGGGCAACCTCAGCTGAAATCCAAGGCTGCTTCGATGTCCATTTTTGTACCAGCAACAGCCAGAGGTGTTGACCTCCGTTTCAAACGCAAAATCCTTCCAACAACATAGGCAACGAAACCAAATGTGCGAATGCCCCCCAGCGGTTTCGGTCTGTGCGTAAAATGGAATCCACCGAAAGAATATGTCTTGTCTGTGTCCACAATCATCACTGCGACCTTCTTACCAAGTATTTTCTTCAGGTAAAGACGGATCTCCTCAGCCGCAGTGAACGGATCGTCAAGAGGCAAACTAACAAACGAGTATGGAAGATTGCTGGCGTCAATTCCGCCTTCGGAACCCCAAAGCAAAGCTTCCAGGAAACCCGCATACCACAAGGCAACCTGCTTGTGAACGCTTCCTTCCTTTAACGGGTAGGCTCGCAGTCGCATTACGTTTTCTTTTTTTAGGCTGCAAGCCTGTCCGAGGAAATATCCCCAGATAATTCTCATCCAGAACCGTGTTAACAGTCTAGCCATTTTTCCTGGCTGCACATTTTTTTCGTTTATGATGCGTCCTTTTGCTGTTGATAACGCTTTTTCAGAAACCGCGACGATGTCTCCGTCCTCGACTTTACCGTCAAGAGCCTTCGCTATGATTTCCGAATAATTATGCCCAGGCATCCAGTACTCAGTTTCAACTGCCTTAGCTAGGTATTGGAGTCTCTTCATTGTATGATATTACAAAAAGTAGACAAGTTTGCTTAAATATAACACAAAGCTACGCGTAATTGTGGTTATTGCCATTCATAATTCCTTTTAAACTAGATTGGTCTGTTAGTAGTTTGCTTTTTTGGGCTAAACCGAATGGCTTTATAGGAAAGAGACTTTCTATTTTTAAGGGTTTTCGGGGATCCTGAAGCATGAACAGTCTTTCATTGGAGGGTTCAAAACGGAACGAAATTTTGACAGTTTGTAAGGAAGAAGCATCAAAACTGAAGATTGTTGCTGCTTTACGTTATGATTCATTTCTACACATTCCTAAGGACAAGAAACGAGGCTTCAGTGTTCTTTTAATTCTTGATTCTCCGAAGCTGATTCTAAGGCATCGGGTAAAACCTCTTAAGGACGGAGAAGTTTCACTTCTGGTGGTTGATAGGAAAACCTTCGAAAAGGACGTTGAGAACGACTGGTTAGGCGGGCTTTTAGTCGAGAATTTGCTTACGCCTTACGAAAGTTTGGTTAACGAAGACTTTTTGTGGCAAAAGGAGATTCAAGCGAAAAAAAGGTTGGTCACCGAGATTCTCGACAACCTTGTTCTTGGGTATCCAGAAATGTCTCATGAGCTCATGATTGAGCCTGAATATTTCATGTATGAGGCGATGGCTCGTAAAGTATCTCTGTATCCGCCCATAATGTATAAATTTTTGAAGATACTTGAGGGCGACTCTAAAGTTGAGAACTTACACTCGATAAAGAAAGGGTTCGATGCTGCTTTAAAAATGGCAGCTGAAGAGGGAATCGTGGAACAAACTGATAGATACGTCAAAATCTTGCCAAAACACATCAATGCCGCTAAGAGAAGAAGAAGGCGCGCGCTTTCCCTTCTAAAGAACGCACGGGCATCAATGCTTCGTCACAGCTTAGAGGTTTTCCCGAAAATGATGCGTTCGCTGATGGATGAATACGGGGTGTATGTTGAACGTTTCATGGACCCTGAAAGCCTTAAGATGATGCGTCTACCTGAACTTGAAGACACGAAAAAATACATCTTTATCCCTACTTCGCTGGGACTTGTGTCTTACTCAGAAAAAGTGACCATTGAAGATTTTATGCGAAAAATCTTTCCTGAAAGCCGAGATTTAAAGGCAGACCCTGAGAAGCTGGGGGGTGTATTAAACGCTGTCTACGCTTTGAAAATTCAAAGGTTAGGTAAAGAACGGAGGGTTGTGGTGAAATCTTTTAAGGATTGGTATGGGTGGAAATGGTTCCCGCTAGCGTTGTGGGCTATTGGCACCAGAGGGTTCTCGGTTCGTGGAAAGTCGAGGTTGGAAAGAGAGTATTCCATAAACCGTTACTTAGCAAAAAATGGCTGCAATGTTCCTTTGCTTATTCATGTGAGCCCGAAGGAAAAACTGATTTTTCAGGAGTATATTGAAGGCGAAAACCTCGCGAACCTAATTAAAAGGATTTACTCGTCAAAACATGAAGATCAAAAACTCACTAGCATACTCAAGCAGGTTGGAAGCGAGATTGCTAAGATTCATGGGCTTGATGTGGCTTTGGGGGATTGTAAGCCCGAAAACATCATAGTCGGTCAGGACGGCAGAATCTGGTTTGTGGACCTTGAGCAGGCTGAAAGAGGCGGAGACCAAGCGTGGGACTTGGCGGAGTTTCTCTATTATTCGGGACGTTACGCTTTGCTTTCGTCCATTGAGACGACACAGGCAGTAACCAAAGCATTCATTGAAGGATACTTGGAGGCTGGCGGAAAAATTGTGAATGTGCGAAAAGTAAGGTCCCCCAAGTACATTAAGGTTTTCAGTTTCTTTGCGTCTCCACATATCCTTTATGTTATTTCAAATGTTTGCGGGGAAAAATTGAGGGATGCAGAAGCAACCGTGAAAAAAGACCATATTAGTCCTTAACGAATATAATTTGTGAGGGAAAGAAATGGAAACCACGACTTTGACCTTCTATGGCGGAATAAACGAGATAGGCGGAAACAAAATTCTCTTGAAAGATGGAAAAGCAAAGGTGTTTTTTGATTTCGGGCAGTCCTTTACGATGGGAATAAACTTTTTTACTAGTTCGCTTGGACCAAGATGGCTTTGTGGCTTAAAGGATTACTTTGAGTTTGGTTTGATGCCGAAATTAAAGGGACTCTACAGCGAAAAGCAACTAATGTACACCGATCTAAGTTATTCTAAGCCAAATTTTGATGCTGTTTTTCTTTCACACGCCCACTTCGACCATACAGCGCACATATGTTTCATAGACGAGAAAATTCCAGTGTTTTGCGGATCAGGAACCAAGTCTTTCTAGAATCGATGGAGGAAACCACCTTATCATCACTTGGAGAACACCCTTACCAGACATTCAGAACAGGCAGCGCCATAGAAATTGACCCGTTAAAGGTTGAACCCATTCACGTAGACCATTCCATACCGGGAGCCTATGGCTTCATAATTCACACTTCGGAAGGAGAAATTATCTACACTGGAGATTTAAGAGCTCATGGTCCAAAAAAGGAGATGACGGAAGAATTCGTCGCAAAAGCATGTGAGTGTAAGCCAACTGCCATGATTACTGAGGGAACGCGAATTGTCGAAAAAAGACCTCGGGCTAATTATTCCGAATCTAAGGTTAAAGAAAAGAGCAACGAGATAGTTTCCAGCACAAATAAGATAGTCTTCGTCACGCATCACGGTCGAGACATTGACAGATTTAGAACTATATACGAAGTGACAAAGCAGAATGACAGGAAGATAGTCATTTTTCCAAGATTGGCTTATCTTTTGAAAAAGCTCTGTTGAAGACGAACATCTAGACTTTCCTGATCCTCTGAAAGACAAAAACATACTTGTTTATTTCAAGAGGAAGAAAACTGGAACCTTCATTGAGGAAGACTACTACCTCTGGGAAAGAAACTTCATGCAAAGAATGGTTACAGCGGATGACGTACACACAAACCAAAGCGGATTAGTGATGGATTTGGATTTCTACCAGTTCGGGGAGCTCATAGACATCAAGCCAGACAAGGGAAGCCACTTCATTCACAGCATGAGTGAGCCTTTCAGCGAAGAAGACATAGAAGACCGGGTAATGCATAACTGGCTTAACCACTTCAAAATCAAGTTTCACCAGCTCCACGCCTCTGGGCACATGAACAGACAAGAACTCATGGAGATGGTTGAACGCATCAATCCAAAGAAGGTGTTCCCTGTTCACACGGAGAATCCTGCCTTTTTCA
The DNA here is from genome assembly GCA_963714275.1 of Candidatus Bathyarchaeota archaeon. GTDB lineage: Archaea > Thermoproteota > Bathyarchaeia > Bathyarchaeales > DTEX01 > JAGTRI01. The sequence goes on from CAVQNT010000002.1 coordinate 860,078, forward strand.
AAAAAACAAAAAAGAAAACTGTGGTTATCGAAAAAGGAAAAACTTACACACTGTGATTCGTTTAATGCGACGGGAAATAGTTCATGTTCGAGGGGGACGCTAGTAAGATTTTTTCTTGCAAATGATTTTTTTGGTTTTGTTGGATTCAGCCTTCGTCTTTTGACCATAATCCTTAACAAAAGGCAGCCACTCAACATTAACAGAACGCGACATTTACAGGCAGGAATCCTCATTGGAAAATGTTATTCAGGAAGGAAGCAACGTGCTTCTGTTTTTGGACAAGCGGAGAAGCTACTTGGTTAAGGTTGAGAAGGGAAGGGACCTTCACACGCATAAGGGCTTCATTCACCTTAGCGACCTGATAGGCAAGGAATACGGCACACGGGTCAAAAGCAGCTTGAAGGTGGAGTTTGTGGCTCTTAATCCAAGCATCAGAGACTACGTTTTCAAGATGACGAGAAAAACGCAGATAATTTACCCGAAAGACATCGCACTCATCACCATGTTCAGCAACATTCAGCCTGGAAGCCGAATCGTCGAAGCAGGAACAGGAACAGGAGCCTTAACCACAGCGTTAGCTCAGCTACGTTAAACCCTCGGGACGCATCTACAGTTACGAAATTAGGACAGAATTCCTTCAGGCAGCAGCAAAAAACCTTGAAAAAACCAGCGTCACCGAGTACGTTGAACTGAAAAATCAGGATGTGACGCAGGGAATCCAAGAAAAAGAGGCGGACGCTGTGGTTTTGGACTTAGCAACGCCTTGGCTCGTTGTTCCTCACGCTTATACTGCGTTGAAGGGAAGCGGAATACTTGTCTCGTTCAGCCCAACAATCGACCAAGTGGTTAAAACGGTTGAGGCATTAGAGGAAACAGGATTCGTGGACATAGAAACCGTTGAATGCCTACTCAGGGGAATGCAGATTGAAAGAGGAAAGACGAGACCTGAAACATTAATGACCGCCCACACGGGCTACATCACCCACGCAAGGAAGGCAATGCCATCAAGTGCTGAGTCTTTGGAGCAAATTTCAAAGGAAAAACCATAAAGACATGTATTTTTTTCTGCATAAAACGTTTAAGGAAGGGCACAAGTCTATTGCTTAACCTTTCAAAAAAGTTTAGTGAACAATCAGGAGTTCATTGATTGCTGAAAGCTGAATCTGAAAAGGAAACTCTGTTACAAAAAATAAAGAATCTTAGAAAAAACGGAATATTCGCTACACTGCTGCTTCTTCTCTTTATCTTGTTCACTAACTTCGTTATTCAGGGAGCCTTAACTTTGATTCTTAAGACCTCTCGACCTCTTCACACGCCGATATCTGGAAGCATGGAGCCGACACTGAACATTGGCGACTTGCTCGTAATTCAAGGCGGAATAACAGGAGAATCCGTGTATGCTCATACAGGTGATGGTGACATCATTATTTTCCGTGATCCGAGAAACCCGGATGGTATCCCTATTGTTCACAGAGCCGTTGATAAGTACATAGTTGGAGACACCTGGTACATTGTAACGAAAGGAGACAACAACCCTACAGTGGACGATTGGTCGTGGTATGGTTTCCCGAGAGGAGGAAACTATAGTGTTGCAGGTCACCCTGAAAGTTATATAATAGGCAAAGTAATCTTTTGGGTTCCCTACTTGGGATATTTTTTAAGGGCGTTTGACGAGACCGCGATAAACCTCGGCGTGTTCGCCATCTCCCTTAGGCAGTTTCTCATCATAATTTTGCTTGTGGCACTCGTTTACCTTGAATTAACAGGTTCAGAGGAAGAAACAAAGAAGCCGCAGGAAACTGAAAAGCAGGAAAATACAGAACAAATGGCGAAATGAACCATTAAGTATAAATTACCCTTTATAAATTCCTTTATAAAGACCAAAACAAAACCGCTAAACTTTTATATTAGAAGGTGACTGGATGTCGCAAGTTACAGCAAAAGTGAAAATAGAAAACGTGGTTGCCTCTGCAACCTTGAACCAGAAGATTGACCTTAAAGCCGTTGTGAAAAGTTACCCGGGCGTTGAATACCGACCGGAACAGTTTCCAGGATTGGTTTTCAGGCTTAAGAAACCGAAAACTGCCACCCTCATTTTCAATTCGGGCAAGATGGTTTGCACCGGAGCGAAGTCCGAGAAGGAATCCCGCGGAGCAGTCATGAAGGTCATCAAAGAACTCAAGAAAAGCGGAATCGTAATAATCAGCAAACCTGAGCTTAAGATACAGAACATTGTCAGCTTCAGCAAACCTCGGCGGAATGATAGACCTTGAGAAGTCAGCTTTCACACTTGGGAAAACCATGTATGAGCCTGAACAGTTTCCTGGCTTAATCTTCCGCATGGACGACCCGAAGGTTGTTATCCTGCTTTTCGCCAGCGGTAAACTGGTTTGCACCGGAGCCAAAAAAGAAGAGGATGTCTACAAGGCTGTGGATAAGCTGCATCGGCGGCTTGAAAGAGAAGAACTAATTTACTACGCGTAGTGTTGAAGGTTTTGCAGGTTTCAAAGCCAGCTGCGCTGATGAAAAAGTTTCGTCATCACATGTTAAGGGAGATTTTCGATGAGCCCGCTGTGTTGAGGGCAACCATTGAGGCTGAGGTGGACAACACCCGGAAGATAGCTCAGGCAGTCAAATCTGAAGGATATGAGATGTTCTACATTACGGGAAGCGGAACAAGCTTATCATGCTGGACTGGCCAGCCAATATGCGTTGTCGAAACTGACGAACCTGTCTACAAGCATTCTTCCAGCGTCAGAGTTTCAGCGTTGGGTTCCAACTAGATTGCCAAAAAAGGTTCTGTTGATGGCTATCTCGCAGTCCGGTGAGAGCTCCGACATCATTGATGCTGCTGAGGCTGCTGTGGACCGAGGGATGACGTTGTTGGCTGTGACGAACACTCCTGAAAGTAGGCTTGCGAAAATGTCGAATTATCATCTTCTCCCAAGGTCAGGTCTTGAGAAGGCTGTCCCAGCGACGAAGACTTATGTCACGCAGCTCATGTCCATTTTCATGTTTTCTGTGGAGCTCGCTGAAGGAATCCTGAGCGCGAACGAGTTGTACCGAATAAGAAAAGGGCTTTATGAGGCGCCGCAGCTTCTCGAACAAACTTTGCAATCAAGCACTCAAATCCAGAAAATTGCGGAGAAATATAAACAGAAGAACGTCATTTTCATTTTGGGCAGCGGACCAAATTATGCGACTGCGCTTGAAGCAGCCTTGAAGTTGAAAGAGACATGTATGGTCTTCGCTGAGGGGTTTGCTACACGAGAGTTCCTGCACGGTCCTATGAGGCTAGTTGACGAGAGAACCTTGATAATTATGCTCGTTTCTCCAAACGAGTTCAAAACTGAGATTGAAATATGCAAAAGCCTGAGAAGCTTCGGTGCTTCTGTTTTGTTAATTTCGGAAAAAGGGCTAAGTTTCTCTAACATGCTAGAGGCAGCAGACGATGTTGTTTTGGTTCCTAACGGGCTGCCTGATGTTTTTTCGCCACTGTTGCACGTTGTTCCCAATCATCTGTTCGCATATTATAGTTCCGTGAACAGAGGATTAAATCCTGATAAGCCTGAAAAATTAACGAAGGTGGTGAAATAAGATTGAAAGTAAAAGCCGTAATCTTCGACATTGAGGACACGCTGTACGATTTGTCTCTGCAAATGAGGATGACGAGGCTGAATGCAGTTAGAGCCATGATTGGAGCGGGTCTTCCAATAGATTTGGAGATAGGATACAAGACGCTTGAAGATATAGCCAACCAGTATGGACCACACTACACGAGACACTTTGACAACTTGCTTGAACGTCTAGGATTAAGATGGAACCCGAGAGTCATAGCCGCAGGAGTCGTTGCATACCGAGAGACAAGCGAGGTTTACCTGAAACCTTTCTCCGACACGATTCCGACACTGGTTAAGCTGCGAGACCAAAAATACGAGCTCGGAGTGGTTTCCGACGGAAAATCAGTCAAACAATGGCAGAAACTCATACAACTAGGCATTCATCACCTGTTCCACTCTGTCGTCATTTCTGAGGACGTAAAAGACGAGAAACTCAATACCAAACCATTCAAGAAATGTTTAGAGGAACTTGGCATCAAACCAAAAGAAGCTGTCTACATTAGCGCTAGACCGAACAAAGAAATTCTCTACGCTAACGAAGCGGGCATCGTCACGGTCAGAATGAGACAGGGAGATGCTGCTTTTGAGGAACCGATGTCGCCCAAAGCGAAAGCCGTGTATGAAATTAACCAGCTTTCAGAAATCATCGAAACTTTGGACGCCCTTTAAGAAGAACCATCAGAATAACTGAACGAATCGTATAAAACTTGGTTTCCTTAATTCAAAGAAATTGATTAGCTTTTAAAGTGTTCCCAACCTTTGGGTATTATTGTCAATGTTTCTTCATCAATCTTGAGCTCGAGCTTTTTCTCTTTGGTTACGGTGCCTATTCTGATTAATCGGCTTTCGAGCTTCTCCAAAGCATTTTCTGCTTTGTCCCAGAACATTGGTTTCACCGTTACAACAAGCTCGTATTCTTCTCCCCCGTAGAGTCCAAGCTCCAAAGCATTAAAACCAAAGATTCTGGCAAACTCAACAGTCTCGGAAGCCAATGGAACGCTGTCGATTCTGAAGCCAACATTGCTGGCAACGGAGAGTCTCATGGAGGCTCCAAGCTAATCCGTCGCTCGAATCAATCGAAGCCGTTAATGCGCCTGTTTCTGCTAATGCGATTCCTTCTTTGAGTCGAGTCTTTAGGCATGTAAACAGCTTCAGTCAAAGGTTTTTCGATTTTACTTGGCACAATTCTTTGTTCGAGAAGGATTTTTAGTCCAGCTGCTGTTTTTCCAAACTCTCCCGTTACAGCGACCATGTCGCCTGGTTTGGCGATGCTTCTTTTCACCAAGGTTCGATTGTTGCAGAACCCGAGAAGCGAGCAGCTGAATGACGAGGTCAGAAGATTCGCCTGTGTCCCCGCCAATAACGTATGTTCCGTATTCGCGTGCGCCTTCGTTTAAGCCTAAGCCTATCTGTCTGATGTCTTCCTCGCTACAGCTCCTAGGTAAACCTAAGGCGACCAGAACCGCGACTGGCGAGACTCCTTTGGCTGCGAAGTCGCTTACGTTCATGACAACCGCTTTTCTGGCTGCCTGCCTCAAGCTCATGCCTTGCGGGACGTCCGTTTTGCCGATAAGCATGTCCGTTTTTATGACTGCGAGAGTGTTTCGGTTAAATTGAACTGCGGATATGTCGTCTCCGAAGGGAACAGGCATCTTAGGCATCGTTTCTAGGCAGCCTTTGATTATTTCGATTATTTTTCTTTCGCCGAGCTCGCCTGCTTTTCTCACAACAGAACCTCCAAGATATGATTTATTATCAAAGTACTTTAAAGAGCCTTCACACCACAAAAAGGTGAAGCCATAAACGAACCGTTAAATACGGATGAGACAAAAAGTTCATGAAGACCTCTGAGTGTTTCTATTATGTTTATCTGCCTCGGTGGCTCAGCGGCTAGAGCAACAGCCTCGTAAGCTGTGGATCGCGGGTTCAATTCCCGCCCGGGGCTCCATATAGTCCATGTCCGATTCTCTTCCACCAAACAGCCCTTTTAGTGCTCGGCGACTAATGCTAGTTGAATAGTTGACATACACAATTACACTGAAAGGCTTGAAAGAGCAAAGAAGAGGCTCTTCAAACTTGAGGGCAGCGAATTATTATTTAACTTCATAGATCATCTAGTCAGCTAGTTCATGTAAAATAAGCAATTTTTTGACGTCTTTTTTGGCAAAGGATTGCATTAAATCTGCTCTACTTTTGCTGTGGTTTCCGATTTCTAGCTGAGCTATAGTTTAAAGGTAGATACAACATCCTAATAGCCGAAGCTTTCATAGGCTGATTCCGTATACATGGAAAAATTCATCATAATCAGCGACGATGCAGACTACAAACGAATATCCGAAGCCAAAGTCTTAACAGAAAAAGAGTTTATCTCGCACTTAACGTGACTTATCCTTTCTTTTAAAAAATCTTACATAAAATAGTGGGTCATGGTTTTTCCTTGAATTGCTGAAGAATCAAGCCTTATAAAACAATAGTAAGTATTCAATTGGTTAGAGAGAGATACGAAATGTTTATTAAGATTCTTGTCTGCGACCCCATCGACATTAAGGGCATTGAGAAGCTTAGGCGGGAGGGCTTCGAGGTTGACGTTAAGTCCTCAATCAAACAGGCGGAACTCGAAAAAGTCGTTGCAGGTTACAATGCGCTTGTGGTCAGAAGCCGAACCAAGGTAACCAAACAATTATTGGAGAAAGGAGGACGACTGAAGGTCGTTGGACGGGTCGGATCTGGCGTTGACAACATCGACTCGAAGGCTGCTGAGAAACGTGGAATAGCGGTTTTGAACACGCCTGAGGCTCCGTCTGACTCCGTGGCTGAACTGACCATTGGACTGATATTAGCGATTGCGAGGAGAATCTCGTTCGCTGACCGTTCCATGAAAGACGGGAAATGGGCAAAAAAAGAGCTGGAAGGCTCATTACTTAACAACAAGACCTTAGGATTGATCGGGCTGGGAAACATCGGAGCCAAGGTTGCGAAGATCGCGAAAGCCTTGGGCATGAAGATTGTAGTTTTCAAGAGGACTCCGCCAAGTCGGGAGCTGTTTGAGCTGCTGGAGGCTGAGTTTGTTCCGTTGGATGAGCTGCTTAGGAGAAGCGACGTGGTTTCTGTTCATGTTCCCCTTACTGCTCAGACGGCAGGCATGATCGGAGAGAAGGAGCTAAGTCTCGTGAAGAAGGGAGTGATTCTGATTAACACTTCCCGAGGTGGCATCGTGGATGAGGATGCGCTTTTGAAAGCGTTAAAATCTGGAAGACTCGGTGGAGCAGGCTTGGACGTTTTTTGTGTTGAGCCGTCAAAGAATATTGAGCTCATTCAGTTATCGAATGTTGTTTGCACGCCTCACATTGGGGCTCAGACAAAGGAAGCGCAGAAGGCAGCTTCGGTTCTATTGGCTGAAAAGATCATACAGTTCTTCAGACAACAATTAAGGAATGTATAGTCTGCCTTCGCAGGAGTTCGTTACGTTTAAATTGGTTCTGGTAGAAACAGTTAAGCCATAAACAGGAGTGAACCGTTCTTGGTTGAGGTTTGGCTGCCCTACGGAAAAACGGAGGTCTGCGTGAGGATTCCGACCAAAAGTTTGCTGAAAACAGTTGAGCCAAACAATGTGGGTGCAGCCAAAAATCCTCAGTCCGAACTCGAATCGTCTTTGGCGAACCCTTTGGGGACAAAGCGTTTATCGGAAACAGCGAAGCCCGAAAGCAAGGTCAGCTATGGTTCTAAGGGACTCGGACACCTCGACCAACCAGATGATAGTTTCCGTCTTGTTGAACGAGCTGAACTCTGCGGAAGTAAGAGACGAGGATGTGGCGGTCATCGTTGCTTGTGACCCACTTCGCGACTACCAAACTTGGCAGCAGATGCCGACGTTAGGCGAAAGCCTTTCTTCAAGAGTCAAGGTTGTTCGTCATGACCCTAAGGGCATGGAGCATGTTAATGTGGGGCGAACTTCTCGGGGAACGGATGTTTTTCTGAACAAAGCGTTCGTTGAGGCTGACTTAAAAATCGTGGCAGGAGCTGTGGAGCCACATCCTTTCGCTGGCTACAGTGGTGGAGCAGAACTGGTTTTACCAGGCGTATCGGGCATTGAGTCGATTCGTAAAAATTTTCTTTTAGCGTTGGATAAGAAGGTGGAACGTGGAAACATCGAAGGTAACCCAGTTTATGAGGACATGGTTGAGGCTGCTGGGCTTGCTGAGGTGGATTTTTGTTTAAACGTGGTTAGGAATGGCGGTTTAGAGGTGGTTAAAGCCTTCGCTGGCGACATTGAGGGTTCTTTTGGGGAAGCAGTTAAGCTCGTGAATGGGGTGTGCAGCGTTCCTGTTGACAGTCGGGCTGACGTTGTTTTTATTAGTCCAGGCGGTTTCCCATTTGACGGAAGTCTTTTCGAGTCTTTGAAGTGCTTGGATGTTGCTGAGGAACTGGTAAAAAGGGGTAAGTCTGTGGTTTTGGTCGCGGAGTGTGCTCATGGGCTTGGAGACAGAGAGTTTGTTGAGGCGGTATCAAGGCGCGATAATCTTAAGGCTTTGGAGAAGGAGGCTGAAGAGAAACTTCAGCGTCGGCAGGCTTGTGGCTTACCGTCTTTTAACCGCTGCCCAGAACGCCAGGTTATTCTTTGTTTCGGTTGTGCCCGACTACCTTGTCACTCAGGTTCACGGCGTGAAAGGCGCGAGGACGGCTAATGAGGCTTACCGTTACGCTTCTGACGCTGCTGGGAAGAACGGGAAGGCTTCGTTTGTTCCGTACGGAAACTTGACTGTGCCCCAAATTAAGACCGTGGAATGATTACTTTTTTGGGAAAAAGATAAATCTGTCAGCGTGCCTTTTTTAGAGAAAAAAATAAACCTTTAAGATGGGTCTTGGCGTGTTGTCTCAGTATGTCCTAAGAAAGTTTGAACCGAAGGACTTGCATCAGGTAATCCGCATAAACCAGGTTTGCCTGCCTGAGAATTACTCTAACGGGTTCTTTATTGAGCTTTTCGAGAAGTTTCCTGACACTTTCATCGTGGCTGAGAAAGACGGAATAATCATTGGCTATGTGCTGTGCAGGATCGAAAGCGGATTTTCGGGTATGAGTTTGAAGACTCTCGGCATCGCAAAAAAGGGGCACATCATCTCGATCGCTGTGTTGCCTGAGAACCGTAACATCGGCGTGGGATATGCTTTGGCTGATGAGGCTTTGCGTGCCATGTCGGCGTCTTATGAGGCGAAAAGCTGCTACCTCGAAGTCAGGGTAAGCAATGACGTTGCGCTGAGCCTTTACAAGCGAACAGGGTTCGAGGTTGAAAGAACCATAAGAGAATACTACTCAAACGGCGAAGACGCCTACATAATGAGCAAAAAAATTTGAGCAAAGAACGGCGCCAGACTCCGCTTGGCAAATTTTTTTTGTTTACTGAATCTGTGGGATTGTTGATTCAGGTGTCCAAGTCTGGTCTGATTTGTGTGACATCTGTTTTTATTTTTTTTGTGTGACAAACCGCAGTCTGTAAAAACTTGTTAATAATGGAAAACAAGGACTCTGCAATCTTAGAACTGTAAGGTTATTATTTGGTATTTAATTTGCTGCGGCTTCGGTTTCTTCTTCAGTGTAGGTTCGCAGCCTGTTCATAAGTTCGCGGAAGTCAACTTGGTGCGCGTCGAATTCGGGACCGTCCACGCACGCGAATTTTGTTTCCCCGCCAACCGTGATTCTGCATCCGCCGCACATCCCGGTTCCGTCAACCATAATCGGGTTCAAGCTAACAACCGTTTTTACTTTGAACGGACGGGTAACCTCGGCGACCGCACGCATCATAGGCACTGGTCCAGCAGCCATGACGAGGTCGATTTTTTTGCCCTTTTCTAGGAGACTTTTCAGAACGTCGGCAGTGAAGCCTTTTAACCCCTTTGTTCCGTCGTCGGTTGAGACGTGAAGCTCGTCGCTTAGGCTCCGTGACTCCTCCTCCAACAGCAGAAGGTTGACGTTTCTGGCTCCAAGAATCGTAATTACGCGATTTCCAGCCTCCTTCAACGCTTTGACCCACGGGTAAATCAGCGCCATTCCCACCCCGCCACCTACCACGGCAACCTCGCCGTACTTTTCTGCATTAGTGGGGTTGCCTAGGGGACCAACAATGTCCATGATGGTGTCGCCGATGTTGAGGTTTCCCAGCTTCTTGGTGGATGCTCCTACCTCCTGAAGAATGAGGACGATTGTGCCTTCCTTCGGGTTCCAGTCCACAAGTGTAAGGGGGAACCTTTCGCCTCGTTCGTCAATCCTGAGAATCACGAACTGCCCTGCGTGAGCCTTCTTCGCAATGAGAGGCGCGGAAACCACTAGGCGTTTGATGCCTGGCGCCAACGAGTCTTTTTTCAGAATCTGGAATTTCTGTGCCATAAAAGGTCCTCCACATTGCATTATGCGGGTCGAGTGTAATAGCGGAAATAATCATATAAACGTTATGAGACAAACTAGTCAGCTCACGTCCATACGTTCGACGCCCACAATTTCAAAAATAGTTATATCAAGGGCAAAAAATTTTATGTTATCAGACCTTCATAGCATAAAATTGGTTAGGGCGACTGTTTATGGCGGAAGACGAGGAACTTGCGGAACTGAGACGCAAAAAGCTTGAAGACTTGATGCGCCAAAAACAGGAGGAACCCGTTTCTCCAACAACGAGCGCAACAGTTGAGGTTACTGACCAGAATTTCGCCAAAACAGTAAGCAAAGAAGGCTTAGTAGTGATCGACTGCTGGGCAATCTGGTGTTCACCGTGCCGCATGTTAAGCCCAATCATTGAGGAGCTCGCGAAGGACTACGTTGGAAAAATAGTTTTTGGTAAGCTGAACGTGGACGAAAACCGCGACGTTGCCCTTGAGTACCAGATAATGAGCATACCCACAATTCTGGTTTTTAAGAACGGAACCCTCGTGGACCGAATCGTAGGCGTCATGCCCAGAAGGCTTCTGGAACCAAAGATAACCCAGCACCTTTAGCCTTCATGGCTTTCGCGGAAGGATTTTCGCAGCCTCATTTGCCACTAGACCAATCTCTTCAGGCGCAAGCTCCCTCGGTCTTCTGGTGTGAAAAGGAAAAGTGTCCGCCAGCCTAAGAGCCTCGGTTTTTGGAACCCCATATTTGCCTATTAACGGTAGAACAGCGTTCCTCAGCTTCTTGTTCTTCTGCGTAAAAATGACCCTTACAACCTCGGAGAAGAAGCCTTCATCGTCAACCTGGAAAGGAGGCTTTTTAGGCTTTAAGCGGACAATCCTCGAATCCACGTTTGGCGAAGGCCAAAAACGGTCCTTGGGGATTTGGTCCAGAAGCTCAACTTCAGAACGGTAATACGTTGTAACGGTCAGCCTTCCATAGTCGCTGGATCCAACTGGGGCTGCCAACCGTTCAGCGAACTCTTCTTGGAAAGAAAGGACTGCTAACTCGTATTTTGTATCTAGAAGCCAAAAAAGAATCGGCGATGAAATAGAGTATGGAGGCGTGGAAACAACTTTCTCAAAGCCTTGAATACTGAGCTTCAAAACGTCGCTCTCAATCAAGGCAACATTTACTCGGTTTCTCATCCTTTCTCTTAAAACCTGCATCAGCCTCGGGTCTACCTCGACGGCTATGACTTTTCCAGCCTTTTCTGCGAGATGTTCGGTGAGAGAACCTAATCCAGCTCCTATCTCAAGCACTATGTCCTTTTTGTTTAAGGAAGCGTGTAAAACCATCTTCTGTAAGGCGTCTCTGTCTACAAGGAAGCTCTGACCTAAACGTTTCCTCGGCACAATCCCGTGAGCCCTCAGAATTCTTCTGGTTTCATCCTTAAGGTTCATCGTGGTCTCCGTCACCCCGCAATCCTTACTAAGCCTAAATTAAATGTTCGTTGTTGAATTATTTGGTTGGAAATGTAGACAGAAGGGAAAAAAACTTCGACATTTAAGATGAACGGGTGAACAGGCGGTATTTGGTGTCGCTTGAAAGCTCCTCAATGACCCTTTTAACGATCAGTTTAGCTGGGCTGGGAATGCTAACTCGGTTCTGCAGATCCTCGAAGCTTTCGTAGGGCTTCTTTTCTCTGTTGTTCAGGATGTCCCACATGTATTTTTTCCCGATTCCTGGTATCAGTTCCAACGCGTGCATCCTCGGCGTTATCGGTTGGGCGTTGTTGAAAAAGTTCACGAACCACTTTTCTCGGTCAAGCGCAATCTTTTCGATGGCGGTCTCGAGATCCATCCTCGCGTTCGCTGTCAACTCGTCGTACCCGACTCGTCCAAGAATGTACGTAATGTCGTGGCGGGAATTCTTGCCCACGTAAACCTTGTCCAGCGGTCTAAGCGTGACTCCTGCTCTGACGTTCGCTTCGAGAAGCGTGAAATAGTGAGTTCCCACTACTTGAACCACGGCTCCCGCCCGAAACTTGCCTTTAGTTCCAGGCTTGCCGAACAGCAAAAAATCCAGAATGTACGCGTTTTCCTCGTAAAGCTGCCGAGATTCTCTTTCTTCCAACTCTTGCCTTTCCCCCATTCGTTCCTTCATGTCAGGTGAATAGAACTTTGCAAAAAAACAATGTGCAATCCATGTTACGTTTTTTTGACCTTTATGCGTTGAACGGAAAAGACGGGATGAACGGAAGAAACATGACTTTCAGTAAGGGATGACAAGCAGAAATCGAAGATGAGAACATGTTCTGTCTGCATACTTAAACCTCACCAAGCAACATAGCATTACGTTTAAAAGGCTAATAACCTTTTTCTTTCCCCTAAGCTTAGGCTTCCTTCTTTTTTCTGTACTTGCCCAAAAGATTCAGAATCGATTCCAGCTTTGATGTTTCCACAATTTTCCGTCCGCCAGCGAGAAAAACCCGCAGTTCGCCAACAGTCTCAGGCATGCAGTTTACTATCTGAACCGCCTCTTCGTCGTCCATCATCCCAGTTTCCTTGAGTTCAGCCAGAAGCTTCTCAGCGGACGCGGAATCAATCTTCGAAAACTTCGCTGCGTAATCCAAAGACCTCCGCTGGAACTGGTCCAAGTTTTCTTCGCCTAAGGATTCAAGTAAAGCCTTAACCTGAGGCGTCGTAACGGTTTGAGTTTTTGTTACTTTTTTGTTCGACAAATTTTATTCCTCGCTGTAACTTTTCAGATGTTCAGGTCGAATAATCAATTCCTTGACAGCGTCTCCCAGAGTGACGCTAACCTCGTAGGACCTTCCTCTCTTGGACCGTACGACTCCTATCCTTCCTTGGTACCTGTGGTGCGGCATGCCCTTGTGGACGCTTGAGTCTATGCTGATGACTACTTTGTCGCCTGGCTCATACTTCTTAAGCAGCTTGCTAAGTCCAAGTTTACCACTTTCTCTAGGCTTTTTGGTCAACAGGGCACGAGTCTTTTTTCGGAATCCTTGAGATTTCGGCATTTACGTTCATCAACCTTTTATCGAGACGCTTAATACGTCAAGTTCAAGGGGCTCAGCCTTCGCGTCGACGATTTTCGACACGTTCGGTTCTGTGCGTCCTCCGTCCCCTGTAACGAGTTCCTTGACGTAGAGTCCTCCTTGGCATCGAACCTTCATTTCGACGCTGTTCGGGGAGATTCTCTTTACCGTGGTCTCATATATGTGTTTTTCTCGAGTCTTATCAGCCCTTCTACGTAACACGCGTGTCGGAGTCTGCTGAAAAACTTTAACTCCTGACAGGGAACGCGCAATTTTCTCGATCTCGTCGTCTGAAACATCCCTGTCGAAACGCACCGTGACCCTGTACGTCTTCTTGGCTGCCTCCAAATGCTTCAGAGCCCTAATCATATCTTTGTCCACTTTTTTTAGGCTTGAGACCTTGATTTTTCCGTCAGCCCGCTTGTTTATGGCTTGGGCAAGCTCCTTAAGGTCTATCTCACGTTTGCGCGGTCGTTTGACTTGAACGATGAACGGTCTCCCTTTCCCCAGCATACGGGCGTCAGCGTCCTCCCTGCCTGCTCCGTGAAAAGAAGCGCCCTCGCCGCGAACCGTCTCTACCGTTGGACCAGCGACCAGCTCCTCAACCGATTCAGGATGCAACCTCCCCCTGAAGCCGCATTCGGCACATCCTTTGCCTCTGCATTTGGGGCAGAACCATTTTGACTGCGGAATCCCGCGTACAAGCTTCTGGTATTTTCCCATCACGAAAAGCGGGTTCACCTGAAGCTGAATGTCGCCTGCTAAGGGGTTGACAAGAACGACTATTTGGGGATTCAGGAAGTCCACGGTTTTCCCTGTTCTGTCTGAAAGCATTTTCCCGAATTCTCGGCTTATCTCGTTCCTGAAGTTTTCGCCGTGTTGAACCTCGAATTGTGCTTTGAACTCGTCTTCCCTCTCCTCGGCTTCATGAGGTAATTTGACGCCGACCAGAAAAGTGTCGTGCTCGTAGCCTTGAAGCTTCTCAGCAGCTTTCGCAACAAGGGACGGCAAGGATTCGAAACAGCCTTCGCACAGAAAACACTTTTTCGCTTGTTTGGGTCTTCGTTTAAGTTTCCTAAGTATCTCAGCTGCCATGGGAAAGGAACCATTTTCAGCTAGAATTCTTAGAAGCGAAACGCCTTCCTTGTTTTTTTGAAGAGCCAAGTGATGCCCCTTCATCGTGAGAAACAGCTTTATTGTTCTTCCACGTTCTTGGTTGTCGATGCCGAAGCCTAGGAACGCAAACTGCCTGCCTAAACAATGGTCGCATAAAGGATGTTTCTCAAGCATCATCCGAGCCTTTTCGTTGATTTCCATGCCCAAAATTTCACCGACACGTCCCAAATGCCCAAAGCATGTTTCGCTGAATTTTCGAAGTATGATTAATCGGGATGATTTATATTTGTATATCTCCACAAAACTTAAGGCGGCGAGTAGAATTGAGGATTACACGTTACGTTCACCGAGGAGCAGAATCCTACGGCGTTATCCAAAGAAACGATAAGATTGCGGACCTTCCCAAACTTGGCAAAATTCAGGGAAAAACTGTTCCACCAACAATCGATGGACTCATCTCTCAAGGTTCAGCAGCGGAAAATCTTGTCAAAGAAATTTTGGACAGTGCCCCGAAAAGCCAAAACAAAAAATTCCTTCTTGAAAAAGACGCGGTTAAATTGAAGGCGCCAGTCATTTCTCCGCCTAAGATTATTTGTTTGGGGGTTAACTACAGGGACCACGCTGAAGAGGCAGAAGCCACTCTTCCAGAAGAACCCATAATTTTCATGAAGCCGAGAACAGCCTTGATAAGCCCCGAAGAACCCGTGAGAAAACCACGTTTTGTCCGAAAGTCTGGATTACGAAGTTGAACTCGCAGTAATCATAGGCAAAACAGGAAAGAACATTCCAACCTCAAAGGCGCATGAACACGTTTTCGGATACACAGTTTTCGACGACATTTCAGCGCGGGACATACAGTTCAAGGACGGTCAGTGGACGAGGGGAAAAAGCTTCGACACCTTCGCTCCTTTCGGACCCTGCATCACGACATCTGACCAGATTGGCGACCCGAACAATCTCCGTCTGTGGACTCGGGTGAACGGCGATACGAGGCAAAACTCTTCGACAAAAAATATGTTGTTCAACGTTTACGAAATCGTTCATCACCTAAGCCGAGTGATGACCCTTGAACCGTGCGACATAATAGCGACTGGGACACCGGCAGGCGTGGCAGCTTTCATGAAGCCGATACCTAAGTTCCTTGAGCCGGGCGACGTCGTAGAGGTGGAAGTCGAAAACATCGGAACCCTCAGAAACCCCATAACCGAAGATGCTGCAGCAACGTGAGGGCTTTGAAGATCTAAATTTTAAATAAAGATGCGGTTATTCTTTTCTTTCAAGCCGCGGTAGCTTAGTTTGGGAGAGCACCCGACTTACAGCTGTCCGAATCAGCAAAGTAAGGGTGAAGCTGAAGCCCAAACCGAGCGCAAGGTCTGAAACCGGGTTGTCGGGTGTTCAAGTCACCCCCGCGGCACCAGAACAAACTATTCAGCGATAACCGTTTTTCGAGTCTGTTTTACCCAGAAAAAATATAAGTTCATGAACCCTCTTCGGATAAGAGGTCTTAAGTAATGCCTTCGTCGGTTCTGTCTCACCAAGCGCCCGTGCTTCAGCTTAAGATTAAGTGGTCAAAAAAGTTTGACGGCACAAGCCTGTGTGTAGGCTCATTTGCCCCGGACTTTGAATGGTTTCTTTCCTTGTTCAACATCAGCGTCGCCGAACGTACGTTTCATTCCGTGGGCGAAATGATCTACATTTTCCCGGTGTCTCTTGTTTTGGTGCTTCTCCTCGACAAAGTATTGTTGCCGTTAGCGTCATTTTTTGCGAGAAACAACCGTTTAGGTCCGTTCTCTAGGTGCCTGTCGTTCTTCGGCGTCGACGAATGGCATATTCTGAAAACCAAAAAAATGGACGCCCGTTGGCTAGTGAAGGCATCCTACTCTTTTGTCGTAGGCGTTCTGTCTCATTTTCTACTCGACCTGCCGAGTCACGACCAAATAACGTACTTGGAACCATTTTATAGTGCCGTAATGCCCACGTGGTTCCTGCGTGAATATGCGAGGTTGGAGCTGCCCCTTTTTGGATTCGAAGAAGTGACCATTTACAACCTGCTTTGGCTTGTCTTCACCGTGGTCTTTGGCATCGTCGCGCTTTACCAGTTACGTTACATTAAGAAACACAAATTGATGGCGAAATGGTACGGAACCTAGGCAACTCGGCTGAACATTTGGTTAAAGGTTAATAGGGCGTCTAAAAGATTTTAAGACAACACTCAATACAATTCATACCTGCGCGGCTGTAGTCTAGTTTGGTCCAGGACGTCAGCCTGCCACGCTGGTGACCCGGGTTCAAATCCCGGCAGCCGCACCATGATCAGGCTTTTCTAGAATTCATGGCTCAAAAAAATTGGTGGAATTATTGAATGTTGTAAGAACCTATGTGCTGGGTATTTTTAGGGAATTTCCGTAAGAGTTCTAAGTCAGCGGTTAGAAGGGCAGCCTTAAGATGGAGAGTGAACGCAACATACGAAGCATCATAGACTGATACATCATGTTTTAAGCTAATCGTGGCGGCTTGTTCAAGAATTTTGCCTTTAGGTTCCCACGTATCAAAGCTAGCTCAGCTATAGGCAGCGCTTGAGTAAGTGGCTTTCCAGACTTCCAAAATTTCCTTTTCGACGGGAGTCATCTTCTTAAAGATATTGTTCATGCCCATGGTTCATCAAAACTTACCATATTATGGGAACCTTTTAAATAAAATTTTAGCATATTCAAACTAACTTCAGACTTTTCTGATGGTTCATTGCCTTTTCTCACGCTTGCGTCAGCGACGTTTTTTGTTTAAACCGTTTTTATCATGCAAACAGAAAATCCCATTGTCACACAAAAACAGACAGCCTATGACGCCATTGGTTTTTATAAGCCCCAATGTTCGTTGATGGGTTTCTGGTATTCCTCAGTTTTTCCGCTGACGACTTCGTCGTACTTCACGGCTTGACCGACATATGCGGATTCGAAAATGGCTTCGCAGATGGCTTTAGCTTTCAGTCCAGCATCGCCATCAACCTCAGGCTTCCTCTTCTTTTCAACGGCGTCCAAGAAGTCGTAGCATTCGATGACGAAACCGTCCATGAACCCATGCGGGAACAACGCGTTTTTTTTCGCTTCGCCCAGCTGGGCAAGATATTGCTTCTGCATCTCAACCATCGGCGTCGTAATTTTCTTGGGACCTTCCTGCAAAATTATTTCGGCGGAACTGAACGGACCATGGAAGGCATCACCATGGTCGAGAATGCATCCTTTGCTGCCGTAGTGGACAACATTCGTGTACGAGTAACCGGGGGCAGCCATAGTCCACTCCAAACTGCGACCAATCCGTTTTTGAAGGTTACCGTGGCAGCCCAAGTGTCTTCTCGGTCGTCCATGACTGATTTGTCTTCCTTTTTGTGAGGCCACTTTTCGAGCTGCTGAACCTTCGCGTAGACTGTTTCCGGGTCCCCGTACAGGAACCGTATGGTGTCGCAGAAGTGGGCACCGCTGTCCATAACCATGCCTCCTCCGCCCATCCACTTGTCGACCCTCCAGTGCCACCGTCTCTCTGTCGACGGGTCGAACCAGCCTGCTTGTTGAGAAAAAAGGAGCCGTGGCGTGCCTAAGAGCTTTAACTCGTTGATGATCCAGTGAGAGGTACGCTGGCTGATTCCTCGGCGGATGTTCTCAGCCGTGGCAACGATCTTTTTGTTCTTTTTTCCAGCAGCGATTATGGTTTTGCTTGCCTTGACCGTTATGCCCAAGGGCTTCTCAATCATCACGTTGACGCCGGCATCGAGACACGCAATCCCCGCAATGTGGTGTTCAGAATGAGGCGTACAAATGTCAACCGCGTCGAGCTCTTCCTTGGCCAACATCTCCAAAACACTGGTGTAAACTTTCGGCTTGTGGTCTTGAAGGGCTGCAGCTTGGTCCGCGAACTGTTTGGCTGACGCAGTCACGGGGTCGCACATGGCTGTGAACTCAAACTTCGCGGGTTCCTTTTGCTTAATCTGTTTATATGATTGCAGGTGGACCTTGGCTATTCCGCCGCATCCTATCATTGCGAGCTGTAAAGGTTTTTGGGGCAACTTGTTCAGTCTCCAATTATTTGACGGGTATAATGTCTATGCCTTATTTCTTATTAGACTTTTGACTTAAGCCTACACCACGGTTAAAAGTTAGGTATCTTTAATCAAATCATAAGCCTTAATTGGGACAGAAATGTTCTTCACGTTACACCCGACCATACGAGGCGTTAGAATGCAGAAAAAGTCACCGATGATTGTTCGGTCCGCAGAGGAAGAAAAAGATTATGCTACCCTAGCCCATGTCATGAGCGAATGCTTTGGACCCGTGACGCCTCGAAACATGAAGAGGTGGATTCAAAATGAAAAAAAGAACGCCTCAGGGTACGACAGGTTCTTTGTGGCTGAGGTAGACGGAAAAGCTGTCGGCAACGTTTCAGCGGCTCCTCGGAAGCTGCACTTGGGCGAAGAAGTCTACGTGAAGACGCTGGGAGTTTTAGCTGTTTGCACTAGCTCAGAATATAGAAACCGGGGCGTAGCCACAAGCCTGCTTAAGCAAGCGATGGCTTTTGCGGACAAGTCGGGGTTCTCGAACACTTCCCTTTACACTGCCACTTTGCTTCCAGCGCACAGGATTTACGAGCGGCAGGGTTTTCGTGACGTAGAAAAAACCACGAGATACGTCAAACATTTGGATTATGATTTTTTTTCCGAAGGTGGGTAATGTGGTGCAACCGTTACCTAAAATATTCTAACATAGACTCAAAAGACGCTTCAAGGCTGGAACCACTCGGTTGTTTTCGATTTAGGAAGCATAGGCGTCAAGGCGTTCCGGTTCAGAAACGGTCGTTTTCAAAGGTTGACTAAGCCCCCTCAGGCAGCAGACATCCACATAGTCGCAAGTGCAGAGACCTTGACGCGCCTCATGTCCGAAGTATGCTTTTTGGGGGATGCAATAAAAACTGGGGAGGTGCAGGTGAAAAGAGGAAGCGACTCTGACCTTAAGATTCTAAACAAGATTCTGGTGGGCATCTGGGACGAGTGAGACGGGACTTGAGATTAGGCAGATGGTTCAAGGGGACGCTCAGCAATTACTCAAACTTCACGCAAGTTTCACTCAAGAATATGTGGGTCCTTTTGAACGAGAGGTCGAGTATTATCGGCGGGCAGCCAGAAAGAAAGATGGGCTTCGATGGGTAGCCGTAAACCAGAAGGGGCAAATCGTCGGGTATGTCATGGCATTCTACCTTAAAAGGAGAAGGTTTGGAAGAATATTCGAGATTGCAGTGGATCCAAACTTGGATTTTGGTTCCGTCGCGAGAATGCTTGTCGAAAAAGTACATAATATTTTGGTCGAAAAAGGCGTAGCGACCATCCAAGCTCCAACCATGTTGAACCCAAATTACGAACAGGTTTTTCCTGATATGGGGTTCTTCAAGGTTGAAATGCAGGAAGTTTTCATGGTTGCCATCAACAACATTCCAAGGTTTCTCGATGAAATAAAACCCATCATGGTAAACCGCCTAAAAAAAGTTCAAGGCTGGAACGGAACATTGGAACTGAAATGCGGAGAACACAGCACCTTCTTCAAGAAAGACGGCGACAAAATCCAAACGTTCGACTGGACAAACCACGACATGGATTACAGAATCCTCATGGACGAATACACCCTCACAGCGGTTCTGCTAGGCGTAACAGAATACGAAGCTGCATATGCCGAAGGAAAAATTCAGATTAAAACAGTGCTTTCTAAGGGTAAAGCAAAAGAACTGTTGGGAACCCTCTTTCCGAAACGCCAATTCCTAGCGTTCAACTTTTGGTAGCCCGACATTGTCGCATGTTTCAAAGTTTTGATTTTATGGAATCATGAACCGTCTTTCGACGCCTTTCAGAGCCTTCTATGGGCGATTTCCGCTGCTAAAACCAGTGGTTCCCAAGCTTCACAGACCGATGGCGCATAGCACGTGTCAGCTTTAGCGAGGTCGTAGACCGATATGTGGTTCTGGATAGCCAAAGCCAAAGCATTAATGCGTTGGGTTACCTCTTCGCCGCCGACGATCTGTCCTCCCACGACGCGCTTGGTTTTCTTCTCCACGACAATCTTGATTTTGATCGGCAAACCGCCTGGAAAATAGTCAGCCCTAGTCTTACTCGTTAACTTGCCGACAACAACATCCACGCCAACCTGCTTAGCCCAGAACTCTGTGAGTCCGACTCCGCCCACGTCAAGATGGAAGATTCGGGAAATCCAAGAGAATAGGGTTCCCGGGTAAACTGCGTCTCCGCCTGCAGCGTTAGTGCCTGCTACTTTGCCCATCTTTACAGCTGCTGAACCCAAAAGCGGCAACGCTGGCTTTCCAGTCACGATGTGCGTTGTTTCAGCGCAGTCTCCAGCCGCATAAACGTTTTCGTTGCTTGTCTGCATTTGGCTGTTCGTTTTGATACCGCGAGTCTCACCTACAGCTATTCCTGCCTTTTGAGCTAATTCAACGTTCGGTCTTACGCCCGCAGCGTTCAAAACGATGTCTGCTGGAATCTCTTCGCCACCGACAGTTACTGCCTTAACCTTTTTTTCTCCTAGAATGGCTTCTGCTGGTTTTCCGAGAATGAAAGTTACGCCATTTTCTTCGAACCTTTTTTGGACGTTGCTGGACATGTCAGGGTCCAAAAGACGCGGGAGAACCGAAGGAAGCATTTCGACAACTGTGGTTTTTATTCCGCTCTCCATGAAAGCTTCAGTTGCTTCCAGTCCCACAAGCCCAGAACCAATCACTACGGCTGCCTTAGCCTTCTGCATGGCTTGAGCCAGTTTCTGTCCGTCGCTTAGTGTGTGAAGCGTCAAGACGCCTTCCTTGTCTATTCCTTCAAGGGGCAGCTGGAAGGGGTAAGCGCCCGTCGCAAGAATTAAGATGTCATACTCTAGGATTTCATGTTTCCCGTCTTTGGATTCAGTTTCAACGGTTTTCGTCTTCGTGACGACGTTTGTTGCTGTAGTCTCCTGTTTCAAGTCAAATTTCATCATCCGATAGAAGTTGGGCGAATAGACCACTAGATTCTCGAATGAGGGTATGTGCCCACCAAGAACGAAGGGAAGCCCGCATCTGGAATATGCTCCCACATTGTCCTTGGTTAAAAGAGTGATTTCGGCTTCTCTGTCGGTTTTTCGGGCTGCCACAGCTGCGTCGACGCCTGCAGCGTTCGCTCCGATTATGACTATTTTTTTGGACATTATGCTTAGCTTTCCTGGGCGAGTTGTTTGTGCCACTCCGCAGCCTGTTCATAGTTCATTAGGGTTTTAAGGTCGTCCGCTAGGTTTGTGGGCGATATTACGAGTATCCAGCCTTCGTTGTACGGGTCCTCGTTGAGCGTTTCTGGGTTGCTGCCAACTTTTCCGTTTACTTCGACGATTTTTCCGCTGACAGGCGCAACAAGGTCGGATACGGATTTAACTGATTCAACTGTTCCGAAGGGTTCGCCTTTTATGGCTTCGTTTCCTGCGCTGGGGAGCTCCGCGAAGACAACCTCGTTCAGCTGTTTCTGTGCGTAATCGGTTATGCCCACTCGGACTTTACCGTTCTCGACTTTAACCCACATCCAATCCTTGGAGTAATACAAGCCTTCGGCAACTTCGTAGCCTTGAACCTTCACCAAGTTTGCCACCTCATTCAGAGATTGTTTTTTGCTTCTGCATAATAAATTTAACTAAAAATAATGGAGGAGGAAATGTAAAAATTGTGTTAACAGTATTCGTTAATGAAAAACCAACATTTAGGGCGTTTCTGTCTGGTCTGATTTGTGTAACATCGGTTTTCAATTTTTGTATAATAAACGTTTTCTTTATTGCATTATTCGAACAGTGTCACGGTAACCTGTTCGTCTTCTTCTATCACGTCTAGGTTTATGGGCAAGATGATGTATCCGTCTGCTTTAGCTAGGCTAGTTATGTCGCCTGATTTTTTGAAGGTCGGATAAGCCTTGCCATTCTTCAACTTTACTGGAAGAAACTGTTCTCTGCCCGAGCCTGAAACGAACTGTTTGCCCATTTTCGCCTTAACCGTTTTAGGGTTCATCGGAGGCAGCTTAGCCAACACACGGATTACTGGAACAAGAAAAACGTAGGCGTTGCTTAGGCACGAAGTCGGGTATCCAGGCATCCCGAAAACGGGCTTTCCTTCAACTATTCCGAAAAGGGTTGGTTTACCGGGCTTTATTTGAACGCCGTGGAAGACAACTTCGCCTGTTTTTTCGAGAACCTTAACAAGGAGGTCCCGTTCGCCAACTGAGACTCCCGCCTGAAAACACAATCAGGTCGTGGTTGAGAAAGCTGATTACTGCGGACTTAAGGCTCTCAAACGAGTCTGGCACAACCGGAGATCTTGTTACCTGAGCTCCGTTCGCTGAAAGAATAGAAGCTAAAGTATACGTGTTGACGTCGTAAATTTGTCCCTTGCCAATCTTTGCGCCGGGTTCACAAATTTCGGATCCAGTCGGAACAACAACAATACAAGGCTTCTCGTAGACCGAAACCGTTCTTTGCCCCAACGCAGCCATAACTCCTACTTTCGCGGGCGTGATGATTTCGCCCTTTTTCAGGACTGCTTCGCCTTTTTTCATGTCTTCTCCTCGGGGTGAAATGTTTGCTCCGGGATGAACCGCGTCGAAAACGGAAACGTTGCCTTCTGTTTCGTCAGTGAATTCAACCATAACCACGGCGTCTGTACCTAACGGAACTGGACAGCCTGTTGCTATCCTCACGCATTCACCTTTATTCACAGTGATGCTGAATGATTCTCCTGCGTGCAAAACAGCTGCGACTTTAAGGTCCTAGGGTTTTGTTGAGACGCGCCATAAGTGTCCTCAGCTTTAACTGCGTAGCCATCCATTGCAGCCCGGTCGAAGGGTGGAACGTCTTCTTTGGCTATGATGTCTTCCGCTAAGACTCGTCCCGAAGATTCCTCGATTGGGACGGTTTCGGTTCTCTCAACAGGTTTCACGGGAGCTCATAATCCTCTTTATCGCTTCTTCACGGGATATGAGAAGCTTGAACGGAACCATTTCGCTCACGAGATTGACCCTCCTCTTGTTAACCATTTTAGACTTGCATCGACCCTAGTCTAAATTTGTATATTCGGTTTCATCATCAGCAAGAACGAAGGAAGCTTAATAACTTTAACTAAACGAAAGCGGCTTTAGGTTTTTCGTTTTTCATCGGTCAGGAAACACAGAAAGGCGCGTGGTTCATCCGCCAGGCGAGCCATGGAACGGGACGCTTCTCCACATGACTTCGAACCATTCTTCATCGGTGATGGTTTCTCCTCGGACCAGAATCTCCAGAATCCGCTGCAAAAGCGCATGATGCCTTTTTTCGTCTTCAAGAATCGCGGTGAGGAGCAGCTTGACCTTTTCGTCTTTTAAGTTGGGGATTTGCTCGCCTATTTTTTCTATGAGAACCGCCTCTATCTGGATGTGTTTTTCGACGAGGGCTTTCTGGGTTTCGAGCTGTTTCTGCGTGAGAGCCTTCGGAGTTTTCGTTAAAAGGTTGATGGCTGAAGCGTACATCTGAGCGTGCTTCAACGAGTCCAGCGAAACGCCCTTTAAGGTTCCCTTTACAGCTGGGTTCTCAACGTCAACTAAGCCCTTGTTCAGCGAATCAACAATCCCGTTTTCAACCTTTATTTGTTCCTTAAGAAACTTCAGCAACATTTCTTTGGTGCTCAAAAAGTTAACCTCCTTTCTTGGACTTGATTTATTTTATGTTGTGTTAAAGACAAAAGGGTTTCGGAATTGTGGTGTTCTCAAATCTTCTGCATTAAAAGGGTGGTCTCGAACCTGTTGTGAGGTAGCCTTCTAACCCTAAAGTTTGCATACTGAGATCCAAGGATTTGGATTGCTTCTTCAACGTGCCTTTTCCTGTTTCTTGTTATGAACTTCACCGTCATGATTGCAAAACTACCTTTCTTCAAGCAAGAAGCAAAAGCAACCATTATCTTCGCGGATTCAGCGGGAGCAAGGTTCATGTCGTTCGTTACAAAGTCAAACAAACCTATGTCGTCTGGAATTTCCTCAGCCCTGCACCACAAGTGAACCACATTAGGTAGCCTTTCAACCTCGGACTCCAAAGCAGCTGGGTCAACCGCCACCACCTTTTTTGCTGAGTGAGCTAACACTTTTGTCCAACCACCAGGAGCCGCGCCGAGGTCTAGCACTTCGTAGTTTGGCTTAACCTCGACATTGAAGGTTCCGAGAGCTTCCTTGATTTTGTGTTCTGCGCGTGTGAACGGTCTTTCGCCCTTCGCGTATTTTCTGGAGACCCGTATCGGTTTAACGATAAGGTTTTCTGAATCTGTTAGTCCTAGGAAAGTGGTATTCTGAAAAATTTGGACAACCACAACTTTTTTCGGGTTCCGCAAATCCACCGTGGCTCCGGAGGTTTCTTCAAGTTTTAAGCCCAAGATCCGTTCGACGTCTTGGCTTGAAAAATTGTGAGTCCCCCGCCTCTGGCACCTGACCGCGAAACTGTCTTCAGGTTTAAGCTTCCCTTCCAACAACTCATAAAGTCTAAAGATGCTTTCTTTTTCGGGTGTAATCGCGACTTTCGCGTCAACGGGAAAAACTCGGCCAATGCAAAGGGTTTCGGAATCCTTTAACTTTTTTACTGCCTCTTCCTCTTTCAAAGAAAATTCGACCAGAAGGTTGCCCTTAAAGAATAGACTTCGGACCTTTGAGCCTGGAAGTATACCTTCAATTTCCCTTTTTGCTTCAAGCTCGAAACCAGAAGGAACCGTGACGATGAACGAAATTCCCGTATTCATTGGGCAACCTTCGTTTCATACTTCGTTATTTTATTTTCTGGACTGCTTCAACAACCCAACCAATTATACAAAAAAACAAAGGAAAAAAGGACTTTGCGTAAACGTAGACTCTTAAGGCAGGATGATTTTTATCACTTGAACGGGGCACTGGGTTTCACACGCGAGGCACTGTATGCATTCTTCTTGCCTTGCGGGAAAAGTCTTCTTGTCCGATTTGGGATGCCCAGGAGTGTTTCGCCACTCATAAAGCTGCACGGGGCAAACCTCAAGGCATATTCCGTGTCCTTCGCAGATATCCCAGTCTACAGCCACGTTGGTTCCTCTGATGCCCAGCTTTTTAGGAGGCTCCGTTGGTCCCCAGATTGCCACGCCTTCTTGTTCTCCGGTCTTTTTGCGGTTTTTCTGAAAATCAGAATCTATAGGCAAACGGTTCACCTAACAACATAATAGATACCTTGAAAATATTAACGTTTCTTTCTCAGACTCTAAGGCATCCTTTCCAACACTATGCGAAGTTGAGATTGCCTAGAATCTCTGAGAACGGTTATTTCAGTTTCTTCCCCGGGCTGTTTTTCTTTTAGCACGTTTTGAAGGTCCTCGATGCTGCCGATTTTTTGACTGTCCATTCCTAGTATGATGTCGCTTTTTTTCATTCCAGCCTTGCTCGAAGGGCTATCGGATTCGACGCCTACCACAAGCACTCCGCTTTCGACTGGCAATCTGTATTGCGCTGCAACCTCTCTGGTTATCGTGAACCCCGTTATACCGAGCCACGGTTTTTTAACACCGCCGTGAAGTAAAATGTCGTCCGTGAAAGCCTTGGCTGCGTTGATCGGGACAGCGAAGCCTATGCCTTGGGCAAACGGGATAATCGCCGTGTTGATCGCGATCACTTTTCCCTCAACGTCTATGAGCGGTCCTCCACTATTCCCCGGGTTAATCGCTGCGTCAGTTTGAACCAAGCCTTCGAAGGCTCCTTGCTCCGAATTAATCGTTCGGTTCAAAGCGCTAATCACGCCCGAAGTGACGGTTGGTCCGCCAATAAGACCAAACGGATTCCCAATAGCGAACACTCTTTGCCCAACACGCAGTTTGTCCGAGTCTCCAAGCATCGCAGGAGTCAGGTTTTCGCCTTCGATTTTTATGACCGCAACATCCGTGCTTCTGGATGTCCCCGTAAGATGTCCTTGAAAAACGCGACCGTCACTTAATGTTACGGTGATTTCGCGGGCTTCTGCGATGACGTGGTTGTTTGTTAAAACGTAGCCTTCGTTGTCAATGATGAATCCTGAGCCCATCCCTTGAACTGGGACGACCCGGTAGAAAAGGTCGCGAAATATTCTTATCGTGTTCACGTTGACGACACTTTGGCTTGCTTTTTCAATCAGGTCAACCATGTTTTTTTCGCTCAATAGACAACGCCACCAAAGAGTAGGTAAATGATTAGTAGTCAAGTTTTAAACGCATATTTTAAGGATTATGCAAACACCATTAAAGCAATTTTAAAAACAGTTTTATTTCAGCAGCCCAATCATTATTTGAAGCTCTTTTGAAGGGAAAAAAATGAAAGTTAATAAGCTGTCCTTTCTAATCGGCGGAGAAGCCGGTGCGGGAATC
Organism: Candidatus Bathyarchaeota archaeon; assembly: GCA_963714275.1. Classification (GTDB taxonomy): domain Archaea; phylum Thermoproteota; class Bathyarchaeia; order Bathyarchaeales; family DTEX01; genus JAGTRI01. The sequence continues at coordinate 886,659 of CAVQNT010000002.1, forward strand.
ACACGTTCAGGCTTTCTTTTCGCTAAGACCTGCATGAGAACTGGGCTTAACGTCTTCGGAACCAACGACTACCAGTCTCTCATTAAAGGGGGACACAACTTCTACGTTGTTCAAGTGGACGCTGAGGAAGTTTTTTCGCAAACTGACAAAATCGACCTTCTTTTGGCTTTAAACGCTGAGACTGTTATGCTTCACAAGGATGAATTAGTTTCAGGCGGAGGCATAATTTACGATCCCGATGACATTTTGTTGAAACCCGAAAACCTTAACCGAGAAGACTTAATGCTCTATCCTGTTCCTTTAAAAAAGACCGTGTGGGAAGAACTGAAAGAAGACCCCATCATGCGGAACGCTGTTGCCTTGGGAGCTGCCTTTGCCCTTTTACATTGCGACCTAGATTTGTTAGAAGAGGTTTTAAAAGGTACCTTTAAACCAGCAGTTGCAGAGTCGAACATGAAGGCTGCCAAGAAAGGGTACGACCATGTTCAGAATAATTTTGACGACAATTTTGAGTACAGACTTACAAAAATAGAATCTGCTGGTAAACGAAAAATCCTTCTAAGTGGGAACGAGGCAGTCGGGTTAGGAGCGTTAAAGGCGGGATGTAAATTTTTCGCAAGTTACCCGATGACGCCAACGACTGGGTTGCTTCATTTCATGGCTGAGAACGAAAGAAAAATGGAGATGCTCATTATTCAGCCTGAAGGTGAGATAGCAGCAATTAACATGGCTGCAGGTGCAGCTTTCGCAGGAGTCCGAGCGATGACCGCGACTTCTGGTGGTGGATTTTGCTTGATGGTTGAAGGCTTAGGCATGACTGGTATGACGGAGACTCCTGTGGTAATTATGGTTGGACAGAGACCGGGACCGAGCACAGGATTGCCGACATACTCAGCGCAGGGTGATTTGAGATTCGTCGTTCATGCGTCTCAAGGCGAATTTCCGAGGGTCGTTGTGGCTCCTGGCGATGTTGAGGAATGCTTCTATGAGACGATGCGTGCTTTCAACTGGGCTGAAAAGTACCAGATGCCTGTTATCGTGTTGACTGATAAGTACCTTGTTGAAAGCCAAGTGTCAATCGAATCCTTCGAGACCAGCCGCATGAAAATAGAAAGGGGCAACCTAATTACGGGGCAGTATCAAGGCACTGGAGAATACATGAAATACGAGCTCACCGAAACTGGTGTCTCTCCGAGGGCTCTGCCATCAACTAAAGGCGCGATTATACGAGCCAATGCTGATGAGCATGATGAATTTGGTTTCACAAGCGAAGACCCGATGATGACGGTAAGCATGATTCAGAAAAGGCAGAAAAAACTTGTTTTCTTGGCAAAGGAACTCGAGGAAAAAAAGATCGAGACAACCAAGTTGTACGGTCCAGAAAAGGCAACAGCAACGATAGTTTCGTGGGGTGGAACAAAGGGTCCGATACGTGAAGCCTTAAAAATCCTTAAGCGTGATGGTGTCGTTGCCAATTATTTACAGATTATCTATTTACATCCCTTCCCGGTCGAAAGGGTAGAAAAAGTTCTAAACAACACGAGCAAGGCGATTGTTGTGGAACATAATAGAACCTCTCAGCTTTCAAGCCTCATCCGTGAATATTTACTTAGAGATGCGGATTATACAATTTTGAAGTATGATGGGAGACCCTTCAGTCCCGCCTATTTAGTGGCTAAGGTAAAGGAGGTGCTGTGAAAATGGTTACACTAAAGGATTTAGTTACGCCCATCAAAAGTAACTGGTGCCCCGGTTGCGGAAATTATGGTATCCTAACAGCGATGAAAGGGGCTTTGGTGGAACTTGGCTTGGAAAGGGAGCAGGTTGCCTTCGTTTCAGGAATAGGTTGTCACGGAAAGATGGTTAACTACGTGGACGTAAACGGTTTTCATGGCATACACGGCAGAGTTCTCCCAATAGCCACGGGCATAAAGCTCAGCTAACCCCGAATTAACGGTTATAGGGTTCGCTGGGGACGCTGACCAATACGATGAGGGATGGGACCACTTCTGCCATGCGATGCGGAGAAACATCGACATGACCCTGATTGTGCACGACAACCAGACCCTCGGTTTAACAACGGGACAGACAACAGCAACAAGCCTTCAAGGGTTTAAATCCAAATCGACGCCCTTTGGCTCGGTTACACCTCCATTGAATCCCATTGCCCACGCTCTTGTCAGCAACGGAACGTTCGTTGCCCGAGGCTTCGCGGGAGACCCAAGGCACCTTCAAAGTCTAATTGTTGAAGCTGTTAGGCACAGAGGTTTCGGGTATATCGACGTTTTTCAGCCTTGTGTAACCTTCAATTACCTGAACACGTACCAGTGGTTCCGAGAAAGAGTCTACAAACTTGATGAACAAGGACATGACTACACTGACAGGCTGAAGGCTTTGGAAAAGAGACTTTGAATGGGGTGAACGGATACCAATCGGCATCTTCTATAAGGAAGAAAGGCTCACTTACCTCGATACTTTACCTCACATAAAGGGTAAATCGCTTGCGAAATTGCCTGTTGAGAACGTGGATGTAGCCGCCATCATCGAAACCATGAAGTAACTATCAAATAAAAGCACAAAACAACAAGAAATTTTCTGAGCGATAAGAACATTGTTTTTTACAATTCATTTTAAGAATCGCTGAACTTTATTGAGGATTCTCTCAGTCTGCAACCGTATAAGTTAGATTCAAGTATTACTTGGCTGTATTAACTGCTGGTGTTTTCTGATGGTGCCGAAAGTTGCGCTTGTGAAGACCAAAGGAAATGTGGCAGAAGCCTATCAGCAAGCTTTGAAGCTGATCGGCGGAAAAGATTTTTTGGATGCCCTAAATGTGACAATAAAGGTTGGATTATACGACAAGCGGAACACTAACTACCCCACGGTTCAAGTCGTTAATGCGGTAGTGGACTCGTTCGCTAATTCGAAAAGGGTTCTAATCGTTGAATCTGACAACCATAACGGAAAAGCCCTAGAACGGTTACAAGAGTGGAAAGAGGTTTTTTCGGACCGTGTGACACCTTTCAGCCTTTCAGACGACCCACACATTCGTGAAGTAACGATTTGCGGAGAAAAAATCCGCTTTTCAAGCTCGCTTTTTAAGCCCAATTTCTTCGTCAGTCTCCACGTTCTGCGTAAAGGAAAGGCAGGCTGCATCTTCAAGAATCTTCTCGGCTTAATTCCTGACACAAGGAAAGAGCGTTTCCACGACAATCTAGGCGCCACCCTCATTGAAATGGCTGAAGCCATAGGGTGGATAGACCTTGCTGTGATAGATGGAACATACATTTTTGGAAGCGAATGGAAAGAAGGCTTGCCATTAAAGAGAGAACGAAGAGACCTTATCGTCGTAGGCAGAGACCCCGTGGCAGTCGAAACAGTCGGAAGCACACTCGCAGAGGAAGATCCGCTGGCTATCCCCGCCTTAGCCATAGCTCAAAAAAGAAAACTTGGAGAAACCGACATTAATCGGATCGAAATACTCGGAGAAAGCATTAACAACTTTCTTTAAACCAGACGGACATGAAGACTGATCAGCGTGAAGAACGAGTTCGACGTTGAAGAGATGATAAAACGCATAGACCGAGAGGTCAAAAAATACGAAGGGAAATTGTCTCCGAAGGACCGAAAAAAATATTCAGTATTCTACCATAACAAAGACACCGTTGACTATGCAGAGTATGCCGTCTCAGCACATTGAAAAATACGCTTCTATGGTTTTTGGAAGAGAAAGAACTAGAGTTTTAGCTTAATAGGCAGCGTTTGAACCGTAAAATAACGTTTATCGTGGACGAAAACCGTTATTAGAACTGTATTCAAATATTTAATCGGTTAGAATTGAAAGTCGAAGATAACCGAAAAAATGAAGAAACGTGTAAGGATTTCTGCGGTAGCTGCCCAAGTTACCCCGGAACAGGCGAATGGCTCTTCTGCGCAAGATGGAAAAGCAAACAAAAGATAAAAAGAAACGGGTGCCTGTGCCCCGCTTGCCAAGTTTACATTGATTACGACCTTGAAGGCGATTACTTCTGCGACAAAGGTGCAGCCACATAACTTGTGGAAGCCAAAGGACAGATTATTCTACAATGACCTGCTGCTCTCTTCCTTCCCAGACGCCATGCAAGTTGCAGTATCCGCGAGCTTTCAACGTCGCTGTTTCGTTCAAAGTTACGTTGATTGTGGAAACGTAGCTATCGCTCAGTTCAGGTGCGAACTCAATTCTTGAAATTAAACGTTCGCCAGTGTACAGCTCAACCCAATTTATCCAATGCCCCAATGTGTTCGGGTGCTCGATTCCGTCAATTCCGCCAACCTTGACTTTTACTGTGAAAGGCTCCTTCGCTTTGACCTTCGCTGGCGCTGCAATTACTGGTACGTGTTTTTTCGCTATGTCCGTTAGATTATTCCAGTCTTTAGGTCTGTTCAATTCAGTTAACGAAAACTCTTTCACTTCACTCAAAATTCAACCCTCCTGAAAAAATTAGGGGATTCTGGTCTAATAAACATTTCATTCGTCCCTTTTTCAGATTGGTTTCCCAAACATAAAGGCATATTGAGTAACAGCACCCCAAACGATTTACAGAATACTGAAGACCACGGTTATCAGAAGCTGCTGAATACGGTGGATGACAATTTCGATTCTAAAATTTTAAAAGGCAAGCATATATTCTGATTTATAATATAATTCTGAGACACTTCAGCTGGGTCAAGTATGGTTTCAGAAAAATCCGACAGAGTCCTCAAAGCAATAGAAAAAGAGTCCGAAAGAAGTTACCTGCCCATAATCGGTCCTGAAAGAGGCAAGATTCTAGCTGAAATTGTTCGGAAAATTAACCCACAACGTGTATTGGAGGTCGGTGGTCTCGTTGGATACTCGACAATTTTGATGGGTAGAGAGCTCGAGAGCGGCGCGGAGATTGTTTCAATCGAAATCGACGAAGACGAAGCAGAAGCTGCGAAACAAAACATACGTGACGCAGGCATCAAACCTGAGGTGCATGTTCTTGTAGGAGACGCTTCCGACTTGATTCCGAAAATCAACGGACTGCTCGACCTCGTGTTTTTGGACGCGGACAAGCACGAGTACCTTCGTCACCTGCAGCTTGTCGAAGGCAAGATCCACAAAGGCAGCACAATCGTCGCGGACAACGCTGGAATCGCCGCATACTCGATGAGCAACTATCTTAACTACGTGCGAAAATCGGGAAAATACGAAAGCCACTACTTCCCCGCGGGCAACGATGGCTTAGAGGTCAGCACAAAACTTTAACTTAACCAAACATCACAGATTATTCTTACAAAAACATTTTTCTGACTATACGTGTCGCAGATTGGGTTGAAAATACTTGGGTTAATTTATGTCTTTTTGGTTTCTTTCTTCGCGTTTCTTGGGAACCTGTGGCTTGTTTTTAATCCGAGCTTGACAAGCGAAAGCATCAGCGGAACCTCCATCAGCGGACCAATCACCGTTGCTAGGGCAGCTCCAGAGCCTATTCCGTAAAGTGTTGTTGCGACCGCGATGGCGACTTTGAAGTGGCTGCTTGACCCTATGAGGGTGGTGTCTATTGCAGTTTCATATGCCCAACCTGCAAAGTATCCGAGAAGGTAAGTCCACACAATCATGGTCGCATAATGCATCAAGTTCGGCGCAGCAAGGTAAGCGACTAAGACGGGATTGTTGAGGATGACTTCGCCCTCAAAAGAGAACAGAACAATCAAAGTCGTAAGCAAGGCAATGATGGAGATTTTTCCAACAATAGTTTGGTATGTTTCATTGAACCACTCTTCGCATTTCTTTTTTATTATTACTTTTCTAGAGACTGCGCCTGAAGCGACTGGCAACGCAATGAAGGCTAAAACGCTGACCGCAATCAGGTCCATTGGCACGGGGATGCTACTTACGCCCAAGTAAAAGGTTGCAAACGGAGCATAAAGGAGCAACATCAATAACGCGTTTATCGCGGTGTTTATCAGTCCCTGAGCCATGTCGCCTTTCGCGAGGAACATCCACCACATGACCATGGCTGTGCAGGGAGACAAACCGAGAAGAATCACGCCTGCAATGTACTGTGGATTTCCCACCAAGACAATATTTGCGTAAAGCATCATTAAAGGCGGATCTATCACCCAGTTAGCAATTATCGTGACAAGCAACGGTTTAGGCTTGGTAGCTGCTTTTTTTATGTCGCTGAACCGTATCCCCAGAACCGTAGGGTACATCATAAAAAAAGAAGAATGCCTATTGGGATCGACACCTTACTAAATTTCAGCGAATCCATGAACTGCCCAAATTGCGGGATGAATCTGCCGACAAATAGACCAGCAACTATGCATAGGGCAATCCATAACGTCAAATATCTTTCGAAGACTCCGAGCTTAACCTTCCCGTCTGGCACCTTAAACTCCTCAGCAATCTCCGAAAATAAAGATTAATAGATTTAAATTTTTCGATTTAAGACTTTTATAAAAGACAAATGGCTCCAAAGCACAAAATATTACAGAAAATAGACTAGTGTCCATTTTGGCTTACGGAATTTAGAAAGGCAAATACTTGTTTGATGACTTTGTGGCTTGCAGCTCGATAGAAAGTCCACGTTCCTTCTTTGCGGTCTTTCAATAACCCGACATTCTTTAGGATGTTGAGGTGATGAGACACCGTCGGTTGAGTCATACATAAAGCCACAGTCAACTCGCAGACGCACATTTCCCTGAGACTGAGAAGCCACAACATTTTCAGCCTAGTCTCATCGCCTAGAGCTTTTAGTAAATTGCTTTGCCTTTCGAGAACGCTGGGAGCCACCGAATCCGTGGCTGTTTTTCTCAGTTCAGCCACGTACTCGTTCAGTCCCTTTGACGGAACTAGACCTGAACAAATCAACCTTTCAAGCCTTTTACTTGGTTTTGCAACCTGCTTTTCTGACTTCATATTCTTCATGCTGCCGATGAGAACCTATTTACTGTTTATATAAAGACCGTGAAACAGGTTTAAGTATTTTGACTTTTCGATAATTTTTACGATCATCGGGACAATCGGAAAGCTAGTATGGAACCTTTAATAAAGTAAAAGGGGGTAACGCGTTATGAAGCACGTCCTTTTCGTATGCGTAGAAAATGCCTGTAGAAGCCAGATGGCCGAAGGATTCCTGAATGCTTTAGCTGGTAAAAAAGCAAGCGCCAAGAGTGCGGGTAACATGCCTGCGAAAACCGTTAATTCTTTAGCCATCCAAGTCATGAAGGAAGTTGGATTAGATATTTCTGATCATAAGCCTAAGATGATCATGGCGGAGATGGTTCAAGAAGCCGATAAGGTTGTTCTCATGGGTTGCAGCAGAAACTCTTGCCCGATTGTTCCGAAGGAGGTTGAAGACTGGCGGATAGAAGACCCAGCGGGGAAAGGCATAGAAAAGTTTCGAGAAGCCCGCGACACCATAAGGAAAAAGGTTGAGAAACTCATCGCGGAAGTTAACAAAGGCACATAAAACCAGTTAGTAACCTTTTTTTTATTGCGATACTGAACCAAAAAAATCTAAAGATTTAACCAGCGCAAACACCAAAAAATAAGAACAAACAGAAAAATACGAAGCATTTGGGGGAAACAGGTTGGCGGACGATGCGTTGGAACTAAAAGAAAGAGTGGGCAAAATACTTGTTCTGCTGGAAAGGGAATATCCATATGCAAAAATTACTTTAGAATTCAATAATCCTCTTGAGTTGTTGGTAGCAACTATACTTGCTGCTCAGTGCACGGACGTGAAAGTCAACCAAGTTACACGGAGCCTGTTCAAAAAGTTCCGAACGCCGGAAGACTTTGCGAAGGCTGACCTTGCAGCGCTTGAAGTGGAAATTAGGCCAACAGGATTCTTCAAGGTGAAAGCCAAACATGTAAAGAACGCCTGCCGAATGCTTGTCGACCAGTATGGTTCGCAGGTTCCTAAAACAATGAATGATTTAATAAAGCTTCCAGGAGTCGCACGGAAGACAGCGAACATTGTTCTTTCGAACGCTTACGGAATAACAGAAGGTATAGCGGTTGACACTCATGTTCTTAGGCTTGTAAAGAGACTTGGGTTAACACAAAGCAGGACGAGAGAAAAAATTGAAATTAGCCTAATGCATATTGTTCCAAAAGCTTCCTGGCAGAGATTTTCTAACCTACTCATATTCCATGGTAGAAAGGTCTGCACGGCAAAAAAGCCTAAATGCAGCCAGTGCGTGCTTAACGACCTTTGCCCTTCAGCTTTTACTTTTAGTTTTTAGAAATAGGCAGACAAATGGCTAAGTTTTTTCATTGGCTGTTTTACACACCAAAAAAAACATAAGATACAGCACACCTTGCTTGTAGTGAGCTAAAGATGCCCAATCTGTCATGCTAAGAAAGAAATGTTTAAAGCCTGCAAGCCTTGAACCTGTCTCTAAATATTTTTATTTTTAACGACCTTATTTTTCTTTAACATTCTATCTGAGTCGGTACATAACAGGATGTAACACAGACATTGAAAAGCCACCACAGAAAGTCTATGCCATGGAACCAAGTGATCGCTTCATATTTACTGCCTAAGAATCCTGTAGGTGAAACGAGAATACTGATGAGGAATCCTGCGAAAACTGCCAGATTTGACAATGATGAGACAAGTAGTTGTTGTTTTTCCTTCTGAGAATATGAATGAATCCTGCGGATTTCCAGCGTGTTTAGAAGAGATAAACCGAGACATGCGCCTTCTAAGGTGTAAACGATGCCAGAGGAGCCTAATATCTTGACTTCTGGAAAAAAGAATATCCAAAAAAAGTTTAACATTATGGGAACGATGAAAACTGTAAGGAATGAGTCTCTGATTCTCTTCTTTAGTACATCCTTTGAAAGGAAGATGTTAGAGGCAAGAAGAAGCATCAAAAACATGAACAACATCGTCATGTTGTTGAGCAGATGAGACGCATCCGAATGAACAAAAAGTGAAGTTACGATTCCCCAAGGAGTCTCAGGTGAAGTCTGAAAGGAGCTCTTGTAAGCCTGAAAGTCTGTAAATGCTAGTGATATAAACCATGAGGCTTATGGTTAACACTGAAATAAAGAATATAAAGACTATTGTAAACCCAGTTTCCAGCTTCTCGCTGAACAACCTGCGTTCCTCAAAAGTCAATTCGTCACCCAGCAACTCTATAATCTGAGGAATAGATATGTTTTTGGAAAATTTTGAAGGCAAAATTTTTGTGTTATTAAAATTGGTTATAGCATGTATGCTTCTGTCACGTATCTCCGCATCATTCGGTGGCTATTGAAGTAGTAGGCAACCTTACCAACAGAGTTCTCCATCATGTCAACCCAAGCGTCCCTATTCCTGTAATACATGGGAACCACCAAATATCGCAACTTATTGTAAAGGTCTTGCAGTTCCCTGACTCTCCTCTCGTCTTCTTCTAACTGCTCTTCCAGCGATGGACCGATCGACCATCCTGTTATTCCTTCGATGCAGCCTTCCAACCACCAACCGTCCAGAACACTAAAGTTGATGACGCCGTTGTGCGCAGCTTTCATCCCGCTGGTGCCTGAGGCTTCGAGTGGAGGTAGGGGAGTGTTCAGCCACACGTCAACGCCTGACGTGAGTTTAGCTGCAGTGTCTATGTCATAGTTCTCCAAGAAGGCAATCTTGATTTCGTCTTTGAGTAATGTTTTGTAACGGAAAATTTCCCTAATCATCTCCTTGCCAGAAACATCCCTTGGATGCGCTTTCCCAGAAAGAATCAGTTGAATTTGGCCCCTTTTATTGATCTCTTTAAGCTGATCAATATCCGAGAAAATTAAGGTTGCTCGCTTATATGCCGTGGCTCTCCTCGCAAATCCGATTGTTAATACTGAAGGGTCCATGCTCACATTTGTTTTTTTATTAACAAAGTCCAAAAGGTCCTTTTTGGCATCCATATGGGCGCTCCACAATTCGTTATTCGGGACTTCGTCGACCCTTACGAGCAGTTCAGGTTCGTTCGCCCAGCCTGGGATGTACTTATCATAAAGCTCCCTGAAAACTTTACAGGTCCACATGTAGGAGTGAACACCGTTCGTTATTGCCCAGATCGTGTGTCCCGGAAAAAGCTTCTTAGAAAACTCCATGTGAGCCTTGGTTACGCCGTTGATGTATTTGCTAAGGTTCAGAGCCAGAAGGGTCATGTTTAACTTGTCATTTCCGCCTTCCTTTTTAATGACATCCAGCGGAAACTCGTCATTAAGCAGCTCCTGCACCAAATCATAGGGGAACTTGTCAAAAGCAGCTTCAACAGGAGTGTGCGTCGTGAATATGCAGACATTTCTTACTTTGTCCGGGTCCATGCCGTTCATTTTCATCAGCTCAAGAGTGAGAAGGCTTGAGTGCCCCTCGTTCATGTGATATTTCCTAAGGTCAAAATCCAACGCATTAAGTACCCTTATGCCGCCGATTCCGAGAATAATTTCCTGTTTCAACCTGTAACTTTCATCACCTCCATACAGGAAGTCCGTGATCTGTCTGTCTTCAGGCGCGTTTCCCTGAACGTCTGTGTCAAGGAACAGGATAGGAACCAAACCACCCGTTAGGCTCTGGTACTCGTACAGCCAAGAGTGGACCTTAACTTTTCTGCAGCTAATTTTTACTTCGACTTCAATGGGCATCTGGTCCATAAATTTTGAGGGATCCCATTCGTCAGGATACTCGATTTGTCTGCCGTCTTCGGTTAATTTTTGTTTAAGGTATCCTTTTCTGGCTACTAGAGTTATAGCGACAAGAGGGATTCTCAGATCCGCACTAGAACGGATTGTGTCTCCAGCTAGAACTCCAAGTCCTCCGCTGTAGGTCGGAATTTCGCTTTTTATCCCAATCTCCATTGAAAAGTAGGCGATGTATGATCTTTCAAGAAAAATGTGTCGACAATTGTCGCTACAAAAATAGTAGGTCCGTCCTCTAACATCAGCCTTAAATTCAGTTTTATCAGAAACAATGGGAACACCACAGATGGGATCCTTCACAATCACTACAACAACTCCAAACCATTAGGAACGATTTGGGCTTTTAAGCTCTTCTTGAACCAATACCGTGCTATGCTATAAACTGTTATTAATAAACCGCAGGCTATTGCTTCTGTTCCTAAAACCATTTGCCAAGTAAAGTAGTGTTCACTGTAAAGGTGTATGAGGTAAGCGAATAGAATTAAGGCAAATCCTGAAAGAACGTCCGTGAGGACTCTTCTTTTAAGGTCTTTTGATGCAAGCCTGATTCCTGCCATTGCAAAGTCAAAGATTCCTACTACGCTGAAGAAAAACGTGGCGCTGTAAATCAGTCCTTCGGGCGGTCTTACAGGCATATGTGCGGTATTGATTAGTATAATCCATGACCGGAAATCGTCTATAATGTTTGGGTTCATGGTGAAGACGATGCCAACTGTCAAGAGAAAGAACCCGAAAGAAACTAAGCCTAAATAGTCTCTTTCTTTTTCTCCGAAACATGTGTCTCTTTCACGAACGTGCACCCTTGTTTCAACTCGGCTTGGCGCTTCAAATTTCAGGGACGCTCCACAATAAGTGCAGAATTTGTCGCCTTCATTAGCTTCTGCTTTACACTTCGGACAGGTTGGCATAACCGTTACCTCGTCTAAATATTTCGTTTCGACTATCTTAAGATTATGGATAAGTGTTCCACAACATCCTTTATCAACAACTTTTACTTTATATTGAGTTTCGATGTCATTTCCTAGTAAAATTTTCTTCGTGGAACCGCCGAAAGAAATGTGGTTCGTCATGGGCGAGTATCTTCCTCCCCCATTAGGAATACTGGAGTTAGCCGCCTATCTAGAAAAATACAACAAAGACACTGACATACAGGTTCTTGACTGCCAAGCTGAAGGAGTTGACTGGAAGCAGCTGGAGAAACGTATAGAATTATTTAATCCAGACATTATTGCACCTAGCGCATTAGCCACATGCAACGTCTACACGGTAATTCGGACTTTAGAAATGGCTAAACGAGTAAATCCAAACATTACAACAGTCGTGGGCGGACAACACTTCACGGCTTTAGCTCATGAAAGCCTTGAGAAACATCCTGAAATCGATGTTGTTGTCAGAGGAGAAGGGGAACAAACGCTAAGTGAAACTGTTAAGGCGTTAGAAACTGGAAAACCGCTTTCGAATGTTGAAGGAATCTCCTTCAGGCACGAGGGGAAAGTTGTTCACACGCCAAACCGTCCGTTAATCGAAAACTTGGACGATTTACCTTTTCCAGGCTACCATTTTGTCGAAGAACATGCGAGAAAATATCACTTCAAGATGATGGTAGGAGCAAATGTCGGATACACTCTTGTTGAAGCTTCAAGGGGATGCCCTCACCGTTGTGTCTTCTGTTCGCAATGGAAGTTTTGGGGTGGAAAGTGGAGGGCAAAAACTCCCAAACGTATCGTGGACGAGATTGAGTACTGCCACAGGGAGTTCGGAAGCAATTTCATGTGGCTAACTGACGACAACCTAGGCTTAGGCGAAGAGACCAACAGTTTGTGCGACGAAATAATCAAACGTGGCATCTCGGATGACATTATGTGGTTCATTCAAGCAAGATGTGATGATATCTGCAACAACCAAAAAATTCTACCTAAGCTGAGGAAATCTGGTCTTCTCTGGATTCTCACAGGGCTAGAAAGTCACAGTCAAGAGACTCTTAACAGTTTCCGCAAGGACCTAAGCCCATCGTACGCAAAGCAAGCTGTCGATTTGTTAAAGAAGAACGACATTTTCGCCCAAACAACCATGATCATAGGAAATCGAAAAGATTCTCATGAATCGATTCAAGGGCTTCGGGAGTTCGCAAACGAGGTTGACCCCGACCTAGCAATTTACATGATTCTTTCGCCATTTCCAGGAACCGACCTCTACGAGACTGCGAAGACTAACGGATGGATAGAAGACGAGAACTGGGCAAACTACGATATGGCTCACGCCGTCATGCCTACAGAAAGCCTTTCGAGACAAGAAATCCAAGAGGAGCTTTATGAGTGCTACCGAAGCTTCTACGGTTCGATGAGAAGACGCATGAAAAGCCTGTTTTCACCGAACTCGCTGAAAAGGAGAACATACAGGTACTTGGCAAGCCAGGGGCTTTTAAAGACATTAAGGGACTTATTTTGAAAAAACCAGCAAAAGTTGATGCCGTGGTTTTTTTTTACCTCGCAGTTTCCATTCTTGGCTTAATACTACTTGCCATCCTAACGTTCAACCAAACCGTTCCCAAAACGGACTTTCCTTGGCAAAAGCCAGCAACGGGATTGATCTATAGTGCAATCTGTGTTCTCGGAATAACAGCAGGACTCTCTCCTCGCCAATGTTCACGTGTAACCCATTTTAAAGCAGCAAAGAGAAGCTTCCTTACAACACAAAAACGATTAGTGAACGAAGAAATTACAGCAACTTTTAGGGGGCATCATCCTACATGCGGAAATTTTAGTTCCCATGTTTTATTGTTTAGTGGCAGAATGTTATGTGCTGGTTGCACTGGACTGATATTCGGTGCAATATTGTCTCTTGCTGGGAGTGCCTTGTATTTCTTTGGCGGTTTATCAATTGGGGAATTTTGCGAAATCGCTTTTTGGATGGGTTTACTCGGAGTTATTTTTGGCTTACTTCAGTACGAATTGCCAGTCAGCAATAGTGTTCTGCACTTCTTTCTTAATGTTACATTTGTTCTAGGAGCGTTTTTTCTTCTTGTTGAGGTTAACATTGCTAATGAAAGTCTTCATGTTGAATCTGTATCTTTTGTTGCTGATTATTTATTGGATATTAACGCGTATCGAATTATCACGTATTGAACATAGAAAAAAGTGCTTCAGCTGCGGTTCAAAGCCGTGCAACTTTTCCTTCGTAAACTAAGATACTGTTGTTACCGTCTCGTTCTTCGTAGAATGCCATAAATCGCGCCTGCTACTATTAACAGACCGATGATAATCACGAAAAATGGTCCAGTGTACCTGCTTAAATCTTGTCCTAGCAGCATGGTGATTCCATAAAGAAGGATGAACATGCCGATGATTATGCCTATGATGGCTCCTCCGTGGGGAAGACCGAAGCATTCATTTTCGATGCGTCCTCCAGGCTGCCCGAAGCACGTGTCTCTGTGTTTTTCTCTTACCACTTCAAGTCTGGCACCGCAACTAACGCAAAATTTTGCGCCTTCATCGTTCTGAGCACCACATTTTGTGCAGGTAACCATAAACAATACCTCTTCTACATCATTGAATTCTTGGTTATATAAACATTGCATTACTCAACATCTGAATTTAAGCTTTAATTCTTAAATATTCAGAGTGAATAGAATACTCCAAGTTTAGAGGTGTAGATGTAAAATGGGTAAAATTCCAATCGGGTTGCAGCTTTTCTCTGTCCGCGATGATTGTACTCGGGACCTTCCCGGAACCTTAAAAGCCGTAGCCGACATGGGATACGACGGCGTAGAGTTTGCTGGATACTATAACAGGACCGCTGAAGAATTAAAGAAAATGCTTAACGAATTAGGATTAAAAGTATGCGGGTCTCACATTGGACTCAATACGTTGTTAGGCGAAGAACTTGAGAAGACGGTTGAATTCAACAAAACACTTGGAAACAAATTCCTGATTGTACCTTGGATTCCAGAAGAGAAACGAAACTCAAAAGCAGTGTGGCTTGAAACTGCCAAATTGTTCAGCGAGATAGCCAAAAAAGTTAAACGTAAAGGCATGCACGTCGGATACCATAACCACCACGTGGAGTTCATGCCTATTGACAGCGAATTCCCTTGGGACATATTCTACGGCGCAACATCCCCAGAAGTCGTAATGCAGCTTGACGTCGGAAACGCCTTGCACGGAAAAATCAGCGTCGACGAGTTGCTTGCCATAATAAAGCGGTATCCAGGTCGCTCGTTAACGGTGCATCTTAAGGAACACTCAGCCACAAACGACAAAGCCGTGATAGGTGAGGGAGACATGAAGTGGAAACAATTCTTTAAGCTGTGCGAAACCGTCGGTGGCACCCAATGGTACATCGTTGAACAAGAATCCTACGCGTATCCTCCGTTAGAGTGCGTAAAACGATGCTTGGAAAATTTGAGAAAAATGTTATAATTTGATTATGTTTTCGCCTTAATCTAGGAGGATTAGATGAGTATGAGCAGTAAAAAGATGATCTACATAGCCAACTTCAAGGAAATCCCGGTCTTGGAAGCCAAAATCTTCATGTACCCCGTGGGCGACCAGAAAGGAACCGTTAGACCAGGCATCCTCATACATCTCGAAGATGGCTTCTATGCCTACGACGGTCTTTGCACTCATATGAGTGCTGAGGTAAAATGGAACAGATACACCGAAAAAATCTGGTGCACCATGCATGACGGAATGTATGACCCGAAGACAGGCAGTCCATTCATGGGAATGCCAAGAGAGCCGCTAAAGAAAATAGAGCTTAAAATAGAAGACAACGGAGACATATACGTCCAACTATGATAGAATTATTTTTAACAAAAATTATATAGTAGACCAAGTTAGACTTTAACTATAAACAGGACCAAGTCTATTCGCTATCGAACAGATGCCTGCGAATCCTTGGATAACTCTTAGCTGAGCTCGTTCAATTTCGGTAATTGAGGTTAACTGAAAAGTCATGTAGGTTATAAATCCCGATTTTTGAAGACATTATGCCCTGATGTCCGCTCCGCTAATGGGTTGATGTTCCTCAAAAAAGTATCCTCAATCTTTACCATAATCTTTTTTATAGAAACCTATAGATAGAAACATGAGTTCATTATAATGCGAAACAAGGTAACTAATTCGGGTGAGTTAAGAATGTGTAATTGTCTCAAGCAAAACAGAAGCGGCGGAATATCGTACGGTCACTTCGATGATGAAACAAAGGAATATGTCATTTCACGTCCCGACACTCCGACGCCTTGGATTAACTATCTGGGAGAGAAGGATTACTTTGCAATGATTTCAAACACGGGTGGCGGCTACAGCTTCTACCGAGACCCCCGGCAACGCCGAGTAATCCGTTACCGCTACAATGCTGTTCCAGCCGACAATGGCGGACGCGCACTCTATTTGCGGCTCAGCGACGGAGACTTCTGGTCGCCTACTTGGCAGCCAGTACGTAAGGAACTTCAAGCCTACGAATGCTGTCATGGCGCTGGCTACACTCGCATCCGCTCAGTATACCGCGGAGTCGAAGCTGAGGTGACATATTTTGTTCCGTTGGGTCAAACGATAGAGGTGTGGCGCGTTACCTTGCATAATACCAATGATGCGTCATTAGAGTTACAGGTTTTCTCGCTGGTCGAATTTTGCTTGTGGAACGCCCTTGACGACATGACTAATTTTCAGCGTAATTACAACACTGGAGAACTCGAAGTTGAAGACGACGTAATTTACCACAAAACCGAGTATCGGGAACGCCGGAACCACTTTGCCTATTTCGCCTGCTCAGAGCCCGTTACAGGTTTCGACACGTCACGCGACGCTTTCCTTGGTCCATACCGCGGCTTCGATCAGCCACAGGTAGTGCAAGAAGGAAAGTCGAACAACTTCGTCGCGCACGGCTGGGCGCCAATAGGGTCGCACCAAATCAGGTTGACTCTGGGGCCTGACGAGTCGCGAGAGATAATCTTTCTGCTTGGCTACGCGGAGAACCAGCAGGACAAAAAATTTTCTGCTCCGGGAGTGATTAACAAGTCCAATGTTAAGCGGACCATTCGGCAATACCTTGATCCTGCCAAAGTTGATGCAGCCTTCGACGCGTTGCGGAAGTATTGGGATGAACTGTTCTCCATTTACAGTGCACAGACACCCGACAAACATGTGAACCGTATGGTCAACGTCTGGAATCCCTACCAGTGCACGGTCACCTTCAACTTGTCGCGCAGCGCCTCATTTTACGAGTCAGGCATCAGCAGGGGAATAGGCTTCCGCGACACTAACCAGGACCTGCTGAGTTACATCCACATGCTTCCGGCACGGGCACGTGAACGCATCCTGGATTTGGCAGCGACGCAGTTACCCAATGGGGAGCTTACCACCAGTACGACCCACTCACTAAAAGGGGAAACGCGGACGTTGGTGGAGGCTTCAACGACGACCCACAGTGGCTGGTATTGTCGGTTGCTGCCTACCTTAAGGAAACTGGAGACTACTCAATTCTGGACGAGTCCGTTGTCTACGACAACAAGCCAGGCACGGAACAGCCCATCTATGATCATTTGAAACGTGCTTTACAGTACACTTTGGATCGACTTGGTCCGCACAGGTTGCCGTTAATTGGGCATGCGGACTGGAACGATTGCTTGAACCTGAACTGTTTCTCCGCTACTCCGGGTGAGTCTTTCCAGACCCACATGGATACGACTGCTGGGACCACGGCTGAATCGGTTTTCATTGCTGGTCTTTTCACGTTGGCGGCGAAGGAAATGTCAGCCATTTCCGAGCGCAGTGGACATCAGGATGATGTGGCGTATTACCTTAATCAAGCGGATCAGATGGCGCAAAAGGTCATGGAGCATGGTTGGGACGGTGAATGGTTTCTACGGGCTTACGATCATTTCAGCGCCAAGATAGGCTCTAAAGAGTGCGACGAAGGACGCATCTTTATTGAGCCGCAAGGCATATGCATAATGGCGGGCATCGGCGTAGACAACGGTCATGCGGTCCAAGCGTTGGATTCTGTGCAGAAACATTTGGCGACAGAACACGGCATCGTCCTGCACCAGCCTGCATACACGCGTTACTACCTAAACTTGGGCGAAATCTCCAGCTATCCGCCTGGCTACAAGGAGAATGCCAGCGTCTTCTGTCACACTAACCCGTGGATAATGATTTCGGAAGCTATTCTCGGACGCGGAGACAGGGCTTTTGACTATTACATGCGTATCTGCCCCTCGACGCGGGAACCCATCAGCAACATTCACCGCTGCGAGCCATACATCTACGCTCAGACAATCGCTGGTCGCGACGCACCCACGTTCGGCGAAGCCAAGAACTCGTGGCTAACTGGCACCGCAGCATGGAACTTAGTTGCCATTACCCAATGGATTTTGGGTGTACGGGCTGATCATGACGGGTTGATTGTTGACCCGTGCATTCCCAAAGAATGGTCAGGCTTCAAAGTCACACGGCGGTTCCGCGGCGCAACTTACGTCATCGAAGTCAAAAATCCAAGCCACGTCTGCAAAGGCGTGAAGCAGGTGACAGTAGATGGCAAGATGCTTGATGGTAAATTGTTACCAATATTCGGAGACAATAAATTGCATCAGGTAAGTGTGCTATTGGGAACAAAAGCACAGTAAACCTAGGGTGAAGTTTTTGAAGATTACAGACGTCGAAATTTTCGCTACCAAAATTGACCTTGGAAAATTGGGCTGGCACCCAGTCATAATTCGAATCAACACTGACGCAGGGATTTACGGCGCCGGAGAAATTGGGCTTGCCTACGGCGTGGGAATGCTGCGTAACTTGGCGGAAAACTTCCTGATAGGAGCTGACCCGTCTCGAATCGAGCACCTGTGGGACACTATGTACACGAAAACTTTTTGGGCACAAGGAGGCGGACCCGTCGTCTTCGGCGGCATGAGCGCAATAGACGAAGCCCTTTGGGACATCAAGGGCAAGGCGCTAGGTCTTCCCGTTTACGAGCTGCTTGGCGGTCGCTGCTGGGACAAGCTGAGGCTGTATGCGAACGGCTGGTACGGAGGCCTTGTGACTCCGGACGAGTTCGCGGAAAAAGCTAAAAGTATCGTGGCCGATGGCTACACAGCCTTGAAGTTTGATCCCTTCGGAGCTGTAACTGAAGGCGTTTGGAGCTTTCCGAAACATGCGCTTGAACGGGAAAGGGCGGACATGGCTTTTGAACGGGTGAAGGCAGTTCGAGAAGCGGTTGGTTCAAACGTTGACGTTTTGGTTGAGGTGCACGGAAACTTGGGCACCACCTCTGCTATTCAGATTGGTAAACGGCTTGAGGAGCTCGATCCCTTCTTTTACGAGGAGCCAGTTGACGCGCTTAACATGGAAGCCATGAAGAAAGTGGCGCAGAATGTCAACATACCGATCGCTGCTGGAGAGCGCCTGTACACGCGGTACGGGTTCCGACCGTACATTGAGGACCAAGTGCTCGATATAATCAAGCCCGACCTCGGACTCGCGGGAGGAATAACAGAAGTCAAGAAGATCGCCAGCTACGCTGAAACCTACAGCATCCACGTGCAACCCCACAACTGCGGCTCACCCATCGGCACAGCAGCTGCAGTTCAACTTGACGCGTGCATACCCAACTTCATAATACAGGAATGGTTCCCATACATGCCTAAGACGCACTATGAACTCGTAAAGAAAGACCTGGAACATCAAGCTGTCAACAGCTATTTGGAGGTGCCGCGGACTTCTGGATTGGGGATCGAACTAAACGACGAAGCCCTGTCCCAATACGAATGCGTCCGTGTTAGCTAAAGAAGACACCATTCACAGTATATTCACATAAGACGAAAAACAAAGAAAAATTACGCATCATAATTGTTGGTGGGCCGGGCCGGACTTGAACCGGCGGCCTCAGCCTTTCCTAACCCTCGTTATTGCGGGTTTGTAAGGGCTGCTTCAGGTCCTTGCGGGATATCCTAACCATGCTAGACGACCGGCCCTCTGTGCGGTTAGGACAGTCTGTCTTATAATTTGCTGTTCGTGTTATTTACCATAGCACAACAGGTTCAAATATTTTACCACTTTCGATAATACGATAAGGGGTATTTTACTTCACATTATAGGCTTTCTTGTAATATTCGTCAAGAATTTGTGGTACTTTGGTCTCGTTCTTTATGGTTTTTATTGCGTCCGCCAAAAATTCAACTATTTTATCAACAAGTATTTTGCCTTTCGCTTTTGTCGCATACCTCGGGTCGCCAACGTAAAGTTCAACTGCGTAAGCTTGCCAGTCGAACGGAGTTTCTATTCCTTTAGGCAATCCTGTGCTTCCGAGCTTGGCTTCTCTTTTGATGTTCCCCATTTTTATGTGGTCCCCGAAAAGGTGAAGCCCAATGCTTGTTTCTATTTCGCAGGCGTGACCGAAAGTTCTTCCTTCGCTTAGCTTGGCAGCTAATTCGTTGATGGGAGCCCAAGGTTCAATCATGGCATATAATACGTAATCCTTTTTCTTGGTCAAACTGTCTCTCATAAAGATCCTGAGCAATGCGTTGTTTCCACCGTGACCGTTAACTATCAAAATTTTCTTGAAACCGTTTCTCGCTGCTTCATCGCACACCTCCTCTAAAAGAGTAAGCAAGGTCTTGGCTGAAAGCGAAACCGTCCCCGAAAAATGCCTGCTCTCCGGAACATAAGCATAATACAGTGGAGGCAAAACCACCGCCTCCTCCTTTTCAGCTGCTATTCTCGCAATTTCGTGCGCAGTTATCGAGTCTGTCCCCGTCGGCATGTGCGGACCGTGAACCTCAATGGAGCCTATTGGCAGAACCGCGACAAGACCATTTTCAGTAGCTTTCTTCACGTCTGGACTGGTCATGTGCTCAAGCAACAATCAACATTCACCTACCAAAATCAGTGTCTACGTAAAACTATTTACAGTTATGCATAAGCAGCGGGATAAAATCTTAGATAACCCGCTGGCTATTTCTGGAAATGACTTGACACCTTTTCCAGAGCCTCAATGATTTTTTTAAGGTCTTCATCGCCGAGGTTTGGGTGAACCGGGACAGAAAAAACCTTTTTCGATAAATCCCCCGCGACTGGACACTTAACTCTTGAGCCGTACCTTTTAAGGGCAGGTTGTTTTGACAGCGGAATCGGATAGTATACCATGCAGCCAATGTTCTCTGCCTTCAGGGCGTTCACGAACGTGTCTCTTGTGCACTTGTACTGGTTAAGGTTCATGATGACCGTGTAGTAGCTGTACGAGTGGTCCACGCCTTTTCCCGGTTTCTGGGGTTTTAACCCGCGGATTCGGCATAAACCTTTAGCGAGAGCCTTTGCGTTACGCTTTCTTTTTGCCAAGAACTCGTCGTACAACTTGAGCTGGTTGAGCCCGATGGCTGCAGCGATATCCGTTAATCTGTAATTAAGTCCTAATGTTACGGAGAGGTATCTTGTCTGCTGCCCGTGGTTTCGGAACAACAATCCTTTCTCGTAAAGTTTTTTGGAGTTGGTTGTGACCAGTCCGCCTTCACTGGTCGTCAATGTCTTTGTTGGGTAAAAACTGTAACAATTTAGGTCGTCATAAGATCCCACGTCTTTTCCGTTGACCTTAGTTCCGTGAGCTTGGGCTGCATCGTTGACCAAGTAGAGGCCGTGTTCATCAGCGATTTCGCCTAAAGCCTTCATGTCCGCAGCGTTCCCAAACAGGTGCACGGGCGCAATGGCTTTGGTTTTGGAAGTGATTTTTTCCTTAACGTCCTCAAGGTCAATCGTCAAGGTTTCCCCGTCTATGTCGGCAAAAACTGGTTTCCCGCGGGCGAACACGACGGTGCTGGCTGTGGCTATGAAGGTGAAATCTGGAACAATAACCTCGTCCCCCGGCTTCAATATTGAAGCATAAGCAGCGTGTAAAGCGGCTGTCCCGGAACTAACAGCATAAGCGTATTCTGCTCCAACTCTTTTTTTGAATTCTTCCTCGAACTGTGTGGTTTTCGAGCCTTGTATGATGCAGCCCGACTTAAGTACTTCTGAGATATCGCGAATTGTCTTTTCTGGAAAAATCGGTTTAGCTATCGGAATCTCCTTTTCGGAAACGGGTTTTCCGCCATTAATTGCCAGTTTTTCCATGCTTTCATCCTTTTCCATTAGTAATTACCGCCTTACTTTCCAAGGGGTTGGACCTAAAACCTCCTCGGTTGCCAGCGGTTTCCAAAATGACTCGTTCTTGACATACCAATTAACTGTTTCATTTAAGGCTGAATAAAAGGTATGCTGAGGCTTCCATCCCAATTCTGTGTGGATTTTTGATGAGCTGAGGCTGTATCTTAGGTCGTGGCCGGGTCTGTCCTCAACGAAGGTTACGAGGCTTTCTTTTTTCCTCAACATTCCAAGAATTTGCTTGACTAGCTCAATGTTCGAAACCTCGTTTCCTGAAGAAACGTTGTAAATTTCGCCCGGTTTACCTTTATCCAGAACGCGGAAGACCGCTTCACAATGGTCCAGCACGTAAATCCAGTCTCTGACGTTTGCCCCTTTGCCATAAACAGGCACCTGAAGGTTTCTGTATGCACGGATAATGGTCTTCGGTATCAGCTTCTCTGGAAACTGGTATGGACCAAAATTGTTGGTGCACCGCGTTATTTTCACGTTTAAACCATAAGTTCTGTGATATGCCAAACACAGCATATCCGCAGCGGCTTTCGTCGCGGAATACGGGTTTGAGGGAGTAAGCCTATCCGTTTCGGTATAGGAGCCTTCAACAGCGTCGCCGTAAACCTCGTCCGTGGAAACCTGAACGTAAACAGCGGAATCGTTGTTTTTTCGGATGGCTTCCAGCAACGTAAACACGCCCATGATGTTGCTTTTTATGAAAGGCGACGGGTCCGCTATGCTTCGGTCAACATGGGTTTCAGCTGCGAAGTTTACGATGGCGTCTGCATCCTCGACGTGTTTATTGATAAACCTGGGATTTGAGATGTCTCCTTTAACGAAAACGTAATTCGCCGTTTGTTGCAGGTCTTTAAGGTTTTCGGGGTTTGAGCCTAAACCGAGCTTGTCGATGTTGGTGACCGCAATTTCGGGGTGTTCCCTAACTGTCTGCCTCACGAAATTGGCTCCGATAAAGCCTAAGCCGCCAGTTACTAGAAGACGCAGCTTTCTTTGTCCTCCTACGTGTGTTTGTTGATGAATTCCTTCATTATGTTTATCATGTAAGCAAGTTTCTCTTCTGTCAACCCTGGATAGACGCCGAGGAAAAATGAATCGTGCAAGATATGGTCGCTGTTCGAAAGTTTCTCTGCGACACGGCACTTAACGTTTTTGTACGCAGGATGACTAAGAATGTTTCCTGCGAAAAGCACCTTTACCTCAATGTTGTGTTTGGTAAACCATTGGGTAACATCCCTTCTCTTGAACGGTGCTTTTTCTGTGATTGTTAACGGAAAGGCAAACCAGCAGGGCTCGCTTTTAGGAAGAGACTTCGGCAAAACAAAGAAGTCTTCGAAATTTTGAAACTCGTCAAACAAATACTTGAAATTTTTTTTCCTCGCCTCAATGAATCCTGTGAGCTTTTTGAGCTGAGCTAAGCCCATTGCTGCCTGGATTTCTGTGGGTTGAAGGTTAAAACCGATTTCCGTGTAGCTATACCGTTTATCGTAGTCTTCGGGCAGAATTGAATCGACCTGTCTTTCGTATCGGGCGGATTTGGGGCAGCCTTTGTCGGGGCAATGTTGAGGGTTGCAGATTGGTATTACGCACGTTCTTCCCCAATCCCGTAAGGAAAGTATTATTTCGGCAAGTTTTTCGTCGTTTGTTACGATGGTTCCTCCTTCTCCCGTCGTAATCTGGTGAGCAGGATAGAAGCTGAACGTGCCGAGACTGCCGAATCCTCCAACGAGTTTTCCGTCGTACCTTGAACCTAAAGCGTCGCAGGCGTCTTCGATAAGGAACAGGTCATGTTCCTTGGCGAAATCAACTATGTAATCCATGTCATTGGGATTGCCTAAAACGTGTGGCAAAAAAATCGCTTTTGTCTTTTTCGACAAAGCAGAGCATAGACTTTCAGTGTGAACATTGTATGTACCAATTTCCGCGTCCAGCAGAACTGGAACCAGACCGTTCTGAATTATGGGGTTGATGGTTGTTGGGAATGTCGAGGCTGGCGTTATCACCTCGTCGCCTTTCTTAAGTCTATCATCGTCGCTGAGCCTGCTAGATGTTAGAGCTGAAGCAGCCAACAAGTTTGCTGAGGAACCAGAATTCGTCATCACCGCCTTTGTTACAGCGAGAAACCTTGCGAACTCCGATTCAAACCTTTTCGAATATTTGCCGACGCCGAACCATCCGTCAAGAATGGCGTTGAACATGCTCTCGATTTCTTCATGGTCGTACACGGCTTCGGCGTACCGCACCAAATCCCTGCCTGGCGTGAAGGTTTTTCCTGAGGAACGAGCCCGAAGAATGCGTCTTACGGTTTCGAAGATTTCGTCACGTAAAGGGGCTTCTTCATCCTTCATTTCCGTCTTCCTCAACCTTTTATTTCTTTAAGCCATTCTATGGTTTCCTTCAAGCCTTTTTCCAGCGGGATCTCAGCTTCCCAGCTCATCAGCCTTTTAGCCTTTTCGTAAGAGCCGACCTGAGCCTTGATTCCTCCAAAAGCTTTGGGGTAATCGACAAACCTTATTTCTGACTTGCTTCCAGAAAGTTTTTTGACCATTTTGGCAACATCCAAATTGGTCGCGGCTTTTCCTGTGGCAAGATTAATGGCTTCTCCAGCTGGAAGGATTCTAGCCAACCATAATCCTTTCACTATGTCCTTCGCGTAGACGTAGTCTCGAGTGTCTAAGCCATCCCCGAAAACTGTGATCGGCTTATTCTTTATAGCTTGGAAGTAAAAGGTCGGCATAATCTTGTTCAGTTGCTGATGTGGGCCATACGGGTTAAACAACCTAACAATCTTCACGTCCAGCCCATAACATTTGTAATACGTGTAACAGAACCTGTCAACTGCTGCCTTGGAAGCTGCGTATGGATTGGTTGGGTTGAAGGGAAAATCCTCAGTTATCGGAATACGCGAATCACCATATACCTCACAGCTGCTAGGATAAACCAGCGGAATCCCGAGTTCCCGGCAAACCTCCAAAACATTCAGCGAGCCCTTAAGATTAACATCGATTGTATGAACTGGGTTTAGGACGCTTTCAGCTGGTCTAGCCTCCGCTGCAAAGTGGTAGACAAGATCGCATTTCTTAACCTCGCTGCGAAGCTGGTCTTTGTTAAAAATGTCACCACCTTTTTTACGGGAAAAACCCAGTATTTCAACATTCTCTTCATGAAGAAGGTTTTTCATGTTGGTTCCGATGAAACCCGTGTCTCCAGTTAACAGCACTATCAAACTTTTGTCACTTACCTTACAAAGCCACTTGCGAAGACTCGCCGAGGATGAATTTTCTTCCGCTGGGCTTAGATTCAGCGTTCGAAACAATCTTGGTGTTTGGACCAATTATACTGTCAGTAATCCGCTCTTTCACATCTAACAGGCAGCCGTCCATCACTATGCTATTAATTATCTCGCCTCGTTTTATGACCACATTATTGCCGATGCTCGTGTAGGGACCGATGTAGACGTCTGCTCCAACCGTTGAATTTTGCCCCACAACCGCGGGACCCATAATTAAAGCACCAGCCTTCACAAGTGAGCCTTGTCCTGTTGAGACCCGACCTTGAATTGAGGATTGAGATTCAACGGTGCCCTTTGTTTCCGGGGTCAGGTCGTCTAGCACCAAGCGGTTTGCTTCAAGAATGTCCTCAGGAGAACCCGTGTCCTTCCACCAGCCTGACACAACATAATGACCAACGTTGTATCCGCCCTCAACCAAGAGGTGAATAGCTTCTGTTATCTCGAGCTCGCCTCGCCAAGAAGGCTTCAACTTTTTAATCATGCTAAAGATGACGTGTCTGAAAAAGTATATGCCAGTTAATGCGTACTGACTCGGAGGAACCTTCGGTTTTTCGACCAGACCTATCAATTTTCCGTCTTCGTCGAATTTTGCTACTCCGAAAAGCTGGGGGTTCTTAACAGGACACAACAGTATCGTGGCGTCGTTATCTGAGGCTCTGAATTCGTCTGCGTATTTTTTTATTCCTCCCTTCAGCAGGTTGTCTCCAAGATACACCACGAAATCTTCTTTTTTTACGAATTCTTCACAAAGGTTAACGGCGTGAGCTATGCCTTTAGGGTTGCCCTGATGAATGTACGTTAGGTTGACCCCAAACTTGTCGCCATCGCTGTAATATTCTTTAACCTTCTCGGGGTAAATGTCTCCCAAAATTATGGCGACGTCTTTAATGCCTGAATCTCGCAGATCCTCAAGAACATACTGCGAAATGGGCTTGTTGGCAATGGGGATCAGCTGCTTCGGACCTGTGTGGGTAAGCGGACGAAGCCTTGTGCCGTGACCTCCATGAAGAATTACGCCCTTCAAGATTGAAGCACAACCCATACGGTTTAACTAGTGAGTATCATCTCAGAAACAATTAAGCTTATTCATCTTTCAGAAAATTTTCTAGAATATGGTGGTCTTCCGCTGATCGGTGGTGAAATCTATTAATCCAAGATTTGTTTAGCAGGCGGACCTCAACGGTGTGCCGTCAAGAAGACCAATCTGTTTAGGAAACTAAATTACCTTGGTGAAAGTGTCCTTTATCTCAGCCAGCTCGTCCTCAGTAGCCTTGAGCCCTAACTCAAATGCTTGTTTATTTTCATCGTAGGTTTCTTGCTTTATCTCTTTGGCAATGTTACGCATTTCCAGAGTCGCGAGGAACAATTTGAGAAGCTCTGCTTGGTTTTCGAGCTCGTCACTCTTTCAGTCATTTTTTGCATGAGCGACTTTTGATGAGACTCTAAGTCAGCTATATTTTCGTTCAAGCCGCCTACAAGGTGCTCGTAAGTAGGCTGCGACATTCTGTTTTTTGCCAACAACTCGTCGAGGGCTTGTTTCTTTCTGTTAGCCAATTCAAGCTCTGAATGGACCACTTCAAACGTATTCTTCCATGAACTCAACATAAACACCTTCTAATCACATTGGGTACAACCATATTTTTGTCAGAATCACCATATAATATTTAACATTAAGTCTCATATGCGACGGTTGGCCTACCAGTTCCCTCCGAAGTCAAGGATGTTACAATAACATATGGAACGCGTTGCTTAATGTAATTGACGATGTGTTTTAACCTCGCTGGGTCATAACTCAATGTCAGCTCGTCAAGAATAAAGAAGGGAAAGTCGGGCAAAAAAGTTTCCTTAGCAGCCAGCATCAGAATCAGGCTCACAGTAAGTTTCTCAGACGCACTAAGGGTCTCGATAGGTTGGCGGACACCGTTTTCACGCACAACATGCAGACCGAAGTTCTGGTCGAGGAAGACGTTTTCGAACCCTTTAAGCTCAAGTTCCCGGAACGCTCTGTTGACGTTTCGGTTAAACCGAAGCTTCGCAGAGGTCATGCGCCTCATGTATTTTTCTTGAAAGTACTCGATGACCCTGTTTAGCCATTCAATCTTCCGCATTGCCTCTTTTCGAACTTCGACAACTAAACGACCACCATATTTCGGGTCGTCTTCAGGGAACTTTTCAGCCTGCTGAATCGCCTCTTCCTTAAGGATTACTGCCTTGTTTAAGCGCTGGAGCTCCATCTCCAAAGTGTATAGTCCTTTGATTTTTTCTGAGATCTTATCCTGATATTGCCTTTCTATTTTTTCCGACTCGGCTTTTAGGTCAGCAAGTCGTCCGGATTCTTTTAAAATTTCTCTTTGAGTTTTTTCCTGTTTTCTTTTTGAGTCAGTAATACTGTTTTTTATTTGGGCAGCCACCTTAGCGGAGTCGTCAGTCAGGCTCAAGAAAACTTTTCAGCTGCTGCTCCTTTTCTTTTTCATTGTTTAGCTCTTTTCTGAGCTCAGACAATGTTGCCTCCTCTCTTACGAGTCGAGCTTTTTTATCTTCCTTTCTCTTCGCTGCGTCTTGAACCTCATTTTCATGACTGGACCTGAGACTCGCAATTTTGGCTTCCGCCTGTTCACGCCTCAAATACAGGTTCGTCAGTTCGGTGACCAAAAGTGGAAGAGATTCAAATCTTTCGAAGCTTTGGCTGGCCAGTTCTCTGCTCATTTCGTTCACGAGTTCTTGAGCTACCGAGGAAACGGTGCTGTAGTATTTGCCATAAGAAAGATTTTCTAAATACTCTCTGAATATTGCTCCGCCACCAGTAATTTTGTGCACGACTCCAGTTTCAGCCATAGCCACACATGCATCGAAGGCTCTGTGGTCTGCGAACGGCATCATAGGTCCTGATGCGACAACAGATCCTGAAGGGGTTCTTCTAAGCGTTTTCACGTATGACTTGCCACCGTATTGGACGGCGATTCTTCCTTGAACCTCGTCCAAGGCAAGGATGTGGGCTGGGGGAACTTGGTCAGAAAACATCGAGGTGAAGCCACGTATAAGGCTAGTTTTCCCCGAGGCATTTGGAGCCCTTATAATGTTAATTCCAGGCTTTATTTCAAGCTGGATTTGTTTCAGCGGACCTATGTTTTTAAGCTCCAGAACCAGCCTCTGCCGAGTATCTCGTTGCATACTTTTCAAGTATCTCCTTTACTTTTTCTTTGTCTTCCGAGTTTTTTCTGAGGATGCCTAAAATTTGGGTCTCAAACTCAGACACGTACGGAATTGCTTCACCTGCTTTTTCAGCACGGGTTTTTGACACTGTTCTTCGCTCCAAAAGAATACTTATCACTTACAGTAATAAAAGGGATTTAAACTTTATAAAACGCTTTCCAATAACAAAAGCAGTTTTCAATATATTTGTATCGAGCTTGTTTAGGTAGGGCTTTTTTAGTGAGTGGTTACATTACATTTTCTTATATAAGCCGTGTAATGCCATCCTTTAGTGTTGTTTTAGCTTTTGAATCCAAGCATTTTTTCCGCTTTTGCTGTGTCTGCCAATGTGTCGTTAACATAGTTTTTGATGGGATTTGGCTTGTAAATTGGTTTAATGTTTTTTCCGATTAGTCATTCAGTGAATCGATGATTTGGTTGAAAGCTGTATGCAACTCCTGTTCCAACATTGAAAATTTCGTATTCAAAGTCTTTTTCCATAGCCGACATTAATGCTTTTACAACGTCTCCAACGTAAATAAAGTCCCTTGTCTGGTTTCCATCCCCAAAGATCGCGGGCTGTTCTTCCTTCAACATAGCCCAAAGAAATTGAGTGATTATGTTTGCGTATTTGCCCTTGTATTTTTCTTTTGGTCCGTATACGCTGAAAAACCGTAGGCCAATGGATTTTACGCCATATAAAGCGTTGTAGAGTTTTGCCAGCCTTTCAATTGAGTATCTGCATTCAGTGTAATAGTCTGTAACATATATGGGCATGTCTTCACGGTAAGGGGGTTTATTTCCATTATATAGGCTACTACTGCTTGCGTAGACAACGTTGCATTTTTTTTTCTTAGCATATTCAAAGACTGTAATTGCGTCATTTATTGCCTCACCGACGAGTTCAGGATTATTTCTATACATAGGCGAAGAAGATGGTATGCCAAGATGGAAAATCATGTCAGGCTTCTGAACAAGCGACTCCATTTTACTATAAGGTTCACTAAAAATTTTGGCTCCTAAGCCTTTAAGATTATTAGGATTTCCAGTGTTCATGTTGTCGAATACATTTACAGAATGTCTTTCGTTTAAAAGGCTTTCAACTAGATTACTACCAATGAAACCGCATCCGCCCGTAACAATTGTCTTCATCTAATAAGTCACCCTATAATTGTTCATTTTATCCTTTCAGCTCAGCTGACTATTTAGTTTTTATATGGTTATTTTTAAGCATTAAGTATTAATTAACAATTTTTAAAGTTCTTCTTTTTCATTCCAAATTTCTAGATTGTTTTCCTTTTGGACCTTTGTCGAATTGGTAGTTCATAATTCTCGCCAATGAACCAGCCAAAAATGGCCACTAACGCTCCGAAAGTGATCATCAACAGTTGCGTAGGTATATCGAAGTTGAACACTGCTAGTGGACTAATAAAGATTACCAGCCCCGACACGTAGGCTAAGGCTCCGAAAACAGCTGAAACAGTCATGCCCACGATTTCATGAAGCTTCTTTCCTAAAATAAAACCAGCCAAAAACGTTATCAGGATCATGAGCCAACCAAGGTCCATTTTTACACTTTGCCCCTTCGTTCTTTTATGGACCCCTATCTTAAGCAATAACATTAAATGGTTTGTGTATTATAAAACGATTCTTTGCATCAATATTTATGCACAAAGACGTGTAGGTACATCAAAGGTTGTCTTACCTATTACTAGTGACTAGTGTGCGTGAGTTTAAATTTTAATCTTTTTCTTCTTCTTTCTATTACTCTATACATTACCCCCTTCACTCACGCGCACGTGTGTGTGACTCACACAAAAAACACAAAATATCTTAAGAGAATATTAACAAAAATAGGGGGATTTCTGGAATCAGCTCGGTTTCGGTTTTCTTGTAATTGTAGTAAATGTCAATAAAAGCCAATCCCACGAGCACGGTGAAGCCTGCGACGAGTATTGAGCCGATGAACGGGATTAGACTCAAGACGAAGCTGCCGACGATAGCTATGATTATGAGTATTATTATGTCGCCAAGTCTGTTGCCCAGTACTTTGAAGGCTATAGATATGCTGTCTCCTATTCCGGTTTCGTCTATGACCATTATGACGAACATCAGGATTACGACTGGAATAAGAATAATCGTAATCGCCAAAATGGCTCCGATTATGGAGGCAAGAATGAAGGGTAACATCCGTTTAACAACATAGTTGACACTCCTTGAAAGATCCAACTCCTCATTCAAGTAAGCATCCCTCGACATATCTATGGAAGCAAAAAACATAATGTAAGACACAACTGCCCCAATCAAATTCAAGATTACGCCAATTGCTGCCAGGCCGATTGCAGCAGGACCGAATAGGTCAGCGACCCACCACCATCCCAAGGGGAAGAACCACTGGGCAACAAGAGACAACACTGCAGAAACAACTGCGCCGACCAGAGCCGGCACCAACACGTGAGGCTTTGAAGTAATAATGTTCACACCTTTCTGCAAAGAAGAAATCGCATCGGTCTTCTGAACTGGCGCAGTTTTAGCCTCTTCCTTCTTTTCTTCTCCGCCAACGAGATCGTGGCCACAATTAACACAGAATTTGGCGCCTTCTTCAACTTCTTTTCCGCAATTCGGACAGAACAGCATGAAACTGCATTCCCTCCATATTTCTTTTTTCTATCTGCTTGAACACAAAATATAACGTGGAACTTTAAAAGCCTTTAAAAAAATTAAAATTTAAAGGAAAAGTTGGAAATAGAGAGTGATTTTTCACTTGATAACATAATTAATGAAGGGAAAACCAGAGACAAGAAGCACGCCCTCATAGGAAAGTGTCTAGGTCCAAGTTCTGGGTTCTCATAATCCCCAATAACGGAAATCCTTTTGAGGCTATATATTTGACTGTATTTTTTCGATAAGGCTGAACCGCCAAAATAGTGAGCTATTCATACCGAGATTTCGCGCATGTCTCTCTTTTTCCTCTAATTGCGATTAACAGAAGCCATTTCAGCAAAAAATATTAGTGAGCTAGCGAGAGAAAAGAGACAATAATTAACTTTGGAGAAGAACTTAGAATGATGGTTTTAGCACATCAGTTTTTACTTAGTTTCTGTTTAGGAGGTGTTTTAACATTGAGATTAGGTCTTTTATGTCTAGAAGAATGATCATTATTCCTCCTAATGCAAGTGTTAAACTAAAGCCTTGTAGAACTTCAGCTAGGGTTGTCATCTTCCAGCCTAGCCAGATTCTTACTGGTTCTTTGTATAAAAAAATCATTATTGCTAATGTGATGGTTAGAAAAATGGCAATTCCAATGGACAGTAAGCCAACATGATAATGATGAATTCTTTTTCCATGAAAACTTATTTTAAAAATAAAGAATCTCCATACTACTATAAAATATATTATAATCACTGTTAGGGGGGCTAAGGGGATCCAGAGTGGAATGCTTAGGTTGAAGGGCACTTGAACTGCGTAGAGTGGGCTTTTTTGCCAGAAAACTGTTATTACATGCTGGTCAAGGCGGATCCATAGGAAGTATCCGTCTAAGTGTTGGTTGAATATGATGCATATTGCGATGAAGGCGAAGAACAAGACTTACTATAATTTTTATTTTTGATTCCTTAATTTTCATGGGTTTCTACCTTTATGTTTCATGAGATGTTCTAAGCCTTTTTTTCATGCGGACTGTGTGCTAAAGCAATGATCCTATGTTATTCATCATTACCTTTCTAGGTAACGTTTTTTGTGTGTCTTCCAGTCTTTTCTGTTTTAATCCATCTTCTTGGCAGTCTAAGGATCATCTGCATAAAAGCTGTTGCTGTTAGGATGCTTTGCAGGTTCCAGTAGGCGTATATGAATGGCAGCCAGATGACGTTTTTTATTTTCACTGGCTTTGTAACGTATATTAAGGCTACGCCTATGGTCAGAATAGTGGCAATTGCAAAAACCAGTGTGCCTTCTGCCATTACATTAAGTATTGGGTCGTGAATGGGGAACAAGAAGAGGTATAGCGACATTATGTAGCTCAGGAAGAAGAAAGAAAGCACGTATGGTCCCATCATTGTAACTTCAGCGTCGAATGTTTTTCTTTCAAACCTTTTTAAGAATCGTCCGTACTTAACAGCTACTTCCATGTAACCTCGGTACCATCTTAGCCGTTGCTTAATCAGTTGAGAAAGATTTGAAGTACTTCTTGCCATGAGATAAGTTCAGGAGCTAATTTTATGCCGTAACCTTTCTCCGTAATTCTTAGTGACATCTCCAAGTCTTCAACCAAGCAGTTTTCGTTCCATAATCCAACCTTCTCAATGACGTCTCTACGGATAAATTGGCAACTTCCAGCTAGGGATACAAAAAGGTTGAGAGAGTCTTTTCCTTGTAAAAAGGTTTTAAGCCAAACTACCTCCTCATAGGATATCATCTTGGTCAACATGTTCTCATCAGCGTTTATTGTACAGGTGGTTCCCTGAACTGCTGCTATAGACGGATCTGTGAAGTATTCGGCTGCGTTTAGTAAGGTGTCAGGTTCAGGAACATTGTCTGCGTCGAAAACGGCGACAATCTCTCCTTTTGCCTGTTTGAATCCGAAGTTTATGGCTGAAGGTTTTCCTGTTGAAACGTCACGGTGAAAGTACTTTATGGTCTCGGGGCAGCGTGTAGCATAATCTTTACATATTTCTGGTGTTCTGTCTGATGAGCCATCTTCAACTAATATTATTTCCTTTTTTTCAGGTGGGTAGTTAAGCCGTACTAGGGCGTTCAATAGCCTTTCAGCAACTTTTTCTTCGTCCTTAAGAGGTACAATAATATTTATTGTGGGAAGATTGATGTTTGGCATTGCCTTGTTTTTTCTGTTTTTTGAATTTGATTGATGGAAGTGTCTTATTCCCATGGCTAGGATGGGGATGTTGTAGGCTGTCCAGACGTATATTAGAATCGTTAGAATGTAGGCAATCGCTAAGATTAGGTTCATCTAGTCTTCCTTTTTACATTTTTTTTAATATTCTGCGAGAAGGGAAAGGTTCTTCTTCTCCTTTCTATCTCTCTCAGTGGGCAATTATCATTATTCTTCTACCTTTATATATAAAAATTAATGTAGCCAATCCTTTTACGTCATGGTGACAAGAATTCAGGTTGCTGGAGCTTCAATTTCAGATATTTATAGGGTTTAAAAAAAGAAGGGAAGGAGAAGGGATGACTTTTAAACTATGCGTTTCAAGTATGTCATCAATAATAATTAGAAAAAGTCGTTTCAGAAGATGAGAATAATTGTTTAAAGTTGGTTAGCTGACTGTCGGGGACATGAAGTTTTACTTAGTGTGTGTATACTTGTACCAGTTTTCAAAGTACAGTACATTTCTACGGCAGTTTTTTGGGACTAAGTAGATGACTGATGAAGAGCATGAGTTGTTTAGGTCTTTTTGGGAGAACATCAAGAAACTCAAACAGCCAGCCTGTTCTTGGTTCTAAGTAATGTTCAGCGCTGACTGGTTAGGTGTAACCTTACGGCATTTGAAGCTCTGGCTGAAACCGTATCACAGTCCAATGTTAACGCTGAAGCAACTATGAGGGTGTCGGTGGGAAAACTTAAATAGGTGGGAATAATATCCTTTGGTGGGCAAAATACAATGGAAATCGTTAAAGTTGACGAGAAAGGCAGGATAGTCATTCCAAAAAGCCTCAGAGAGAAGACTGAAATGAAAGAAGGAAGCTATGTTACAGTTAAGGCCGAGAAGAAAGCCATACTCATTCAACCCCTGGAGCCAATTGCCAGAAAATACTTTGGAGCCTTCAAAATCGCCAAGTGGCCCAAAGACCTAGATGAATTTGTCGTCGAGGTTATGAAAGAATGGTGGACGCCGAAAGCTACGTAGACATCAACATCTTCATTTATTGGCTCGGTAAACATCCGACTTTCGGTGAAGCAGCATACGAGTGGATTAGAAAGATTGAGGACAGCCCTCGCGGGAAATACGTAACATCCAGCCTAACTCTGTACGAGACACTAGTGATTATCGCAGGTTTAACAGGTAGAAATCTGAAGGACAAACAACTAGTGGAAGGTGTCATCGCCTCAATAACAGGCCTCAAAGGCTTAGTGATTGACCAACTGATGCCTGAAGACCACATTCAAGCCGTCGAATTAATGAAGGAGTATGACCTTGACTACGAAGACTCCCTGCACCTAGCTGCAGCATTGAGAACAGGTGCAAAACAAATAATATCAAACGATGAAGACTTCGACAATACGCCATTGAAGAGAACTTTCCTCTAACGGGAGCTCAATGACCAATGAGTCAGCTACTACAAGTAGAGAAGAATGTAAGAAGAAAAAATTAGAATCAAATATATTCTTTTGCTTTATCCAGTAATTTGTCAATTTCAATAAAATTTTGTTTATAACTATTTTTTTTGTTATAAGTAACTGCTGAAGTAAGGAATGCTGCTGATGACAAAACTAATGCTATCATTAAGAGCCAACAGTCTATTGCAACATACTCACCTTTTGGACCCTGAGGACCAATATCACCAGTATCGCCTTTGTCACCCTTAAGTCCTTGAGAACCTTGAGCACCTGTGTCTCCCTTAGGACCCTGAAGACCCATAATATTTGCCACAACTGTCCAAAAGCCAGAAACTTTGTAGTAAATATTACCGCTTAAAAGGTCTAAGTAGAAATCACCATTTATTCCCAGTTCACTTGAGGGTAAACCTGAACCATTATACCATCTTGTTCCTTCACCTGCTGGACCCATAGGACCAACTGGACCTTGTGGACCTGTATCTCCCTTAGAACCTTGAGGTCCCACTGGTCCTTGATCACCAGTATCTCCTTTTGGACCCTGTGGGCCTTTTGTATTCAAAACAGTAAAGGTTGCAGATGCTGACTTTCCATCTACTGTTACTGTTATATTATAGGTGCCTGGAGTCTGTGTCTGTATTGTCATTATTACACAGAATGTTCCATCATGTGATGTGCAGGAGTCTCCAAGCCAACCTGGGACGGCTACTCCATTCCAGAAGATATGAATACCTTGGTTTTTAGGAAAGCCGCTTCCTATGACTGTTATCACAGAAATACCAGAACTTGGAGTCAATGAAATTGATGGCGATGGTTCTACACAAGCTGCTGCAACACCTAGACAGGCGAATGTCCGTAGCACCAGAATTGAGGTAACTACTAGCAAAATGGTCTTTTGGTAGTTGGTCATTCTTATCTAAAGAAGGCTTTCTAGCCAAAAAGATATGCTTTGTGAAAGTCTTTTTCAGAAGAATCTTATATATTAACATAGATCCTTGAGACATTGATTAACGAAGAAGCCTTGTTATTCGCTAAATACCTACGTGGCGAAAGAGAAACATGGGCTCCGAGAGTGTCATGTTTCGGTTGAATAGTCCTGTTAAATTATAGATGCATGGTATAGAGAATTGTATCTATAAGTCTTATAATAATGAAATTAAAAAAGTCATTTGGGATAGTAATAGTGGTATGGAGTGTTATTAAGAAACATGAAGAGGAAAAAGAATATTATGAAGGTGAAACCCATATGCCTTTTTGCCCGAAATGTGATAAAGAAAATCCAGTAGAAGCCTCTTACTGTTTTGCTTGTGGAAGCCAGTTATATGTTGCACCCAATCCATCATATCAGGCGATACAATACTCCACTGCGCAATACACAGCCGCTAAGTTCAGATTTGACTCTACACCTTATGTGTTTGTAGGGACGATTTGCGCCTTAATCAGCATATTCTTTGTGCCACTGCTCTTTGGAATAATTGCTATAATATGTGGTGGAACGGTTCTGAGAAAAGCTATACAAAGCAGTCAGAGACAACAAGGCTGGTTTGTTATAGCCCTAGGCGTTCTATGCATGGTTATTGGACTCATATTGGGAATGTTGGCGGTCCTACCTTACATGTAATACTCGCTTTAGCTTCTATCATGACACAAAACTTTTTGGAAGTACTCTTAAGAATCTCTATGTGCGTTTTTAGCGCGCGCGCTCTGGCTGTCGGTGACAAGTGTTGTGCCTATTATAATTTATCTAGCTTCATCCGCTATCAGTATCAACTAATATTCCCAAATTCAAAGTTCCTCAATAACAACAAAAAGCAAGCAATTTTCTGTCTGATAGTAATTGTGCATGCAGTGGCTTCAGTTCCAGTTTTGGCAATCCCTTGACCTAGAATTTATAGAAGTTAGTTAGTTAGCTCAGCTTGCTGGAAAGATGTGTCCTTATCGGTTGATGCGGATGACCAGCGCTCCGTCTCCGGTAATGCGGTCTGTGGTTGTAGTAACGTACACAGTGTACCCATATATGTTGAAGTAGTCGGGGTCTTCTCCTTGAGTAATTTTACGCTTGAGGAAGCTAATGGCATAATCGTTCATTCCGCCGCCAGCTACACCTGGAATGCTGCGGAAATACTGCGGATCATCCTTCTCAATCTTAACCTCTGGAATGGGTGGCGTTGACCAGATGTCTCCACAAACTTCTCTAATAGCATTTTTAGCGAAGTTTTCGTCACTGGGCGGAGTTCCTACTACCACGGCATCAGAACGCCAAACGCCAAGAGATGACCTCGCGCGTTCAGCATACTCTTCGGGAGATAATGATCTGCGAAACAGAATCACGTATATTCTAATAAGCCCTGAGCCCACTTCTTTTACCATCCTTTCGGCTCTAGCTTCCTGCGGAGGGCTGACCTGGGGCGAAGCCGTCGGTTGTCTAACACATGCAGGTCGCGTGACAGCAGGAGCAATCTTTGACTTCCTAAGGCTTCTGTACCCACCATACGCTGCTGCAAGCGATATGCCCATTAATACGGTAACCATGATGACTGCTATCGTACCATCTCCCGCTGCAATAATATAATAAACCACTGAAATTCCGCCTACAAACCAGATGAAACTAAGAAAGAACAGAAAGAAAGCAAGACCTTTCCACTTGCTCATTCCTTATTCCGCCTTGTCTCACCATTGTTATATAGCTTTTAATTAGGTTTATGGTGCTTCAACAAAACCTGTCTGTCTATACAATCTCTGTAAGGTTTTTCTGGGTCTGTGTTCGGTGAACACTTCGCCTTTAGTAGCTAACTTCATATTCGGAAAAGACCAAAAGATCTGGGCTGCAAAGAAGGTTGCACAATATGGTGATTTACAAGCCATTTCTGTCTTGAAGGAATACTTAGAAGTGGAAAAAGATGAAGATGTTAAGAGAGCTTGTCAAGAAGCTATCGCTACTGTTGAAAGATTAAAAGAAAGAGAAGAAGAAGGTTAAATTTTAATTCCTTCCTTCCTTCTCTTTCGAATACTCCCTCTCCCTAAACAGACAGGTTCCCTTAAATTTCATTCAAACAAAGAAAACATCCTATATGAAGATCATACAACATACACTAAATGCAACTAAAGTAAAAACATTCTACGAAACGCTGAATTAGAAATTCCACCATGTTGGGTTTTGGCTAGAAAACATTTTCGGGTAGTTACTCAGAACAATCGCTTTCCAAAACTTAACAAGATAAGAAACAGGCTGACTTAAGGGAACTAAGAATGCTGTGTGTTGAATATGCTCCTGTTCATGTTTATTTCAGCGTTTTGGATTGGCTTTTCCCTGAGAGAGTGGGAAGGAAAAGCAAGTCTAACAAGGCTGAACCAGCCAGTGACGAGTATGTTTTTGATGTCGATTAGCGTGCGTGCGCTATTTTTATCCGTATATCCTTTTTAGAAAAGGGATGTACTCGACATCCATATATTATTATTTTAATAAGAGCATACAATATGTATTAAACATTTATAATGTTCTAAAGATGTTAAACATTTATAATGTTCTAGAGATTTGTTTCATCAAGTTTTATAGTAATATATATTAACATTTAGACTATGAAAGTAAAGCTAGCTCAGCTAAACAAGTGATAAAATGATAGATTTTATGATGAGATACCCTTCCTTGAAGACGCCAGTTAGATGGCTAGTAGTGTTTCTAATACTCTCCGCAGTAACCATTACACCTGCCAATTCTCAGACGGAAACGACAACCGAGACTACATCAGTAACTTCAGTAACAACGGAGACTACGACTGAGACTACCCAAATAACTTCAGTAACAACCGAGACAACAACTCAAACCAAGACTTCCGCAAGACGAACAGTAACTTCAGTAACAACTGCAACCACTACTCAGACTACGATCACAACTACGACTCCGGCAACCTCAGTTACAACAGCAACTACGACTGCGACCACGACTCAGACTACTTTAGTAACGTCTGTAACAACTGCGATAACCACTCTGACAACAACTACTTCCACCCCATTGACCTTATTTACTACATTAAGGGAAACGACAACTACTACTACTTCAATAACGTCAGTATCAACAAAAACGGAGACTACTACTACTCCTGTAACATCAGTAACAACTGCGACAACAACTCAAACTACAACTTCAACTACGACTCCAGCACCGTCAATAATAACAGCAACAGAGACAACCACACTCATTTCAACTACAGTAATAGTTCCCACAATTCTATGGTACGGTCTATGGTACCCAGTAATAGTGGGAATAGTAATATTCGCCATCATAATAAGCGTCTATGTACTGGCAAAGCCTAAGTCATAATGATTAGGCTTGTTTTTGTGAATAAATGCGATGAATAATATATAAATTAAAGATAAAGAACATAAGGAGATTAGATTACTTCTTTTTCTTTAAGATATTCGCGAATGCAGAAGTTAATAAAGCTAGATGGGCTTCTTACTCCATTTTTTAGCTTTAGTTCATCTTTTTTCTCATCATAGAACTAAAAGCTCGCCTATAAACTTCTATTGGAACTGCGAGTGATCTCCAACCTTCAACCATTCATGATTTCCTCCTTTATATTTTGAAGATACTACTACCCAGCATTGAAATCGATTTTGGATTTGGACGTTTTATAACAGTATAATATTTAAACTTTTTGATGTTATACATAACAGTTTATAAATAACTTTTGGGATGACGAATTCTCCTTGAACTTTTTTTATGTACAACCGCATCTATCGACTTCTCGCATTTTCCTAATTCCTAAGGTTAACTGTGAAAATTCAAAAGAAGAGTTTATTCTAGTAGCTTGCTAGCTATGCTTTCCCATGAAAAATTGACGAGGACACAGAACAATGAATGCCACTTACTGCAATATTAACACAAAACCTATATAATAAAAAATTAATAGCAGACTGAAGCGAGAAGTTGAAGCTTATCTTTAAGAGTTTTAGGGCTGCTCTTTGCAGATTTGGGAATATTTTCTCTGGTCTGTTCATTTTTTGTTCCTTTTTATCGTTCTCTACCTGCTTGGAAACATTGGGATGGCACTTATACAATTGGGGCAGGAACGAGCAATGGACCTTTAGTAGAACTGTCCTATTGGCCAGTGGTTGAAGGAATGCTTGAAATAAGCGGAGGCCACAATGATATTTATTTCTCAATAGAAGACTCTCAGGGAGGAACTGTAATTTCGAAAACGTTGGCGATAGATAGATACTACTTCGGTCCATTTCAGGCGTCACATAACACATATTATTTCAAGTTTGACAATAGTATAAGCCTGGATACACCCAAGACGGTATATTGGATAGTCCGTGCGTATTGGTATAACCTTGTATTCTTAATATTTGGTGTTTCTTCACTGGCTTTGGGAATAATCGTATTGTTGTATGAAAGAAAAAAAGACCTATTCTTTCGTTGGCGTAGTCAGCTATGGTTTTTGTTTTTGATGTTGTCTATTTGTAGTAGTATTTTGTTTTTATGTGTTGGGACAGCTTGTTTCAGCCTTAATTTGGGTAACAGGGCTTGAATCTTTGGTGGTTTGCGTCTTGAAACGTCTTTGAATGTCTTGGAAAGGCTAATAAGGTCTTAGAGGCTTGATTTGTCCGTGGGAAGCTGAGGTTTGACGTGCCTTTAACGGAAGTGGTCAGTTTCAAAACGGTGTTACGGAGGGAAAACCGAGTTCAAGTACCTAGACAGATACGGTGGCACTATAAACTGGAGCCCACTCAAGTCTTGAAGGTCACAGTAGACGTCGTAGGATCCTTAAGCGCAATAGAAAGCTTCTACGCAATAATGAGAAACGACGGACGCATAACAATACCGAAACTAACGCTTAACCTGCTGCAGAGCGAAACCTACGACAAACAGAGCCTAACAGGCAAGGTTTTAGAAGTGCGACTTACACCTGCATAAAAATGTTTAAGGGCGGACTGGGGAGTTACAGCCCTGCAACTAAAAGGTTAACGTAGGTGAGAATTCATCGGTGTGATTTGTTTTTTACATGGTCATTTCCAGATGCGTCTTACCCATTTCACTCTGTCAAAGTCTTTGTCGTTCGAGTATATTTCTTTGACGTTATTGCTTTTCATCAATTGAAGGGTGAGGGCGTCTACGTAGTTTATGTTGTGTGCGTTCATATAGTCTATGGCTGAGAGCATGTCTTCCCAGGATACG
Source organism: Candidatus Bathyarchaeota archaeon (assembly GCA_963714275.1). Taxonomy (GTDB): domain Archaea; phylum Thermoproteota; class Bathyarchaeia; order Bathyarchaeales; family DTEX01; genus JAGTRI01. Next base: position 927,450 of record CAVQNT010000002.1, read on the forward strand.
GTTGCCTTGTGTAAGCAGATGTAGGAGTTTACAGCAATGATAAAGGTTTTGAGCCCTTGTCTGCGTCCGTTGTATTCTAGCCAGTCAGTTACCTCTTGGATGATAGCTGTGCTTGTAACGGCTTCCTCGCCGTCTTCGATCCTTTTGAGGATGTTCTGGGAGGTTTCGAATGATGCTTGTGGTGATCCTGTAAGGATGTATATGAAAACATTGGAGTCGATGAACCTCATTCTTTAACCCTCGAAAGCTTCTTCTCGGACCGCTTTGCAGATGCCTTCCGAAGTTCGTCTTTAACCGGTTCGGTGATGGTAATGCCTTCTGCAAGGCCGCTTAGAAGTTTAGTTGGGTTGGGCACGGTTTTTGGCAGTAGCAGGACCAAGTGTCCTCCCTTTGTCTCCAGTGTTAGGGTGTCGCCTTCTCTGATTGCTAGCCTTTTCCTTATCTCGGCGGGGATTGTGATCTTACCTTTCTGGAGCACCTTAATTTGGGCACCCATATATATCACACAAGAAGGTAATTGACAAAGGACACATTTAAGTGTTCCCTTTCGCAACTAGCTAGCCAGTCAGCTAGAAGCAACAAGAATGTCGCAGTATTCAGCCTTTTCGACCAGTTGGGGAATGAGTTCTGGAGGGTTCTCAGGTCAGCGTCAATCGTGACATTGACCGAGTATTTAGCTAGTTTCATAGCCCGTGCGCAACTGTGACAAATGTTTCAATAGAACCTTTGTTCCGTAGGATTTAATAAGTATGAAGTGTAAAGTTGGTAAGGGATGTAAAGATGACCCATGTGAAAGTAAGCTCAAAATATCAGATAACTATTCCAAAAGATTTCAGGGAGGCACTCAGCATAGAGGCAGGTGACCGGCTTTATGTTGGGCGGGAAGGTGGGAAGATTGTTCTTCACCCTTTCCCTAAGGTTACGAATCCAACAGATAAGCTGTATGGAAGCGTTAGAGGCGAAGAGGATGCTGTTGAAGCTGTCCGAAAGTTCAGGAGAGCTGGGGGCAGATCTTGACATACTATATAGACACAAATGTATGGATTTACGCCATGATTGCCCATCCAAAATATGGGGGAAAATGCAGGGAGATCTTGAGTAATATCGAGGCTGAGAAATTGGAGGCTGCCATTTCCACTCAAGTTCTAGGAGAGATCACAGGAGTCTTATACAGCCAGTATAAAGTGAAAGATACGACGTCCCAACTCAACGCGGTGCTCTCCTACCCAATTGATGTCTACATTATTCATCCAGATGTAATCAGAGTGGCAGCTGAGTACGCTCGAGACTATGGGATCACACCTTACGACGGAATCCATGTCGCCTCAGCAGTAGAAAACAATGTTAAAGAAATAGTTTCAGCGGACAGAGAATTTGACAAGGTAGAGACAATAAGAAGAATAGACCCGATAGAATTCAGCTTCTCCTCCTAGGTAGGGTTCCATTAACTCTTCTCTGGCTTTTCTGATTGTTTTTTCTGCATGTTTCTACGCGAACTCAGTGGTATTCCAACCTATAATGAGGTTCAATGCTTTCTCGCTCGTTCCAGGTTGTTGTAATTGGTATTTGACATGTCTTATGTCATTGTCGCTGTGACCTACGTACTGTAAGCATTCATTCTCCATCTGGATCGCTTTGAACTTAACGGGCGCATCTCTATACTTTTTTACTCATAAATGGTCTTTCTGTGACCAACATCTAAGAAGACGACAAGTTGAGGCTTTGGTTCGATTATGTATATAATTCTATATTTGTCCATTCTCCATCGCCATCGTCCCTCAAGCTCGCCTCGTAATCTAACACCTGAATAAGGGTTATTGAGTATCTCGTCGATAGCCCTTAAGATCCTATTCTTTATGTTCTCTGGGAGTTTCTTGAACTCTCTAAGAAAACTTTTGGTTAAGGCAGCTTTGTAAGCCAAAGCCGTTATTCACTCAGTAAATTTCTTAATTTCACTGCTATTTTGAACTGTTATGTATTCTCCTTTCACGTATTCTTGTTCAGCCTTACGTATTCTCTCCAAGCCTTCCTTGTCCATTAACTCCTCAAGTGTTGTGAGAACCTCTTCAACTTTGGCTAGTCCCGTATAGAGGTCTTTTAACAACTCCTTGGGTATAGAAACGGTTTCTGCCACGCTATGCACCAGCAATATTTTTTCTCTAGCCTCTTAATTAACTTTCTCTCAATGTGGGGAGGCTTATTACGGTTCTCGTTCATTCCAGGTTGTTGTTACGACGGACACTCCATCCGTATTCATGGTTTAGGCCTCTAGATGAAAAGACAGGAAAACGTTTATTTTCTTGAAAAAGAGATTGCCCAGAAAGGTAAAATTAGTCGTTTTCTGCTGTCACTACAATGGTTGCGGTGGTTGGTTGGTCTGAACTCACTGATTTGGCAGTTGCAGTTATTTCAAAGTCGAATCTCCAAGCTCCAGACGCATCTAATGTTACAGCGGCTGGATCAGGCGCTCCTATTGTCATAGTGCAAGCCGTATCACCTACAATGTTGCTCCCGCCGGGTACAGCTGCAAACTTAACGGTTATAGTGTATGCGGTGTAGTATGAGGTTAACGTGTCTAAGTTGCTGTTGAAATGAAGATAAACGTTGGCTTTCGTTGTTGTGATGTTTAATATGTTGCCAAGACTCGGAACTGTAGCTTTAGTAATGCTTTTTGTTTCTCCTTCTTCTATATTGCCTAAAGCGGAATTTTGCACTGTTAATGTGGTAACCTCTTTAATAGTTTGCGTTACTTGCAGCTGTGCTTGTTCATAGACATATGCTGAAACTGCTATGGCAGATAAACTTAGCAGTATAAACAGAACATTAACTATTGGTCTTCTTTGAATTCCCATGTTTTCTACCTAGTCAGCTAGATTCTTTTATCTTTATCTGGGATATCTAGCTGAAAAATAAAAAGTATTATGAATGCGCAGTATAGATTCCATATTCACATTCTTTATAATTTTTTGTGCGATATACGATACATACGATACAGAGGATGCAAACAGAAGCGGATAAAAGTAAATAAGAGAAAAAAAAGAAAAAAATTTAATAGCAGATTGAAGCGAGAAGTTGAATATTTCAAGAGTTTTAGGAATATTATTTCTGCTCTTCGTAGTTTTGGGAATATTATTTCTGGTCTGTTCATTTTTTGTTCCTTTTTACAGTTTTCTACCTGCTTGGAAACATTGGGAGGGTACTTATACAATTGGGGCAGGAACAAGCAATGGGCCTTTAGTAGAACTGTCCTACGGGCCAGTGGTTGAAGGAATACTTGTCATAGACGGAGGCAACAATGATATTAATTTCTCAGTAGAAGACTTTCAGGGAGGAACTGTTATTTCGAAAACGTTGGCGTCAGATAGATACTACTTCGGTCCATTTCAGGCGTTTCAAAATACATATTATTTCATTTTCGACAATAGCATGAGTCTTAACCCCAAGACGGTATATTGGATAGTCCGTGCGTATTGGTATAACCTTGTATTCTTAATATTTGGTGTTTCTTCACTGGCTTTGGGAATAATCGTATTGTTGTATGAAAGAAAAAAAGGCCTATCCTTTAGTTGGCGTTAATTAATCTAAATGTCTCCGGGATTCTTATATTTGGGTACCATAGTCAGCTTAGCTCGTAGAATGGTTTGGGTTTGGGACTAAATTTTAATCTTTTTCTTCTTCTTCTTCTGTTATGTTCTGTTACGTTACGTTATATAATCTCGTCTTGTCTTCTTCTCTTATCTACTGACTCTCACACTCTCTTCGCTCTGCACTCTGCTCCTCTCTGTAGAAAACAACTAGAACAAAGAAGACAAAGACTAGGAATACTTCTCTAAATAATCATTTATGGCTTTGAGAATTCTTCCTTTGTAAACTTCATCTTTAACACTTTTCTCTATTATCCAAGAGCTGACAAAATCCGTTATAGGATGAATGCATAATCTTACAGCAATCTGTTTGTCAAGGCTTTCAGGGTCTAACTCGTATTCGATTCGGTTTTGAATCTCTTTTAGTTTCCTAAGAAAATGAAAAACTAGGGCTTCATCTATTTGTTCATTCTCAGGTAGAGAAAAAAAAGACTCTTTACTTTTTCGTTCGAATTCTGTCATTCTTTTAAGTTCATCTGAAGCTTCGATTAGTTTACCAAATTTTTCGTTGTTTAGGCTGTAAGTTACATATTGGCTTCCTTCTTTTGGAGTTCGAATGACATATTTGGCTTCAATTAGATGTTTAAGATGGTTATTCAATGTTGGTTTAGACATCTCTTCTGTTCGTCCATGCACAAAAAACTTGTATAGTTCATTGAAATGCATCTGTTCTTGGAGAAATAGAGCCACGAATATTTTGGTGCAGTATTCGTCTAATCCTGTCAAGTTTTTCGCCTTTGTTAAGTTACCAGTAAATTTACTACTAGTTAATATACTACTACTTAAACCTTTGTGTAAACACCTGTGAGGTAATAAATATGCCACATGAAGAAACAAGAAAAATAATCAAGGTAGGAGAAACTTCTTTCGCAGTTATCCTTCCAATGCCTTGGCTCAGATACTATAAACTCGACAACAAAGATTCAGTTGAAGTCATTTCAGATGGCGCCGTAACAATAAAACCGCTAAAGAAAAAAGAGGCTAAACCATGACCGAAGACATGAAACTGAAAGAACGAGCTGAATGGCAACAGTTCAACGAAGCCATCGAAAAAGAAGGAAAAGAACGCATCAGCCTCAGCGAATACCGCAAACTAGCAGAAAAAGACAAGCATCCTGAAGACTTCATTGAAAATATAGGCTCATCTAGACCATTAGCTCACCAAGCCCAAGAAGAAATGAACGCTCAAAGGACAATTCGAGCCTTCAACATGGAAATAGAACTTTTGAAGAAAAACCCGAATTGCCACGTTGAAATTGGTCTTTCCCGTGGAGCTCCCATAAAAGGCGTTTTCAGAGGATTAGACGAAAGATACGCTAAAATTGCAGTTGAAGAGGACGGTTCAACGAAAGAATTAACCATAGTCCGCCTCGGCTACGTTGTTGCGATGCGAATTAGAATGACAAGTGAGTAACCATGAGGTTTAGTCTTCTTTTGCAGAAAAGACTCAAAATCAGTCGGATTACTCTGTTCTTTAAAGGATATTTTCTGATATCTAACACTCAAACGCTTGGAGGCGTAACCTCTAGGGTTGTTGGAGAAAAACGCATTCACTACATTTTTTGGGATTTTGACAAGTGCACTCTCGGAGAAATTGAAACAAAACTAGGTCAAATTCAGCGAGAATTCGGTCTCGGTAACATCTATGTAACCTCTGACCTTGAAGGTTCGTATCGAGCTTGGTGCTTCTCTAAAAGGTCTTGGATAGAATACTTGCACATTCTAATCAGCTCTTTTCCATTGTTGGATTACGGATTTTGGGTTTGGACAGTAAGACGTGGAGTGCAACATTGAGAATTAACAAAAAAGAGGGAAGACAACCTCAGCGTGTTATTTCATTCCTGAAAGGCTACGAAGAAACTAGCATTCCAGAAAAAATGGTTCATGTCATTTATGACACTGGAATAGAAAAAAGTGGCATGGTGGTCAAAATTGGATAAATTCCCAGAGGCATTCGCAAGGTTCGAGGAAGACGTTGACACTGAAGAAATTGAAGATTTCAGAGAATTGAAAGCCAGTTTCAGCCTCTGGGCTGGTGAACACTGGGTAGGTTCCTCGAGGCAGATAAGTGCTTTGAAGGTTGAAGCTCATAGACTTGGAATTTCCGTTCCAGTTGTGGCTAAGCCAAAACGGATTGCTAAGGGAAGAGCTCGCAGAGGCAAAGTTGAAGCTCGGACTTGGCGTTTCGAAAAGGTAACTGTGAAGGGTAAATCTCAACCTCGTTACCGAGACTTGGAGACTGGAAGGTTCATCAAAAAACCCGAGTAGGAAGGTGAAACTATGAGGTGGAAGGATTGCGGATATTTATGTGTAAGTAAAAGCGGAAAGAAAATTGTCATAGTCATTAAGCATATTCGATATGTTGCAACTTTGGAAGCGTTCATGAAAATCTTGGATGGAAAACAAAATTACACTCTGATCTATGAACCGCCACAGAAAGAAGTGAAAAAAGGACTTTTTGATGAGATGAGCAAAGAAGAACAGCTGGAAAGAATGAAACTGCTTAGAGGTGATTGAGGATGGCGAAAAAACAGAGTTTGGTTTTGAACCTCAATGAGAAAAGCGACTATGAAAGACTTGAAGAACTGCTTAACAAAGGATACGAGTTGAGGCAAGTTTTGAATAATCTTGTAATTTTGGAGCTGAAGGAAACAGAACAAAAAATTGTTAATCTTGGTCAACGTATCACATGACAAGGTAGATGACCTTCTGAAGGAAGGCTACGAAGTTAAAGAATCGTATAAAGACAGCGTGGTACTCGTCAAGAAGGCTTAAAGTGTGAATCCATTGCACAAGTTGATGGTTGACGAGTGTTTTAGTGGTGGCGAAACCCTGAGCATCGAGCTTGTTAGTAAGAGAACAGACCTACATTTTTGGGAGGCAGCACACTGGCTCGGTAAATTGGTGCATGAGGGAAGACTAAAAATCGTGTTTCGAAAAGACGGAAGAAAAGCAATTAAAACACTGTATTATGTGAGAGCTTAGCAGTTAGATCATAGAATTGAATTATAGAAACTTGTTTCAGAAACTACAAAACAAGCGATCTGCATAGATTCTAGGCATGGTTAAATCGAAAGTTTTGAAGCTATCTTGGATGGTCAAGGCTCTTATCTTGGAAGAGCTGAAGGCTGTTTCGAGGTTCGAGACAGAAACAAGAACATAACTCGTTATCCACATTTTGAAAGAGAAATAGGCGAAGCAGTCCTAAAAAGCGGAAACTACGTTTCAGTTGACGCTTTAATTGACCTTGCATTGTGGAATGTTGACACATACATCATGACCAAAAAGAACCGTGTTGCAGCAGTTTTAAAGAACCTAGAAGACGATTCTCACGTTAAAACTAGGGTTTGCCAATATAAAGCCCTAGAAGACGGTAAAGGCATTCAAATCGCTAAACAATTGGTTCAAAGCAAGAATCAGAGGACAATGTTCAGTTCTCAAAAAATATGATATTAAAATTCCAGAGCTAAACATTGAAGGAATGATTGAAAGCGTAAATTCGGAAAGCCTAGAATTTGCGAGAATAAAACTGACTTCTATTGAAGGCAAATTTTCAGAACTTTACTTCAAGCAGATTTTCAGCTTGTTTCCAGAGAACATTAGACCTAAGAAGAGAATGACTTTCAAGGCTTACGATGGAATAAACAACGTCTTCAATTTTGGCTATTACGTCTTGAAATGCAAAATTCATAAGGCTTTGATTAAGGCTAAACTTGAACCTTATTTAGGCTTTTTGCACAGTGTCCAGTTTGGGAAGCCTAGTTTAGTGTGCGATTTTCAAGAACTGTACCGCTACCTCATAGACGATTTTCTGATTGAACGTAGAACGAAGTTTCACAAAAACGACTTTGTAATTATAACAGACTTTATGATGCGTCTTCGTATGGGAAAGAAGATTCACTTGTGCGATTACGAGACTGATAGTCTAGCTAAAGACTTAAATTCACTATTTGAACGAACAATCGAAATCCCACGTATAAAAGTCGGCAAAAAGCAAACACTTGAAACGTTGATTAACGAAGAAACCTTACTATTTGCTAAGTATCTAAGAAATGAATGGAAATCTTGGACTCCAAGAATAGCGGTGTTAAAATAAGCCATTAGCGAAGAATTTACTCCGAAAAGAAATCTTGGAGTCTTTTCATTTCTCCTTGTATTTCTTGGGGTTTGCTAATTTTTCTAGATTCTTCAGCTTGTAAATTGCATAGCCTCTTAAAGAAATATTCCAGCCTATTTTTCTCGATGTCCTTTCCGTAATAAATTTTGTATTTTTCATTATCCAATTTATCAGCAAGACCAATTTCACAGAACTTCTTTAGCGTGTTTTGTACCCACCTTTTCCTAATTTGAGCCATTTCGCCCTTCAAACCAGACCAAGGTATATAGTACTCGTAAGCTTTTTCTAATATTTGGTCAAGATTGACTTCAAAATCCTCACTTCCTTCACTGAAAGTAGGGAAAATTTCTCCCCATATCTCATTCATTAAGTATGATATCGGGGGTTCTTTTCTTGTGAATTTGCATGAAGAATATTCAACTGCTAGTTTTTGGATATCAAAGCTAATTCCATTTTCAATCCTTTTTTGTAGTTCAGCACAATTCACATTTCCGCTAACATGTTTAATGATAATTTTGTCTAGAGCTGGGAACTTCATGCCTTGTATTAGTCCCCATTCAGTTATACACAAACTTCTTTTAAGTTCTAGTTCTCCATCACTTACCATTTTTGATATGATTCTTAGAAACTCGAGCCGAATCTTCAAGATAAACAAGTAAGAGAACATCGTGGTTCTGCACCCATTTAACAGCTGTATCCCACCCTCCGACTTCTTTCATATACTTCTGTAATTGGGGCAGTAATCCAAGTCTGGCTATCGAATTCAGCTGAGGAATTGAGGTCTTAACCTCGCAAAGGATACCGCATTTATCATCATCATATTGCATAACAATATCAGGCTTTACCTCTTCTCCATCTTTCGTGCGGAATATGGGTTCTGAATAGACAAATTTACAGCCAAACTTATAATTTTCCAAGTAGTTCTTTATTCCAAGCGTGAGAAGAACTGTATCGTAGTATCTTTGAAATTCAAGCTTCTTGCTTCTCAGACAATATTCAAATTCTGAGGAAGCCATTCTGAGAACCCTCACTCAAAGAAATCGGCTATTTTGCCTTCATGAAAGGCTCTCTATAAGGTGCTTTGAGAAACGCATTAAAGCTGCCTTTGTGGCTTTGATTTGGGGCATAACTAAAAGTGAATCTGAATCGTATGTTCTGAGTGAAAATGATGAATTATCTATCCTATCAAGTAAAGTCAAATAGATATGAGGATTACCTTCGTGAACAATTGAATAGGAACAGAAAGGATATTCTTGAATTGTTTTTATAAATCTTTTACGAATTTCTTCTTCATCGAACATAGTTTCATCAAATTTAATAATAAGAGGATTTACCTTTTTCTGAGGGTCATCCTTTCTGCTTCTTCCTTCAAATCTCTTATACTTTGAACGACACATCTCAGACCATTTTTGAAGTAAAACATAATATTCGTCGAAAGCCCCAAGAGAGTATTGCATAATTCCCTTTCTGCTCATACTAAAATCATATTTCGCTGAAATTACACTTATGCTGTCGATCCAAAGTCGATCTTTGCGAACAATCTCAAAGGTTTTTGTGAATTCTTGGGATTCGAATCGTATATTAGATACCCTTTGTTCTCCGAACATACGCTTGGCAACATACTTATTAGTGTTGAAGTCAACTTTCTTGTTTTCACTAAAAAATGTCAGAAGTTCAAAAATCTCTTGAGATGTTAAATACCCTAATATAGCATTAGGATACATCATTGTAGTTAAGTATAAAAGGCATCTATCTACATAGCGCGAAGACTCACCTGTTATAAGAAAAATTTGATTCTCTTTTTGAAGTGCATAAAATCTACCTTTTACATCCTGTTCCCTCATTCGTCTAGTTGCCTCACAAAACCATAGCTGAGTGAGGCTCTTGTTCGTTATGAGATAGGTTAGAATATTTTATCTCTATGCCCTCCTCTAAAGCCAAATCTTTAAGAATTTGTTCGAATTTCATATCTGAAAGCAAAGAAAGGACCTTTACAGAGCCATAACTTCGTTTTAGGGCAGAAGCGGAATAATTATTAAGTATAAGCTTCTGGGCGAACGTTATTTCATCAGACAAATCTTAATCCCTATTATGTCTCAGCTCAATAAGACAATTAAGGCTTTGGGTTTTTCTAAAGGGATTAAAAATCTGTTTTATTGTCAGATTAGTGTAGAGAGTAGAGTAGAGGAGCAGAGTGCAGAGCGAAGAGAGTGTGAGAGTCAGTAGATAAGAGAAGAAGACAAGACGAGATTATATAACGTAACGTAACAGAACATAACAGAAGAAGAAGAAAAAGACTAAATTTTAATCCCCACACACACACTTATTTTCTTTTATTCTTTTATTTTTTCTTTTATTCTCTTTCCCTCTGAACGTATATCCCGTGTATCGTGTATATCTCATACAACTGATTGACAAAATGTAGCACAAAACACATAAATACAAGTCTGTCATGAGGAAGCTGGAGATGTCTTAGTTAGCTAAAGAAAATAATTTTTATTTAGCGCGCGCGCTAAGATTATTCAATTCCGAATTCTTGTAGACTATAGAACTGCTGAAGGTATTCTACGCCTTTTTCAGTGGTTTTAATTAAGTCTGCCGTTGCCTTCAGAATTTGCGATTAATCCTGCTTTTTTGAGTTTTTCAAGGTACTCTTCCAGCATCTTGAAGTTCATGTTAGCTCCATACACTATTCTGGTTTTTTTGGCGCCTTTGCTAGCAATTTTCAGAATCTCAGCAACAATTTCTAGGTTGCTTCTTCTCTGTGACATATACATTTTCGTTAACATTGTTTCTTACCTCGCTTTCGAATTATAGTCCAATGTTTCGAACACAATGCTGGGCTTCCCGAATTGAACCTAATATAAATTCAGTCACTTGCGTAATCATCGCATTAAATGGCTAGAAGATCCTTTGCCCTTTCAAGGATGTCTTCAGATGGTTTTATCAGGGGAGTTATAGGCTCTTGAGGAGTCTCTATCATAGTGTCTTGTGTTGCTCGGGCTTGTTTAGAATCTTTAAGTCCATTCAGATAGAGATTAGCTCCAAGTTCTATTTCATCAATTTCTTCTCTTTTGCTGAACATTGTTTCTTACCTCGCTTTCTAATTATAGTTCTATGTTTACCAAAGAAGACTATTTTAAGGTTCTCTAACAAAAAAGGATAGTTTTTACCAATATTAAACAAAAGAAAACGTTTTTTACCACATAAAGAAAAACGATCATACTATTTCTAGTTAATGGAAAAAATAATCCAATTTGTCCAATTTTGGAAAAAATTTAAAACGATCAAAATCTAGTTTACCGCTAGCTTAGTTAGTGATGGAGACAGATCTTGTTTAGGCTGTCCTGAGACTGAAACAAAATAATCCAACTAGAATTTCTCCGCAAATTAATGAAATGTTCTAAGGCCTATTTTATAAGCGACCGTGCACATAATTATACATGAAAGTGATTATTTTGAGTTTTGATTTGACTGGAATAGTTTATTCCATAAGTTATAGAGTTGTTAATAAACTTAGAAAGGCAGGAGCTGTTTCTAGAGATAAGGCGATGACACCTGAGACTGCCAATCTAAACTTGCAGGAAATCGATTGGCTACAGTATTTAGCTTGTGACGCTTCAACAATTAAAAAGACAAGAGACGGGCTATACTATATTTAGCTCGCGCTATCAGTTACACAACGGCTAGCTCAGCTAGTTATTCTAACTGTTAGCATAATTCCCCATTTTATTCTATTTCTCTATTTACCCATTTCTAATTTTAGTTTTTGAACTGAATGCATTGATATTGCACACACAGTTCATTGACGTTTTCAATAACGTTCTTTCAATGCAGAACTCAACGAGTAAATCCTTTTACTCGAAGTTAGCTCAGCTAAAAAAGAGACCCAAGAAGCAAGGAAAAAATAAACGAAAATCCGATGATATCGATTCCGTACAGAAAAAACAAGAAACCTAACTCGCCATATGTATATCCCTTAAAAATAAGTTGGAAGCTTCTCAATAACCATTCAAATAAACCCACAAAAAATCCTAAACGAAAACGTGTATGCCTAAGCTTATTTCTGTAATAGTATTCAGCAAACCACCAAATCCATCCGCATATTTGCCAAGAATTGCTTAAACTATTGTCTCGTCATAACGACGACTTCTTTAAGGGTTTCCCTTTCTTGTTGCCATAGTTCCCTTTTTAACAGGTCTCGGACAGCGAATCGGATAGCCGCGCTCCTAGATGAGTATATGCCCTGCTCAATCAGCTCGTTCAGCCCCTCCAAGCAGGCTTCGGGCAGCAAGAACGTCACCAACTCCAATTATAATCGCCTCCGTGTATGGGAAATCGATCGATCGCCATATGAAAACCTTTCAGGCTCCTAAAAAGGATGTTAAGTGTCAGCGATATCTCAGCATAATAGTATGCTTTCTGCGTAGGTTCGTACTGCTGCTAAAAGCTGGCTAGCTCACTAAAATTTTGGTACGAGAGATAGATCGATCAGATAACGCTAGAAGTCATATTAGAAACTTAAAAGGCGAATACGATCCTATTCAAGCATCTTTTATCGACACTTAGGTATCCATATAGGTTGGTACCTAATCACTTTCAAAATTACCTCTCACCATTAAGGAAATAGCTGAGTACGTGAGTCACCTATCAGATAATAGAAACATTATATGCTTTTTGCCTGTTCGATGACGACTACGTTGTGGATTTCCATTTTCGGAAAACATAAACCCGTTCTAGATTTAACTTGAAGATAATAACATCACAAATTGACACAAGGACACCGTTCCTTTTTCTTATCTAGAATTATATAATACTAATGATAAAAAGATTAATCTAAATTAAAGGTGAAAAAGGTGAAACATAGTATGTTGGGGGCTCAGTTGTATACTGTAAGGAAATTTACCCAGACAATTCCAGATATAGCTGAAACTTTGAGGAAGATAGCGGATATTGGTTATAAAACAATTCAAATTAGTGCCTTAGGTCCAGTGGATCTAAAAAAGGTACTAAACTAGTTGAAGATAATAAACTATTAGTGGTAGGTACGCATACAGATTGGGATCGCCTTTTAAATAAACTTGACGATGTAATCGCTGAATATAAAATGTGGGGATGCTCTCACGCAGTTATAGGCGGACTTTTTGACCCTAAATACTGCAGTCTAAAAGGCCTCAAGCAATTCATGAGTGAACTGGGTCCTGTTTCTGAGAAACTGGCAAAAGAAGGCATCGATTTCTCTTACCACAATCACAATCACGAGTTGATGCGATACGGCAAAAAGACCTGGCTAGAAATGCTTTACGAACAGGTATCTCCTGAAGTGCTTAAGGCTGAGATTGACGTTTACTGGATTCAAGCTGGAGGTGGCGATCCAACGGTTTGGGTAAGGAAATGTGCGGGACGAGAACCTTTGTTGCATTTAAAGGACATGACAGTAGGACCAGGTAGACAGCAACGTTTTGCCGAGATAGGTGAAGGTAATATGAATTGGCCAACAATTATACAGGCTGCGAAGGAAAGTGGCGTAGAATGGTATATAGTCGAACAGGATGAATGCTATGAACGAGATCCATTTGAGTCGCTGGCAATTAGTTACCATAATCTTCAATCAATGGGCTTAAACTGAAACCATGATGACACTCACAATGCTACTGTAATCCATTTTTCACTGTTCACTCATCAGTTCCACGGACAGAAGACGTTTTATAGGACGATTTATGTCTCATGGTTCTAATAGAGAAGTATGCAGAGAACGGCGTTTTATTTTTCCAGTCTAGCTCACTGCTGAGATTTTTAGGTGAAATCTCTTAAAGGGCAGAAATATAGCTGAACTAGAGGTGTTGAACTTGAAGAAAATCATAACTTCCTATCGTGTTATCTTTCCGACACCGGCAGCTCTGATAACTTCTGCTGATATTGATGGTAAACCAAATGTGGCGACAACTGGCGAAGTGTTTATGATCTCTCTTCGTCCATTGATAATTGCTGTGGGTTTTAGACGTGCTACATATACCAATGAATTGGTACATGCAACAAAAGAGTTTGTGGTCAATCTTCCCAGAAAAGAAATTTTAGGAGCAGTTGACTATTGTGGGTGCGTCTCTGGACGAAACGTAGATAAATTTGGGATAACAGGACTCACGGCTTTACCAGCTAAACATGTTAAGCCTCCGCTCATAAAGGAGTGCCCTGTAAACATTGAATGTAAAGTTCGAGATGTGATAAATCTGGGATGCATGGATCGTGATATTTTTGCTGGCGATACTTTGGCAATTCATGTAGATGAAGAGATAATAGGTGAAGATGGTTTACCTGATCTGACAAAGTTCAGTGCAATAGCGTTTGCATCATCAAAATATTATCAGGTCGCACAGTTCCTAGAACATGTTGGATTCAGCATTAAAAAATAGGGGATACGTAGGGCATCCATTTTTATATGAAAGACTTATGTGGTCATTCATTTTACTCATAGAAAAGTATATTTTATGTTGATTTTTTGTGAATTGAAATTGGTAACTTTTTAATACTTTTTGTCACTTTTTGTTACTGGTGTTAATTATGGAACAGTTTGTTGTGAGGGTTTTTCAAGGTGGAAAGGTTACTATTCCTAAGCGTTTGAGGGAGTTGTTTGAAGTTGAGGATGGGGATTATGTTAGGCTTACGTTGGTTGAGGTTATTAAGCCAAGGGTGAAGGGGAAGGCTTAAACATTTTATATGCTGTCCCCCTCCCTTGTTTTTCACATATGTTTTAAAAGGTAATTTGTGTGATTCTGGATTTTTGAGGTTCCTGATTGAGCGCTTTGAAGCATGGTTTATTCAGAATTGGGTTTATGCTTTGTGATCGTTGCGTTTTAAATGGTGAATGCGAGAAGTTTCAGCCTAAAGCTCAGTGTTTGTTTGAGAAAGAGCTTTTATAAAGGTTGTTTCTGAGCTGACAGAAGAGTTTGAGCTTGAAAGCATAGACTGACAGAATTCTGTTAGAAAGGGTTGCGATGTACCTGATTCGCATTGCTAGAGCTGAAGTTTATGAAGCTTCCGTAGGAGTCAGTGAAAAATCTGTTATTTGGGGAGCCTACATTGGTCGCCTAGATAACACATTAATGAGCATTCTTAACGATTTGGCCTTAACAAGAAGCAAACGCAAACAGCTAGACAAAAATGATGCTTTACTTGTAAGCGTAGATGAAGTGCTCAAAAAGTTTGCGAAAGCTGAGGGTCAAACGAAAAAGCGTGAGGGGGTTGCTGAAAAAAGGCGGGTTGATTTGGCTTCAAGAAAGGCTTTGCTGTCAAGCTGGAGAGTGGAGTGTAGGAAGCTTCGGTTAATTGTTCGCAGGGGAGAAAGAGTTGGTTAAAAAAAGTAGGAGAAAAATTCCTAGAAATGCGTTAGAGCCGTTGATGCAAACATGCGAATGGATAAGTTGGGAGACGAAAAAGAAGCCTTCCGAGATTTTCAAGTATTTTCTGAGCCTGATGAGTAAATATGAGGATTATTTTTACAGTCAGCCTTGGCCAAAAAATTATGACCATGAGAAAGCTACTAGTTTTACTGATGAAGACTTGGACTTTTTAGAAACTGAAAATGACTTCGACGAGAGACTTACAACTGTTGCCCTCAAAAAAAACATATATTTTCAGGGGTTTATGGGATACTTCGGCATGGTCTGGACGCGGAAGGCTTTTCATAAACAGTTTATTAGGCCTCTTTATAAGCCTATTTTGGAAGCTTTCGAAAGCCGTATGCAAGAAAGTAATGATGCCCAGACTGTTGTGAACAAATTAAAAGAGGACTATAGTATTCAGTTGATTCACGACAGTCTTAGTTGATCTATTTGATTATGAGTATCCAGACACGCCTAAGAGAAAGTTGATTAACGAAATATGTGAATACCTACATACAGTTGAAGGACTACCATCATGCAGAGACGCTACATGCAAATGGTACTATAAACAAAAGTATCCGCAGACAAAAACCAATAATGGATAAACAAATTGAGGCTATATCTAAGGTCGTGCCCAGGCCTGTCTTCAACGAACGATAATAGATTATCTGGCTTATTTGAGATTCTAAGAATCTTTGACAATCTAGCTCACTCTTTAGTTTATGAGAGGCTACTTTGAGGTCTGCAATGTTCTATAAGAATATTACATGTTATTTTAATTATTGATCTGAACTTTAATCTGAAGCCAAATAGGTGTCTCTTTATAATTGGATTTATCTTCGACATCAAAAGAAGAGGAGGAAGACAAAGGGTTCTTTTAGGAAGTTGAGAAAGTGAGACTTTTACCCAGAATAACTAATTAACTAAAATATGTCTAGTATTTAGTTATATAATTTTGTTTCACAACACTTTTACTAATAAAAAAATATATAAAAAAAGATTTAAAATGACTGAAAAGCCAGAAAAACAAGCCAGATACGAGACGGATCATCATAAGCGAGAGCTAATTTCTCTTATTGAAAAGCTTAACAAGAAAGCTGAACTCCAACAAATAACAAAGAAAAATGACCTGTCAGAAGAGGAACATATTAGCTCACTAAGTTTTTTATTTCTTTCTCGTGTTCTTCAGCTATTTTGCAAGCTTCCTTGTATTCAGCACAGAGCTTATCAGTTTTTCCTCTTTCAAGAATAACTTTAGGCTTGTCTTTCCCATTTTTACTACTTATCCTTAATGTCACCATCCCTTCTTTCATCCGATAAACTCCGTACCGTATACATTCGTATTGACTGAACAGCAACTTTGTTATTGTCTTCCATCTGAGATAACGGTTAAAGCTAACTCACTAATTCCCACTGGTAGCATCCAGCACAATTAAGTGGTATATCTTGTGAAGTCAGCTTATCTCTAAGGAACATGTCTCCATAAGCTTTGCCATACAGTTTCCCTGTCTTCTCGTAATAATCCCATTTCACATCAACTTCCTTAACTAGGAAGTAAGTTGTGAGGTGCCACGAAAACTGCCTAACCTTATGTGTGAATTAAAATTTAATCCCAAACCCAAAAAATAACTAACTAACGCGCGTTCTGTTTATTTCATGGGGGAGTCACGGTTACACTGAATGTCCAGATACCAATAGAATTTCTAAACCAATAAGCATCAACGTTGACAACACCAAGTTCAAAAACAAAATATCCATCTTTTGGAATTGTAAACCTCGGCGGATCATCCAAGCTGATTTGTTCACATGCGATATCACCTAGTTCGCTACCATTATTCAAAAATACGTAATTGTATCTCAGATACCATCCTTCTGTTACATCAGAAGGATAATCAAGAAGTCTCAAAACAACAACATCTCCCTTTCTCAATTGGATACTTTGATTGAGGCTGTCAATTATGTGCATAGCGCTCCCTCGTATGTACCACTCATTTTGAAATTTGGCAAGCGCGTTTGCTTCAATTGGGGGATTGTATTCAATTTCTATTTTGAAGGTCTGTTTCAGTTTACCAAGTTTCTGAAAGTGGTCAAGAATCCTCGAATCGTTTCTAGGGTCTACGCCCTTAAAAAAATCTGAGGAAGGATACCCTTTTTCCAGCTTTATTGTACTGTCAGTTGTATTGACAAAAGTTTCTATAACTATTCCATGATATGAAACAGATGAAATTGGAGTCCAAAAGGATCCATTATAAATCTCTTGGTTGCCTATTTTCAAAACAAAAGGCTCCCCATGGATTACACTTTCCACTTTCAATGCTTGTATTTTCTTGACTCCTTCTTCAGTGAGTTTGATTTCGTGACTGCTTTTGTTATACCACACGATTTCGTCATCGGATATTACTAGTTCATTGTTCTTCAGAAGGTAAATCCCAAATCCCTCACTCGAGAATCTGAGTTGATTAGTTAGGTAGAATCCTCCAGCGACTACAAGAACTGCAACTATTAGAATGACCAATGAGATTTTGATTGTTTCCATAATAGAGCTGCTCCTAAACCTTCTCTTATCTGTTTGGATTTAATTATTAAATTCAAGATAAAGGTGAAGTAGTAGAGTTGATTTTCAAGTTATAATTGCGATAGAATATGTCCTGCTGGCGCCATCAAACACCAGTCTAAGAAAAAAAACTCGAAATAATCAGAAATCTGCGAAAGAAATAGCAGAATGCGCGTTTGATTGACTGTTCGACCATTTGAGTGATTGATTGAGATTGATAGATAGAGATTGATAGAGAAAGAGAGAGAGTATATATAAGTGAGAAAGGTTGGGTTGGGATTAAAATTATCTTCGAATATAGTTTTATACAGTTTGTAGATTCCAATAGATAAAGGAGAAATCAGCTATCAGAAGTGGTTCAGATGAACATTGACGTTTTTCGGGATAAACTTAGCTCTCAATTAGGAGAAAACCTCAAATGTTTAGTTCATATGGGTAGTCGTGTTAGAGGAGAGGCAAGGGTTGACAGCGACTACGACTTCGCATTGATCGTTCACAACATAAACAGAAAAGTCTTGGATGAAATTAGAAATGTCTTCTCAGATTACCAAAATGTTTCAGTCTATATTCTCGAAGAACAGGAATTAAGGCGTCTCCCAAAAGCCTTGTGCGCCACAAATTTGCAGTTTATCTACTCTAGGGTGGTCTATGGTGAATGCTATTTCCCAAAGCCGAGTACGGAGGACATCGACACCTACATTGGCATCATGAGGAGCGACGAGATTTTCGCTATTCGACATTATCTTACTCTCTCTCACGATTTGAGTAGATTAGTTGAAATAATTGGAATGCGACTAAAGATGGTGTACTTCTGTCTAACATATCTCATCTACAAGGAGACAGGCGTTCTCTCAAGAACAAGACTCGAGGCGATGGACTACCTTAAGAAGAAAAGCTCCCAGAGACTCGGGGTTGCTCTTCTTGAGATTTTGGAGAATTGGCAATCTATAGAAACTTCGGCAGCTGAGAGAGTACGCGAGTATCTTCACATGTTGGAGGAGTTCTGGCGTACCCTTGAAGCATAGAATCTGGAGGAAAAAACATAGGGCTAGCTAGATGTGTTTGTTTATTTGTTTTTGTTTGTTTAGCCTTGTATTGGTAAGTATGAGTATTGGAGTATAGGGGCGTAAGTAAGTTTGGGTTTGGGATTAAAATTTAATCTTTTTCTCTCTCTCTCTCTTATTTTATTTCTTATCCACGTTACAATGTATCCCATGTATCGTGTGTATCGTATATCACACAAAAAAACTAGAAAAAAATACGAGGGAAGCCTAGGGTTACTTCACCAATCCTTCGCCACGCATCTTAACCCAAAATTTATCTGCTTTGTGTCTAATATTCACTGGTCTGCAAACAATACCCTTTTCCTTCAAAAACTGAAGGGCTTTTCTCCCAAGACCCTTTCTTTGAGGAGAAGAATGCATACCAAGTATCTTCAATCCGTCTTCATCCTCCCGAAGTGCAATTCGGACTTTCCCTTCAGTGAACTTGAAGTCAATGGTACAAGAGACTACGGGTTCAACGCGCGCTTTCATGGTAACCACATTATCAATATTGTTAGGTTAGGCTATTATCCTTTCCACTTCAAAACATAATAGAATGTCACCAAGAAAACTGACAGAAGCTATTGATGCTGAAAGAATTGATATTATAACACCAAATAATTCGAGATGTTGCGGGTCATACTCTTCTATAGCCACAATAATTATTCCTAAAAGAATAAAGATCTCGGCAATCACGCCAAGAGAAATTCCAACCTTGTATCCTCTGTTACGATCTACCATTTTTTCGCACACCTTACTATCGAATAGAACCAGCGATATAAAAAATTTACGTGAGGGGAAGTACAACTTGAATATGTCTCTCAAAACTTTTAGAATTTGCGGTGTTTCCAATGCCTTCAATATCTACTATCTATCTGATGACGAGATTTTTCGTTTACACAATGGTCCTTGATCTATTGAACAAGCACAACCAATAACTATGGAAGCATATTCTTCTCTCTTGCAGAATTCATTGTTCAGGCTTCCGAATGAACCTTCCCGACTTTTTGTCTCTGTATCTTATCTGAAATTTACCGTGAACCGTAACCCGTTCAATCCGCCACGTCTGAGCTTCTTGCTCAGCAAACTTCAAACGAGCCTGACGTTCAGTGTATACGCATAAGAACTTTTTCGGGAACAGGAATGCCGATTTTTTCAGCCTTACTTTCAAAGCCAAATTTTCCATAATAGCGTCACTTGCTTTCTTTTATTAGTCTTTTACTGGAAGTCCGCGGATTTCATTGAATATTTAGAAGATATCCAAAACGGAGAAAAACAGGTCTGTTAAGTAAATCGTGCGCGCTTCTCTTTAAGGAAACTTTTTTCTCCTCTTTCTTAATATGAACAGAGCAGTCTTTGAGACGTATCCGTAAAGAATTGCTATTATTAGAATAGCGGAGAACGCGACAAAGGTTGTTGAAGAACTCTGAAGCCATGGGTATCCACTTGCGATACCTATAAAATGGCTAATCTGACCGTGCAGGACGAGGCTCAGCAAGATTAAAATGGCTCCTTCAATGGGATACTGAAGGATTTCAAGCTTCGGCTTTTCTTCGAGCAGAATTTTCTCGATAACGCTTATAACCGAGAGTAATCCCGCTCCGATCAAGAGCATAAAGGTTAAGGTCTCCGCAAAGGTCGCTCTGGCTTGAAGCACTGCAGGCACTTGGATAGTAGAGGTGAAGGATATAGCGAACAGAAATAGTGTTAGGCACACCGTGAGTCGTTGTTCAAGTTTGTCCGGTTTGATCAAGGGCAAACTGCCCAGCAGAAAGAATGAAATGAAGAGCACTGACAAAATTAGTTGGCTTGAGAACCATCTTTGAAGAAACATTTTTGTGTTAAGTTGAACAGTTTGAAAACCTTCTTTCCAATATGGCGCTATGACATCAAACCTTTCTTCAGGCGTTCCAGTCCCTTTGTATTCATCCAAGCCGGGTATCAAGCATATTATGCCAACTTTTGTGTTGTTGTAATTGATTAGGTCAAGTGGAAGATTAACAATGAACGTGAAGTTCAGCATATATCCGTCCATTGGGTAGAATTCAGTGTTTCCCTTCGGGTGGAAAGTCATTGTCTTGATCCCCCTATAGGTGTGACCGATAGGGTCGACGACCTGCATTTCGAGTTGGTTATACTCTTCTCCATATTCTTGCGTTTGCAGCACAGACACCCTTAGATTGGGTTCAGTCAAGTTATATGGCATGTTCATGAACTCAATTTGGACTTCCGCCGTTATTTCCTGCATCTCCATCCGTCTCAGCAAAACCGTGAACGAGAAAAAGTGTCCTTCTTTCTGCTGAACAGGCTGGGAAACACAGTTTGAAGTGCCTACGACGAATGTTTCTACTAATATAAGTATTAAGGAAAAAATAACCGCATGTTTGGAATTCATGTTAGATAGTTCAACGATTAAACTTAAGTATTATTATAACGCGCGTTCTGTGTATGTTTTTCATGTTTTTGTGTGTATTAAAAGTTTATGTAACTCTTCCCCGAAACCTTTTATTTGAACGAGGGTTCCTAGGCAGGTTGCTTCGTTTGAAAGATCTTTGAAGCACTTTGAGCATTGAGATATCTTTTTGAAGTTAAGGTTTCTCAACTTGTTCATTAACTTGGATTGGTTGTAGATTGAATATAGCCGTTTTTCTCTCACGTTTCCTATGCAGAACTCTTTGAAGGCAAGTAAATGGCAAGGATAGACTGACCCTTCAGGATAGACGGTGAGAAACTTTCCTACGCCGCAGTTGAATTTATCCTTTGTCTCGCGCTTTAAATATAGCCCAAATGTTTCATACCAGAACTCCCCTACAGTCCTTTCTACCTCTTCTGGGTTACATACAATTTTTTGATCTCTAGCCTTTCCTGCAAGCCTCAAAGGGGAGACATGGATCTTAAGGATCCCATTTCTGATCATGAAGTGCATAAAGTCTTTCAGATGTGGGAGGTTCAAGGAAGTAACAGTGATGAATGCCACAGGGTCTCCTCCAGCCTTCAGTATGTATCTAAAGGCATTTATTGCCCCCTCAAATGTTCCTTTGCCTCTTAATTTTTCGTTGACTTCTTCAAAGCCATCGATACTTATCCTTATCTCGTGAAAACTGTGAACCAGGTCACTTGCATTCTCTTCTTTTATCAAAGTGCCGTTCGTCGTCAAACACAGACTTTATGTCGTTTCCCGCATTCTTAAGTGATTGGGCAAGTTCCAGAATGTCATTTCTGAGTAAAGGTTCGCCACCTGTGAAGATGATTCTCCTCGGGTTAAGCAGAGAGGCATCCCTGAGAACTGGAAACATCTCCTCTGTCGAGAGCTCTTTCTCGAAGGGCTCTCCAGCTGAGAAATAACAATAAACGCAGCGGAGATTGCAAGCCTTCGTGACATGAAGATAAACCGTGTCTAATGACCTGATAACTTCCACGCCTCCTCGCTGAGGAATGCGGCGGGATCGTAAGGTGGATTCCCTCTACGTTTCAACTCGTTTGTCGCTATTTCCCTCTGAGACTCAAAACTTAGGTTGCCTTCGTCAAAAAAACTGCAAGACCAAGAAATTGTCACCTTAATATCTCTTCTCTGTGATATTTTATGCAAAATATTACTTGAGATCTGTGTAGGAATATTACAGAGTTCAAGAATTGCCTCCTTGTTCTCTTTCAAATCATAGTGGTAAGTTCCAGAGTCTTTACCTGTATCAATACGATCGGGTTTTTTGATTCTTGGTACTTTAAGTATTAGAGCAGTATAGTCGCCAAAAAGAGTTCTCATTTTATCATACCAATCGCTAAAGAATCTATCAATGTTAGCCCATAAAGGATATGGAAATTCAGAAAACAACCAATCTATAATTGCCTCTGCGCTTCGTAAGTCTCCTATTTTTCCAAGAGCAAATGCTACTGCTTGTCGAGTCCTCCAATATTCCTCCCAAAGGTCCTCCTCTCCTTCTCTTGGTTTCCTTAGAACCTCAATGAGCGGTTCTACTGCTCTCGCATCGCCTATGTCTACAAGAATGCTTATTGCTTCCAACCTGAGATCTTTATACTTTAAGGCTTGAATAAGTGGTTCAACAGCCGGCTTCCCTGTAATCTTAGTAAGGGCTCTATTCATTGTATCTATGAAAATGCCTTTTTCGTAAGGCATAACTTGAATAATAGGTTCTATGGCTCTTGCATCTCCTATCTCCCCAAGGACCTCTGTTGCTTCCCTTCGAAAATTGCTGTATCTTAGGGCTTGGATGAGGGGTTCAACAGCTGGCTTTCCCAGTTCAGCCAGTAGTTCCCATTGCTTTTTCATAATTAGGTAATACGCTCTCTCCGTAGCGTCTTGTGGCTTCCAACCTATTTTATCGAGAGCTGCCTCTACATACCCTAAGGTTTCGATGGGTCGTATCGCCGGGTCACCTTCCTTAAATGTTTGAATAAGAGCTATCGCTGGTTTTCCAATTTTAACTCCTATCTTAACTAGAGCATCTATTACTACAAATCTTATTAATTTAAGGTGCTCAAGAGCCAAAATAAAATCTTCTTTCTTTAGTGAACGTGTGTCTCCCAAGGTTTTACTAAGGGATTCTACCGCTCTCGGATCACCCATCTCTCCAAGACCCTCAGCAGCCTTTTTCCGAACCTCCCAATTTTCGTCTTCTAGAGCTTGTATGAGGTAATCTACAGCCCTTTCGTCCCCTATCCTGCTGAGGGCATTCACAGTCAACAATCTGACAATAGCAGATTTATTCCCCAAGGCTTGAATTAAAGCCTCAAAAGTCTGGTTTTCCGATTTTAGCAAGAGCTGAGGCTGCCTCTTTTGCAGCGATGTCGTCCCGCCTTAAAACATCAGCAAGTGGTTCTATGGCTTGCGTGTTGCCTATCTCACCAAGAGCAGTTGCAGCAATTATTCGTAAACGAGGATTTTCACCTTTTAGGATTTTAATGAGGTGCTCAACTGAGGGCTCTCCTATCCTGACAAGTGCTCTAGTTGCCGCACCTACTATTTCCAGATCCTTATATTCTAAAGCTTTTACTAGACCATTAACATCTTTTGCCTTTTCCATCTTTTCAACATTAGGCTTGAATAACCACATTAGCCTGTATCCTTCCTAAAACCATAAGGACAAATTGCACTTATTAGTATATTTCGCGCGAGCTATATTGCGTGTTTCTCGGGTGTGTGGATACATTGGTGCGTCTGAAGGGGTCAAGCCCTATTATGGCGAGACAACCTTTACCGGAGACTATCTTTATGAGAATCGGTTCTATATTACCCAAGGTTAGATGATTAGTACTAAATTCTAGGCTTCCAAGCTTCTCGTTCATCTCTTTGGAAATTCGCAAAAAGTAAAGCCTCTTTTTTCTTAAAACTTTAGAAAAGTCTTATAAATGCTCGGAAAATAGTTAGAGTAAATATATTTTTAGCTAGTGGAAAGAATGGGTGAAGAAGAGAAGAAGGGGTTCTTTTTCAAGATTCAAGAGAAATATGAGTCGTACAAGAAGGAAGTCGAACAGAAACAGCAGGAGAGGTTAGAAAAAGAAAAGCAAAAAACTGTTAATGAAGTCAGCAAATGGATGAATGACTCTCTCAAAGACTT
This sequence comes from Candidatus Bathyarchaeota archaeon, assembly GCA_963714275.1. Lineage (GTDB taxonomy): Archaea > Thermoproteota > Bathyarchaeia > Bathyarchaeales > DTEX01 > JAGTRI01. Next base: position 951,766 of record CAVQNT010000002.1, read on the forward strand.
GGTCAGTCTGCCTACGGAATTTAAGCCCTTATCTGTCGGCGGCACTTTCGGCGTCGTTGGCGGATTCACAACTAAAGATAACGTGCCAGTAATCTCCTATATCACAATAAGATCTTATGAGAAACTGGTTTATCCAATGGATTATATTTTTGGAAGTTACGCAGAACGATCTGTTCCAACATCAATTATTGCAAAGAAGATTTCCACACGTTTTATGCGTTCAGAGAGGGTGTTAATACCATTTGAGTCGCAACTTGGGGTAACGTTCGATGCCAAGGCAGTCTGGGAGAGAAAGACAGGCTGGAATCCATTGGTTGAGACAATGAACAATGATAAAGCCCTTATTTCAGCTCTAACATCATTGCCTAACCAATCTACTGTCTCCATTACTTCTAAGAGATATTTAACGTACAAGATCGATGATGCGAACGAAAAGAATCTTGAGTGTCAGTGTCAGATTATACCTTACGAGAACTTGGCATTCATCGGTATAAGGGCTATAGGACTTGTACGCAAGGATAATGTAAAGAATATTGTCAATTTGTTCAGAATCATGAGGGGCCACATATTGAGTTACGGACACACTGTGCCTACAAGTGGTCATGTCGCCCAAGACTGGATAAAGCTTCCCATTTTCATCATGAATGACTACTTTTTACCCGTGAAGCAGGCATTAACTGCAAAGCCTAAAGATAGAGAGGAAAAATCCGCTCAGGAAGTCTTGGATAGCGAGCGCACGCGCTTAAAACGGTTCTTGGTGCCAATAGAAGCTTATAAAAAAGCTTTCGTTGGAGAGAAGAAAGGAAGCTTTTCTTATCTTGTTGACGCAGAGAACCCTGAAGAAGCGAAGAAGAAAGTAATCGAAATGTTCAATGAGAAGCAGGTTCCTGAAGGGTTCTCCGTTAGAAATATATCAGATCCAACTGACATGACAGACTATTGGGGCTGACGTCAGCAAGCAATATCCCTTAGGAATGTTGCTTCGACCAATATTGATTGAAAAAAGGTAGCTAGCCTAGAGTGCTACACCATTTAACAAGCACTATTATAGCGCGCGTCATCTCAATTTTAGATTCGATTCTTTAAGAGTTAAAATAAAAAAAAGGAAAAAAAAGACAATGTTATTCGGTGTATAGTTTGGAGGAAATAGATGAGGCTTTTAACTGGCTTGTGCTGATTCTTGGCACGCTGGCTGCGACTTTGATTGAATCTATACATACCTATTTAGATGAAAGGAGGTGTAAAAATGGGTCTATTTAAAAGGTTTACAAAGCCATCTAAAAAAGAGGCAGAAGAACATGATTTCAACCATTTAATTGATATTCTTTTGCATGATGAGAGCGTTGAGAAAAGGTACGATGCTGCCGTAAGACTTGGCAGCCTACATGATGCCCGAGCTGTTCCAGCTCTAATTCAAGCATTCGGAGATGGCGGATCAATACATATCAAAGGTGTCGCTGTTGTATATGTTAGTGTAGCAGCGGTAGAAGCGTTAGGCGAAATCGGAGGTCCAGAAGCAACTCAAGTACTGAGTAAGGTGCTTCGAGTAAGCTCTAGTGGTATGTCATTCGCAGCAAAGAAAGCACTCAAAAAGCTCGGTGCCACAGACATACTCAGAAAATATGCTCCATTTTCTAATCAGTCTTGGGAGGCCATAACATTAGATGAAAGCGGAAATACTTATCGTGGATATGGTGTTCAAGGGCGGCAAGAGAGTCTTCAAAAGCTCACTGGACCTGGGGATTATGTCCTCCTAGAGTGCTCCATCGCCGATATCTACGAGGAGAAAGGTGAAAGGAAGGCTTTACCCGATGGTGCTCCCCGTCCGTATAAATAGGTTGGGAAGGTACTTATTGAGGCTGAAACGCCTTATCCGAAATCATCTCTAACCAATGGGTTAGTTAGTTTAGAAGCACGCAGACTACATCTCGACCATGCCTTTAATGAGGAGATTTCAGTGATAGACTTGGCTGGCGACCCCGTAGAGTTGCTTTCAGTTCAGAAGAAAGCCTTTGTGGACTTTTCAAGAGTAGATACCTCTGGTTTAGAACAACTAAAGAACTTGATGATTTTCTGAGTCGCGATCTAGCTCAGCTAAACTTTCAGACTCTTTCTTAACCAGCACTGTCTCATGTTCAATCTAGCTAGGCTTTTTTTCGAGAATATTCAGCTTCTGCTTTTCCTTTTCGGAAAATGTGGTTTCCTATAAGCACTATTAGTGCACATGTTAGGGAAATAACAGTGTAAGCAGGAATTCCCTGCGTAACCATTCCCCAAAAGTAAAATATGAAAAGAAGGAGCCCAGCAAGCATAATATATACCCCAAAGATTCTTAGAGCCATGGGAAAAACTCTTTCAAAAAATGGAAAGGTCTTTCCAAGTAACATTTGAAATCCAATGATAAACAGCATCAAGCTTGGTATACAGAAAACAGCAGTACTTATAGAATATAGTATGAAAGGTGGTAAAAAAGAGTTTTTTATCATCGAGTAAAAAACAATAAGTAGGATAATGCCAATCAGTAAAGCAATTAATCCATAAAATTTTTCTTTTCCTGTAGACTCATCGTAGGACTGGGTTCCAGGATGTAAAGGAGCAACCTTGGATTTCCTCAGGCTTCTATAGCCAAAATATATTATTGCGATTGAAGGGATTAGCCCAAACGCAATTACCAGAGCTATCACTAAGGCTGGATCAACGCCTTGAGGTACAGTTGCCATCATGGGGTATAAACCAGCAAGAACACTTACCAACCAATATATTCCAATGATGAACAGAAGGATGGCAATCGCCTTCCCTTTATTCATGATTAATCCAATCCTCCTTCTCAAAACACAATTATAATCGATTTAATTTAAGGATCTGCCATTTTTATCGTTTCTGGTATAGCTAGCTGACTTAATAGCACAGATTATTTTCTGATGCTTGTGGCCCAAGCTGCAATTTCATGTTTCATTTGAAATCTGATATTGCGCAGTTATCCTCTCCACTCACCAATTCCATCCCAAGCGTGGTCGAGATAACGGCCTGTGAGATGCCCCTTCTTATAGACTCGGTCATATACCTTCCGCATCAGGTTCATGCCGCCCTTTTCGTTTAGTTCTTCGCCGAACTTGAATAATTGGTTGTCAATTGCTTTCCACTCATTGTTCAGCGGGGTTCCCACCTTCGTGGCATTCAAATAGTCCTCTGCACAAATCTGGTCTATCCTATTAAGCAGTCGGATAATCTCGTCTACCATCCTCTCATTAACGGGAGGACCGAACAAACGACCTAGAAAACCCATTTCTTAAACACCAAGATTGATCAATATCAATCTTATTACTTAAGACTATTTTGTGATTATCGCGCGCAAAGAAGAGCCCTCATAATTTCGATCAACGTTAAAAACATTTAAAGAAGTATGAATACTAGGCAATAGGAGAAATAGGTGGATTGTTTTTGGAAAAAAGAAAATGTCTGCTTCAAGGAAACCATCTTAGGAATAGCTCACTCGCTTTAACGTAGAAGGTTGAGTGTGTTTACTAATGGGCAAGATAGTTTTAAAGCTAGTTTCCGCAATCATATTCTTACTTGCTTTATCGCCTTTCTTTTTGATGTTGGCTTCAGCTTCTCCTGATGTTGTAGTTATTAATCCAACGGTTGTGACGGTTGAGCTGATAGCAGACTCCTATGTTAACAGTACCGATCCTGACGTGAATTATGGAGAAAATACACGCTTGAGTGTAGGGTCCGAAAAAATCACGTATTTAATGTTTGGACTGCCTGATCTTCCATTGAACGTTTCTATTGGGGAGGCAAGGCTAGAGCTGTATGCATCGAGTGGATCAACGTCAGGGTATATTGATGTTTATCATTGCCCTGATAATTCTTGGATTGAGAGCGGCATTACGTGGAACAACAGACCCAGCTACGATCCTGAAAGGATAGACAGGATTGACCCAAGTGCCTGGACAGGGTGGGAAAATCCGTGGCATGTAACTGAAGTTGTACAAACGTGTTACTGGGAGGGCGACATGAAACTTACGCTGGTAATCGTCTCCTCAAATGCTTGGGCTTATTATAACTCGCGAGAATCATATAATAAACCGCGTTTAATAATCAGTTACTTAACGCCTCCGACCTATACAGTTCATGTCGAGTCAACTGATGAAACTGGCAGGACCTCTAATGAAGGCTCTATAACTATTTCAGGTCAATATTGCTCCCTTCCGAATGAAGTACTTGTAAAGCCTGGAAGTCTATCCGCTAGAGTTTTTTGGCGATTATGAATTTGTTAGGTGGGAAACAGACGGGGCAATCAGCGTTGCAAGCGCAACAGCGGAGGTAACTGATGTCGAGATTCAAGGCGCAGGCTTGATTAGAGCTGTCGGAAGAAGCGCAGAACTCGCCCTTGAATCGGTCCAAAATACGGGCACCACGTCGAACATGGGCTACATAATTATTGAAGATGAAATCTATGCAGAACGTTACTTCCTGCCGCAAAACATTCCGTTGATCAAGCCTGGAACATATAATGTTTCTTATGAGGGCGGATACTCATTCATTAGATGGGAGACTGTCGGCAACATATCCGTCTCAAATCCGACTCAGCCAACAACAACCGTAATGATTTCCGCTGGCAGCAGCACCCTTAGAGCGGTAGGAAGCGTGGAGATCATGGAGTATGCTTATGACGATGGCCAAACTGGAACATATAACTATGAAAGTGGAGATGCAGGATCGATGTATGCGGTAAGGTTCACTCCCCTCTTTTCAGGAAAGCTGCTAAATGCTCGTTTCTACATTGTTACGGAACCAAACATCTTCAAGATTCATATAATGGACGAGAATAGAAACCAAATAATTGCTCCCTTCACATGCAATCCTGCCGCCGACGGTTGGTTCGTTGTTGATCTTTCCACCTTCAACATTCATGTAGAGGCAAGAAAAGATTTCTACGTCGGTGTTGAGTGGGTTCAGGAAGGAAAACCCAGCATAGGCTATGATGATGATGATTTGCCACGTGATGATAGAAGTTGGTTTTGGAACGGCACAAGCTGGGACCAATATCCTGTATACCACGACCTTATGATACGAGCTCAAATTGAAACAACCATGTATCCCAGTCAGATCACATGTTCCCTTAATCTAGTTTCAATGGCCTACAAGGAAGAGACTGAAATCTCCGGTTCAATATATCCTTTAAACCTAGAAACAGCAGAAGGCCTTGTGACGCTTCAATACGGTTCTTTTTCTCAATACGGTTCTGACGGCGTTTCATGGTTCAACATTACAACCGTCTCTTGTGCTTCATCAAGCTATTCTTATTCTTGGAGACCAACATTGCCAGTCGGAAGCTGATCTTATAGAGCTGCTTGGCAAGGATCTGAAACATATTTCGGATCTAAAAGTGAAACTCAGGAACTAGCCATAGTAAAGGCATACTCAACTTTGACCTGTTCGTTCGACGTCGAAAAAAAAGAGATTAACGAGGATGTAACCGTATCTGGGCAGATCAATCCCGTGATTAGGAACACAGAAATAATCTTGATGTTTACCAATCCGGAAGGGGTTCAATCTAACCAAACGGTTTGGACATCATCAGACGGTCGCTTCGACACCACTATGGCACCTAACAAGGAGGGAACATGGAATGTGAAGGCCTACTGGGCTGGAGACGAAAACTATCATAGTGCCGAAAGCTCGATTTCTGAACTGGACGTTGCACTTCCTTTCCCTTATTGGATTATAGGTCTAGCCTTCATGGTTGTCATGGCAGGACTAATAATATTCTTCATATACAGAAGAAAGAGAAAAAGATCAATTCCAATGCCCCTCATTCGTTAACATCCTACAAAATGGCAAGGTTTTAGTAGTTCGACTTGCACCTGCATAAAAACGTTTAGCGCGCGTGCTATTAGTCGACTCATCTTTTATTCAAGTAACTTTATGCTTTAGAAGTCTTTAGGATGCACTCTTTGGATTAAGTCTACTTTGTCGTATTCTTTGTCCTCGCTGACTATTTTTGCTAAGTCGTGTTCAAGCATTGTTGCCACATTTATTGCGTCTTTAGGTCGTTTCAGCGGTGTGATCTCCATGATCTCAAGTGCGTGTTCAAAAGTGGCTGGTTTAATTTCATATTTCATAATTTTAGTCATTTTTAGATAGTCATAAGTGACACGGATGGCTGTTGATGGGGAGGTAAGCTTGGATAGAATGAAAAGGGTCTCTTCCAAGGTTTCTAGGCTGATAGCAGCGTTTACCTCTCCCTTTGCGGCTTTACTTATGATATTTAGGCATTCTTTGTGGTATTCTGCACTCTTGTCTATAGCGTGTATGAGTGTTGTAGAATCTAGGAAATAGGTGGGTTCATTTCGGTTCAAGGAGTGCGACCCAGTCTTATTTTATAAGAAACTCTTTTAATCTTTCCTCATCTGCCTTCTTTTTTAACTCTTCTGCGGATAGTCCTATTGATATTGTTTTTGATAGCTCGGTTAAGTCCTGTAGGGGGTCCTCGGAAACTTTGCGAAGGCGTATGCTTATTTCCTTGCCTCTTGCGATTATGATGGCTTCGTCTCCTGTGCGAACGTCGTGGGCTTCACGCAGTTGTTTAGGCAATACGATTCTTCCTTGCCTCCCAACCCTTACCTTATATATTGATGTCATAATCAATCCTCTGTGTCCATAATAAATCTAGTGGCATTATTTAAGGTTAGTGGTAATAAACTTTATAACTAGCTAGCAAAGACGCAAGCCATAAAGGGCCAACTGAAAATATTCCAAGTCTAGCTGGCTAATGGCCCTATGTAAGGGCGCGCTAAAATGTAGTTATTTTTTTATTCTAAGGAGATGATAATGATAAAGATATAGGAGTTGATTAAATGTCTGAGAAAAAACCTGACATTAGAGTTGGCTTTAAAAAAGAAATTATAGTTGTGGATAAGCTTCCGAAGCCGACCTTGCCATATTCTAATTGTGTAAAAGCTGGAAATCTCTTATTCGTTGCAGGACAGGTTGGAATAGACCCAGCAAACAATCAGTTAAAAGGCAGTTCAATTAGAGAGCAGGTAGATCAGGCTCTAAAAAACATGTCCAACATCCTTAAAGTTGCTGGAAGTTCCATGGAACATGTTGTCAAGACAACAGTATTCATATCAGACTTTGGAGATTTTGATGAAATGAACAAGATTTACTCGAAATATTTCCAAACCAATCAACCTGCACGCAGCACGGTTCAGGTCATCCTTTATAACGGATTCAAAGTCGAAATCGAAGCTATAGCAATAATCCCTTCATAAAACATGTGTTGTTCAAATCTATAAAAAAAGATGCCCAAATGAGTAAACCCTAGGTCATTTATTAGAGATAATAGGGGTGAAATTTACTTTATTAGTCTTTTAACCATCAAATTGATTGATAAAATGAAGAAAACGAACGTAACAGCCACCAGCTATAAGAATCTAAGAAGCATTGAAAGATCAGGCATGGTTGTGCCCAACAAATGATTAATTCATATGATTTCTCTTCCTTCAATTGTAGGACAGCGGTGAATGCTATTTTATGATAAGTCTGTTTCAGTCTGTTTTTTTTAAACAGGGTTTGAATTTGGCTTATCTCACGTATACAGAAGGTTGCAGAAGGCTACAAAAGGTGTTAGAAGTACAGGGAAGGCTGGTTGAAACATGCCCTTAACTGAAACTGTAGCTAGCTCAGCTGGTTTATTTTTGAGTCTTTAGTATTGAGTGGTGGCGAAATGTGATAGTTTTTCCGACATATTTATTAATGTAAGATGCTTTATACTTTGTAAGGCGGAATTGGCTTTGGTGGAAACTGTAACAGTCAGTTCGAAGGGTCAAGTAACGATTCCCTCAAGGTTGAGAAGGGAACTGAGGATAGTGAAAGGTGAGAAATTCTTAATTGTTCGCGAGGGCGACGTGATTAAAATGATTCCAATGCCCAAATTGTCGAATTTAGCGGGTGTAGATAAAGAAGTGTTCAAGGGTAGAAAGCCTTCTGAGGAAATTGAAACCATGAGAAAGGAGTGGACTATGGAATTTGAAAAACGAATCCATCAAGCCTAAGATTGTTTTGGACACGAAGCCTTTGATTAAGCTCTTTGCACAGGAGGAAGGTTGGGACGCGGTTCAGAAAATCTTGTCTCGGGTTGAAGCTGGAGATTTAGAGGCAGCGATAAGCGTGGTTACGCTAACCGAAATCTATTACAAGTATATGAAGGAAAAAAGGGCAGATCTGGCTGAAGCCAGAATGAACCAACTAAGGTACGCTTTGTATCTTAGGAAAGTTGGGATAAATGAGGATGTTGCAGTTAAGGCTGGCGATTTCAAAGGTAGATATGATATTTCGATAGCTGATGCTTTCATAGCAGCCACTGCGTATTTTGAGGAGTCAACCATAATTAGCGATGACCCTGATTTTGAAAAAATGCTAGAAGTCAAAACACTAACTGAAAAGCACTTTGCGCACATGTTAAAACAATGAAACTATAGTGCAATTCGAAAATTATGGTTTTTTGTTCAGAAGAAAAGTGAAGGTTATCCATGATTGTCTATGTTGGCTAGCTAGATTCTTATATTTAGGAGCCATCCTATGTCTTGGCTCCACCATATTAGGTAGATCTCTTTGAATCCATTTCGCAGGATAACTTCAACGGCTTTCGTTAGGTTCATAGTGTAATAGTGAGCTAGCTATCCTAAACCAACTTTAACGCGTTCAACGTGGTATAAAATTCTGATTTTTTAAGAAGAATGTTTCTGAATTTTCAAAATAGAAAAAATTGTTATCAGAAAAATATGTTCTGTAATTTAGTTACTTATTATTCTAAATATTAAATATAAATATGTTGTATGTTTAGGTGAATGACTTGCGAAAGCATTCATTACCATATTTATTAATTTTAGCTAGATAGCTGTTCTAAGCCCTTTTTCATGCGGACTGTGTGCTAAAGCAATGATCCTATATTATTCAACTTTACCTTTCTAGGTAACATTTTTTGTGTGTCTTCCAGTCTTTTCTGTTTTAATCCATCTTCTTGGCAGTCTAAGGATCATCTGCAGAAAAGCTGTGGCTGTTAGGATGCTTTGCAGGTTCCAGTAAGCGTAAATAAATGGCAGCCAGATAACGTTTTTTATTTTCACTGGCTTCGTAACGTATATTAAGGCTACGCCTAAGGTCAGAATAGTGGCAATTGCAGAAACCAATGTACCCTCTGCCATTACATTAAGTATTGGGTCGTGAATGGGGAACAAGGAGAGGTATAGCGACATTATGTAGCTTAGGAAGAAGAAGGATAGCACGTATGGTCCCATCATTGTAACTTCGGCGTCGAATGTTTTTCTCTCTAACCTTTTTAAGAATCGTCCGTACTTTACAGCTACTTCCATGTAGCCTCGGTACCATCTTAGCCGTTGCTTAATCAGTTGAGAAAGATTTGAGGTTGCTTCTTGCCATGAGATAAGTTCAGGAGCTAATTTTATGCCGTAACCTTTCTCCGTAATTCTTAGTGACATCTCCAAGTCCTCAGCCAAGCAGTTTTCGTTCCATAATCCAACCTCTTCAATGACTTCTCTACGGATAAATTGGCAACTTCCAGCTTAGGGATACAAAAAGGTTGAGGGCGTCCTTTCCCTGTAAAAAGGTTTTAAGCCAAACTACCTCCTCATAGGATACTATCTTGGTCAACATGTTCTCATCAGCATTTATTGTACAGGTGGTTCCCTGAACTGCTGCAATAGACGGATCTGTAAAGTATTCGGCTGCGTTTAGTAAGGTGTCAGGTTCAGGAACATTGTCTGCGTCGAAAACGGCGACAATCTCTCCTTTTGCCTGTTTGAATCCGAAGTTTATGGCTGAAGGTTTTCCTGTTGAAACGTCACGGTGAAAGTACTTTATGGTCTCGGGGCAGCGTGTAGCATAATCTTTACATATTTCTGGCGTTCTGTCGGATGAGCCGTCTTCAACTAATACTATTTCCTTTTTTTCAGGTGGGTAGTTAAGCCGTATGAGGGCGTTCAATAGCCTTTCAGCAACTTTTTCTTCGTCCTTAAGAGGTACAACAATACTCATTGCGGGAAGATTGACGCTTGGCATTGCCTTGTTTTTTCTGTTTTTTGAATTCGATTGATGGAAGTGCCTTATTCCCATGGCTAGGATGGGGATGTTGTAGGCTGCCCAGACGTATATTAGAATCGTTAGAATGTAAGCAATCGCTAATATTAGGTTCATCCAGTCTTCCTTTATTCGTTTTTTTTGAATATTCTGCGAGAAGCGAAAGGTTCTTCTTCCCCTTTCATTCTCTCTCAGTGGGCAATTACCATTATTCTTCTAATATATATATGAAATTAATGTTACCAATCCTTTTACGTCGTGGTGACAAGATTCGGGGTGTTGGAGCTTAGTTGGCTAGCTTCAGAAGATATGAAATGTTTTTTTGGAGTCGAGTTGGGTCTTTGTGAATAAAAATTGGTAACTTTTAAATGTTTTTTGTCACTTTTTGTTACTGGTGTTATATTTGGAGCAGTTTGTTGCGAGGGTTTTTCAATTCAATTTTTTATTGGATAGTTCGTGCGTATTGGTATAATCTTGTATTCTTAATATTTGGTGTTTCGTCACTGGCTTTGGGAATAATCGTTACGTTGTATGAAAGAAAAAAAGGCCTATTCCTTCGTTTGCGTCGACTAATAGTGAGTTATGAATTATGTATGCTAGAAGTGCTACCCTTGTTTTACATTGAATGAGACGTGAGCATTCCCCGTATACTCATAGTATTCGAGGCGGAGCGTATGGTCAGCGGTGTTTGAAAAGCTCGTTTTAAAGGAATAAGTGGTGTACGCTTGATTCTTCCAGCCGTTAATTACCAGCTTGTTATCGATGTATAAGCGGACGCCATCATCTCCGCCAATCGTGAACGTCCATGAACCTGCTGCAAGGTTCACTTTTCTTGTTGACACGAACCCGATTTTGTCTGACCGGCTGTAAGCTATCGTCTTGGAGCCCCAGTTGTTATCAAAGTTCAAGTTGTTTTCATTTGGGCCTGAACCGAGTAGCTGCCCCCATGGACTATATCGGTTTCCCGAGTACACATACCATGTACGCGCCCATGACTGTACGCTGTTCCAGTTAAATGTAATAGTCTTGGGACCGTTCATAACTATTGAGCCGCTTGTTCCAGAGCTTGATGCGTCTCCCGAATAGCCGGTGCAAGTATACTGTGTTCCTGTGCTATCGCTGGCAGGTGAGGTTACTGAGAATGATGCAGTAGAGTCTGAATTGTACCAGCCTGCTCCGACTGGGGAATCGTAGGCTGAGTTGACTGTTAAGTAATATTGGGTTTGATAGTTCGCTGTAACTGTTTGAGGTGACGAGGGAACTGTGTAAATTATGTTACTTCGAGTTCCACCATCACTCCAATCAACCCAAACATATTTTGTTCCACTTTCACTGCTGACCAGCGATATAGCTTCCAAAGTATGCTCAGAACCTGTATTCCATGAGTAGGTTTGTGGAGTTGTTACTGCGTTGCCATCAACCTTGACAAAGCCTAAGCCTGTTGGGTTTGATGTTATCGTAATTGTTACAGGTTGCGATTCTTCAGTATGTAATGGATGCTCGCTGAGCCAGTCAAAAATCTCCATTTCTCTGCTGCTGATCAGAATTGAAGCGTCATGAGCAACACCTGGTACTTCAATATACTTCACTGTGTATCCGAGTGCACTCAGGCTCTGGTATAAATTACGTGATTGACTTACACTTACTACGTTATCAGCGGTTCCATGCAGTATCAATACCGGTGTTTGGCTAAAACGTTGTTCATTTCCTAGGGCGCTTTCGTCTGCGTATATGTCAGGAACGTCGCCTGGAGTTCCTCTATATGCCGCCATCAGCGAGTCTTTGTAGGTTGATGTTTCGAAGTAGAATTGGGTGAAATCGGTAATTCCGTGTATGTCCACCAGGCTTGCTATTACATGGTTGCTAAACATGGCGTATTTGAGTGCTCCGCCTCCGCCCATGCTGTTTCCCATGATGTGTATGTGGTTGGTGTCGATGTTGTAGTCGCTTCTTATTGTGTTCATAACATCGGTTATGTCACGTCTTGATGGTTCAGTGTACCAGTTCTGGTAACCGCTGACTGTACGGCAGTCTACTGATGCAACTATCCAAATGTTGCTTTGGAATGTTTGCCTCAAAGACGAGTACTTTTGTGGGTAGCTGAGTCTGCTGCCTCCGTAGCCGTGTAAGAATATTACGAGGGGAGTGGGTGCTGAATTGTCAAAATTGTCAGGTAAATCCAGCCAGTAGTATCTTGTGCTGCCATCGTAGCTGGCTGTGAACGTCATGTCTCCTCGGAAGAGGTTTATTGTTATTGTTCGTTTCTGACTACTGATTGTGGTTGTTCCATCAAAGCAGGTTATCCACCACCGATACTGTCCATTTAGTATGGGAGAGGAAGGTGTAATTGTGGTAGATACACTACTTACCACATTATTGTTAGTTCCATAAGACTTTGGAGTCCTGGATGAGGTTTTTTGAAGCCAAAGGGTACAGCTTACCGTTGAAACACTAGAATCTAATGTAAAACTGAAATCAGGCTCATTATCCATCGTTACGGTGTAATCTAGCGGGGAATCAAGGGTGATTGACATTGCCGCCGCCGTGTTCGACGGCACCAACATTGGTATTAGAAAAAGAATTAATACGAATGAGACTGCAATCTTCTTGGTCTTGGGATCAACGATAAAATTTTTTATCATTTACCTTACCACTAATATAAAGAAAGGGGGTATTTTTCCTATTATTACTTGTGAAAAAAGTAATTGAGTGTTCTAGAAATTAATGCGTGTTTGAATGTGTTGTTGTGTGATATACGGGATATACGTGATACGGAGTAAGGTAGAGAGAGATAGAATAAGAATAAAAGTGTGTGTGGTGACTAAATTTTAATCTTTTTCTTCTTATTTGTTCTCATGCGTTCGTGTATGTTTGTGCTTAGTGTATAGGTGAAGGTGTAAGTGTGTTTCACTAGCTCTATTTGCGAAGTTCGTAGCTTGTGATCTTGACAAATCTAATTCATTCGTTTTTGTTTCCTTCCCAACTACATAACCTAAACCCAAAAAGCCTAGAATCGTTCGCATTATAGTGTAAAAGTAAGCGTTCCACCAGCCCATCTTGAAAAACGGGGAAAACTCCCAGTAACTTACGCTATAGTACCAACTGTTAAATCTGGGAGCTACAATCATCCAGTCTAAGTCAACAAGTCCAGAAGTTAACAAAACGACGGAGCCGAGAAGCAATAACACGGTTTTATCATTCAATGTTTTTCCCTCAACGTTTCTTCTAGACTTAGACTATGATTTTCATTCAGACTTCAATTCTCCAAAAAAAATTAAGGAAGCCAATAATAAATGTATGAGAATGAAAATTATGAATTTTACCTTCCTCTAATAACCAAACCAAAATCAAAACCTTTTCCTATTTTATATTTATTTTACACAAATAGCTAGCTAAGTGTTTGGAATCATGGAAAAGGGGGAATCAGTTTCAAGGCATATTATGCCCCCTTAACCAGACGGGATTCACGATGTTTCCACTCAAAATCGCATGATAAAAAGTCTTATAAAAATTAGAGAACCATTAATAGCCATAAAACCGTTAGCTGCAGGTAATAGCGCGCGCTAGCTAGAATGCAAGTCACGGAATCTACAGGAAAATGTGCATATAGCTCAAGTCCAGTTTTTATCTATTCAAAGACTTCTTTCTTAACCATGAATTTGTTCACTAAACAAAGGAAAACTTCACTGTATCATTTTGCCCACTACACCTTTGGAGATTATGTGACCATGAGCTCTCCAGAGCTTGAACAAACTGCTCATTATCCCATCTATCGAAATCGTAGAGGCACAACCCGACAATATCCATGTTGAATTGCCTACCCAGAAGCTCTTCGTATCTTAGTAGCTCAGTAGTCTTTGCATAGTCAACGAAAACCTCAGGTTCTCCAGCAACACGTAGTCCCGTAAATCCAGCTTCTTCTTCTCTTCAACAAGTGCCGTCCAATTGGATATAATTGTTTCAGATTTAACCTTTCCCCTTTTCAATGAACCATTCATAAGCTGACTTCAATGTAAAAGCTTCTTTTTCTAAGTTGTCAAGGTCAATGCCATATCTCTTGGCTTCTCGAACCTTCGAATCCAACTTGTTTTCCGATACTAGGTATACAACCGCTTCATTTTTGAGTAGTCCCGCTTTTAGGTATGGAAATGTTATCCTGTTTTTGAAGTCTTCATCAGTATATAATGCTAAGGCATGGTCTCCTAACCTAAGATTTTGGGCATATCTCGCGCATTCTGAGCAAAACAAAATAATTGAACGAAAATCCTTAATCACTCCAGTCAATAACCTTCCTTTGTAAGTTAAACGGTATTTCTTACTTGAAGGCTCAAGTTCAACGAACTCCTTCAGAATTCTTAAATGATAACCAAAATCGCCATGATTACTCTTACCAATCATGTTAAGGAGTTCTATAAATGACAAATTTCTATCCAGCAAACATTCTACAATCTCTCTCCTAGCGGGATGCGAGATGACTTTAAAGAATCCATTATTAAACTCGTTCTGAAGATTCATAACTTCAAGCATGAAAGAATATTATCAATTATTTATCTGTTTGGTGAAATAAATTTCACTTGTTGTAACTGATTAGCTACGGCATTTTTACTTAGCTTTGGCTATATCTAAGGCTGGTGTAACCACAAGTGATGATGGCAGCGACAGCTTCTTCAAGTAGTGAGCTATTTCACCTATTGGAACAGATTTCCAGATAACAGGACCTTAATTGAACAGCCTAATCCAATAAAAATTAAAGTTAAGATTCCAGTTCCTAGCTTTTGGCTTATAATACCCTTAACAATTGCAGTCTTTTTAAAAAACTATCATAGTCTGATCATTCTACGTGTGATGTGGAGAAAAGTGTAGATATGGAAGAAAGAAGGTGGGAGTGCGTAGAAATGTGTGTATGGAGATTAAATTTTAATCCTTGTTATTAGCCAAGTATTTGAGAGACGGAAAAGAACCGTGGATGCCAAGGATTGCAGTTACATCAGGTATCTAATGTTTTGATCTTACATTTGGAAGTTTTCCCAGTTCATCTAAGCCTATCAGGAAGGTAGAGATTGAAGATAAGGCAGTAGACACTAGGAAGATTGTTAATAATTGGTTGTTTTGGGTTAAGGGGAAAGTGGGTGTTACCAAATTGGTTATGGGAAGGTAAATTGCCAGAAGCGAAACTATCCATATATTTAGAATAATAAAAAGAAAAATGTATAGTAGCTTCTTTTTCGGGTTCAAGTTCTGTTTGCCTAAGTGCTTTCAGCTGTCACTGTGATAGTTACAATAGTTGACTGATTTGAGGTAACTGATTTAGCTGTGGTGGTTACTTCGAAGTCGAAGGTCCAAGTTCCTAGCACGTCTAGAGTGATTGCGCCAGAGTTTGGCGAAGCTAATGATAACGTGCATACTATTTCATTTATGCTATGGGCTCCTCCGGAGGGTTTTGTGATAATTTTTACGGCAACGTTGAATGTTGAGTAATAGGTGCTTTGGCTTGCTAGGTTACTGCTCAAGTGCATGTAAACGTTGGTTTTTGTTGTTGTAAGCGTAATGGCTGCTCCAAGATTCGTAACATTTGATTTCGTATAAAATAGAGTCTGTCCCTCTTCCAGATTATCTAAAGTAGAATTTTTCAAAGTTATAGTTGCAATCTCTTTAATGGTCTGCGTTACTTGTTGCTGTGCTTGTTCATAGACATATGCTGAAACCGAAACTGCAGCAATGCTCAGTATTAGAAAAAGAACACTGAGTAAATTCTTTCTTTCCAATATAGACACTCCTGTATTTTTTTTAATTTAACTTGAATTCAGTAATTTAAAAAACGTTATGAACATACTGTATGAACCCTTAATTCATTATTTTGAAATACTGATTATACAACTGTTTTTTTAATGACTAAAAAATCGGTTCAGTTGGTTTTCCTATTAATCATAATAAATTTTATGATACCTAGCTTTGCATATGCTTTCATTTATGAGCAGCAATCACTTAACTTCACTCAAACAATAATGAAAAAGTGGTTTAATAATAATTGGAATTATCGAAAAAGTCATATTATTAGTGGGATTGGAACAAACGCAGGAACTAACTACCAGATTAGGATTGTTGTAGTAAATGGTACTGGAACTGACAACGGAGAGACGGTATATATTAATAATAAGGTTAGAAGCGATTTCGGTGATATCCGATTCACTACTGTAAACGGAATTCTATTGGATTATTGGCGGGAATCTTTGAATGTTGATAAGAATGCAACTTTTTGGGTAGAGATAGCAGGCAACTTAACTGGACAAATACAAACAATCTATCTTTATTATGGCAATCCCATAGTAACTACAACAAGCAGTGGAGATAATACCTTCATATTCTTTGACGATTTTAGCGGAGACTTGAGCAAATGGAATATTCACATAGATACGGATGTAGTCATTACATCTAGTTATGGTAATCCGGCTCCAAGTTTGGAAATAGGTGGGGGTTTTACAGATTGGCCTTATGGATTTGCCGTTATTGGTTCAGACGCAATTTATACTGGGTTCCAAAATGGCATAATAGAGGCTGATGTTTACCCGGCAACAGACGCACTTCCCGAAATTATATTCAGAGGAAATTATTCAGCAAATACTGGCTATAAAGGAAGATGGGATTGCCGTTCTGACGAGGAATCACCATGGATGACACCTCCATATAGCGATTGGGAAGCTTTCGGCGACGATGTAACGAGATTTGGCATTGCAAATCAGTGGCAAAAAGTAAAACTAGCCATAAATGATTCCACATTCGAGATATACAGCAATAACAACCTTAAGTCCACTGTAACAGAAACACAGTATTCAGGACCAGGTGAAATTGGATTAGCAAATCATTATGGGGCATACGCCAGGTTTGATAATGTCAGAGTAAGAAAATATGTAGAGCCTGAACCTTCACATGGCATTTGGGGCAACGAACAAACCCGTTAATGTATTGTAAATAGAGTCAGCGAGCTCTCATGCAACGATGTAAATGTTGTGTCTTGATTTCTCGTTCACATCTTTCCATTTCACGATATTTTCCGCAGTAGCCTACCTCGCCAAGGTTACGGCATGTGAACGTACTCGGCTGATAATATTTGCATTTATATGAGTATTTACATGCGAAGAAATTCTTTAGAATCGTGGTAATCTGCACATAGGGTCACTCGAGTATTATAATGCCTAGTATCTTTCTGCAGAGAGAACTAATGATTTGTGAAACGCACATTCAGAGTTCAGTTTAGAAGGACTGACTCATAGGAAAAGAAAAAGTGAAAAAACAAGAATGAAAGAACGAGAAAACGGATAAAAGGTTTGGGTTAAGGGATTGAAATTTATTAGATGACTGCTAGAAGATATCTGGAAGACTTAATATTATATAGTCTTTTATCAACCGATTTTACGGACAATTATCTTTGCCCACTAATGTTAGTTAACCGAACGAACCTTCCCGTCTTCAAATCTCTTCTCTCTCCAATGTAATATAATGACCAACCAATGAACCATAAGAAACCAGATTGCTGGAAGAGCTGCAAAAACAAACAGTCTACTTTTGCCATGCCTACCTTCAATTGACATAATAGCAAAACATAATCTCACTAGAAAAAGCGTTAAGCAGAACACCTGATCCCAAGGAGTACAATATCGGCATAATATGATCATGATGCCCAGCATAATGAGAAAATAAAAATACCCCTAAAAGATTCACCTAGCATTGTGATGATACATCGTCAAAGTTTGTCAAAGAGTGTGAAATAGATGGAACAAAAATCAAAAATGCTTGGAGCGATCGTTATTATTGGGTTTGTCGGATTTCTATTAGGCATAGCGGTTAACTTCGTCTACTTTAAAGCATTGCCAATCCTTCTTGAGGTCTTTCCTCAAATCTTGGAGATGGATTGGATAATGTGGGGACTTGTCGGAGCTTTTCTAGCAATAATATGTTGCCTAATCTACGCATATCTACCATAAAGGATGAGGTAGTGTTCTCCCGAACCTAAAGCCTTTGAGGTGAGATGTTTGATAAATGAATCTACTCTTCAATATATTTCGTCAAGGTGGACGGATTCTGAAGGACAGATGATTTCAACATGTTCAGTTTATGATCCAGTTCAAATTGAAATACAAGTTGAGAATCCAATGCGAAAAAAAACAATTTCAAGCCTAGTAGAGGTGGAGATCTACAGAGATACTGTCACCTTACTTGCCGAGAAGGTAATGAAAGAATTCTTCGCGTTGGCACTTTCTCCGCTTTCAACTGAAAAAACGCTTGTCAATTTCACACCTTCGCAGGAATCAAGATATCACTACAAGATTCGAATCGAAAAAAAGGAAATCTACTGCCAACCGAAAAGTAATCCTCCAAGGCTATATGCTTCTAAGAAAGAAAGTACTCTCACTTTAGACGAACCCTTAAGTATCGTTCAGGCAAATTCAACTATACATTTCACTGGAAAAATGGTCAGCACTAATGAAGGAGAAAGCATAGATGGAGCCAGAATCCATATTTTTGACGTAAGACGTACGAGGAGGGATAACCTTATGGCTTCTGGGACTACTAGAAGCGATGGGACTTTCAACATAGAATGTATAGTCAAAAGAATGGGTTGGTGGCGCAACACCATTGATATCTATTCAAAGTTTGATGGAGACGACGTATATAAGCCATCGGTAGGCAATCGATACACTATTAGGTTGACATAAAACTCGAATAGTCAGCTAAGTAACGGCAATGTACTTTTAACATCTAGCTGGTTAACGATGAGTCCAGAAAAAGAATTTAGGTATAGCTCTTGGATTTGGTGGTTTGCCTGTTACTACCACAGAAACAAGCTTAGACATACATGTTTTCGTCTAGAGTTTTTTGTGCGATATATGTCTGTCTGTCCGTCTCTCCGTCTGACTGATCGTCACGGAAGGTAGAGAGAGCGTGTGTTTGGGTTTGGGGATATAAATTTAATTACTTAGATGCTGTTAATACGAGATGAATATTCAGAATACTTTTTTTACCATTGGAATCTGAAAAAGTAGAATTCTTAACGGTTCAATTAGCTGTTTTCAATTTACTTTACATTGCTGTTGATGGTGCCAATTTGTTGCCGCACTTGTTACAGTATGTTGAGTCGCCCGCGTTTTCTGTTCCGCAGTTTGAACAAATCAACATCGTGTTGTTAGGTGTAATCTTCCTTGTCGTGTTCACGTTGTCCAGAGAGAATGGAGGTGCCCACTGGAAGCCTTTTTTGTACGAGTAAATGTAGGGTATGGCGAGGTCTACGTTTTTGCTTGCTTGTATTGCTTTGTAGACCTTTTTCGAAATTTCGTGTATTACTATAGGTCTGTCCGTGGCTAAGGTCATAAACCTGAGCCTCATAAAGACGCCGTACCAGTCAGTCATATCCGCTCGGATGTATGGCTCTTGGCCCGTTTTTTTGATAACATCTGCAGTCACTTCTTTTGCTGCGTCGAGGAGAATTTTTTCTGCTTCATCCCAGTCTGAGTCGAAGCTCAGCCGCAATACGAACTCGTCAAGCATGAAGGCGGATTGAGGCGACCCAGCCATTGCTTTACGTTTGTTCGACAGCTCAATGAGTTCGCCCTGATCCTTCGGAGTGTAATTTATTACAAGCGCACTGAACAGCATGGCGTTTGGGATCAAAATGGTTCTGTTCGCAGGCTCCTCGCTTCCTACGCTTCCTCCTACCTGATTCAATATCGTGTACAAGGGCGTAATGTGGACGACATCGCCCACAAGCGCATAAGAGGGAAGCTGGACCCTGTCTCCGACGCTGAACGGTCTGATTACAGAAACGAGAAACCAAGCTGCGAGACCGCTTATGGGTCCCTGTAGAGACCATCCTAGGAACATTCCGCCGAAGGATGCGAAGATAACTCCAAGAGTTCCTAACGAAAACCAACTTGACAATAACGTGAGTATTCCAACCGTTATTATGATGAACTTGTAGACTCCCTGAAGCATGCCGACCTCGCCTTCTTTTCCTCCCATTTTCAGCATCAGCGACTTGAGGAAAAACGAGCCTATTCTGTAAAGAACTATAAGGCTGGCAATGACAAGGACCAAAACAATGAGTTGATTCGTGTATTCGAAGGGAGCAACAAGCGATTCTCCGCCGAGCTTAAAGTACCAGAAAAGAAAAATGCCTGTGATGACAATTGTTAAAGGCAGAACCAATTGCTCTTTTTTCATTTCGAGCACGACTCCGAGTGATAAAACTATTAAAAGAAGCAACCATTCATTTAAGTGTTCCATTACATATGAGTGACAAAGCTAGCTAGCAAGCATATCAAGAACAGAAAAGACAGTAACAGCAATTATTGATTCTTGGTGCAATCGTAGTAATAGTGGTTGTAGTCGTCGTAGCAGTGATGATGCGAAGAAAAAGATAAAAACGGCGTCTTTTCTGCTGTTAATTTTCGATAGACTCGATTCTCACTCCTTTGTCCGCAACTTTCGTGATGTAAGCTTCTCCGCCTTCCTTGTTTATGGCTTGTGCAACTAGTCAGCTAGCGTTCTCGCACTCTCTGAGATTTCTTTCGTGTTCATTTGAGTTAAATGGTTTCTGGCTTTATTCGTGTTAGTCCGGGGACTCTGTCATAGGCTTGGTCGAATGAGATGATCTTTCGGTCCAGGTTCAGTGAGGCTGCTGCATAGTGTGAATCGAAGAATGTTAGGTTCAGGGTTTGTCTCAGATAAACGCTTGCAACAGCTGTGTCGGGTTTCAGTGCGACGTATTCTACGTTGGGCAGGGCTGCTATTGCGGCTAGGTCTCTCAACAGTTTATTTTCCATTTTTTCGGCTCGGTAAATCAGCTCCATTTCAATTAGGCTGACGCTTGAAACTTCTACCGTGATTTCTCCATTCTTAAGTTTTTGGAAGATTGTTTCAGCGGTTTCGTGGTTGGGGTCATACTCGTTTAAGTAGGCGAAGATGACGTCGTTTTCTAAGAGGGGCATCTGTTTCTACTCCGTTCTTTCTTTGCCTCGTCTTCAGCGATTAATTCTGCCTCTTTTCTCAGATTTTTGAATGGTTTTTTGATGTTGAATGCGCCGTGTAGGATTCGTAGCGGATCGGATGGCAGCGGGATTATCTTAATGTGGTCTCCAGCATTCACTATTAGCACTTTTTTCTTGATGTCTAGAGACTCCCGGATTTCCTTTGGCAGTGTGAGTCTTCCTTTGCTGTCCATATTTAAAATGCTCAAATTTCCACCTGAGCGGAAATTTAGCGTTAGGTGGGATTTAAACTTTATTGCCTTTAAAGTGGGACATTATTCAGATTGCGCGTGATGTTTCAGTTATCTGGCATTTTAGAATTTGCCTCTGAGCCTTCTTTATTAGGAAGGCTTTATTCATTAACAGGAAATTGGTTTCGGCGGATTTTTAATGTTCATGCGTTTTTTCTGTTTAAAGCCATTTTATGGTTTTTGTTAAGCCTTCTTTCAAGTTCACCTTGGGCATCCATAGCTGACTAAAGCGCTTTATCAAGTTTTGAGGAGTTTGTCTTCACTCCGGTGTTGTCGGGTTCTATGTTAAACAAGGGGTCCTCATCAATAGCGATTTGTGTACTGATCCAGTGCTGAACGGCTTCCCGTACGCCTTCCTTTATAGTCAGCTTCCTCTTCTTCGCAGCCTTCACGAGGAACTCGTATTCTTTCTCATCGAGCTCGGTCTGGACCGCTTTTCCATTAGCCAAATCATTCACCGTTTAAATGAGAAAATCACATTTTTATTAAACATTTTTGTTTTTCAACGGCTGAAACCATTGTTTCCATACGGCTGTTGCTCAAGCGCTCATCGGTTTTCAGGACATTTAACATTTTGGTTTTGGAGTTTCTCGGCATCCTCGTCTTCCAAGTAGAGTTCCAGTGCTTCTTCGAGGTTTCTTAAGGCTTCCTCCATGCTTTTGCCTTGGTTAGCTGCATCTAGCTTTGGGCATGATGCTACGTAGATGTTTCCTTCTTTCCAGACGACAGCTGAGAATCCTAAGGTTTTGGCGACTTCCATGAGCGTCTTCACCTATAACCATACGAGAGTAAAGGCCTTGAGATAAGCATCTCTTTCCTATTTGTCTTGTTTGTTCTTTTTGAGGTTCTGGTAAGAGAGGTTGAAGGCTTCCCAGCAGCTTTCGGGGTTTCTCTACTCCCGTATCTTCTGCATCTGGATGTCTAGTTCCTTGAATTCCTTGTCGCTACCTGTTATCAGCTTGGCTTTTAGGATCTTTGCTGTTGCGGCTGCGTACGCGTCTGCGAGCGAGAGTGTGTGGGCGCTCTTGATTTTGGCGGCTTCACGCCACAATTTGTCGTCTCTTACCGGTACAACCTTTAGGCCGTAGAGGCGGAGGTTCCTAACTTTTTCTTCGGCGAGTTTGGGGTCTACTCTGTGCAGAATGTAGTAGATTTCGGTTAGGTTGATTATGTTTATGTATCCTTCGGCTTTTCCGTTTTGTATTTTTTCGAGGCTGTCTCTTACGAGTTCCCCGCCTTCTTCGCCGAGGTAAAAGGCTAGAATAGCTTCAGAGTCAAACACCAGCTGCTCTGACACGTTTCTCAATCTTCCTGTCTTTCGTCTGTTCTTCTTTTCTGGCCTCTTCCAGTAATTCTTTTGAGCTTTTGTCTCTGAAGAGGGTTTTTAGTGAGGCTGAAGTCTTGGCTGGGCGTGGGAACGGGTTTCAGAACAATCTTTCCTTCTTCCTCTTCTATGAGCACCTTGTCTTTTATGCCGTATTTTCCTCTCAGTTCTTTGGGTATGGTTGCTTGCCCCTTCTTCGTGACGCTGACAACTGTAACCAATCTAGACACCGTCATTACTTAGTAGGAAAGTAATACTTAAGTCTTTTATCCTTACCAGCTGGTTCAGTATTAAGCGAAGCATGAATATTCATGAATACGTTTTCGGACTTCCATGTTTCGGGCATTTCCTTTGTTCGCGGTTCCTGTAACGTGAGCTTCTTTTGGTTCATAGTACCATCTCTGTTTTTAGATTTGCTATCCGGTTTGCGTTTTTCGAAGTCCTGCATTCTGAAGAGAAGTAGTAGTCTCCATAATATTTAGGTCAGTTAGCTTAGCTTTTGGAAAGTAAGCCTCGTCCTATCTGTTCGCCTTTGTGGACTGGAACAACTGTTACTCGCCCATCAGCGTGTTTCAATATCACGTGACTGCCTCGTTGTCTCACAGGCTTAAAGCCGATCTTTTCAAGTACTTTTATGATCTTCCTAGCTGGAAGCGGTCTTAAGCTCACTGGTTGGAACCTCTATGAACTGGATGCCTATGAGTTCTTTCTTCTCTTCAATTGCGGAGCCTTCAACCTCTAGGTAAAGCGACACCGCCTCGTTAATCCTCTTCATTAGTTCGTCTATTGTTTTAGCTTGGGTGTGGCAGCCTGCGAGCTCAGGAACAGACGCAACGTAATAGCTGTCCTCGTCCTTCTCAATAATGACGCTGAACTTCAAGAAAACCACTGTCTTACTGGTATTCCGTGGCTCTTATATTCTTTTTCTCAGACATTGTTATCCCGCGTGCTTTTTATAATATCTTTAATGTCTGGAATAACCGCACGATAGAGTGAAGCTCTCGCTTTTCCGTGTTTTTCGTTTTGTCCGTCCTTTGTTTTAGAGGTCGGCGCGAAGCCTTAAGATATATGGGTTGTTTGGGACTTAATTAACGCCCAGAGAATTCTCAGGTTGGCTTTAAGGGTGCCTCCGGTTCTGGGATTCTTATATTTGGGTACCATCCTATGTCTTGGCTCCACCATATTAAGTAGACATCTTTGAACCCGTTTTGTTGGGCTACTTCAACAGCTTTCGTTAGGTTCATAGCGTAATAGATCATTATGCTGGCTTAGCTTCATGCTGTATTCAAATGATATTTTTAAAAAAAAAGTTTTATTTTTCCAAAAATAAAAAAAGTCAGCTAGCTACTATTTTTATATAAAAGACTTATGTGGTCATTCATTTTACTCATAGAAAAGTATATTTTATGTTGATTTTTTGTGAATTGAAATTGGTAACTTTTTAATACTTTTTGTCACTTTTTGTTACTGGTGTTAATTATGGAACAGTTTGTTGTGAGGGTTTTTCAAGGTGGAAAGGTTACTATTCCTAAGCGTTTGAGGGAGTTGTTTGAAGTTAAGGATGGGGATTATGTTAGGCTTACGTTGGTTGAGGTTATTAATCTTAAAGTAAAGAAGAAATCTTAAGCACATCATTGCTGGTTGTTTCCCCCTCCCTTGTTTTTCACATATGTTTTAAAAGGTAATTTATATGATTCTGGATTTTTGAGGTTCCTGATTGAGCGCTTTGAAGCATGGTTTATTCAGAATTGGGTTTATGCTTTGTGATCGTTGCGTTTTAAATGGTGAATGCGAGAAATTTCAGCCTAAAGCTCAGTGTTTGTTGGAGAAGGAGGCTTTTGAAAGCTTTGCGCAAGGAAGTAATGATGCCCATAATGTGGTGAATAAATTGAAGGAGCAGTTTAGTGTTAAGTTGATTCATGACAGCTTAACTGATTTGCTTGAGCATGAGTATCCAGACGACTCTAAGAGAAAGTTGATTGATGAAATGTGCGAATTACTACATAGGATGAAGGGTTACCATCATGCAGAGAAACTAGATGTAAATGGTACTATAGGCATAAGTATCCGTCATAACCGAGAACACAGTTAGCTAAGCTAAAAATAGAGTCGATGTGTATAAGCAAACCCCAAACATTAGTGAGCTATTCTAACTCTTCTTTCATCTTCAGGTATTGCTCTGTTGCTATCTCTCCCCTTGCATATCGTTCTTTGAGTATCTCAAGAGGTCTTTCGCTGGTAGATGGTGTTCTAGTGAATTCAGTGACGAAGCAGTATGCTCCAATCGCCACCAGTACGAGGAACACTATCGATATTAGGGGTGCGAGCCCCCAGCCATATCCCATCATACTCATCATCCCGTGTGTGAATCCTGTTAATGGTCTCAACCATAGTAGGGGTGAGATGACGACACTCCAATTAGAACGAACAGCAAAATCAGGCTGTTCCTATTTCCAGTCACTTCAGTCCCTCAGTTATAACGACGTTATAGAGGCATATAAACGTGCCGCCAGAAGACATGTGCTGAAGCGATCAATCTATCCTCTCACATTACACTTATCCTATCACGATCGTTGGTGTTGCTCTATCTGAATCTTTGGGTTTGGGATTGGGATAAAAATTTAATCTTTTTCTTCTTCTTTGTTCTCATGCGTCCGTGTATGTTTGTGCTTAGTGTATAGGTGAAGATGTAAGTGTGTTTCACTAGCCTCTACCTGCGAAGCTTCGTAGCTTGTGATCTTGACAAATCTAATTCATTCGTTTTTGTTTCCTTCCCAACTACATAACCTAAACCTAAAACGCCAAGAATCGTTCGCATTATAGTGTAAAAGTAAGCGTCCCACCAGCCCATCTTGAAAAACGGGGAAAACTCCCAGTAACTTACGCTATAGTACCAACCGTTAAATCTGGGAGCTACAATCATCCAGTCTAAGTCAACAAGTCCAGAAGCTAACAAAACGACGGAGCCGAGAAGCAATAACACGGTTTTATCATTCATTGTTTTTTTCCTCAACGTTTCTTCTAGACTTAGACTATGGTTTTCATTCAGACTTCAATTCTCCAAAAAAAATTAAGGCAGCCAATAATAAATGTGTGAGAAAGAAAATTAAGAATTCAACCTTCTTATCATATAACCAAACTAAAATAAAAATGCGTAACCGTCAAATATTTTCCAGCGAATATAGCTGAGTTAGCTATACACACGCAAAGGTTTCAGGTTAGAAATTAGCCATGCTAAAAGTGGTTGAATAGGACAAAGGAGAGCGCGCGTAATTCTAGTTTATCACTTCTACCACTTCTTTTATTCTTATGCATAATGTTCCGTCCATCCTATAAAGGTCGGCAGCTGCCTTGAACCTTGAGTTCTTCTTTATCAATGCTTTAGGTCCGTTGTATTCTTCAGGTGTAAGCCGAGCCCTCCATTTGTCGTTCACTATGACCACTGCTATGTTTGGATATATCTTTTCAACGGCTACCTCGTACATTTTTTCGCCGACCGCCTTTACAGCTGATGCGACGGCATAGCGATCTTGTCCTATCTCCGTAACAAGGCCTTCTCTAACCATCTTTCCAACTGTTGCTTTCAGAACTTGAGGCGAACTCCTTCATACTCCATGTCTGAAGCTATTTGACCTATATCTGCGCCGGAACCTCCTCTTTCCAAAAGTTTCATATACAGTATTCGTGAGGTACATTCAACCTTCCTGTTAAACTCTCTTAATAATTTCAGCTTCAGGTTTCACTGCTTCAGGTTCAGCCTTAACCTGCCTAGCTTCCTCCTCCAGCGTTCTTATCTCCATCTGTGTCAGCGGGTTTGAAGTCGGCTTAGAATGTTTTCTGACAAGAGGCTGAAGCTTCAGGTTCATGTTCTCAGCTATAGTCTTCATCTTCTCAGTTCTTCTTCTGCTGGCGTAGAGGTAGATCATGTCGAGGCTTTCGTTCGCCGCTAAGATTGTGACTTTGCCAGGGGCTTTTCTCCCTGTTCTGCCGCGTCGCTGGATATATCTTATTTCGCTTGGTATAGGCTCATAAAATATGACGTGGTCCACTGCTGGAATGTCCAAGCCTTCCTCAGCGATTGAGGTTGCCACTAAAACATTCAGTTCGCCTTCTTCAAGCATTCTTATCCTTTCAGCCTGCTCTTCCTGAGTCAAACCTTTATCCATCAGTCTTTGAGGCTTGACCGACAAACCTATCAGCCTTCACGCCTGGAACCGCGTTTAGCTCTTCAACCAGATGGCTTGCTGTATCCCTATACTGTGTGAAGACAAGCATCCTTGATGACGGCTTTTTCTCAATTTGTTCCTTCACTATTTGTTTCAGAAGTTCAGCCTTCGGATGTTCCGTGGAGCTGTTTTTAACAGAGGTCTCTAATTTCCCATATTCCGAGTCACTTACAAGTATGGCATAGCTGCGCTTCTCCCGTTTCTCCAGTTCAACCTTTTTTAGGAAAGCTCTCAGCGTATGGAGTCCTTGAGTCTCCAATAATTCAAGCATATGAAACAATGTTAAGGCCAGTGACTGGTTTATTATGGCTGTGAAAATGTTGCCTCTTTCCTCCTCTATGCTTTCTTCAAGCATGAACCTGAGTTCATTTCCAGCCTCAATCAGGCTTCTTCTGGTAACGTATTCTAGTCTGCGTTTGATTATGCCCCTGCCAATCAGCCAGTTCACCCTTCTATCCAGCATAGTCCTGATTTGAAACCTATATCCAAGTATTCTTTTGGCAGGTTTACTCGTTTCCATTCAACCTCTATCGGCTGGATGTAAGGCTTGACATCTGAGTCTTCTTCGCTTCTGTACTCAACCCCTTCAATGTACAGGTTTCTGCAGACCGCTAACACTCTGTCTAGGTCTGAGCCTGGAGAAGCCGTCATACCCAATATAAGCGGATAACGGGCTTGAGAAACGTAGAGCTGAGCAATGTCAGTGTACGCATATTCTTTCACGGCTTTGTGACACTCGTCAAAGACAACTAAGCCATAGTTTTCGAGCGATAACCTATGTTCATGGAGGTCGTTTCTTACCACTTGAGGCGTAGAGAAAACTATTCTAGCCTCGCCTTCCCAAACTAGATGTCTATAATCTGGAGACGTCTCCCCCGTTAAGAGCACCGTATCCTTTTCCCGAAGCTTGAGCAGCCTTAAGAAACTGTTCCTATGCTGCAAAACCAAAGGCCGCGTAGGCGCCATAACCAAGACCTTAAAGTCCTTGTAGTTGTAAAGCACATTTGCTGCTACAATTACTGAGATAACAGTTTTGCCTAACGCGGTTGGCAGGATAACCAGCGTGTTTCTTTCTGAGGCTACATCCGCTATATGTTTCTGGTAGAGCCTGAACTCTACAGTCTCAGGCCAGATCAAGGGATGCTCGAAGTATTTTGGGCCGTATGCTTCCAGCATAACTGCTACAGCTCTATAACCTCTTCTCCCTTCCTACCCTTCCCTGCCTTAACTTTAGGGTTAACCGAGTCGATCATGCTCAACAGCTTAGGCAGCTTCTCGTTTTGGAACATCTCCTTGAACTCTTCAAGTTCAGCGCTTGATCTCAAGACCAGCCCCCGTCGCTTCTTGGGGGTGCCAGTCTCGTCAACAGGGTTAAGTTCCGCGACTAAGCGTGCTGGAGAGGTCTTGTAAGGTGGAAGCTTCAGCACAAAGACGCCTGGAACACTTGTTCTCGTTCTGGACCAGTCTTTCCCAGTCTTAAGGAAATCCGCAAGTTTCTCTTCAGACAAAACGTAACACCAAAATCATTATCAACTTGTAGAGAGTTAAAACTTTCCGTAATACTACCACTTCATTTTCCTTATTTAACAGCAACCAGATAAGCTCGCGCGCGCCAAACTTACTTTCCTTCTTTTTTCAGACTAGCTAGTACCAGCTTTCAAAAAGTACAGTATATTTCCACGGTGGTTTTTTTGGACTAAGTGGATGACTGATGAAGAGCATGAGTTGTTTAGGTCTTTTTGGAAGAACATCAAGAAACTTAAACAGTGAGCTTGTCATGCAACGATGTTAATATTGTGTCTTGATTTCTCGTTCACATCTTTCCATTTCACGATATTTTCCGCAGTAGCCTACCTCGCCAAGATTACGGCATGTGAACACACTCGGCTGATAATATTTGCATTTATATGAGTATTTACAGGCGAAGAAATTCTTTAGAATCGTGGCAATCTGCACATAGGGTCACTCGAGTATTATAATGCCTAGTATCTTTCTGCAGAGAGAACTAATGATTTGTGAAATACACATTCAGAGTTCAGTTTAGAAGGACTGACTCATAAGAAAAGAAAAAGTGAAAAAACAAGAATGAAAGAACGAAAAAAAACGGATAAAAGGTTTGGGTTAAGGAATTGAAATTTATTAGATGACTGCTAGAAGATATCTGGAAGACAATAAATAATTATAAAGCAATATTTTATTAGAAAAAATCTATATAATTTTACGTTTTCTTCACTTTATTCCGAATATGATGAAAGTGCACTATTTAGCCAGTATACAGCGGTTAAAATGGTATATTCTTCAATTTTGAATGGTAGCCCGGATTACGTGACTTATCTCGTTTAAATTTCTCAAAACTGGGAAATTCTTTCAGGTTAAACAGATTGTCTTTTTTGTTGGTTTCCTATACAGTCTCTCGACATATGTTTACCGTTGTTTTGTGGATACCAACGCCCATCTATCCGCCATCATGGGATTACCCCTCCACTCGACTCTGAACCCCTCAAGTATTTTCTCCCACTCCGCTTGGTCCACATAACTAAAGAAACCTCCGGTCACGCTAAGGTACGCCAGTCCTTTTGGCTTGAGGATACGCCTTATTTCGTTCACAGCTGATTCATGGTGTTGTGGTGCCATAGAACACAACAGTCCATTGGCGAGAACGAAGTCAATTGACCCGTCTTTTATGAAGCTCAGGTCGGAGGCAGATGAAGCGTGCGCTTCGACGTTGTTGTAACCACGTTTATCCGCTTTTTTTTCCAGCGTTCGATGGCCTTTTCATCCGAATCAACTGCGTAGACTCTTCCTTCAGGACCAACGCATCCAGCCAAAGCGAGTGTATAATAACCTGGATCACAGCCAAGGTCAGCAGCCACCTGACCTTTTGTGACGTATGGACAATATTTGTTTGGGTTACTGAACAGCCTTCTGAGCGGGTTATCATGCGCAAAGAGGGGGAAGTGCTTGTCTCGTTTCTCTTCGCTCGTGGTCACTTCCTGAACCTGCCTCATGCCCTGATTCGTATGTGCTCGGTAAAATACTTTCTCGAGTTGGGTTCAAACATTGCGCAATCAACGCCCGTTTCTCAGCTCAGCTGACTCGTATGGACTCAGGATAACAGGCTCTTGGCATTCCCTGAATTTGAGGGCTACTCGATTATGTCGATTCTGGAGATTATTGGTATTGTAAGCATCGCTATGATTGAGGCAAGAACAAATCCTACTGTATAACCATAGGACGGTTATCACCAGACCTCCAAGAGCTGAGCCAATTGCGTTGGCTACTCCAATTGATGACTGGAGTTCTCCTTGGACGCTTCCTTTACGATCTGCGGGAGCCTGTGAGATAGCGAAAGTCGTGATTGGAAGCCAGATCATGGCGTAGAAGATGCTCCAAATGATGGAGATTATGAGAGGAAATATGAAGACAAAGGATACTGGATAGAAAAAGAATATTGGAAGCGCGGCCCAGCATAGTATTAGACCGCCTCTGACGAGAACGACGCGATTGAGTAACTGTTTGTGATCCGAATTTATGCGCGGAGCGATCCTGACAAAGGCGATGGCTTGCGCCACGCCTGCTGCACTGCTAACTGCCAGTATGAGACTATCTGAGAGCCCAAGAACTCTCATCAGCGGTATCTGGCCTACGCCGAAGAAATTTATGCCTATCCAATGCACAAAGGCGGCCAAGAAGAGCAGTTGGAGCGGCTTCAGCTGTTTCAGGTTTTTGGGAATCTTGAATCTCCTTATGTCCAAGTAATGCAAGACAGGCTTAGGTGAAAAGAATCTTTCTACGTCATGGAAGCTTCTCACTTGGAAAGGATGCCTTTCAAGTGTTATTTCAGGTTCTTGTCCCGTCCTCCAGAGCAGGAGAGCCGCAAGAAAGCACATGGCAGCTGAGATGTAAAAGAGCCAGCGGGTCTCATAGAATTGCGCTGCAACCGTGTATGTTAAGAGTCCCAATATGTTGCCCACACTAGTGACAGAATTATATCTTGCAACTCCGCCTTGCCAATTCTTACCCTTACAACATTCCACAGTGTACATTACGGCAATAGGGGCTACGCCACTAGTAATACTAACAAGTACAGTATAGAGGAGAATCAACTGTGGAACAGAGTTTGCCATACTTAATGCTAGGAATATTGGACCTAGGATTATGAAGAAGAAGAGGAGATACTTCTTCCTCCTTCCAGAAAAGTCAGAAAGTCTTCCCCATACCGCAGAAAGTACGATTGTTGCCACAGCTCCAGCAGCGGTCATAACTCCAATATCGGCTACATTTGCACCCAAGGATAGAGCGACCAAAGTTGCGAGAAGCCCAGGGGAGCCGATCGCCATGTAAAGAGGGATTAGGGAAAGATGCCAACGCGTTTCCGGCTTTTCATTCGGTTTCACAGGATCGACAGCACCCGTCTGACTCACCTCTTTTGTCTATCAACGTAGATAAAGTCGCGTCTTCAGCGCTCCAAGAGTGACGATACCGATGAGAAGAAGTCTCATTTATCTTTTTATTTTTTTGAGGTCTCCATCTTTGGTTTTTAGGAATTCTAGCGCTTGCGTCTTTTTATTAAAGAACAGTACAAAACGATGGTGATATCTTCCCAACTAGCAGAAGAGAGAGAAAGATTAAAATTTAATTCCTTCCTTCCTTCCTTCCTTACAAGAATGCTAGCTCAGCTAGATTCTTTAGATTTCAACCGATAACATGGGAGGATACTCTTCAGCCATTCTGAAAATAAGTTCCTCTTCCCAGTAGACCTTAAGGTAGAATCCATGTCCTAGCTAAGCTCACTAACTATCCATAATGCTATACTTCACTCTCTAACAGAGAGATAGATAACAAACACGCAACACAAAAAAATAACTTTGAAGAATTTATAAGACATAAAAGTATATATATTTATATTATCGGAAAAAGGGTTAGGTTGATATGAAAAAAATTTTAAATGAGCCTTCGGGATTTGTCGACGATATGCTTCAGGGCATCTTAAAAGCCTATCCAAACCACCTGCGTCTTGTTGAAGGTAGTAGACGAGCTTCAGCTCGGGTTGAAGCTCCCGTTAAAGAAAAAGTAGGTATTGTTACAGGCGGAGGTTCAGGTCACCTTCCAGTATTTCTGGGATATGTCGGAAAAGGACTCGTTGACTCGGTTGCAGTTGGAGATGTCTTCAACTCTCCCACTATGGATGATGTGCTGGCGGCTACTAAGGCAGTAAACGCTGGTGAAGGAGTTCTGTACCTTTATGGGAATTATATGGGGGATGTTCTTAACTTCGACATGACTGCTGAAATGGCCGAAATTGAGGGCATAAAAGTTGAAACGGTCTTAGTTAGCGACGACGTGGCTTCAGCTCCTAAAAACCAATGGAAAAGAAGAAGAGGAATCGCTGGCTTATTTTTTGCCTATAAAATTGCAGGCGCAAAGGCTGAAGAGCGTGGTAAACTAGATGAAGTTAAAGCAGTAGCCGAGAAAACTGTATTTAACACCCGTTCGATGGGTGTAGCCTTATCTCCATGCACAATCCCCGCTGTCGGTAAACCAACATTTAGTATTAGCGAAGATGAGATGGAGTTAGGCATGGGCATTCACGGTGAACCTGGTATTGAACGAACCAAAATGATGACTGCTAATGAAATTGCGAATATATTAACTAATAAGATTCTGGAAGATTTACCTTTCAAGAAGGAAGATGAAATAGCCATTTTAGTTAATGGCTTAGGCGCTACCCCTCTTGAAGAATTATTCATCGTCTATAGCAAAGTAAACGAAATTCTGAATGAAAAAGCGATTATCGTGCATAAAGCCTACATAGGAGAGTATGCTACCTCTATGGAAATGTCAGGCTGCTCATTAAGTCTTCTTCGACTTGATGAAGAACTGAAAATACTTCTTGACACGCAAGCTTTCTCACCATTCCTTATGCAATGGGGATGCTATTGAAAGATAAGATAACGTCTGCTTACTTAATCAAAATATTCGAAAAAATAGCTAATGATGTTACAGAATCTAAAGATTTCATCCGTGAACTTGATGCAGCCGTAGGAGATGGCGATCTCGGGGTAACCACATCCGACTGGATTAAAGAGTTTAAGAAACGGTCTTGTTGAACTTTCAGACAGTGATATAGGAACCATCCTGATTAAATGCGGTATAAACTATAACAAGTCTGGGGCATCTACCTTTGGAACGCTATTAGCCATAGCATTAATGAAAGCAGGAAACGAGGTAAAGGGTAAAAATGATGTTGATCTACTCGACCTTGTAAAAATGGCTAATGCAGCTGTTCAAGAAATCAAAGATCGTGGAAAGGCGCAAATAGGCGACAAGACGATACTCGACGTTTTAGTGCCCGCTACTGAAGCGTTGCAAAGTGCATATAACCACAAAAAGAATATGGCAGAGGCTTTGGATGAAGCTTTAAATGCTGGTGAAGAAGGCTTAAAGTCAACCATACAAATGAGGTCGAAGGTTGGTCGTTCCAGCTGGCTGGGAGAAAAAACAATAGGAAAACAAGATCCAGGCGCTACTGTAATTTATCTAATGCTTAAATCATTCACCGAATTTGTGAAATCACTAGCTGACTAGAAAAGCAATAGTGGTTTATGATTCTAAATTCGGTAATACCGAGAAGATCGCAAAAGCACTTAGTTGGGGAATGAGAAAGAATGGTTTCTCGGTCGACTGCGTTAAAATAGATACTGTTGACCCAACAAAACTCGCAGACTACGATCTGCTGGCTATAGGGGCTCCCACACAAGCTTTAGGTATATCTGGACCGCGCGCGCTGTCTCTTCTTTTTTGGGGTTTCTTGATTATTGCTTCTTTCAGGCTATTGAATTCTTTTTACCTCTTATTTGAAGACTTTGACAACCTTGTCGTAGTATGTTTCCACTTCTTCGTCTGTTCCTTTTCTAGGATAGGTGAGAAAGGTGGTCACGCCTATATCGATGCGCTTCTGTATCTGATCGATGATTTCGTCAGTAGTGCCAATTAGGTTCCAATCAACATACTCTTGCGTCAAAGGCATTAGGCCTCGAGTGAATTTCAGACCCGGAGTCCTCTCAACTATGTCGACCAGCTCCTCTTTGCGACGATAAATTATTAACTCAGAACTCCACTGTTTCTTTATCTCATCATAGTTTCTACCCACTACCTCACAATGCTTCTTCAAAACATTCAACTTATGCTTATACGATTCCACACTTCCAAAAAAGTTCCATTCGTCAGCCTCCCGAGCGACTACCCTGAGGGTCAGTGCTCTCCTCCGCCGCCAATCATTATTGGTGGTCGGGGTTTCTGAACGGGTTTAGGCTCACAAATCGGATTGTCAATTTGGAAGTATTTTCCCTTCCATTTTGGACTCTTCTCAGTCCACATCATCTTGCATATTTTCACGGCTTCCCTCAACTGTGCGATTCTAATCGCTGGCTTGGGGAATAGCATACCATAGCCTCTATACTCTTGTTCGGCCCATCCTGCTCCGATGCCCAATATGACTCTTCCATGTGAAATAAAGTCTATGTTAGCCACCATTCTCGCTAGGACGGCGGGATTGCGGTAGCCGACGGCGACGACCGTCTCTCCCAGTTGGGCTCTCTTCGTTACGGCTGCGATGGCTGCTTTGGTTGTCCCCCATTCAAGCATTGCTCCTCCTTCCCAGGATAGGTGGTCGCAGCCATAAATGGCATCGTAGCCCAGTTCATCACATTTTATGGCCATGCTTGCGACTTTATCCCAGTTGACTTCCGATTTTGTCTGACCTGCCACATCTCTATACCAGTGACATCGATCGAGGATAATTCCAAATTTTATTTTAGCCAATTTAGTCACCACATCGAATGTCAACTTTTAAAATAAAAGATTTTATGGTTGAATTGATTCGCGCGTGCTTTGAATTGGTTTGGGATTTGGGTTTGGGGATTAAAAATTAATGATGATTATTGGCATCAAAACAAGCCAGTTTCGATGGACATAGTGCACTATACTATTCTACTTTGAGTGTAAGTCAGTTTGAAGGCATCTGGGATTCTTTTTAGCTAGCTTAGCTAATTTTTAAATCTCAACAGGGCAATGACTTGAATAAAGTAGAGGGACACGTTATTCCTGTACCAATATCTTTTTTTAAATGAGGTCGATTTCCAGGCACTCGGCCAGTGCCCAGAGAATTCTTAAGTTGGCTTTTAAGGTTCCTCCGATTCTGGGATTCTTCCTCCTGACTGATTCATAGAGTGTTTCGCCTATCTTGAATCCTTTCTTTTTGGCGATTACTAGGAGTTCTCCGCCGAAGGTTTCGTCGCATTTCAAGTTAAAGTTTGAGACGGTCTCCTTCTTGTAGACTCGGAAGTTTGAGAAAACATCCTTCACACCGAGTAGTTTGCCCAAGGTTCCGGACGCTAGTTTCTCGGATATTCTGGGCAGCTTTGTGCGTGAAGCAACGAGAATGTCGCATTGTTCAGCTTTTTCGACAAGCTCGGGTATGAGTTCTGGAGGGTTCTCGAAGTCAGCGTCGATTGTGACTATGACTGGGTATTTTGCCAGCTTCATCCCGTGGAGTAGGCCTTTCGTTTGTCCTTCTCTGGCCTTTCTGATTGTTTTGTCTGCAAGTTTCTCAGCGATCTCTGCAGTCCCGTCTGTTGAGCTGTCGTCGACGACTATGATCTCGTGTGGCATGTTCTTGAGTGTGTTCTGTATGGTCTGGATTAGAAGTTTAATGTTTTCTCGTTCATTCCATGTTGTTGTTACGACGGATACTCCATCCGCATTCATGGTTTAAGTCTCTAAATGAAAGGGTAGATAAACGGTTGGTTCCTGAATAACCAAGGTTGCCTAAAAAGATAAAAACGGCGTCTTTTCTATTGTTAATTTTCGATAGACTCGATTCTCACTCCTTTGTCGGCAACTTTCGTGACGTAAGCTTCTCCGCCTTCTTTGTTTATGGCTTGTGCAACCTTTACTTCGTCTCCGGGTTCACATAGGGCGATCATGCATCCGCCGCCTCCTGATCCTGAAAGCTTCGCTCCTAATGCACCAGCCTTAAGAGCTGCTTCTATTAGTTCGTCGAGTCTTGACGGTGACACTGGGCAGTCTCCTGAAACTTGGAGAAATTTTTTTAAGTAATGCTGGTTTTCGTTCATCAACTCACCTATTCTACTACAGTTTGGTGAAGGTTTCTCGAGTTCTTCTTTGGCTTTTCCAACAATTTTGTTTATGTTTTCCATGCCTTCAATGAACTTTTGTTCTCTACTTTGAATCGTTCACCGAGCCAACCTAGTACTTTCGGCGTATCCTTTGGTTGCATTGTGTCTCCTATCACTAACGGAAGATCTGTTTTGGGTTTTAACCGGTGAATTTTCGCAGGTTCTTCGGTGCAGTCGATGTGCAGGATTCCTCCAAAAGCTGAGGCATACTGATCCATCTGGCCGCAATTAATGCCTAATTCCTTCCTTTCACCGGTGTATGCCATGTTTGCATAGAGGGTTAACGTCTCTGGTTTTGATGTATACTCTAGAATAGTAGTGGAGTCCTGTTGCTCGATTTCTGGAAAACGGTGGGTCAAGTCAACCGCGGCTGAGATGACTACACACATCGCAGCTGATGATGACAAGCCCTTACTTACTGGCAGATCCTTTAAAGCCTCTTTCTTGCCTTCTTGTCTTAACCGTTCCTGAACTTCCTCAGACTCTTAGGAACCGCATCTTCATCCCTCCCAAGATATATGGCAGATCCTTTTTTTTCTGGAAAGCTCTTAGCACCCCTCCAACATATTTAAGATCGGAATTCCAGTTCAGAATTGCATTGTTCACCTCGAACTTGTCATATACTGTGAATGGGCTGTAGGAAAACACTTCAGCAACCTTGCTGCTGGTAACCTCAGCTTCAACGAACGACCTCATATCTACGGCGCAAGCAAGTACTTTATGCCTGCACCAATCCATGTGTTCACCGAAAAGGCATATTCTTCCTGGAGCGGATACAATAATTTTACTAATTATCAATCACCTTTTTATGAAATGGATACTTGTTAGTTTGAACATGCATTCTTCTTTGTTGCTTTGCTTTAGTTTTGGCTATGCTTTCTGTTTTTCAGGTTTTGGTAGGAGATGTTAAACGATTGCCAACAACTTTCTGGGTTTCCTATGTCGATTAGTATCCCGTCAGGTGGTAATTTGACAGCGTAGACTTTCAGGCCTTGGTCAATCATCTCTTGAATTCCGTCTGTTATCTGCACTTCGCCCCCTTTTTTTTGTTGTGCGGTATCTTCAAGGGCTTTGAAAATTTTCGGATTGAAGATGTATACAGGTATTATTGCAAGATTGGTTTGAGGTTTCTCGGGTTTCTCGACGGCTTTTTCTACGTTGTATATTCCGTTTTCGATTTCTTTTCCTTCAATCACCCCATAGATTTCGGGGTTCTCAACTTCTTTAATCAGCATGGTTGCGTCAGCCTTATACTTTTCGTGGCTTGATATCAAACGGCGGATATGATTGCAGTCTTTATCTAATATAGTCATATCTCCTGCATGTACTAGGAAGGTTTCATTTATGAAGTATTCAGCTCTTAAGACGGCGTCTCCGAAGCCTTTAGGTTCTGGTTGGTTTATGAAGACGATGGTGGAGTTGTTGACTCGCCAATAGAATCTTCTAAGTTCTTCAGCGAGCTCAGCCTTGTTCATTTTTTCGAGTTCTCTTACAAATTCTTCATCAGGTGTGAAATGGTCTTCTATAGATCTTTTCCCCCTACCCACTATGAAGCCGAACTCTCTGAACCCAGTGTCGTAAAGCTGCTCATAAATGGCTTGAACAATCGGCTTCAAACAAGGTCCACCATTCACACTGTCCAGAAAGATGGGCAGCATCTCCTTAGGCATCTCCTTCGTCATCGGAAGAAGCCTAGTCCCCAAACCAGCCACAGGCAAAACAGCCTTCCTAATCATAAAAACAACCTTTACAAAATTCTTTCATTATGTGTTTATATGTTTTTTAGGCACATAGGAGTAAGGTTGTTATTGATATTGCTGAGCCAGCGTAGAATAGGTTTTGGGGCTAAAATTCTAGCAAAATGGTGCTCAGGAAGTAACTATTTTGGAGCCTGCAAAGAAAATTAAAGAATTAACAAAAAGTGAGCCTGGGTTGAGTTTTCATCCTGTATCTAAGGATGATCCGAAAAGACGATGCCCAGACACAGGCAAACTGGAAAAGCTATTAGGATGGAATCCAAATATAGACTCCAAAGAAGGACTTAAAAGAACAATCATATTGTTCCCACAAAAAAGGTCGATCGATACTAAAAATGTAAAGGAAATGCGTTGGTGTCATGAAATTAAGATGGTTTGAGTCTATAATTACCAAATGGGGAATCAATATTGATAGAGGTCTAGTGTTAGACATCGGCTGCGGCAACGGTAGGATTTCGCTTGTCGTGAAGAAGACTTTACCTCAAGCGGAATTAGTATCATTGGATCTCTCGAAAACCTGTGTAAAACATGTAAAGGAGAATATTAGTGACGAAGCCATTGTTGTGGACGGCACACGATTGCCCATTCGAGACGAAAGCGCCAACCTGATAGTGTGCGACCAAATGATCGAACACATAGAGCGGCAGGATGATTTGGTCAGAGAGATGAGTCGTGTTCTTAAAACTAGAGGCAATATTCTCGTAGGTTCAGTGCTACGAAGAAAGTTTGCTCTGAGTCCATATCGGAATAGAGAAGGAAAAATGACCTTAAGTCCAGACCATCTCAGAGAATTTGAGAGCAATGAGCAATATACAAGCCTGTTCCGAGATCGCTTCGAAATTCTGGAAATCTCGACAATACCAATTACTCATCCTCTCCTCATTACCCTGTACAACGTTCTGTTTTCTTTGGGTTTAGTTAAGTCTGACTTGTATGTTCGCCTTCAAAGACACAACCCGGAATTGATCTACAAGGACTCGCTGCTGACTCTGATTACGATACCACGTCCGCGATTCTCATATATATACATTTTAGCTGAGAAGAAGAGATGCCGTGATATCGCTGTAGCCAAGCGGTGATACACCGTATGCTGGTAATTGGTCAAAAAGTACTATTATTTGGCTAAATTTTAAGGCAAGGAAACTAATGTGAAACCCGCCCGACGAAAGAGGCTCCTCTTTGAAATACTAAAAAAAAGCTCAAACCTATTCGAAAGAATTTGCTATATTCATCTTAGGGAGTATTTGCGCTAGATGCTTGGTTTGTTCTTGGCGTACTTTTGGAGTATGATTTTGATTTTATCTTTGTTTATGTATACTGTACATAGTATTAGCGTAGTTATCGATATTGCGGAGCCTGCGTAGAATAGGTTTTGGGGCCAAAATTCCAGCGTGATGGTGAATGTGCCTGTTTTGTTGATGTACCAGCCGTTGGCGAAACCGTTGGCGGTGAAATGGTATTCGTTTGACACTTGTTGGTCCGTCGATGTACGCAATCCAATTGTTATCATAGGATTCGCTGAAGACGAGGTAGAATGGGGTTTGAGGCGTTAACGTGGACGGCGTATTTGGTGGGGTTGATTTTTTCGTAGGTGATTGATGGGTTGTCTGTTTGGCTGGAGGAGAGCAGGTTATTGGCGTCTGCAAAGTTCTCGCCGTTTTTCAGTGAGTAGAGTAGCATGTTCTCCATTTTTGGTGGATTGGTTTTTAGGGTAACAGTGTCTGCTTTGTGGTTTATTTGCATGATGGCTTTTTGGTGAGTGGGAATTATTATTGGGAAAGTAACAGGTTTTGTGCTCATTCCCATCCAGCCTGTTTCCCACCATACTCCATTGATGTCTGACGTTGTGTTTCCATCGGTCAATATTTCGTCTATACGGAGTGGGTTGTCACCTGCGACTAAATATACTAAAGTTGAGTTGTAGGCGTTCCAGCTTGTGAAGTCTAGTGGGAAGGTGTATGGGCATTGGTCTATTGTGGGGAAGCTTAGTGTGTCCCATGGTTCTGACCCGTCGGTTCTTACGACTGCTTTCCATTCAGGGTAGTATCTGGCAGCGTAGTTTTGGTTTGTGAATGCTGGAGGTCCAGTTTATTGGGTTTGTCAGTCCGTCATAGACGGGTATTGAAGTGTTTTGTCCGGATGTTGATATTGTGTGGTAGCCAGCTGTTAGGGTGATTGGCCCGATGTATTTGTAGATGAAAACTGGTCCTTGTTCTTGAGAATGGGTATTAATGCTGAAGGTTTGGTCGTCAATTTTTGTTAAGAGGTTTCCGTAGCCGTATCCTGTTGCGACTTTTATTGCTAATAGATAGTTTCCTGCTTTGGGGGTGAATATGGTGGTTGAGGTGTCGGATGGTGCTTGGGTGGGTGGGGGGTTTGTCCGTCCGTCTATTACTGGAAGCGTTATTGTGCCGCTGTCTGTTTGAAGAGTGATATTACTTGCTTGCTGGTTTACCTGAATAATTGCTCTTTGATTCGGAGGTATGGTTATGGGCCAGCCCGTTCTCCAAGAGGTATCTGTTTGCCACCATGCGCTGGCGGCGACTTGCGTTTCATCGGCTTTGATGGAGTTGATTGTTAATGCTGATGAGCCTGTTGTTATGTAAATCAGCGTGGAGTTGTAGGCGTTCCAGCTTGTGAAATTCATAGGAAAAGCACTGATATATGGACAGTCATTAGGTGATGGAAAAATGAGCATGCCTGAATCGCCTTGCCCGTTAGTGCTTATCACACCCTTCCATCCTGAGTAGTAGCGAGCGGTGATGAATGGCGGGGGTTCTATTGCATAGACAATTCGCCCTTTACTTAGGGCGCTGGAAACTGCATCATAAGTTGAGTGGAGTTTTGATATTGAATGAATATCGTATTCAGTGGAAGGGCTGAGATTTGGTTGGCATAAAGCTGATCCGACAGCAACAAAACTGAGTTTTCAGGCTTGAAGTCATTTCTTTCCATAATTTTTGCAGTCTGGTTTAAGCCACCGTCTATTAGAATGTTGTTGGTTGTCGCATAGATGTGCGTGGGGCTCCAATAGTTGTTTCTGTAGAAATCGAGTTTTCCAAATTTCTTTTCAAGAGAGAGTGCACCGCTAGAGCCCAAGATTGATTGAAGCTGTTCAGGCGAACTTGAAATCCATGAAGGATTATCCGCTATGTACAGCCAATTTGTGTCTTCGTGGAAGAGAACATATTTGACGTCCATTAAAGCTAGTATTTTGCTTGCTGCTGTGGTTGAGTTTTCAATTATTAGCTGTGCTGCTAGACCCGCTAGGCCATTCCCAGCTAACGAGAAGGATATCACTGCTTTTGGAAACAACCATTCGGCTGGATACGGTCCGTCGTAGCCACCATTTTCCCATTTAAATTCTGCATAACCAATTTTGGATATAGGGAGAACGATAATTTTGAAGTCCGATGCGTCAGTTCCTAGCCAATCACTGGCAGCCTGATAATAAGTTGGCATTTGATATCGGCTTGACTGTA
The DNA here is from genome assembly GCA_963714275.1 of Candidatus Bathyarchaeota archaeon. Taxonomy (GTDB): domain Archaea; phylum Thermoproteota; class Bathyarchaeia; order Bathyarchaeales; family DTEX01; genus JAGTRI01. The sequence goes on from CAVQNT010000002.1 coordinate 993,134, forward strand.
TGACGGTGGTACTAGGTCGAATTACATCACCTGTCCATAAGGGAAAAGCATAAACGCCGACGATTAGGAAAAGGATGAAAACTATCGGAGCGCCGCTTATTATTGGGCGTGCGAGACCTCCAACTTTTTTGAGATGCGATTTGAAGCGATTGAAGAATTCTGAAAGAGCAAAGCCTATTAGAAAAGCATAAGCGAGGCTAACATACATTCCAAACCTCAGATACGGCGTACTGAAAAACACTTCAAACAGAGGAATATATGAGAATATCAAATTTCCTAAAGGAGAGTAACTACCGTTAACAAGTAACAGGCTTATTAACGCAAAAGACGCGAAGAAGAGCACATGTTTGTTTCTGGGTTTTAATAATGTTGGAATAAATGCCAAAAATGGTACTATGAAGCTTATGATTATGAGGAGAGGATTCTGATATGCTGAACTCCAGACAAAATAGGGATCGCCTTTGGAGCCTGAGTCCAAACCCCAGTATCCAAGAAGACGCATGGCACCGAGAATAGGCGCACTATTTAACTGCACCGCGGATTGAAAAGCCACACCAACACTACTATAGGCGCTTGCAACATTTGCAAGTTCATTTGAGGAAAAGTACGCATCTGGAAGTAACCAATATAGGTTCAGCAGTATCCAAGTTATCATGAATCCTGTGGCGAATTTCAAAGATGAGAACAAAGCCGCTCTCTTAGGGTTAGTCAAAATAAAGAATATTAAGTATATGAGCAACGGCAAAAAAGTCAAAAGAGCATATGACGGGTCTACATATACCGATGTAGCCAACAACATGCAAAAAGCAGCAATCACAGCGAATTTAAGAGATTTTTTCTCATTTAACCCCTTAATAAAAAGCCCTAAAATTAAAGGGAGGAAAGCATAAATTATGAAACTTGTTTGCCGTATTGGCATAATATTAATGGCCACATAAGGGTTCAGCATATAAAAAACGCCCGAAATCAAACCAGCCAAACGTTTGAGCAGAAGAGGTCTGTTACCTAACAAAGTCGTAGTCAAATAATACATAGACAAACCGCTGAATGTGAAAACAAAATAGAAAAGGATCTTTTCGGTGGCGACCACGGAAAGACCTATAATTTCGGAAAATGCAAAAAATGCCCATATCGGAACTGTAAAAGCCAATATTCGGGGATTGGCACTTCCTGCAGATCTGGAATCCCACATGTAAAAGTTCGCATTAAAACTTCTGATTCTATTGAGTGGCATTGAAAAATCTCCTGAGGCTATTAAGTAGTCTCCACCAAACCACGAGATAGAAAGGAGACCGATAAGCCCTATGATTAATAGATCGATAGCCATGCTTCCATATAAGTCAGAGAACCTCCTGAAAGCCCTTGAAAAACCGGTTCCAACCAACATAACTAGACGACTGTGATGAGTGTGACTATATTAGTTAGTCTGTATGAGTCAATTTCCGAATTAGCATAACTTCTGAAGACCTGATACTGATAGAGTGTTTAATACCAACTAGCTGTATGTTAACAAGATCTTAAAATATCAATGAAAATGTGCATTGTTTTCAATAGTCACCATATTCTTAATCAAGAATCATCATTCTGCCCAGTCGCGCATCCACCAACTGAAATAACAAGTACAATTATTACAAAGCGGTATTTTATAAAAATCTCCAACCACGTGCACTTTTCGGTTTTTTTTCAACTTTTCTCCGCCCCATACATCTCGTATGGATTCGTTTTTCAAGTCTCCAATAACTATCTTGTCATCATAATCTATACAGCATAGAGGAACTTTTCCATCCCAGGAAACGACAAGTTCAGTCCATAGAAGTCTACATGGATAGACTCGTCTAGCAAGAACTCTTTTTGTTTTTACTTCAGCTTTACCAGACCAGTCATGCGTATTCGATATCCATATTTGCCCATATTTGTTCCATTCCCTTACGAAATCTTTAACTTGGATCTTATTTTCCTCCGTGCTACAAAAGTTGAGTATTATGGCGGGTTTTTCTTTGTTTCTAGAATTTTTAAGTTCAATGAACCGCTTTATGTTTTTTTTAACTATATCATAATTTAGCCCTTTTCTTATTCTCTCGTAAACCTCTTTGGAGTTAGCATCAAGACTAATGTAGATTATGTCTAAGCCCGAGTCTAAAATTTTGATCGCAGTCTCTTCGGTTAAGAGAGAAGCATTTGTGTTAGTTGATACGATTTCAATTCCTGCCTTCTTGGCATAAGCAACTTTTTCCGAAAAATCTGGATCTAGCAGAGGTTCGCCAAGCCTGTAAATAGCTACCTCCTTCACTTTAAGATTTGCACAATCAGCAATTATTTTTCTAAATAAGGAAAAATCCATGAACCCTGTTTTTCGAGTCAATTTGTCGTGAACGCAAAAGACACAATGTGCATTACAGGCATTTGTATTTTCAATTATGACTTTTGTAGGTCCATCTTTTTGTTTTTCCATTACTCGTTTCATCTGCTTTTTATGCAGATGAGCGTAAAGTGGATTTTTACTCAATATCTGAGAATTAAGTAGAAAAGACGCAAGTTTACTTACACGGGAGTTCGACTTTGTCAAGTCTATTACTTTATTGGTGAGTTTTGCTCTTTTTCCCATTTCCTATTCTCCATAAGTATCGGGGTTTTTCGGATCAAAAACTTCGTTAACTATTGATATCAAATGACACTTCACTCTTTCCAATATTTTGGAAAGTATGCGCTACGTATGGATGTATTTCTACTGATACCGGGTTTTCTTCTGACAAAGTCAGTTCTTTTGTTTCTTTTGTATTGACGTCTTCCAACATCAGCTTTGCCACTCCTTTAACAACACAAAACCATTCGACCTTTCTTTTATGATAATGTTTTCCTCTTATTGCATTGGGTTTAGATATCGAAAAATGAATGTGCTTTATTTCTTCGTCGATTGCATCGCCTCTCAGTACTTCTATAAGCCATCCCCGTGCGTCTTCATGTTTTTCAATTTTCCTTATGTCAACTCGCATCGAGCAACCTCACAGCTTTCTTAAAATCTGCTTCTTTTTCCTTCATTGAGACTATTCCTTCCAAAATAGTGCGCGTCCTCTTCCCTAGCGCATCTTCGACTTTGGAAACGTTTAACGAGATGTTCTTGGGACGATTCGCAACTAAAGAAAACTTTTTCTTAAACTCATCAAGGCTAACTGGTTTTATGAAACCACTATTTAGATTAAACACGTCTGCAACCGCTAGGGAAAAATGATATTTTGACATTGAATCAGAACTTGCCACATTGTAGATGCCAGTTAAGTTACGCTCAAGCATTTCAATTAGAATATTGGCAAAATCGTTCGTAAACATTAAAGAACTAATTTGATCGGTAACAAGAAAACCCTCCTTTTTTCTCGAGGAATTAATAATTGACGACGATAGACTCGATTTGATGGGATTTGGATTCCACCCATGTAAACTCGTCCGGATGCTTAGAAAATCATCATAATTTTTCACTATTGTCTCCTCTCCCCGCAGTTTAGTTTTTGCATAAGCAGATATTGGGTTTGGTTCATCGATTTCTGAGTAGTGCCCTCTTTCTCCATCAAAAATGTAGTCCGTACAAACATAAACCAATTTGGCACCACATTTTTTTGCAGCTTCAAGTACGTTTTTTGTCCCGTTTACATTTACTTCATGGGCTAATTCGGGGTTTTTTTCACAAAATTCTAGGTCAGTTAATGCAGCGGCATGTATTATTATATCTGGTGATGCCTTTTCTATTTCGCCAAGGGAGCCAGTTGCAATGTCAATCTTTAAAGATTTAAAATTCTCATTCACGATTTCTATACCACTAGAACGGTAGCAACAAGTCACTTTGTACTTTTTTATGAACTCGAAACATAGAGCGCTTCCCAGTAGTCCGTTACCGCCTGTTATCAAAACATCCATTATACCCATCCTTCCGCAGAAAGCAAAGAAATGATCCCGTCTTCATCAAGCATTTCTGTGTTATTTGAGGTATATTCTGTTATATTTCTCAAGAGTTTGGGTCGTATCAAATCCTCATGTGGACATACAATGTAATGAGTCTCCGTTTCAATTGCTCTACGCATTTCCTCCTCAGAAACTAATACCTCATGGATTTTTTCCCCGGCCGAATACCGACCTTTTTTATTGGATAATCTTCTCTTCCAGTGATTGCCTTAGCCATAGCCTTTGCCAAGTCGACTATTTTGCATGCGGGCATTTTCTTAACAAACAGTTGCCCACTCGTGCCTTCAATGAGTGGCGGTGAAAACCAAATCAATGGCCTCATTTAGTGTCAACAAAAATCTTGTCATCTCAAAACTGGTTACAGGCAGAGAGTGGTTGGCTTTTATTTTTTCTTTAAATAATGGAATGACACTGCCTCTGCTTCCGATTACATTTCCGTACCTTACGCAGAGAAAACTTGTGTTCCATTTCTTCGTTGCAGAATTGTTCAGATTCAACATTATTTTTTCCTGAATTGCTTTGGTCATTCCCATAACATTTATGGGTTTGACAGCCTTATCTGTGCTGATTGCAACAAGAACTTCAACATTGTTTTCTATTGCGGCTTTTCTAACATTTTCGGCGCCTAGAATATTTGTCTTAACAGCTTCCATAGGATGAAACTCGCAGTTTGGCACTTGTTTTAAGGCTGCTGCGTGATATACAATGTCAATGCCCTTCATTACTTCGTAAACTCTATTGTAGTCTCTTACATCGCCAATAGCGAATTCCAGAAGATCATTATTTTTGAATTCATCTTGCATGTCATACTGTTTCTTTTCATCTCTGCTGAAGATGACGATTTTATTTGGCTTCAACTCTAATAGTCTGGAAACAATTCTATGTCCAAAGCTACCGGTTTCTCCGGTTACAAGGATGTTTTTATTGTCTAGATTCTTTGGTTTTTTCATTTCTATCAACTTCAGTGTTAGTCCATATCAATAATGCAAACTTTTCTTACCTTGTTTAGCGTCTCTTTAGCCATTTTGTCCCAATCCCAATTCTTGGCGAAATTCATTGCCTCTTTGCTTAGGTTATGGTAAAAACTTTCATCCTCCAGTAATTTAAGAATTTTATTGGCGAATATTTTCAAATCATAACACGGGATTTTAATCATACCTTTGGGATAATAGACTTTCAGACTTTGCAAGTCAAACGAAACGCCAGGTAAACCACAGACCATCGCTTCACACGCAGCCATACCTCCACTATCCATTATGGACGGGTGAACCACTACTTTGCTATCTTTTATGAACTTAAATTTCTCGACGCCATCTACGAATCCGAATGTCTTAACATTACCAGCTAGACCATATTGCTTTATTTTATTTTGAACTTGGTTGATTAGTGGACCCGAGCCGAGTATAGCCAATTTAGCGTCTTTTCTCTTTTCACAAACATATTTCCAAATGTCGATAAGCTCTAAAACCCCTTTTTCTGGAACTAAGCGCCCAATGAAGATTGCATCAAACTTCTTTTCTCTAGGTTCAGGAATCAACAATGGCGTCTTGGCATCTACTCCACCACTAATAGCGACAACCTTATCAGTTGTTAGTCTTTCGCCGTCTATAAATCTCCATCTGTCTAATTCATTCGTAACCCAAACCATATCAGCATATTTCTGAATAAGCCGATATGTAGGTCTTTGAGACAAGTAGTAGATTAAACCTTTTAACTTACTCAATCCCTTATAAGAAGACTCGCTACTGAAAGGATTTGGGGCAAAAAGAAAACACGATGCCATCCATTTTGCGTTTTTATTTCTCATCTTAATTAACCAGCCAGGTATTGAGTCGGGCCAAAAATCTGAAGGGGAGAAAACTATGTCGAACCTCGATAAATTGCGAATTCCAACAGCCTCTTTAATTCCTTTAATTAAAGAAGAGAGTGTATGAAGTAGAAGTGTGGACATATTATACTTCTTAAATGCAGGTGTATTGAGCACATTATACTGAACATGTCTGTTCGGTGAGAGATACTTTTGATACATTTGTTTCCCACTAGTGCTCGTCATGATTATTATTGTGTTACCGCACGCGGCCCATCGCTTTAAATTTTCAAGTGCTATGCGATCACCGCCACTTAACCCAGGCTGCAATAGACCACCACCGGCCGTATTTGCGATAACAAAGAAGCGTAATGGCACTGTTCTATGCTCAGAGATATTGGCGCACATGAATTCAATCACACCACTCTGAAAGTGCTTCATCAAATATCTTTTCCCAACCCAGTTCAGAAGCAAATTCTATCACATTCTTTCGGCAATTCGCATAAAACTCGTTACCGCTAAGAAGCTTAATAATAGCGTCAGACAATTCGGCCTCGCTATAGTCGACTACAACACCCATAGTATTTTCTTCGATCTTCTCAGCAATCCATGGAACTCTAGTGATAATCACTGGCAACCCACAAGCCATATATTGTTTGGGTTTACTTGGATCAGTATACTGCGTGATGCTATCAGGATTAGGCTCGTATATTGCAAGCCCAACGGCGCATTTTACAAGCATATTTTCAACATCTCTATGATCTTTGACAAACCCCTTGAATTCAATATTATTACTTACTCCCAACTCATTCGCCATTTTCTTCAGATAATTTTCAAGTCTGCCCAGTACCAATAATGAGAAGCTTAATACTAGGTATTTTTTTGACAATTTTCGGCAAAGCCTGAATTATTAGTTCCAGCCCTTGCCCTTTCCTAAGATGACCCATATAAACGACACAGTTTCTGTTGATTTCTCCAAGAGATAGACGTTTTATCCTGTTGAAATTGACCCCAATCGGAACAACTATCTGCTTATCATCCTTTAAAACGCCTTTTTTCTCTCTCTCCACGGCCATCCTAGGCGAAAGATTCCAAATCTGATCACTATGCATAACACAATGACTGTCCAGCCGATGATACAGCCAGTTTAAAGATTTATTATTAAACCTTTTTGGAACATAATCGATTGTGTACATAATTACTTTGCGTGTTTTTTTAATTTTGTTTAGAAAAATTCCTGCGAAACAGTTAAGCGGGTCTACTCCAACGAATATATCAAAATTTTTCCTTGCTTTAGCAGTCCACAAAAGGGTATAAAAAAAATCTTTAAAATAAACGATAAGTTCTGGCAACTTCAAAGCGACCCCTTTTCTTTCTTTTATTAGTTTGCCATTTTCATATATCTTGTAAAAGGATCGTGCGTCTTTTGCATATGAAAAAGGATGACCAATGAACATTAAGGTGTTAACTTTACTCTTTAAGTACTCTTCTAATTCTTGAGACGGCCCTGTTGCAAAAACATGAGTTACTATGGCCACGTTAAGTTCTTTTAATTTTGAGTACTTCATTTTTATACCAATCGATTGTCTTCTCTAATCCTTCTCTAAGACTTGTTTTTGCTTCGAAGCCAAATTCTCTTTTAGCTTTGCTGATGTCAAAACATCTTCGCGGTTGCCCATCTGGCTTTGAGGTATCCCACATAATATTCCCTTTATAACCATACTCCGCTATTAGAGATACAAATTCGCTTATTGTAATTTCCTTGCCCGCTCCAATATTCACTGGATCTGGCTTATTGTACTTCTCAGCTGCAAGAATATGCCTTCGGCAGCATCTTCAACATATAAAAACTCACTCGAAGCCTTGCCAGTTCCCCATACTATGATCTCTTTTTTATTATCCCATATGCCTTTACAAATTTCCTTATCAGCGCAGGTATCACATGAGAGTGCTCTAGGTTAAAGTTATCCATTGGACCGTATAAATTGACCATCAGAAGATGTATACCGTTAAACCCATACTGCTGCCTATATGCTTGAGACTGAACTAACATCATTTTCTTGGATAGACCATAAGCAGCATTAGTTTCTTCCGGATAACCATCCCACAAACTTTCCTCTTTGAAAGGCACAGGCGCATATTTTGGATATGCACATACAGTTCCAATTCCGACAAATTTTTCGACACTCTCTTGTCTTGCAGCCTCCATCAGTTGACTATTCATGACAATATTATCATAAAAAAGCAGACCAGGATACTTTCTGTTGTATTCTATTCCCCCACCTTTGCCAGCCAAATGTATGACAATGTCAACATCCTTAATAACCTCAACACACTTCTCCCATTTTCTCAGATCCGTGTTTGCACTCCTTGGAACCTTAATATTTTCTTTGCGAACTTTTTTTTCCCTAATTAAGCGATCTACTACAAAAGAACCCAGGAAACCCGCGCCTCCCGTCACTAAAATTTTTTTCTTATCCCAAAAGCTCATCATTAACAGCTCCAAATGCCTTAACAACGTAATCAAGATCCTCCGTTGTTAAATACTGATGGCAACCAATGTAGAACCCATTTGAACCCACAAATTTTGCAACAGGCAACAATCCTTCATACTTGTCTTTCAAGTAACTGTACGCTGGTTGCTGTGTAGGTATGCAACCAAACAACGGCCTAGTCTCGATCCCCCTCTGCTCCAATTCCATTCTAATTTTCTTCCGGGCTGTCTCCTTTGGGTTTTTGACGACAATAGGATAGGCCATGTAACTCACGTTTTCATCATATTTAGGCAATTGTATTACACTTGAAAACTTCTCTAGCCTCTCATTTAGATATTTAACGTTCTCCCGCCTACGTTCTATGATCCAATCTATTCTTTTCAATTGCGTTAACCCTAGAGCGGTCTGGAGTTCCGTTGTTTTGAAATTATACCCTATTATATCGTGAGTAAATCTTGGGTCAAAGTCGTTTTGATTTATTCTCATCTTTGGACAACCGGCAGTGTTTCTTGTGCAGACGGGGCAATCGCACATTCTTCCATTGGTCTTTATTTTCCTAATCAACCTGATTATTTCGTAATCGTTAGTTGTTACTGTGCCCATCTCGCCTACTTGGATATTGTGGGCGATGTAGAATGAGAAATCAGACAATAGGGATAGAGAGCCAACTTTCTTTTCCTTGTACAAAGTGCCGTGAGCCTGTGCTGAATCCTCAAAGACACATAATCCATACTCCTTGGCGATTTTATTTATCTCATCCATATCGCAGGGAAAACCCATCAGATGGACAGGCAATATCAAGGAGTATTCTTCAGGATCATCCACCTTTTCTAGGTGCGCTCGAATATTTTCTGGTGTTATGCAAAACGTATCCTCATCAACATCGACGTAGATGGGCTCGAAACCGCTCAAGATTATTGCATTGCTCGTTGCAATGTATGATATTGGTGTAGTAATAATTTTGGTATTCTCCCTTATAGGATCTTTGCAAATATGTTTCAAAGCATTCAATCCGGCTATCAAGGCGGAAGTGCCAGAATTCAAAGCAACCGAAAACTTTGTTCCAATGTACTTTGCCCATTCTTGCTCGAACTTTCGGACTGTTTCTCCCTCAGAGATTCTCCCAGAGTCCAAGACTTTGATTATAGCGTTTCTTCCCGCTCTCTCAATTCTAAATTCTCCAACTGATATTCTGACATGCTTATTGATGAGGTTAATCTTCAATCACCTTTCCACCATCTATCCAGAATTCTCTTTCGCAATATTTCATCTCCTTCTCCAATAGGAGTTATACCCGCTTTTCGCATATCAGCATCTACCATTATTTTTATTAATTCTTTAAATCGAACTTTTGGTTTCCATCCCAAAGTTTTCTCTGCTTTACTTGAATTTGCAACCAAGTCTTCAGCTTCGGTCGGTCTAAAATATCTTGGGTCGGTTTTCACATGCTTTTTCCAATCCAATCCAACATAAGAAAATGCTTGTTCGACAAACTCTCTTACAGAATGCTGTTCTCCTGTGCCTATCACGAAATTCTCCGGTTTATTTTGCTTGAAGGATTCTCCACATTACTTCTACATATTCCGGAGCATATCCCCAGTCTCGTTTTGGCTCAAGATTCCCTAAATACAAGAATCGCTGCTTCTTGGCCATTATATTCGCTATTGCCATTGTTATTTTTCTCGTAACAAATGTTTCGCCTCTCCGTGGAGATTCGTGATTAAACAGATATTCCGTTGCATGCAAAAATGTTATATCCTTCTCGATGGGTCCTCAGTCATCCAATAAGCATAGACTTTAGCAATTGCATAAGGGCTTCTAGGTCTGAAGTGCGTTTCTTCATTTTGAGGAGACGGTGCATCTTCCGAACATTTCGCTACTAGAGGCTTGATAAAATTTCGTGTTATTTCCACTTCTTCTGATTGCTTCTAGGATTCTAACCGTGCCAAGAGCCGTAATATTTCCAGTATATTCTGGCATGTCAAAACTGACTCTTACATGGCTTTGTGCGCCCAAGGTGATAAACCTCGTCTGGTTTCATGTTGTATAAAATGTTGGATATCTGTTCTGAATCCGAAAGATCACCATAGTGAAGAAAAAGTCTTGCGTGGGTTCATGAGGATCTACAAAGATGTGATCGATTCTACAAGTGTTGAAGGTGCTTGCCCTTCGGATAATTCCGTGCACTTCGTAATCCTTTGAGAGCAAGAATTCTGCGAGATAAGAACCATCTTGGCCAGTTATACCTGTGATGAGGGCTTTTTTACTCATTGTTTTCTCCCAACTTTTTGTTTATGAATACTAAATTATACAGAAACATGATGTCGCTTCGTGCTTTGAAGGTATCCTATGGCGACTCTAAGTCTTAAGCAATACATAGCAATCGTGAATAGCGGGTGTCTTACCAGCTTTTTCCATTTGTCTTTTTCAACAAAAACACCCATCAGCCTGTACCATATGCCTACTTGCTTCATTGTTTCTGGGTCGATAGATCCCCATTTTCTAACGTAATTTTTATTCCATCAGCATAGTAATTTTTCTTTTTCAAATATCGTTTCATATCGAAACCGCCTTCATTATGATAAAGAGCCGAATTGGTTATTCCAGTTCGACCGATTTTTCTTATTCTCCTGTCAAAGTCCCAGTCTTCAGCGCCAACGAGACTTTCGTCGAATCCTCCAATCCTCTCGAATAAATCTTTTCGAATGAATCTCACTGCGTCTACGACTGTTCCGGTGTAGAAGCTTCTCTCAAAATCTCTAACTTTTATCCAAAAGCCTTCTCCAACTATTCGTTCCGGAATATAAAGCGCATCAAACCTATCGCGTTCACACTTTTCCACACATTCTTCTATTACATTTGGGCTCAAAATCATGTCCGCATCCAGATAAAGCAGATATTCACCAATAGCAACTTTAGCCCCAAAATTTCTTTGCGAAGATCTTTCGGATCCTTTTAAGTAAACTTTTGACGTGTAATTTTTGGCAATTTCAACAGTTTTGTCTTCTGAGAAATTATCAACCACGATTAATTCAATGTTTTTAAAAGTTTGACCTTTTATTGATCGTAAACAATTTTCGATGTTTTTCTCTTCATTTTTCGTAGTTATAATCACAGAAACCAAAGGATCGGTTCTTTACTTGCGCAGAGTAAAGGACAGGTTTCTGCACAAGGTTACTTGTTTTTTGCAAAATCTTTCACATGCCCCAAAACTTTTGCAGCGCCTTTAACAGAGTACTTAACATCTCTCAGAGACCGTATCCGAACTAATTGTTTAAGCATATACTTCGGTGACAAAAATACCTTGTAAATTTCGTCGCAAATCTTCATTACTTCCTCAGGCACCATATCTGGCGTACTAAGAACAGGTTCCTTCATATCAAAACGATCATAATCCTTCGGATCAACTCTGAACCAGCCATTCTCCAACGCTTCCGCATACAATTTGGTTCCAGGATAAGGCATAACAACCGTGGACTGAAGAGTAGCAGCCCAACCATTCTCCATCAACATCTTTGCAAGCCTCAATGTCCTCAACGCATCTTCACGATTCTCCCATGGATAACCAACCATGATCGTTATGTGCGGCTCCAAACCAGCCTCCCTAGCCATTCTGCAACCATCGATAGTGTCTTGGACATTAATCCCCTTATTCAGCCAATCAAGAGTTTCTTGGTTGCCTGATTCAAGACCAAAAAGCAACATCCGGAAGCCCGCTTTCTTTATAAACTTGTATTCCTCAAAGGTTAGTGCACCAAACCTCATGTTACACTGAAGGAAACCTTTTCATTATAGCCATATTCAACCATGAACTTACAGAACTTTCTTAACCAGTTTCCAACGGGAAAAGTACCCGTATCATCAAAAACCTCTTTGACTTCATATCTTTCTATTAGCATTCCAATCTCATTCACTAAGAGTCAGGGCTTCTCGTCCTAAAGACGGGATATAATGTGGGCCAAGAGCAGAAAGTGCATCCGCCATTCTTCCTCCACCAGCAGTCTCGTCCAACCATGGTGTAAGTGCCCGGGGTAACTTTGAAATTGCCATTCTTGTAAGCATACAAATGCCATTTAGTCAGATCTCTGTCAATGAAGGGAAGAACATTGAGATCGTGATTAAGCAGAAACTTGCCAGTAGTTTTAACTTCACCATCCGTTTTGTACCATATTCCTGTCTCAAGAACCTTTGCTTTACCATTCAAATATTCAAGCAAGTTCAAAAGAAGAAAATCATAGTCACCACCAGTTAGAACATAATCTACCTCACTGTTCTTCATCGATTCCTCGGGTAAAGCGGTAACATGGTCGCCAACAAGGACAACCTTAGTTTCAGGACTAACCCTTTTAATATCTCCACAATCTTCCAGTGTCGCCTAACAACAGGGGTCTTCGTCTCAACCATCATAACATCAGGCAGAGCCTTTTCGACCCCCCTCAACCATTGATCATAAGTCTTCTCTTCGGCTATCGCATCATCCCAGACAACATTATAACCAGACTTCTCAAGCAGAGAAGCCGCATAGGCTGGAACAACAGGATAAATATAAGTTGTCTCCGAAAACCATTGGAACTGGCGGTTCTGCGAAAGCAAAGGAACACCTTTTTTGTTCTCTAGAGGTGGGTAAGAAATGTGAACTTTCATCTTTCAAGGTCACTCTTAATTATACCAATTATAAAAGAGATGCCGTAAGACAAGTGAGTTAAAATCGTCCCCAACCAAACAATAGGAATCAACTTTAACGCTTTAACCGTGATGAACGAAGCGACGAGAGAAGGACCAAGTATCCAGCTACTAATAATAAAAACAAAGTTAGAGCGAAATCATTGAAAAGAGATAGCATGCTTCCTGCAAAAAGAAAGGCGACAAGAAACGAGGGCGCGAAATATAAAGACCTTAGAGAGTTTTCCTTGAATTTTTTAGCGAAGAAACCTCTGTGAAGACCGTAACTTGACACTTGCTTTAAATGCTTCCGGAATAGAGGCCTCCGATGATGATAGACAACTACATCAGGAGCCTCAACTAATTTTTTGCCCAGACTCTTTATCGCTCTGCAAATTAGCGTGTCTTCACCAGGCCAATATTTCTCATTCCATCCGCCGGTCGTCACTAGAACAGATTTACGGCCTATAAAATTACACGAATGAACATCATCCGATTCACAAGCATATTTAGAATCATACCTT
>CAVQNT010000003.1:0-286033 GCA_963714275.1 Candidatus Bathyarchaeota archaeon
CACACAAAACTAAATTGAATCATTGAGTTCTGCATTGAAAAGAATGTCATTGATAACGTCAATGAACAGATCTAAATAGCGGCTTTATTCATACCGCCTGTCTATCATGATTAGGGACCGATTTTGATGTTGCCATTTGAGGTTCTACCCCGAATTACAACTTGGACATTTTGGTCCTTGAATCCCGTTGTTCTCGCAATTTTGCTGGTTCTCTCGTTCTTAGTGTATTCTAGGGCAGTCAGGTCTATCGTGACTTTGCCATTGCTTGTTGAAAGGTCTAGGTCTGTACGCCACGTTCGACGATGACAAAACGGTGAGGGCCACCTGCCCGTTGCTTGTTTCTAAATTGTAGTTGCTGCTGTTTTTGCATGGGATTGTGAGCTCGATCTTTCCGTTGCTTGTGTTAAGGACCGTGGATACTGCCTCAATCTCACCTGTGATTGCGCCGTTGCTACTGGAACCTTGGGTATTGTTCGCGTAAACATTGTTTAGAACCAGCCTGACCGTTGCTTGTTTGGATGTCAATTGAGTCTCCGTTGATGTTGGTGAGGTAGATGCCGCCGTTGGACGACTGAAGGTCAAGGCTTATTGGGCAGCGAGGTGGGAAGCCTTGCAGTCACCTCAATTGCAAGCTTTCTCAAATATCGGGAAAATCATAATTCAGCACGATTCTCAATGCGTTCTGGACTCTTTGTTCGGTCACGCTTATGTTAAGGCTGTCGATGATGCTCTGCGCCTCGATATCTGTGTATCCTTTCGCCTTAATCGTCAGCTCAATCCGATATCCGGGAAATGGTCCCATGTAGATACATTTATCGGACCGTTTCTGTTCGCTACTGCCAGAACAATGGCATTAGCATTGACATTACCTTCAAATCGCATCGTCTTTTGAGCCTCTGTACCGAGCCATCCCAGAGAGCATGTCTCCATAGGGTATGGGAGCGTTGGCTTCTGACCTTTCCCGTTTCTTACACCACATGTAGGACAGAAATACGCGTTTTCAGGAAGATCTTTGCCACATTTTGGACAAAACACCATACCTATCACCTATATAATATATCATGAAAATAAAAAGGGTTGCTTAAAAGAGATATCTGTTCTATCCTTATGGTCACAAAGAACCAAAAGGAGGGGACTATAAAAAAAGAATAAGTTCTTAAACTAACACACATAAAGAGAGTATACCTTTGCAGTGAGGAGGATTGTGTAGTATGGATTTAAGAAAGGCTTGATATTTAGTATAACATGTGATTATTTCCGTGTTCATAATTCATCTTTCTCTTCCGTTTTTTGTCTCTGTTCATTTGTCTTTGGCAAATCCGGATTACACTTATTATGGCGTTGTTCCCGCAGAAATCTACAGATACATTCTCAACGATTGGGCCGAATTCGAAAACCCGTGGTTGAACCTTTCATCAGGCTGGATACTCGGACCTGAAAACTCAGGACTACTCGCTGGCTCATTAGCCCAGAACGGTTTCATGGTAGCAACAAAATCGCTGCTCGTGATTGTTGCATATGCGGACGACACCAACGTGGAGGTTTACGATCTAACGACGAGCATTCGGATTTCTCAAGGTAACTTAAACAGCATGGGGAAGCTTCTTGTTTTGCTCGATAATGGCACGCACTTCAAGGTAGTCTCAGACAAGATGGTTTCTGTGGAACTACTGAATTATCAGCAAATTCCGTCCGCCGATGCATTGGTAGGACCGTTGCCCCACACCTACTATACATCCGTTAACGGTTTGTACGTCGACAAGGAATTCATGTTGATGGCTTCCGAGCAAATGGGCCTGTACACTGACCAAGGATATGGCGCATTCTATACCATACTGGCTGTTGAAAAATCGACAGTCACGGTAACTGACGATGAGGGTGGTTCGAACTCATATTCGCTTGACGCCAACTCATACAAGTGCATAATGCTTGAACCCTTCAAAGTCTACAGAATCGAGTCCACAGGCAACATCATGGTCCAGTCAGGTTCGATCCCTGGCCCGGGGGGAAATTATAATGGAAATTCGTGTTATCCAGTTCCTGCTGCTGAAGGAGGGTTCGTTGGAACGTTCTTCATAACACGATCTAATAGAGAGAGTTGGGATAATGTCAAAGATTATGGATTCATGATATTGGCTTCCCAAGACACGAAAGTGAAATTGTTTGACCTTGACACTAAGCAATTAATAAACGAGATTTCAGTGACGGGCGGAAGCGGGATCACGATTAAACCGAAATACTCCGCAATAGTTTTGCAAAGCGACAACCCAATCACGGTATGCTACACTGACAGCGGCAACATCGAACAAGCAAAAGCCCAGCAAGGAGGAACATACGCCGGATACGGGAATGGAGTGATGTTCATTACCATTCAACCAGCAGAAGACACAATGATTCATTTGCCCACCGATGCACATGTCGAGACATACTTCTTCGCGAGCGAGGCAACCCAATTAATGATTGACGGCAACACCCAAACATTGCAGGCTAACGTTGGCTTACTATACACTGTGCCAGGAACTCACACAATTCAATCCGACCACAATGTCGTCGTGCAAATCAACTTCTGGCCTCTCGTACCCAAAATCAAGGTCTCTGGTTCACTGGGGCAGCAATACCGTGCATAGAAACAGTGAACGACAACCCAAATGTTACATTATCGCCTATTGAGGGCTTTCCAATGATGTACGTGATCGTTGGGGCAGCTGTTGCAGCAGTCGCTGTGATTGTTGTACTCTTAGTAATGAGGAGATGCGGCGGCAAACCGAGCTAAAAAACCATGGAAAAATCATGTTCGGTCCAAGTTGGCTGGTTCCAAAGAACAATAATAGCTCCCAATTTTTTATTTTTAGGAGCTAGTTGGTAGCCAGTCTAAGGCGTGCTGAGCGATCCAATCATGAGTCCCACAATCTAGATTGGATGGATCTGAACTGAAGCCACCATTGCTCCAAGCATAAACGACTTGAGATGAAAAAGACGAAAAAAAACATAAATGAAAAAACAATACTTCTTTTTTATTTTCCCCATGTAGGTAATACCCAAATGTCACAATGACTTACCAATAATATATAATTTTCATTCAAGAACTTTGCTGGTTCAAACAAACAGAAAAAGATGGAAAAAAGACATATGCAAGAAGTCGCTTTCAATCATTGAATTTCTTAGTTAAAAGTAATGAAAATTTTAGTCAAATCCAAACTTCTCTATATAAAAAATAAAGAAAACACACAATGCAATAACATTTTAAATATCAAAAAAGAGATAATTCGGATTAATCAAAGTAAAAGAGCGAATTGGAATGTTTATAAATATTGTTAGATGGCGTGTTCCTAAAGCGAATAGTAAAAAGCAATTTGAGGTCTGGCGTGAAATAATGGACTACCAGAGGTCTCATCCAGAGAAGGTTTACTACACTAGGTCTCGGTTCTTCACCTTTTCTGAAGAAGGATCGTCTGAGGAAAACTGGATGTTCCTGGATGAGTATGAGCACCGTGAAGATTACAACAAATGGATGAAGGCTGTGCGTGAAGACCCAGAACTAATGAAACTCATGGACGATTGGTTCCCCAAATGGGACGCTCTGATTGTTCCTGGGTCTAGGAAAGGAGAAGTCTGGACTGAAGTTGAGAAGCTCAGGGTCAAGGTCAAGTAAGTGTTTGTCTTGAAAACTAGCTGACTCGGAAGATGAGCTTGATTGAGTTATCCGATGGAAGTTAGGCGAGCTTATCAAGATTGTGCCATTAGAGGAAAAACAGAATTTAAATTGCGTTCTTAATTGAAGTGTTTCTGTAAACGCCATTAGAACTATCCACAAATGTAAGCATCAATCCTTGGATCAGGACATTCTTCTTTATCTCTTCTTTTACACAATTGATAACTTATCAGGAAGGATGGAACGTACAAGATTTAACGAGGAAACTGTTTTATTTGCCAAGTTTCTGAGAAATGAAAGAGAAACATGGATTCCCAGAACGTCTATTTTTGATTTCTAACTTCTATCGAGAATTCTCTCGATATTTCTTTTCTCTTTTCTTCTTCTGTGCTCAATGAATTATTTTAGGCTTAAATATTCACGCGCGCTTAAATTCTTGGAGGGTGATTCGTAATGTCAATAAAAGAAATTAAGGCGCTCGAGCGTCATGTTCTTAGAGGAACACAACAAGGGAAAGGCGGCTGCCATGGCAGTAATGGACGAGGTATATGCCACTGACTTCGTCTATCACGGTAGCACCGAGAGCGAGGATATACACGGCCTTAAGGACTTAAAACAATCTATGAGCGAGTACTTCAACGTGTTTCCCGACCTTCATTACACCTTGGATGACATGGTCGTCGAAGGGGACAAGGTAGCGGTACGCTGCACAGTGACTGGCACACATAAAGGTGAATTTATGGGCATCCCCCCAACCAATAAGAAGGTGAAGGTGCAGGCAATCGCCATCGACCGTGTCGTTGGCGGCAAGATCGTGGAAGAATGGGGAATATCTGATACTCTGGGCTTGATGCAGCAACTCGGAGTTGTACCTACGCCTAAGAAGGGAACATAACCTCACTGATACCATTCCAGACTTCAACTTCCACCTCTTTTTATGTTCGTATAGACTTGTTGTGTCAATGTGTGTTTTTTTGTGTGTGTGTTTTTAGAGAGAGTGTATATGTGTGAGTGAATGAGAAGGAAAGCAAGAGCGTATAAAAGATTTAGTGTGTGGGGATTAAATTTTTAACCTTTCTCTCTTTACTTTTCTATTACTCTATATATTACCCTCTTCACACACGCACAGGCGTGTGTGCGACTCACACAAAAAACACTAAACGATGTAATCAGGCGCTTCTCTGCACAAGCGACCACGTTCTCGCCACATATCAAGAACGAACTCGTCTATGATCTCATCAGCCTTCTTACGCTTAGGCTTCTTCTTAGCCATCATGCTTCCTCTCCTCTAAGCTTAGCCTAAAGCAGAAGACCTCTATCATTCATAGAATTTCTGATTTAACTCTCAAAGAAGCTATCTGGATAGATCGGGAAACAGACTACAAGAAAGACTATCCAGAGTTACCTCCATTTATTACTGATTCAGTCAAACTATTTGGATTATATCCAGTAGCGATAATGAAAAAGATATTTGATGAGCTTAGAGAGAAGAGAGGAAATAGCATGAAGAACACTGAATGTACAATCTACATTACTACCAAAAATGGCTGGGTACAGAGTGACCGTAAGGGGAAGAATGGCTGGACACAAACTAGCCAAAATGGTAAAGTTCGCCAGCTCAAGTGCAGAGCAGTCTGTTGTCACACATCCTCCCTCGACTTGCAGTAGCTGGAAACCTTAGTGTTAGGGTGGAGCCTGATGCCAAATGAGATATATGGAGATGGAAGTCTGGGAATCCATGTTTCTCTTTCATTTCTCAGAAACTTAGCAAACAACAAGGCTTCTTCATTAATCAGCGTTTCTAAGGTCTGCTTACTGCCAGTGAGCTAGTCATGGTCTGAGAATATGCGGATAGTAGCTTGGGTTACTCTTTTATCGCATAATCAAGGATTGCTCAAATGGTTTCTGATGCAATGTATAAAGCAAGGTTCAACCTTGAAGGTTTCGCCAAAGGGAGATAAGCCACCACCAAGAGTTGTTTTTCGTTATGGTAGACAAGAGAAGCAAATTCGAAGTTTTCTAAGCTTCCGAAAACTCATCAATAATATTTTATGGAACTTGAACGGTTAGTAACCGCAGATTAACGATCATTATTCGGTTATTGTTCGTTTGTTGTTTGTTCATTGTTCGGTTATATGTTCGTTCATTGTTCGGTAATTGTTCGTTCACTACTCGGTCATTCTCGGTTTTCACTTGATAGACATATGGATATGAATTGAACAATATTTGTGTGTTTTTTTTATTTTTTATATTTTATTTTTTATACACAAAAAAAGAGAAACGGGCGGATTATTTTTTTCTTAGGTGGGGCAAAGACTTGAACATCGCTGGTTGTTGGTTATTTCTTTTTAGGTGGAACAGGCGTTTGCACATCACTTGTTGTTCGGTACACCACGCTTGAAACAAACCTCGTATTATCCGTGAAGTCCCATGTCTTATCAGAGTACTCTTGCATAGTTTTTGATGCCCTTATCTTGTCTAAAGTTGCCCAATTGGGAATTTCATACCAGTCGATAATAGCATCATCGCCAAATCCAAGAATGGGGAAGTATGTGTCAATGTATTTAAAGCCTGTTTCCTTTTCCTCTCTTTTGAAAAGGTCTTTTGCATCGTCAGAAAGGAGCCATTTCTGATATTCAGCCATTTTTTCCGCCTTAATATAGTATTTCGCAGCAAGAAACATCTTCAAACTCCTCCAACAATTCTCTTCATTGCATGATCATAAAAGCTTATCGTAGAAAACATGAGGGTGAGAGTGAGATTGGGTTTGGTTTGGGGGTTAAAAATTTAATCTTTTCTTCTTCTACAACTACTAACGTTTTCTATCCGTCCTTCTCTAGTCCTTTACCTCTCTCTCCTCACAATACGAAAAAATATACTCATACACATGTGAGAGAGAATAATACATCACACAAAAAACCTAGAGTAAGGTATTCTCATTTCTTAAAAGAACTAGCTTGTTTTAATTAGTGTTCGACAATCTTTGGCAGGGCTTTTGCTATCATACTCCCATGATATGGGTCTAAGGCTGATTTCATATTTCTGTTAATTCGTTTTTGATATTCGGTGAACATTCTTTCTATCTCTTTATGGCTTGTATTGGCCAGATGCTCAAGTGTCTTGAATCCCATACTGTAATAATGGTTTACACATTTCCCTCTGCAAAATGGGATGCGGCTAAAATCTGCCTTGTTTAGTAATTCATACAAGAACTCCTCGGGAACACTAGTTTCTTTCGATAATTTTTTTCTTCCCGCTTTTGTGTGTCCCACCTCGAATAAATCAAGGGTGAACTTAATATTGTTTTTACGTAAAGTCATTGCGAATTTCTGTTCATCATGTTTTCCTTGTCCACTAATTCACTTAAATAAATTTTTTGGGGAAGAACCCAACTTCGTAGATAGTGAAGAAACCCGATCAAATCGTTAATTGTAATATTAGTTTTTTGAAGAAACAATTCAGCCTTTTCTTTGGTATCTATCGTTAATAATAAACCAGTATAACAGGAAATGCCTGACTCATTAAAATGCTTAATTATTTTTTTAATAAATGCGGAATATTGGACATACCGTTGTTTAGGGTCACTATCTAGCATTTTTTCAACAAAATGTATGCTTTCATCCATACTATGATCATAATTCTTTTTAATGACAGAATACGAAAAAACATCCAGAAATAATTTTATTAACCCTTCATAAGTTTTTGCGCCCGTTCCACCCAAATCTATTTTAGACCAGTTAATTTCCACCTGAAACACCTTAAATCTTCAATCATTATATCGATATTTGACTAGCTCAGCTACATGACAGAAGGCAGATGCGGACCTGAAAGGATTTCCTTTATCACTTCCATTGTTTTAGCAGCGTCTCCGAAGTTTGTTATGGGTTGCATGTCCGCCTTTATGCAGTCGATGAAGTTGCGGTTTATCTGAAAAGAACCGTCAAGATGCGTTTGTGGTGCGTTGTTCCCAATTATTTCTTCATTCTTGACAATGTTTACTTCTTGATAGGGTTGATTGTCCTTCAGGATTTTGTAATAATCTATTCCACGTATCCCAGGAATGTCACCATAGGCCGAGATGCCTTTGGAGTACATCTCGAAGTATAGGACTCGTCCGCCCGAAGTTCTATTACTGGTAAGGATGCCCACTCCGCCACTTTCGAATTCTAACACGGCAGTGTAAAAGTTCAAATGATCCTGTGTGTTGTTGTATAGTTGCCCGCTTAGGCTTCGAACCTTCTTGACGTCGCCACCAATCCAACGCAGTAAATCCACTACGTGGACAACATCATGGGTAAGACTGTCATATTCACCTTTCCACTCACCATACTTATGGAATGCCGTCATACAATATAGGATTCTTCCTCTTTCCTCCACAATCTTTTTCGCCTCAACGACGCAGGGATGAAAGCGCCTTTGGAAGCCGACCGCGGTCTTGCAGTCGTTCTCTTTGGCTAGTTTAGCCCATTTTATTGTTTCTTTAACATCGGTGCCTGGTGGCTTCTCAATAAATATATTTTTACCTCGTTTGAGAGAGTAGGTCACTAGGGGATCTAAAAACGTTGGTTGCATAATGATGTATACTGCGTCTAAATCCATCTTCTTAAGCATTAATTTGTAGTCTGTGTATCGCCCCCTGATTCCATATTTATTTGCGGTGGATTTCACCCTCTCCTCGTTCAAATCGCATATTGCCATCATTTCTATATCGCTCATTTCAGATAGAGAAGCATAATGCGTTTGCGCACGACCGCCTGCCCCAATCATTCCAATTTTTATCTTATCCATTTTCACAACGCTTCATGGAATAACAATGTTTCACTATTAAAATCCTCCCTTCTAAATTAGCTAACTTGCGATTCAACTTAGTATCCAGAACGGACTGGGAGCTAGATTCCATCAAAAAAGACACAACACAAAGTTATCCTATGTTTTCACAGCACCAAAGTTTTAATAACTCACTTTCATGACATTGATGAAATTGATGAAAAAAATGACGAAAAATCTTGTGGAAGATACCGATTCTTGGAGTTCATCGTCTCCAGAACCATCGCTAGCACCCAAATTCAGAGTTGAGAAGGCTGAATCCGGTGGAGACGTTCTTGTAATTGCTGGAGGTGGGAACCCATACTGTTTTGGTAGATGGACGAGGCATATTCCAGTTGAAGGTGGCAAAACCTACAGATTTAAAGTACGTTTTCAATTTACTGGAATCGATGACCTAAACCTCAATGTTCTTAATATGCTAACCTGGAGGGTGGGAAATAATCCTGAAACTCAATGCCCTCAAGATTATATAGAACACCTCTATAAGGAAAAAGACTACGTAATTGGTGAACAAGTTTTCACAGCTAAAAAAGAAGCTTAATGGCGTAGATTTAGGTCTTCTTTTACGCTTCATCGCTGAAGGTGAAGTTAAATGGAATCTGGTAGAATTTATTGAAGATAAGCCTCCAAAACCAAGATACGTTACTGTAGTAACTATGCGGGGAAAGCCAAGCCAGCCTAGTATGCTAATAAAGAATTTAAAGTATTGGGCTGATCTGATAGATCTTGCGGCATCGTATAAACCTGATTTAATTTGTCTTCCAGAAGCTATGAATGCATATTCAATCGTCCAAACTTCACTCTATGAAGTGGCTGAACCTATACCTGGTCCAACATATAAAATGATGAAAGAAAAGGCCAAAAAATATCAAACATATGTCTGTGGATGCTTTTACGAGCGAGAGCAAAATTTTGTCTTCAATACTGCAGTTCTCTTTGATAGAAAGGGGAATGTGGTTGGAAAGTATCGTAAGGTTCATCCCTACTGGCCAGAAGAACTTCAAGGTTGTAGTCCAGGAGATGATCTTCCAGTCTTTAAGACCGATTTTGGTACTGTGGGAATCGTTATTTGTTACGACAGACTGGTTTGCCGAGACAACTAGGCTTCTTGCACTTAAGGGTGCAGAAATTATTCTTTTTCCCAACGCTGGATATGAAAAGAAATTATTACCTGCCCGAGCTATCGATAATAATGTTTACTTCGTAGTAGCTTCCTTGTTTAGTAACGCAGTCATCATGGATACGCTTGGAGACGCCTTGGTTGAAGCCAGTTCTGACGGCATCATATCAGCTAAGATTGATCTGAATAGTAAACCTACACCTCATCCTAATGCTGGAGGAACCTTGAATGCAAGTCCCGGGGGAAGACGAGGAACACGTAATTCAC
Organism: Candidatus Bathyarchaeota archaeon; assembly: GCA_963714275.1. Lineage (GTDB taxonomy): Archaea > Thermoproteota > Bathyarchaeia > Bathyarchaeales > DTEX01 > JAGTRI01. Next base: position 9,867 of record CAVQNT010000003.1, read on the forward strand.
CTTCCTTGAAGTTGTACCAAGAGATTCTGCGGGAAGTTGCCCGATGGAAAAGCAAGACATAGTAGCTAGCCAATAACACTTTCTTTACCCTATTGTTTAGCAACATGGTTATAGATTGAGTCCCTTTATCGAGGAACCTAGACCTACTGGCTCTAATGAGTCTGTTCGGATGATTCCGTCTTTTACTTCGAAGAGGCTTCTATGCCTGTTTTGAACCTCCTGATAGGCGAAGGGTAGGTATTGCCTGGCGTTATATTCAAATCCCTTTAATGGTTTTGTGCGGCTGGCTAGACTCGCCGAGTGCACCAAAGCTCAAGCCTGGGCATGTTAGGTCTTGAATTGAGTATGGAATTCGTTTATGCTCCATCTTAGCGATATATATGAGACTCGAGGAATACCATTTACAGGCTTTTACAGCAACCCCTGACCACCCAAGGTTAAGTGCCAAGTCAAAAGTCTTAAAATCCGTTACACCCTCATCAGCGAGCACAGGCTTAATATTCGCAACCTCCTTCATAGAAAACATGTGATTAACAAATTCTCTTTCAGTAGGCTGCTCTAAATAGAGAAGCCGATTAAACGCCATCGGCGAGGCTTCTCTCAATTTCCTTAAATATTCCAAGGTTGCATCTGGGTTCAGGTTCATCTCGTTAGCGTCCGATGAAAGGTAAAACTCTTCTCGTCCCCTTCTTTTGAGAGTTTCCTGAGCTATCTCGGCAACGGACTTTGTTCTCTGGACATCCCAATCGATATTTGTCCCACTCAGCTTCACTTTTAAACAGAAGACACCGTCGCGTTCAATCCATTCCTCTAAGCTGACAGGCAATCCATCCTTTGGGTCGCTTGCATCAACTTCATCCCTTGTCAACTTGTCCAAGGCACCTACTAAGTGGAAGATTGGAAGTTCCTTCACATAACTCGGTCTAAGATAGTCTGAAATGTATCTACCTCGAAATTCATCTCCTAAATAGAAGCTAAGGTCGTGCTCCATGAACTTCGGGCTGTAACCATCGTAAGAGCATATCCCATTCACACGTCCAAAAGCATCATGTAACGCGGCATCTATAGGCGAAGTAGCTACGAGAACACCTAAAACTGGCATGTTGACTTGAAGGCCAAGCTCTTTGTCAACTTCCTCTGCGATCTTGAAGATCTCTTGTTTTGCTCCTAACATTATATTAATTGGATGTGCATATTTTTTTGATGAACTTTTTTCTAGGAATCGACAAGCTTTTTCACCTACTATCATCATTGCCCTGAGCTTTTTTCATGAGGTATCGTAAAGTCTGGAAACGCCCATTGATCCATAATGGGCATTGCACCTATGCCATCTGTCACATGACCCTTCTTGTTTTCAACTGTGGCCTTGACGATCATAGAAGTGGACTCATTGACAACAACTTTGCCAAATTTCAAGGGAACACGGAAGTTATCAGTCTTAAAAAAAGGGGCAAGTTTCAGAATCTTGATGTCCGAGTCTAATGTCAATTATGTCATCCTCAATGTTAGTAGGTATTGCGCCAATTCAAGAAGTTAATAAATATCCTTGAGTACGGTTTTCAGGTATCCTAGGTCTTCTCTTGTCTGAAAAATTAAATGTTGAAAGTCCAAGTCTTCATATTCACTGTGAACCGAGACATACTCGTTGAAACCTATCTCCTTCAGCCGTTTAAAAAGTTCAGGCCAGGGCACAATTTCTTCCTTTAAAGGCAACATCTGTATCTTCCATTTCTTCATATTGTCATGCTCATCGGTTACTTTAACCCAACGATAATTTTTAGTCGCGACAAGTCGTATGTAAGGTGCGAGTAGGTCGATGGCCATCTCCCAGCCTTGGGCTCCTAACTCCGCAAACATGTGTCCTGGATCTATATATGCGCCTATAAGGTTAGGATCACGATCCTTCAAAAACATATACAGTAATGCCGGATCACCACTCATATATGGTCCAGCATGAATGTGAATGGTCGCAGTGACACTGTATTTCTCGCTTAAGGAGCAGATTGCATCGATCTTCTTGTTTATTTCATCAATCTGGTTTTTGATTTTGCTGAAGCCTTCGTACTTCCAGTAGCCAAGCTTGATGTATTCAACGTCGCAATGTGCAGCCATCTTAAAAATCTCTTCAGCATGACCTGTCTTCGCGTCAGTTATATTTGTTGTAATCATGGGAACACATAGACCTTTAGACTTAATGATATCGACTACCTCAGGCAATCTCTTTAGGACATCTTCAGGAAGAACGTATCCTTCTTCACGAACGGTGAGGTCTGCACCTTCAAATCCCATCTCAGCAATAATATCTGCAGCTTTATCAATAGGTAGGTTTCCTTTGTTCTTCAACATCTTCGTGAACATCAGAATCCTCATAGTCTTACCTAGCTATTCAAAAGAGTAGCAATGCATAAAGCCTTTTTTATCTCTTAAGTTAAGAGACATGCCACTAAAACTATTATTGTACAACTGAAGGAGAAATAGAAATGCCAAAAAAGAAAATATTGTGCATCCCCACAAGGGATCACCTGGAGTATGTATTTTCCAAACCGACTTTCAACATGTTGAAGCACAACTTTGATGTGGAATTCAACGTTTTAACCAGAGATTACACATCCGACGAAGTGGCTACCCGAATCAAGGGGTTCGACGCTTTGATTACAGGCTGGGGATCTCCTGTTTTGACAGCAAATGTCTTTGATAATGCTGATAGCTTGAGGATCATTGTTCACTCAGCTGGCTCAGTGAAGAATATACTAACCAATGATGTTATTCAAAGGTTTATTATTCCTAAGAAGATTTGTATTTGTAATGCTCCGAGGGCTATTGCATACAATGTTGCAGAAACAACCTTAGGCTTACTCATTATGATGAGCCACAGATTGATTGATTATGCAGTAAATTTTAAAGAGAAAGCGTTATGGAGAGACCCAAGCATATCTAGAGAAGTTTTAACGGTTAATGGTAGTACCATTGGAATTGTGGGAGCAAGTATTGTAGGGAGAGAAGTCATTCGCCTATTGCAGCCCTTTGACGTAAGGATTTTGGTTTACGACCCCTATCTATTAGTCTCGGATGCAGAAAAGCTTTGTATCAAGAAAACAAGTCTTGAGGACCTGTTCAGTCGGTCAGACTTTGTAAGTATTCATGCACCATTAACGGATGAAACTTATCACATGATAAATGAACACCACCTAAAACTTCTGCGCGATGGAGCAGTTTTAGTTAATACTTCTCGTGGGAAGGTCATAGACCAAGAAGCGCTTTTAAAAGAAGCTGAGACAGGAAGAATTTTCGTTGCCCTTGATGTCACAGATCCCGAGCCTTTACCAACTGAGTCTCCTCTGAGAGAGCTTAGGAATGTCGTAGTCACACCTCATGTCGCAGGCATGGGGACATATGGGATGAAGAAGATAGGTGAGGTGACGCTTCAGGCATTAGTCGACTTCTTTGCTGGCAGAAAAGTCAAAAATAAGGTTAACTTAGAGAAATATGATATACTCGGATAAAAGCATCTTCAAGAGCTAACTAGCTAAAGATATTAAGTTAGCTGACTTCTTCGATACATTGCAAAGCGGATAAGAAAGAAAATAAGAGAGAGAAAAAGGTTAAAATTTAATTCTGACCAGATTTTTGAAAGCTTAAGCTGACTGGCTTTTAAAAATATTCTATTCTTACAGGTACATGTCGAACCATGTCTGGGCGAGTTTTAGGAAGTTTGGTGTGTAAGCGTGGCCTTGACCGTGAAGCTCGATGATTGCTCTGGTGTTGGGCAGCCTCTCGTATAATGAGTGTATTGTGTCAGTTGGGCATGCGTCGTCAAGTTCTCCAACTGTGAGTAGTACTGGATACTTCATGCGCTTGGCGTGGAGTATGGTGTCAACGAAACCTAAAGTATAGAAGCTTTTTTGGAAAGCTTTCTTGTCTTTCGGTAGGTGAGAAATGAATATTGCGTATGCTCCTTTGTTTTCTTTTGAGTATGCCATGCGAAAACTGGTGAGGAAAGGAACATCAGCAGCTACTGCTCCAACGATGTTTTCGTCTGAGAGAATGCTGGCTAGGATGAGTGAGGCTCCTCCGCCTTGGCTGCTGCCATAGAATCCGAATTTTGTGTCAACTCTTGGTTGTTTTTGTAGCCATCGGAATGCTATGACGGCGTCTTGAAACCAGAAGCGGTATCCATACTCCCTAGGCTTATCGAGGTTTTTATAAAGGACTTGAGGTGTGTTGTCTTGCTCTCTCCAGCCAAAATTTCCGGGTCCGTCTGGTCCGTTGTAGCCTCTTGGGTTAATATGAAGAATGTGGTATCCAGCGTGAACTAAGTCTGGATGAGATGATGTTTCTGTTCCATACCCGGGTACATGGATTAGGGTCTTGTGAATGCCGGATATTGGGCATTCCTGCCATAGGCACCAGAAGGGCTGTCCGTCAGTGCCTTTAAACTTTAGCCATGTCCCTAACCCAGCGTGGTAGTCATAGGCCTCGTTTGGCTTGGCAGCACGTTCAATTTTTTCTATTGGTTCGGGGTCTTTGAGCACTTCTAAAAGTGCATCATGCCAGTATGATTCTACTTCAGCTTCGGACGGATAATTATCTGACATAATTGCAAACCTGCGTTAAGAATTTCCTGATTGAAGCATCATCTGTCTCTAAAACTTTGGTTTTGAACCAAATATATATTTCGACGTCAACAAAGGTTGATTTTTTTAGAAACAAAACATAACATTGACCCGACCAAATAGGTCTTATGGGTGTCTCAATGTAGCAAAGTCTAGCTAGCTAGCCATCACAAATAAAACACTACTTCAGGTATAAAAAATCACAACCTTAATCCTCAATAAAGCTTCCACTAACCGATTTAATGAAAAGCTCTAAGGTCTAAGTTAAGTTTTAAGCATGGTATTTGCCGTATTTTCTGGCTTCGTCAACCATTGTGTATATGTTTTCGACCTTGCAGTTTGCGTGTAACGAATTGCTTGATGCGAGAATGTAGCCTCCGTCTTTGGCTGCGGCGTCTATGCATCGGCGGACATCTCTTCTAACATCTTCCTCTGTTCCGAAGGGCAGAACGTAGCGGCAGTCAACGTTTCCGAGGATGCAGACTCGGCTTCCATACCTTGCTTTAACGTCTTTCAGGTCCATGGCTCCCGGCTCAACTGGGTGGATGCCGCGGATTCCAGCCTCAACCATGTCGTCAAGAATCGGGTAAACGTTTCCGTCTGAATGTTTCAGAACCGGGACTCCGTTCTTTTTGGCTAAGGCGACCATGCTGCGGATGTTGGGAACTCGAACTCCCTGAACTGTTTCAGGCTCATCAGTGGCGAATGGCAGTCCGCATAGTCGTCTGTTATGAACGCCACTTCAGCGCCGGCTTCAAGCATCAGTTTTACCATGCCACGGCAGGTTTCAGCAATTTTGTCCATAAATTTCCTCAGCTGCTAAAGGTTTGCGGTACATGTCTATGATGAGTTTGTCGATTCCACCTCGAACTTGGAAAGCCATATGCCAACCTGCGTGTCCCTGACAGACAACAGCGACATCCTTATCCTTAAGAGGTTTGATGGACTTTTCAGCCATCTCATACATGCCTTCAGCCTCAGGGTCAGGCGGCACGTAGTTCTCCATGCCTTCTTCGGTTTCCACTGTTGCGCTGACCCACCAAGTTGTTTTTGTGTCCCGCCTGGAATCCAGTATTCTCCCCCACTCGTCGATGAACCGGGTTGCAGAAAGAAACCGAGGCTTGTAGCCCATACTGCAAAGCGCATAGTCACTTATGGCTGGAACAGCGTCAAACCCAAGCCTTCAGACACGCCTTTCCAAGAGCAATTCTGCTTTGGACCGAGGCTGCCCAGGGATTGTCTTCCGAACCAGCTATGAGGCTGAACCCGCCTAGGCTTTCGCCCGTTATCGCCTCTATGATCGGCGGGTCAAGACCAAGATCCGTGATCGGAACCATGTCCGGCTGCTTCAGGTCAACCGCAGCGTAGAACCTTTCCCGACGCGACATACCCATACATGTCAACCACCTGAAAGACTATACAGCGTACATTGCATAACTTTTTCTCTTCTTCGACACAAAAAAGAGCTGAAAAGGGCTTAACTGTTTTCAGATTGATTCTAAGAGTGGTTCAGACAGTACTGAGGGTAGTACTAAAATATGTTTAGTGATGATTTAATTATAATATTTTTCCTCATCAACCATTTTATCTATAATCGTGAAAGTTTTTTTTGAGAATGTTTTTCCTTGAACGTAAAGGAGCAAAACTCCAACTATAGTTAATGATTGCCCTCATGGAGAGATGGAGAAATTCCCTAGAAGGTTGCAATAAATATTCATCAGCACAAAGAAAAGAATTATGCAATAAGCTTATATAATTATTAACAAAAAATTGGAATGCATAGTGAAGAAGGGAAAAAATGAGTTGTCTGAAAGATTATTTTCTAAGTCCATACTTAAAATGAAAGAGTTTGAAATGAAGAGAGAAATTAGAGATCCTCTGTACAATTATATTCATATCAATGAGTTTGAAAATGACATAATTGATACCGAAGAATTTCAGAGGCTTGACCGTATTTTTCAAATGCCCACTGCAAGATTTGTTTATCCGAGTGGTACTTATACAAGGAAATCGCACTCACTCGGCGTTATGTACTTAGCTAACAAAGCATTTCTTCATATCCTTTACTCTCAATGTAAAGATTTCCATCAGATAAGCCCTTTATTTTTTGAGCCAATTGTAAGAAAGGATACAAAAGCTCAACTAAATCTTTTGGACCAGCAACCACTACAGGATTGGTGGGATAAAAAAACGTTTACAGAATTAATACAGTGTTTAAGACTGGCGGCTCTTCTTCATGATATTGGGCATGCTCCTTTTACTCACCTCTTCGAAGATGTTTGTATGGAACTGAGCGAGAGAGAAAAAGATAGTCAGTTTAGGTTTAACCATGAAGAAATGTCACGTAAGATTATTAAAGAAAGATTGGCTGATAAGTTTAAAGATCCTATTAATGTAGATGACATTATTCAAATACTTTCTCCACCAGATGAATCTAATGCACCTAGATTTCTTCACGAAATAATTGACGGACCATACGATTGCGACAAACTAGACTATTTACTACGAGATTCATACCATATCGGAACAAAAGAATATGGAAGTATTGATTACGAAAGGATAATAGATGGTTTCAGAGTTAATGGTCTCAAGTTACTCGTTTCAAAATCAGCAATTGGTGCTCTAATGAACAGTTTTAACGCAATACAATCTATGTATACAAATGTCTACTATCACAAGACATCTAGAATTTTTGATTTTATGATTTCTGATGCATTAATGTTAATCCCAAATTACATTAGAGATATGATATCAAGTGTTAATGAATTTATAGGATATGATGACTTTAATTTCATCACGGAAATTAAGCATAGACGTAATAGCAGCGGAAAGGATAAGTTTAAGAGAAGCTTACGAAATTCTAAAAAAAGTCATGAATAGGGAAAAAGCATACAAATCAATCTACTCCCATAATATAACTCTAGGAATAGTGAGAGATAGAGAAACAGATTTTATCCAGTTGAAAAAAGACTTAGAGGAAACTGCTAAAGACTTGAAGATTATTGTTGATTTTAGAGCTAGAATCCGTCCTGTAGGGATTAACATGGAAAGTCTACGCTATTGGTTAATTCATGATAACATTTTTGATGAGGATGACCCGACTTCTCCTACAAAAAATCTGGAAGAGATATCTAAGGCATACTTCGGAGCCTCTTAGAAAATATCAGATATTATTTTACATTTTTGTCGAAAGAAACCCGCCAAAAAAATTTAATTATCGTATCAACCGAATAATAGAAACAGCCGAACAAAAGTTAAAAGAAATAGAAAAGGAAGAAGAAAAATTAGGTTGAAAGTTCACGGAGTAAGATATTTGCTTTTTCGTTCTCGTCCCCCCTCAAAATATTTCCATTATACCAAAGTAAGCAAGTAATCATCTGGAGATCCTCAGGCGAATACTTTGAAAGACCACTTCCTACGTTTCGGGCTTTTTTGAGTAGCGAGTTGTCCATATTGTGGTTAGAAGCTTATTTGAGTTCTCCAATAGGAATGAATAATCTATGTGAAGCGTAAGACTAGACACGCCCAACCTAGCAAATCCCTCGAAATCCTGATAGTAATTAGGCAATCCCATAATCTTTTGACCAATATATATCCCATTATTAATACTGCGTCGATACTTTTTCTGAAAGCCTTCCAAGAAAGAGTTTAACATGCCAATTCTTTCCATATTATGCATTTTTTATTACACTCCCTTGAGTCCCAATTTTTCATCATGTCATATATATAATTTTTCATCATACGAGCTCAAACATAAACCGTATTTAACTCCTATGTGCCAGACCGTATAGGGGGAGGGGGATCTCTAAGATTTTGTCCCATCCTTCTCCTTATTTTTCCAGCCTTCTCCTCATCAGCCATCTGTTCGGTCCGATGACCTGGCAATCATATCCGCTATTAGCCAATTTGACCAATTCATCATCAGTTTCAACTATTTTGCTCTCACAGGTTTCATTTCCATTCTCCTTTAACATCTTTAAAAACGCTTCCTTTACTCTTGGCTCTGCATGAACTCCTTCAGTCTTGCATCTATTTTTTTGTCTATTTCTTCAGGGGACGGTCCGCTTTGGGTTCCACTAATAGATTCAGATATTTTTCTCTATGCCTGTCACTAGCTGACCTAACGAGACCTAAAAGGGGATAGTTCAACAACACGTTTGTAAAGGGGCACTATCTGGAACCCTGACTGCAACAGATGCTGAAAAAACCTAGGGGGTAGGGGCTGAGAAATATTAATGTCAGACCTTTTTCTAAGGTGTTAAACATTTTAGAGTTCAAAATTGTAATAGGCTTGTTTGGCTCTTATCTAATGAACATTTCATTCTGAATTCGCAGTAATTGCATTTCCATGAATTCTCTTTTGTGACTTTTACAGCTTCTCTTTCGCCTAGCCAGTAGTCTTTTGTAAAGTCTATGTATTCTGCAAATTTCTTTTCATCGAACTTGAATCTATGTTCACCTATCAGTTTTCTAATTTGCTGGTATTCATAGAGAATTGTTAGTTCTTTTGAGGTGTCAGGAAGATTTGGTAATAGCTTGAATGTGGCTCTGGCTAGTTTGTTAATGTTTGGTTCTATATGTATCTCTTTGGAAACAATTTCTTCTTCAAATTCTTTGCTTATTTTAGTAGATAGATCGAAATTATAGAAAGACATTAGATCATTGTGAGTGAAAGAGCCAAGTTTTGAATCTTCAAAAAGTTTGTAATATAACATGAGTTGAAATTCATTAGGGATCATCTGTTCAATTCTTGGCATGTTTTTTCCCCTTCTGGTTTTGTGATCAAGAATTTCAACCATTTCGTTTCTTATCCTCAGCTACATTGATCATTCTAAAACAAAGATCGAGTCTATTCTTCCAAAAACAGGCAGTTCTCTAGTCAATCCCGTAGCCTTAAGTCGTGTAATGCCTACTTGGGCATTATGAAGGCGAACTGCAATTTCATCTTCTGTGGTTTCAGTTTTTACAGGAATTAATTCAGCAATTTCTTCATGAAGTTGACTGTGCCTTTTGGTTCCAATAATCTCTTCTTCTTTCTTTTTTTCTCCATATTCAAATCTAAACTCTAATTGTTTCTCGCACCAGAGTTGATTAGCAAGCCAGTGGACAGCTACACCCTTTTTCCCATATTTTTCTATTGGAGTAGACAGCTGAATCATCCTATCCTGATAGCTTTGTCTATCTAATCTGAAAACGATTTTTTGTTTTTTTGGATTAGAAACCAGTAGGTTAGTAGGTCTTTTTCTTTGGTTTCGTAGTCTGGAAGTTTCTTGTTTATGAGTTTCCAGAATGTTTCGTTATGTTTTCTTTCTATGGAGTGGGCTGTTTCGTGGTAGATGATGTATTCGATTAGGTTCTTGTGGCAAGTATTTTAGGAGGGTGTTGACGGTTAGGTTTCCGTTTTTGCTGTGGCTTGCCCATTTTGTCTTCATTTTTCTGAAATAGATTCTGTTTATCTTTGTGTTGAGTTCTGTTTGATAGTTTTGGGCGAGTGTGTTAACGAGGATTCTTAGTTCTTTGTCTGTTCTGTTTTGGTTGATGGTTTTGGTTTTTGCTTCTTCGAGGGCTTTTTTTATGAGATTGTTGTTTCTGTTGTATCCATTTTTTGTATTTTTCGAGGGTTTGTTTTTCGCTTTTGTAGCTTTTTGGCAATATGAGGAGTAGGGTGCCTGTTTTGAATTCGAGGCGTGGGTGTTTTACGTCGCGGTAGGCGAGTGTGTATTCGATGTTGTGTCTTTATCCATAGGTTTTCACGCTTTCCATTATTTTTTGGTAGAGTTGTTCCAAGGTCGGATAGGCTTATGCCGTATTGTTTGATGTATTTTCTGAGGTATTTGCGGATTTCTCGTTCTATGGTTTTTCTTGTGGTTTGTTGGTATTGCCAGCCTTTGAACATTTGTGGTTGCAGTTTGCTGGTGAGTTCTTGTATGTCTTGGGTTAGGTTTTTGTCTGTCCAAGTGTTTTTTCCAGAGTTAGGAGTATGGCGTATTGGAGGTCTGTGAAGCCGAGTTGTTTTTGGCGGGTTTGGAGTTGGTTTATTTCGTTGATGATTTGGGTGGCTTCGTTGTAGATTTTTTCGTAGTCTTTGGTTTTTTCTTTCCAGAGTTTGAGGATGCGTTCGACTTTTTCTGTTAGGGTTTCGTAGATGGGGTTTCTTGTGTTTGTCTATGATTATGAAGCGGTTTAGTGTGAAGAGGATGTTGGCGGCTTTTTCTTCTTTGGTTTTGGCTTTTTCTTGGAGGTTTTTGAGGTAGTCTGCGTCGAATTGTATGGTTGGGTATTGTTTTTCTATGTCGGCGAGTTGGGTGGTTTTGTAGACGTATTTGAGGGTTTTTTGGAAGTATTTTTGAACATACCGATATTCTTCATATCGTTCTTGTCTGAGCCAGTGGATGTAGTAGCCGTAGACTTGTGTGAGCCATGCGTATTCTTTTAGTTTTTGGAGTTTTATTTCGTGGGTTCCGAGGAGTTCGAAGAGTTTTCTGAGGTGGCGGTAGTTTTGTTGGAATTTTTTGGCGTTTTGTTCGTTTGTTGTGATGGTTTCGAAGGCTTTTAGCATGGTTTGTCTGTCGTATTGGTCTTTGGGGATGTCTTGGAAGAGTGCCATTGTTTCGTCGATGGTCTGGGTGAATTCTTGGGTTAGTTTGTTTATGGTCGAAAGTACGCCTGTGATGTCTTCTTTTGTGTAGTTTTCGAAGGCTTGGGTGAATTCTTTGAGTATGCCGACGTAGTCGATTATGAGGCCTGCTTCTTTGAGGTCTTTGTATGGTCGGTTTGTTCTTGCTATGGCTTGGAGGAGTCGGTGTTCTTTTAGGGGTTTGTCGAGGTACATGGTTTGGAGGATTGGTGCGTCAAAGCCTGTTAGGAGCATGTCGGTTACGATGAGGATTTTGGGGTAGTCTTCTTCTTTGTATTTGTCGACTGATTTCTTTCCTTATGTCTTCTATTTCTTTGCCGTGGTATCGGGTGGTTAGTTCTTTTAGGTAGTCTTGGATTTCTTGTGGGTCGGTTCTGGTGAAGGTCATGACGACTTCTGAGTATTCTTTTGGTAGGAGTTTGTCGAGTTCGCGTTTGTAGCGGACGCATGCACGTCTGTTGACTGCTACGATGAGGGCTTTGAATTTGCCGTCGAGGTTTTCTTTGAAGTGTTGTGCGATGTCTTGGGCTACGAGTTTTATGCGGTCGGTGTTTTCGAGGAAGACTTTTATGGTGTTGAGTTTTTGTTTGATTTTTTCTTCTGTTTTTTCTCGGTATTCTTCTGGTATTTCTTCGAATTCTACTTGGATGAATGTATCCAGCATTTCTTTTTTGAGGTGGACGTCTTTTTCTAATCTGGGCTGATAAGCGATTTTTAGGGTGAAGCCGTCTTCGATGGAGTCGATGATGAAGTATTTGTCGAGGTATGTTTCTTTTGGTGGGTAGCTGAATTCTGTGGTATGTGTCTCTGCCTGTTTTTGCGATTGGTGTGCCTGTTAATGCGAAGGCGGAGGCGTTTTTGAGTGTTTGTTTCATTTGGGCTGCGAGGATTCCGTATTGTGTGCGGTGGGCTTCGTCTATGAAGAGGATGACGTTTTTTCTGGTTTGGATGGTTTCGTGTGTTTTTGATAGTGTGTCAAGTTCTTTTTGGAGTTCGCTTAGTTCTTCGGGGCGGAATTTGTGGATTAGGGTTATGAAGATGCCGCGTTTTCCTCGGTTTTCGTCGTGTTTTAGGATTTGTCTTAATGCGTGTATGCTGTCTATGGTTTCGGGTTTGGTTATGTCGAGGGCTGTGAATTCTTGGTATAGTTGTTCTTGGAGTTCTTCGCGGTCTACGATGAAGAATATGGTTGGGTTTTCGAGGGTGTGGGTGGCGGTAGAGTTTGTTTGCTGCGAATATCATTGTTAGGGTTTTGCCGATGCCTTGCCAGTGCCAGATTAAGCCTTTGTTTTTGGTTTCTTTTCCTTGTAGGTAGGCTATTACGCGGTTGACTATTTGTTCGGATGCGCGGTATTGCATGTAGCGGGTTATGACTTTTGTTGTGGTGCCGTGTTCTATGCGGAAGAATAGGTAATGTTTTAATTATGTTGAGTAGAGTGTTGTGGTGTGAGCATTTCTATGGTTGAGTCTATTGGGTCGGTTTGTCTGGTTCTCGCCATTGGTGGATTTTTACGTCTTCTTGTTGCCATGGGGCGGTTGGGAAGTATCTGGCTGTTTGTTCGGCTGCTATGCCTATTTGGACGTATTTGTATGGTTCTGGAACTGTTTGTTCGTATTCTTTTATTTGTTTATAGGCGGTGTACCAGTTTTCTGTTAGGCTTGTGGGGTTTTTGCATTCTATATTGGCGGTTGGGATGCCGTTGATGTAGAGGATTATGTCGTTTCGGATTTGTTTGTCGCCGCATTGGTGGATGACTTGGCGGGATATGGTGAAGTCGTTGTTTTGTATGTTATCGTAGTCGAAAAGCCTGACGTATTTGACTACTCGTTCTTTTTCGAATTTTATTGGGATGCCGTATTTGAGGTAGTTGAGGATTTTTTTGGCGTCTTCGCTTCCGCTGGTTCTGAGTTTTAGTTCGTTTAAGGACTTGTTTTATTTCTTCGTCGCCTATGCTGAGGTTAGCGTTTAAGCGTTTTAATGCACGAATTAGTGTGGGAGTGAGGAGAGGCTCTTCCAGGTTTTCTCTTTCAAGGTTGTCGGCTGGTACGAATTTCCAGCCTTTTTCCTGAAGCTTTTGGATGAAATAATCTTCCACGAGGGATTTTTCACTAAATAATGGCATGGGATAATCAATCCACCTTAACCCTAACTTTACCAGTAAGAAGTAAATCCATCAAACCTTGCTTGACATGTTCAAATCTTGCCTTTTCGATTTGCTCGATTGAAAGCTCTTGTCAATCGTCATAATGATTTCCGCTATTTTTTGCTGTTCTAGAAGTGGTGGATAGGGTAACATTCTGGAATATGCTAAATTTCTTTTCAATCCCGGTACGACATCAGCCAAGTGCAACCTTGCCAGATTTAGGTGTGATAGTTCATAGAATAGCCATCTTAAAAAAACATCACTTCTTTTAGTTTTCACGTAATAAGTTGTATCAATTGGCCAATAGTCCTCATCGATCCAAGAGACCGCTCCGATGGTTCCTTTTCTGCCGACAACAATCCCTGCACCTTTGACTAACGCCTTATTGTGATATCCAACAATCCCGTTTGAGCCGACAACAGGATAGCGTCCTTCAAGTCTACTATTTCGCGGTAACCCTTTTCCATATTCTAACGAAATGATGTCGCCAAGTTTCAAGACATCCCATTCTTTGGGTGTTTTTCCTATTGGTGTTTGTTTGTATTCTGTGTGTCCTAATCCATTTATTAAAAGCGTCTGCATCATTCCCTTCTTCAAACGCTCAGTCTTTGCAATAACCTCATCAGTCTTCGCAATAGCTGAAATCGACAATGGACAGGTCTTCTACAATCTTGCGTTGTTCTTGGATTGGTGGAAGTAAAATCTGAATCTTACAGAATAGTACTTTCTTTATTGCCCTTCTTCTCTGCACTGCGCCAGCAGATAGTTTGAAAAACTCATTAAGCATTTTCCTTATCCTTATCAAATAATCCAGAAAAAGATAATCTACCTTAGTACTCGGCATCCAAGTAACATATGCTGGACTAACTAAGCCAGCTTCCATGTTTTTGAGAAAATAAATGGCGCCTTCCCAAATGACGTAAGGATTGTAAACCAGCCATCCACGTCTAATTATTTTGTATTCATCGACATTACTCGTCGCTACTCTCTTTTCAAATCGTTGAGCCTGTGGAATTAAGCCAAATTTTCTGGTTAAAGACAAGACCTGCATTTTCTCAGTGTTTTCTACATCTTTAACTCTCAGATCCACTTCTTCAAGAATATCACTTAACCTCACTATCTCCCAGTCTCTTGGTTTTTTTCCAATCGATGTTTCCGTGAAATCAGTTTGTTTGTAAAACACTAATTGGATTCACCCACCACTTGGTTTATTGCAGAGAGAAGAGTCTTCAACCTATTTGCGGTTTCTTGCCATTCGCGTTCCAATTCTTTAAGTTCACTAAGTTCCTTTGAAACGTCGATTTTTTCTTCTTCAACTATTGGCATCACGTAAAGGGTCATACTAAGATTGAAATCGTTCTGCTTGGCCTCATCAAGAGAAGCAATTCTTGAAAAACCCTTCTCCTCACGAAAATTCTTGTAAGCATCAACTACTTTTTTAATGTGATTTTCCCCAAGCCTATGTAGTTTCCGCACCTCTGGATGCTGCTCAAACCGATCGGAACGCATTGATAAAGAGCACCTTGCCTTTTCTTTCTTCTGGCTTATTCTTTCTAAAAACCATGATTGCACCATGTGCCGGAGTATTGTAAAACAGCAGTTCGGGCAACAAGATAACAGCCTCGATCAAATCGTCTTCCAAGATCTTCGAGCGTACTGCTACCTCTTTACCCCCTCTCGTCAAACAGCTGTTATCGATGACAACTCCAACCCTTCCAGTATCATTCTTCGTTGAAGCAATCATGTGTTGAATCCAAGCCCAATCCGCAGACTGCTTAGGAACAAAACCGTAGTTAAACCTCTGTTTCCAGAATTCTCCTTTCTTCAAGACTTCCTCATTATAACCATCCTGATTCCAAGGCGGATTAGCCACAACCACATCAAACCGCTTTAAGCCTTCGCCTTCCTTAAACTTCGGATAAAGAAAAGTATCCCCAAACTCCAAATGACAATCCCGAATATCATGAATAAACATATTCATCTTAGCCAAAGCAAGAATACCCTGGTTCGCCTCCTGCCCAAACAAAAACACCTTACCAGCCTCTTCCTTGCCAAGATTCTCCTCAACATGTTTAAACGCAGAAATCAACATCCCCCCAGACCCAGCAGCAGGATCGTAAACACTATCCATAGGCTTCGGATCCAGAATCTCGATTAGCAACTTAATGACTTCTCGAGGCGTGTAAATCTCACCCTCCTTCGCTTTCATAGGCGCAAAATACCGAAGAATCCACTCATACGCATCACCTAAGACATCAGCAGAAACATGATTCAACTTCCGCTCACTAAACAACTCAACCAACTGTCGCAAAATCTCCGCGTTCTCACGGCTACCAGCGAACTGAATAAAATCCACACTGTCCACGACATCCTTAAGCTCAGGATTCCGCTCAGCAATAACCTTCAAACCCCTCGACAAACGCTCAGTAAGCCCACTCACGTCTTTACGTAGATTTTCCCACAAAAATTCTTCAGGTAAATCAAACCAATGAAACTCATTTCGCCGAGCTTCAGCCTTCGCATCTTCCTCGCTGAAACCGTCAGCCAAAGCCTCCTTGTACGCTTCTTGATACTCCATATCCCACTTGTCGCTAATACGTTTCAAGAAAAGCAGTATGAGAATAAACTTGTAATCAACTCGGGTCCGAATCAAATCCGCAGCCCGCTTCAACAAACCATCAATTTCGCCTCTTCCCAGCTTCTTCTCAAACGCTTCATCTTTGCTCTTTAACCGATACAACTTCTGCCGAGCATCCCGAACATCAGACTCAACCAAAAGCAAACCCGCCTTCCGTAACTCAGACAGAAAAACAGGAACCTGCTCCCAAGCATCCTTATTGCGGTCCATCAAAACCTTCGCAGCATCCTCAAACCGAAAAGTGGAACTATCAAAAGTGGCCAACAAAATCTCGTAACGACGCTCAACCCAACTTGGAATCTCTCTATTCATGGAACGAACCCCAGGATATGAATAAATAGAAAAGTATATAAAGCTTACGCTTATTAAATAAGCTTAATGAAAATAACTTATCTATTTCTTCTCTGGAATAAAATTGATTGTGCTATTAGCTAGCTAGCTCAGCTAACTTATAATCACAAGTTAACATATAAGATGTGATCAACCAATACAATCAAAAGATAGTTGGCTGAAAACCTCCTCCTTAAATCTAAACTGGAGCAATCTAAATTGGATGTGCCATCTAAGGATAAGGTATTAGTAGGCATTGTAAAAGAATGCATTAATAAATTGGTTGAGACGTTCCTTTCGAATCCTTATTTGTTTTATACTGAAAGTGATTTGCACTGCTATCTCTACAACCTACTTTATTGTAAAAAGGTTCAATCTGGTTTGGATGACATATTTGAAACATGTGACAAAAAGCAGAGCATTCTATTGCATAAGGAGTACCCAACGAAGGAACGATACAGCAGAAAACATCTAAAAATCAAGCCGGAAGGATCGCGTGGCCATTTCGACTTGTGCATTTGGAATCCAACATTAGTCAATGAAAGGTTGTTTCGTGCCAGTAAAACTGAAGACATTGAGAAAGAACAACAAACGTATATTGCTATTGAATTCAACCTTGCTGAGCGCAATTCCAGCCTTGAGGATGCAATCCACCATATGAAGTGGGATGGATTAAAACTAAGTGACTATGCAGCGCTTGAACAAACTAAAGATCCAAAGGAGAATGTAAGTAACGAAGTAAAATATGGCTATCTATTATTCTTTGTACGCGACTGGATTCACAGTGACGAATTCTTAAGAAGAATAAGAGAAGAAATTCCCAAAGAACCCGAAGTAGTCATGTTATACATTGAAAGTAGTGGGTCAAAAAGAATAATCAAGACACTATCCCAAAAACCTCTTCATTAACAGAAATCTAACCTTAAAAGGCTGCTCGGATCGAGATTCATAGAGATGGGACCTTGATCTTGGAGAATTTAGGGTAGGTAGTTATAGTTTACATCATATTATAGTTTAAACTCTTTAATCTTGACGATTTTGAGATGGCGTCTATTCTTCTTCCTCAAGTTCAGTTAAGACCCAGATCTGCTTGAGTGGAATAAGGGCTTTGATTTCTGCTGGCAAGTTCGTGTAGTTACGCAATAACTCTTCTATCACTTCTTTGGATTCCCAGAGTTTTATTTTGAAGACATCGTCTTTCGCTTCATTGAATACAGTTTTCTTAAAACCTCCCCAAGAAACCAACAGCCCATGCGTTGCATTCATTCGATTTGTCTTATCTCTAAGTTCCCTATAAACTGAGACTTCTATTGGTGAGTCTTGAGATTTGACTTGAACACATATCTGCGGTTCGGACAACCCAAGAGCCCCAGAGGAACTGTGATGTCTACTGCACCATCAGGACCAGGCGGAGAAACGATAGTTTTGAAACCTTGCGCCTCTAAAATCCCAGCCACTAACCTTGCGAGCTCATGGCCTTTAAATTTTCGTGAGATATGATCTCGCAATTGGTCCATTGCCATCTGTACGAGATCAATAGGAGCTTCCTCCTCTTCCTCTATTTCCTTTAGTGGTTCTTTCGCGCCTTTGACAAAGTCAATTATTCTTTTTTCAGCTTCGTGTTTCTCAGCTTTTGCTGAAAGTCATTGCAGAACCAAATGTATAAAGGAGATCTTGATCAAAGTAATCCCTCGCAATGTTCTTCTTGACCCACTTGACATTATGTGTATGCTGCATATCAGACCCTAAATCAGTTCTAAAGTTGTATTCGCTTTGAATCTCGCCAATCCAAATGGTCCCACTTGTCTTCATAGGGACAACGACAAAATCTCCAATCTTGACATTTCTCAAAAAGGCATAAATCTGCCCGATGTGGTTCCTCTTGCGACCTTCGGATGCGTCTGGCCAGACCATTTCGTATAAAGAAATCAATTCTTCCTTGGACTTTACCTTAGAAAGATCAGCAAGTAAACCAAAACCAATAGCTATGACGTTGTTTTCAATGAAACGGCTTTCACGTTCGCCTCTTTTTCCACCCTTACAAACCCAGAATGTCATGATTTATTTTTTACTATTAATCTATATATTAGTTTTTCAGAACACACACATGGGAAACAGAAAAACAGCTATTAGTTAATTCAACTATTTGCTCATAGCCTTAATTTTTAGAGATACTTTTTATATGTAAAGAGTTAAAATTAATGTTGGGGATTCAAAAATGAAACTTTTTCGGATAGAAGGCGAAAGACTTGCGTCGATAAATGAAACTTTTTTTGATCTTGAGAGAGAAATCCAAAAAATCACTGAAGATAACCTTCAAGTTATCTTTGGTTTAGAATTTGTTTCTTCCGAATACAACTTGGAAGACTATTGGCTTGATACGTTGACTTTTAATTCAGAGACTAAGGCTTTTGAAATTATTGAGTTCAAAAAGAAACAAGACCTCTCTATCATGGATCAAGGGCAAACTTACCTTAATCTAGTGTTAGATCACAAGGAAAAAGTTCTCTTAGAATACAATGAAAAGAAAAATAAAAATTTTAGAATGAAAGATATTGACTGGAGCCAAACTAGAGTTAAGTTCATTGCCCCTACATTTACACGTTACCAAAAAAGAGCTTTCGAATCCTAAGTCTCCTTTCGAACTTTACGAAGTAAAGAGATATAGTCATGACATTATTGGCTATGAGCCGGTTCAACCATTCATTATTTCACGAACAGGTCAACAGACTCATCTTTAACAGGAAAGGCAGGAAAAGAGATTGTAGTCAATACGCCAGAGGATATTATTGCGAAAATGCCACCTCTCTTGAAGGATGTAGCGAGAACTATTGAAGAAAGAACACTTGAGTTAGGAAGCGATGTTGAAGAAGGAGCTGGAAAATTATCTATATCTTTCAGAACTAAGAAGAGGACTTTCCTTCAAATATGGCTTTCAAAAGATTATCTCCAGATTGGTTTTCCCTACGGACATAAGATAACAGATGATAGGAATTTGTTAAAAGGTAGAGGAAAAACTAACAGATTCATTAACATTTCGTCAGCAGACAAAATTGGAGAAATAGAAGATTACATTAAACAGGCTTATCAAAATTCACTTTAGGTCGATTAATCATCGTTTGGATTAAATGCTAGTGAGGACAAGTGCAGCTCTTAAATTTACCATTCATTGTGATTATGATTTTCCAAGATATTTACACATGTTAACTATCTAGCGTATGTTTGGTAGGTTGAAATGAATATAGTTTTTTCTTTCACAAAACACTCGCTTCATACTTACGGTTTAGAGAGAAATTTCTGCCACTACTGGCAGATGGTCGCTGAGGTTTCTGGTTGCTTCATTATTTAGCACAAAGCAGGATTTGACCTTATTCGCGAGATTTTGGCTTACAAACAAGTGGTCGTCTTGAAATGGATACTTACTGTCTTTGCGATAATATGTCTGTTCCTCGACTTCGTGAAACTTATGGTGGCAATCGAAAAAAATGCTTTTTGATAAACGTTCAAAAAAAGAACCGTGACCATGACCTGGCCAAACTTTCTCAGCCAACCGTGCAGTATTCAAGTCTCCTCCAACTATGAAACTTTAATTTTTACTGAGACTAAACGACCTGGATATTTTTCCATAATCGTAAATTCTTCTGTTAGCAAGTTTTGGCTGTAAAGGGCTGTTCCTCATCCACTATGGACTTTTTTAAGTAATAAACTTTCGTCTTTAAACATTTTTGTTGGACCCACTTCTTGGAGAAGTGCTAGGTCAGGTTTTATTTGATTTCTCAAGTAATCCCAAGCTTTCGCATGTTTCGACCTGTGAAGCCAAAATCCAAGGTTCCAGATTACTACTCTCAGCATTTCTCACCTACTAGTTTATGAATACATGAAACTTAGTAGCAAGCAACTATGAGAATAAAATAATTAACATGTAATGGTAAAATTGATTAGTTTACGGTTTTTTCATGATTTGTAAGGCCTGATCTTTGAAATGTGTAATATCGTCGTCTTTAACTCTAGTGAATATTTCTTCAATTTTATGAAAATCCTTGTTAAGATTGTATTCTTCCTTTATCTCAAGTTCACTCACCATTTGAGCATAGAATACGTTGCCAGAAGGCACAACTACAACCAGAACAGAGTCATCCCAAAATTCTTTATAATTCGAGATTTTTAGATTGGTGACTTTTGCTTCCGTGGAGCTCTTCGCATCTTTATCTCAACAAGCATCACATCGTCTCTTTGGTCATCATAGACGAGTAGATCTGGAGAAGATCGTATTCTTCTTGCTGTTCTGGAGTTTTTGGAGTTCACTTGATTTAACTTTTTCTTAATGTCAGAAAGTGTACTCTCATAACCATAAGGAAAAACGCCATATCCAGATTTTTCAAATAGAAATCTCACTACATCTTTAATTGAGTTTCCTTTGAGCATATGATCATAAAATGTACTCAATAAAATTCTCCTCAGATATTGATTCTCAAATTCACATATTTAAAAACTATGAACCAAAGAAAAACGCTTATATTTCAAACCCTTATTGTGTAAGTGAAATCAAGCTATTTATAGACTTTCATTTTAAAAGTAAAAAACAAAGTATTTAAACTAACATACACATAATATCCATTGGAATAAAAGCATATGTCTGATAATATTCAGATTCTTCTGGAAACTTCGGATAGACTCAATAGTAAGACCATTTCCTTGACCAGATGCCTAATTCTAACTCTACTATCCTATTTTGTAGACGGCGTTCAATATAGAGAATTGAAGGCTGCGTTACGGATTTCAGATGGTAAACTCATTTCAAACCTTAATCAATTGAGAAAAATGGGCTACATTCAAAAATCCGCAGTGAAACTAGAACACAAGAAACTAGATGTCTATCTACTTACTACCGAAGGCAGAAAAGAACTAGAAAAAATAATAAAATGGACGGATTTAATAAAAAAGGTAGCGCAAGTAAGTGATGAAAATGCAAAATAATTTTGATATAGTAATAGCAGTCTCTTATATTTCTGGATATTAAACCAAACATTCATCAATATAAAGGGAGATTCATAATTCAAAAAACAGTTCATTTGGCACAAGCCCTTGGTTTAAAAACCGACTATTATTTCACAATATATGTTTCCGGACCTTATTCACCAGCATTAGCACATGAATATTATCAACATTCTGAGAGACTTGCTTCTCTTCAAACTGACTACGAATTAACTCCCCAAGACATACAACTTCTTGAGAACATAAAAAAGTGTTGCGACTTATATGAAGATGCATTTCTTATGGAAGCCACCTCCACAATCGTTTATCTAATGAAAAATAGACCAGAACTTAAAGAAGACGATGTATTGATACAACTCAAATGGCTGAAACCTCACTTGAACGATCAGATTCGAATCATAGGATTAACCAGAGCCAAGGCTTTGCTGTTCAAACCAAAATATTTCACCGAGGAATTAAAGAAAGAGCTAGAAGAATGGGAAAAAATCGATGACTAGATGAGAAACAATGCTTCCTGCAATAAGAATCAAAGACATCTGGAGGGTTTCACTCAAAGATGTTGTAGGCCACGAACAAATGGGAGAACGTCCTGCATTAGTACTTGCAGTCCATAAACAAGCAGGTCTTTGCATGCGCATACCATTTACAACAAACCTAGATGAGTTAAAAATGCCTTATACTCATTTAATAAAAAGTTCGGAAAATAATGGTTTGACAAACGATTCTGTGGCATTAGTCTACCAACTAAGGTGCCTTACTTCCACAAGATTTTTACTTAAACTTGGTGTCATAGAGCAAACCCATTTTGACAACATTAAAACACTCATGAAGAATTATCTAAATCTATAAAGTCCAAGTTATTTAGAAAGCAAATTTGTTATGGTGTCTTCAGCAGGTTAGAAGCGTTTTAGTCAGCTAACTAGTGAGCTTAACTTTATCTTCACAGACCGCTTATGTTTTAGTCTGTTAATGTCTCATAAGCTGACGGATTTCGAGATGTTTGCTGCCATAATCTCCTCGTTGTTTGGCGTCTTCACGAAAGCTGGGACATTCCTCTGTTTCGTCGCCTTGTAAGAAACAAAAAGTCATTCACCAAGATCCAGACTCTGTTGTTTTATCAAGCAGCCCGACTTACTCTTCTATCATTTGGCAAAAATATACCCTATATCCCCTTTGCTCAGATGGTGAGCTTATAAAAGAAGAGTTGTCTCGTTTTTTGTAGAAGTATAGTCCTAATGCAATTATGGTCAAGACAATTATAATGACTCCAAAGAACATGTATACAAAATACCACGGTATCGGGTCGATAATTGCGAAGGTTTCGATGCTATCCTCGAAGTTGGAAAGGAACTGCTGGTATCGAGCTGTGACAGCAGCGTACGTTACAATATATATCCTCAGGTTCCTGACCATCATGACCATGTTAATCATGAGATCATACCCCCCTGTGGAGACAGCGGCAACAATCTCATAAGCGTTGACACCATTGATGATCCTCTCGGACTCGGAAATGATAAAGGAACTGTTGAACATTGTTGGATACTGGTCCTTGATGGATGTAGCCAAATCTTCCAGTGTTATATCAGACGAAGTGGTTTCAATATTGATCTGAATCAGTACAAGGCCTTCATCCTCCCATGTCGGCTCGAAGAAGGTTACCATAGCAGTTCCCGATGTTGTCTCATTAATAGTCCATCCTGAAGGTTCCTCAATCGAAAAAAAGTTCGCATTACTTGTATAAGCATGCACGGAATCCACAGAAACATGTAACAAAAGAATAATGACCGCAACCGTCAACGTTTTCTTTATACCTAGAACCATCAAATAGCCTCATTTTCTGCATTATTCAAAAAGTGCTCTTAATAGCCTTTTGCATCATTGTTCGAAAAAACAAAAAAACCACCAAAATGGTAACTTTTTAACATACAATGGTGACCATGTTTACAATGAAGGTAAGTATCTTAACTACAACAATCTTAATGAAAACCTAACCTAATAATGAATAGAGTATATTAATCCAAAAATAAGGAGGAAAAATGATGAATAATCGAAGTAATATGTCTATTCAACTTCATCCCGATAATCTGCATTATTTCTTGTTTCGAGGCAAACCTACTATTCTCGTAACCTCAGGAGAGCACTATGGGGCGGTATTAAACCTCGATTTTGATTACACGTCGTATCTTAAAGAATTACATTCTAACGGACTTAACCACACACGTCTTTTTTCTGGCGTCTATCGTGAAGTTTCTGAGTCATTTGGTATTACGGATAATACGCTAGCTCCATCACAAGACTGCTACATTTGCCCTTGGGTACGTAGTAGTGTATCAGGCTGCTACGATGGAGGAAATAAATTTAACTTAACCAAATGGAATGAAGCATACTTTGAACGCTTAAGAGATTTTTTCACTCAAGCCAGCTATCTAGGCATTGTGGTGGAGATGAATCTTTTCTGTCCCTTCTATACTGAGGAACTTTGGAACGTAAATCCTATGAACGCAACTAACAACATCAACAATGTTGGTGATTGTGATAGAACTGAGGTTTACACCCTTAAGCATAAAGACTTAACCATGGTGCAGGAAGTCGTTACCCGAAAAATCGTTCAGGAACTCAAGGGCTTCGATAATCTTTACTACGAGGTTTGCAACGAGCCATATGCAAGCGTAGTGACGACGGATTGGCAGCACAACATCGTCGACATAATAGTTGATGAAGAAAAGGAATTCGCAGCCAAACACCTGATTTCAATGAACATCGCTAATGGAAGGGCGAAAATTCAGAATCCTCACCCCGCAGTCTCTATTTTCAACTTCCATTACACCCACCCGCCTGACACAATCGAAATGAACTACAGAATAAACAAGGTCATAGGAGAAAATGAAACCGGCTTCCGTGGTAAAGAAGACGTACTTTACCGCACCGAAGGCTGGGACTTTCATCGCAGGCGGCGCACTTTACAATAACCTAGATTACTCCTTCACCTGCAAACATCCAAAAGGAACATTATCAGAATATAACTCTCCCGGCGGAGGCAGCCCAAAACTGCGTCACCAACTAAAAATTCTGAAGGACTTCATAAACAACTTCAATTTCATCAAGATGAAACCAGACAATAAGGTTATTAAAGGTGGATACGTCAGCAGTCCATTGTCTGGCACTCCAACTCAAGCTAACATTACAGCTCGTGTCTTAGTAGAAGCAGGTGAACAGTATGCGATCTACGTTAATGGTGGTACAAAGGTCGACGTAAAAATAAGCCTCCCTAAAGGTCACTATTATGCGGAATGGGTAGACACGAAAACCGGAAGAATAGAGAAGACCGAAGAGTTTAACCATGCTAGCGGAAACAAAATACTTTTTTCGCCAGATTATAAAGAGGATATAGCATTACGAATAATAACATAAAAAAAATAAGCTTGCTAGAGCGAATTAGCGCGCGCGCAAGAAGCCTCTGGACTCTTATGACACCGTATTGAAAATGGAGCTAGATGGAAAACCTGAGACGGTCACTAACTTCCGACAAATACCTTAGATGCCAAATTTTATTTTATATTACGATTTTCGCATAAAGGAGCTAATGGTAAACACATACACTGAAGGTATGCTAGTTAGCATAAGCTGGTGGTAGTGATTCGAGGAACCCGATTTTTCCTAATGTTGATAAATCTCAAGATTTAACCAGGCGCGTTCACTTTCTGTTAAAGAATGGTTAAACGCTTTGATATTATCCTCCAACTCTTGACGGTTTGCTGCGCCAACTATGGGAAACACGTTCAACTTAGAACCAAGGATGTAGGCAAGCACAAGTTGAGGGACACTTATCCCCTTTTCTTTAGAGAGAAGTAACGTTCGTTCTAGTCTCCTGAAGTTTTGTTCATGACAATATGCCTTAAGACATGCCTCATCCAGTGTCGATTTTTGCTCCTCGAAATTGTCAGGAGTAATTCGTCCTGAAAAAAGACCACGAGCAAGACTTGAGTATGCTAAAATTGGCATCTGATTCGCTATGTACCACTCTTGTGCCTTAAGGTTCATAGGACCACTTATACTCACACAACCTCCTCCCCAAGGATCCTCTACCTGTTCAGCCAAACTATAATTAGGGCTACTAGCAACAAAAGGGGTTAAACCATGCTTTCTAGCATATTTGTTTGCTTCAATAATGCGTTGGTGTGTCCAGTTTGATCCACCAAAGGCATGAATTATGCCCGCTTGTAAATGTTCATTCAGTATTTCCACGATCGGACCCACTGAAACTGCTGGGTCATCTCGATGAAGCATATACAAGTCAATGTAGTCAGTCTTTAACCGAGCTAGTGAGTCGTATAGGTCAGAGGTTAAGTCAAAGGGGGTCACACGTGAACGATCAGCATTAGGATGGCATCCTTTAGAAATAATAACAACCTTGTCTCGATTTCCGCGCTTTTGCATCCACTGACCTAATCCACGTTCGCTATCACCTCCAGCATATACATGTGCAGTATCGAAAGCCTGTATAGCCTAACTCAAAAGCAGCATCAAGAAGCTCAAAACTCCGTCCAAGGTCTCGTACTGATATGATCATTGTTCCTAAGACTAGCCGTGAAACAGGCTTAGTAACACCAGAGATAGTTCCATTCATCAACATGTGTAATCCACTTTTTTCTCCATTGGGTAGGTTAACCCAATCAAAGCACGCACATGATCCATAGTCTGTACAATAGCGAGTGATTCGTCCAAAGGCATCCTCGAACTTTCAGTTTTCCCAGCTTTTAGACAAGACATAACTTCAGCTGCCTCAAAGTGGTATCCTGCTTCTCCCAAATTTTTCACCGGATCCTTACCTTCTATTTCTAAAACCGCAGAAGTAGTATGCCAGAAGCCTGGAATGTGAATAGAACCTAAAGTTCCTAAGATTCTTGCTTCCTGAGGAGTGTTTGTCCGTATTGAGCAGAATAATAATGCTAATGCTCCATCATCATAACGTAATAACATAGCAGTCTGTTCATCTACGCCAGTCTCTCCGATATATGCATCAGCCATTACCTGCCTTGGAGAAGCATCATAGACCATGTAAGTAAGGGCAACCGTATAAACTCCGACATCTAAAAGCGCCCCACCAGCTAGATTCGGATTTAACAATCGGTCTTGAGGATTCCATCCTGTTCGGAATCCAAAGTCGGATAATAATATACGTACATCACCAATGGTCTTCTTCCTTAACCAATCTTTAACCTGTTGTATTACGGGAAGAAAACGGGTCCACATACCTTCCATAAGGAACAATTTTTTCTTCCGGGCCAATTCCACCATTTCACGTAATTGCCCTTCATTCATAGCCATCGGTTTCTCACAGAGAACCGCCTTATTGTTTTGTAAACATAATAATGTATGTTCCTTGTGAAAGGTATGAGGAGTGGCTACATAAATAACATCAACATCGGGATCTGTTACTAATTTATCATAATTACCGTATGACCGTGCTATACCGAATGTCTGGGCAAATTTATTAGCCCTTGCTTTAGAACGAGAGCCAACTGCAAGAAGATTGGCTTCCGGAAGGTTTACTAAATCAGTCGCGAATTTTGTAGCGATTCGACCAGGACCGAGGATTCCCCAGTTGATTATGCTTTTCATTACATCCCATATTTTTCACTTAATCTATTTATAGGCAATCGTAGAAAGAGTCGATTTAATTATCGAGGGTGTTCTATAAATCTGCGTAAAAACTTTGGTATTGAAGACTTGAACTTGGAGACTTAAACTTTAAACCACGTATAATGTTTATTATCGCCAGCAATTAGGAGGTAAAACATCAATATTTAGGGTTGTAAGAAAAATTTTGTTATGTTTAAATTTTTTTCAGAAATAGAAGAAGAATTTAAATCGTAAAGTACATTTCTAATCAGATTTCGAATAAAAAAATGTTTTGGAGAAACTGAAAAGATAAGCTTCCTCAGACTTCTGAGAATTACATAACCTTCAGTTAAGAAGAAGAACGGAGAAGACCGAAGAGTTTAACCATACAGGTGGAAATAAACACTTGTTTCTCCAGATTATGAAGAGGACATAGCGTTACGATTAACTAGCTTTTTCTGTGGTCATCATTTCTATTCAATGAGTTGAAAAGTTTTAAATTTACTTACATTTATCTTCTAGGCTAGGTTTAGCGAAATGTGGGATTTAAGGTATCAAAAACAGAGAAGAACAAAAGAGGAACTCATTAAACATCTAAACGAGTTTAACCTTGACCTTAAATTTAGTGTTGGAATTTGGTACTTTAGCTCTATGGGAAGTAGGTTTCATGAACCTTACGGAGATCCAAAAAATGTCGAAGAAAGGCTAGATATAATTAAGGAAACAGCAGAATATGGAGTCAAGGCTGTAGAGGCACATTATCCCAGTGAAGTCAACGAGGAGAATCTTCATCAATATAAGCAACTGGAAAAAGAAACTGGGATCAAACTCGTCAACGTTGGACCTTTTGCTTTTTACAGCAGAGATTTTGAATTTGGTTCCCTTTCTAACCCTTCTGAAAAACGTCGTAGAAAGGCTCAGGAGATGCTTGTTGGCTGTTTGAGGCTTGTAAAAGACTCCGGTGCCACTCACTGCGGTATATGGCCTGGCATCGATGGATACACTTACTCTTTTGGAACAGTTTTTTACCAGATGTGGGATTTTTTTGAAAGGGCATTAGCTGAAGTTATGGATCAAGTTCCCGGAGTCACGGTGGCTATTGAAACCAAGCCTTATGAACCTGTGCCAAACAACATTTACAGAAATACGTCGGATGGAATTATAGCAGTCTAGAGATATTGAAACTAGATTGAAATCGAAGACTAACCAGGACCTTCTTGAGAAAGGATACGCCTTAGTTGGGCTTCAACCTGAAATAGGTCACATACTTATGGGTTTTGAGGATGCTGCTTATGCTTTTAGTAGAATAGCGAGAGAAGGAAGGTTGGTTCATACTCACTGGAACAGCCAACCGTCGGGCAATTATGATCAAGATCTGAATGTTGGAGTCCTAGGATGGGAGCAAGCTGAGGCAGCTTTGTATGCTTTGAAGGCAATAGGTTATCGTGGTTACTTTGGAATAGACATTAACCCGGAAAGAATGCCGCCGTTGAAAGCCATCGAGATTAACACCAAGGTGCTTAGGATAATGAACGAAAGAATCAACAATCTTCCTCACGAAGAAATTGTCGAATGCTACTATGATCCAGAAAGACATAGAGGAGATTTGGAATTAATATTAGCTGGAGCAAAAAAGAAAGGGGCAAAAAATTAAATTAAAACTTACGGGTTTCCTAGAATTGAACATCTCGTGATGTTGAATATTTAAATATAGAAAACTTTCACAATTTTATATTGAAAGAAATGGTTCAGTTAATGGGAATTGATGTAGGTACATCAAGCACTAAAGTTTTAGTTGTCAACGAGAACGGAAATGTTAATGCTAATGCTTCCTGTGACTATCCTATTTCAAATCCCTCTCCAGACTGGGCTGAACAAGACCCAGAATGGTGGTGGAACGCTGTTAGAATTGGAGTTAAGAAAATTTCGAGTCTTTCCAAAGTTAAATTATCCAATATTTCAGCTATCGGTCTTACAGGACAGATGCATGGAACTGTCTTGCTTGGAAGAGACCTCAAACCACTAAGACAATCCATAATTTGGGCGGATAAAAGAAGCATCCCTCAATGCAAGGAAATCTATGAAAGAATTGGCAAGAAAGAGATTCAAAAAACACTGTGTAACCCGATTATGCCAGGATTTATGGCTGCTTCTTTGCTTTGGATAAAGGAAAATGAACCTTCAATCTTCAAAAAGGCTTTCAAAGTTCTCCCGCCTAAAGATTATATTAGGTTCAGACTAACAGATTCCTGTATTACGGATGTCTCTGATGCTTCAGCAACGCTTCTTTTTGATATAAAAAGAAGGAAATGGGCAAGTCAGATACTTTCAACACTTGGATTTTCGTCGGAGTTATTTCCTGAATTCTTTGAATCTGTCAATGTAACCGGCGAAGTATCAGCTGACGCCTCCAACGAAACTGGTTTACCTAAGGGACTCCCAGTCATAGCTGGAGGAGGAGACTCTCCAGTTGGAGCAGTGGGTTGTGGAGCCATAAAAGAAGGCATAGTCTCTTCAAACATAGGCACTGGAGGACAGATTTTCACCACGCTAAATAAGCCTGAAGCTGATCCGTTAAGTCGGATTCATACTTTCTGTCACGCTGTTCCGGGGAAATGGCATCTTCAAGGAGCAATTTTGGCAGCTGGCTTATCATTAAGATGGTTTAAAGAAAATCTTGGTCAAATGGAACAGACCTTGGGAAATCTCTGTAACACTGATCCCTACAATCTACTTTCCAAAGAAGCTGAATTAGCAGAGCCTGGTTGTAAGGGTTTGATTTTTGTTCCTTATCTCCTTGGGGAACGTTCACCTCACATGGATCCTAACGCAAGAGGCGTTTTGTATGGTTTAAGTTTGGAACATAAAAGGTCGCACTTGGTTAGGTCAGTCATGGAAGGTGTTGTTTATGCTCTCAGGGATTCATTGGAAATCTTCAGGGAATTGGGAGTTAAAGCTGAAAAGGTTATCGCTCGAGGAGGCGGAGTGAGGAGCTCATTATGGAGGCAGATCCAGACTGATATCTTCAATATGGAAGTGATTTCTACGAATGTCAAGGAGGAAGTCGCTTATGGAGTGCGCTTCTTGCCGGAGTCGGTGTCGGCATTTATGATGATTTAGAAAAGGCATGCCAAGAAACTATTCGTACTTCTAACAAAGAGATGCCAAATTCTAAAAGAACAAAAGTTTATGATGAATATTACAAGATTTATACTAGATTGTATTCCGCGTTAAAAAACATCAATACTATTCTAATGTAAGAAGTCTTTTGGATAGTTTTCAATATCCTATAATTTTTATTAAAGACATTTCATCCTCTCGATGTTTTACCGAGATTTAAGGTAATAAAAGTCTCTTATGAAAAAATAAATTGGATAAACAATAATTTTAAAATTGTGAATACTGAACATATTGAGAAAGAAGAAAATGAATAGTCGAGAACGTGTGATAAAGGCTGTAGAATTTAAGGGACCAGACCGTGTGCCTAACGGTTGCTATTGGCTACCAGGAGCCTTTAATAAGTATGATGGAGAGTTGGAGAACCTGTTTCTCCGCTACCCAAAAGACTTTCACCAATTCGTAGTAGCTTCTCAAGATCGTGGCTACCCTATCAAGAGGGCATTAACAAAGATATCTGGGGATGTGTCTGGAAAAACATTAAACCAGGAATTCTTGGACGCATCATTGAACATCCATTATCTGACTGGAAAAATCTAGAAAATTGTAAGCTGCCTGACCCTTCTGGACTCATCAACTTCAACGAGACTAATAAAAAATATACGTCTAAATAAACACGAACGCTACATTTTAGGAGACTCAGAAAACTTCTTTGAACGGCTACATTGGTTACGCGGTTACGAAAAAACATTAATAGACATAACGACAGGCAGTAAAGAATTCAAAAAGTTAATTGACGCCATGTTCAATTTAAAGGTCAATTTCATTAAACGTTGGTTTGAGCTCTGACATTGATGGTCTCTACTTCTCAGACGAAAGGGGAACCATGCAAGGGCTAATGATAAATCCGAAACTTTGGCGCGCATACTTCAAGCCTTGCTACCAAAAAATGTTCGACATTGTACATAAGGCTGGAAAACACGTATTCTTTCACAGCGACGGAAAAGTCATAGACATCATACCAGACTTCATTGAAATGGGGGTTGACGCAATAAATGTCCAAGTGAACCTCATAGGCATCGACAAAATAAGCAAAGAATTCGGCGGAAAAATTTGCATTCTCGCTGATGTTGACCGACAATTTATTCTTCCATTCAGTACAGTGGATGGAGTAAGGGATCACATAAAAAACATAATTCAATCTTTAGCACATTTCAATGGCGGATTAATAGCATGGGGAGAAATAGGACCAGATGTCCCATTATCAAACGCAGAAGCTTATGCTACAGGCATTTGCAGAATATGGGAAATATGAAAAAGCACAACAACATAATTTCATCAAATAAATTTGGTTTAATAGAAAGTTTTGTCCTGAATACGCCTTAGCTTCAAAAGAAAGGAATCCTCGTTCAATTCAACATCATCATAAGTCAGTACGCCATCTGATGGAACCTTTTTCGCCACATGAATGTTTTCAGCTAATCCGAGTGGCAGAAGATTTTCATTCCTGGCAACATCCGCTTTTTCTGCAAGTCCATACAATGTGTATCCTCCTCCGCCGTCTAAAAGGTCTCCAGGTTTTAGAGATCTCTTTGTTGCAGCTGAAAACCTCAGCTGAAGGCACAGTTGGTAGCGGACAACCTGTAGGCTCATTATATAAAACGGCTCGAATCAGCGAGATTGAGGCTTCAAGACCTGCCCAATGATATGGGCGATAAACCAGCGCGTTTTTGCCTTTTCCGCCTCTTGGCGACTCATACGTTTTAAAGAGTCCTCTTACGTCTCTGCTGTCGCTGGTGACTACAACAAAGACTCCCCATCGGATATCGTTTTTGACCTGCGTTCCGTCCGGTCGAACACGGGTGATAACATCGATGACACCCTCGTCTTCTAGAATGCCGCCATCTTTTTTCAAGCTGAAGAAGCTTAGGTACATCCTTTATTGAGCCCAGCGGAAAATGCATACCCCTAATATCTGGCTTAAGCCCTGTTGCGTTGCAGACTGCAACCATCTCCACAGCACACTTAGTCGTGTCGATAAAGGAATTATACATTTTAGGGTTCAGTTTCAAACGGTCAATCTCTTCTTGCGTGAACCCGAACCTTTGCAATGAGTCGGCGGGGGTCCCATGTCTCCATTCAAGCCTTGCTGCTGTTCCTTCACCTGCAGCCACTACCTTGAACCCTGAGGAAACAGCCCAGTTGTAGAGTTCGCATATTAGAGCTGGCTGGTCTCCATAGGCTTGGCTGTAGACGACACCTTGCTCTTTCGCTATTTTAGACAATATGGGTCCAACAACGCATTCGGCTTCCACAGTAGCCATCACAATGTTCTTTCCACTGTTTATCGCGTCATAAGCATGTTTTGCCGCAACTTCTGGCACACCCGTTGACTCAAGGATGACATCCACATCGCTTTTTATTAGCACATCACTCTTTTTTGTTATAACAGGAATCTTCTTCTCTATGTGATGGTTTGCTGAGTCAACATCGTTTACTTTTATTATTTCCCGAGGCTTTCGATGGGCAAACCTTACGAATCCACGAGTTGCCTTATCTTCGTCGATGTCGGCTATGATAGAAACTGTCATTCCCGGAATTCTGGAAACTTGCCCTATTGTTGAACAACCGAAGAATCCCGCGCCAATTACGCCTACCTTGATAGGAGTGCCACTTTTTTCAAGGTCAATTAGCTTATACCTCATAATCATACACTTAAGTAAAATATTTGAACACTCAAGAAATAAGGATTTAAAATGTTAGGTCGTGACACTGATGAAGGTTTTAGTTATTGGCGGTACGGGTCTAATCAGCGCAGCTGTTACTCGTTTTCTTGTTGAACATGGTGATGATGTGACTATTTATAACCGAGGGAAAAGAGTTGCAGAAGTTCCCAGCAATGTAAAGAGGGTTGTGGGTGACCGTCAAAATTACCCATTTTTTAAAAGCCAAATAGTGAAAATGGGAAATTTTGATTGCGTCATTGACATGATCTGTTTTTTGCCTGAGGAAGCTGAAAATGCAGTCCGCATATTTAAGGGTCGAACTAAACAATACATTTTCTGTAGCACTGTAGACGTATACACTAAACCAGGTAAACAATATCCCGTAACTGAGGATGCTGAAAAGAAACCTCAAACAACTTTTTCTTATGCCTTTAACAAGGCTGCGTGTGAAAGAATCCTTTTTGATGCAGATCGCAACAAACATTTTTCTTTGACTGTCATTAGACCAGCCTACACTTATGGTGAAGGGGCAGGAATTCTACACACTTTTGGGTGGGGAACATATTTTCTCGACCGCATACGCAAGGGAAAATCTGTCATCGTACATGGTGACGGAACCTCTTTTTGGGTAGCCTGCCATCGGGATGATGTGGCTCGAGCGTTTGTTGGGGCAGTGGGCAACGAAAGTGCATTTGGGAAGTCTTATCACGTGACTGGCGAAGAATGGATGACGTGGAACAGTTATCATCAAAAGGTTGCTGAAGCCTTGAATGCACCGCTACCTATACTTGTTCATATTCCTACTGATTTTCTGCGAAAAATTGCGCCAAAACAGGCTGAATTGTGTGCAGAGAACTTTATGTTCAACAACATCTTCGACAACAAAGCAGTCGAAGTCTGACTTAAGCTTTAGATATACTGTTCCTTGGGTTGAAGGAGTCAGGCGAGTTGTAAGTTGGTTGGAGAACCATGGAGGATTAGAAAACAGCGACGACTTCCTGTTTTATGACCAAATTTTAGAAGCTTGGCAACGACTCAGTGAAAACATGAAGACCCAGTTGTCAGGCATAATTCTTTAGCCCAATTAATAATCATTTTTGCATAATACTCTAGAGGCAAATGGAAAACATGGCTTCCTATTTGCCTTCTATTTAATAAACCATTTATAGTAAAAGGAAAACAAAATCTTTCTAATTGTAAACACACTCTGATTGTGACCATTATGGCGACTTTGGATAATGCGTTTAGTTCGTCTTTGCCGCTGATTCCAAAACCAAAAATTGATTTGTCGAAGGTGCCTAGACTCGTTATGGCATTTTATCATGATTGGTACGGAAACGTTTCTGGTCCATCTGGCCAATGGGCTCATTGGGATCATCCGATTTGGGTTACGAGTACTGGGCAGGAAGTTGGAAGGCATAATCCGAACAATTATGTTAATTCCAAGCGGAGAGACATTGGGGCAACTAACTATCCACTAAAAGGCCCTTACGATAGCAGAGATCAAGAGATAATTAAATGGCACATTAAGTCAGCTCACGAAGCAGGCATAGACGTCTTTGCCATTGATTGGTGGGGAGATACGAGTAACAAAGAATTTACAGATGCGACCATGAAGATCCTTATGGACCTAAATGAAGAAGAGGATCTGGGAATGAAGTTTTGCATCCTTTTTGATGGGCTTTGGGGTCATCCGCAGCCACCATTACTCGATATAACAATTACAAGGTTGAAGTATGCGATTAAGAAGTACGGAAATAGAACATCTTACCTTAAAGTGGAAGGTTTACCTGTCTTCTTCATTTATGCGACAGAGGTTTATGCCGTCAACACGTGGAGCGACATAATATCTACAATTAGGCACGACGGTTATTCTGCACTTTTCTTCAGTGATGCTTTCAAAGAAGAATACGCTGAAGTGTTTGATGGATTACAAAATTATGCACCTCCCGGATTGTTTGTTCCAAAACAAAATTTCACGAAAGCTTACCTTAACATAGCGCAATTAGCAAAAAAACGAAGTGAACCTTACGGATTTGCTGTAATTCCTGGATACAATGACACTAAGGTTAGACAGCCCGGCATGATAGTCTCCCGAGAAAACGGCGCGACATATGAAAAGACATGGAAAGCTGTCCTCTCCAGTGGCTGCCAATGGGCTCTAATCACTAGCTGGAATGAGTGGCATGAAGGAACAGAAATTGAACCAAGTATAGAATATGGACATCAATATCTAGAGATGACAAAAAATTACTCAAAAATTTTTAAAACTGAAAGGAACCCATAAATTAGCCGCGTTCTTCAAGCGATGACCTTTTCAGCCTTAACTCCCAATTCCTTAAAGATCTCCAGTGAATCTCTAAGCATAAACAACACCCCTTCAAGCTAGTAATATATATCAAAAGTTGAGAATACATAACTCAGGATATTAGTGAGCTAGTAAATGAGTGTTTGAAGATATGCGCCATAATAAAAATTTGAAAACTCATTTACGCATGTTTCTCATGACTTTGTTGATGATTTGCCTTATTCTGCCATCTTCCTTTCATTCGTCCTTAGGAAACCCGGCTTAATACTTATTATGGTGTTGTGCCCTCAAAAATTTTCTTATATTTACTTAATGATGCGAACAATTTTACTTCAGGCTGGGTACTGGGCAGTAATTCTTCTCGTACAGGTTCTCCTGGTCTTAATGGTAAAACCGTTGCGACGAAAGCTTTACTTGCGATTGTTGCTGCAGAGAACGACACAAACGTTAAGGTTTACGATCTGACGTTGAACAGCCTGATCTCACAGGATCATATAGATAGTATGGAGAAGCACCTTGTTTTATTGGCTAATGGCACCGTATTCAAGGTTGTTTCAGATAAGCAAGTTTCTGTTTTGTTGCTCAACTATCAAAATATGCCTGTTGGCGCCGTTACAGAAGGACCACTGCCCTATACATTCTACACTGATGTTCATGGCTTGTATGTCGGCAAAAAATTCGTTCTCATGGCTTCTGAGCAAATATTTTATTCGGAAAATAAATTTTACACATTACTAGCCTTGGAAAAATCCAAAGTCACTGTGACCAGAGATGATAGTCAACAAAACGAATATTCTCTTGATGCAAACTCATACACAACCATGTTGCTTGATATCTTCAGAGTCTACAAAATCGAATCAACAGGCAACATAATGGTGCAATCAAGCACAACTTGGGCTGATATAGGAAGCGGCCTTTCTCCGCTCCGTTATAAAGCATCTTATCCGGTTCCTTGTGCCACAGGAGGCTTTGTTGGGCAGTTCTTCGTGGTAAAAGCGAGGAAAGGATGGGACCCCGATACAGATTACGGGTTTCGAATATCAGCTTCAGAAGATACGAAAGTGAAAGTTTTTGATCTCTCAACAAAGCAAGTGGTAAATGATTTATCAGTGAAAGGAGGAACCGGAATTGGGTTCCAACCGTCAGCGGATGCAATAGGCATGCAGAGCGATAAACCGATCACATTATTATACTTTAACAATGGCACCCTCGGCACGTCAAGAACTGCACAAATTGGTGTAGGAGTAATGTTCATGGGCATTCAACCTAACCAAAACACTCCAATCTACTTACCCACTGATACCAATGTCGAGGTATACTTCTTCGTAAACGAAGAAACAGAACTGATGGTTGATGGTTCCAGTCAAACAATCCAGCCTGATCAGCCAAAATTGTATATCCTATTAGGAACTCACACGATACAAGCCGACCACAACGTTATCCTCCAAGTCAACTTCTGGCCCAACGAACCCGAATATCAGGGATTATGGTTCCCAGGAGCAGCAATACCATGCATAGAAACGGTTGCTAACAACCCAACTGTCACATTGACCCCTCTCGGAGAAGGCTTCCCGATGATGTACATAATAGCTGGAGCAGGCGCCGCAGTCGCTGTCATTGTCGTTGTCTTAGTGATGAGAAGACGGGGCGGTAAACCAAGCTAGAACGCCCCAAAAATTCGCAGTTAAGGCAAAAATTCCTCCCTTCATTTTTACTCAGAGATCTACTTTTAAACCTTGATTCTTGGCGTTTTACTAAATAATTATATAGCTAGCTAGCTAGCAAAACAATTAAGGGTAGAAAAGAGACAACAAATGGGATAGAATCTTGAACTCCAGAGAGAGATTTGCTGCTTCGCTCCGCTTTCAACAACCAGATAGGATACCATTCTATGACGAGGAGATTCGTGAAGAAACCTTAGCACGCTGGTATGAGCAAGGATTGCCAAAAGGTAGGGATCCGAGGGAGCTTTTTAGGTTAGAAAAGTGGGATATTGTGCCAGTCAACTTGGAAATGATCCCAGAATTTCAAGGACGATTCAGGTCTAGGAAGGATTCCGAGAGACTTAAAAAATCATTCAATCCAGACGAATCATCAAGGTATCCCACCAATTGGGAGAACCTCGTTGGTCGATGGGAGGATCGCGACTATCCACTCGGAATATCGGTTTGGGAAGGATTCTTTCAACCATTCAATTCTGGAAGTGTACCAGATACAGTGTATCATTCGCTCACGGATATTGTCCGAATGATATACTCAAATCCTGAACTCTTGGTAGAGACGGTCAACTTCATCGCCGAATTCGTTATCAGAACGATGAGCAAAACGCTCGATGAAGTGAAGATTGATTATGCTATCATATGGGAACCCATTGCAGAAAACAAAGGTCCTGCAATTTCACCTCCAAGTTTTCAAGATTTAGTGATCCCATGCTACAAGAGAATTATAGAAACCCTCAACAGTCACGGAATTGACATAATCATTCTCAGCACCTTTGGAAACGTGAAAGAACTGATTCCTCTATGCCTTGATGTAGGGATTAACGTATTATGGTGTAGAGGAACCAAACCTGCAGGAGTAGACTATGTCGCCCTAAGGAAGAAGTACGGGCAAAAGCTAGCTCTAATAGGTGGCATAGACATAGGATGTTTGACTGAAGACAAAGAGGCAATCAAAGCTGAAATATACTCTAAGGTTCCACCACTCCTCTCTTCAGGAGGATACATTCCCATGTTGGACGGAAGAGTACGTGAAAATATACCCTTTGAAAATTATGCCTACTATAGGAGACTCATTGAAGAAATAGCCTGCAAGAAAATGGAATGATTAAAAACCATAGCTAGCTCACTTAAATTCTAACAAGCGAGCTGGCCAGAGACTGAGTTCAAACACGCGTTATTTAGGATTTAGCCACACTCTCAACATGAAGCCTAGTTTATTCAGATCAAATGCCCAAATTACTTCCCAAGGTATGGTTATGCGTCCACCGCGTAGAAGTTTAGCGACAAAATCTTCGCTACCAAGTTTGCCAATTGGTTGAATTCTTACCTTTAATAGTTCTCCAGGTTCCAGTTTATAGCGCCCCCTAACCTCTACAGGTATCTGGACACGATTCAACTTCTGCATCTTCACTAAAAACATAACAGTTTCAGTTAAAGGCATGCTTCCACCAGACACGTATAGTTCCAGCTTCATGAACCCTATTTGGCTTAGTCACTGTTAGTTATGATGCATCTATGTCAATTCATGACAAAGTATGGATTTTTTTTCAATTCCAATCTCAGCAAAAAATTCTACGTTTGCTAGCCTAGCCCAAAAATAGTCCTTCTTAATCATGCATAGTTCATTCAAATTCCTGTGCAAAGAAGAGTGCTTCTCCGAATCTTTTACATTTTTCGTTAATCCTTTTTAAATGCTTTCGTTTTTTGATCGTTTGAGAACTGTGTGACGAGCCTTCAGGAGCTACCCGGATAATCTAGGGAGTAGTGGATTCCACGGGTCTCTTTTCGTCGCATGGCTGAGTTGATAATTAGGTCAGCTGCCAAAGCCATGTTACGGAGTTCTACGAGGTCTTCGGTTATTAAGAAGTCCCAGTAATATTGGTCGATTTCTCGCCTGAGGAGGGTTATGCGGTCTTTAACTCGGGCTAATCGCTTGTTGGAACGTACGATTCCCACATAATTCCACAGCAGACGACGTATTTCATCCCGATTGTGGGTGACAACCACCATCTCGTCACTGTCTACAGCTTCACCGGGTTCCCAAGGTGAAAAAGGCTGAAGGGAGATCCTTTTTTTCAAGAGTTTTTTGCATCTTTCAGCCTGTGTATTTTCCACAGACAAGCCCTTCTATGATAGAGTTGCTTGCTAACCTGTTTGCTCCATGGAGCCCTGTACAGGCAACTTCACCTATGGCGTATAGTTTTTCAACGTCGGTTTCGCCCTCTACAGTTGCTTTTACGCCTCCGCAACAATAATGGGCGGCGGGAACTACTGGGATCGGCTCCTTAGTGATGTCAATTCCGAAAAGGAGGCATTGTTCATAAATCTCAGGAAAGCGGGATTGAATGAAGTCAGGATCCTTCATCGAGATATCGAGTAAGACATAATTTTCACCGCTCATCTTTAATTCGTTATCTATTGCTCGTGCCACATTGTCTCTTGGAGCGAACTCCATCATGGGATGATAGTCGCTCATGAACCGAAGTCCTCTTTTATTCGTAAGGATTGCTCCCTCACCCCTAAGAGACTCTGATATCAAAAAGGACTCTGCTAGTGGATGATACAGCGTCGTCGGATGAAACTGGGTGAATTCCATGTCCATTATGGCTGCTCCAGCCCTGTAAGCCATAGCTATCCCATCTCCTGTGGCAACAGCTGGATTTGTGGTATGAATGAAAATCCTGCCAATGCCTCCTGTTGCCAATATGGTCAATTTGGATACGAAACTGCGGATCGTAGAGCTCTTTCTATCCAGAACATAACAGCCTACACATAGATTATTCTTAACAACTAAGTTGACTGCAATCTGGTTCTCAAGTATAGTGATGGAAGGATGCTCTGAAGCGGCTTTTAACAGGACCCGCTCAACCTCCCTACCTGTGAGGTCGTTAGCGTGAACTATGCGACGTTTAGAGTGTCCTCCCTCAATGCCTAGGTCGAAATCGCCAGTTTCTGTCCTGTCGAAATCTGCACCCATCTCTTCAAGTTCTTTGATGCATGCGGGTGCAGTTCGAATGATTTTTTCAACGACATTCCTGTCACATAGCCCATCACCACAAACTAACGTATCATTGATGTGGCTTTCAAAGGAATCATCTGGAGACAAAACTGCAGCCAATCCTCCCTGAGCATAATTCGTGTTTGACTCAGCCTTTTCCTTTTTAGTGATCATAAGTACATGCGCAGAATCAGCAATTCTCAATGCAAAAGACAATCCTGCTACTCCGCTTCCAATCACCAAAACATCTGAGGACATGTCTGCGTGTTCCATTCAGTTCACGCCTTCCTAATCAGACCTTAAGCCTATATTAATAGAAATACTAAAGAAACTGAAGAGCTTTCTCGACCTTCCGGTAGCATCATTCTTTTTACATCTAGAATTAAAGAGAGAATATGAACAAAACTAAAATAATATTTAACTCAAGTATTTTTTCAAAAACGTCACAACTCGACTAAAAGCATCAGCCACTGCCGGATCCCTAAAGTCCTTATCAAAACCATGCTCGCCATCATGGATGGTAATCAGTTCATGCTTTACGCCAACGTGCGCAAGTTCGTTTGCCATCATTAATGATTGGCTGTAAGGCACGTCTGTGTCTTTGTCACCATGCAAAAGCATTGTCGGTGGATATTCTTTTGTTATGTTACGGATTGGGCAAAATGAATCAAATACTTTGGGCTCTGTATTCGGATCATGCCCCGACATTTCCTTGGGCCAAAGACCATGTTGGCGACAGTAAAGGTAAAATCGTCCTCGATTAGGTTGACTTAGGGCTTCCGAAATTACTGGTCCGCCTACAGATGCATATGCTTCTTCTTTTGGAACAAGGGACTGCTTACAATAAAAAGGATCAGGTTTGCTGTACCAGTCTCCAGTGATATCGCCATAGCCATAAAACGAAATGAGTGCTTTTGGGCGTGGATTAACACAAAATCCCGCCATTAATGTCAAATATCCTCCAGCAGAATGACCAATTATAGACTATGCGATTTGGATCAAGATTTAAAAGATGAGAACTTTCTTCACGAATCCATTTATAAGTATCTTGGATATCCTCAATAATTGCTTTCAATTTAGTTTCCGGGGCTAAACGATAGTCAATTGAAATTAAAGTATATCCTGCCTTAACATATAGTCCAATCTGATCAGGGTTGATGTTTTCCCTGTGGCCCGTAATTAATGCGCCACCATGTATCCACATTACTACTGGACGATTAACATCATCCGAAACCGTATATACATCTGCCTTAATCTCACATCTTTCAACAATCTTGTAAGTGAAACTTTGTTTATCAATCATTATTGAACACTTTTAATTAATTATCAAATACGAATCAGTATAAAATTTTTAACCTAGACTAGTAAATCCTCTGAGGTTGTCAAGGACAATCCTTAAGGGCTCTTCCTTTTCCTTAATTTTCAAGGAGAAGTTCAAGTTCTCTGGTTTAGTTTTAGCTGGGATGGGGACTAGAAGACGCCGGTTGGCCCAGTAATGTAGAAGAAAGGTTTTTTGGGTTATGGGCTTATGGTCTACCTCAACCGTTACATCGATTTCGACCTCACGTTTGCTGTGGCTGATGGCGTCAAGGGCGATGTGGGTGATTGGGTGGCTTTCCTCAGGTTTTAGGGGTCTGCTTAAGACTGCCTCTCCCTTCCCGGTCGGGATTTTCCAGAGCGCGGAACCTATGCCCTCTGTTACACCTTCTGGATAGGCTACTTTTTCAAGGTTGCCGTTTATCCATATACCTCGGCTCTTATAGGATGTGAGGATTCCCCGGCTGACACTCCAAGAGCTCAGATCCTTACCTTCGAAGCTACCAAGCAATACGCCGGGTGTGTATGGCCATAAAGCATCTTCAGAAACGGGCATCCATGAGCTTTCTGCGTCGAAATCTTCTTTATACATCTTCATCAAAATGTTCATGTCCACTGGAATAATATAGACCTCGCTTTTGAAGTGTGGAAAATTTCTCCTAGTATCCGTTTCAGTGGCCACATCACTGTGTAGACATGGCCCCCATCGGATACCAATATGATAGGCATTCTCGCTAGCCACTGTTATCATATAAGAATTGTCATTTGCTACCCATCCCACTAGCGGGGAAACTACCACACTCTTTGAAGTAGACCAGCTGAGGGCAGTTTGCGCAAATTTTCTCGTCTTGAACAGCTGAATCCAAGGGCCTCCATCATCGCTTCCTATATGATACTCGGACCGGCCACGTTCAGCATCCGAAATCCAGCCAAACCCTCTACCCTCAAAGAATGCGAAAGACTTTCGTGCCATCTCAAAGGGAGGGTGATTCTCATCGGAGAACAGGTGACTCGAGAAGCAGGTGTTGAAGGCAGTTAATTTTACCCCTGATGGCAATTCTAACATCTCGCCTTCAACCTTTACCCGAAAAGATTCAGCTGAGAATTTCAGCCTAAGTAGGTAAGGTAGTTCATCCAACCCGTCAAGATTTCCGTGCAGCATAAGTTCTAGGCTGTTCTCAGATTTCTTTTCCTCAATCTTCCTTACGTTGCAATAGGGATGGGCGCCTCGGTCTTCCAAGGAACTTATACTGACTTGTTCCATATTAAAGGTAAGTTCTGGCTTGGAAGGAAACATCCTAGACATCATTTTTACAGAGCATGTCTGATTTTCCTTATGTTCTATAAGTAGTAACTTTATTGAACGGTCTTTTTTTCGAGGCATAAAACTTTCTTCACTATTCCAGTTGAGTTAACTAATTACGAACATTATTACTCAATTAATCAAGTAATGTGTTTATTAGTACAGTTGCTTTATATGAAAAAATGTCTCGTTCAGGAGAATTTGAGATTTGACTGGGACAGAGCGTGGCTTATTTATTGTGGTTGCATTTCTTTCACTTTTGCTTATTGGCACTCTTGTTAGGCTTGTCTATGTTTCAGACGAAATTGCAGTCATTAATGCGCTTTTGCGCAATCAAACACTCCAGATAGAATATCTAAATAGGGTAAACGCTCAACTACAAGAGTTGGTGGACATGATGAGAAGAGATATAGGAGTTCAAAGGCTTGCGCCTGACACATTGAACTTAGCT
Source organism: Candidatus Bathyarchaeota archaeon (assembly GCA_963714275.1). Classification (GTDB taxonomy): domain Archaea; phylum Thermoproteota; class Bathyarchaeia; order Bathyarchaeales; family DTEX01; genus JAGTRI01. Next base: position 52,787 of record CAVQNT010000003.1, read on the forward strand.
GACAATACCCTACTGGGCGTCGGCTTCATAATAAACAATCTGGGTCCACAAGGCCCCTATTGGGGAGCTCACCTTCTAGGTCCTGCGCCATATCTGGAACTGACGACATATGTAGATTGGGGTGGCTTTGAAATGCCAATAGAGGCGAGTGTGAGTAATTCGCTTTTAGCGTTGATTCTTCAACGCCACATGTTGGGTGGCAATTATGGTGAGGAGACTGAGAATGCATACAAAAACCTTGTGTTTGAATCTGTCGATAAATTGGGAGCACTTGGGTTTGTGAATACTGCTGGAGGAGAAGGATTTCATTTATTGGTGGCATGGTACGCCCTGACTGAAGATGGAAGAATAAAAGGGATCATAGAAAGTGCAGTCCAGGATTTGGGAAACAATGTGATCCTGCATCATGATTCTGAAATGAACCACGATTACGTTACAATTGGGGGTACTGATCCCGTTGCACAATGGGCAGCGTCGGGCGCATTTACCCAAATCGAGCCTCTCGTAAGATGGTATGAAATCAGTGGAGATGCGTCTGCGTTAAACTTAGCCGGAAACATGACTAACTGGTTCCTGTATCACTCAACCTTTGTTAACTATGATGGAAGCTTCGACCTGTCGGAAGAAGGGAAGGGAGTTTTTACAGACCATGTTTACCACCGTATGGCAGCTGTCGCAGGCGTCATTAAGTACGGTATTGTGACGGGAAAACATGATCTTGCGGAGTGGGGTAAGCGAATCTTCGACTACGTATGGGGCTTCAGCGGAGGAATAGGCTTCATCCCCGAGAGACTTAAGCAGCCTTACGGATCAGAAACTTGTGCCATAAGGGCTATGGTTGTTTCTGCTATACTCCTTGCGAAGGCTGGATATCCGGAATATTGGAACATTGTTGAACGTATGGCTAGGAATCAGATGGTTGAGAATCAGTGTACTGGATGTGAGCTGGATAAAGCAGCCTGCTCAGGAATTGAGTGACACTGAAACGAGGTCTTACTATAATGTAGCCAATCGAATACTCGGGTCATGGTCTGGTTGGAGTGACCCTAACGACTGGGTTAGTTTAAGGACGAGGGGAACGGATTCATCTCAAACCCAGAACTGTTGCTACAGAGGAGGCGAGATGTTATACGTTGTTTGGCATAACATCGTGACTACAAATGAATCAGGAGTCAATGTCAACCTTTCCTTGAATAGAGATTCAAAATGGGTTCTAATAAGGAGTTACATGCCCTATGAAGGTAAAGTTGAGATCTTGGTTCACGACGCACCAACCCTTTATGTGCGGGTTCCAGACTGGGTTGAAAGAACACGAGTAAACGTCACGGTAGACGGTAATCCACGAACCTTCGAGTGGAATGGCGAATATGTTAAGCTCATAGGTCTCAGATTCAACGAGAATGTTACGGTGACATATCCTCTGAGAGAATTGAAGGAGACGGTGCGGATTGGAGGAGCCGTCGACATTACTCCGCCAGAATACACCTTGACATGGCGCGGAGACACCGTGGTCGAGATATCTCCAAAAGGAACGATCTGTCCCCTCTACCAGAGAGAACACTTCAAACAGGAAAAGGCACCTATGAAGATAACCACGTTCTATTTTCCCGAGGAAGAACTATCCTTCCCGTAAACCTCTACAACACTTCCTTGCCACGTGAGCACAGATAATTCTCCATAGTAGATAGCTAACAGGTCTTACCATAACACTTTATATGAGATTAGCAAAAGGTGAATTATGAGTGGTTGAAGAATCTGAAACTTTGAAGCTGAGACCTTTATGAATTCCGCTGAGCAAAAGCGATTTGTTGGGATGAAGGGGTTCACTGTTATTTGGATAGGTCAGCTGTTCTCTTTACTCGGTACTTCCATGACTGCATTTTCACTTACAATTTGGGCTTGGCAACTAACGGGTAAAGCAACCGCGTTAGCTTTAGTGGCTTTTTTTAATTTTGTTCCTTTATTGTTGACAACACCCTTTGCAGGGGCTATTGTAGACCAGTCAAACCGAAAAAGAGTGATGATTAGTGCTGATCTAGCTGCGGGTTTACCTACTGTGGGTATGCTATTGCTTAATACTGCTGGCAATTTGCAGATTTGGCATGTATATATTGCTACGGGTATCGCTGGTGTATTTCAAGCATTTCATTTTCCAGCTTATTCAGCAGCTGTGACAATGATGGTGCATAAAGAACAATATGGTCGTGCCAGCGGAATGCTTTCAGCAGCAGAATTTGCTTCAGGAATTTTTGCCCCAGTTGTTGCTGCCATAATGATGAATATTGTGGGTCTTAATGGCGTAATGACCATAGACATAATTACTTTTATTTTTGCCATTTTTTTATTGATGCTCATTAATATTCCGCAGCCTTTAGTCACGGACGAAAGACATGATGAAGCCAGAAACATTAGGAAGCAATTATTATTTGGATTTAGTACATTTTTAAAAGACCTAGCTTGTTAGGGCTTCAGCTAGTTTTGTTTTCGAGCAATTTGCTATCGAGCTTTGGCAACACTGTTGTGTCTCCAATGATTCTAGCCCGCACTAATAATAATTCGATTTTGTTAGGGAGCGTTATGTCTGCTGCCGGAATCGGGGGAGTTGTAGGTGGTGCAGTGTTATCAATCTGGGGTGGACCAAAACGTAAAATCCACGGCGTACTTATGGGAAATATATTAATGAACTTGCTTGGTTGGTTTTTTGTGGGGCTAGGACAAAATTGGATTATATGGACTTTAGCAGCGTTCATAGGCGTCTTTTTCCTTCCGATACTAAACGGTTCAAATCAAGCCATTTGGCAAGTTAAAGTTCCCCCTACAATGCAAGGGCGTGTTTTTGCTGCTAGGCGTTTTATAGCACAAATGGGAATGCCGCTTGGTATGCTTCTCGCGGGTTCTTTAGCTGATGGTTTTTTTGAACCAGCTATGACGTCGAATGGTAATCTTGCAGCAATTTTCGGAAACTTAGTTGGCACAGGACCAGGATCTGGCATGTCACTCATGCTTATTATCGCTGGTTTATTTGGAACAATTGCAGGTATAGGTGCGTATAGATTTCGTGCAATACGAGACGCTGAAGATATCCTGCCAGATTATGACGTATCCCAGAAGGATCTGACTCACAGCGTATAAGTCCCCCACACAACACAACAAGCTCAAAACGAAAACGCACTTAATTTCCATGACAGTTTCAGTTACAAGCATGCTTCACCAGCCTTCCCTGTACTTCAAACACCTTTTGTAACCTTCTGCAGCCTTCTGTAAACGTGAGATAAGCCAAATTTAAACCCTGTTTTATAAAAACAGACTGAAACAGACTTATCATAAAGCTGCATTCTGCACTGTCCTACAATTGAAGGAAGAGAAATCATATGAATTAGTTATTTGTTGGGCACAACCTCGCTATAACGGTCAAGTTGACTCTTGATGGCTTGCATTTTTGTTAACTCTTTCTCCGCCAGCTCCAAGTAACTGCGATGAAAAGCCAGCTTCTCTTCTAAACGTTGGATCCTCTTTTTATGATACTCGATGAAACTGCGCAAAACAGCCTCATCATAGAAGGGTCCAATGTAAACAGATGAAACCTTCTTCCCAATCCTCGCAACCTGATAAACATACTTCTTCTTACCTCGAGTCTTGATGACAAACGCACCCGCACGGATATCTTTCGGTCTAGGCATAAAATCCCTCCACAGTCATGCCTTCAGATAGTACTAATCATTAGTTTAAATATGCTAGCTGATCATCTTGCTAGCTCAGCTAAGTAAAATGAGTAGTTATCTATCTAAGAGTAAAATATATTAATGGTAAAAAGTGAAGTCCTAATTGCTTCCCTAAATGATTGAGGTTTCAGTATGGAAAGGGACAGAACTCGCAAACGATATCTCTCAGGAGTCATTTGGGACGTCTACTTATTTATTTTAACATCTAACGAGCCGGTGGGTGTTCGAGACGTCTGGAGAGGTCTCAAACTGTCTAGTCCCAGCCTCGCCCAATATCATATCAATAACCTTCTAGAAATGAAACTTATAGGCCAAGCAGAAGACGGAAGATATAAAGCAGAAGAAAAGAGCAGTTTAGAAGTCCTCAGAAACTTTGTCCTCCTTAGAGGTCGACTGATTTCAAGAATGATTTTCTACGCAGCCTTTATTCTTGGCTTACTATTAGTGTACTTATTATTTGAACCTAAAAAATGGGACTTCAGGGACCTTCTAGTAGTCGCCATAGGACTATTCAGCCTCATTGTCTTCTCATACGAGGCTTTCATGCAACATAGAGGAATAAAGACCGGTGTTCAAAAGCTTTGAATGGTTTTTACTAAAGGTTTGAACACATGTTCTAATGTCTAGTATTAAGAGAAGCCCAGTCTTTATAATAGTTAGTGACAACAAAATGATTGGACACTCTGTATATCCAAACTACGGAAAAAAACTGTTATTGAAAACCTCTGCAGCGCTACTTCTAGGAATAACTTTGGGAACAATGCTGTTTAGCCTAGGCGGATTATTATCGCCAATCATCCCTGGACCAATAGTGTTCTCAGGCGCGTCGCCCATGGTGAGGTTCTCATCATACGGCGAACTTAAGACATTTGTCAACAAAACTGGATCAATATCTGGGCCATGGAGGTACTTCCTTGACAGCGCCAAAGCAGGAACCGCAACGAATGCACCGGCAGCAGCGGCCGCAGAAGGCGCTTATTCAGCGCCCCGTTACTCCCAAACTAATGTTCAAGTTGAGGGAGTAGATGAGGCCGACATAGTGAAGACAGACGGGCAGTACATTTACCTTGTATCAAATGGGAAGGTCTTGATTATAGAAGCATATCCAGCTGAAAATGCCAGAGTTGTCGCTGAAATACCGTGGAACGGAACGATTTTCGGATTATACGTCAATGGAGACAGGCTTGTCTTCTTCGGAGATCAAGGCAGATATTTCATTAGACCAATGCTCGATTTTGCAGCGCCTTGGTACTACGGAGGCTTCGAAACATACATTCAGGTGTATGACATCTCGGATAGAACAAATCCTGTCCTAGGCTAGGAACGTTACTGTTGATGGTGGTTACACAAACTCCAGAATGATTGGCGACTACGTGTATGTTCTATTGAACTCACCGGTCTACGTGAAGGAAGACAATGAAGTTTTCCTTCCATCAATAAGCGACAACAGCAAAGTCGAATCCGTCGATGCTACAGACATATACCACTCAAACGTTACTGACTACTATTACTCGCTGACAATGATTCTCGCTCTGAATGTCCAGAACGACCAAGAACCAATAGCTCAAGATAATTTTATGCTGGGGTACGCAAGTTCAATCTTTGTCTCCCTGACCAATATTTATGTTGCAATACCAAAGTATGAGCAAGATGGAACACAGAAAACTGAGGTTCACAAGATACATGTAGACAACAGCAAAATAACTTACGAAGCTGCCGGCAAAGTGCCTGGGTACATTTTAAACCAGTTCTCCATGGACGAATACAATGGCTACTTTAGAATAGCGACAACAGAATACAATTATGGAGTAGTCTATGAAGATACAAAGAACGGAACAGTAACAGTTACCAAAATCGAAGAACCTACAATCGTGAATAACGTGTACGTTCTAAACCAGAGCATGGCAACTGTTGGAAGCCTTGAGGGACTTGCTCCAGGAGAAAGAATATACTCTGCACGGTTCATAGGAGCCCGATGCTACTTGGTCACATACGTCCAAGTTGACCCGCTTTTCGTAATAGACCTCAAAAACCCAGAAGACCCCAAAGTGCTAGGCGAACTAGTGATGCCGGGATACTCAAATTACCTACATCCGTACGACGAGAACATATTGATCGGCATAGGCAAGAACTCCACTGAAGTACAAGGAGAATGGTGGGGAGCCTATTATCTAGGCGTCAAAATCTCACTGTACGACGTCAGCGACGTTGAACATCCAAGGATAATAAAGGACCTCATGATCGGTGACAGAGGAACAGACTCAACCGCTTTAACAGACCATAAAGCTTTCCTGTTCGACAAGGAACTGAACCTTCTTGCAATACCTATCCTGCTTGCAGAGATAGATGAATCAAAATATCCTGATGGAGTCCCATCAACCGCCTATGGCGAATACGTGTGGCAAGGACTTTACGTCATGGACATAACCGCGAATGACCTTACACTCAGAGGCACAATCACCCACATAGACAACTTACAAGATGGCTACATACTTTGGGAATACCAAATAGAGAGATCTCTGTACATCGAAAACATGCTTTACACCATATCGAACATGAAGATCAAAATAAGTGACCTGACGACCCTTAAAACAGTAAACGAAATTATCATTAACAACAGTAGTAGCAATGGCAGTAGCGATGGAAGTAGCAGTGGAAGTAACGGTGGAAGAGAATAAACTACCTAAAACGTTTATAGCCCCTTTTTCTATTTTTTTTAATCCTTAACATGCTTATGAATTGGCAATATGGACTATAGGCACACATTTTTTTATATGATAGGTTCATAAAAAAGGGAAGGAGTGCCTAGATCATCCTGAGAAGCTAGCTACTTAATTTTAGGTTTATCAACCTTCTATCAGACACCTGAAGAATTGATTTTAGCAAAGTTACGCATGATAAAGGCTACGATCCCTAAAGAAAGATCTCTAAAAGACGAAGACGATGTGAAAGCAATCATGAAATTTACCAAAGTAGACATAAATGCCATTAAGAAAAAGGCAAAAAGAAACAAAACACTAACAATATTAGAAACCATGATGCCTCAATCAATCAGCTAATAAAAGTCAGCTAGTCGAGTACTGAACCGAGTATTGATCTGAAACCATGTAAAATAGATCATATTGAGAATTCTCTCTGCACTATGGCTGCCCTATGCGCATTATCAACCAGTACGACATAAAGCTTAAAAACACTCAGATTACTCTTTGAAACGACCGAAACAAAGGTGATGAAGAAAATATGGCCACTTGTCAAAATATTCCTCTCATACCTCGGAAAGTGCTTTTCGGTAACCCAGACAAAGCCTCGCCCCAACTTAGCTACGACGGGAAGAGGCTAGCATTCCTGGCGCCTGTGAAAGGCGTACTCAACGTCTGGGTTGGTTCTGTCGACGACCTTGCAGCAGCCAAACCCGTCACAAAAGACACGTACCGCGGGATACGCATTTACCTCTGGGCTTACACAAACAGGCACATACTTTACCTTCAGGACAAGGCTGGCGACGAGAACTGGCGGATCTACGCCACTAGCCTAGACACAGGCGAGACGAAAGACCTCACCCCCTTTGAGGAAGTCCAAGCCAGAATTCAACATTGTAGCCCAAAGTTCCCTGAAAAGATCCTCGTTGGGCTAAACAACCGCGTTCCTCAGTTCCACGACATTCACCAAATAAACATCCTCACAGGTGAAATGTCGCTCGTTCAAAAGAACCCAGACTTCTCCGACTTTGTTACAGATGACAATTATAACGTCAGATTTGCATCGCGGTTCACGCCTGACGGTGGAAACGAACTTTTCAAGCCGACGGATGATGGCAGTTGGAAGCCGTTTATGAAGATCTCTATGGAGGACTCGCTAACCACAGGTGCTGTAGGGTTTGACAAAACGGGTATGATCCTCTACATGGTCGACAGCCGCGACCGAGATACCTCAGCCCTGACAACTCTCAACCTCGAAACAGGCGACGAGACTATGCTGGCTGAGAACCCAAGTGTAGATGTCAGCAACGTGATGATGCACCCGACAGAGAAGCATGTTCAAGCAGTTTCTTTCAATTACAAACGGGAGAGCTGGCAAGTCCTTGATAACTCCATTGAGGGCGACTTTTCGTACCTTATCAAAGTTGCACAAGGCGACATGAACCCCATTAGCCGTACGCTTGACGATAAACACTGGATCGTCATGTACATAGTGGACAACGGGCCAGTGCACTACTACTACTATGACCGTGCGAAGAAGAAGGCGCAATTCCTTTTTACGAACCGTAAAGAACTGGAAGGCTTGCCCTTAGCGAAGATGCATCCTGTCATCATCAAGTCTCGGGACGAGCTTGACCTAGTTAACTACTTGACAACTCCTCTAGAAGCAGACTCCGAAGACGATGATATTCCTGATAAGCCCTTGCCCTTGGTGCTGGTCGTCCATGGCGGGCCATGGGGACGTGACACTTGGGGCTACGACTCTATGCACCAGTGGCTGGCCAACCGAGGATATGCAGTATTGAGCGTCAATTTCCGAGGGTCAACTGGGTTTGGTAAGAAGTTCATTAATGCCGGCAACATGGAATGGGCTGGCAAGATGCACGATGACTTAATCGACGCCGTGCAGTGGGCCTTCGAGAAAAAGATAGCTGAACCTAAACGCGTCGCAATCATTGGTGGAAGCTTCGGGGGATACGCTACCCTTGTGGGACTAACATTCACACCTGAAACATTCGCATGCGGAGTGGACATAGTGGGCCCTTCGAACTTGGTGACACTGCTTAAATCGATCCCGCCTTATTGGGCGCCACAGGTCGAATTGTTTAAAAAACGTGTCGGAGACCACACAACGGAAGAAGGCAAAGCGTTCCTTAGAAAACGTTCCCCACTAACCTATGCAAAACGCATCAAAAGACCACTTCTAATCGGGCAAGGCGCAAACGACCCACGCGTAAAGCAGGCTGAGTCAGACCAAATCGTCAACACAATGCAGAAAAAGGGAATCCCAGTCACTTATGTGCTTTATCCGGATGAGGGACATGGGTTCGCAAGACCAGAAAACAGGCTTTCATTTTTCGCTGTCGCTGAAGCATTCCTCGCTAAGTGTCTGGATGGAAGATTCGAGCCAGTCGGGAATGACCTCAAAGACTCAACCATCACCGTTCCGGTTGGAACCGAGCACATCTCTGGGCTTTCATCCCTCCTGCCACAGAATCCTCCGTAAAATAGCGCGCGCTGTCATGAAACGTTCTAGGTTATTGTCAATTTTTCGTTATGTCTTGGCAAAGAATATAAAGCATTATACGATATTCATGGTTAGTGATGTTCTTGGTTTTTTGTATAAAATGTGGAGCAGAAATAGACGAAAACGCGAAGTTTTGTCCTAAATGTGGCGCAAGTGTATCTGCCATTGAGACGCAGAGCGCGTCCATAAAATACGAAATTAAGTATCGACCATCGTATTCTCTTCTCGAGGTTCAGCTACCGAACAACGGTTTCATCACGGCTGAAGCTGGCGCCATGGTTTACATGAGCAGCAATGTTGAAGTAAAAACCCACACGAGGGTTGAGCGGTCAGGACTTTTAGGCACACTCAAGGTTTCAGTGCTTGGCGGAGAAACGCTGTTTATCAATGACTTCTTTGCCCGTGGCGGAGATGCCAAAGTCGGGTTCGTTTCAGCTCCGCTTGGCGACATTACACGATTAGAGATTAACCAAAACAAGGGATACATCATTCAAAGATCCGCTTACATTGCCTCCACGCCAAATGTTAAACTGGACACTCAGTGGCAAGGTTTCACGAAGGGGTTGTTTGGTCAGAACCTGTTCATGATTAAGACCCTGGGCGATGGAGACGTTTTCGTGAACACTTTCGGAGCTATAGACAAGCATGATTTGGGACCTGGAGAAAAGTTGATTGTGGACAACTACCATTTAGCCTGCCCTGAGCACGACTTGCCAGTATCAAGTGCGTATGTTCGGAGGACTCAAGTCCACATTGTTGAGCGGAGAAGGGCTCATTACGGAAGTGACTGGACCCGGAGAAATCTACGTTCAAACCAAGAACCCTCGCGAATTTGCAGACTGGCTCTGGAGATACATAGGTCCAAAGGTTCACGGTGCTAGCGCTATTAGCAGTCATGGATATACGCATAAAATACCTCATTGATTCTTGCATTCTGCACGTCCACTTTGCTCATTGCTTTTCAATACATTCAATGCAGCAATATCAACGTAGAATTCAAAGCTCTGAATCAATTAGGTGGTGGTGGATTATATTTTAATCAACTAACCAAAACCTATCATAGTTCTATTCCGAACTTTTCCTTTAATTCTTTTCTACCTTGTTCAGATAGATACCATTTGGTTCCTCTTCCACCTGAACCCTGTTGCTTTAACCAACCTTGTTTTACACAGTACTCAAGAAACTTGGCTCCTAACCAAAAGGGATTAATTAGTTTTTCAAACATTTTCCCACTTGAATGACCTATCGTTTTTTTATTAAAGGGGTATATATCTAAATGATATAAAATTTCATATACCTATAAAAAATTATTAAATTTTACAAATTAGATCTGGATGGAAGCTTTAAATAAGATACTGCCCACGATGTTTCCATCCAGATCACCTAATGCATAACAAAAGAATTTCAGAGAACATGATAAATTATTGACTGTTAATATGCACGCTAGATTTTTTTCTTTTTCTTTTCTCTCTGATATCAATTTCAACAGCTGAGCTAGATAACTAACTGTAGTGCAGATAGCTCGCAGTAAAAATTCATTTTTGTTTCAAATGAGGAAATGATTTGAAGTCGACTTTTTGTAAAGTTTTGGTAATTCGTCTTGTTATACTGTCATTAATCTTTTTTGTTTATTCATAAATTGTGAAAAGATATTTAAAAAAAACAGCGCTGTTAACAAAAATTTTTTATAGATATAATGACTAACAATTATCATAATCTTATTAAATAAGAAGGAATCAGAGATGAAAGTAAAAACTAGTATCATGAAGGAATTTTATACAGCAGCAATCATAATCCTCTTGATATGTAATTTTTCTCTTTTTTTCTTCCTCACAAACGTCTATGAGGTGTATGCGCAGGAAAAATATGATTATTACGGTTATGTTCCAGCGAAAATGTGGCGGTACAATTTGACTGACGAAAATAATCTTACTTCAGGCTGGAGGTTAGCCACAAATTCGACGAGGACATCTGGGATTACGACAGCTGGGTTGGTGGCAGTCGTGGGTATAGTTAACAGCACTCACGTAAAAGTCTACAGTATGGATAATGGCTCATTGGTTTCCCAAACAACAATAGACAGCATGCAGAAATATTACGCTGTCTTCAAGAATGGAACCCTTTTTAGAGTTGAAACAGACAAGTTAGCAAACGTTTATCTCCTTAATTACGGGTCAGTTCCCGCTTGGAACGCAACTAATGCAGCTGCCGATTCGTTTTATCAGTCAACCAGCGGAACTTACGTTGGGAAAGAGTTTATTTTGTTAGGATCTGGAAACGGTTACACCATAGGACACGCAATCTTTGCTTTGGAGAATGCTGAGGTTACTGTGACAAGAAATGACAGTATACAAGAACAATACAAGATTCCAGTGAACACATGGAAAGAGATATTGTGGCAACCTTTCAGAACATATAAAATTGTTTCAACAGGTTACATAATGATCCAGTCAGGAAGACCTGTGGATATTTGGGGATATGCTCGTTCGTTCTTTTTGCCTTCTACTGAAGGAGGGTTTATGGGCAATACCTTCTATTCGTGGTTCAACCTAGCTGGGACCCTATCGAAGCCTATGGGTTCAGAGCGTCATCTGCCCAGGACGCGAAGATCACGGTTTTTAACCTTGAAACCAAACAACAAATACTGACAACAAACATACAAGCAGGAAGCGGGTTCAGCTTTAAGCCTTCAGCAAACGCAATTGTCGTACAAAGCGACAAGCCAATCACGCTTCAATATCTCCACAACGGCTCAATTACTAATTCACAATATTCAACGGGACCCGGAATTTATGGTGCTTATGGATCAGGCGTTGCATACTTAGGTGTCAAGCCCAACGAGGATACTACGTTCTATCTTTCAGTGGATTCGTATGTTGAAGCCTACATTTTCGCGTCCGAAGACACGGACATCACGTTAGATGGCAACAACGAGCCCATCAAAGCAGGCACCTACTTTTCGCTGTCGACGCCTGGAACACATACAATAAGGGCAAACAAAAACGTAGTCGTTGAGACACTGAATTGGCCAAACACGCCAGAAAATCAAGGACTCGCATATGATGGAGTCCAGATACCCAGCGTTCAAACAGTGGACATGGTTGTTGACGTAACATTGACTCCTCTTGGAGAAGGGTTCCCAATAATGTACGTGGTCATAGGAGCTGCAGCTGCTGGAATATGCGTAATCGTGGCTTTTATTTTCATGAGAGGTCGAGGCAAAAAAATAGCGTAAATTCCAAAAAAATAAGGGCTTTTTATAAGAAACAGTGTGTGTATTTATTGTGGAGACTGCAATTTTTAGGGTTTTACTATCTAGCTCGATTATGTTCAAAAGAATAGTAAATGCACGATGATTGATTCGTTCAGACTATAAGAGAAGCAAAAAATTCAATGTTTAGCAGAGTGCCACCAGAAGGATTCGGGTTTAACCTTATTTTTTAACTCGTCTTCTTCCCTTCTTTCTTTGTCTGTTAGAGAATAGTCTTTAAGATGTCCGACGAGACAGTCTTCTTCTAATTGCTCTAATGTTGTCACTCCCGGTACCACCGTAGCGTATTGGCTGATTGAGAAGCCATTTTAACGCCAGTCTTGCTGGCAAAGCTCCCCAAGCAACGGGCTTCATAATAGTTATTCCAACCCCTTTGCTATTGCAAAGCGGGATAAGTTTTTTCAGCGGTTCACGCTCAACAACATTCATTGGTACTAAAATGATTTCAAAATTAAATCGCTCAAGCGCCATAATCAAGAGGCAGTCTTGATGACTAGTGCATCCAATATGCCTAATTAAGCCTTGATCACGCGCTTCTATAAGCGCTTCAAGCGCGCCTCCAGAGCCAAGTCGCACATCAATGTCTCGTTTGTCTTCTAGACAATGAAGATGATAATTATCTATGTAATCTGTCTGCAAACGTTCAAGAGACTCATGAATGCTCTTCCATGCTTCTTCTTTAGTCTTAGCACCAGTCTTGGAGGAGATGTAAATCCTTTTTCGATCATCCCCTAAACCTTGACCTAGATTAATTTCGCTATTAGTATAAGCATGTGCAGTATCAAAATAATTAACGCCATAATCTAATGATTTTCGAATAATTTCATCCGGTTGCTTTGTTTTTGAAGTATCACCCAACCAGCCGCAGCCAAAACCAATGACTGAAACTTTAAGACCTGTGTTCCCTAACTCTCGATATTGCAATAAAACACCTCATTCAGCCAGTATTTCACTTTCCTCTCACAGCGTCTAACAAATTCACTACATCCTCTTCTATTAGCCCCATATGTTTAATATTTACCATATTAGTGAGCTTAACTATAGTTAGTGAGCTAATTCGATCGACTTGGCTTTGTTTAGATAATGACAGATGCATTTAAAAAAAATTTATGTAATTGTTGTTATCTTTGTTTATTAGAATTCAACGTTTGGAGACAATGACATGATCAGACTTGGCATAATAGGCACGGGTGGCATGGGTAATCACCATGCTAGCCAATTCAGCAGCATTGAAGGAGTAAAGATCGTAGCCTGCTGCGACATTTCTGAACAGCGACGAAAGGCGTTTGCTAAAAAGTGGAAGGTTCCAGCTATGTATGAAGACTATCACGAAATGTTAGAAAGAGAGGAGATAGATGGCGTTGCCAATGTGACACTCGACGCGATGCACGCGCCGATCTCAATTGCTGCGATAGAGAAAGGTATCCCGATTCTGTGCGAAAAGCCCATGGCAACCAATGTTAATGAGGCTAGGCAGATGCTTGAAGCAGCAACCAAACACAAGGTTATCAACATGGTCAACTTCTCTTACCGTAGTTCAAGCGGACTGCAGGCAGCGGCAAAGGTAATCCGTCAAGGCAAGATCGGCAATATTAGGCATGTTGAGTCCAGCTATCTGCAAAGCTGGCTTGTAAATCGAGCATGGGGAGATTGGCGAAAATCAGAAGGTTTACTGTGGCGGCTATCAACGAAACACGGAAGTACAGGCACCTTAGGAGACCTTGGAGTCCACATATATGATCTTACCAGCCTCCTATGCGGCGATTTTGCACAAATTCACTGCAAGCTAAAAAGTTTCGATAAAGGAGTTCTAGGAAACCAAATCGGCGAGTACGTTTTGGATGCCAACGACAGCTTCATCTCGGCTGTGATATTCAAGAATGGCGCCCTTGGAACGATTACTGGGTCACGATGGGCAGTTGGGCAGATCAACAGCTTACAGGCCCATGTTTATGGGGACAAAGGTGCAGTTAAGATCGATTTGGACAAAGCATATGATGAATACCGAATTTGCGTGGGTCAGAGAAATACTGACAAGGCCGTGTGGAAAACAGTAAAATGCCCTCCTACGCCAAATAATTATGAAAGATTCATCAATGCCATCAAAACTGGTATAAATGACCCGTCCGACTTCGCTAATGGCGTGAAGATCCAGGCTTTTCTCGAATGCAGCTTTGAGTCTGATCGTCTGGGCAGATGGGTCAGCATCGAATCTTATAAAAATGGCTAATAGGAGCGAAATAGAAGAGGTTAACTAGTCAGCCAGCCAGCTTTAGTTTTTTAACTGCTTTTTTCGCCCAGTTTGAATCATTAAAAAGTGCTCTGCCTACTGCTACCAAATCCACCTTTCCTTCCTTTATGATTTTATCTGCATATTCTGGTTCAGTGATTCCTCCAACGCCGATAATTGGAATCTTAACGACTTTTTTTATTTTATGGGCAATGGGGATAAAATAGCCCTGTCCAGTTTGAAGAGATTCTGGACTTGATCCACAGAAACCTCCTGAAACATGAATTACGTCGACACCAGCCTCTTCCATTTTAACAACAAATTTCTTAGAATCCTTAATATCGACACCAGCTGGGTCAAGGTCAACTGCGCCCAGACGGTAAGACAGAATTTTCCCACTAAGTTTTTCTCTAACTCTTTCAACAACCTCTAAAGGAAAACGCATACGATTTTCCAAAGAGCCGCCGTAATTGTCAGTGCGTCTGTTCACAAGTGGCGAGAAAAACTGGTTCAGCAGATAACCGTGGGCACCGTGCAACTCAACTCCGTCGAAATCCGCTTTCACAGCCCTCTCAGTAGCTAAAGCGAAGGCTTCAGTCACAGCCTCGATTTCTTTAACTTCCAGTTGCCTAGAACCCCCAAAAGGTGAAGGAGCAACTGGCTGCGTTCCAGTTATTTCAGCATTTGCCGATTTCCCAGCATGGTTAATCTGTATAATAACAGATGTACCTTTTTTGTGGATGCTGTGTGCAAGTTCCTTCAACCCAGAAACTAAGTTATCGCCGTATATGCCCAGCCGGTTTTGGCTGACCCTTCCTTCAATTGTTACGTAACTATGTTCAACAATTACTAAACCCAACGCTTCTGACCTTTGAACATAATGTTCAATCAACGAGTCGGTTACAGCTCCATTATTAGTAGCAAGGCCAGTATGCATGGGAGGCATTACAAATCGGTTTCTAAGCGTCAACCCTCGTATATTCAAAGGGTCAAGAATGCCAACCAATTTTAATCTCCTTCATTTTTCATTGAATTAAGATCGTTATAAACATTCAGTTCACACCATTACAAAATGGAGCTTTCTGTAGAAAGCCATGACCAAATTGTGGAAGTAGATGATAGAAAAACATGAATTCTCAGTTGAAAGCATTAAAGTGCATTAGAGATTAATGGTTTTCAATAGATTTCCTGTCACAAGCTCTTCATTATTAGGTGTCTTCACGAAAGCAGGGACGTTCCTTTGTTTTGTTGCCTTATATGATACGAAGAGCCATTCTCCGATGTCTAGCTCGGTTGTTTTGTCAAGCAGGTCGTAGCTTAGACTGAAAGCGTCTGCAATGACCATTCTGTCATAGAACCGTGGAAGCACACTGACAAAGTAGCTATGCAATTGCTGTAGGGCGTTCACGTTGAGGTGGGCTACACGCTGACTGCATATCCAGCAGTTCGCACGGTACTTTCTCCCCTGACGCAAAAGTGCCTCAACAGCTGTGTTTGATTGTTCTGTGAAATCCTCTCTTCTTGTTCTGTCAGGGATGAACTCTTGAGCCTCATCTAGGACTGTCAGCACCGTTCTTCCAACACCTCTTGTTTTCTTCAGCCACAATAAGCGATTTATGAAGCGGCTAACGACCTGTCGGGCAATGTCAGGTTCTGGAGTGTAAACAATGCTTATGCCTGAAAAGTCTTCAGTTGCAACTTTGGCAGCTAGCCATTCAGCATTTCTGATAACCCCTTTTCCCTGCTTTTCCTTGGTGGGGGCTTCTCCATCTAAGACCTTGATTATGGCTTGAATGTCTTTTACAGTGCCAGACATATGATGAATAGAAGATTCGAACTCTTGCAGTATTGCTTTGAGCTCTTCTTTTGCTATATTATCCTTGGTAATATCTTCTAATAGGGTTTCGTCGCTGTATCCTCTTTCCAAGGTGAAGGCGTTCAGATTGTCAAGTGCTATTGTTGCTTGAATTACTTCTTTCTCTTTCCCTCGTGCTATTCCACCGACGAGTTCCAGTATGAGCCCCATAGTGAGAGGGATTGATTCTAGCGGGTAAGAAAGTGACAGCCTCTGAACCTTTCCGTCATCAACCAATTTCTTAATCGCCTGGGCAATAAGGTGCTTGTCGAGCTTCATTTCAAGTGTTTCCGGAATGGCTTGCGAATCCATGATTCTATCAATGTCTTTACCAAAGTCTTCTGTCGAGAACAATTTTGGAGCAAGATCCAAGAGGTGTATAAGGTATTCTCCAGCAACATCGAAAACTACAACAGATAGATTAGGTATACTTGCCAACGATTTCCTTAGAAGAATAGAGCTTAGATTTGACTTTCCGCAGCCGGTGAAGCCAAATATTCCAGTGTGGTAACGAACCATCTCAGACATTTTTACCGTAAGTGGGAGATCAAAACCGATAAGTGTTCCAACTTCTACCCCGCCTGCTATGCACAGAAAATCATTAACAATCTGTCTAGAAAGAATATTAGCTTCGCTTCCTACTAACGGCGTTAAATTTGACCTTTCAAAAGCAAGCCTATCATCATGAATGTTCATTCTATAATTTGTGGGGACAGCAACCACATCAATCCATGTTTCCTCACTAGCCTTCCAGCTGCTGTCAATAGTTTCCAAGAACTCCTTCCGAATCACCTTTGGCACAGAAATGTCCATGCCAAGCATTTGATAATGCATCGGACGGACACCCACAACCTCATAAATAATAAAAGTCTCGCCACCACCTGTTGGCCTTTTAAAAGTCTATAAAATTTGGCTCATGCAGTTTGTCCAAGACTTCAAGACTGAACTTTGCTTCAGCCACAGCAACCTGGCTTGTTACAGTTACCTCACCCTCCCTCATCCTGGAGGTTCTAGTCGATATCCTGTGGGCTCTCAAACGTGCAGAAAACCCGCCGTTCATTTCATCAAACACTTCATACAACACTATATCTCCATTAACGCTGCTTTTTCACGCGCTCCCTCAGTCTCTCTCCTAATATCCCTAAATCTACGGGCTATAGTGAATATCTTTTGCTTCCTAGAGAGACTTCCTAACTCAAGATCAGCTACGCCTCTAAGCATACCCTTCATCATCTTCACCTCATTTTTGACAGCTTTGTCAGCTAAGTACAACAACTGGTTATGACCTATTGCTTCGATAACTTCGGGATTGTCACACTTCGAAAGAAGACAGAGAATAAAGGTGTCAAGGGGATTCTCTTTCTTGCCTTCCCAAAAGGGATGAATCAAAGCTTTTCTTCCCCTTTCAAAAACTTCAATGTCCGCACCATAAGCATTGTCGATTTTAGGCACATAAAACCTGTCATAAAGAAACGTGGGAGATCGGACTTCAAAATCTGACTTGAACTCTCTGAGCTGAAAATAGCCCTTGACAAACTGTCTCTCCATAGAAACTACTTGTCTAGCAGCTCTCATCGGAACATCTCCTTCCCCTTCAATAAGAGTCGTGAAACAAGAATCATAGCTAAGTGTGCGCCAAGGAACCCTGAAAAGGCCAGGATTAGTACTACTGAGTATGGTTAAAAATGCGCGGTCATGCCTAAGATTAGGAAGCTTCTCCTCTTTGGGTATCAAGCCCTCAATTCTGGCATAGGGAATGGCTGCACGTATGTAATCTGAGGCAGAGGTGTCCTTAGCTATCCCGACAACAAGAACATTACTGGTCAGAGCCTTCTCCCTAAGCATTTGAATTAACATGACATTAACAGCGTTCATGTCAAGAACGGTTAACCAAGATTCGCCTTTCCCCAACATCAACGGATGCTCAGAAGAATTGAAGACTGTCTCCACAACTTGTGTAGTAGTGTCCTTAACTCTTAACCAATAGTCTTTCACGTGACCCTTGAGTCTAATAACGGGATTCTCACGTTCTAAGTCGATGTCTTCAGCAAGAAGCCCATTATCCGAAGACTTATGCATCTTAACAAGCCTTTTAAGAAGCCTTTTGCCAGCCTTATCAGAAATCCCCAATCTTACCGACAATTCCTGTGCTGAGAGCTCACCAACCTGCAACAATTTTTGAACAGCAACAAAAGGAAGATACTGGCTCCTATCTGACACCCAATTCATTCCAGAACCAAGAACAGACGCTAAACTTAAGTCAAGAAGTGTAAGGGGACCATGAACAGTCTCTTTTCCGAAAAGAACCGATCTCCTAATCCTCAGAAGCAGCCGAAGGTCTCTGGCTAAAGGTCCATGTGTACCATACAATGGCCTATCGAGAAATAGAAGCCGAACTCTGTCATCCTCAATGGCCTTCAACGCTAGAGACAGCTCTGCCATCGTCATCAAGGCAAACGGTATACGTTCAGCAGACCTCGCTAAATCCTGCTCAGTAGAACCTTGCTCATCAGTAACAAAGAAAAGGTCCTCAGTCCACAAAGGAACCGAAGCTGAAGCCGCAAGCCTCTCATCTCTGGAGACATTGTCTAGACTGAAATGAATCTCCTTGCCCACAGAAAAATCGCAGCGGAAACCAGAGGCACAGACATAAAAAAGAAGCATTTCGAGAAGTTCATCAAACTCCATGGAACCGTCGATGCCAACCGCCACATAATTGCCTGGCTCCAAGAAAGCAGCCTGAACATCAGAGGACTTAGGACACCTAATACAGGGACTCAGCCTTTCCCTGTTCCTTAGCTCTTGTATCCTGCTGGTAAGTAAATCAGCCAACTCTGAAGTCTGCTTCCTAAGTCTCTCCGCAAGAAGAACCATTTTAGACCCCAAACAGTATCAATTGTTCCAAAATTTATCTTTTTTCTAAAGTGGCTAAACTCTTATCTTTCAATGACGCTCCAAACAACATTAATCTTGTTAGGGTAATGGTTGACATCCAAATTTTTTCCCCAGCCTTTGTGAATGTGAACGGAAAGCGCTAGGTCTTCCCTGTATGGTTATTGCACACAGGTTGAGGATCTCGTGAAGATAGCTGCTAATAAAATAAAATTCCAACATGTTCATAAAGTTGACAGAGTAAATACTTAACCAAAAAGTTACAGTAACTCTAGAAGAAGTATCATATGAATAAAAATGGTGAATGGAAGACAATTCAGGGCGATCATTGCAGAACTGGACGCGTAGAGATGCCGGGTAATATTAAAAGCCCAAAGATTGTCTGGAACCTAGATACATCTGCCAACGAAATATACTTCCTTGTCAATGCGGACAAAATGGGCTGGCAGAGCCACACCATCAAACTGACTGATGTACCAAAATGGAACAGTGAGATGGAAGAGCATTGGGGTTTACGAACTACAAAAGTGGATGTAAGCGGGGACGGAATGTTACATGATATCTTTGAAACGCCTCCGCTCGAAGTGTGGGGAAAATTTTTGCCGGAGGTGCCAGGCTACCAGAAGATACGTTTCACGAATACCTGGACTGGTCCTGGACAAGCCAACTTGCAGCTACTTTCATATGAGAATGGTATCGATAAGCCCAGAATAGTGTGGGACATAAAGTTCGAACCCAAAGCGGAAGCTCCAATGTTAATTGTTGTTGATGTAGACGGAGACGGCCGGTTGGAGATCGCTGTGTCCCACTGGTACGGCGTAACCGTCTACGACCTGTATACTGGGGCAATGAAGTATCAAAAATTTTATCGTGGAAGCGATTTCGGCCGTCAGTATGGCCATTTCAGTGCAGTCATGTTTCCAGACGGCAGGGTGGCTCTTCTAGTAGTTGGCGATTTTTCGCCACATATTAGTGTGCTGATGGTTCGGGATGGTAAACTTGAAGTGCTCTGGTACCTCACATTCGAGAATGACCGCAATCAAGGTATCGATCGGCGGGTGACTATCAACCGTGTGGGTCCCGACCCTGCCGACGACTATGACGGCGACGGCCAAGTTGAGGTCATGATGAACTTCTTCAACGGCGCGGGTGATGACCGCTGGCACCTCATCGGATATGACGCCCTAACCGGTCGGGTGAAATATGATATTGGGGATTTTTACTTGGATGGCACCGTTGATGTTGACGGTGATGGTCGAAAAGAATGGGTTGGACGCCGTTATGGTGGTCGAGCTCTTAATACCTATGCACCTTTGCTCATTCTAAAACCTACTAATGGAAGTAAGACATGTGAAATCTGGAGTTTCCCGCGGGGCCACTGGTCGCTACGCCGGATTCTGCCAAGGCTGACAGTCCAAACCTTTCAGTCAATAGGCACAAGGGTGCTCGAACTGGTGTCACACGGAAATGAGCAAGGAACGGGAGCCATCCTTTTCTTTACTGAACCGGTAAGCGACACAAATATTGAGAAGCTTTCAGCCTTGAAATTTGAAATTGGCAAGCCGATTATTTTATGGGCTGTTGAAGGTTCATCCTATGGCAGATTGAATGCTCTCTCAGTCCGCGACGAAGGTGTGCTCGTTCGGCTTGAGCAACCTCATAGTCGTTTCGCAGAGATGCGTGCTGAAAATGCCAGCCTTGAAGCCATAGGCTTGGGATGCTTGGTTTACTTTGCACCGCAGCCACTGGTTCTCAAAGATGGTAATAAAGCCCATATCATTGTGGCCACATCAGCCTGGCAGATTTGCTGTTTCCAGTCTCAAGGTCAGCGGGAGCCTAAGATGCTCTGGGCTTACCCGGGGAGACCGATGTCGACCAGTCGGTCCTCTCGTGATTCATGGTTTGGTCTGGAAGCTGGCGACATAGACGGTGATGGCGTCTCTGAGGTTCTTTACGTGACTGAGAATCCTGGGGGTGGAGCTCGCGTCTTTGCTAGGGATTTGGATGGCACGATTCGTTGGCAGTATGATTTTCCAGGGTTTTGTGGTTATGTTGCCGAATGGGGTGACTGCATGACGACCTTTTGGACTGCTGGTCGTTTCATCAGGGCTGATCGTTTTGACGTTTTTGTCAGCAACCGCCGTTCGACTATGCATAGTGATGAGTCTGTGGTAATCGATACACAGAAGAACAGCATAGTTTGGCAAAAGGATACGCTTGAAGTACGCGAACCATGGACGAGTGCATATCAACACACACGTGGGTATGGGGGCTCACTACCAGCACTTGCCGATTTTGACAATGATTGCCTAGATGACATTGTGCTCACATATCCTTGTGAACTCTCGATCGTGAAGGGTAAAGATGGTAGTCGAGCTCTTCGTTGAAAACATGGGTCCCGTGGCAGGTACACACTCGATCGACCGACCGGATCAATCAGGCTTCTGGCTAATAGGCGGAAAAATACTCGTTGCAGATCTTGATGACGACGGAGTGAAGGAAACTTTGGTGACGCATCCCGGAATGCTTATAGTTTTTAAGCACAATGATCAGCGTAGCTGGATAGTTTGGCGAACCGAGCCTGGAGATGGTATTACCATTCTGCCTGCCATAGCGGACACTGATGGTGATGGCGTTTTTGAACTTGGCCTGCCAGGGTGCCGCGATGGCTTTCGATGTGTTGACCCTAAGACAGGCAGAGTTCTCTGGAATATGGTGGGAAGCGCCTCTTCCAACTGTGTGGCATGCGATATTGATAGTGACGGACGAGAGGAATTTCTCTATGCTGATGGCGAATTACTCAGAGCGGTCAGAAACGGAAATGTTGTATGGGAGGCAAAATTACCAGCCAACATTACACAACTGGCTATCGCAGATGTAGACGGTGATGGCACCTCAGAAATTCTAACTGGCGCTGAAGATGGAAAAATGTATTGCATAGATGGATAGATGATGGTTCGTGGAAAATATTCAATTTGCTTATTATAATGGTAATGTTTACTCTTTTGTTTCTGACATAAATGCATAAAATTATCTGGGATAAATGAGTTCGAAGTTTTCACAGATCACCAAAAGGTCTTCTTTCATCACGAATCCCAGTTTCTGACCTACTCGGGTCCAATACTTTCAGTGTTCTCTCCTCCAAGATTCAAGGACGGGCTGACGTTGATTTTTCTGACATATTTCTTTGATCAGACACCTTTCGCACCATCTCTTTGAACACAACTTAGATCCTATTGACCATGAGAGTAGTAATTTAAGTGTTCAAAAATCTGAACTGCAGTTCAAAAAAAATGCTAGGAACTCCTGAATATGTATGTGGGAGAGCGAGAGTAAGAACGTAAACAAATTTCAGAGAGAGAAAAAGATTAAAAATTAATTCCCAAACTTAAACTAACTATCTACCAAGGGCGCGTATTAAATAATATGAAAGTAATAAAAAACAAGGGACCTTAAATCATGTGCGTTTCTTTTTCTGTTTTGATGAGGTATAAATAAAGAAATTTATGAAAACAAGTCTAAGGAACAATTCTATCTAATGGCTTTTGGGTCAATGAAACAAATATTTTATTTAGTGATTAAAGGAAATATGTTTTCATGAAGTATGGACTGTTGATTAGAAGATATTCTTATCGAGAGATACTTGACCAAGCTCTTCTTGCAGAAAAATATGGTTTTGATTCGGTGCACATTGATGACCACTTTTACAGTTTTGAACCGGATAGTAAACAACCCTATTTTGATGCGCTTGTTGTGATGTCAGCCATTGCAGTGGAAACTTCGCGTGTAAAGTTGGGATATAGTGTGCTATGTAACTCATACAGAAATCCCGCGTTACTAGCCAAAATGATAACTTCGATAGACCACATATCTCAAGGTCGTGCTCTTTTATGGATTGGAGCAGGATGGCGCCAAGAAGAATACAAAGCCTACGGCTATCCTTTTCCCACTGCTAAAGAACGTGTTGACCAATACGAAGAAGCAATAACAATTTTTAAGAAACTCTTTACCGAAGAAGTTACGAATTTTGAAGGGAAATTTTGGAGATTAGAGAAATGCATAAATTTCCCTAAACCCGTCCAGAAGCCCTATCCTCAAATTATTGTTGGTTCTCAAGGTAATCGAATGCAGACTATTGCGTGCCGAGAGGCTGATGGGATAAACATGTTTGAAAAAGAAGAAGAAGCTCTCAAAGAAAGTGTAAGATTCATCAACAAGAAATTGAAGAAATTTGGTAGAGATCCATCAAAGTTTGAAATCTCATTACAAAACTCTGTTACTCTGGTTAAAAACGAAGACGAAAAAGACAAAATAGTCGATGAAATCCTCAAACAGACTAAAGACGAAAAATTAACAAAGGAAAAAATATTGGAAAACCGACTCATTGGAACTACGGATGAAGTAAGGGGAAGAATGCGAACCTTAGAGCAAATAGGAGTGAAAAAACTAGTGACACATGTTAGGGGAAGCCCGTCAATCAAAGACCCTCTAAAACTTTTTTACAAAGAAATAATGACTAATCATTAAACAAAGTTAAAACAAATTTTTAAAAGCTCAGCTAGTCATCCATCTCAGACACTCAGTTAGTCACTGATATTTCTACGTAAAGAATATTTTTGGGTTTGGGGATTAAATTTTAATGCATACACACATTTTACGATTGAATATTTAAGCGAAGAAGAAAAAGACGAGTTAAAGTCTATAACGGCTTAATGTACCATTACGAAGTTTCACCCTTACTTGATCCTGAAACGATACAGCCAATAATTTTCTCAAAAAAGGAAATTCGCGGAATTGTAAACGAATATTTCAACCTTATGAAAAAGTATCATCAGCCAGTTTTCGAGGTCCCATTTTACTTTCTGAAACATCAACAATTGTGTCTAATGTGAGTTATTAGGGTTTCAGTCCCGCCAATATCGCCTGAAAAATGTATTTCGCAGTAGGTCGGTTTTGATAGAGCACCCTCTTCACAAGTCCCACTTGGAGGAATTTCTTCCTAAGCACTGGGCTTGCTCGCATTAGTTTAAGCAGAACTTTCGTAATTTTGAAGAGATTTTTCCAACCTCCCACATTTTTAATCTTTTCATGAAAATTCGGTTCAGAAAATTGTTCAGCTACATGAACGTGCTCAAACCCCGCTTGTGTCAACCATTCGACATAGTCAGTAATCAAGGGAATGTGAAATTTATATCCCAATACGGCGGAATATATTTGTTCTGCTGCTAGAATTTTTGCATCCGCTCTAGCATTTACCTTCGGATCTTTCATGAGTTCCGCCAATGCAATTTGTCCACCAGATTTTAATGCCGAAAAAAAACCCTCAAATGCACTCTGTTGCAGGAAAAACGCCATAAATTCAGTAATAACCACATCAAAAGTATTGGGTGGAAAGGATAATGCATGTGCATCCCCTATTTGGAAATGTAATTTTTCATGGGCTGGCGACTTTGATGCAAGGGTATTGGCAGTGCGTATCGATTCTGGCGATATGTCAATTCCATACACCATTGCTCCTGTAGTCTCTGCCAAGTGCACGGAAGTACCACCCGCCCCACACCCAACTATTAATACCGTACTGGAATCTGTAATTCGGGCTAATTTGGCGATGAGTTCAATCGGTTTATTCCCTTGAGAGTTAAATGATAGCAGCCCCAATTTACTGATTATTTCATACCAAGAAAGACCTTCAAGGTTCTTTGACGTGGCTGCCAAAAATTTATCGATCTCTAACATGCCCAATACCTCAATATCGTGGAAAATGATAACAATGTATTGAAACATTGATTTTTCCCTTAATAATGGTCACTACCTCCCTTTCAATTTCTAGCTATCAACATGCATTACAATCGACATTCAATCGTAAAATGTGTGTGTGCATTAAATTTTAATTAAAACTTGCCGTATTTCCACGCTTCATCATACATGGCGATGATGTTTTTCACTGATGTAACGGGCTGGATGTTGTGACAAGGAGCTAAGATGTATCCTGTTTTGTCGCTGGCAAGTGCATTAATGCAGTGCCTGACCTCCGTACGCACCTCCTCCGACGTCCCAAATGGTAGAACTCGCTGATTGTCCACGCCACCGTGAAAACAGAAACTTGCACCAAACTCCTTTTTCAAGCCTTCGAGGTCCATTCCTGGGCAGGTCCACTGCAGCGGGTTCAAGATGTCTATGCCCATCTCTATGATGTCTGGTATGAAGAGGCGGATGGCGCCGTCATCGTGGTGGAATACCTTGATCCCGAAGCTGTGCGCCAGGTCGATGAACCTTTGCATGATCGGTCTGTAGAACTCGCGGAAGACTTTCAAGCTGATCATAGGTCCTGCCTGGGTGCCAAAGTCGTCTGTCACTTGGGTGACATCGATCAGTCCGTCACATGCCTCAAACATGCGCCGATGCTGTTCATACAAGAAATTGGCTATTTCCTCCAGCAGTCGACGCGTGAACTCAGGGCGGACAAACGGATCGACCAGAGACGTCTTCAGACCACGAAGCTTGTTATGCTGGAAGAAAATCGCCATATAACCACA
This sequence comes from Candidatus Bathyarchaeota archaeon, assembly GCA_963714275.1. Classification (GTDB taxonomy): domain Archaea; phylum Thermoproteota; class Bathyarchaeia; order Bathyarchaeales; family DTEX01; genus JAGTRI01. Next base: position 78,519 of record CAVQNT010000003.1, read on the forward strand.
CATGACAACCTGCTTTTCGCAACCGGCTTTGGCAGCTGCACGCATCTCCGAGTAATTAAACCAGTCTGCCCTTGGCCATGTGTATTTCTCCAAATCCTCGATGGTACGGGCATCTGACAGAGGATTATGTGTCATCTCGTCGTATACGCCCATTGCGTAGCTGACCTTCTTTGTGCGGATTCCCCAATAGTCAATAGTCTCGTCTTCAGCGACCATGGGCAGCTTCGGACCAACATAATTAGGTTCGACACTTGCCATTCCGTCAATATGCAGCTTGGCACGGACATCTGCTTCCTTGCCGAAATATGCCTTCAGCCTACCCCACACCTCTGGTGTGGTCCAGATATCCGTGGGGATGTGATCCAGCCTTTCATGGTTGAAGGCTGCAAGCACTCGTTCCCTTGAGTTCATAATTGTTCCTCAGCGTCCACCATAATAAATAACTGTTGTCTTAGTGAATAGTAAGATCAAGAAACTAAAAGTGGTCTAGACATTGAATATTAAGGAAAGAGCGATGGCAGTCTACCATAACGATGAGCCTGACAAGATACCTTGGTTGATCTATGAGGAACTATTCCCTAGAGGCTACATGGATCGACAACTAAGAAACAAAGGTTTAGGTCTAAAGGTTTCAGCAGTCGTTTTTAGAGAAGAAACCCCACATGTACGCGTTGAAACCAGAACGGTCGGTGATTATACCTATCGGACCTTCCACACCCCCGTCGGTGATCTAACAACGAAGGAACGAATAGGACTAGCTGAAGGAGCCGGCGCCTCCTGGCTTATAGAGCATCCTGTAAAGGATGTTTCGGATTTCGCGGTAGCTGAGTACATGATAGAAGACACCGTTTATGTGCCCGATAATGATCTGTTCCTGAAAGCTGAACGGAACATCGGTGATGACGGAATAGTCTTCGTCTGGGCTGGACGTTCCCCTCTGCAAAAGATGCAGGTCGAGTTAATGGGGTACAGAACCTTTGCCATCGCAATGTACCAGTTTCGGAAAGAATTCCAAAGCCTTCATAGAGTGTTAGAGAAGAAAGCAAACGAACGGTACAAGCTAATTTCTGAGTCTCCGGCTAAGATTATTAACGGAGGGGACAACATAAACAGCGAGATCGTGAACCCACGACTCTTCGACCAGTACATCGTCCCATTCTATGAGAGACAAGCTAGCCTCCTCCACAAGAAGGACAAGATCCTCGAAGATCACATGGACGGCAAGCTGAGGCATCTGAAAGACGCAATCGCCAAAATGGACTTGGACGCAATCGAGGCGTTCACTCCACCGCCGATGGGAGACCTCCCACTAGTCGAAGCCAGATCAGCATGGAAAGGAAAGATCGTAAGCCTCAACTTTCCCGAATCTGTCTTCCTAGAAGGCGCCACCGCAGTCAAGAAGCAAACACTGAAGGTGCTGAATGAAGCCGCACCAGGCGACAACTTCATCATTACAGTCACAGAGGACATTCCGTCGGACCATCGTTGGACCGGATTGTCAACAGTCACAACAACATTGCGGAAATATGGAGCATATCCATTAACTCATCTTCCACACAGCAGTAGCAGGTCCAATTGAGGATTTAGCTGACTAGCGTTGTTTTCAAGTATCAACAAAATTTTATATATTATGAATACATGTGCCTTCATGAGCAAAAAGGAGGATAAAAGATGGGTATGGAGCAACCAGTTTTTCCATTGAAGGTTAGTAAGAACGGAAGGTTTTTTGTAGATCAGAAAAATAATCCCTTCTTCTGGTTAGGAACTACACAATGGCAAATTTTTAGGGAGTACACTCTGGACGAAGCAAAGATTACTCTTGAAAAAGTAAAAAGCAAGGGATTCAGCGTCGTTCAAGCGATGCTCTTAGGCGTAAATGGTCCAATTTACCCCAACGTGTATGGTGAAATGCCTTGGTTAGATAATAATCCTACCTCACCGAACGAGGCATATTTCAAGAATGTGGATTCTAGTTGTAGAAATGGCCCGTGAAAAAGGCTTGGTCATTTCGATGACACTTTATCATCAGAGATTCGGAGACTACATGAATCCCAAGAATGCCCGACCATGGGCTAAATGGGTTGCTCAGCGATACAAGAACGTACCCAACATTATCTGGTCGATGACACCTAAGGCTAATCAAGAGTATGTTCCAATACTTAGGGAGCTGGCAGCGGGTCTTCAAGAAGGAGATAGCGGTTTCCATATTATTTACTTTAAACCGGATCCTGCACCATTCTCTTCCAGCTTCATCCACAACGAAAGCTGGCTTGCCTTTAACTCTCTACAGACATGGAAGGATGTTGAATTAATCTACCCAATGGTGACCAACGATTACAACCTTAAGCCTGTGAAGCCCGTGGTCATGGCTGAAGGCGCCTATGAAGCAGGCACAGAATATGGGTTTGACGTAACTCCGTTATGGATTCGAAGACAAGCTTATTACTCATACTTGGCTGGAGGCCATCACAGCTACGGGCACAACGACAGTTGGCGTGTACTCCCCACATGGAAAAAATCTCTGGACGCGCCAGGCGCCTTCCAGATGAGTATACTACGAAAAATATTTCTGGACCGAGAAGAATGGTGGAATCTCGTTCCGGATCAATCAGTTTTCGCAAGCGAAGGACAAACCAAGGGAGACATACTGAATCTAGCTGCCCGTCACGAAAAAGGCAAATGGATTATAACATACTTTGGCAGTAGCACAACTGTTTCCATCAAGATGGATAAAATAACTGCAAGTAACACGGTCAAAGGATCATGGATCGACCCTTCGACTGGAGAAACTATTTCAATCGGCAATTTTTCAAATAAAGGAGTACAATCCTTTACAACTCCTGATGGATGGGAAGACGCTTTATTGATACTTGAGGCTCTTTGAATGTGTAATTAATCTCAAATGGCTGTTAGTCATTTTAAGAAGTAGTCTTCCAGAATCTTGTATTGTCTGTAGGCGTCTGGTTTTTCGGACAAGACTAAATATGATAATAGTTCCAGCGGGTTCTCCGGATCGACCACTACATCTGTATCGGTGGAAAGGTTTATTCCGAGCATCCCCCAGTCCTGCATTACTGGTCTGCTTCTCTCAGTGACTGTTGAGATCATAACCAAAGAGTCTCCTGTTTTCTCGTTTGTTGCTTGGAGCCAACTTTCATCTGGTACTATCCAAGCTATTGTCTGAGTTCTCTTTCTTTTCAAGATCTTTCTGTCTTTACGCAAGTAGGCAACGTTATTTTCTATAGTGCCGCCTGCTTTAACAAAAGTGTCCTGAGTTATTTTGAAATATAGTCTCGCTGAAGTTAAGTTTGTTATACGAAGTATTCGTGCGATTATTTTGCTTTCTGGTTTGGTTAAGTAGTAGCCCTCTATAGTGATGCCTTTCAGGTCTATGACGTGTTTTTCCGGTCTTGAGGTGATCTTTACGCCTATCCACCCGTTTCTTTCGGCTTTTTCGCATTGAAACTCCTCATCATACAGTTTATCGTATCTGTTGTCCCTCCAGGCGGAGAATCTGACGCCACCGAACCATGGGTTTTGAAAACTGTACGGTTTCCGCTCGGGGAAGGCGGATAGAAGATGGTCAGTCCCTGTTTTTTTGTCGACTAACGAGTAAACGGAGCCCGCTAGGTCGGGGCAGATCTTTATCTGAAGTCTGCCATTGTCTATACAGAAAACCTGTTTTCCTTGTTCCGTCAACTTTTCAACTTTGACGGTTCCTTTTTGTCCTATGGCAAGCAGGTGGAAAGGAGTCTCGATTGTGGTTAAGTTGCTTTCTATTTTAATGCTGCCTTCGTAAACTCTTGGGCTGGACAATTTTGGAGTGACAAGAACAGGTTTCTCATAGGGTTTATCCAGCTTTACGTTTTTAATTTTAAATGTTCTAGGTTTGATTGACAGGCTTGTTGGAGACTTTAAGGTTACATCTCCGCTGAGAGGTTTTTCTCTATTATTGAAAACCGTAACCTTTGCTTGAAAACTTTCCAGGTCCTCTATTATGGAAGGTTCAATTTTAGCTTCCACAAGCGGCTTTTCCTTTACCTTTTGATACGTGATTTCCTTATTGCCCTGACCTTTAATTAGAAGTCGCCAGAGTTGACTGACCTTTTGCCAGGTTCCGAACCCTCCGACTAGGTATATGGGTTTAAGTGTGACAGTGGACTGGGGTTCTACAGCTTCAGGTTTGAATGTAAGTTCAGCAACTCCCATCTTATTCGACACCATGTTCTCTGGATGCCAAAGGATTCCAGAAATTTCACCCGTCTTAGGATATTCAAGACAGAACCAAGTTTCGGAAAGGCTTTCAGGCTTCTCTGGTATATCAACGGCCCAATATGGAAAGTCTCCGTCAGCCATCGAGGAAAGGATTCCTTGCTTTAACGGTATCACTAATTTAGCTTCGCTTGTGTTTCCGTAAGTGCCCAATCTAAATTGGAAGTCATGCCTTTTAGTGGATGAAGAGTTCACAAATGAGTATTGAACCTTCATAAGTTCTGTGGAAGGGAAAAGCGTCACATCTTTTATAATCCTTAACCCTTCATAGGTTTCTAAATCCGCGTAGAGCCTAGCACGGAGTGCGCCTTCTTCTTTTAGGATTTCGTAGTGGAAGTCCTTTATCGCTATCTCTGTCGGCCAGAATGGGGGACCTAATGAATCGTTTAACGACGTGGCGTAGAACGTATCAAGTAGCTTACCATGAAATGAGTGAAGCCTTCCGCCTCTGTGAAGCCCTATGACGATTCGGGAAACCTCGTTTTCAAGAGTTAGAATCTGTCCGTCATCCTCAATTGCAGCTAAGACTCCTCCCGGAGCAAAGGATTTAATTTGATAGACTTTCTCTTCGGTTTTAACCTCTTCTTCCCCTGCCTTTAATGTGGCGTAGAACCGAAGCGGTAAGACTAAGGTTCCCACATTATCGGGTATCCTAATCTTGAACGTTGCACCTGCGTATCCCTCCTTCTCTGTTTCGAAGGGTCGGTTAATAGGAGAAATTTGGACAGACGGATGAGGGACCACATGAAGGTTTCCTTTGATGGCTTGTTTAACGTTGCTTTTGATGGTTACTCTCAGTTCGCCTTCGCAGCCAGAATAGCTAGAGAAGTATTCTGGATCGAAATTCAAGTCAACTGGCTGCTTTACTCTCACGCCGAAGGCAAGCGGAATCATGGTTTCGTTCATGAAAAGTTTTGTCTCAACTTTGTGTGCGGGATCATCATCGTCTTTCTTTCTAGGCTTCGCATCGATCTTTACTTCGCCTTTCAATGTCACTGTCTTAAAGGGCTCAACTGTGAAGGTTTCTTGAGGCTTTCGAATGATTTGTAGGTCTTCTTCACAGGACACTAACATTGAGCATTTGATTGGTTCTCCGGTTTTGTTTTTTATTTCCCACTCAACTTTCTGTCGGAAGCCTGCTGGAGCTTCATGCTCCGTCGGTCGGCACATAACTGAGATTCGGTTATCTTCTATTCCTGCTATGGCGAAGACTTCACGGTCCACTGTTACTTTAAGGATGTCATTGTCTTTCCGCCATTCATAGTAAAAAATTTTCATTCCTTTGTCTTCTAGGTTGTCTTCCTCAACTTTTAGGTTTCTTTGCATGTTGTTGTACCATTCTGGATGTTTATTGAAGAACTCCTTGGCAACTGGATATCTAAGGATGGCTGGGACATAGTTCTGCATGAAGACACGGGTTCCAGGCACCCAGAAGAAGCCCATCTTCTTATACAGTGGAACTGCCTTCAGATTTCCCGGCCACGTGTTTATATCTAAACGTTCGAAACCCAAATTAATGACGTGTTTTACGCATTCGTACAGCAGCCTTCTACCAAAGCCTTGACCGTGATATTTAGGATGAAGGTTCAGAAAAGAAACATATGTAGCATTCTTATCCTTTCGGTGGATACTAACAGTACAAATTCCTATAATACGTCGATTGAAGAAAATTAGTAGCTGAACTAAGGCGTTCTCTCTTTCTAGTTGTTCCCGCACCCTTTCTGCAGTGAAGGGAACACCTCGAGTTAAGCCTCCAGGGAAATTGTTATCGCTTTCGTTGTAAAGCCTAGCTACGCCCTTAGCGTCACTATTTTTGAACGGTCGAATAACTATCTTATCATTGCCAATTTCTTCTTCGTAGCAGGATTTACTCAAACCTTTTTCCTCCACATACTTTTATGAATTCGTCTGAAGGATAGTTCCTTTTTTTGCTTCTTTAAAACCTCTATGACATCGCATTATTTGTTCTTTCCTCTTTAACAAGTCTGCGAAAAGGAAGAGAGATAGAAAAAACTTAAGGTTCAAGTATTATGCGGATCACGGGTTCCAGCTAGTAAATGAATTATAGGTTATACTCTTCCATGTATGTTGGGGCGCTCACTTCCCATCCGCCCTTAGACTGGAGGTAGCTCTCTAAGGCCAAAATTGGTCCTTCTTCGCCGTGGGTCAGAAAAACATGTTTTGGCGGAGATTTAAAGTTGTTGAGCCAGCGGTGCAGGTCGTTCATGCCAGCGTGGGCGGAAAAGGCGTCGATCTTTTCGATCTTCATCCTCACTGGAAAGTATTGTCCGAAGATTCTAACTGGGGAAACATTATTCAAAATTTGGCGTCCAAGTGTCCCCACTGCCTGGTATCCCACGAAGAGAAGTGTGGATTCTGGACGAGTAATATTCATGGTTAGGTGATGTTTAATGCGTCCTCCTGTGATCATCCCTGAACCGGCCATGATAATAGTTGATCCTTTTATAAGGTTAATCGCCTTGGACGCTTCAACAGATTCGACGAGCTTCAATCCCGGAAAATCGAAGGGAGACTGACCATCTTTGAAGAGTCCAAGCGTCTCATTGTTAAGATATTTTTTACATCGTTCAAAGACCTTCGTGACTTCAACAGCCATAGGACTGTCGAGAAAAGTCATAATATAAGGGATCCTTTTCTCACGCGCTAAACGGTCTAAATGATAAAGAAGTTCTTGAGCACGCTCGATGGCGAAGGTTGGGATGAGAAGATTTCCACCCGTCCGCACTGTACTGTTTATGATCGTGCATAGTTGTTCTTCAATGTCTCGGGATATACCATGGTCGCTATCTCCATAAGTGGACTCCATAACCACGTAATCCGCCCGGTCAAAAACAGAAGGATTGCCGAGCAGAGGCTTGTCCCACTGCCCAATGTCACCAGAAAAAATGATGTTTCGTGAACCATTCTCATCTTGGACTACAATCTCAATCATAGCAGAGCCAAGGATGTGACCAGCATCATGGAAACAAACTTTAACTCGGTCATTTAACTGTAGATAGTGCTCGTAGGGAACGTCTTTTAGTAAAGGAAAACAGTTCTTGGCATCCTGAACTGTATATAGAGGAATTTCTGGGTAAGGTCCCTTTCGGCCTTCCTTATCATGCCTTTTTTTCTTGAAAGCAGCATCTTCCTCTTGCATCTTGGCAGAATCCAAAATTACAATCGGAAAAAGCTCTTTTGACGCAGGGGTCAGCAGGATATCTCCGGTGAATCCTTCCTTGACAAGCTTTGGAATAAGCCCAGAGTGGTCTATATGAACATGGGTGAGAAGAAGATACTGAATCTGGTTTGGGGGAACAGGGAATTCCTTCCAGTTTCTGTTGGAATAGTCCCGCTCCTGAAACAGTCCACAATCGACAAGGATCTTCAGTCCACCAATATCAAGAAAGTAGCTTGATCCCGTCACTTGATGCGTTGCGCCTAAGAATTTTATTTTCATGAGCTTTTCCCCTTGCATCGACATTGTTTATTTAACGGTTCTTCTAAGCATGCTGTCCACTTCATAGTATCATCACAAAGAAGCATTTAAGAAATACACTGATCTTTTAAGCACACTCACTAAGAAAAGCCATGTTGACATTACGAATTGCCCAAAAGACTAACATCGCCATAAGACTAAATATAAAGTTGACAGATTCCATGTTAAGAACCCCTTTCCTAGAAGGTGACCTTATGAAAAAATATAAGTCAATAGCATTTTTAGGCGGAGCCGACATCAAGCCGGAAGACCAAACCTACAAAGATGCCTATATGACGGCGAAGTATCTGGCTCAACTGGGCTTAACAATCTACAACGGCGGAGGACCAGGCGTGATGAGAGCATCAACCGAAGGCGCCAAATCAGCTGGAGGAAAAGTCATTGGAGTAACATATTACCCCAATGTGCCTCATTCGAATTTTGAAGGAAAGGATCCCCAAAACGCCTTCGACGAGGAGATCAAGACATCAGATTATTTTGAACGAATAAAACAACTGCTAGTATTAAGTGACATCCACATCGTCTTCAGAGGAGGAACCGGAACAATATCTGAGTTTGGCATGGCTTGGGCTGCCTCTAGGATTCGTGCTGGTCAAGAAAGACCCATTATCCTTTTTGGAGGGTTCTGGAAAACCATCATTGAGAACTTTAAGAGATACATGTACATGCGACCCGGCGAATTTCGACTGTATAAAATAGTAGAGTCTGTGGATGAGGCTGTAGATGAAGTAAAACATCTTATCAGTTCAAAGGAAGAGGACGTATGAAGATGAACTGTACCTAGGAACTAACTAGCTAGTGATGTAGGATAAAAATATAAAGTCTAAATTACATATTAGAACATGCATAACAGTGTGAGAGATGATTGTTTATGCCAAAAAAAACAGCCTTAACAACCTCATTGGTAATGATACTCTTATTGACCTCAACGCCTTTTCTGTTTAAGCTTCCCATCGTACGTGCTCAGACTACTGAGATACCCAGAGAAGAAGCATTGTATATGGAATCTTGGGAAGATCCCACAGCCTTCAACCCATTCATTCCAAACATACCAGCTTTCCGCCCATTCCTTGAACCTTTATTCGTCTTCGATGCCTGGCACTTTAAACTTGTCCCTTGGCTTGCTGAAAGCAGCGAATGGATTAACGACCTAACCTTAAGGATTAAGCTCCACGACGGCACAAAGTGGAATGATGGCCAAAGCTTAACCTCAGCTGATATCAATTACACCTTCTGTTTGCCAATAAGGAAATCCGAAATTACAGGCGTCATCGCTGATTTGTGGACTTACCTAGACTCTATCACAGTTGTAAATTCCACAACAATAGATTTTGTTCTTAAAGCGGAAAATCCAAACAAATACATCTTGACACAAGCCCTAACCCAAATAGAGATTCTTCCAATGCACATATGGACAGTAGCTGAAACACAGTATGCAAGCCTACTTGACTTTACGTATCTCGATAATCCAGTAGGATCCGGACCATACAAACTAATGTATTCATCTGCATCTGAGCACAGAACCGTTTGGGTCAGGGACGACAATTATTGGGGTGAACAATACTTTGGCCTGCCACAACCAAAATACATAGTCAACATAGTTATCTCAAGTAATGAAATTGGGAACATGATGCTTGAAAAGGGAGAAATAGACTGGTCAGAATGCTTCATGCCGAATATTTGGGAACTTTGGGAAACTAAACATCTTGCCAGAGGATCATGGAGCACAGATCAACCATACTACATGCCTGTGCCATACATGACAGGACTTGTAATTTTTAATCACCTAAAGATTACGAATGACGACGCCCTTGCAAACCCAGAAGCTAGAAGGGCTATAGCTTTCGCTGTAGACTGGAATAAAGTATGCGACTTAGCATTCGCTAAGCTCACAACTCCAGCAAATCCGTCGATGCTGCCTGAGAATGTTCCAGAACTTGCTCAGTTCATAAATTCCACTGCCGTCGAAAAATATGGGTGGACCTTCAATGTTACAAGGGCTAATGAGATTCTTGATAGTCTAGGATATTCTATGGGAACAGATGGTTGGAGACATTATGCTAATGGCACGAAGATTGGGCCATATGAGCTGCTTATAGTTGAAGGTTGGACCGATTGGGAGGGAGTGCAGAAATTTTCAAGGAGAACCTTATCAACGTAGGATTGGACATAACAGTGAAGTGAGTTGAAGACACCGCCTTTTTTGAGGACATTCAGAGTGGCGAATTCACCTTAACCTTTGATCAACCGTCAACATGGACTCCTGCAACGCCTTGGTACACTTACTACATAAACTTTGTTTCAAGAGCTTCACCAGCAGCTGGTAAACCAGCCTATGGAAACTGGGGAAGCTATAACAATACAAGGGTTGATGCTTTACTTGACGAAATTGCTAGGACAAATCCAGAAGACGTGGAGACGTTAACTAACCTATATGGCGAACTGCAGTCAATAATATTAAAGGAACTTCCATACATAACTGGATGGTTCTATGGACCATTTTACATGTATTCAGAAACCTACTGGACAAACTTCCCAAATAAAGACAACTCATATGCAGGCGCAGTTCCGTATTGGGATGGCTCTCACGGATCCTACCTGATGCTCTTCCGCCTGAAATCAACCATTACCCCCGCACCTCCCGTGATTCCAACGGAAATCATACAGGCTCTCAACCAAAGCATATTAGGACTCCAAGAAGATGTAGCGTCTCTCCAAGGGGATTTGACAACTCTACAAACCAATATGACTAATTTAGTCTACGGATCAATAGCCGTATCTGTCATTTCGGTGGTAATAGTGATAGTAGCTGTCATAAGATCCCGACGGGTTGAAGATTGACAAAAAAACGCGCAATTCCCCCTTTTTATTTATACTTAATCAAAAAAATAGTATTCTACATCATCACATATTTCGTAGCCTTAACGATTACATTCATGATAGTCAGGCTCATGCCTGGAAACCCCATACAACAGCTCGTAAGTAGATTGGTAGCTGGAAGACAAAGGGGGACAATTTACGGAGTCGACAAATTATATCTTCTTTTTATGGATAAATTCGGGCTTGATAAGCCATTAGATGAACAATTTATTCTATACATGCAGAACATGCTTACGTTCAACTTTGGATCAAGCATAATGTATTACCCAAGCACAGTATCTGACATAATTGAGGGTAGCCTACCATGGAGCCTCCTTATTCTTCTACCATCAATTATTGTAGGATTTGTCGTTGGGAATCAACTTGGCGCTATTGCTGCTCACAAGAAGAAATGGATGGATAACATCGTTTTTAACATCTCATTATTATTTTCCAATATTCCATATTACTGTTTGGCTTTGGTTCTTCTCTACTTGTTCGCATTCATATGGCCCATCTTTCCAATAGGAGGTGGCTATCCGTTTGGCAGAACTGGCTTCTCCTTAACATTTGAATGGATCGCTGGTTATCTTTACCATTACATTCTGCCCTTCCTTTCTTTGGTTTTAATAAACATTGGGGGGCAAGCAATCGGCATGAGAGTTATGATGATATATGAGTCTAACTCTGACTACTTTTTTTACTCTAAACAGCTGAGGTCTAGGCGAAAAAAAGCTTGTAAACTACGCTTATAGAAACGCCATTCTCCCCCAGATTACTGGATTAGCCCTATCTTTTGGCTCAATTTTTAGCGGATCTTTAGTTACCGAGATAGTTTTCAATTATCCGGGCGTTGGTCTCGGATTGTACAATGCGATTCTAAGAGAGGACTATCCCTTAATTCAGGGTTACTTCGCTGTTATAACACTTACAACATTACTTGCCAACTTCATTATGGATTTGCTCTACATGGTCATCGACCCAAGAATCAGATCTACCTATGCAGGAGAAAAAACATGAAACTCAATCACCCTTTGTTAAGGTCAAAAAAGTTTCTTGTTGGAATAGGTACTTTTCTATTTTTCATCATCTTAGCGGCAGTTGGATCATGGCTTATGCCTAACCCAAAAGCTATGATAGACTTGCCTTGGAAACCTCCGTCATTCGAAAGAATTTTAGGAACTGATCTTTTTGGTAGAGACGTCTTCTCCTTATTTGCACATGGTTTGGATATGTCTATAAGAATAGGCGTCATTTCTGGCATCGGAGTTACATTACTTGGGGTCATAATTGGAGCCGTAGCTGGCTATAAAGGTGGATGGGTCGACGACTTACTAATGAGCATAACGAATATAATGCTCGTAATACCTAGTTTGGCCTTGCTTATTGTGATAGACTGCTTTTCTTAAGATAAGAAACGAAATGTTCTTGGCATTCATGATTGCGATTTTTTCATGGCCATGGACAGCAAGGTCCATAAGATCTCAGACTTTATCTCTAAAAGCAAGGGAATTTGTTGACCTACCTCGAATTCGGGGTTGTCAGAATTTGAGATAATAATCCAAGACATATTGCCAAACATGCTTTCCTATGTTTTCATGTGTTTTGTTCTTCAGATGGCAAGCGGAATACTTTCAGAAACAGGCTTAAGCATGATAGGCTTAGGACCAACGGACATCGTTTCTCTTGGGATGATACTGAGATGGGCTCTTCTTTGGGAATCTGTAAGATTAGGAAAATGGTGGGTCTTCATTCCTCCCACAATAGCCATAACCCTATTGACAACATCTCTTCTTCTCATAAATACTGCGATGGACGAAGTTTTTAACCCAAGAATGAGAAAAATGTAATGACGAGGGGAGATAATGTCAATATTAACGGCTGAGAACCTAAAAGTCTATTATAAACTTTTAGATGGCGATGTCAAAGCAGTTGAGGATGCGACGTTCACATTAATGAACGGGGAAATTCTGGGAATAGCAGGAGAATCAGGATGCGGAAAATCAACACTGGCTGCAACGCTTTCATTAATTATACTTCCACCTCTTCAATTAATTAATGGAAAACTTTACACCGAAGATGGAAAAGACATATTCAAGCTTTCAGAAAGAACACTTAGAAGAGACATACGCGGAAAGTACATAACTTTGATTCCTCAAAGCGCCATGAACGCTTTGAATCCTACAAAAAAGATAAAGGACCTTGTCATCGACGCTATTATTGCCCATTATCCAAGGATGCACAAGGAGGAAATTCTAAACACATCTAAAAAACGATTTGAAGAAATGGGTTTACCAGTTAGGGTTTTGGAGTCGTATTCTTTTGAGCTTAGCGGAGGAATGAAGCAGAGAACAATCATAGCCATTTCTTCTCTCCTTAATCCTAAAGTGCTTATAGCAGATGAACCAACTTCAGCACTTGACGTTTCAACCCAAAAAACCGTTCTCACCCTTTTATTAAAATTGAAGAAGAGTAAGGCTGTTCAAAGCATAGTATTCATCACTCATGATATTGCTGTACTAAGACAAATTGCCGAGAGAGTGATGATAATGTATGCCGGAGTAATAGTTGAGATAGGCAACGTCGACGATGTTATTTTTAATCCACTTCACCCTTACTCTAAAGGGCTCATGCCAACTGTGATTGTGCCTGAACCAGAAATCAAAAAAAGAGTGTCAGCTGGAATTCCAGGAGCGCCACCAAACCTTAAAGATCCCCCAACAGGCTGTAGATTCCATCCAAGATGTACTCAGGTTATGCCAAAATGCAAACTAGAAACCCCAACACCATCAATAGTAGATGGTAGAACCATTAGGTGTTGGCTTTACAATTAGGTGATTCAATGACAAACGAGATTGTTCTAGAAACACAGAAACTAACTAAGATATATGAGTCAGGGCTATTTAGAAAAAGATCCATCATCGCTCTCGACAACGTATCATTTCAGCTTAGCAAGAGAGAAGTAATTTCTTTAGTGGGTGAAAGCGGTAGTGGCAAGACCACTGTAGCAAAAATAATACTTAAATTACTTCGACCAACTAACGGTAAAGTCCTCTATAGAAATAAAGACATATCAGAATTCAAAAAAAAGAGCGAACATACAGAATATTGGCGGCATGTGCAGGGCATTTTCCAAGACCCATATGCCTCGTTCAACCTCTTCTATAAGGTTGACAGAGTCCTCAACATGATTTTTAAACTATTTGACAAGCTCCCTAACAAAGATGAAAGAAATACAATGGTAAGATCCTCATTAAAAATGGTCGGCTTAAACGCTGACGAAATACTAGGAAAATATCCGCATCAACTGAGTGGCGGACAACGACAACGTGTGCTAATAGCTCGAAGCCTGATAGTCAACCCCGAAATCTTAATAGCTGATGAACCTACAAGTATGATTGACGCCTCAACAAGGGTCGATATTCTTAAAGCATTTCTTGATCTCAAAGAAAAAAATGGATTATCTATTATATTCATTACACATGACCTAGGTTTAGCCTACTACATAAGCGACAGAATTATCGTCATGCAAACAGGCCATATAGTAGAAGAAGGAAAAGCTGATGACATAATAAATAATCCAAGACATGACTACACAAAAAATCTCTTATCATCCATACCAACCCTAAGCAAGAAATGGGAAGAGGTTTAACATGAACCCTATAGAGTTAGGTAAAGACTACTTCATAAAAGGGAAGCGATGTTTCTTTTTAGTCGGTACAAATTATATGCCGAGGAAATCCTTCTATCGTATGTGGGAAGAATGGGAACCATCTCAAATTGAAGAAGACTTTAAACAGTTAAAGGATCTAGGAGTTGAAGCTTTAAGGATTCCGCTTTTTTGGAGTTCCGTTGAACCTGAAGAAGGCGTTATAAGCCCCACATTTTTAGAAAGATTCGACAAATTCCTTGAAATAGCATGCAAATACGGCGTGTACGTTATGCCCTTCCTCTTTGTAGGTGTATGTGTTGATTTATGGGACATTCCGTGGAGACAGAGTAGAAACATATACAAAGACCCTGAAATGATGAGACTCGAATGCAAACAGGCTGAAATTTTAGCATCTAGATATGCCAATAATCACACTATAATTGCCTGGGACATAAGTGACGAACCATACTATTATGCAGGAGTCACAGACACAGAAACAGCGACTAATTGGGTCTCAAGTATTTATAAAGCAATAAAGTCTTGCGACAAAAACCATCCAGTCACTCTTGGATTCGATAACAACCACATAGTAGAAGATACAGGATTTCAAATTGAAAAACTGGCTCCATACCAAGACTTCTTCTCCTTATGCGCATACCCAATATATGGTTTAAAAACGCCTGAAGCTCACACTTCAACTCGGTCAACCTACTTTACTTCCTTCTTCATAAAATTCAGTGATGTTGGGAAACCGGTTTTACTTTCGGAAGGTCCAAGTACAACAACAGTGTGGACTTCACTTGAAAGAGCTGGCAACTATTACAAAGTGGTCATGTATTCAAGTTTCATAAACAACTCAATAGGCGTAATGCCTTGGATACTTTATGACTACAGTACTGATCATCATAACAAATTTCCTCTCGATGACAAACCATTCGAAACCTCCTTTGGGATACTGACAAGCTCAGGAGAGAAAAAGCCTCCCGCAGAAGAGTTAAAAAAAATTTGCTCAAGTAATAAAAAAAATTGACCTTGAAAAATTTCATTTCAGAAAACCTGAGGCAGGATTGTTAATACCTAAAGATTACTACAAACATGTAAAAACAGTCTGGCCAAGACTTTTTGAAGCCTATATCCTGGCTAAGGAAGCCCATATTGAACTGGACCTAATACGTGAAGGAGTAGACCTCACAAGTTATAAGCTCATTATTATTCCCAGCAGCCTCGTTCTGAGAACCTCATCATGGTATGCCCTTAAAAGATATGTGGAACAAAATGGAAACCTCTACTTTTCTTATGGTGGCTCATGGATTGGCTCTCCAAATCCTCTTGGCCCATTCTTCAATGAAATATTCGGTGTTCAACTTCAAGACAGAATCAGCTCCTATGCCATCTGAGCCATTATTGTTCACGAAAGACTGGATGAGTTAAAGGGGAATAAGTTTGAGTATCCAAAAACTGATGGAGCATCCTGTTTAGAGGTAGAACCCAATAAAGGGCGCGTAATCGCATACGACAGCCATAAAAATCCCGCCATAATAGTCAACAAGCAGAAAGGAAAGGGTACAACCATGTTGGTTTCGCACCCAATTGAATCCTATCTCAGCGTTCTCCCGGATGCTTACTTATCGGATAAAACATTTTTGATTTATGAAGCCTTGAAGAAGGCGGCTAAGTCTCTTGTCCTATTACATGCTATAATCCTTTCATTGAGGCAGGCTGGATGGAGACTGATGACAAAGATGAAGCTGTCATTATCCTGATTAACCATGAAAGAGTCAAAATAAAAACATCTATTTTATTGAATCAAGTCTGGCAACTTACATCCTTTCTCAATGGTAAAGGTTTCAAAGTCGGTGCCAAAGAAAATAAGACATTAATGAGATTGAGTTTTTCCCCCAGCGAAGTAAAAATTTTCCAAGCAATTCGTCGAGACACTTAATTTTGAATTGACATCAAATTGGTGAACATAACTATGAAAACTCCTTTTCAAAGTGAGATTGATGAACAAGGAGAAGCCTTACGAAGAATGATTACATTCTACGGGCAAGAAGGCACCAGACTGCTAAAGAAATGGAAGAAACTGTTAAGTAAAATGGATGGTAACTTACTTTTCGCTGGCATGGGGACATCATTTTTTTCGCCTTTTGTGATCAAACCGTTGCTCGCATCGAAAGGTATTATGGCTTCTATTTATGAGGCTGGTGAGCTTCTCCATTATGAACTGAAAGCTGTTCACAAAAATGACTTAATTGTGCTGATTTCACAATCAGGAGAAAGCATTGAAACATGTAAGGTGGCAGAACAACTGAATAACACCTGCCCAATAGTAGCGATTGTAAATAATGAGAATAGTACATTAGCCAGACATGGAGATCTAGTGCTACCCTTGGTGGCTGGAGAAGAGAAGAGCATTACAACAAAAACTTACACCAACACCCTTGGACTCCTAAATATGATGGGAGTGACTGCTGTTTCTGGTGACCTAGAAAAGGAACTGAACTCCTTAACAGAGGCTTCATTTCACATGGACAGACTTTCTTGAAAGTCGAGCTGAAGAAGTAACGCTTGCAGCAAAGAGACTTGAAAATGCTAATGTTATCCATTTTCTTTCGCGAGGTCCATCTATGGCTGGGGCTTTTCAAGGAGCTTTGACATTCATGGAGGGAGCTCGTATGACAGCTTTAGCTATGCCCTGTGGCAGTTTTCGTCATGGCCCCTTTGAACTTGTTCGTGAAGGGCACCACGCAATTGTTTATGTTCCATCTTCCCAGAATGGAAGGCTAATCATAAAAATGGTTTCTGAGATGGCTGATAAAGGCAGTCGTATAGTGGCTTTTTCTGCTAACACTAAAAGGATAAAAAGGACTGAAGTTTTTGAGATAACTTTCCAAAACATTGATGATAGACACCTTTCTATTGCCGCAGCCACTCCGCAAGAGCTCCTATTGGATAAGATTGCCTCTCTTCGGGGCTTAACCTGTGGAGTGTTTGAGCACGGATCAAAAATAACAATGGTGGAATGAAAGCTTGTACAATCTAGGAATTGATTTAGGAGGCACCAAAATAGCAGCAGGAGTTGTGAAAGGCAAATTTAAACTTTTAAGTTTTGTTGAGTGTCCTACGGACGCCTTCTCCTCAAGAGACATAATTCTCAATAACATAGAAAAAACAGCAAGAATTGCAGTTGAAAAGGCTTACCTAAGGTTCAACGATATTTCATTTACTGGTCTTGCCATACCCGCATGCCCTGAAGAAAATGGCACAGTTATGCCTGAGTGCCCAAATCTACCAAAGCTAGGACGAGTCAGAATAAGATCAATACTTATGAAACGTTTGGGATGTAAAGTCGCGTTAGAAAATGATGCTAAATGCTTCATACTCGGGGAATGGCTTGCCGGGGTCGCTAAAAAAACTATGAACATTGTAGGAGTCACTTTAGGAACTGGAATAGGAGTTGGACTTCTATTAAATGGACAACTTTACCGAGGCTATCACTGGTATTCAGGAGAAGTTTGGGACCAACCTATGCTTGAAGGAGGAATCATCGAAGACAGAATCTCAGGAAGAAACTTAGCCAAAAATGCAGGAGCAGCATCAGGCAAGAATGTCGTACAAATGGCTCGTAAAGGAGATCAAAATGCCCTTAAACTGATTGGTTCTTACGGACGTAATGTAGGTTGGCTCCTATCCTTCATAGGGCGATTGCTTGATCCGGAACTTTTTGTTCTTGGAGGTTCATTAGCAGAAGCCTATGATTTGTTTAGGAAAGACATTGACATTTTCATAAAGGAACGATGGGAGATTCGTGTAAGTAAGCTAGGCCATAAGGCTCCAGTGATTGGAGTGCTATGCTTTTACAACATCCGTATCCAGTGAAGCTGAATAACAATATTTTATAATTGCAGGCTTCCTCAATAATTCTATAAAAAAATTACGAAGATAGGACTGTCTATCCATAATTGAATCGATGAAAGAGCCAAGCTGAAAAAGATTGTAGAAAGAGATGGCTGATAAAAACAAAGTTTTTTTCCATAATTTTAAATATTGTTGAGGGTTTGAACAGCCATTAGTGGATGGAAGACTCCTAAATGATTTCAAAGAAAATTCTTTTTGTTATCCTTACGTTTGTGGTGGTTCTCTCCATAAGTGTCGTGGCAATCAAGCTCTGGCCTCAAGCTGCGCTCTTCAAGGAGTCCTTTGAGTTCGATGGCCTGACGCGAACCTATTTGGTCAACGTTCCATCAAGATACGACGATAATATGCCTACACCCTTGGTAATAGTGCTGCATGGATATACAGGAACTGCGGAAGGCATGGAAACTTTGACAGGATTCACCACAAAATCAGATGAGGAAGGTTTCATTGTAGTCTATCCGCAAGGACTGGTTCAACGTTGGAACGTGGGATTTGGAACCCTAAAATTTGACACTGACGACGTCGGCTTCATCAATGAACTCATTAACAGGCTAGAACAAAAATACGCAATCGACCCAAACAAAATCTACGTTACAGGATTCTCAAATGGCGCAATGATGGCGTACCTTCTGGGAGCCGCGCTCTCGGACAAGATAGCCGCTATCGCTCCAGTCGCAGGCTCAATCGGCGCTATGATGAACAGTGTCCTTGAAATCATACCTGATCCTTCGCAACCAGTGTCCGTAATCGTCTTTCATGGCACAGCGGACACAAGCGTTCTCTACGAAGGTGACGGGTTCCTTTCAGTTGCTGAGTCAGCAGCTTTCTGGGTCAGGCATGACGGATGTTCCATAAATCCCCAGAATGAGACTATCTCTAACGGGCAAGTAATCAAGAGCGTCTACAGTGGTGGCACAAACGGCACAGAAGTCGTTTTATACACTATTGTAAATTTGGCTCACGATTGGCCAACTATGCCAATAAAGGCTACTGACATAATCTGGGACTTCTTCATCAGCCACCCAAAACAATAGGGGCTCTGAATCAAAAAAGCTAATTCCGATTCGTATTTAGTAAGTGAAGATAGTTAATTAACTAAATTTTTATTTGTGTTTTTTTTTAGAGAGAGAGTGTATGTATATGTGAGTGAATGAGAGAAGGAAAGCAAGAGCGTATAAGTGAATTTGTGTGTGGGTGGGGATTAAAATTTAATCTTTCTCTCTCTCTCTCGTCCTGTTACGTTCTATTCTCTACTGTTCTGTTCTGTTATATGTGCTCTCTACACTCTACTCTACACTACTCTACTCTCACAACAAACAACAAACACAAATATAAAAATACAAAAAGGCAAGAAAACTAATTATTTATCGCAGTTCTCCTTATTATGAATGAGATGATGCCATTGGGCTATGATATACACAACATACTCTTCTTTTTTGGTGCTGGAGCGTCGGCGCCATTCGGAATCCCAACCATGAAGCAATTTGTGGACGATTTTGAACGGTTTCTGTCTGACAATAGTTCACGCGAAGAAATATCTTTCTATAAGAAAGTGAAAGATACTTTGAACAGTCAACTTAATAGAGATATAGACTTAGAGGACGTTTTTACAGTTATTGACGGATATATCAATTTTAACTTTGAAAAACTAGGCGTATTGGCATTATACATTTTTTCTGAGCTTTCAAAACCAAGATCAAAATCTCCAGATTATATAGAGAAAGATTCTAAAATCTGCGAAAGTCTTAGAGATAAATATCGAAAATTCGTCAAGGATAAGTGTCTAATACCTGACCAATCCTTTGGAAAAATATCAAATGTTTACAAAGATTTTTTTAATAGATTATTTTTGGAATCTACATCCCCCCGATCTTATGTCGATTACCAGAAAGGAGGTTATTGTTACAGTACGAATTGGACGATTTTCACAACAAATTATGATACATGCCTTGAGTATTACTTTCGTGAAGTAGCAGGAGTCTCATGTTAACACAGGATTCGTCCCCGATGTGGCATCCCAAAAATATGTAATGGATGCACTGACGCTGTTCAACGAACCTGCTGCAATAATAAGGCTCATCAAACTTCACGGTTCTGTAAACTGGCTTATTGATTCTGAAGGAACAGTATCAGAGGAGTCAGTTTTAGGTCAATCATTTTTCGGAAGGAAAATCGTAGGCGAGATGATGATATATCCAGTTCAGCAGAAGGACCTCTATCTAGAACCTTATATTTCCATGTACAAACTGTTGAACAATAAACTTTCGGAAAAATTAATTTGGATCATTATCGGTTACTCATTCAATGACCCTATCATCCGTGAGATTTTCGTGAGGAACTCGCGTGCAGATAAAATTATGGTTTTCGTTCATCCTGACGCTCTAAGAATTGCTGTGGAAAGACTGAAGGGTCTCAAAAATGATGTACGACTATTGAATGAGTGGTTTGGGCAAGATGGGCATTACAGGAAGGTCAATTATGACATAATAAGTAAACTTATCTCGAATCCGCGATTCGACGCGGAAGAAACACCTGTTTCTCAAAAATAAATATTCCATTTGCGTGTGTATTAAAATTAGTGAGCTAGCCCAAACCAAAAAGTAGAATCCTATCGCCTTGATTAATAGCGAGATTTTTTCTTATCTAGAAATTCATCCTTAAGTCGCTGAACATATACATCATCACTAGTCAATAGCTTTCCTTCGGGGATAGCCCTTTTACTATGAAAGATGCTATTTCATGCCGTACAAGATAGCTTCGGACATTGTTTTTTCCTTTGCATTGTTCATGCATCAAAAAATTGTTTAGTGCTATGTTCGAAATCCTCCTCAACCAACTATGACTTGGAAATATCGATATTTGATCGTTAGATATGAAAGCCATTGACATCTTATCTGCAACTTGGCTAAGAGTAGGCAAAGTTCTAGCACCGTGAACATAATCGTTACGATAATTATAGTCTTGCTTCAACAACCTTTCAAATAACAAATTGGTGTTCCCACGCTTTCCAAGGAATTCAATCTCACGGATCTCGTATTGTGTGAATCTATCAGTTGTAACGTAATTCATAACAAATCTTTTTAGATTTCTCCATTTTCCATTTCTGTAGAGAATATTTGAAATGCTTTCTAAAGAGAAAACGAGCAGGACAAACGCAATTGAGTAGTTGTTTTCCTTTGTGATCAAAGACTCGTTAAATGTCTTAGAGCTATCAATGAAAGCATTGAAGAATGAGGAGTCAATGCAGAGAAGCTTGTTAAATTTTGATTCTACGGCAACTATGTCTCTAAATGCACCATTTTCAATAGAAGCATTGAAAACTATATTAGTTCCATTTATTTTTCTACTAAGAATCCTCACTGCTTTGTTTGAAAGAAGAGAAACAATATCGGCATATGTTTTAGCTTCAAATTCTTCATTTTCCAGAATAACATATTTAGCAAAGGCTTTGCTAATTCGAAATTCCGCAGATGATTCACTCTCAGAAGAAAACTTGCATTCTTCCAATTGGATAGAAATTGGCATGATCGTAAATTATATTGACCTATTATTTATAGCATGGGAGATTGCTTAAGTCATAAATCAGCAATTCTTGGAATCCATGTTTCACGTTCGCCTCTAAGGTAGGTAGGGTAGGTAGGTAGGTTGTCGTGGGCATCTCAGTACTTTCGCTTGCACTCTAAAACAGAAATCACCGCCATAACTTCACTAAATAGTTCTCTTTTTTTCCTTCAAATAGTGTTAACTAAGGGAGCGACAGCGAAGTGCACAGACAAAATAACATTTTATTTGGTAACTAACTAGGTAAACATCATTATTCTCTTAAGACGAGATATAATGATAAAGCTAAACTAACCCTGCGGATAATTTATAAACACTAATAAATATTTTTTATATGGGTATGTTTTATGAATTTAGAGGAATTGATAGGTAAACAAGTTGTAGATAGCCAAGCGCATATTCTTGGAAAAGTTTTTGGAATCGAGTTTGATACGAGTACGTGGAAGATCATGGATATCTGCATAGATTTAGATAAAATGGTCGTAGAAATAATGGGGTTCCAGAAACCAAGGGTCATTGGGAGCGTTAAGGTCAGTATTCCTGTTGAAGAAGTCAATGCGATACACGATATTATAACATTGAAGAAAAACACGGTTGAGCTAAAAAGCATAGCTAAAAAAATCTAAGAATTAAATGTACTCCCAGTTAGCTACTAGATAGCCTCTTTTTTTCTTCTTATAATATTAACTAGCTAATTGTGTGTGTTTTTGTTTGTTTGTTTGCGTAGAACGTCTGACAGACAGACGGTAGGCGTACGTGTGTGCGTAGCTCAGCTAGCGTCTAAGAGCCCAAAATTAGACTGTTCCCCAAACACATAGAACTTCTAATTCATTTTTCTAGAATTTTCTTTCATATATTTTTTGAGATACAAGAGAAGAACAATCAAAAGAAGGATTTGAATCGGAATGGAAGAACCATTTATGGGAAAATATAAAATTGAGATGGTGAATGAATACAAAGTGTTACCTCCAATGGACGAGAAGGCAGTCGAAGCAACAATTAATTCCTACGCTATTGATGGTTGGAAAGTCTTCGTTTTTAGTCGCACTACAGATGGCGAATACTATGCTCTAATGTTTAGAGTAAAACAGAAAGAACTGAAACCTAAAGGTTAATTAATTGTGAAAAAATTTCTCTGCTAGCTTTATACCTATTGCCAAAGCTGATGTCAAGATAGACGTAAGGACCAACATGCCAGAAGAAGCCATCATTAATTGAGAGGCATTCGTAAATTCACTTAAACCCATCAATACTAAACTTACAAGTAAAGGAATTATTAGAACTACATATGTACATCTTTTTACGTTTCCCAGAATACGGACATGCTTATCTAGTAAAGCAATGAGAAACATCATCGGAAGAGAAAAATAAAAGGCTCCTATGAGGAAGCTTGTAGTTAAAATTGCCATGACCACGCTAAACTCCGAGCTGAATGTAAGAAAGTTTTGTACTGAAAATGATATACGCATAATACCCATCAAAGGGTAAAGAAAGCCTTTCACAGCCAACTTTGCTGCTTGGTCTTTCGCAATATAATGTGCTACGCTAGGACTGAATGAATAATACCAAACGTTAAATATTTCTGTAAATTGACTGCCAACAAATGTTGATTTAACTTGATTGTCTCTGAATTCTCTTATGAATTGCACTTCTCCTTGTAGCTCTGATTTGATGGTAGCCATGGAAACTAAACAATCTATTAATTCTGAACCGTTTTCCTGCACCTCTAACAAATACAATCCCGTTTCTAAGCTTACTAACCATAAAATCGACATACTTATAATCGTCCGGAGTCCATCCCAAAGGATTTCTGTCTCCCGTAGCCTCCACCCAGATCCATCCTGCACCTCTACCATCATCTATGTCCCAGTAAACGTTAGCATTGGGGTATTCAGGGAGATATATTAAAAGGGCAGCGTGATCAATCGCATCAACAATCGTCACATCGTAGCCTGCAGCAGAATACATCGCCGTGAGAATGAATGCAAAATCTTCACAGTCCCCATAAGCAACCTCCTGGTTGTTATAAGCCAGATCGATCATATGAGCCATTTCGTCAGGATTCCAGGCCCATTCTTCTTCTATCTCATTATTAGTAACTGCGAGAACATAGGGGTTTTCTTCATCATATTTGTATTTTACCATAGATTGTACGAACTTCATTATTTTCTCTGCCCTGGTAACTTGATCAGGATATTCAGTTAGAAACCATCTGCCGTACTGATAAGCAAGCTCTCTGTTTTGTCCTAGACTCTCAAAGACTACAGCAGGTAAGTAACCATCATCCCCTGTTGCAGAGTTTCTGTTAATATCCCAGCTATCGTACCAATAATATCCTTTTTTAGTAAAGCCTTCACTTTGATCAGCAATCGTACTTTGCACAGGATACAAGAGTATAAGAATCGAACTAATCAAAAGTGGCAAAGACTTACTTTTCAATTCTCTATTTTCCTCATAGTGGTATAGCAAGGCTGGAATTGATTACTAATCCCATAAAAACTTCGTAGCAGAAAATGAATATACCAACAGCTTTTGGCGACTTGTTTATGTTGTCAAGATCTATCCCTTTAGGTTTCACCTTGGCAAAAATATAGTAAAAAAGCCAACCAAAAAAGAGACTTACAAACACGCTTATGATTACAATAAGAAACCTTTGAAAGTTAAAGAATCCCGTATACAATACTGTTTGACTTAGGAAAATAGGGTTCAGAGAAGTTCCATGGATTACTAGTCCAACAAAAACGAGGAAGCCACCTACAAAGAGAGCAGTAGCATCTGGATCTTTTCTAATAATTGAGAACTCTTTTATGTCTATAGTTATTCGGTCAAGAGCAGCTATTCCAAAGAAGCCAATTATCACACAGAACGAACTTGACAGAAGCACCCTTAAATACCACAAAAACATACCCGTTAAGAACGACAATATATCTACCTCATTGATGCTCTTAATATTTTTTCTAGCTATGAATTTATATTTTTCCCAATTTTATAATAAATAAATTTTGCTTTGTATGTAGTTGAATTTTTTGAAGCAATTTATGTTTGAATCAGCTGTAGTTTTGAGCACGATCTCTTTAAAGAAGGCTATTGCTGAATCACATATTGACAGTAGGAATTCCGATTTCTTCGCTACTACAGCTGGAATAGATTGGGTTGAGTGTTATAGCACAAATTGTCAATGTTATGAGGAAGCTTTCTTTATAGATTCTTTTAAACCTTCAACAGTCTTGTTAAGGACGATAACATCACCGATTGTCTCTACAGTGTCTACTGGAAGGAGAACTTCCATATGTTTCAGGCCAGGAGCCAACTTTAGTGTTAATCCGAAAGGCTGTAACATTTTGTCAGACAATGCTATTACTAGGTGGATTACTTTCCAAGTTGAAGTGTCTATTTCAATGGCTGATACTGAGCCCAAATGTCTACCTTCCTTTGATATAACGTTCTTCGAATTTAAATCGTTTGGACGCAATCCTGCAACACCCCGTTGATGAACGATTATGATTCTCAATAATAAATCTTTTATGATTCATTATTTTTTCTGTTAGGTTTACTGTGGTTATGGCTAGCTGATATTTTTTAGCGACTGGATAGAATTGACAGATTCTAGTGACTATCTGCTCAGGTTGGCAATTCTCTACTTATCCTTTCCCAAATTTTGCTTGATTCCTATGAGCTATTTATAGCACACTGCAATATTCCATATTGGTGTCATTATGACGCAGTCATCAACAACCAAGCCTTCATTTCTTTCAGTGCAACCTGTCTCAAGGAAGGTTGGGCTTTATGAAAAATTCGAGCTTCGAATCGACTTGAACGCAACATATGCCAATCCTTTCAATCCTGAAGAGATTGACTTACAAGCTGAGTTCACATCCCCCACTGGCAAAGAATGGAAGATATGGGGCTTCTATAACCATTCAAGCTGGTCTCATCTTTGGATGGTTCGTTTCGCGCCGACGGAGAAAGGGGTCTGGAAATATATCGTGAAAGTAAAAGACATAGAGGGCACAGCTCAAAGCCAAGCTGACACCTTCGAGGTGATTGACTCGTTGCATCATGGTTTCATCAGGATCTCGCCGAATAAGCGCTATCTGATGTATGATGATGGCACATCCTTCTATGGTGTTGGACTATGGTACAACGATGGTTATGACCTGTTCAACGAGGGACACATTACAGCAGATGGACTTGATGAGCTTAAACGTCGAGGTGCTAATTTCATCAGCTTCTTTCACACGCCTCTTGAGACTATGGGCACCGGTTTGGGTCGTTATGACCAGAATCGGTGTGGTCGACTTGACCAACTCTTTGAATGGTGTGAGAAGCGTAATATCCACATATCCTGGAACATGTGGTTTCACTCGCATCTTTCCCAGGCTGTTTGGGGTCCTGGTGGAGCACTATACAGACACAATCCCTTTCATCTTGTAGCTGATGCTGTTGACTTCTTCGGTAGTAAAGAAGCCTGGAAGTTTCAAGAAAAAATCTGCCGTTACATAATCGCTCGTTGGGGGTATAGCCATGCATTGTTCCTATGGTTCATCATCGATGAAATTAATGGCACCGAAGGATGGCAGGATGGCGATAAAGATGTCGCCGAAAAGTGGTGTAGAAAGATGGACGCCTTTTTCAATGAGCATGATCCCTACGGACGCCCTACCACAGGCACCCAAAGTGGGGGCATCGACGAATGGTGGCCAGGTGGATACAAAATCTTCGATATTGCAGCTCGCGAAATATATGAAGCGCAGGGACATCCTATGCCAAAGACAGGTAAAATCGACTGTGCCATTGAAAGCCCACTGCAATATAGCCTATCGCAACTACTCTACCCAGATCCATAATCTGTGGAAAGGCTTCAACAAACCCGCCATTATCGGTGAGTGTGGCTGGGACCATACATATTATGAACCGGGAACGCCAGGATATCTGGCAATGTATCACAATGCCTTATGGGTCAGCCTGACAAATGGTTTATGCTGTACACCATTCTGGTGGGCTTACTCAGATTGGATCAACGATAGTGTTGTTACCAATCAAATGCACCACTTAGCAAACTTCGTTTCAGACATCGATTTCGCTCACCATAACCTTAAACCCGCTGAGATCAAGGCAGGTGACTGCGATGCATGGTGTATGAAGAACGACAAAATTATCTTCGGCTGGGTTGTTAATCCGCGTACCAGTGTTGCCAAAGAATCCTTCACGATCTCGGGGTTAAAAGATGGGAACTATGAAGTACATATCTATCACACATGGCGAG
This sequence comes from Candidatus Bathyarchaeota archaeon, assembly GCA_963714275.1. Classification (GTDB taxonomy): domain Archaea; phylum Thermoproteota; class Bathyarchaeia; order Bathyarchaeales; family DTEX01; genus JAGTRI01. Next base: position 105,546 of record CAVQNT010000003.1, read on the forward strand.
GTCAATACTTGAATGCGAACACACTTCAGTGTCAAGATGGAAAGCTCACCATCATGATTCCAGAATTACAGAGAAGCCAGGACCACGCTTCACACATCGGAAATGACATCGCTTTCAAAATCGTTAGAAAATAATACCTAAAAAACACATGGAATCGCCTTTTCACCTATTCTTCGCTAGCTGACTAATATATCAAAAATAGAAAACGAAAAAAAATAAAATGAATCTTCATCAGCATGCAGTTTGCTGATAACTAGCGTATACTGCGTCTAGTATCTTCTTCTACCAAAACTTGACCTTGGGGGTCTTCTCTTGGCAAAGCACTCTTGGCAGTATACTGGTCTTGTGCCGTCGGGTTTGAAGGGAACTTCGCATTCTTTACCACAATCGGCGCAAACTGCTTTGTGCATTTCACGACTTTCCATGCTCTTTTCACTCCTATGCATTTTGTCTGCAAGAATAAAGTCTAGTTCTAGAAGCTTTGCTTCCTGCGCAATCTCAGAGAGACGTTTCCCTCTCTATTAAACTTATCCATGACGAAGTTAGAAAACTTAATATGGTTAGCTGAAAACTTACGAATTGTGGATACAATGGCAAGGAATTTTAGCTGAAGCTATCTAGCCATGCCAGCCAAACAGCACTTAAGACCGTTTTAAGCCTAATTCGCTTTCGCAGGCTAAGCTGACTTTTCTCCTTACTAGATCTAGAGTAAATTCTCTTATTCTTTAGACTCTTCGTTAACCAACTTTTCTGCTTCCATCTTTTAAGAGCCCTTTCCTTTCTTTTTCTTTCCTTTGCTACTTTCTTCATTTTTCTTTTCTCTTTTGTTTTTTTATATTTCTTAGTGGTTCTCGCTTGATTAAAATTTGTTCTCTTCCATCTATCCTAACAAACCTACTTAACTCTTTAGCATCCAAGATCATCATGAGAAGGAAAAATGTGGGATGCAATCTTCTGTGTGTTTTTTAGAGAGAGTGTATGTATGTGAGTGAATGAGAGAAGGAAAGCAAAAGCATATAAGTGAAATAGTGTGTGACGGGGATTAAATTTTAATCTTTTTCTTCTTCGCTGAAAGTGAAAGAATTGACTGGAAGACAAGCCATTATACAACGCAATATCCAAAATGTTAAGTCAAAACTTTTTTCACAGATAATGCTACCGTAAGCCAATTTGGTGCCGGGCCTGTGGATACTAAGGCTCAATAAAAGATTCGCCGAAAAGGAAGCAGACTAGAACGCCTAGAATGTGTTAATTCTTCATAAATTGTTTAAGCGCTAAGAAACGATTTTAGGGCATATCTTAATCTAAGAAACGCGGAAAATCATCGAGTTGTTCAGAAAAAAAAGACGCAAAGACGAGATAGATCTAGCTGCCGAAACAGTGTTTCAGATTTTGAAGACTGGAGCAAAAAATGTAGAGAAACAGAAGGGAAAAAACCATTGAGGAACCTCAATGGGAGAAGCATGAATCCGAAGAAATCACTAAAGAAAAAACAACTATACTACCTTCAAATGAAGTGTTAAAGTTTCTTAATCCAATTGATAGAGATCTTGAAGAGATCGAGAATACTCTAGTAAAGATCCATCCCAAAATTGAATCGATCTCTAAGCTTCTACCAACACTGGACCCGTTGAAGGAACTACTACAACATAATATTGCAGAAAATATAAAGGAACTGAAGAAAAAGACTGCTTTTTTACTAGAGCTAAAAAAACAAGAGGAAGATAAAAATCAAGAGCTTCAAAAAATGCAGCAGATTAAGGAAAATCTGGAAAAAGAGATAAATCAGATGGAAGATGCATTGGTACAAGTACGCAATAAGATACCCGAGATTACTGCCGAAAAAGAAAGAATCGAGGGCGATGTAACCCAGCGAGAAGAAAATCTTCGTTTGGTTGAAGAACACATTAGACGTATTCTAAATCTTCAGAAAGCCAGCTCAACGCCCCCCACTCACTGAAGCCAGCTAATGTCACTGCAGTGACCTGAAACTCGTATTTTTCTTTAAATACTTAACATATTTTGGAATTCGGTTTCTGTTTGTATAACATGCGCTCTAAGTATTGAAGAACAAGTAACTGAGGTATCGATGGTACTTTTTTATTCTCGGAAAAAACATAGGCACTTTTTCAGCATAGTCCTGATATTCTTTCCCAAACTCCTTTGTTAACTCGTTCTCTTCTTTCTTTGAAATGAGAAAAATTAACAGAATCATCAATGGAGTGGAAAGTAGAGAGTACCACGCAGAAAATAAAAAAGTGATTCCCACATGAGCTAGTAAACCTCCAAGATATTGCGGATGCCTAACTAAAGAATAAACACCCGAGGTAACGATTTTGTCCGCTCGATGGGTTTCAGCCACTTTTAAAGTGGTTCCTTTTACACCTGCAACTCCGAACCAAGCACCTGACAAAAACAAAGGAACAAAGACTATCAAGTGAACTATTGGAATCGAATAGTTGATAAACGGAAAAACCACAGACAAATTTAAGAGGAGGGAGATAACAAACCTTGGTTGCGGAGAAACCCAGAGTCCAGCCCAAAAGACGAAGAACCCCCAACCAGAAAGGAAACTGTAAATCCCGCCAATTTGTCTCCCTCTGTCTTGCCCATATTTCTCTTCAAGTTTAAGATGCTCCACTGATAAAAAATGAAGTGGTATCACAGCAATTATGCCAACCACGCAAATGAAGAAGAAAATGTACATTCTGCTATCATAGAATCAATAAAGGCTAACGAAATAAATCATTTCTTATGGATACGTTGCCGACACAGGCGTCACTGCGTATTCCATTCTTGCTTTCTTCCGCAATTCGGACAGTATAAAGCATCTCCAGGCATCCTTTGTCCACAGCAGATACAGAATTTCAGCTGCCATTTCTGAATCTGAACACGCCTTCTTTGAAGAACGGTTTGAACGAAAAGACCGATTGCTACGAATGTACAGATTCCTAACATGACCTCTCTGAGAAATATGCCGGTCTCTACCGAAATGGCTACTGTGAGGAAGCCTGTGGCATCATACACACCGTGAATCAGCGTAGGTATTAGAAGATTTCCGCCTGAAAGATAATACGTCACCGCCATAGCCATTCCAAAGGCAACCAGATTAGTGAACAAGACCAAAGAAGCTACACCGTAAACGAGTCCGTAATAGAGATGCACAGCAGCGAAAAGCACCGACGAAGCAAACGCAAGAACCAACCAGTGACGATTCTTAAAAATTGCCAACATACCGCCAAAAACGAAACCTCTAAAAAGATACTCTTCAACTGGCCCTACAACTAAAAAGGACACTAATACCATGGTCCAAGCTGCCTCAGGCGGTATCTGCAGCAACGGATTGGGTCTGTTCAGAAGATCAATTGCCGCTGGATCAAGCGCTAAAAAAGCGATTAGAATTACAACCGTAACGATTATAGCTAAATCCATGAAAACTCCGAACATGCCTAACCCAAACTTGAGAGCGGAAAAAACGTGGTTGTTGGCACGTCGAATTATGGACTTTCCCCAAAGCAAGCTTACGGTTATAACGGGTATTCCATAAACCACGATTATCTGCGCGATGGCGCCAAGATCCCCGATAATATACTGGGAGAAAATTGAGAAGCAAATGACAATTAGCCCGATAAGATATGACCATTTTGTAATCGGCTTTTCCAAGGTTTCGTTCTTTCTCAAAACAGAACCGTCTTTTGCTAGCATTAGTCCAATTCTCACATCAATGTTTTGACTGGTAAACTGTCGAAAAGGCTTACACTTCCCATCATATAATCCTTAGCTATACAAGGCATAATCTATGAAGTGAACACAAATAGCAAAGTCCAAGATCTGTCTGTGATATAGGAAAATCAAGGTTTATTATTGATGTTATTCGACGAATGTAGAAATCACTGTCATCTGAGCAGTGTATAATTTGTTATTCCTATATTTTGGACAAAATTTAATTTTTTTCTCTGTTTATTCTTCTCACGTGTGTTGTGTGTTGTGCGTTATCTGTTATACGCTCTCTAGCCACGATATAGAACAACAAAACAACCATTCTAAAATTTATTACTTGCCATTCTTTTTCTTTTTATTTTCAAGCATCTTTTAATACGGTTAAAAAAAATTATAAGGTTCAACATGCACTAGACCAAACTCTAGACATATCTGGAGTGTTCTAGCCGGGCTTGCTACGTCTTCTCATTACGAAAAGCCCTACAATGACAGCAACAGCAGCAGCTGCTGCTCCAATTATCACGTACATTATTGGGAAGCCTTCTTCCAGTGGAGTCAGCGTGACAGTCGGGTCGAGGTGCACTGTTTCAATACTTGGAATTATTGTCGCAACATACTCTAGTCCTTGGTATTCAGGTTCATTGGACCAAAAATTAATTTGAAGTATGATGTTGTGGTCAGATCGTACCGTATGGGTTCCTGGTTGAGTGAATAAGTAATACGAATCGACCTGAACCGTTTGAGTGAGACCATCGATTGTTAATTGGGTTTCCTCCTTTGCGAAGAAGTATGCCTCAACAAATGCTTCAGTGGGCAGATGAATCATGGTATCTTGGTTTGGTTGAATGCCGATAAACATAACTCCATTAGCATACCCCGTGTAAATTCCTCCTAAGGAGGAACGTGTTATTTCGATACTTCCGTTATGAATAAACGTTAATGTGATTGGTTTGTCGCTCTGCACAGCAATGGCGTATGCTGTTGGCTGGACTGCAACGCCAGTTCCTCCTGTTACTGTAAACTTAGTCATCAATTGCTTGGTTTCAAGATCATACACTCTCACTTCAGTATCCTCAGAAGCTAATATTCGGTATCCGTAATCCCTTTGGTTGTCCCACCCCCATTCCCCCCTCAACGACCTTGTTAAGAAGAATGTTCCCACAAAACCTCCTTCAGCAGAGGGAACGGGAAAACATGTACAATCACCACCTCCTACAGCTGGAATTGCGACTGACTGAATCATAATATTGCCTGTAGACTCAAATTTAAAGACCCTAAAAGGACTCAATATTATATTTTTATACGAGTTGGCATCAAGAGGATATTGTTGTTCATCCCCGTCATCTCTAGTCACAGTAACCCTTGTTTTTTCTAAAGCCAGCATTGTGTATTCAGCGTTGATTCCTTGGCTAGAACCCATCAAAACGAATTCCTTGCCAACATACATGCCATCTGTAGACAAATAGGAGCCACGTGGTAATGGTCCCTCTCTAGCAGTAGCATTAGGAATACTATGATAATTAAGAAGCAAAACAGAAACCTGCTTATCTGATACTACCTTGAAGACTGTGCCATTGGAAAGTAACACAAAATGTTTCTTCATGCTATTTATTGTTACTTCCGAAACAAGTCTATCAAGCGTCAGGTCATAGACCATTACGTTTGTGTCGTCCTCTGCAACGCTAATCGCAATCAAGGAGGTATTACCAACTGAGCCTGTGTCAAGCCTCCAAACTGAGTTACGATCGTTCGTATCAGTAAGATTAAATCTGTATATTTTAGATGGCACAACACCATAGTAAGTATAATCCGGGTTTCCTAATGATGGAAAGACATGGAGATAAAATGGGTATATGAGGAAAATTGTGAGTATAGTCACAACCAAATAAAATAATTTAATTTGTAAGCCTTTCCAGAACTGCAAAATTATACGCTCCTAAATATCCGAACATTATATATATTAATTTATGTTATATTTAATTATAATGTCTGTAACAATCACGAGGTTTTTCCATGAAGCTTCTATTAGAGTCCAATCAAAAAATAACCTAGAATAAGCGGTACAGTCTTAAAAGTCACAGACTAATGAAGGCTTTTTGGTAATAACACTAAATGTTGTCGGTTACGGCTTCTAATAGTGCTAAGAAGATAGGTGAGATGACTATTCAAGCGTTTAAAGACTTCTTCGCTGGTAGAAAAGTCAGGAATAACATCAATTTAACTGAATTTGGCATAGCTTAGATGCGAGAATCATTCAAGATCGTATAAGCTTAAAAAGAGAACTTCTTGCCAAACTCTTCTAGGTAAGCTATTTTTTCAAGTTTCTTTCTCGGTCTTATTAAGTGAACCACCTTAGCTGAAATGTCCAGTTTCTCTTTTGGGTAGCCCAAAGCTAAAAGCGCAATAACCTTCAGGTGACTGGGTAGTTTTAACATTTCTCTAATTTCTTTTTCGTTGAAAACGCCTATCCAACATGTTCCTATTCCTTCGCCAGTGGCAGCGAGTACAAGGTTTTCCATTGCAATGCATGTTTCACAGGCATACCAGCGTGGAGAAGCTTTCTGATCTCCGCATCCAACAATAACAACGGGCGAATCAGCTAAAAAATGACCATATCTGCATCCCTTAGCGATTTTTTTTCTTTTATCTGAATCTGTGACTATGATAAAACGCCAAGGCTGAACACTTCCTGCTGAAGGAGCCAGTCTAGCCGCATCTAAAATCTTTTTCAACTTTGCATGTGGAACCGGCGTAGACTCATAAGACCTAATTGATCTCCGGTTTTGAATAACTTCAAAAACATCCAACTTAATTCCCTCGATTATTCAGTGAGTTTGTAACTATTTGAAATCACCATCGACTCCCTATTTAAAAAATTTTATTAGCTCAGCTCACTGTAAATTAATCTTAAAACTTTTAATGCAAAGATACCAATATAATGGCAAACTGCTTAAGAAAAAGTTGACCAATCTTGAATAGACCTGATGTTTACTACATTGAGGCACATGTACCAATTGAATATATTCCACAGGTCCCCTCCAAAAAATGGTACACATACAGCCTGATATATCAAACAAAAGAGCTTGCAGGAAAAATTTTGTTAGATACTATTAAACCGGGAGACACTGTTGCCATTAAAACACATTTTGGTGAACGATACTCTCAATATTACATTAGACCAGCCTATGTAAGGAAGGTAGCTGATAAAATTAGGGAATTAGGTGGAAAACCCTTCGTGTGTGACACGCTTTTTTCTGGTATGGCTGTAGAGAGAGATGAAGCAGACGAACCCTTCCTGACCAGGAGATCTCTTGAAGAGGGTCTAGAAACTGCAGCTATGAATGGTTTCACCCGTGAAACTATGGGGTGTCCAGTCTTCTTTGCAGATGCTCCAAAGGGATTAAGATCAATAAAACATCCCTTTAATGGGACATACATCAAAGAGGTTTTTATCGCTTCAGTTATCGCTGAGGCTGATGTCCTATTGAGCCTGGCGCATTTTAAGGCTCATGACTGTATGTCAGTGGGCGGAACTCTCAAGAATATCGGTGTGGGTTGCTCAGCTAAACAGGGAAAATGGTGGATTCACCACAGTTCTAAGCTTAAGTGTGGACTTGAAAAAATGCACAGAATGCGGCGAATGCGTATCTTATTGCCCAGTGGACGCAATAGAGATGGTTCAGGGAAAAGCCCATATTATTCCAGAGAAATGTATCGACTGCGCTGGCTGCATCGACCATTGTAAATCTGCTGCATTTATTAGTAGGACATTTCCAACCATAGAGGAACAAGAGGCTAGAATCGCTGAAACTGCTACTGGCATCATTCAGTATTTTAAAGGTAAAGTAGCATTCATCAACTTAGCTGTTGACATTGTGCCCCTTTGCGACTGCGATCCCTTCCAAGGAGTTCCAATAGTTCCAGACCTAGGCGTACTAGCATCAAAAGACCCAGTGGCTATCGATAGGGCATGCATAGACCTTGTAAACAACTCCTCAGGCATCCCTAACTCAATGGCTGAGGCTGCAGGTGTGCTGAAGCCTGGAGTAGAAAAACTTAACACCATCGCTAAAATGAGGTGGAAGGCTACGCCTGGAGCAACTCATGTGACACCGGACTGGAGGGTCATGCTTGATACAGCTGAGAAGGTTGGACTTGGAACTCAACATTACAATTTAATTAAAATAAATTTTGGCTATCCTCCAAAGAAATCATGAAATGTCTCAAGGTTACGGAAAACATTTTAACTAAAAGTGATCCAGGCCATTAAATTAATAAGATTTTTATAATTGGCGCCTTTTTGAGTGTATAAAAATCATCGTTTGGTGGAATTGAACTGAGCAAAGTATATTTCCTTAAGGCATTGAGATCCCGATATGACCAATCGGAAAGCTTAGTAAATAAGCTTCCTGAGCTGTTGGAAAAATCGGGAATAAATGATATTATTGCCAAAAAAAACTTGGTCGCCATTAAGATGCACATAGGTGTCATCGGTGGATATAGAACCATTCGACCTCAATTCGTAAGGAAAATGGTAGACACAATTAAACAATGCGGGGGAAGTCCATTTATAACTGACACTTGGGGGATAGGGCACATAGAGGCTGCATTCTACAATGGATACAGTTACGCAACGGTTAATGCACCAGTACTACCAGCAAACGGAATCAAGGAGAACGATTACAGAATAGTAAAGTTAGACGATGGATTCCACTTGAAGGAGGTTAAAGTTGCAGGAAACATTTACGACGCCGATGTTCTCATCAACTTTGCACATGGCAAGGGGCATGGATCATGTGGTTATGCTGGTGCCATAAAAAATTTAGCTTTAGGTGGCACAACAGGAGATATAAGAAGTAAAGAACATGCTTTAGAAAGAACAGAGGAAGGCGCCAGAAAATTCCAAGAAGCCATGGTGGATGTCAATAAGGCGGTTCTAAGCAACAAGAAAGACAAGGCTTTACATATTGCATGGCTATTCGACATCGTTGAACACTGCGATTGCACCCCCTTTGGAATGGTTCCTTTCCTTCCCGATTTGGGCATACTTGCCTCAAAAGACATAGTAGCCTTAGAGAAGGCTAGCATAGATCTTATAAACAAAGCTCCTCCATTACCATGGTCAATTGCAGATAAATTTAACATTGAAGCTGGAGACAACAAGTTCCTAAAAATCCACGGCAAAGATCCTTACATCCAAGTCTACGCTGCTGAAAAGGCGGGTTTAGGCACAACCCAGTATGAGATCATTGAGTCTGTAAAAGGCTTATGAAATACGAAACTTCTTCTATTGATATAGGGGGATTAAGGTTGAACCCTTTGGTTCTATGTTTGGACATAAGTGAAAGTATGACCTACGGTGAACCATGGAAGATTAACCAAGCATTCACCATGATAGTAAAGACCATACAGAGCTTGAGCCAAGACAAACAGGTAGGATTGGTCACCTTCGACGTAACATCTGAAGTTTTGCTGGATCTGCAGCCATTAAACAAAGAAACAATTACTACCGAACTTAGTAAAATAGTGCCCAGAGGAGTCAGCTGCATAACGGCTGGATTGGCTGAGGCTGTCAACCTAATTAAAAAAAACGATAAGTTTGGTGAAGTTCTCCTATTAACTGATGGTCGAGTAAACTTATCCAAGAATCAGATGGAAGGATTTGAAGGCAGCATAGACTTAGAGAAGGAACTCCTAAAGATATCAAGGGATGCTGCGCAAGAACAAATCACGGTTCATTCAGTCGCTGTCGGTGAAGACGCCTTTTCGGGAACTTTGTCCAATATTGCTAAAACAACTCGTGGCTGTTACTGGCTGGCAGAAGATTACCCTGGACTTAGCATAGGAACATCATGGCCTTCGAGAGTTTTAGAGAGGTATGAGCTAAGTGTTCACAGTTCTCCAGTTGAGTGCCTTCAGCTCAGCCTACCTGGACAAAAGAATCCCAGTTTATGCATGTTGCGGTTGTCTCTCAAAGCTTTTATGATATCTATTTAGGACACCATAAAGCGTTTCTAATTAACGCAGGCAAAGAGAGAGAAGCAAGAACTGCTTTGATCTCCATCGATTCTGATAAGCTGGCTGGTTACAGAGAGAGAAATCCTAAGATAGCGGAGAGGGTCAAAACTGGAAAAGCTGCACTTCTCGACAAAAGCTACCGTGACTATCTAAACTTGAGTAAAGGTAGTCTCATTGAACTTAATATTTACTAAAAGCCCACCAGTAGTCAGCCAATAAAATTTAATTTTCTCTCTCTTCTTCTCGCGCGCGCACTCGGAATTTCCGTTCATAGAGAAAAGCCTAGAGAAGTTTCTAGAGAATTTTATTTTAGGGAAGAAAAGGCTGAAGCTAAGACTTGTAAGTTTGAATGGATAGAGGTTAAGGGTCGCCCTCAGATGCGTTACCGTGACCTTAAGACGGGTCGTTTCATAAGAAAGCCTGAATAATGAATTCCAAAAAGGAATTTATTTGAAGATCTTAATAAAAATTTATAGCTAACTAGCTTCTATGTTGTTAATGGAGTAAAGTTTTTTTCATGCATTAATATTTTGGATATTTTTATTTCAGCAAAAAATTCTCTTTTCGCTTTGCATATTGGGCAAATGTACGGCGGCTCTTCGCGGAAAACCACGTAACCGCACTGTTTACAGTACCAGAATTTGAGTTTCGAACTTGAAATCCCTTTGTTCAATATGCCAAGTGTATCAATTGGTTTTTCAGTAACTGCCATGTTTATTCCATGATCTCTGGATTGTTTTTCAATAGGTCGACGTTCAGGGATAGGCATTATGGGAGTTTTGTCTTCAAAGACATCTTTTCTGACGTAAAGTGCGCAATAGCAGTATCCGAACTCAAGAACATCGATATCGCGGTAGTCGCAGGGACACATTATGTCTCTGTCAAACTCAAACTTTCCAGAGGCAAGCCTGCATGGGCATGAAGGATAACCATAACGTTCTTCATTTTTTTTAAGTCCTTCGAGAAGGTCTGCTAGAAATTCAGAGTCAGGGTTCAGGAAATAGCCATGGGTTTTTGCATCGCTTTCTGCCCTTCGCCGCACTTTTTCAAATTCTGTCAAATTTCTAAAACCTCTCTTAGCCTATCTTCATAGAAACCATTCATTAAATTCTTATTATCAATGATTATGACGGGATAGCTAGGCCTTCCACCCTTATTTCGAATGTCTTTCTCAATTTTTTCCCAATCTTCATTACTACATAAATCTACATCTATGTACTCATATTCAAAGTTACTTTTTTTAAGGAATTTCTTTAACATTTTGCACCATGCGCACGTACTCAACGTGTACAATAGAATCTTATGTTTTTGGTTTCTGCCTGAAACTTTTATGGTATTCATCTTTTAAACAGACTCTTTCCACAAGCTGGCAATGCCGCATATATTTCTTTCTTCAATACATTAAGACATACAAGATGTTCTAATATATTGGTCCTTATAGAGAAGACGTTAAATTGGTTTTTAACACCTCTTAGGGAATTCTCAGACTTTGAAGAGTAAAATTTCTAACTTATAGTTCATTGCTATTGCACTTTGGATTTTGGGATTAAAAATTAGTCTTTTTCTTCTTCTTACTTACTCTTACTTACATACTCTTCCGCTTCTGTTTACTCGGTATATCGTGTGTATCGTATATCACACAAAAAAACAAACACAAACAACCAAAAACAAAAAGCTGACAAAAAATACTTAGAAGAGTAGGGAATAAATAAGAATTTAAAAAAATATGTAAATTTCTATTGGATAGCTCATCCTATTTATAGAGATATATATAGGAAAGACACTGTGCCATATTTCTTTATGTTAAAAAGTTTGAAGAACAAGAAATTTGTTAAACTAAAAAATAACAAAAACAAGCGGTGATAATAGGATTTGAGTAAACTTGCTTTCATCATTTTCTTTCCGCTTTTTCTTTATTTCAGACTAGTCTTCTGGTTAGCTAGTAGAATGTGAACGAGTAAACCCTAATGACACAAGTTTCGTGTCTTTTTAACATGTTTTGTGATGCTTCTTCCACACATGAGTGTATGAGCATGAAACATAGAATAAATAAAAGTTATTAGACTAATAATATGTGTTTTAGGTGGCGACAGTCATGGTTACATGTACGAAATGTGGCGTAAAAAATGAAGATGAAGCAAAGTTCTGCATCAACTGTGGAGCTAATTTGCATGGTGGGGAAAGAAGATATGAAAGAAGCAGAGACGAATGCTTTGGGCTTCCTAATAGTGGCGCAATTGTGGGCATAGTTTTTGGATTACTAATCATTTTCTGGGGGCTATCAACGTTCTTCAATTTGGAAATTAATATTATGGCGATCCTAGTGATCATTTTTGGTATACTCATTGTAGCAGGTGCCATCTATAGATTGATTCGAAGAAAGGTATAGATTTTTAGTTTGGGTTTGGGGACAAGCATTCGCTGATACCATTCCATAGTTCAATCAACAGACTCGACTATGAAAGTCGCATACATCCCCCTTTTTGGCAACTAATTTTACTTTTCTGACATTTCAATGAAAGCCTATATGAAAAAAACGTAATGAGAAAAGTCCATTTCAGAAGCCACAAACGAAAAACTCGCAAAAGTCATCAGTCGACTAGCAATACTAGCTCAGACTAAAATCTACTGCCATGGCGTAACCCTTCACTCAGAAAAAATGGTTAAATCTGTTTTTTAGGGTATCTTGGCTTTTGGTCCGATCATGCCAGTTTCGAGCATAGAGATGAAAGGAGAATCTTCGATGTCAAGAGGCAGATAGATTCTTGCCCGTCTTCGGCTGGACTCGTAAGTGGCGAAAATTAGCTCTGTTGTTTGAAGGGCTTTTCTTCCGCTTATGACGGGTTCTCTGCCTGTCTTCAAACAGTCAACTAGGTCTCTAACAGCCAACACGTCTTCCATCTGCTCGCTGCTCTTGTACGGGTAAAGATCGCCAGAAGCATACCTGAGCTCAGGAGTCAACCAGCCCTTCGAATCCTCAGTTAAGACCCGAAGCAGTGGACCTTCCTTCTTTTCTCCCCAGATCTTGTGGTCCCAGAACATGTCCATCTCAATGATGCCTTTGCTGCCGATCAGCCTGTTTGCGCACCATCCTCCGGTGTCGCGTCCCGTGACCATGAGCCCGCAGACCCCGTTTTTCCATTTCACGTAGGACAGCCCGTTGGTTTCGATGGGCACACCGAATATTGTATATGGCTTTTCCCATTCGTAGCTGAGCTGGCCCATAACCCAATCCGCAGGCTCGTCGTTATTATAGAAATTGAACATGTCAAACCAGTGCGTGCCCCAGTCGTAAAGGTTGTGGCAGTAACCCTCAACCCTGTGCAGCTGCCCAATCGTGCCGTTGTTCGCCAGCTCACGAGCCTTAACGAAGAGCGGAGCAAACCTGCGCTGGTGAGAAACCGCAAGCATAACCTTGCCGTCCACGCACGACTGGTAAAGCTTCTTGGACTCACCCCACGTGGGAGCAAGAGGCTTCTCGAGAAAGACGGCTTTGACTCCAGCCTCGACACTGTCCACCACCATCTGAGCGTGCGTCCCAGGCCAAGTACACACGCTGACTATGTCGGGCTTCTCATTCTTGAGCATCAGCTTATGGTCAGTGTAAACCTTGGACTCTGGAAGGTTCTGTTCCTTCGCCAGCGCGTCAGCATTCTCATTCTTTATGTCCATGCAAGCCACAACCTTGGCTTCCGAATTAACGGCGTAGGCTCTTGCGTGACATTTGCCGCGATTGCCTGAACCGATAATGGCAACTTTAAAACCCTTCATACTGGAATCCACCGTTTTGCCCCTTAATGTCCACGAAAAAGGATATAATACCATCGCCCAGACAAGACACTCACGATTTATGACAGGAAAAACCAATGTAAAAAAAGATGCAAAAACTTCAACGAAAAAACATAGTATTATAAAAAAGAATATGTTACCCTTTTTCTGAAACTTCTTTCTTATGATCCTTCAAAATTGTTTTTAGTTCATCGTATGCCTTTGAAACTTCAGTTTAGTAGCCTCCCTTATAGAGTTGAGTGCTTCTTGGGCGTCTCGTTTGATTCCGAACCTTTTTTGGAAAAATCGCAAAACATTCCTAACGTCCCTGCCGAGAAGCATTCCAGCGTTAGGATGATCCTTTCTTACGAACTGCGGCCAATCTATAATGAGAACATGGTAATTAGGTTCTAGAATCACATTAAACTCGCTGAGGTCAGCATGAATGATCCCTGCCATGTGATAAGTCCGTTTTACATTTTCTAGGATTTCATCCAAAACCTTGGTTGGTTCAGGAAGTTCTGGAATGCGATAAAGATCTACTCCCTCAATCATGCCCATAACGACCACGTGGCGGTTTTGGCTAATGGGTTGGGGAACCGAAACTCCGCACGAATAAACCAGCTTTAAAGCTTCATACTCTTTTTCAGCAGCCAGTCGAGACTGATAAAGCCAGGAAATGTGCCTTCGGTTTGCGATGTATCCTCTGACACGTCTAGTCTGCCGGAAGCTTGTCCTACCTAAACGGTGAAATTTTGCAGCAACCCTTTCGCTGTTGGAGGTTAAAGCATCGTAGACATCCGATTCTTTCCCCACTCCTATAGGTTTCCCGAAGGCTGCGAGAACGTTAGACTTGACAAGAGCGTTTATGGCCAAACAGTCGTATCCTGCGACGTTTAATGTGTAACCGAAGTAAGAGCCTACCCAACGTTTAATCAATTTCAATTTGTTCAGTCGACTCAGCCTGTATCCGATTTGCCTATGTGTCTGACCTGCAAGATTCGGAAGATCCCTTTCAGGAACAAACTCATGTTTACTCATGCCAAGCTCGATGGCCAAAAGTACCCTGTAATCCTCAGGTTCAAGCTTAAGGAACACCCTTACTGCAACATCAGCTGAAGACATTAAGTATAGATATAATAAACAGCCAAAAAGATATTTCTATTAAACAATAACCAGCCCACACAAGAAAACCTTTTAGGCGAAATGAAACAGCAAACATGAAACAGAGACCAAGAAAAGGAGAAGCAAGAATGACCACCCACAAGTTTCAACCAAAAAAATATTACACAGCCTTCGGTTCGTATGAGCCAGCGCTAAAGGTAGTTGATGGCGACACGGTTGTTACGTCAACAGCCGACAACGCTGGAAGAGACTTAACAGATAAACAAGTCACTTTTGGTCCAAATCCCCTAACAGGACCCTTCTACGTCGAAGGCGCTGAACCCGGAGACACCCTCGCCGTTCAGTCTGACCGACTTTGGCCTAACAGGCAGTTAGGCAGGTCAGCCACGGTTGTCGCATCGAACGCCGTCGACCCATACTACGTTTCTGAACTGCCGCCAAAACAGCCACGCGTAACAGCAGAGTGGAAGCTTAACCTTGACAAGGGAACAGCCACCTTGTTAAGCCCAGAAACGAAGCTTGAGCCAGCTTGTTTTGCCCTTGAACCCCATGTTAGGATGCATCGGCGTGGCGCCAGAAGACGGGCAAGCCATATCGTCCACGACTTCTGGACCATACGGGGGCAACATGGACTACAGCGGATTAACGTCAGGAGTGACCGTGTATTTGCCTGTTTATCGTTCCCGGTGGACTTTTCTTCATCGGAGACGGGCACGCCGTTCAGGGAGACGGAGAAATTGTGGGAACGGGAATCGAGGTTTCCTTTGACGCAAAATTTACATTCAAACTATTAAAAAACAAAAGAATCAACTGGCCACGCGCAGAAAACGCGAAATACATTATGACCGTGGGCAACACTCGTCCTTTAGATCAGGCTCTCCAACACGCAACGACTGAAATGGTGAGGTGGCTACAGGAAGACCATGGCTTAGATGGTCGTTCCGCCCATATTTTGTTGGGGCAGTGCGTCGAATATGAGGTTGGAAACGTCTTTGACCCAGCTTACACTATGGTATGCAAGCTTCAGAAAAGATGGTTGCAAAAATAAACTGGTTTTTCGTTAGATTAAACCGTTTAATGCGAACCATTGCTGGATGCTGAATATGTTTTTATGCTTATTAACAGAAATGTTTGTGTATGGATTCCTTGAAGGCTGGTATAGCTAAGGCTGTGATCACTCCGCCTGTCGGTGTACGGTTATGTGGATATACTGCTAGAACTCAGCCATCAATCGGCGTGCTTGATGACTTGTACGCTAAGGCTCTTATCTTGGATGACGGAGAAAAAAGGCTTGCTCTTGTAGTATGCGACCTACTGTGGGTAGGAAAAGAGCTCGTGAACGACATCAGGAAAAGAATAAGGGAGCAAGCCGACATCAAAGAAGAAAACGTCATGATAGCGGCTATTCACACTCATTGTGGTCCCGACTTTGAACATATAAGTGACTCTTACATTGAGAACCTTAAGTCCCAAGTCGCAGGAACCGTCTTCGCAGCCTACAACCACATGAAAAATGCCAGAATCGGCGTTGCCAGCGGAGAATGCTACGTTGGGATGAATCGTCGAAATCCAAAAAGCCCTTCTGGACCGTACTTCCTATATAATTGGCCACAAGGTCTCGTGGACCCTACGGTAATGGTCGCAAGAATCGAAGATGAAACAAGACACGTCGTGGGCGTCTTAGTCAATTATGCCTGTCACCCGGTAACCTTGGGTCCGAACGAACTTAACATCTCCAGAGATTATCCAGGTCACACCCTTAGAGTCTTAGAGGACGTTTTTGGCGAAAACGTTGTAGCGATGTTTGCGAATGGTTGCTGCGGAAACATTAATCCAGCATGGATTTTTGACCGACCTGACGTTTCGCCTCCTCCACCACGCGTATTTCCCGAAAGCCTAGAAGAAAGATTAAGAGAAACTAGGCGTCTAGGCCAAATTTTGGGTGGAGAAGCCCTTAAAGCTCTTCAGTCAGTAACCAACCTTACTTCTGAAGCCAATTTAAAAATCAAACAGTCCGATGTAAGACTGCCAGTAAGGAAGGACATGCCAGAAAATGTGTTTGAGTGGATCAAGAGTACAAAGGTCGGTGAGCCAGATTACGAGAATCATCAACGCATTCTGAAAGGTGAGGATGTAGTTACTGAAATACAAGCCATCCGACTGAACGATACAGCCATATTAGGGCTCCCCGGCGAAGTTTTTGTGGAATATCAACTTGAAATAAGAAGAAAATCGCCATTTAAACATACTTTCGTAAGCGAGTTGGCTAACGATTCAATCGGATACGTTCCAACAACCGACGCCTATAAAGAAGGAGGATACGAACCGAACACGACATTTCTAGAACGCGACGCTGGCTCGAAACTTACACAAGCAGCCATAAATCTTCTAAAAAAACTGTAAAAGACCGATTTGTTTGACTACAATTGACTATGCGTAGATAAAAAAATAAATTTTCTACCCCAATTTTACGAAGAAGCCTTATGAAGTGTTTGAGCTTCAAAAGTTGTTGAATGTTTCTTGAGAAATCCTATTTCAAATTTAAGTAGCGAACTATATATAATATTGTGCAGATATTGAGTTTTAGTTTTGACGCTGGCGAAGGGGATTTGCCGGTAGACAAGATGATAGAGAAAGCCTACGACCTGATACAGAAAGGAAAGGCGGAACACATAGGTGATGGAGTCTACAATGTAGTCGGGGAGCACGGAACATATACGGTTGCACAAAAAATCGACGGCGCAGTGAACTGCAACTGCCCCGGCTTCGTCCGAAGGGGAAGATGCTCGCATGCTCTTGCTGTTTTAATGTTAATCCAGCCTGCACTTTTGAGAAGCATCGAAAAAGAAATCAATAAATCAGCGGATAGAACCGAGTCCACGGTTAGATAACGTTTTTGGAAGCCTAAATGTTTAATTAGCTTGGTTTAGGTTATTTTGAAACCGAATAAAAGGCAACTACATCTCCAAATTCATGCATAATTTCAAGGTGCAAAGCAAGAATGAGCCAGAAAAGAACGTCGCTTGAAAGGTTTCGTCTGAAAAGGATACTGGACACGCTGGCCTCGAGGGAGGGAAGAGGCACCCAACTCGTCACACTTTATGTGCCTTCTGGACGCCAGATAAGCGAAGTTACCCAGATGCTTAAGGAAGAATGGGGCACCGCCTCGAACATCAAATCAAACACGACCCGAAAGAACGTTCAAGACGCCATAGTAAAGGTCACTCAGCGCCTAAGGCTTTTCAAGACAGTTCCAGACAATGGACTGGTCTTATTCTGCGGAGCAATCCCCCAGAACGGTCCGGGAAGCGAAAAGATAGAAGGTCCATACGTGGTTGTTCCCCCAGAACCAATCGGAATTTACCTTTACCGGTGCGACGACAAGTTCCACATTGAGCACTTGATGGACTTGCTGAAGGAAACGGAAACCTACGGAATCCTTTTGGTGGATACAAGCGCAGCGACCTTTGCTACCCTCAGAGGGCGCAGACTAGAAATCGTTGAAGACATAACCTCAGGCATACCCGGCAAACACCGTGCGGGAGGTCAATCTGCCAGAAGGTTCGAGCGGCTACGTGAAGCGCAGGTTTTGGGGTTCTTTAAACGCATAGGCGACCATGCCAATGAAGACTTTCTTCCTATACAGAACCTGAAGGGCATAATCCTGGGCGGACCGGGACCCACGAAGTACGATTTCGATAAAGGAAGATACCTCGATTACAGGCTTAAAGAAAAAATTGTTGGAACCATAGACACAGCCTACACTGGAGAACAGGGAATTGAGGAAATTTTTGAGAGAGCTCCCGAAATCGTTAAAAACGTCAGGTATGTTGAGGAAAAAAACATCGTGCAAAAATTCCTGTACGAGATTGGGCACGACACCGGGCTGGCGACCTACGGAGAAAGGGACGTTAGGAGAGCCTTGAAAGCTGGCTTAGTTGACACGGCTCTTCTTTCTGAGGCTCTTGAGACAACGCGGGTCAGAGTTGACTGCACATCATGTGGGCACACTTACTTTCAAACAATGAAGGCGGCTGAGGTTTCTAGTTTCGAACAGTCTCTGGCTGGCTCCCCATGCCCGAAATGCCAGATTCCCACGCTTCAGGTCACTGAACAAAAGGACGTGATTGACGAGCTGGCGGAACAGGCTGAACAATCAGGGTCGAACGTCGAAGTGATTTCCACCGAAACCGAGGAAGGGCAGATGCTCTGGAAATCTTTTGGCGGAATAGCAGCAACGTTAAGGTATAAGCTGCCGAACCAGCCATAGAGACGTAACGCTAATAGTAAGGAAACGCATTTTTACATTCTAGAACAAGTAAAGGAAAATGGACCTCACATGTCTGACAGGGAACTTGAATTCATAAGGCGAAAAAGGCTGCAAGAGACTAAAGAGGCAGTTCGGAAAGAAGACGGAAACAGAAACTAAAGACGAAAAAGCGGAGACCCCGCAGGCAATTTTGAACCGTTTCTTTGTTGACAGAGCATGGGAAGTCCTTAACGCCGCTAAGGCTCAATACCCTCAGGCAGCAGAATACGTTGAGAAAACGCTTGTTAAACTCATAAGCGAAGGAAAGTTGAGGACCCAAATTTCTGGAGAAGAACTTTACGGGCTTTTCCTCCGCCTCGGGTACAGGGTTCGGCTTCAGACAAAAATATCGGTCCTTGAACATGGAAAGGTCAAAAGCCTCGAAGACAAAATAAAAGAAGAAACCTCACAATAAGAAACCGTTATTGAACGAATTTTCTTACGGTTCTCAGGGCTTCGAGGAACTCTCCTCCTCTGTTCGTTATCCTGAAAAGTTTTTTGTCGCCTATGTTCACTTCTTTCAGGAGACCCCTCGACAACAGAAACTCAACCACGGTTTTGGTTCGGTCAACCGGAAGCCGAGCGGCATAAGACAACCTCGTAATCGGGCAGGCGCCTCTACTTCTAACCGTTCCCAGAATGGCAAGGTAAATTTCGTACCTCGTCCGTTTCATCAATCCATTCTCCAAAAGGCACCTTTCGAATTTTCTGGTTCAGTATGATTACTGTGGATGATTTTTCAATTGATTGTTATGGATGATTAGGCTTATATTTTCATATAGTCCAGCAGTCGGTGAGTTCAGTCTGTTGAAAGAAATACAGTTTGTCTCCACCTTGTTCTCGTAGAAAAGTAATAGTCCCAGTCACTGGCAAGCACCTTACATCGTTCTAGACTGTTCACGGTCAAATGGAAATGTTGGCTTTCAACATGGTTATGTATCTCATCAAGTTCGCCTTCCTTCAATTTTTCTACGAAACTGTTACTCAGCGAAGTGTCCACAGGTAACTCGAATCCGTAGCCTACGACGCCTTCTTTCGAGATGACTGGTCTAATAGTCCACCTGGCTTCTTTCATGACCAGAACCATGTATAGCACGAAGGAACCGATACTTTTTATCCAGACCCCATTTCCACTGTATTCCCATTCCTTCTCTAGTTCGCTGATGTCTCTTTCGAAACCCTCAGTTTTTGTAACCCTTTGGAACTCTTCAAGTTCTTTTGGGTTAAGCTCCTCGATTGTTGCTCCTGATTCCTGCAATTCCTCTGATAAGAAGATGTCGGGATGCAATCTCCTAAGGAGCAGAAGCTTCTCAACGTGCCGATGTCTGGTCACGTAAACGTAGATGACGATTCCTTCTTTCGGTAACTGCTTCCGCACCATTATCGAACTGAAGTTCATCTTCTCGAAATTAACATAAAAAGGTGGAACCTCAAGGGTCAGAAAGTTGCTGCCGAGACGAAACTGAATTCTACTAATCTGACTCATCTCTCAGCCGCCAATGGTATGCCCTTGAGTTCAATGCCTATATCGGAGGCGTTGGAAGATGCGCTGCTTTCACAGGTTCCTTTGCTAAGGTTACTTCCTGTTCTCTCTTCAACTCCTCCGTGTATTGCAATTCCCCGATGATTCTGCATCCCCTTTCCAAGTGAACTCTCTTAGTGTAGACGTTTCTTGCAGTAGACTGCTCTTCCATAACCAGGGACTCGGCATAAATGTCTTCAACTTCAGCCTTTTCTCCAAGTAATACATCTTTTGCCACAACGACCCCTATGATTTTACCATTCCTTCCGATTTCAACTTTGGTGGCCTTTGTTCCTTCTTCGGTCTCAATTCTACCACCAACGTCAACTGATGCCTCAAGCTTCAACCCTTCTAGCCTTCAATGAACCCCCAACACCTATAGACTCAGACTTTTAAGACTTCGCCAGCTTCGGCTGTTCCACCAACATCCAATTTTTTGGTCAATGTGAGATTTTTTTCTACAGATAGTTTCCCACCGACATCAATTGATTCGCCTTCAGCATCTCCGCGTATTTCTACAGTGCCACCGACGTCAATGTCCTCGAACTTCAGGTTTCCCTCGGTCCTTAAGGTTCCGCCAACATCAACCTTTCTTCCTTCACACCCACCAGCAAGTTCCACTTTGCCTCCGACATCAATCCAGTCGAAGGTTAAGGGCTTACTTGAAGCAAATGAACCGCCAACGCTTACTCTTCCTTTTACCTCGCCCCCTGCAACTTTAGCTGTTCCCCCGATGTGCAGTTCTTCGACTATGACCTCGGACTCTGATTCAAATGTGCCTCCGACGTTTATCTTGTCAGCCTTAACCAATCCTCTGCCATAAAACGTGCCACCTACGCTTATCCTAGAGATCGCTGTTGTGCCTTCTATCTTTGCAGTACCGCCTGCTTCTAATTTTTTGGTTTCAACGTCGCCTTTCGCCTCGAAGACACCGCCAACCTCTATTTCGTCTGCCTTAGTGTTTCCTCCGACCCATATTTTTCCGCCTACTTCAACTTTCCCTGCGGAAAGGTCCTTCTCAACTGAAACCTTTTTGTCAACTTCAACATCGCCTGCCGTTAGGTTGCCTCCGACTTCTAAGCTGCCTTCGTAGATTCTTATCGATTTTTCAATCGACAAGTCCCCCTTAACAATGAGGTCTCCATGTTTTCCTCTGATTGAGTTCGCATAAAGGCTGCACTCGAAGACGCAGTTGCCTTCGTATTGAACGCTACCTGAAACCTCAATTTTTTTAGCATCTTTCGCTTTAACTGTCGCCCCGTAAGTTAAGTTGAGATCACCGTCTACTCTGTCGAGTGTCTCTACTGATCCAGAATTTACATTTACACTTCCCATATTTTTTCGCCTTGGTGAACACATTCTCGGATTCATATATAAGGGTAGGGCACCCGATGTGGACACAGGTCGTAATCACAAAATGTTACTAGCTCACTTATGTGTAACAACACTCCAAACGATTCATTTTTGTCACTTTTGTGACGAACATAATAGAAAGATTTAAAAGCGTGTTTTGAAACGCATATTTTCTTCGTGGCATGTATGTGCCACAGCGCGTGTTACGATAAGATGGTTGAAGACTGGGAAAATAGTCTTTCTGAAAGCATAACTAGACCCCATCAAATCCTCGAAAAATTTTCGGTCGATACAAAAGCTCTAGGCACCGTTGTCGCAAAATACCCAATGAAAATTTCTCGGTACTACTTTAACCTTATCCAAGAAGTGGGAGACCCAATCTGGAAACAGTGTGTCCCAAGTCCCTTTGAACTACAAGACCCGTGGGGAACCGAAGACCCTTTGAACGAAGAAGGCGACAGCCCAATATCAGGCTTGGTTCACCGCTACCCCGACAGAGTATTAATGTGTGTATCAAACAGCTGCGCAATGTTCTGCAGATTCTGCACAAGAAAAAGGAAGGTTGGACAATCCTACGTTAACCTCTCAAAAGATGTCCTTTCAGAGCAAATAAGGTATGTTCAGAGGACCCTTGGCGTTCGAGATGTTCTGTTGTCCGGTGGAGACCCGCTGATTCTGCCTGACGACAGGATTGAATTTCTGCTTAGGAATCTAAGAGCGATACCTCATGTTGAAGTTCTGAGAATCGGGACAAGGGCACCATGCACGCTTCCACAAAGGATAACGCCTCAACTGTGTAACATACTGAAGAAGTATCACCCATTGTACGTTAACATGCATTTTAATCACCCGCGGGAAATAACTGAAGAAAGCTCAAGAGCCTGCGGGCTCCTTGCTGACGCAGGAATCCCACTTGGCAACCAATCTGTGCTGCTTAAAGGAATCAACGATGACTCCGAGACCATGAAGAGCCTTGTTCAAAAGCTTCTAAAAATCAGGGTTAAACCTTACTATCTCTTCCAGATGGACCTTGTTAAAGGCACCTACCACTTTAGGACAAGGGTGGAAACTGGACTCAAAATAATCGAAGACCTCACAGGATACACTTCAGGCTTCGCTGTTCCACGCTACGTGATAGACGCACCAGGCGGCGGAGGAAAAATTCCGATTCAGCCAAAGTACGTAGTAAGTATTGAAGAGAACCAAGTCATCATGAAAAACTATCAGGGAAAACAGTACGTTTACCCGCAGATTCCACAGGAAAAGAAGCCTTTGCAACAAATGGAGGGTCCTGTAGAGGTCTCTAGTGAAAGACGATGACGCTTAACGTCGGGTTAACTTACAACCTGAAAAAACCAGTTGACATGGTTGCGGGGCAACCGGAAGATTTCTACATCGAGTTTGACGATGAAGTGACAGTGGACGCTATAGCAGAGGCTTTGGGGAAAGGCGGATGCGAAGTAATAAAAATTGAAGCAAACGAAGAAGTATACAGTAAACTCTTGAGCCTAAGACCCGACTTCGTCTTCAACATTGCTGAGGGAATACGAGGTGAAAGCAGAGAGTCACAGATTCCCGTAATGCTGGAGATGCTTGGGATACCATACACTGGTTCAGGACCGTTAACGCTAGCCATAGCATTAGACAAGGCTCTAACTCATCAGGTTCTAAGCGTTAACGGCGTTCCTTCCCCAAACTTTCAGGTGTTTTCGACGCCTAACCAGAAAAGGCAACGTAATCTTAAATTTCCGCTTGTTGTCAAGCCATTAGCTGAGGGCTCAAGCAAAGGGATCAGAAGCACCTCTCTCGTGAAAGACGAACAAAGCCTGCGGGAACAACTTTCATGGGTCATAAAGACCTATAAACAACCAGCCATAGTCGAAGAGTTCCTTCCTGGCAGAGAGTTCACGGTTGGCTTAATTGGCAATGATGCCCCCTATGTCTTGCCCATAGTAGAAATCCTGCTTGAAAAACTGCCAAGTGGAGCCAGCCCAATATATTCTTACGAAGCAAAGTGGATCTGGGACGTGCCAGAAAAACCATTGGACATTTTTAATTGTCCAGCTGACATTCCTGACGAGCTCGAAAAGGAAATACGAAAGACAGCCATTAAAACTTTCAAAGTTCTTAATTGCCGAGACCTATGCCGCATGGATGTGAGACTCGACAAGAGTGACAAACCATGTATACTCGAAGTTAATCCTTTACCTGGGTTAATACCTGATCCCGACGCGCATTCCTGTCTTCCTGAAGCTGCTGGTGAAGCAGGTTTAACTTATGAGCAACTTATTTGCACCGTTTTGTGGCAGGCTCTGAAAAGGTATAATCTTCAACACCTGTTTAATGACCGTTCGCTTGTATGCCTTTTATAATTGAACTGTAAGGTTACTGGCTGCATTGCGATGCCCTATGCAAGGCAAAGTGGATTATTTTTTCGACGAACTGTTCATACGATAATCCAACAGCCTTCAAGGAACGCGAAAAACCTGCTTCCGGAGAAATGTCTGGGTTAGGGTTAACCTCTAAAATCCACGGCGAATTGTCTCTTAGGCGAATGTCGATTCTCGCATAGTCTCTGCAGTAAAGAACCTCAAATGCCTGTAACGCAATCCTTTCAACGTTATTTTTTACTGAAGGGTCAAGTAAAGCGGGGCACACGGGCTTGGTTTTTTTGTATTCATCGCTTTCCTTAAACCATTTTGCTGAAAAGCCCACTATTTTTGGTTCGTCCTTAAAATCGAACGTTATCTCAGAGATTGGCAACGCTCTTGGGTTTTCGTTGCCCAATATCGCAACGTTCAGTTCTCTTCCAGCAATGTACTCCTCAACCAAAGCAGGCTGCTTGTAGCGATTGGTTATGTATTCAACTTGAGCCTTAAGTTCGGCTTCGTTTCTAACATAGCTTTTGTTTGATATGCCAATGCTTGCGTCCTCCCTTAAAGGTTTTACAAATAGGGGAAACCCTATGTCGTCCTGCAAATTTTGAGGGTTTTCGAGAACCTTGAATTTAGGTGTAGGCAACCCATTTGCTTCCAAAATTTTTTTAGTAAGCCCTTTATTTTGACACATTCCAAGTGCCAAAGGAGGTGAACCAGTGTAGGGTATGTTTAACAGCTCAAGCATTGATGGTACGTTCAACTCGTGGTGGCTGTTTCCAAAGGCACCTTCACAAAGGTTTATGACCACGTCAGGTCTGTAATTTTTTAATGCCTTGATTAAAAGTTCGAGGTCAATTTCAAAAGGCAACATTTGGTATTCGAAGCCCAGTTTATCCAGGGCTTTTTGAACCGATTCTGCTTGTTCCTCAACTTCAGCTTCAGCCACGTAGTCAGAATCTTCACCTCTTGGCGGTTCAGCTGGGCGGTTGAAAAGAATACCAACTTTAAGTTTTTTCTTTCGTTTATCGCTTGTGCTCATTCTCTTTTCATCCTAAATTACGAAGTAATGAATGTCTTAACATTTAACATTTAATTACTAAATTTATTGGACTTTCTTGAAGATAAGGAAAAACAAAACGTCAAGATAAAGCTTAAATAATTCCACTTTGGTCTCTTGTTTTATCCCTTTGGAGGGACGCTTTGAAACCTGAAATTATTAACGCAAAACAAACTAAACTTAAAGTTAAAGACATCAAAGCCATCGCTGAAATAGAGTGTCACGAAAAAGTTCGCGGCTGGCTCATTATACGCGTCGAGAACGACGTTGAAAGAGAGTACCTATCCTATAGAAGATTCTTTCGAAACTTGCCAAAAAACAGAAGAGCCGAAATCCTCGTAGCTAAACAAGATGACAGAGTCGCTGGATTCCTGGGATTATGGCGGTTGGGAGGATACATGGACCATGTTGCAGCCATAGGTGTCAGCGTTCACCCCGATTTTTGGGGAAAAAAAATCGCCACACACCTCATGAAGGCAGCAATCAAACTTGCAAAAAAGAACGGACTTCTTAGGTTAGAAATTGAAACTCGTTCAGACAACACAGCAATGCGGCACGTGGCAGAGAAGTCAGGATTCAAACTTGAAAAGTTAAGGCGTAAACGAATTCGGAAGAACGGGTCCTTCTTTGACGAAGCCTCATATTACTTACTTATCGACAATGCGGTCCCAGGGAAACTAAGACGAAAGGAATAGATTTCGGAAACGATTATATTTATATGAAACCAGCAATTTCAATAGTGAATAATTGTTTGCTGGAGGAAAGGTGGTTCAAACGTTACCGCAACACCGTCATCGCCAAGTACTTTAGCCCATTTTGGGCCTCCCTCTAGTATGATTCATGAATCTTCTTTCCCAACTCGAAAAAATTTATTTAAACATCGTGACCGTTATGAAGACTGAAGACTCTCAGATGTTCAAGCCCAGTTTAGTCGTGAAGACTTGGGACCCCAAGATTGAACCAGTCTTGTTCCAGAAGTGGCAAGAAGAAGGAATTTTCAGGTTTGACGAGGTAAGTGAAAAACCAACCTTTAGCATTGACACCCCGCCTCCATACGTGAACACTCCCGTTCACATCGGTCAAGCTTACACGTACACTTGGATGGACATTTTCGCAAGATACAAACGGATGACTGGACACAACGTGCTGTTTCCGATGGGGTTGGACAAGAACGGCTTACCAGTAGAGGTTCAGACTGAAAAGATTTTTAGAATTTCCATGCATGAGACTCCCCGAGAAGAGTTCATCGAGAAATGCAGGAAAATACTTGGGGAAAGCGGAGACAAGTCTCTGGATACTTTCAAAAGGTTAGGTTTGAGCTGCAACTCTTGGTCTCTTGAACATAGGATCGGCGGCAGATACGAGACCGATGACCCAGAATACAGGAGGCTCACGCAGCAGACTTTCATTGATTTCTGGAACAAGGGATTCATCTACGAAGACGAGAAGACAACAAACTATTGTCCAATCTGCGGAACCACAATTTCGGACGCCGAGGTTGAGTATGAAGAGAAAGAAACAGAACTGAATTACGTAAAGTTCAAGATTCAAGAAACTGGGCAAGATCTCGCCATAGCGACAACGAGACCAGAGCTCCTGTGTTCGTGCCGAACCGTAATTTATAATCCAGACGATGAACGGTACAAAAACCTCGAAGGCAAACACGTTATAGTGCCCATTTACGGACACGCAGTCAAGATTCAACCTCACCCTTACGCTAAGACCGAGTTTGGTTCAGGATTAGTTATGATATGCAGTTTCGGCGACTACGGAGACGTCCGCATTCTGAGGGAAATGAACCTAGACCCAGTTTACGCAATAGACCCGAAGGGTAAAATGAACTCGAACGCGGGCAAATACAGTGGTCTATCAGTCCGAGAAGCAAAGAAACAAATCATTGAAGACTTGAAAACGCAAGGTTTGCTTTTGAAGACAGAGAAAATTGTGCAGAGGAGACCGATTTGTTGGAGGTCTAAGAATCCGATTGAGTTTGTTCCGATGAAAGAGATTTACCTGAAACAAGTTGAGTCGAAGGATGACCTTTTACGGATGGCTGACCAAATGGCTTTCTTTGCACCCGAAAGCAAGCAGATTCTCATCGACTGGATAAACTCGGTTGGCATAGACTGGGTCATCTCGAGGCGTCGTTACTACGGAACCGAAATTCCATTGTGGTATTGCGTGAACTGCGGATTCGTCTTTGTGCCACAGCCCGGAAGATATTTTCAGCCTTGGAGAGAGAAGCCTCCCATAGACGAATGCCCAAAATGCGGTTCAACCGAGTTCAGGGGCGAAGAAAGAACGTTCGACACGTGGTTCGATTCAGCCACGTCCGAAGCCTACATACTCGGATTCCTTTGGAACAAAGCGTTCTTTGAAAAAAACTTTCCGTGCAGCCTTCGCCCTCAGGGAAAAGAGATCGTCAGAAACTGGCTTTACTTCACAATGCTGAAGTCGCATCTGCTCTTCAACAAAGCGCCCTTCCGTGACGCTTGGATACACATGCATGTCGTCGACGAAGAGGGCAGAAAAATCAGCAAAAGCGACCCCAAAACCTGGATTGACCCGCAGGAAGCCATCAACAGGTTTGGTTCCGAAGCCTTCCGAGTTTGGTCAGCCTTAGAGGGTAACATCACCAAAGGCGATATACGGTGTTCGTTTGAAAGGATTCGGGGGAATTCCAAGTTCCTAACAAAACTTTGGAACATTGCTAGGTACATCTCGTCATTCCCGCAAACATCAGAAGGTTACAGGCTAGCTGCATTGGACCTGATGATTTTGGCAAAACTTAACGAACTCGTTGCTGAATGCGTCATAGGGTATGAGGATATGAATGCATTTACTGCAGCAACTGCCATTCGGACTTTCACGTGGAACCTTTTCGCGGACCATTATGTAGAGGCAGTGAAGTCTCGAGCCTACAACAGAGACGGAGTGTTCGATTCGGAACTTCAGAAAGGCGCATGGTTCACTCTGCACAAATGCTTGGAAACAATCCTGAAATTGTTGGCTCCTACCTGTCCATTCATAACTGAGGCTTTATGGCTTGAACTCTATCAAAAAAAGAGCATCCACGTTCAGGATTTTCCTAAAGAGACCCCTGAATGGAAAAGTGAACTTGCAGAACTGTTTCCAGGACTTGTGGAATTCAATAATGCAGTCTGGCGTTACAAAAAAAGCCGAGGGCTAGCCCTAAGCGAGGAACTAGCAACATCCATTTATGCGCCATATAAGCTTGGACCCTTGAAAGAAGACCTTAAAGTCATGCATAAGATTCCGAACCTTGTCTTCGGAAAGCCTGAGAACCAAGAAATATTTGAAGAGTTGTCCGAAGGCATCTTCGTCGCGAAGTAATCCGAATAAAACAATTTAACTGAAAGCTAAGGTTCCATGAAACTAGTTAAGTCTGCCTGTTCATTGGGTTTACTAAAGAGGATTTTTTCGGCAAAGGCTATGCGCATTCCGTCCTTGGCAGCTTTCGTCGTTGTTCCAGTTGATTCCTGTATTAAGGATGCTTCGCCGTCCGGTCCCTTAATTATCATCAGCGTTCCAAGATGCGTCATTACAGCCATCTCTGGGCGAACCTCGTTTATGATTTTTACCGCGTCATCAGTTGACATGTGTCCTTTCCACGGTTTACCTGACGGTCTCAGAACCGAGAGAATTAGGAGCCTTACTCCCTTGAGGGAGTCGCTGATTCCTTCATAATATTCCGAGTCAGGCATGTACGCAAAAGACCCAAAGTTTCCCGTCTCGAACCGGAACCCAACAGTCTCTGGGTCGGAATGCACAGCCTTGCAGACCTTAACGTTAACATTGCCTATGGTGAAGGTGCCTCCAGCTTTGGCTTCAATGATTCTTTCTGGAAGATTTAAGTGATAATGGGAGATTGCCTTGTCGCATATTTCGTTCCCGTAAAGGACGCTGTGAGAAGCAGCCAGAAAACCGTGCTTTCTGGTTCCTCCATCAGTCATGGCTTCTATCAGAACCGCAGCGTCATTCGTGTGATCTATGTGGGAATGCGACACGATTATCCCGTCTAGTTTCTGTGGGTCGAGTCCTGCCTCCAAAGAATAGATCAGAGCTCCGGGACCGGGATCCAAGTGGACATTCAGTTCTTCTGAGAGTATGCGGATGCCGCCTGTTCGCAGCTTCTGCGTTATCGTTGCGAACCGACCTCCGCCCGTGCCAAGAAAAATTATTTCAAGCATAGCAATCTTCGCCTTTGATGCAGCCTTAGTTTCTCACATACCTTTATGATGGACGTTTAATAGTTAAACAAACCCATAAAGCAAGCGTTCTGAATTGCCACTTGCGGAAAGAGTATGATATTTATACTCAGAAAATCAGAAAGATTGTCTGGTGCAATTCATGAGAGTCGTCATACGGATTGGCGGTTCAGTTGTCGCTTCGCCGCCAAACCCCCAGCTTATACAGAAATATGCTGAGGTTATCAATCGCTTAAGGGCGCAAGGTCACGAATTGGTCATAATCGTCGGCGGAGGCGCCCCTGCCAGACAATACATTCAACATGCAAAAGACGTGGGACTGACGGAACAAGAACAGGACGAGGTCGCAATAACGGTTTCCAGATTGTTCGCCCAATTGTTAGCAATGAAACTGGGAGGTCTAGAATGGAAAAATGTTCCGACGTCGTTAGAGGATGCTCAAGAGCTGCTTTCAGAAAGGGGAATTGTTGTGATGGGAGGACTAAAGCCCGGTATGACGACTGACACAGTTGCTGCAATGGTTGCCTCGCAGGTGGGCGCTGATTTTATTGTTAAATCCACTGATCAAGATGGTGTTTATACAAAGGACCCGAAAAAACACGCTGACGCCCGTAAAATCGACACATTAGGCTTTGATGAATTGAGTCAGCTCATGGAGCAAGACAGGCACAAAGCGGGAATTCATCAGATAATTGACCCAGAGGCTGTTCGTTTACTTAAAGCGAAACACATAAAGACCTTTGTCGTCAATGGAGCAAACCCCGACAATCTGATTGCCGTATTGGAGGGCAAAAAAGTCGGGACAACGATCCAATGATGGATTTGTTTTATTGTTTAAATTTTTTAAGCTATCATGTTTAGGTATGAACTTTTTCAACCTCTCCTTGAAGCACCTTTAAAGCTAAATTGAACGTTTTTTTGGCTAAGTTTGAGATTTGGCTGTTGTTGTAGCCGACAACGTAGCTTTCCACCCGGTTGTTTAGTGGATCAATCCATTTTTCTGGCAATTTTTTCGCTCCTAACATGACACCGAGGATTGACCCTGTGGTTGCGCCGTTGCAATCTGTGTCCCATCCGCCCATGACGCTGATGGCTATGCTTTTTTCGTAGTCTCCTTTCCCGTGCAGCAGCCCCAAGAGGACAAGTGCAGCGTTGTTTATCGTGTGAACTCCGTGGTAGTGACCGTATTTTGCGTTGATTTGTTGCCAAGTGTCTCTCCAGTCATTATTTTTTTTGCTCCAAGCAACCACGTTCTTCATGGCTTCAGCGAGTCTAGATTTCATTGGTATTTCTGAAAGCCCAATGTCGATTACTTCTTCGATGCTACTGGTTGTGAACGCTGCGCTGATCATGGCGCTCACGAACATTTCGCCGTAAATCCCGTTTTTCACGTGAGACAAGCTGGCGTCTCTGTATGCAAGTTCAGCTCCCAGTTCAGGCATTCCGGGCGTCACGTAACCAAACATGTCTGCTCGAATTTGAGCACCAATCCATTCGCGGTACGGGTTCACGTAAGAGGCTGTTTCTGGCGGAACAAACCCGTTAACGAGGTTTCTGTAGGCTACTCGCTCAGCAGTGTAGACTTTATTGTATGGGAGGTTTTCAAGCCAGTTGTTTCCCACATCCATTGCTGAAAAGTTGAATCCTTTGGTTTCGAGAAGGTGAAGGTTAATTATCGGATAATCTATGTCGTCGTCACGCGACATGTGGGTAATGTGCCCCGACAATACTTCCATCCATGAAGCTCGACGTTTCAGCCAGTCTGGAACAGCCTTAGTTTCTGGTAGATGCGGAAAATAGTCGTTAAGCGGATATGCGTCTGCAAGTTTCAGCCACTCCTCAATCTTTTCTTTATGTAAACCTTCAACTGGTTTCCCGAGAAGACAACCAGCGCATCGCCCCAACCACCCACCGTAAATCTTGTCAAAAATCTGTTCTTCAGAAAGTTTGAGGCCTATTTTTCTTGGACCTTTCGGGCGTTCATCTCTTATTCCTTCAAGGTCTGAGGGTTCAGCGTAAGGAAAATCGGTTCTTGGGGAGAGTTTAGAGACATTTTTTAATACAGCTTCGAGTTTGGATTGATTTTTTCCTGTAATGTTTTCTAACACTTTTCTGGCTTCTGCGACGTCGCAGCCTTCTTCTTCTCTCTGGGTGATCTCTTCTTTAACTAGTCCTTCGAGTTCTTCGTACCTCATTGCGGACTCCTCAATATCCTATGTTAGGGGATTGAGGAAATAAATCTTGGCGGAAACAATTAAAACTTAATATAACATAATTCAGAATGGTGCAAAGAGATTGAGGTCTCGAGCGAATCTAAAGTTCCGTCACAAGTTCATTGACAGGCACACGATTGTTTCCGGGAACTCTGTTTGTTTGGTCGCCGATTTCAACGGCGATGGCTTCAACGATGTGGTCGTAGGTAGCTACGCGAACCCTCCGACCGAGGAGGGGTATTTGGTTCTGTACGAGTATCCGAAATGGACGAAACGTTACATTGCTAGGGCAAATTTGGAGGCAGGCAGCGCTGTTATGGATTTGAATAATGATGGACGATTAGACATTGTTGCGGGACAGCCATATTACGGTCATGAGCTTTACTGGTTTGAGAATCCTTCTGACCCAACTGAAGTTTGGACACGGCGCGTGATTGACAACAGCCTCCATAAATACCACGATCAGGCAGTCGGAGACGTAGACAACGACGGAGAAGACGAGATTCTTGTTCCCTCGCAGCTGGCAAAGGTTCTGGTCTACTACGATGTTCCCTCTGACCCAACGGTTTCTCCTTGGCCTAAGGAGTGCCGCCACCTCATCTGTGGCAACATAAGCATTGAGGGCTTAGCCGTCGCCGACCTTGACGGAGACGGACTGAACGAAGTTGTAGCGGGACCAAACATTTTCAAGCCGCCAAAAACGCAGAAAGGGAAATGGTCACGCACAATCCTGAAAGAGTTTCACGCACGAACCTACGCAGGTTTCGTGTTTTCTGAAACTAGGGTTCAGGCAGCTGACGTGAACGGAGACGGCGTCCTCGACCTAGTGATGACTGAGGCTGAAAGCGACATCGGAAGGCTAGTTTGGTTCGAGAGTCCAGACTGGAAGATGCATGTTATAGCCGATAATTTGTTTCATCCTCACAGTCTCGCAGCGGCAGACTTCAACAAGGACGGACGCGTGGACATTTTCGTTGGCGAGATGGGTCTTGGAAGGCGCGAGAATCCTAGGTTGCTGATTTATCTCAACAATGGCGATGGCTCATTTACTGAGCACCTTGTCTCTAAAGGAATTCCGACTCACGAAGCGAAGGTGGCAGACTTCGGGAAAAAGGGAAAACTGAGCATCGTAGGCAAGCCCTACATGCCGCTGACGCAGGTGGACCTCTGGGAAAATGTTTCGTAGCACGGAAAACCGTAGAGAGACCTGATTGGAAAAGAATAATAGAATCATACATTTTTATTAAACAAACACGCGGGGGTCGCAGAGCTAGGTCAACCCTTTCAAAAAAAGGACCATATGCGCGGAGCAACAGGGCAAAACCCCCATGCACGCAGGACTCAAGATCCCGTCCCGAAGGGGTTCGTGGGTTCAAATCCCATCCCCCGCACCATTCAATGACCTTTGTATGGTTTTTTACAGAATTTTCTGATGTGAACGCGAAAAATTATTTGGGAAAAACGAGTTCGAAGTTTTCACAGATCACCAGAAGACCTTCTTTCATCGCAAATCCGAGTTTCTGACCTTTTCGGGTCCAGTATTTCCAGTGTTCTCTCCTCCGAGATTCTAGGGTGCGGTCGTCTTCGCCCTCGGATTAGGCAAACACTTCTTTAACTTCGTTGAATGGTTTGACCTCAATGGCTGTGGTACGGAGGACTGCAGCGGGTTTTTCTTTGCCGTCAAGAATAACGTTGCGGTCCCCGACCTTAGGCATTTCCCCTCCTTCTCTCTCCAGCTCAATAACCAGCGTCGCCGTTCCTGTCTTCTTTCCTGTTAACACCAACCTCAACAGTTCATCAGCCAGTTCAGGACCGTCCCCGAAAGACCAAGCGTCAACGAAGGACCCTTAACCCCAGTTTCTTTCTGAAAACAGTCCCAGTAATCCACGACCTCTTTTAGAAACTTCATTCAGACACCTTATCACACAAAACAAACCAAGACATGAAAAACTTACTTTCAATTAAATATAATGTTTATGCGAACTAGCTGAGCTAACCTCGCTCTCTTCCGCAACCATCGCATCAAGCAAGGCGTTCCTGTACATCTGTTCCAGAGTCAGCGGTGGAGACGGAGTCGGAAAGACGATGCGGAGACCTTCAGACAACCCTAATCCGAGGATGAAACTAGCCATGAAAAGCAAAAGAATTGCTACATAGCCTTTATGTACCTTTATGGTAAATGCATCTCCAATTCCCTTTTTCTTATCATCAAATAAATAAATATAACATAAATTGAGCCAACAAATGGTTCGCAATAAAAAAATTGACCATTTATGCGTCAGAACTCATCATGCCGAGGTCAAGGCTTTTCCCAATGATGGCTAGTTCATGCTTGTTGGACACGGATGGTTCTTATTTCGAACGGTCTGAGCGTAAGCCTTATTTTATTTGCTTGAGGCTCAAGGGTTTGTAGCTTTTTCTCCGTCAAGTCAACTTCTTCGGCTTCTCGAACATTGAATCCAAAGGTTAGTTCCGCCTCTACCCCAGAACCTGTGGCGTCGTAGATTCTGACGATGCAATTTTCTGAGTCTTCTGCTGAGCTTGACGCAGGACACGACCACATTGTCAGGCTTAACTTGCAGAAAACTGGTTTCCTCAGACGCACACTCTTTCGATACCAATCGATCCACGATAACGAAGGCTTTAAGCGGATGATTAACCTCGTAGCCTTTCCTGAAGGTTAAGGCTTCCTTCCAGCTGTTTCTGTGCGGATAAACAGAATACTTTATTTCGTGAACCTTTAGGTCTGGTCTGGGGTCAGGATTGTAACTGGTTCTGACAAGCGTCATTCTAACCGTGTTGCCTTTAACGTCGAACCCGTACTTAGAATCATTCAAAAGGCTGAACCCGTATTCCTCGTCTGAAACGTCGACCCACCTAAGCGCAGGAACCTCCGTGCCATCAGCTGGTCTTTCAATGTACCCGAACGGAACCTCAAACGATGCTTTAGAATATCCCAAGATTGGAGTGAAAGAAACCTTCAACATGGGTGCCTCGGTTTTTTCGTCGGAAACTTCTTTCCAGTCTACGATTGTTTTAAAGTCTAATCTTGGAACGCCTTTACATAAAGAAATGTACTGAACAATCTCGGACCCTCTGAACCTGTGGGTCACTTTAACCGTTGCCCTTACGGGTCCAGTCTCGATAGGCTCGGTTTTCGCGCCTCTTATGAGATTCTCCGAACGGCTGATTTCGCCTATGATCCAAGCCGACATATTGTGAGGAAGCTCGTACAAAACCTGCAGGAGATTACTGAAAACAGGTCTCGTGTATAGATACCTATTTTTTTGGACAACGAACCGTCCAGCAGACTTGTCGTAAAGCGATTTAACTGTGCCAGATTCCTTCTCGATTTCAACCCTGAAAAACTCGTTCTCAAGTACGTTATCGCTTTCAGTAAGATTTGTCGAACCTTCTACGCTGCCTTCTCCCTCAACGAGATAGAAGGTTTTGTAACCCATAGAAGGCACCTTAGCCAAAAAAAGAACTTCGTCGCCATTCACCTGCACAAAATTTTTTTCTCCACCCTCGGTTGAAACAGCAATTGGGTTCTGCGGAATCAAATTTTTGGGAACTTTAGCTTGAACAACTTCAGCACGGTCCCACGACAAAGGGTTGAAAACAACTATCGGCACTCCCGATTTAGAAAATTTTATTTTCTCTATAAAGACTTTTAAAAGATGCTATTAGAGTTTCATCTGCAATCTTTAAGGCTTCTTCAGCCAGCTCAAAAGGATATTCGTATGCTTCTGGGGTTCCACTTCCATCCAGTATATCGTGGAACTGGTTAAAGAGGGCATTCGACCAAGCCTTGCGAAGGGCGTCTCTGGGATAATTGCCTGAGAAAACAGCGAACTTTTCGGCGTCCACAAGCAGACTTTCACAAAGCCGATTGTAGCGTTTTATGTCGCCGTGCGTAGTGTAACATCCGTCAAGGGTGAACTGAAGCTCATCCCTGACCACAGGAGCCTTTTTTACACCAGGGTCCTTTTCGAACTCTTCATAAAACCTGTGGGTTGAACTGAAGATGAGTCAGGGAAAACCTGTTTTTTCTGGAGCTCGAAAGCGGCTTCGAGGTCATCAACCGTTGCTCCTCCACCATGGTTGCCTACCCCGTAAACAAACATGCTTGTCTTCACCCCGTAATGCTTTACGAGGTAGAGAACCAGCTCCATAATGTTCCTCGGTGTCACAGTGTTGTTGTACAGGCTTGCGAAAACCAGAACTTTCGACCCGTCGGGTGATTCCCACCAGAAGACAGGTCCTTTGCTACATCTCGTTAGATAGTAGTATCTGCACCTCGACTTCCTCAAAAGTTGCGGCATAGTCGAGATGTGACCAAAAGTGTCAGGTTCCCAGCATACTTTAGGCTCGAACCCGAACGCTTGCTTAATGTAGCGGTTGGCTTCTAGAAACTGCCTAACCAACGCTTCGTTTCCGCCCATGTTTAAGTCAGCTTCGACCCACGTGGAAGCGGTGATGTCCCAGTTCCCCCTTTTCACGTGCCTTTTTATCGAGTCAAAGAGGTCTGGAAACTTTTCCTCAACAACCTTGTACGTGAAGGCTTGACTTTGCGAGAAGTGGAAATCGGGATACTTGTCTAACAATTTAACCATCGTGCCAAAAGTGTCTTTTATGATGTCCACGGTGTCGGTCCAAGGCCACAACCAATTCATGTCAATGTGTGCGTGACCCACAAGAAAAACCCTGAACTCCTTAGCTTTTCTGGAAAGAACGGATAACTTGGCTCGTGCTATTTCAATTTCGTCAATTAGCACCGAAGGATGCTTCTCTAAAACCTTCACGTTGAATTCTTTGGACACGTTATCGGTGATTTTCTTGTCCAGAACAGTTGCGAACCTGAGTTCCTGGATGAACGATTCAAGTTCAAACGCCACTTTTTCAACATTACTGTAAGTTATGCCAAAACTAGGTATTCCCACAGGCTCAAACCTAGGAAAGACGTGAACTGCAACGACATATTCCTTTTGGGACTTAGTCTCCTCATCAAGAACTATTCTGGGTCCACGGAGCTCAGTCCAGTAATCAGCGCCCAAAACCTTCTCAGAATTCACAAAAATCTCTATTTTGTTCATTATGATGCCAGACGGCATCTTTACGGTTGAACCGGAGACATCTATGCCCAAAATCTCTTTGGGAACCAAAATTCTGGTCCTAAGCCAAGCCCCGCCTTTCCTTGCATCAACGGTCAGGGGGAGCTTAACTTGTTCCCAAGCAGAATCGTTAAAATCAGATTTATAGGCGTCTGGAGATTCTCCTTGATAGAACCTCCAAGAAAGGCTTTCGCGGTATCTTGTCAACTCTGTATGTTTTTCTAGAAGCTTTTGTAATAGAGGCGAGAAGTCATAGTTTTGGTTGTGCATAAATGTGAAAAAGAGAAATGCATTTATATAATTTACTTTTGGCTCCAGACATGAGTGTTCGCTAAACCTGTTGGTGACAATGAGGAGCCATTTTGTATATGATGAGAAAATTACCTAGTAGAAACCCCGCTTTGAAGTACTATGCTTAACACCAAGCGAAAAGTTTAGGGCATAGAAAAAGAGAAACGATGATCAGCTAATCCTCTTTTAGCACATTATGTCATAGAGAACGTGCCCTTCGCTTTGAGCGGGCGCAGGAAAGTCAAGCAAATAGGCTAACGTTGGCGCCACATCCACAAGCCATATGGGTTCAGTCCGCAAGTAGCCCTTTTTTACGCCAGGACCAGATATTACGAATATCGCTTCATTCGAGCATCCTCCCAGTTTCGCAGTAGGCAAGAATCCCGAATGATTGCCTCGTCCAGGTCTTGAGGATATCATCATTTTTTTCTCTTCATCGGTGTATCGCATTTTTTCAGGCAAAGGAACAGGTCCTGGGTCTCCTGTGTATCCTGGTTTATAGAAATACAGCATGTCTGAAGCTCTTTCTCCCCAATGACCCAGCATTTTTGCGTCCTCCTTCCGTAAAGCAAGAGCGATGGGGCATCTTCCAGTCTCGGGGTCTTTTAGTCCATAAAGTAGGCTGAGGGTTTGGTCAATGACATCGTCATAGTCTTGTCCCGGATCAACAATTCCCTGGGGGTCTCGACCCTTCAAATTTACCCAAATATATTCCATTGGGAACCCAGGTCGGATGTAAGCCTTCGTTCTAGACCAATCTATCTTTGAATACCCAGTTTCCTTGTCAGTCTTTATTGTCAATAATCTAGCTAACTGCAACACTCCGTTCACTGAAATGGATTTTCTTATTGGTACCGCAGCGTGGTCTGATATTACGATGGTTAGCATGTCTTCGCTCCAGCATTCCTTAACCATTTTTCCAACCTGCTCGTCCATGTGCTCGTACATCTTCCTGATGATTCCCCAGTGAGCCTTCTCTATCTTGGGGTCATAGCCAGGAGCAGAAGGATTAATGCCATCAAAGCCAATCTGATGGCCTATTTCGTCCTGTAAATGAAGCAAAGAAAACAGTCCGTCCCAACTGTACTTTTTTTTCAGGTAACGGGCTACGTTGACAAAATAGTTCAGTTGATGCGACGTGCATTCAAAGTAAATGTCTAAGAGCTTAGGTTTCTCTACGCGAATCGGGTGCCTGTAACCCATGTACGTTTCAAAACCGCCAGCGTAAATGCCAACATTTTCTACGATTTCTTGGGCCAAATTCGGAGGATAGGTCCATCCGTCCGTCTTGTAGGGGATGGTTCGGAAAATTTCGATTTTGTCGCCTTTGGGCGATAGCTCGTTCAGTCTAAACTTGAACCCTACCTTAAATCTTTGACTGTCGCTGACAACTTTGTCGTATGTCCAATCGCTCCACTCTTTCACTCTAAGATTGGCTATTGAGGTCGCAATGTTTTTTTCACGGCAAACGTAAACTTTGTCGTATCCTTCATTTTTAGAGTCAATTATCAATAAATGATAAGTTGGGTCCCAAATTGGGTCGCTCTTTTCTTCTTCAGTTTTCCCGTAATGTAACTGTTCCCATTCGCTTTGCCACACGTCTGATGCAAGTTTGCTGCTCGTAAAATTACTTGGAATCTTGGATTCTAAAGGTTGAGAAAACGATTTTGGAAGGTTTTCCCATCCCTCTGCTTTTTTCAACGAAATCTGGAATTCAAATATGTCCTGTGTTTCCTTTGAACTGGGAGATTCAGTGATAAAATTCACGGGTACTCCTTTGTTCCACTTAGGCGCACAGCCTGAAGGTGATGGACCACCAACCAACATTCCATTTTTGAAAGTAGGTGGCCACGAGCATAAGTAATTCATAACTAAACATTTCTTTCCCGCCTTTTCCGCTGCATCCCAAAGGAACTCGGCTTTACAGAGTCTTTGTTGAGTCTAAACCCACAGTTGACCGCCCAACATCCAATGGGTCGCCTGGAAGATGAATCGTAAAACTTGTTATGCCATGGGTACCAGGCCAAGCACCCGTAACTATTGTAACCCAATTAGTGGGAGAGTCGACGGGAGGAGCTGGAAGCGCTCGGGAGTATGTCCCCTTTTTGATTAATCGTGCAATATTGGGCATGTGTCCTTCATGCAGAAATCGGTTAAAATGCTCAGGCATTGCGCCATCAAACCCAAGAATCATGAACTTCTTGGCTTTCATAACTCTGTAATAATAGGTTTCCAATATAAAAGTTACAATGAAGTACACGCAATAATAAAATTTAAACCCAAATTCGAGAATCCTTTTCTTAATTTGATGTGTATTAGAGGATTTCAATAAAATGTTCAACTATAAGAAAAATTGTATGTTGTTCATTAAAAGAATGGTCGATTCAGTAAGTGTCGCATGAATTTTTCTTCTTTGAAATGAGAAATCGTATATCTTCTGTTGCTGTAATGGTAGGACAATGGGTAATATAACTCGGTTATAATTATAACATATTTAAGCGACTATGATAGTCGTAAAATTAAAAAAATTATAACAGTGTATGGTAAGAGTTAAAATTCTGAAAAGAAGTTAAAATACCGTAAAGTTAAAACATAGACAAATATACATAAAAAATATGGAAAGAAAAGAGGTAATCATGATGGCAAATGAAAAAAGTGAAACAAAACCAGTAACATTGAGAGCGATAATAGTTGCTGTACTCATGTTCGCTATCTTTCTACCAATCTCCGAAATTTTGCTCCTTTACAACAGGAACCCATCAACATACTACGGTTTTCCATTAACATTCTTCTGGCTTACAATGATGTTCTACGCTTTAGGCAAAGTAAGTAACAAGCTTAGACTAAGCGTATCAGAATATGCGTTTGTCTTTGTGGTCGTTAACATTCTAGCAGGCGCTAGAGGAATGAGTATGTGGGCTCAAACAGAGAACTTCCTTAGATTCTCAGACGAAGCTGCTTCTATTCTGATTACAGGACTATTCAATACACCCAGCCTATACAATTCTTTGGTTCCGGAAATACTCTTCCCCGCTGCTCAAAGAGCAGACGTAGTAAACATGGTGATGTTGGGAATTAGTCCAGGACAAATCTTTCCTTGGGCAGCCTTAGCTGTACCTGTGGCAATGTACTCGATTTTCACATTCCTCATAATGTCTATTTCTGCGTTCATATCCTTCGCTATACTGAGCCCAGTATGGACTGACATTGAAAAACTGCCCTTCCCTATCCATGCGCTTTCAGCCATAGAATTTGCTAGAGACGGCATAGAAAAAAGAAGAATCTTTAACCTAAAAGAAGGAGACAGAAAAGTCTTCTGGATATTCTTCCTGATTGGTGCTTTAGCATCTCTGACGCCAGTATTGCTTGAATTAGTTCCCACGTTGCCTCTACTGAACGCCTTTAACTTCGGAGAAACCCGTGTACCAATACTTTCGTCAATATCGTCTGTTCTACCTGGATGGATAGGATACGGATGGTGGGTTTTCCCACAGTTCTTCATAGGCCTAGTTGTCTCTAACGAAGCACTCATTTCCGCTATAGTAGCATATCTTGTTCATTGCATCTACAACGTCATAGCCGTTCAAGCAGGATGGTACCAGTACTACGTACCTGGATCAGAGGTAACTGGCGGATACTGGGACTTACCTTCAGGACAATCTCCATTCCCACTACGATACATGATCATGCCAGGCGGTTTCGTCGGTGTAGGCATCATACTCTTCTGGGCAGCCAGGCACAGAATCAAAAAAGTTGTCAACGCCTTACTTGGAAAAGAAAACGTTGTAGAAGCGGGTCTATCATTACGTTTCGTGAGTTACATCGGAGTCGCCAGCATTGTCCTATTTCTGGGACTGTTCGCTGTCGTCGGAGTTCCATTTATAATTGGTCTAATGTGGCTAGTGATGTGGATTTGCTTCTATACTGCTGCTGCAAGAGCTGCCGCTGTGTACGGTGGCGCAGGTGGAGCTTTGAATTATGGCGACTGGAAAGTGATGTATCCGGTAGGTTCAAGTCTGGGTTATTGGCCAGCCGACCCGCCCGGTAACCAAGCATATTTTGTTACAAGAGCTGTTACATATGGATTCGCAGACACAATGGCCAGAGGCGGAGGAATGTACGACATGGTTGCGCTGACAGCGTTATGCCATATCGAAAAGTCCTTCAACGTTAATATGAAGCACGTTTACATCGCGGTTCTAGTGGTAGCTGGACTCGGAACACCTCTAATGTACCTTTCAGGTTATTGGTTCACAGTACACACTGGCGGACTTTATTCAGTAAATTCCATGCCATACTACGACATGATGATGGACTACCAAGGCGTAATGGTCGCTTACTTCACTGCAGGCGGAAACTTCTTCCTTGAATCAGCATGGTTCGTCACAGGAATCGGGATATCGGTGGGCATTTATGCATTAAAAATGTTTGTGCCCATACTTCCAATAGACCCTACTATACTCACAATACTCTTGTGGAATCCTGAGTGGTTCTGGATGACGGCAATTGCTTCGCTGGTAGTAAAATTCGTCGCAATAAGAATCGTCGGACAAAAGACCTTCATGGAATACGCAAAAGCAGTCGTTGTAGGATCGATGGCTGGATTCGGAGCGATATTCACACTGTTGGCTCTTTCCCAATTGGGATTAGTAGCAATACCAAGATTCCTAAGCCTATACACTCCATAGAGTATCCCTTTTATCTGTGGAGTGTAACCTTCTATTTTGTTTATTATCTATCATGATTATGAAAAAGTTTCTACGAAAATCGAGTGTGGAATGAAATTTGCGAGGTAAACTCCTTAACCCTCATGAAAGCAAATTTGCCACAAAAATCTTAATGGTGATGCTGTTATTATGCACGATTGGGGTGACGGTGCCTCTAAGCTTCGGTTCAACAAGTGCAGTCTCCAATTTCTCAAACAAATTCTAATTTGGATTTTTTTCTCGATGAAAACGTTTACAGTAACGTTCTAGACAGGATAACTTTTCTTTCAAACTTAGGCTCAAGAGTGACGGGGTATGAAGGAAACTATAGGGCTGCCCAATACATAATCGACGAATTTTCTAAACTTGGGCTTAACGTGCAAGTCCAGAAATTCAATGTAACAGTGCCCATAGACCTAGGTTCAGACATAACAATCCTTACACCAATCACGGCAACCATAAATGCTTACGCTGTTTGGCCAAACGGCGTTCAACCTTCCCCTGCAAAAGATTTGGAAGGTCCATTGGTGTACGTGAAGGGTGATTCGTTAGGAAATTTCGACGGAAAAAATATAACGGATTCCATTGTTCTCATGGAGTTTAACTCCAGCTCCAATTGGCTTTACGGTGTAGATTTGGGTGCCAAAGCCGTAATATTCATTGAACCTTCCGATTCGTCAAGCAGCGAAAGTCTACAAAAATTCGTTGAAGCCCCCGTCTACTTCCCGAAGTTGTTTGTGAAACATGATGATGGACAAAGGCTTAAAAATTTGGTTCAAAGTTCCCAATCCGAAGTTCGAGTAAAAATAAACCTCAGGATGGAATGGAGAACCGTTGAAACACAAAACATCATAGCCATGCTTAAGGGTACGGGAAATCCTGGAGATGTCATAGTTCTTACGTCACATTATGACTCGTGGTCGGTTGTTCCCGCCATTTCCTACGGCGCTTCTGACGCCACGGGCGTTTCATGGCTTATAGAATTGGCTAGGTATTTTTCGGTTAATAAGCCTGTCAGATCCGTTTGGTTTGTAGCCTTCTCTGCTCATTGGCAGGCTATGGCTGGGGAAAGAGAGTTCGTCGATGAAATGTTCTTTAGCAGTCAGGTTCAAAGTGGAGCGGTCAAACCTTGGGTCTTCATAGGTTTAGGACCTTTCTCCGGAGACTCTTTCAATATCCAGCTATTGGACACAAGCTTTTACGCAGGAGCCTGTTCATCTGAGCTGATTACCTCCGACCGATTTACATGGATACAAAGACGCATAACCCAATCTTACCTTCTAAACAACGAATTAAGACTGACAATTGAGGAGCTCACTGGGAGAAATCTTGACCCTACGCTTTTAGTTGAAGAAAGGCTGTCTACAACCTCTATGTGGTGGGGAACAATCCAACAGCCAATCATGCTTGAAAGCGAAATTCCCCTTACAGCTGGCTGTATATCCTTTAACATTCTCAGTTCTCCTGTTTACACATACTCCAAGTACATAGGGTCGCCCGTTAACGACTTGGAACTCGTTAACCTAGAAAATATAAAACCTCAGTTTCTTGTTTCAGGCTTCATTGTTTCATCCATACTTAACGATAATGAATGGTCCCTTAGTTGGGCCAGCGTTAAACCTGTCAG
The DNA here is from genome assembly GCA_963714275.1 of Candidatus Bathyarchaeota archaeon. Taxonomy (GTDB): domain Archaea; phylum Thermoproteota; class Bathyarchaeia; order Bathyarchaeales; family DTEX01; genus JAGTRI01. Next base: position 148,976 of record CAVQNT010000003.1, read on the forward strand.
AAGCGTGTACGTGGGAAGCAGCATAATTGCTTCACAAAACGCGGGGTTCATCACGTTGAATGGTAAAGTCCTGTTTTTTAACAATAGTTTAGGTTGGTATGAACCTATTTCCCACGCACTAGTTCAAGTGCAAATGACGACCATGAATAATCCCTTAGCAAAGATAATTACGATGGCTGATGAAAATGGAAGCTTCCAAATTAGGGGCATAACACCCTACACTCTCACTTATAACAAGGGCGGATGGGAAACCAAAGCTTGGATTATCGATAAAGAAACCGGGAATATACTATATGCTCCAGACCTCGGAGTTCAAGGCGGCAGAGTTTTTACAAGCACAATCTTTCCTATGAGTCATCCTGCGCAAGTGTCTGCTGTGGTTGCAGAACTCCGAGCTATAACAGTTTTTAACCTGCTGGACCCAAGATACGACAGACCACTGATGGTTTTGGACCAAAGGTTTTCCTCGCTTGTCTCAAGCGACATATTTGTATCAGTCAGCGGGTTCATACGCCCCATCGAATTTTCGTCTAAAAGCGATTTTCTCACTTATGGCGCTTATTATAATCCTTGGGAAACTGTGGGAATAGTTTTTGTCCCGCCGTCCTCAAAAAGTGCTATTTTATTGAAAATGGGAGGCACAGGAGCATCTTCGTTAAGCTGGCCCATGTTTCTTACTAATTCGACTGATGAAGAACCTGAAGGGGCAGGAGTTACAATGTCTAACGACTCAATCACGATTCCCTTCTCAATTTACGCTTTTGCCTCTGACATGTTCAGAGCAACAAAATCCAGATACGAAAAGTTAACGGCATACAATGTGAGAAGCCTCAGCATAGAAAAAGCGCTTGATGAATCCCAAAAGAACTTAGCATTGGCTGAAAGCTTGTTTAACAGTAAAAACTACAGCGAAGCTTATAGTTACGCTACTTTGTCCTATTCTTGGTCAACCCGAGCTTACAATGAAGTTATGGCTATAATTAACGAAGCAGGCACAAGCATAACGACACTTTTTATCCTTGCCATAATAGTTTCCTTCGTAGTGGAGCGAATATTGGTTCAAGCCACGAAAGGTCTTGTAAGGTTACTTTTCATAGTAGGATTCACGGTACTCTCCATTATCACGATGAGCCTCATACATCCAGCTTACACGGTCATGAGCAACGCGATCATAGCGAATATTGGTTCAGTTCTGATGATAATGTTCGTTATAAGTCTGGGAATACTGGCCATTGAAGCGGAAAAAATGTCAAAAGCCCTTTCTGTACGGTATCTTGGTACGCACAGTATTGAGAAGGCTCGATTGGGCGTCGTAGCCCTAGCTTCCTCGATATCTGTTAACTTCATAAGAAAACATCGTCTCCGGGCTGTGCTAACGTTCCTAACAGTTTTCATAGTCAGTACAGCCATCACGTCAATTACTTCCATGGCACCATTCATAGGTGTCAAGATTTCGCCAAAGTCACTGGGAACATTGGATTTACTTTATCCGACGCAGTTGTTCTTAAAGAATGGTCAAGGTTTGCCTCAAAATGACATTTTCTCAGCACAAGTCGTTGAAGTCCTTAATCAGGTTTTGAAGGACAAATTCGTAATATTGCCTAGGGTCGTTTACTATCCTCAAACAATATTCAGATACGGCGTTTATCAGGGAATATCGTCTCAAACTCAGACAAGTTACTTAAGGGCTATTCTGGGAGTGTCACCTGCAGAATCTGTCTTCCAGCAAAACTTGACATCTGGAAGATTCTTTTTAGAAGACGATTTTCAAACATGCATACTGTCCTCGGCGCAGGCTGAGGCGTTAAATGTAAAGGTAGACGACAAGATTAGCACCGGCGAGCTACGAACTAGTTGTCGTAGGAATCTTTAATGAAAGTACCTTCAGACAATTAAAAGAACCGAACGGTATTCAGTTTGGAGTTCCAGACCCCTCCTATAATTCCTACATTGCTAAAGACATGGCTCAGCCTTTGAATCCTGGAGTTACTATTCCTCTACTTTCATGGGAATTTGTCTTGGTGGTTCCACAAAGATTTGCTCTTAGCCTCGGAGGGTTTGTCCAATCAATAGTCGCTGTACCCGTGTCGTCCGAGGTTTCAAGCAGTGAAATTCGAATAATCGCGAGTAATTTAGCTTTAACTCTGGATTTGAACATCTCGTTCGTTATTAACGGCTTAATTTCATCAGCTTCAAGATTACCTTCGTACGTTACTTTCGGGTTCGAGTCCCTAATGGTTCTTGTTGTCATCGCAGCTCTAAACATTGCTGTAACAATACTTTCGAGCATAAGAGAAAGAAACAGAGAGATTCAAGTTTTCGCAGTGACAGGATTGACGCCTCTGGGCTCCATGTCCATGTTTATTTTGGAATCGGAGATTTACGCCATCATCGGAGGGTTCCTAGGATACTTCGCCGGTTTTGGACTTAATACTGCCTTCCGCAATTTTGGATTGTTGCCCTCGGAGATACCCTTCAATCACATTTCTTCAACCACAATGCTCACAATTGTCATAATTTTGGTGGTCAGCTTTGTCACGTCTTTGTGGCCATCTTTTTCAGCAGGCAAATCCGTTACACCTTCACTTCTTAGAAAATGGGAGTTCACCACCGAGCCAGGACAAGATGATTGGGAAATACCAATACCTTCAAGAGCCTCATCCAAAGAGGAAGCGATAAGCATTCTTAGATTCCTGAAAGAATTTTTTGACGGTGCCGGCAACGTGGGACACATGTTCATGATTACTGAAACAAAGAACGTGATGGCAGAAGACGCCACGATAAGGTTTGTGATTAGGCAAGCTCCCTACGAACTGTTGATTCTTTCAGACGTGGAAATTCGATTCGTAGCGGACACTGAGGGATACTCAACACAAGTGTATCTGAAAAGAACATCGGGAGATAGAAAAGCGTGGATCGTCTCAAGCTACTATTTCGTGGACTCCCTGAGGAAGCAATTATTGCTTTGGAGAAGCCTTGCGGTTGCTGATCGTAGGAAGTTTTTGAATGACTAAATCTGTGCAGGAAAATGCATCGTCTCTTAAGCCTGGACTAACTTGGAGAAGCTTTATTGCAATGCTGACAGCAATCCTAATCTTTTTGCCAGCATCCATATATATGAACTTGACGTCAGGAGCCGGCACTTTAGGCGTAGCAGCATCCTTCGTTATCGCCATCATATTTAGCGAAATAACAAGGTACTTTGGGAACCCTCTTACAAAACAGGAACTTTTCATTATGTTTTCCGTGGTTTCAGCGGTATCCAGCCTTGTTACGCCCTATTATGGTCTTATTTGGAGAGTCTACTTTTCAACTCATCCCGTGTTCTCCCACGTAATGCTTTACGGCGAACCCCTGATTAACCTTATTCCTTCATGGTTTGTTCCTAAAGATGCCAGTGTCCTGCAGTTGCGAACCTTTTTTGTCGCGGAGTGGTTCCAACCAATCGCCATAGTTCTTACAATGGTTATCTTGTCTCTCATCCAATCGGTTTCTATAGCACTGTTCTGCTCTCATCTATTCATAGACGTTGAAAAGTTAGAGTTTCCATTCGCCAAGATTCAAAGCAGCCTCGTTCAGGTACTGTCTGAGAAGAAAGAGAACCAAATGAGAATCTTTATTTTTTCAGTAATGATTGGGCTTGTGTTCGGTTTGATTCTTTACGCTCCTCAACTTATCGGCACGCCCATAATTCCTCTTCCCTTCGTGGACCTTACGAGTTTTACTCAAGACATCGTTCCGGGTGCCATAATTGGCTTGTCTACCGACATATTGACGTACGCAATGGGCATAGTAATTCCGCTTAATGTCGCTGCGTGCCTCGTCGTATCCTCCATCTTCGTGTACGTGATAGCGAATAACCTGTTTTTGGTTACTTTCCCGAACGTATTTCCACAATGGGTTCAAGAATACTACCCCGGAATGGGCATAGCCAGCCTCCAGTATAGGTCAACTCTACGAATATGGCTCCCGTTCCAGTTCGGAATGAGCATGGCTATGGCTATTTTCTACGTTCTCCTTTTGAGAAAGGAAGTTTTCAAATCCTTTAAGCTCCTAGGAAAAATCAAAAGCGGAACTGAGGATCATCCGTCAATTCCCATAGTTCTGATAATATTCATACTTTCTTCGTTGGCTTCGGCTGGTCTTTTCTTGTATTTTGTACCTGAATATCCAGCGTGGATAGCTGATTCTACTGTCAACGGGCTACAGCTTTCTGATGGCTTTAATTTCATCAAGAGCTTTAGGTGTAGGAGGTATGAGCCCGTCTTTCCCGTACCCGTGGCGCATGATAACACTGTTCACGGATTATAAAGGGCTAGTAGGATGGGACTTCCAACCTGCCATAGAAACAGGGGGATCAGCAGGCATAGTTCAGTCGATGAAAATAGCCTATCTGACTGAGACGAAACCTATGGATTACATAAAAATGTTCATCATAGGTAACATCGTGGCGCTTCTGTTAAGCGTAATATTCTACGATTTCTTCTGGAGAATGACGCCTATCCCGTCCACCGCCTATCCTTACACGTTAATGTATTGGCCTCAAAGCATGTTAGAGCTTCTAATGTACGCAACTAGGCAGATACAGATCCCTCCAGAAAGAATCGGCATAGGCATGGGAATCTCGATGCTATTATTAGCAGTCGAGTTTGGCTTAAACAGAATCAGCGTTCCATTCTCAGCCATCGGGTTACTTCTTGGAGCCTTCCAGATACCGCCAGCAGCCCTAGCCATATTCGTAGGCTCACTCATCAGTGACGTAATAATCGTCAGAATAATACCTGACTGGAAAGACCTTAAATTTATGGCGATGGCAGGTCTGATGGCTGGTGTAAGCATTAGTGCAGGCTTAGGAGTGTCCGTGTCCATTATTCTTAAATCGTCATGGATATGGTCATGGTAAAATCCTATAAAATAGACAATCTTATGTTCAGTCATTGTACTGTAGAAGGATATGATGCTATATGATGGTCTCTGAAGAATATGATAAAGAAATGAAAAGAGTACTTTTCGTTGTCATAGACCAGCTTGCTGGTCATTGGGCTAAAGGGGTCAGCGTCGCCAAAGACATGCCGCCAGTTAACGTTTGGGGCTACCACGAGAAAGGCTTGACTCCAAACTTTTCATACATCATCAAAAACGGAATCTTTGCTTTCGCGTGGAACCGAGGAACCTGTGACACTCCGCATGGAATGAAGTATCTCGCGACGGGAAGCTGACAATGTGGAGCCTTTCTGGAAATCCCTGAAGAACCAGTCATATTATGCTAGGAAAGACTCAGACCCTATAGGTTTGTTCGAATATGCCAAACACTACAATCCTGAGGGCATTACGTCTGCTTGTTTCACAACCGATAATTGGGCGGCTCCGGGTTACTTTTTCACTGCTGCCGACACGCACGCTTTAACGTCTTATTTTCCTGATGAGACGATGTGGAGAGAGTTTGCGTTAACGTACTTGAGAAGAAAGAAGAATTGGAACCTTGCCCACGTTTATTTCCCGACCAACGACATTGTTTCTAACTGTCCGTCTTACGCGTTTTGGAATCCTCATGTTCGCTCATCAAAACATTCGTACATACAATATCTGGATAGCCTTCTAGGAGAAATCGTCGAGTTCCTAAAATTCAACGAACTGTGGGACAAAACCTACTTAATATTGGCGTCTGACCACGGTTTTCACGCTGCTTGCTCAGCTGCAAGAAACGTCGGCAAAATGATAGGCATTAATTCGCCTAACTGGTGTTGTGACCATCTTCCGCCGTATGACTGCGAAATCTGGGACTACGAAAATGACCATTCGAAAGGCGAATATTCTGGGTGTGCCAGAAGAGTTTTGTCCATCGTTTCAGGGGGAGCTCTCGAAAAATCCCTTCAAGGCAAAGTCATAAATGAATCAGAAATAATTGACGTCGCACCGACAATAGCGGACATCCTCAAAATTCCCTATAAATGCGAGGGAAAATCCCTATTTGAAAAATTAAAGCGTTGAAGTATCTTAGAAAATTTTTATGTGCATTAATGGATTTGCAATAAAACCTTAAGAAAGAAAGCTCGAAGTTGTAAATGTTCGTGAGGTTGGTCAGAAAGATGTCGGATGTGCAGTCTATCGTCGTGTCGCACACTCACTGGGACCGCGAGTGGTACATGCCTTTTCAAGAGTACAGAATATGGCTTGTGGAATTCATGGACGACCTGTTAAGGGTGTTCGACCAGAAACCGGGCTACAAATGTTTCACACTAGACGGTCAAACGTCTGTAATCAACGACTATCTGGAGGTGCGTCCAGAAAAAACTGAAAGATTAAAGAAACTGGTTGCTGAAGGAAAAATTTTTGTCGGTCCATGGTACACGCAGCCTGATGAGTGGCTTGTCAGTTCAGAGTCGCTTATTCGGAACTTGATGCTTGGTCACAGAGTTGGGCAACAATTTGGCAACGTCTTGAAGGTTGGGTACGTCCCTGACAATTTCGGTCACCCTTCGCAGCTTCCCCAAATTTTCCGAGGGTTCGAAATTGACAACTTCGTTTTCATGAGAGGAATGGGAAACGAAGGGGATAAACTGAAAACCGAGTTTATCTGGCAGGCTCCGAACGGTTCAAAAGTCATCGCCATGCACCTGATCGATTCTTACGTTAACGCGGCGTTGTTAGGCCTTCCGCCATCTATGCAGGACAGATTCGTCAGACTTTGGGAGGGACCAAGCGGGTCTCTGACGTATCCAAGATCGTTCAGTGATATACTGGACAAATTCGATTGTGAGACTCTTGTTGACAAAGTCAAACGATTGGCAGAGGTGTTATCGCTTAAATCGGTTTCGGGTAAGCTGTTGTTCATGAATGGCTATGATCATGCACACGCGCAACCGGGAATAGTTGACGCCATAGAATTTGTCAATAAACAAGACATGGGCATCAAGCTAATCCAGGGAGGACTGGAGGACTACATAAACCCATTGCGTTCAATGATGGGGAAGATGCAGACTTATACAGGGGAGTTTTGGGGAGCCAAGTACCATTACCTTTTGCCGGGCGTGCTTTCTACTCGCATGTACCTTAAACAGCAGAATCGGCAGGCTGAGATTCTTTTAGAGAGCTACGCTGAACCTTTGTCGTGCTATGCGGTTCTCTTCGGGTATGAGTATCCAAGGAGTCTTCTTTCGTTGGCGTGGAAACTTCTGCTTCTGAATCAGGCTCACGACAGCATTCACGGCAGCAGCGTTGACGCGGTTCACGTGGAGATGGAGGCGCGGTACCAACAGGCAATCCAGATTGCTAACGCAGTTACGTATGACGCATTAAGGTACATAGCCAGCAAGGTTGAGAATTTTTCGGACACTGATACCTTAAGGGTGGTCGTTTATAACCCGTCAAACTGGGCACGCAGCGACATAGTAAAGCTTTGGGTCGACCTTTCAACAGGCAACTATGTAGCCATGGATAAAGAAGGAGACGCTGCGCCCATTCAATTCCTTAAAGAAGAAAACACGAGATTCCCAAAAGAGACCTTTTCACACATATCATTCTTCGCCAAGGATGTACCTCCTAATGGCTTCAGGGAATTTGCGGTTGTAGAAGCTGAAAAAACTGAACGGAAAAAAGCACAATCAGCTTTGAGAGCAGGTTCCCACTTGTTAGAGAATGAGTTCTTCCGAGTAGTTGCTGATGTTGATGAAGGCGGTTCTCTAACGGTAACTGATAAACGCAACAATGTCGCGTATAAAGGCTTTAACTTGTTCGTTGACGAGGGAGACCACGGCGACGTGTGGGATTATTCGCCTCCTAAAGGCGGAGACAAAGTTGTCACAAGCAAAAACAGACGTGCACAAATAGAGACTGTTGAGAAGGGACCTGTTTCCGCTACTTTAAAGGTTAGCCTAGTTTTGGATGTGCCTAAAAAGACTGAAGGAGATAGGCGCAGCAGCGAGACGGCGGAAGTTCCCATAACGTCCTATGTTTCGTTACATTCAGGCGTTCCCAGAATAGACATAAAAACAGTTGTGGACAACACAGCCGAGGACCACAGGCTCAGGGTAAAGTTTCCAACTGGCATACGAACGTCTTCAGTGAACTCTGACGGACTGTTTGTCGTCAACGAAAGACCCGTGAAAAACGACGTAAAAGGCGAAAATTGGAAGCAACCCCCTCCGACGACGTTTCCGCAAATGTTCTGGCTTGAAGTTCACGACGACGAAAAAGGCATCACCGTAGCCAACAATGGACTGCCCGAATATGAATGCAGAGAAGAAGACGGAGTCAGCGTCTACATTACTTTGATGAGATGCGTGGGATCCCTAAGTAAAGAAGACCTATTAACCCGAAAAGGACACGCAGGACCGCCGCTTCAAGTGCCCGGAGCGCAGTGCCATCGACTGCACGCCTTTGAATACTCAATAATTCCACACATGGGAGATTGGGTTAAATCAAGGTCGTATCAGCAGGCAAAGAACTTCGTTAATCCGCTTGCTAGCTGGAGCGTTAAAGGCGAAGGTGGGACCATTCCGGTTGACGACGGGTTCGTTAAGATTGGGCCTGACAATCTGGTTGTCACCGCCATTAAACGGGCTGAAGATGACTGTTCCACCATACTCAGATTCTATGAAGTTGCGGGTAAACCATGTACTGCCCAAATCGAATTTAAAAAAGGTTTCCGCGAAGCGTGGTTAACTAACCTTAACGAGGAAGACAAGCGACGTGTGGAAATAAAAAACGGAAAAATCAAAATCCCCGTAGCAGCATTCGAAATAATTTCTTTGAAGCTTAAGACATAATAAAAAATTATTTTTGTATTGCTAAGATTTTTTGTTTTTCTCTTTTTTTGAATTAGTAATGTCGTTTCTTTATTGCCTCAGTTATTGCTGTTTTTGTTGAAACGCCGATTAATTCGCTCATTTTGGTGTGTCCGCCCGTTATCCGCAGCGGCTTCCCAACCATTTTTCCCGAAGCCACAATGATGTTATCGGTTCCTGTACCAGTCGCCTGATTCTGTGGGGTATATGTGCTTCTGACATTCAAGTCTTGAAGGACGGCAGTTTTTGCTTCTGTAGCGGTAATAATTGCACGAGCCAACGATCCGTCGCTTAGAGGAGCATTGGTTAAGAGAAGCGTGTTGATTGTTCCAACCGTTTTTTCATACTTTCCGTCCCTTTCCACCCAGTTTGTTTCGTCCACTCCTGTCCTCATAGCGTTGCCTTTTACTCCAGCGGTTGCCAAACAGCACACCGTGAACTCCTGATAGGATTTTTCGCAGACAGCCACGTTGTCCATGTCGACTCCTGTGCCCAAAAAAGTGATTTCACCAGCTGGGATCCCTGAGAGCTAAGGTAGGGAAACTGTCTTCGAACTCTTGATAATCTTTCATCGCGTACTCCGATACGGGATACGGGATGTAAGCGTTGGCTACATATTTTACGTCTCTAAATCCATCTAAAGTTGAGAGGACCCTGCGTTTTTCTTCAAAGGAGACGAGTAGGGTGTTCTGCTTTACCCCTTTGAAAGTGTGGTAAATCACCTTTGCCTTTGTCCCTTCCAGCTTTAACGTGATTTCTTTTTCGTTCATATCATGTCTCTCCTTTTCTAGTTGGATCCACCCAAAGTATCTGGAATCCTAGATAAAATGGGGATTACGACAAGCATCTCGATGAAGACGGGAAGGAGGATAACCAGTTCCATCATTCCCATTTGCCACAAGAAACCGCCCAACATGAATGCTGGAATCGTAATAAGTGTGTTAAATATACCAGTGAATCCGAACCATCTTCCCCTCTTCTCCGCTGGAACTAACTCCCAGTACATTGTCATGAAGGGAATATAGCTGAGAATGCCTATGCCTTCCATTAGTCCCATTGCGCCCAGAACCCCTGCTATGATGAGAAAATTCGGTGCGGGCGCAAAAATTAAAATCAAGGTGCCCAAGTACGAGACAGGGCGTAGAACATAATATGCCTTTTTTCGCCCAATCTTGTCGGCTAGTCTTCCTATTGGCATCTGTAACAAAGTGGATATTCCCATGCTCAAGGTGCTCATGGTTCCGAGGATGTAAGGGTCTGCTCCTTTCACGTTCACCATCCAGAGGGGAACGTATGTTACGGATAGACTCGACGCAAAATACCACAGGCTCATTACAATCGTCCATTTTTTTAGTCCTTTTTCGCCCTTGAATAATTCTTTAAAGCCTTCAATTAGGTTCATGCCCTTGGATTTTTTATTTACTACAGGCTGATCACGGGGGCTTTTCATCATGAAAGCCACAAACAGAATAATTATGAGGGTCAAAACCATCTGAATTGTGTACAATGGACGGATGCCTTGAGCCGATATTCCGCCAAACGTGATTACAATCACGGATGCTATGATGGGTGTGAAAATGCTTGGTATGGTACCGATTGTCCGCGCGAAGCCTATCGATTGGGCTCTTTTTTCAGGCTTGATCGACTCAATCAGTACCATGTCAGGAAGAGAATAGACCATGTTGAAGCTGAATCTGGTAAATTATCATTGCTGGAATAAGCATCAACCAGCTGGAAGCATTACCATAAATTCCTGAGACAAAAACGGATAAAATTAAACCCAAGATAATAGCCCGTTTTATGCCGTGCCTATCAATAAACCATCCCATGGGAGCCGAAATTGCGCAATAGACCAGTTGGCCAATGCTGTATAATGACCCCATCTGAAGCGCATCTGCTCCTAAGGCTGCGACATAAAGCTGGACGTACTTGGATGGAAGGCCACCTGAAAAGTTGTAAAGCCCAATAGTAGCAAGCATGACTTTGGACCTTCTGTCAAAAGTTTTTATGAATCCGGAGACAGCTTCTTTTACGCCAATTTTCATCCCGAAACCATCCATGTTGAGTATAGTATTATGGTGTTATATTTTGGGCTGATGAATAATTGCGTATTATAAATATAAATATTATTGGGCTGTCCGTGATAATTTTTGCTGAAAAATTTTTATGCGATATACAGTTGCGTGCAGGAAAATATGAACACTTTAAAGATTAATACTTCATAGATAGATGCGTCAGGTTTGGTGACTATGATGAAAGTTTCCGTTTGGAGCGGTAACCTTTCGGACTCCTACCTTAAATTGGTAACACATCTAGGAGCGGACTGCATTGACTTTAACCGAGGAACCGATCTTACCAGCGACAAAAAGAAGGGTTACCCAGACCTTGAGAATGTTCTAAAGATAAAGGAGAGAATCCGCTCCTTTGGGTTAGAAGTGAACCGCGTAACCTTGCCAGACATAACGGAAAAGTTCATGAAGAACCAGAAGGGCGGAGACGACGAGCTCGACAATACGTGCCGAGCTTTGAAGGCTTTTGGCGAAGCTGAGGTTCCACTGGCAAGGCAACGGTTCGCAGGTGAAACCGTCGAATGGGCTTTAACCCATTATAGATCTGTGCATCGAGGTGGATATTTTTCTCGTGGAGAAAGGTTCGATTCAAGCAGGCTTCAACAGGAAGCCTTAACGAAAGAAGAAACAGAAGACTGGTGGCGTCGCTTCCACCTTGTCTACGAACGCCTGGTTCCAATCGCAGAAGAACATAACGTCAAACTTGCCATTCACCCGTCTGACCCGCCTTTGCCGGGTGCACCTTTAGACACTTCAGGATTCAACCGCGTCATTAAGGAGTTTCCTAGCAGAGTCGTAGGCTACATTTATTGTTGTGGAACCAGAGGAGAAGCAGGCGGCTTACCATTGGTTCTGAATGAGATACGCAACTATGGCCGCGAGGGTCGCATCTTTCAAGTTCACTTCCGTAACATCAAAGGCAACTTACCCTCATCAAGCGGGTTTGAGGAGACGCTTCTCGACGACGGAAACATGAGCATGTTCAGAATCCTCCAAGCGTTAAAGGAAGCTAATTTTGACGGCTGCCTTAACCCAGACCACATTCCAACAGTTGAAGGAGACGGAAAACAGGTGCACCACGGACTTGCCTACTCAGTCGGATACATCAAAGCCCAAATAGCAGCATTAGAAGCCATGAAATAAACAATCTTTCCAGAACAAAGAATTGTCAGTGTTTGCGCCCCAAAACAACAGAAATATTGCGCCGCAAATCAGACAGGTCTTCAACATCGACGGCTATTAATATGCAAACGGAAAATCCTATTGTCACACAAAACAGACAGCCTCCCGAAAACAGCAAATGATGTTCAAACAGCAAAAACTGTTGATGAACAAATCAGATAGTAGAAACTTGGGTTTTTATCGTATGGAAAATCCACAAAAAAATGTAATAGGTTTCTGAAGCTTTTTATAATGACGTGAAACTGGACACGTTGTCCATGACGGTGCTGATTCTGCTTAGGCTGTCAAAGACCACGTTAAGCCGATACGTGCTTTTCAGTGTGAGCTGAATCTGCCTCATTACGAAACGGGGAGACCAAAGAAAACTTTGGTAAAAATCACGCACCATCTCCCTCATCTCGTTAAGAGACACAGCGTTGGGATAAACGTCTGAAACGCCGACTCCTCTCTCCCAATACTTGTCTTCGTCTATGAGACCCTTCTCCTTGAACTCCTGCCAAATATTGTCACCAGGAAAAGCGCCCAAAACGTTGATTTGGGGAATGTCGAGATTCAACCCTTTCACGAAATTGAGGGTCTTTTGAATGTCCGCCTTCGTTTCGTTAGGAGCGCCAATAATGAACGAGCCAACTATGAGGTCCATTCCCGCCTTCCTCGCCTTCTTCACGGCTTCCATGGACTGCTGCAGAGTCGTCCGCTTATTGTAATAGTCAAGAACCTTCTGGATACCGCTTTCAATCCCGAAATACATCATTCGGCAACCCGCCTTTACCATCCCCCGAAACATGTCATAAGAAGACTGGTCAACCCTTCCCTCGCATATCCATTCCACGTCGATTTTTTCCTTCCTTATCCTCCGGCAAAGCTCCACCACCCTTTTACGGTTCAAAGTGAAGTTGTCGTCAACAAACATTATTTGCTTGTAACCCTCGCTGGCTAAAAGGTGAAGCTCCTCCAAAACGTTTTCGACAGACCTTGCCCTCCAGATGCTATGGGCGATGCTGGAGCAGCAACAGAAACGGCACTTGAACATGCACCCTCGGGAAGAAAGGAAACTGGTAAACTTCTTTGGCGCCACGTTAATCCCGACGGTCGTGTTGTGGTACTCGTTGTCCAAAAGGCTCCGTTCGGGAAAAGGTAACGAATCAACGTCCTTTATCAATGGCCTGTCCGGGTTCGAAACAACACGATTGTTGTGTCTAAAGGTGACCCCCCAAACATCTTTGAGATTCCTTTTTTCCTTAAGACGAGTCACAAGTTCAAGGCAGGTTTGCTCGCCCTCGCCCCTAACGACAACATTCACGAAAGGGTACTTCCTGAGAATCCTTTCAGCATTAAAGGTCGCATGATGGTTCCCGAAAACAACGACGATGTCAGGATTCGCCTTTTTGGCTTCCTCCGCGATTTTAGGCGCCGTCAAACTGGAACTAACAAGCACGGACAAGCCGAGGACATCAGGATCTTCTTTTTTGACCCAATCAACAACCCTCTTAACGGAGATTTTTTCAGCCGCATGATCTAACACGGACGCCTCTATTCCCCTGCTTCTCAGCGTCGAGGCTAAATATAAAATCCCAAGGGGAGGACACGCAGCAGTCATGGTGTTCTCGCCCTCTAGAAGAGACCCGTTAGGGCCAGGATTTACGAAAGTAACTTTCATGGCTGTAAGCTCTTAAGAGTTTTTTACGTATTCTCCTATTTTAGCTAGCTAACTTAGCTAGAGCACGTATAAAATCTTCTTTCAACATATGAGTATTTCATTTTTCGTCAGCAAGGTCCATAGATTGCAGACTTAAGGTTTTGTGCCATTCTAAAAAGCTTTCAAAAAAACATTTCTCCCATTTTTATGTTAAGCAAAACTGAAAAAGGTTTGTTACACAAATCAGATAGATTTCTAAATAAACGTGTTTTTTGTTTTAGGATTAGAACATCGACCCGAAACATACCAAAAAAGGGGATTTTATTTGAGTCAAGTCAAAATGGCTTACAACAACAATGAAGCGCAATCCTATTCAAGTAAATTTCAATGTATGGTTCAAACATTACGTTTAATAGGGCAGCAACCAAGTAGACTTGCTCAGAAGGGTAATTATTACAAGAACGGTTGAGACAACACCATCTCCAACCAAGAAGCCGATAGTGATGAACCCTTTATTTGACTCCCAGAACTCGCGACCCACCGTTTTCCCTATTATGTGCGAAACCAATGAGCCGATGAACATGGCGAGCCAAAAAGAAAATGAGGAAGGAGGTACTGCTGCAAGCATAGCAATTGCGTAATAAGGTCTATGGAAAATAAGGTCAGAAATGAGGTAGAGACCCGTGGATATGCTGAATCCTGTCACCATGAAGTACGGTACCTGAAACTTTGCGAAACTAAGATCAAGCGTAAATTTCGGTCCGAAAAGGTTGCCTGTCCACAGCCAAGATTGCCAACGCCAGAAGTTCATGGCTTCCACCGGCCAGCCTGTAATCGTATATGTGTACGCGAATCCAGGTATTGGGTTGAGACGCCAAAAGACTGAGACGAAGATTAGGCTTCCAATAAGTCCCAGCACAATCAAAAGGAAATATACTTTAGTGTATTCTTTCACGTCCTCGTCGACCATTGAAGCCATAAGAAGCTGCTGAGTGACACCTGAACCGCCAAGAAACAGAAACATCTCCTGTGGCAAGAACCATATGTCTAATCCTCTGTATCCACTGTAATATATCATTGTTTCGCGGAGATAGGGGACGCTTCCACCAAACGTAACACCCGCTGAACGAGTCTGCAGAAGGGTTATCACAAAGGAGATACCTAACGTAAAGACAACTGAGAGCCACAGTGGAAAACCGGGAACAAGAAGCATTGTCAAAAGAATGGCAGCTGACGACGTTGCTAAATATATAAGAATCAGGTTTCTTCCATTAAGCCACCATTCAGTTGTTCCACCGAAGCTCCGTCCAATGCCTTTAAACGCCCTAATAACTGATTTGTACCTGATGAGAAGCGGTATCGTGGCAATGGCTAAACCCCATCCTATTGCGAAGCTGTTCCAGAAGTAAAGTGAAGACATGTTAGTTATCCACAGGACTCCTAAGTTTGGAGCCCATTTGATTTCAGCTGGCCAAAGGTTATTTATTGTAACGTAAGGGTTTCCTCCTAGGTATATTGCTGCTGACATCAATAATTGCGCAGCCGCGAGGTCCAAGGGGAAAAGGAACCCCCAAAGGTAATTCGTAGCGTCCAACGTAAATGAGAAGGAAGCCTCCTTTAAGCGAGTTTTCGATAATGGCCGTTAAATCTATTGGGTAACGTGGAACCAACGGAATCCCCAGTATTGAGGTCAACCCGTTTGATGCAAACCCGTAAAGTACTCCTCCAGTAATCGCCAGTGCAATGACCCGTATTTTGGGCATTTCTCTTTCTCCGAACGCCCTCATCGTTCTAGCATCCCACGTTGCTGCAGGAAAAGCAAGCTTTTCTTCTCGAACATATAGGCTATAGGCCAAAAGTCCCAATGTATAATTGGCCACAGCAGACAGTAAAATGGGCACACATACGCTGGCTAAAATAGGTAATCCCCACGCTGGGTCAAAAAATGTTCGAGACAGCATGACCCTTTGGGCGTCCGCTCCTAGAGGAGAGAAGAAAGACGGAACTGCCGATTGAATCCCATAAATCCTGGCAATCTCGGAATTTGCGAAGTACTGGTTACGTAATAAATAGGCGAAATAGTAGCCAGTATTCATCAAGCCTACAGACTCAACAATCCTGATTATAAAAATTTCTTTAGAGCTAAGGGATGCCCCCCAAAGCCTCGTTATTCCCACCCACAACAGTATAACTGTCCAGCTCATCATTCCTCCCCAAAACGGAAGCCCCCAAAGCCCATTCACAAGCCAATTGTACACGATAGCGGGCTGTATAACAAAAATTAAGAAAACGAAGGCTAACATTGTACGCCATGTTAAGCCTTTTTGGGAACTGCCCGTTACTTTTATGCTGCTTTGCTCCTCCATGCTGCCATCGCCTTTTCAATATATTTCTTTTGATCGTCCTGCCGAAGGGCTCTCCAAATCAGGAACTGTTTACGAATTATGTCAAGTAACGCCTTGTTGGTAGTGGTCCAGATACTCTCCAATCCTTCAATTCTTTTTATTAAAATTTCAAAGCCATACCTGTCAGGCTGCTATTGGTCTACTAATGACGTTGAAGTCCTGGATCACTCCCGCGTCGAACGGCGACAACTGAAGCCTAGCACTCAGGACTTTTCTTTCGTCCTCTTGGGTCAGTTGCACTGGCTTCAAAAGCATGAATATTCCTGTTCTTTCAGTCGCAGAGGCTTCGAAAAACTCGCTGAGGAACCCTAGAACACCGATAGACTCGTCTGGTGTAGCGCTGAATGGTAAACCTATACTCCAGAGGTCGCCTACAGGTTTGCTGCCAATTCTCCATTTTCTTAAAAGTGACGGCGTCACCATTTTTGAAGCCTTCGAAACAGGATAGATCGAGGACAGCACAGTTGCTGCCATCATTATGCCCATCACGATGATGACGACTCCAGACGACACATTGGGTATCAAATCCTTTGGAAAAATGTGCAAGTTCGACAATAAAGATGTCACGCTAGCCCCAGTGAAGTAACCCAAGAAGCTTCCCAAGAAGGCAAGGGCCACACTTTCTGTTATAAAAATGGCTCCAATATGGCGAGGTGACAGCCCAATTGTGCTCAACGTTCGAATCTCACGTGTTCTTTCAAAAACCGCGCTCAACATCATTGACAGCAGAGTAAGAGACGACAGAAACAAAGGAATAATCATGTTTTCTGCTCCGCTAAGCATATAGATGTCTCTTGTAGTTATTTGCTGTGCATTAGTTTCACCCTTTATTCCGTAAGACACATCAAACTGCTGCAACGTAAGAACCATATCGAAGGCACGTTGTCCCAAATCACCCAATGTTAACGTCGTCGAGTTTGAACTGAGAGCGATTACATTGGGTTGAACATTGAAGTATTCTGTCGCAAAGTCGTAGGGAACTATGATTAATGAAGAAAGTCCTAGTGGAGAATACACACCTCCCAGACCAGATACTTGAGGGTCTGGAGGCAGAATTGCGTTTCTGTCCAAGTCTTTGGACAGGAGAGCGTTTCCTATATCTTCAAAAATAATACATCTCACGGTAACAGGAACCCCATAAATGTTAAGCTTAGTTCCATATGTGACGTTAATGCCTAAATCAATGCCCATTCTTTCAGCAAGCGTGTCCGTGATAATGATGGAATTTATCATCCCCGGTTCAAAGACGTCTCCTTGCCCAGGGACTCTTGCGCCCTCCAAAATTTTTGATTCTTCGAGCTGTCATTGCCAGCATACCTCTTACTGAAGAGGTAGTAGCGTTCCAAATTATGAACATGTTCTGCCCAGATGGATATATCCAAGCCCTAGGGTTTAATTGAAATTCAGATAATCCTTCCGAAGCAACATCCTTTATGGAAATCAGATAGAGTTCTGATGTTGGATTGTATACGTTCGAAGCTGGTGGTATAGGTCTTGTTAGAAGCAGTCCTGTGTAAGTGGCGCTGCCTACTGATGATGTCCGCGGCTGGACCATAACTCCCATTGTTGTAAACAAAGTCATCGCTGAGACCGTTATAATGATTGTCGTTAAAGTCAATGCTGTCCGCATAGGTCTTTTCTTGAGGTTCTCAACTCCCATGGATAAAGCCGACATGATTAGACTTCCTCTTTCAATGTCAGATCGGTGAGAACCCAGAACTGATCGGCTTATTGCACTTATTGCCGTGTTAAACTCATCTAAGACTATGTAAAGCAACAGAAAAGAGAAAAGAATAACGGAGAGCCCGTCAATAAGCATCCAAACGTTTGAAGCGATTACATAACCAGGATGAACTTGGCTAAGAGCTACGTTTGTTATAACGAAAAATACTATGATTGCTAACATCCTCTTTATTCCAGTTTCTCTGCCCAAGACCAGCTTTCCTAAGAAAACCACGAAGGCAGCGGAGAGGAAGAAGAAGAAAGTCGCCGTGTTTACGACATCGTATATTAACGCAAAGGACGAAACATAAGTGTTTGCTGCATACAACCAGTAAGCGATGGAATACGAGTATAGTTTTCCGTTTTCACCGTTTTGGCGAGCTTCATCAGCCAACTGTTTTAAGTGATGCATCCCATCAAGATACAGAACCATCTTAGCATTAGATGACATCTTTGACTCCAAGAAGCCGCCTCTTTGGTTCGCTAAATAATACATGTTTTCCACAGCATCAAAAATGGTTAGCACAGTGGTTTTTCTCTGAACTAGACTATACCCTTGTCCATCAGGGAACTTTTCAGAAGCGTTATTCAACACTGCAACCACTGTTCCTGATGATCTAATGAGGATCTCCACATTCGTATCTGGTTGAGCGAAAACCATAGCTTCAGGTGTAAATTCCAACACGTCTCTCCAAACAAGGTAACTGTGAGAAACGAAGTTTAGGATATCAATACTTAGCGTTTGCGGACTTCCCATAGTCCACAGGTTTAGATAATCTATAAGCGCAATAGATGAAACATTAATAATAGGAACATAGCGGAATCCATGCGCAGAATTATCAGAAAAACTTCTTGCCATTCTACCAGTACTCATTAGATATCCAACTCCCCCTGTTCCTGGAGTGGCTGTTGGAGGCTGCAGCTGATGACGCTGCACCAAAAAGAGTCCCTTGCCTTAATAACAGCGTACCAAAGGGGCCTGTGTCAGTGGCACATAAAACGTCCCCAGTTTCCGGGTCGAGAATATAGCCTTGAGCGTCAATGCCGCAACGAGGTCTAAGTCCTTTTATGACAACTTTGCCTTCTTCGTCTGGCTTTAGGACTACAGTGAACCCGATTCCTGGACTTAGGGATCCTGATGAAACGATTCCGCCTGAAGTTTGTACTGGTGCAACAGTGAATACTCCCGCAATCACTCCTAAGACAACTGCGCTTCTTGCGGATCCAGTGCCTGCGGATGGGGTGAGTCCTGCGACGACTACGTTACCTGCTGGGTTACTGCTTGGTCCTACTGAAACAAAAAATAGTCCATTTTCGTTGGTATACTTGTTGAAATTGTTTGTTGTCTTGTTATATGTTGCTAATTGAATTGTCACATCGACCAATCCATGGTCCGAGACGCCTGACAGGTCTGCTCTTCCAGGAGACAACTGACCAAAATTCGCAAAAAAACTGGCAGAATTATATAGGACAGGCCACAAGAAAACTACTTGTTTTTGTAAGTTTTGTTGTTGTACGTTAGCATAGGTGTCAAAAGGAGTGTATTGGTATATTCTGAAAGAATCCGTTGTGACGAAACCTAACCCTCCTCCATAACAAGTCTCAGTGAAAACTTCAGCCTCGAAATATTTTGGGAACGGTTCAAATGGAACAAATCCCACGATAAAATTTGGATAGGACCATTGTATTCCGTTAATCATGTGGGATTTTTGGTCCAACTGTTGTTCAAAGTCTGGGTAACCATCCGGTCTTACATTGAATATATCATCAAGCCAAGGAGCATAATATCGTAGGAACTGGGTAGGTCTATCATATTGGTACATTGCCCCCGTTGCATATACTACAGTAATGTCGCTGTCACTGGCCAAGTCGAGAGAAAACATCATTTTAATTTTAGAACGCAATTCGCTGAAGTGACTGTCTATATATTCCCTGGCACCAGCTAGTCCTTGATAATGCCCTGCGAAGGCGACAAGCCAGACGGTTCTCTCGGGTCTAGACTCGGTAAGAAGCCTAGACAGTTCAAGAAGGAACGCAATACCCATTGAGTCAGTGGCACCAGGAGAAAGCTGTGGCACAATAGACCACGAGTCATAGTAAGCACCAATTATTACCACCTCATTCCTTAAAGTCGGGTTGGTTCCTTCAATGACAGCCACAAGGTTTGATACGGTTTTTTCCTTCCAAACCATGCGGGAGTCAACCCAGATTTTCACCTCGCCTTGTTGATTTACAAGTTCTCTGAGCAGCGAAGCATTCTCTCCTCTGACATATAATCTTGGAAAATTAAGAGGAACACTGAATGTTTTTTGAACAGCTTCAACACAACTTGTGCTATCTGGTTCTAGGAAAATCACTCCTTTAGCTCCAAAGGTAGCTGCGTTCTTCCAATACCACCTGTTATTAAAATCCATCAGAACAAAGGTTCCTTCAGGATTGAGACCGTCAAAATCCTCAGGAAGCCCTTGAGGTACATAAATTAAATTATCGCCCTCTTCGGGACTTTGATAGGGACACGGATTTATGTGATTTGGCCAAAGAGGATAAACCTGTATCTCAATTTTGCTCCCATTTGGCAACTGAACGGTTACAACTGCTTTCTCAGTGATAGGAGTCACTATGTCGAAAGATTCAGATCCCACGGTTAACCCGAGTGATTCCCAATAGTTCTTAATATAATCAGCAGCCTCGAAAAAGCCATCATACCCCGTTACACGAGAACCAAAGCTTGTAAAAATTTGGATATGCTGAAGTACATTGTTGAAATCAAGTTCAGCGAGCCTGTCTACTCCAGTTTGCTGAATTGAGGCAGTTGACAAAGATTGTTCTACTGTCCATGTTTGGGATGCAACAATCAAGATTAAGGTAAGAATCAACGGACATCGGAGAAGAACCTTTCGAACCATCATATCACCTAACAATTTTCCTCTCCGGATAGTTCGGTGTATTATACGACCATCGTGATGTTAATAAGACTTTTGCATTGTTGTGTTATTTTTTATTTAAATGGTTAATCTTATATATATTTATAAATTATTATATATTTATAATTTTAAGCGGTTAATCTTATATACAAAAAGAGAAGAGCTATTAAACACAAAAATAGAAGTGAAAGAAAATGACTGAAGAAGCTAAACGCGTTTTGACACCAAAATCGTGGGCAGCACTTATAGCGTTGTCTGTGGTCATGAGCTTCGTAGGTGTTCTAACATCGCCATATGGACCTAGTTGGATGTTCTCAATGGTTCTAGGATCGTTTACAGCTCCAATTGTCGCATTGTTCATCGTGATGGTCATAGCCAAAATATCCAGCTCGTTCTCAAAATCCCTTACACCACAACTACTGGCACTAGTATACACTGTAACAGCAATGTCAGTTGTCTTCTGTTACAGCATGATTCCCTACGGTATAGTACACAACGCAGTTAATGCGCGACTGAACACGTTCGATTGGCACCCAGCTACATGGCTTGTTAAGGATAACTGGGTATTCGGTCCAACTAATCTCGCTACTGTAAATCCTATCTTGACTGGCGGAGCAGCAACACCTTGGGCTGACTGGTCACCATTCCTTGGTTGGTGGTTAGCATACACAATTTGCTGGCTAGTATTTTGGCTTGGATGGATGGCGCTCTTAGAAGAACGATGGATTGAAGTTGAAAAACTTCCTTATCCAGCAGCTTTGACTGGCACAATGCAGATTACTATGGCAACTCAAAAAGAGAAAACTGAAGAAAGCCCAAGTTCCAAAATGTTCCTAATCGGCATCTTAATAGGAGTGATATTAGTCGTACCAATAGTCGCTCGTACACTTAGTTCAGCAGTACCTGACATCTACGGTTGGACTGCGGCTCCATACCTACCTTGGATGTTAGGAACCATCAGCCTCGGACAAATTCCTGCGGCAAGCGTTATTCCAGTAATGGCCTTCCTACCAGTAAATCCGATGATCTACGCACTGTTCTACCTCTTCCCATTGAAGATACTGTTTTCAATGTGGGCTTTCTGCTTAGTTGGTGTATTGATTCCAAGCCAGATTGCCTATTACGGCGGATACTACACTGCACTTGCGCAGACCGGTGACAGATTCCACGCATTCATGGATGGCGCACCATTCTTTTGGAATGATATATGGATAGGTTCCATTATAGGAATAGTTATCACATGGTTTGCCCTTAACTACTCGTACGTTGGAGGCTTGTTCAAGAAATCGGCTGAACCAGAGAAAAAGGCTGTTTCGCCATTATTAGGCTGGGCAATGGTTGGAGGCGCCACTGTAATGCTCATTGCTTTGCTCATTGTTGCAGGAACAAACCCATTAGGTAGCATTGTGATAGTGTTGACAATGTGGCTGTTATACCTGTCAATTATCAGGGTATACGGCTTCGGTGGTGTAGCTGGTACTGCTTGGGCATTCCCGAACGACTGGACTCACTTAGGATTCCTGACAAAGTATATCTATACTCCTCCAGGATATGCTGGAAGTGCTTTGGCCTATACTCGTACTCCAGAGTTCACAACAACAATGTGGTTGTCGAATAGATGGACAGGAGAAATAATGGCTGAGAACAACACACAATTTGGACTGGTTTTTGCTATTCCAATGTGTTACAAGGTTGCTTATGACACAGGAACCCATCCAAAAGATGTCACAAAACTGATCCTAATATCAGGTATCCTATCAGCAGTCATAGGCTTCCCAACTGCAATATGGTTCAGCTATACGGTCGGTGTAAACAACTGGCCAATGGGACAATTTGACGCTTGGTGGCATTGGACTTTCGATGCGCCTTGGGGAAATATTAACAGTGGTCTAGGAATCATAGAACCAGCTTATCCTTATATGATTGCAGGTATTGTTCTGGTACTAGTATTAGGAGTCTTGAACTTCCGCTTCATCTGGTGGCCAATTGATCCCGCAGGTGTCACTCTCGGTTTAGGTGCAGCTGGAACTGGATGGCTTATGCCCGCTATAGTTGCATGGATTGCAAAAACATTGGTTCTAAGAACTGGTGGAACAAAGACTTAACGACCGAACAGTTTTGCCACTAATCATTGGACTGCTCGTAGGCTATTGGGTCATGATATTCGTCGGCGCTATGGGTGGCTTAATAAATTACTTCATTCCGAAGTAGTCTCCCACAACCCCCTTTCTTTTTTTTCTTTTTCTTTTTTTTATTTATTTCAGTGTACAATAGATTATTTTCATTTAAAAAAAAGAGTCGAAGTTTTTTCTTTCAATAAATTATCTATTTTTACCTTAGATTGTATGATTCTATATTAAAAATGAACCAATTTTTATAGTTCGTTTTTTTGTAGGTTCAACGAATGAGTTCACTTAATTATTTGTTTTTTCTTCCGTGCAAATGGGACCTATTTAGGTTTTTATTATGTTTCTTTATGACTTCATCTTCAAGGTTTATTCCCCAGACTTCACATAAATTAACAAGTCTTATGAAAATGTCGGCAAGCTCCTCAGCGAATCCTTCAACGTCATTGTCTCGGATTGCTTCAGAGGCTTCGCCTACTTCACTGTGTATCCTTAAAAGCATTGTATCAACGTCCTTTTTAACCCAAGAAAAACCCTTGGAAACTGCCCACTCAGTGACTATTTGTTGCCAGTCTTTAATGCTTCTTAAAGACCCGTTTGGAACATAGTGCACAATTTTACCTCCTACATACGGTTTGTCTCGTTTAGCAATATTTAAGACATGTCGCAAAACCGTTTTAAATATACTTAAGCTGAAAACGAAACATCTGCAGAAATCTTAAGAATTAAGGTCAGCATAAACATATCAAAGAAGATGTGTTGGTGTGTACATGTTAGACATTGTTACCTTAGGCGAAGTTTTGATACAATTAAACGCTGCTTCAAATGGTCCATTAAGGCACGTTACATACTTTGAGAAACACGCGGCGGGAGCAGAAGCAAATTTCGCGATAGGAATGACGAGACTGGGATTCAAAGCTGGCATTATATCACGGGTAAGGGACGATGAGTTCGGGAAATATATTATCAATCTTTTAAGAGGAGAGGGATTAGATATTTCAAGAATAAAATATGAAAATGAAGCCCCTAACGGCGTATATTTCATACAACGTAACTATCCAATTCCGGGAAAAAGCAGCGTATTGTATTACCGAAAAGGCTCAACTGCAAGCAAGATGTCAGTTGGTGACATAGACGCGGAATACATAAAAAATGCCAGACTTTTGCATTTGACGGGAATAACTCCAGCCTTAAGCTCCAGCTGTAAAGAAGCATGTTTTGAAGCTCTTAAAATTGCGTCAGAAGTTGGCGTCACAATATCTGTTGACACTAATATAAGACTAAGCTTGTGGGGCGACGAAGAAGCCCGAAAGACATTATTGCCAATGATTGAAAAGGCGAACATTGTACTCACAGAACCCCAAGACGCCGAGATTCTTTTGGGAACAAGGAACTCTGAAGACATCGCCAAGAAAATTTTACGAATGGGACCTGAAACTGTAGCCATTAAGCTGGGCGAGGAAGGAGCAATAGCATACACAAAAAGGGAGACTGCAAGAAAATCTGCTTTCAAGGTTCCGACAGAAGACGCGATTGGGGCAGGTGACGCGTTTGCAGCAGGATTCATTTCATAGCTTGTTACGCGGTTTAAACCTAGAAGATGCATTAGAAATTGGAAACGTGGCCGGAGCCTTAGTTGTTACAGTAAAAGGCGACTTTGAGAACATGCCTTCAATCGATGACGTGAAAAAGTTTCTGGCTGCTCAAAGAAAGGAAATATCTGATCTGAGGTAAATTATTCAAGGTAACTTCCCTTTTTTAGGCTCACAAGCTTTTAATTTTAATTATTTATGTGACCTCCCTTTTTTGAAGAGTCAGAACGTTTATATATTACTAGATGGTAATAATTATTACCTAATGGTAAGGATCATTGGACTATGACAACGAGTCACCAGAATCTAATCAAAAAGGCAAAGACGATTTTAATAAAAAAGGGATTCAAAGAAGATCAAATCTACGAAGAATTCGGGTTCTTGGATTATCGAATTGACGTTGTAGGGTGGAGTGCAAACAAAAAAATAGCGGTAGAATACAGATATTCTGATTCAAAAAAACTTAAAGACCTCGAAAAATTCTTTGACGAAGTCATTTGTTTACCTACAGAGAATCCTACTCTCTCATTAACCTCTGAAACTAAGGCGCCTGAACCCTATGAAAAACCTCATCCAGAAAAACTTGTTGGAATGAGATTGTTGTTATCTAAAAACGAAAACGTTCTCATCGAAATACCACTGTCCATTAAAGATTGGTCAAGGAAACAACTTGAGGATGAGATGTCATCTTTTGAGGATCAATCTAACAGATTCTCAAAGCTTTTTGATGCCTTGTCGCATGAAACACGTTTAAGAATGATGAACAACCTCTTAGTTGACGAGGACCAAACTGTAACTTTCGCCGAATTTATGCGCGACTTGGACCTAAACCCGAAACTTGTCTGGGAGAACACTCGGAAACTAACTGAAGGCGGATTCCTAAAGAAGACTGGTAGAGGAGAGTATAGATTCTCAGAGTTCGGAGAAACCGAGTTCATGATGATGAGCCTTGCCTTAAGACGTTTAATGGAAGCTCTTGAAGAGCTTTAGAACATATAAAGGAGGTGAATGAAGAAATGGACTCATTCTTTAATTTTGATGAATTATTTGAAGACTTTGGTAAGTTCAACAAACAATTTATGGACAGAATTCAGAAAGAAATCGATGAAACTGAGAAAGCCATCAAAAAAAGCGAACTAAAAGGCAACTGGGATATTAAAAAAATTGATGAGCCGGGAGTAAAAGGATTCATAATTCAAGGAAAATTCTGGACAAACGAGCCGTTCGAAACGTTTGACCCCGTTGAACCACTTAGACCTAGAATCAGAAAACCGTTTCCAGAAAAACCACTAGAATTAAAAGCAGATGATTCTGGAGAAATCCGCGAGCCACTAACAGACCTATTTGAAGAAGACAATACCATAAGGATTTTTGCTGAATTACCAGGGGAAGAAAAAGGCGATATAAAACTGGATTTCAAAAAAGACAAGGTTGAAATTAAGGGTAAGAAATTCAATAAGACTGTTACACTTTCAACAGAAAACATTGACAAAGAAAAAACGACTACAAAATACAAAAATGGCGTACTCGAAATCACTATACCAAAAAAAGGGCACGAACCTAAAATCCACAGACTGTAATTAACTTAAAAAGTATTGACCAAAAACAACCGAAAATTCTAGTATAAATCACGTTTATATCGTGATGCGTGATATCACTTTAAGTGTTAGAATGGAAATATTTTTTATTCAATATTTTTTTATGATATATTTTTTATTTTATATTTTGGACATCTGATTTTTCTATATAAGAGTCCCTAATTTTAATAGTTTATTTTTTTCATCTGAATGAATATTTTAAGAGAAACTTATTTCATAAAAAAACATCTAAACATGTTTTTAGTTGTTTTACCTAAAATTTTATTGGATTAAACATGTTTGTTATTATTGATGAACAAACAAAAAATAATTATTGTTATTCTTGGGGTGATTTTGTTGACCGTGTTTATTGCGAATACTATGCTGCAAAGTAAACCAGAACAGAAGCTTTTTCCGTTTTATCTGCCTTGGGACGATTCTGAAGAGACAATCGTGAGTCTTAGCCATTATCTGAATAAACCAGCAGGAAGGCTTGGAAGGGTTCAAGCTGGCACAGACGGTCACCTTTACAGTGGCGGAGATAGAATAAAATTTTTGGGAGTAAATATTTGTGCTGGAACTGCTTTTCCCGAAAAAGAAAAAGCTGAACAAATTGCTGCGAGACTAGCTAAATATGGCATTAATGTTGTTCGGTTCCATCACATGGACGCTGCTTGGGAATCCTTTAACATTTTTGACCGATCTTATGGAAATACTAGGCATTTGAGTGAAGAGGCTCTTGATCGTTTAGACTATTTTATAGCTAGCCTTAAAAAAAACGGCGTATACGTGGACCTTAATCTTCTGGTGTCCCGAGGGCTTTCAAGTGCAGATGGATTGTCATCAGAAATTGATTTAGTAGATTGGAAGGACCAGCAGGTATTAGGGTTCTTTATTGACGAAGTCCAAGGACTTCAAAAAGAGTATGCCAGACAACTTTTAACTCATTACAATTCCTACACTGGATTAACTAATGCTGAAGATCCAGCTGTAGCGTTTGTGGAAATAGTCAATGAGCAAGGCCTGATACAAGGCTGGCTTAGCGGAGTAATCGACAGGCTTCCACAAATTTATAAGGACCGATTATCAAAACAATGGAACCTTTTTCTAAAACAAAAATATGGATCAACAGAGAACCTAACAGCGTCCTGGAACGAAGGGCAAGGACTCCCGCAGGTGGAAATGCTGACAAACGGTTATTTTACACTAGGCTTAGAAGGGTGGGTTGTAGAAACGCATGAACCAGCAAGCACATCCTATGAAGTTACATCTGGATCTGATGAAAATAATGTTCTTAGAATAACAGTCACTAACCCTGGAATGGCAGGATGGCACGTTCAATTCAATTACCCAACTTTGGCAATAGAGGCTGAAGAAAGTTATTTTGTTCGGTTCAAGGCCAGAGCTGACCAGCCTGTAACGTTAAGTGTTGGAATAGGGCAAGCGTATGAGCCTTGGTCATCTCTATCTAACACGGTATCAATTGATTTGACGACTGAATGGAAAGATTATGAGATACCTCTCATAGCCTCAGAGTCTGACGATAACGCTAGACTGAGCATATCAAACTTGGGAACAACGACTACCACGTACCAATTCTCCTGTTTCTCTATGAAGCCATTCAAAGGCTATTCTCTGAAAGAAGACGAAACTCTTGAGCTTTCTTCAGTCAGAATCTTCACGCTTGATGTATTTGGGAGTAGGACTCTGAATGCTAAAAGGGATTGGGTAGAGTTTCTTTATGGGCTAGAGGAAGAGTATTTTTCTGGGATGCGAAGATACCTGAAAGAGGACCTTGGAGTACAATCCCTCATCATAGGAACAATAGTGGGTTGCAGCACACCTAACATAATGGCTCAGCTTGACGTTGTCGATACACATTCTTACTGGCAACACCCCTCGTTTCCCGGCGTGTCATGGGACTCAAACAACTGGTATGTCATAAACGAACCGATGGTCAATTATTTGAATACCAGCACAATTCCCGGACTGGCTTTAAAAAGAGTCTATGGTAAACCTCTTTTTGTGACTGAATACAACCATCCATCGCCTAACATGTATGACGCTGAAACCGTAGTTACCTTGGCA
The DNA here is from genome assembly GCA_963714275.1 of Candidatus Bathyarchaeota archaeon. Classification (GTDB taxonomy): domain Archaea; phylum Thermoproteota; class Bathyarchaeia; order Bathyarchaeales; family DTEX01; genus JAGTRI01. Next base: position 177,086 of record CAVQNT010000003.1, read on the forward strand.
ACATATGCCGCGCTTCAAGATTGGGATGGAATCTTTTTGTTTGATTATGGCAGCCGAGATAACTGGGACTCAAGAATGATTAGAAGTTACTTCGACAATGACCAGCATCCACTTAAAATGGCGTCATTGATACCTGCGTACATGATTTTCGTAAGGGGAGACGTCAAACCGCTAACAATTTAGTAGCTGAAAAGTTGAATGAACATGAAGAAATTGACTTTATTGCGAAAGGAAGAGCGAACGCCTGGACCCTTATCGATGGTAAGACCCTTGGAATACAATCATATATGCCGCTCTTTTATAAAACTGCCATTTTAGTTGAGGGAATCACTGAACCCGAAAGGTTTCTAACACCACAAGAAGTAGAGACACTGGTTCAGTCCACGATTCAGATACCGGTGAAATAGTTTGGGACATTTCAAACGGGGAACATGGCGTATTACTTGTTAACACCTCTAAAAGCGTAGCAGTCATAGGGTTTGGATGTGGAAAAAAGTTAAATTTTGAAAACGTCGCCATTGAACCAGGAAAGACGTTACTTGACACTTGGAGCATTATGACTCTTTCAGTGATTGATGGAGAAAGTTTCGACAATTGGAACTCTTTGCTTCTCGTAACAGCTGGCTTTTCTACAAATAATGGCTCGACCATACGTGAATACCAAACTGGAAACATTTTAGTAACAGGATCCATGAATACATCACAGATCACACAATACAATGGAGAGATCACGTGCGCTAACACTTGGGGACAGGCACCCACACTTGTCGAAGGAATCCCTGGCGTAGTCTGGGTTCGAACCTCAAAAGACATCGAAGTTTGGGCTTTGAATAATAAAGGCGAAAGAGTACAAGAAGTGCCTGTCTCAACAGAAGGCGAATACAAATTGTTTACAATAAGGTCAGAGTACAAAACCATATGGTATGAAGTTACAGTTAAAAGCTAGATACTTACGCCACTCGATTTTTACACACACGAATATTTTTATTTATTTTATAATTCAGAAACAGCAAAGGTTTTATCTTTACTTTTTTTAAATGTCATTCCGTCTTGGAGGAATGTCTTTGAAGATAATAGGATGCCCCGGTTCATTTGAATTGGCGGGCAAAATTAGTATTTTAACAACTTGGCCGAGGTTTTTAATCGATACGAAAAGGTTTCCTGATGGAGAATTCTATTTTAGGTTCGAAGAAAATATTTCTGGGGAAGAACTGCTTGTTGTTCAGAGCTTGTTTCCGTCGCAAGATACTCATTTAGTTGAACTTTTTTTGATTCTTCAAACGGCAAGATACCTCAAAGCTAAATCAATCAATGTCTTCATTCCTTACTTGGCTTATAGTCGACAAGATGAACGATATCTGGACGGAGAATGCTTAAGCGCAGGTCTGATAGCTGAACTGCTGCAACACCTGGGGGCTGACTCCCTTTATACAATTGACGTGCACAACCAAAATGTTTTAAACATGTATAAAATTCCTGCTTATACCTTATCAGCGTCAGCGGAACTGGCAAAATACTTTGTTTCAAAAAACCTCAAGGATCCGTTTGTTGTTGCTCCTGACGATGAAGAGATGGCTTTGAAACGGGCTGAAACTGCTGCAAAAAGTATTGGCGCTGAATATGATTTTTTCGAAAAAAGCAGAGACCGTCACACCGGTGATATCATAACGCATTCAAAGAAGGTTAACGTAAAAGGTAGAGACGTAATAATAATCGACGACATCATAAGCACTGGTAAAACTTCGGCTAATGTAGCAAAAATACTTAAAAAGCAAGGAGCACGAAGAGTGTTCATCGGAGTCTCGCATGCGCTACTTTTGGGGAACGCTTTGAAACTCTTAACTTCTTCAGGAGTAGATGAAATTGTTGGAACAGATAGCGTGGCCAATAGTTTTGCAAAGGTCTCCGTCGCACCAATATTAACTAAAGCTCTAAAAACATGTAATAAATAAAATTTTATATGTAAATATCTATAATCTTTTTTGTGAGATTAAGGATAGCTCACTAATTTTTAACATTTTTTTAAAAAAATGTTAACTAAAGTTATATGGTTTGGTTGTGGAATAATATTTTCTTTTCAATTATACAATATTTATATTTCTATTAACTTTTTTTGACCTATGCCAGTTAATACCCAAATATATGGTTTTTTACTGTTTCTTTTAATAATATTTTCGTTTTCCAATAAATGTAAATGATGCAGAATTGAGGAGTAGTGAATCCCAGTTTTTTCGTTAATTGCCTTTGCGGTACATTGGAGTATATCTAGGGTTGAGACTATTTTTGTTCTTGTCACAAGCCCCTTTTTTACATTCTTTGTTTTTATCAAAAAGGCTTTTGGATGATAATAATCTCTAATCATTTCCATTAGAATTATGTAGGGAAGTTGAATAAAAAATTTTTATTCTGTATGGATTCTACAAAGAATGGTTGTGGACCATTTTTCTATCGTTCGCCCCATCGTCCTTTTGTAAGTATTTTGGGCGATCTCTTTTCTTTTATCTGCACAGTTTCGGCATCTTTCGTGTCTCATGTCAGATGGTCCATCACATTTTCCACAGTTGAGAAGTAACGTTTCCCCTAGCCCCTTCAAATCAGTCCAAGCATATTCTCTTTCGTCGAATTCGGGTTCAAAGTCTGGCCATAGATCATAAATATTGTTTTGTTTCATGGCTTCCTTTAAAGATGTAAAATAATGCTCAAATGAAGTCATGGTGTTTTGCCTCCTTTTTATTATTATTTTCTATTGTTGACTCCTTCTTTTATACCTTCCATTATTTCAGTAATTTTATTTTTGATAGATTCTTTTGCTGTTTTTTCGAAAATGGTGCTAGTCACAATAATGTCTGCACCGGCCGAAACGATATCTCTAGTTTGTTCGCCTGTTCTAATTCCACCTCCTACAATTAACGGGATACCGACAACTGTTTTTACCATACGTACCATTTCAGTTGGAACAGGCTTGCCTACACCTGACCCCGCTTCTAAATAAATGAAGCGCATACCAAGATATTTTGCTGCTAAAGAATGAGCGACTGAAAGTTCAGGTTTATTGTTTGGAATTGAAATGGCTTTTCCGATTACTGCAGCAGCTCCGCCTTCTCCAATTATGAGATAGCCTAGCGGAATTACTTCTATCCCATATTTCATGACTAAAGGGGCAGCGAGTACTTGAACGCCCATTATAAAATATGGATCTAAAGAATTGAGAAGAGACATAAACCATATAGCGTCCGCATGTTTGCTTATGCCTGTTAAATTGTTAGGAAAAAGAATGATTGGAATCTTTACACACTTTTTTATTGCTTTGACTGTTGAATCCAAATGACATGACGATGTTATTGTAGAGCCACCTATCATTATAGATGAGCTTCCACATGCTTCGCACTCTTCTGCTAAAAAGGATGCTTCATCTTGACCAATCTTTTCCGGATCTATAAGGGTCATGTGTATAGCACCATTTTGCTTAATTTTTTCTAAAATATACTTCTCGGTTTTTCCAATCATTCAATGTACCCCTTGGACCTCGGTTATTTATAAAATTCGTCAATAAACTTACAATAGACATCAACTTCTTCAGATGAAGGCTTAACTGATATTTCTTTAATGAGACCACATCCTCCACATTTTAATATGCCCTTTTCTTCTTTAGCGTTTATCTCAACTCTTAATGCTTCTCTTCCACATTTTGGGCATAGAAAAATTTTTGGTAGTCTTTTCTTAGGAATTCTGACGACCTTTCTTCTGCGTCTTCCCATGGTAATTCGCCGTAATAGTATGACTTTGTTTGACACTTAAAGATTTGTGATTTGAACATTTTATAAAATTTTGTTAATTTAATATCATAAGCAAATCACATTGCAGATCATATGTAACATCACGACTGTTATCACAAATTATATCACGCTAAGCATCACAGTCGGGGTTGAAATCAAAAGTATTCAATACATAATTAAGTGTATATTAAATTCAATGCTCTTTTAATAAAAAATCAAAGACGTCCTTTAAGTAGAGTGGTATTATTAATTCATTATAATTATAATGTATAATTAAATATAATCCTTTATAAGATATTAAAAAATGTTTTGCCTAAAAAAAGTTAATGAAAATATTTATATTATGCAAAAAAAGATGTGTATACAAAGTTGTATTCTTCTTAAGGGTCGGTTAAGATGGTTAATCCCAATACAAAAGAAAGTATTAGAAAATGGTTAATAGGCATCTCTACAGATCCAATTGCTAAATCACTTTTAGAAAATAGTCATTTAACCAAAATACAATTAGAAACATTCTTAATTGATGTTTTAGCTGGAAAAACAACTCGTAAATTTTTGACATATGAAAAAAAGGCTAATATGAGGTTAATAAAAACAGGTGTAAGTCGCGGAGCATTTAATCGAACTCTCTCTCAAGCCAGAAAAAACATCATAAAATCAATATATACTTTAATTTTGTTAGGGTATCTTGGTTTATTTGAAACTACTAATCTTGAGCCTTACGTAGAAATTGCTAACAGAATACAGACTTATACCGAAGCTTACAGGGAACTTCTAACATCAAAAAAAGCTTCAGATGAACATCTCCGTATCATAAATATGCTTCAAAACGAGATAGAGAAAACTTTACAGCAATTATCACGACCTAAAGAAATGTCAAGAAAGTGACATCACATATCACAATTTTAATGTTACATAAAATTTTGTATGATGTGTTTTTTATGAAAATTATGACGTGATAATCACGCTTGTGAGTAATATTTGTTATATTGTGAGATGATTTTGTTTTTTTGTGATACGAAAACTTTATTAAAAATATGTGATTTCTTTTAATACTAATGTGATATGTGATTTATGATGTCACAATGAATGGAGAAAAATGAATGATTGATATCTTTGCAGCAATATACGTTTTTCTTTTCCTTTTCACATCATGCATGACCCTCTCTTATTATCTAAAAATTAAACAGGCTTCTAAAGAATACATGAAAGCAAAAAAAGCATTGGATGAGATAATAATCAGTTTTAATAAGGAACTTCGAACTGAGGATGAAAAAATTCGAGACCTTGAACAAAAAAATAACTCAAAAATTGTGGAAGCGCTTGACGCTGTGACCCGTATTGAACCGAAAATAACAAATTTAGAAGATAGACTAAAGAAAATTGAAGAATCTGCAACAATAGTCAATAATCATAAAAAAAACACCAAAAAAATGATTAATAATACATTAAGCCAACAAACTGAACCTATAAAAGAAACTATCATGACTTCTGTGGCTACAAACGGTTATGAAACCAATGAAAAATTAGACGTTTCCCCAATTCCTTTAAGAAGAGAAAGCGCCCTTGCCTCGCTTACAGAAACTGAATTAAAAATATTAGAGCTATTAGCTCAGCAAGGCGAGAAAACAGCTGTTCAGATACGTAATGAAATAAAATTAACTAGAGAACATACGGCACGACTTATGAAAAAGCTGTATGTCAGTGATTATGTGGAACGACGAACGGATCGAACACCGTACGTTTATCGTCTGAAAAAGGAGATGGAGACCCTTTTGAACGCGAATGACTCTTAATTTAGGGATTTAACGATTTTTTATGAAATTTCTTAATTCTTCAGATACAAGCCTGAAAAGAACTTTGTTTGAATTCTTTTCTTTTATTAGTATTCCCTTGTCAGATAATCTGGATAAGTATGTTGAAATAGTGCTTAAATCGATTTGTTCTCCCGTTTCCTGATTATACGTTAATTGTGCTTCACTGGCAGAAAATTTTGTTAAAAGAAAATGTTTTTCGATTATGAATCTGACTTTATCAATTTTTGAAAATCCTTCAGTTTTTTGAGGATTGTTCTCGAATGCCGGTATTCCTCCAAGTAGCTCAATCATGTCTAAAATTCGTAGAGCGCTTTTTCTAGTTACATTTCCTTCAACGCTAACTTTATACCTATTTCCTGTTTCATCGAAAACTTCGACTCTCATTTTCTTAAGGGGCATAATTGATACTGCCTATTATTTTGTATTAGCGTTAAGTATTTACATTTTACAACCTATAAAGAATTCGGTTAATAAAAAAAGATAAAAAGCAAAAAAATGAAACGATTTTAAAATAAAGGGATTTTTAAGCATATTTGATTTAACACCATTAACAATAGATTCGTTTTTTAAAAAAGTGATTAAATAAAACTTAGTCTTATTTTCCACAGGAAAGGGAGGGGTAACAAATTAACTTTCTAAAAGAAGAAAAAAATGACAGATTAATTAAAATTGGGCTAAAAAAAGAGAGTTTGATGCCCTAAAACATATTTTAACAGAATAGTAAATAAGAAAAAAAAATTATATTTTATTAATAAAACTGATTTTAATTCAATATAATATATTGTATTTTTAGTAATCCCTCACCCCTATGTTTCCTTTAGAATGTTATAAAATTAAAATTTTAAAAAATATATTTATTATTTATTATTCATTTTTTGAAGAATATAAAATAATTTCTGTAGTGGAAATATAGGGGGCTGGATTCTCTAAAAAATATATTAAGACTAGTTTATTTTTTTGTATAGTTCCCCTTATTTTCAGTTTTACGAATTTTAGATTTCACTAAAAATTCCTAATGAGGATTGATATGATTCTTCAACAAAACGTGCTAGACGATGTATTCAATAAATTTTTAAAGGGTTCAGTCATTTTTAAAAAGAGAGAGGCACTTTGTCATGATTATATTCCTGATTCTCTTCCACATAGAGAAGATCAAATACGATATTTGGGTGAAATGTTAGCTCCTGCACTCAAAGGTTCAATATGTTCTAACATTTTGATTTATGGAAAAACGGGAACAGGAAAAACAGCGGTTGTTAATTATGTTCTTAATAAGCTTAGAATAAAAGCTGATGAATTATGTTCAAACGTTAAAGTTAGTTTTATTAATTGTCGTTTGGTTGGCACAGAATATAGGATTTTTTCATATTTATGTTCCAAACTTGATACAGAAATTCCCTTTACCGGACTCGCTTTAGGCGAAGTATTTGATCGTTTCAAAAAATCATTAGATTCAAAAAAAGTTCTTCTTATCGTGGCCTTAGATGAAATTGATGCAATTATAAAGAATCGGGGGGACATACTCCTTTATGAATTAACTCGAATAAATGAAGGACTAACAAATAGTAAAGTAACAATTCTCGGTATTTCTAATGATTTAAAATTCAAGGAATTATTGGATCCTAGAGTACTTAGTACATTAAGAGAAGAGGAATTAATTTTCCGACCTTACAATGCAGAAGAACTTCATGATATACTATTCGAACGTGCAAAGGTTGCTTTTCAGGAAACAGTGCTAGACAAAGGGGTAATTGATTTATGTTCCGCCCTTGCTGCTGCTGAGCATGGTGATGCTCGTCGAGCATTGGACCTTTTAAGAGTCGCAGGTGAGGTAGCTGAGAGAAGAGGAGACAAGTTCGTTAATGAAGGGCACGTTCGTGAAGCGCAAACAAGAATTGAGCATGATAGAATATTAGAAACCATAAAAAGTTTACCTATACACTCACGAATTGTGCTTCTAAGCGTATTTCTTCTAAAAAATTCAAATGTTGACCACTCAATTACTGGAGATATTTATAACATATACTGTGAGATGTGTGACGAAACAGGGTATACGCCACTCACGCAAAGAAGGGTAAGTGGTTTAATCAGCGAACTTGACATTATGGGACTTTTGAATTCTAGAGTAATCAGTCTAGGTCGTTATGGAAGGACAAAGAAAATTAGCCTAGGGATTCCAAGCCGAATCATTAGGCAATGCTTCTTAGGAGATGACAGATTCAAAAAAATGATTGATTACTGTCCAAAATATTTAGTGAACCTTAAGAATAATTGATTATTATAGACCGCTTTAAATATTTTATAAAAAAATGGTCATAATTAATCAAATAATAAGTTGGTCATACAACTTTATATTTTCCATTGAACTATTATTCTATTTATAATATACCGTTTTTGAGGGAATCATATGGAGCTTCGTAAAATTCAGAAAACAAGGGGTGGCACATTTTTCGTCACCCTTCCCAAAGAATGGGCTGTGAAAAACGGAATTAACAAAGGAACTGTTGTATCAACTTCTATAACGTCTGATGGCCATCTGATCATTGATCCGCAATATAATTTGGAACCTGTCCCTCAAATTATTGTTTTGAAGCCCACTCCTTATCTAAGCCGTGAAATCATTGGAAAATACCTGCTTGGATATGACATAATACGGGTTGAAGCCAAAGACAGGATCACAACGGAACAAAGAGAAGCCATCAAAGAAACGTCAAGCCGGTTAATCGGTCTAGAGATTATTGAGGAAGACTACACTAAAATGGTGATGCAATGTCTTTTGGAACCATCAGCTCTTCCTCCTGAAAAGGTCCTTCGTCGTGAACACTTAATTACGTCCGGCATGTTTAACGATGCTTTAACTGCCCTAGTTGAAGGTGATGTACAACTTGCGAAAAACGTGATAGCTAGGGACAATGAAGTTGACCGCCTTTACTTTTTATTAGTACGAATACTTCGAACAGTTATTCAAAATCCTGGATTAAGCGAAAAACTAGAAATTCCTCCTATAGATTGTCTGGACTACCGTTTAACTGCAAGTTTAGTAGAGTCTGTAGGAGACCTTTCTTCGCAAATTGCTGATTATGCGACTCATTTTAGTGGAAAAAGATTAGACATAGAATATTCAAAACCTTTTACAAAACTCTACAAAATTATACACGAATCTTATAATGATGCGTTAACAGCATTTCTTTCTCGTAATATTTCAACGGCTGCATCAGTTCGGAATAGAAAGACTGACATCACAGAAATGCATCACCAAGCTGATTCCATATGTAATGCTTTACCGATGGACGTTGCACAAAACATAATCTCAGTGACTTCTCTCATCAATCAAATATATGATTACAGTGTAGACATATCCGATCTTACGACACCAAAGGGGTCGTAACTTTGATTTGAAGAATTAAAGGCGTTTAATGTATATCACATGACCTCACAGTCATCTGTATCGATATGACGCTGTTAGGGTTTCTTGATCAAAAAGGACCATGAATCTTAACCTAGAAGATTTCCTTTTCACCAATTTTTCTGTATGTTTTTCCTCTGACTTTTACTGATTGAACGGTGTCTTCTTCGGGTTCTTTCTCAACCGTTTTGCGTTTTACGGTTTCTCCGCACTTGCCGTTGGATAGCAAGCGTCTTGTCAAGCATATTGGATAGTTGCAGTTTGTTGGATCGCATTGTTCTTCGCTCCATATGCACCACGCTGCCCTTCCTCTGAATTGTAGAGCATTTTTTCCGCATCGAAATTTCGGGCAGTTTGGAGAACATAAATTAGGGGTTTGCATGTTCAGCACAACCTTGGTGGATAAAACAGTTTACGAGGTTGCATTTTTCAACCATTGAGTTTGAATATTTATAGGTGGTTATAAACTTTTCTTGTGGTTCTTCCCTAAAACATTTGTGAACTCTTCAATCATAAAACGTTATTAAAAAAAAGAAAATATGTTATAATATTTTATAATAGTAACATGACATCGTTTTAACATATAAACGGTTCATAGTGAGTATCTTGGGAGTCAACCTAACACCCATAATGTTAAAAAACGATATCCAATTACGGGACCTTACAGGAAAAAAACTTGCGATCGACGCAAACAATTTCATCTACCAATTCCTTTCCGTCATCAGAACGCGTGATACGACTCCATTAACTGGTCCGGATGGAACCGTGACATCACATTTAGCAGGTATTCTTTACCGCGTCACGCACTTAATTTCCGAATATAGCATGAGTTTCGTTTTCGTTTTTGACGGTCCCCCTCCAAAGCTCAAGCAAGAGGAAATTGAGAAGAGGCGTCAGCTTCGAGAAAAGGCAACCAGGGAATGGAAGGAAGCCTTGAGGATGGGAGATTATGATAAAGCTTTTTCTAAAGCAGTAATGATGAGCCGTTTAACTGGTCCTATGGTTCAGGACGCAAAGAAGCTCTTGACATTACTTGGTATTCCCCATGTTCAGGCGCCGTCCGAGGCAGAGTCACAGGCAGCCTACATGGCGATGAAAGGCGATGTCTGGGCGTCAAGCAGCAAGGATTATGATTCGCTGCTTTTTGGTACCCCTAGGCTTGTGAGGTATCTTACGATTTACGGTAAGGAGTATCTTCCTTCCAAGGGGGTTTCGAGACCCTTAAACCCCGAATTAATTGTTTTAGACGAATTTTTAACGAAACACGGCATATCACGTAACCAATTAGTCGACATGTCAATCCTAATCGGGACAGATTTTAACAAGGGAGTAAAGGGTATCGGTCCGAAGATAGCGTTAAAGCTCATTAAGGAATACAACAGACTCGAAAATTTTCCTAACGACATTCGATCTAGGATTGCTGACCATTATGAGGAAGTTAGGGCGATTTTCCTGAAGCCCGAAGTAACTTCCAATTATGATACAACGACTACTTCATTGAAAGAGAACGACATCTATACGTTCCTGTGTGACGAGAAAGGGTTTTCGAGAATACGAGTTGAAAACGCCATCAACAGAATTAAAGAATCATTTGAAAATGTGGAACAGCTCAATTTAGGTAAATGGCTGTAAAATTCGTATTGAAATTTTGTATAAGTCTTAGCTTATCAGTATTAAACAATGGTTAGTTTGCCGTATCTTCCCACGTTAAGTTGGATTTCGCCTCGGAACGATTTTATGTAGCCATTTTCGATTTTGACAGTGTCACTTACGTTTACTTGCCCGATCTGTTCGTTCCATAGTACGAGCTTTATTGTTCCGCTGTCATCCTTAATGGTTGCTTCAGCCACTTTGTAGGTTTCACCGGTAAACTTGGAACTTACTTCTCGAGGTTCAGAAACTTCTATTACCTGTGCTTCTACATCTATCCTTCTTAAGCCGTCTCTTAACTCAGCGATTTTCACGTTTTTTCCTCCTGTTTGTTTTTTAGTTACAAAATTCTTTCAGAACACACAATTAAAGCCATGATATTATTTTTGTTTGTTTTGGACATTAGTAATGCTTGGAAGTCGAATGTTTGATATAAGTTTTATCATTGAGTTAAAAAAAACAGTAAAAAGATATAGATTAAGGAACGAGATAAAGACTGAGTTGAGTGTGGAATTGTTACGTGTGACGAATAGGTGAATGTAATGGAACATGTTAGAATTCTTGTTGTTTCATATGGCTCTAGAGCTGCTTCCATGGTAGACGCCCTATGTCGAAGCCAAGAGTACATCACTGAACTGTATATTGTTGACAAACAAAAAAATCCATTCAACCTAAAAAGGGCTAAAGAACATGTTGTCGCCCCTTCGCTTTCTCCAAATGAGATATGCAAGTTTGCTAAGAAATTTCGTGAAAAAATTGATTTCGGAATCGTAGGTCCAGAAAAACCCATCATTGCGGGTGTTAGAGATATCGTTGAAAAAGAAGCAGGCATACCGTTGATTTGTCCAACCCAGAAATATGCCATTGAAGGAAGTAAGGTTACACAGAGAAGACTGTTTCAAGACATCATCCCGGAAGTTAATCCCCAGTTCAAGGTCTTCGATCCAAAGGATTACCACAACCTAGACGAGGTGAAAAAGCCGCTTTTCAAATGGATAGATGAACTAGAGAACCAAGTTGCCATAAAACCAGATACGCCAGTGGCTGGTAAAGGGGTTGGAGTTTGGGGTGACCACTTCAATACCCGTGACCAATTATGGGAACATTTCATGTTAAATTTTAGCCAAGGCTCAGTTATTGTTGAAGAAAAAATAGAAGGGGAAGAGTCAAGTTTTCAAGCCTTCTGCGACGGAAAACATCTTATTCCTCTGCCTGAAACTCGAGACCACAAACGCGCATTCGATGGTGATGCTGGACCGAATACGGGCGGGATGGGATCATACAAAGGCCAAAGTAACTTCTTACCGTTTATGAGTCACGGCGACTGGGATAAAGAAGTCAAGATTGTCAATAAAATCTTTAACAAGTTAAGGGGTAACAGTAACAATCCCGGTTTACGTGGCATACCGTTCTATGTGGCTTTCATACACACACGGAAAGGACCCATGATTCTTGAAAATAATAGCAGAGCCGGAGATCCCGAAATTATGAACATTCTGCCTATTCTGAAGGATGATTTTGTCGAAGTTTGTTTTAAGATGATTGAAGGGTCCTTAATAAAAGTCGAAGTCGAGAAAAAAGCGACAGTGACAACATACAAGGTTCCTCCAGAGTATGGCGGATATGCGGATGTGTTCCCCGATAAAGTCAACAAAACCGACATCGGGACGCCTGTTGTCCTAGGCGATGCGGAAAAATTAGTGTCAAAGCAAGGCGACATAATGCGAATTTATCCTGGATCATTGGAGATCAGGGACGATGGACAATGTTATGCGTTAGGGTCACGAACGGTCTGCTGCGTCGGTGTCGGAGAAAATATTCAATCAGCACGCGAAATTTCTCTCAAAGGAATAGCAGCCATCAAAGGGGGAGCTCTTTGGAACCGAACAGACATAGCTTCTCCGCAGCATATAGGCAAGAGCATAAAACACATGCAAAATTTGAGGAAGCCTTAATGAAAAAAGGGCCAAGAGTTTTTGTTACTGATTGCGAAGGCCCTATTTCAAAAAATGACAACGCGTTCGAGCTGATGAGCCGCATCGTTCCAAACGGCAATCGCCTTTTTCCGCTGATCAGCCGTTACGACGACGTTCTCGCTGACATTGTAAAGAAACCTGGTTACAAGGCTGGAGACACGTTAAAGCTTATTCTTCCATTTCTGAAGGCTTATGGAGCCACAAACAAATTGTTTAAGGATTACTCTTCGCAGAATGTTTTGCTGGTTCCGGGAGCCGGCGAAACCTTAAGATTCGTTAATAGCTTCATGCCCTCATACATTGTAAGCACTAGCTACGAGCATTACCTTTTTTCGTTGTGTGACATCATTGGGTTTCCTAAAGAAAACGTGTATTGCACCAAGCTAGACATTGACAAATACCAACTTCCTGAAGGCGAAATCACAAAGATAAAAACAATTACCGAAGAACTCTCAACGATGCCCATGATTGAGATGCCTAACAGCGCTGTTTCTTTAGGTAGTTTTCCTAAAGAATCTCAAGATTCTATCGCAAGACTTGACGAATTATTTTGGCAGGAACTAATCGGCACGCAAGCAGGAAAAATGATTAAAGAGGTTAATCCAGTAGGTGGCTACGAGAAAGCAAATGCGATTAAAAACATTACCAAGAAAACCAATGCTGACCTTTCGGACGTAATCTATGTAGGTGACAGCATAACCGATGTTGACCCTTTCCGACTTGTTAGAAACGCTGGTGGCTTAACTGTTTCTTTTAATGGCAACCGCTACGCTGTTAGAGAGGCTGAAATCGCTGTGATGTCGCATCACACTTACATCACAACTATTCTGGCTGAGGTCTTCAATCGGTTCGGAAAACAGAAAGTGTTCGACTTAACCGAGAACTGGTCACTGGATTATATAAAATCGTTCTGTAGCCTTTCCCTATTCAGTATGCTTAAGAGGGTTGTTTTAGAAAAGCCCGTTAGAATCGAAAAAATAACGTCAAGCAATATGGAGAAGCTCGCATCAGAGAGCAGCGACTTCAGAAAGATGGTCAGAGGGAAAGCCACGGGAAAACTTGGTTAAAGACTAATGTGACCAAATCAGAACGCTTCATCATTGTGGAATTTCGGGTTCTTTTTTAAAATAATAATCCATTAATCATCATGCATTTATCCACTGTAACTTAATATGATTGTATGTTGCGGTAGGTGGGATTTGTGATGGTAGAGGTTGAGGACACTTATGCTGAGGCTTTTGAAGGTTTGTATTTCAGAATTCTCGTTACTGCTGACGATAAGGCTACGGTTAGGAGAGCTGCAGAAGACGCTACTGCAACACCCTCAATAGTTATTGGAAGAGTCGAAGGCGGAATCGAGAAAAACGTCGACAAGGAAAACACACCTGATAAACGTTGGGGCGCAATCCTGCAGTTCTGGAGCGCCATTGACGAGAAAAAACCGTTAAATGAGGTAATTGAAAAGTTCTACAAGGAATTCTCATATCGGATACGTCAAGACATACTTGTCAAGCCCTTTACGTCAGTCTTCGACGCTTGTCAAGACCAAATTGGCAAAATAGACGCGATGGACCGTATAGGACACTGTGGAGATGGCTACGAATGGACAGAAAAGTTCCTTGACAAAGAAATGATAACGGTGCCTATCATGGTTCCAGACTTTCGCATTGAACGTTACCTTGGCTACGGAAGGGGGGTTATAGGTGGCAACTTCTGGTACATGTGTTCAACCAAAAAGGCTGTAATGAAAGCAGGAAATAGGGCTCTTAGAGCAATCAGTACGGTTGAAGGCGCTATCGCACCATTCGGAATATGCTCTGCTGGGTCAAAAGCTGAAACCATTTTTCCTAAAATTGGACCAACCACAAATCATCCCTATTGTCCCTCGCTTAAGAGGAATCTCGGAACATTGTCGAAGGTTCCAAAGGAGGTAGGGTTCATCCCAGAAATCGTCATCAATGGTATAACTTTGTCTGTGGTAAAAAAGGCAATGAAAGTCGGAATAGAGGCTGCGTCAAGTGTTGAAGGGGTAATGAATATTTCCGCAGGCAATTATGGGGAAAAACTTGGTAAATACAGGATCAACTTAAAGGAGTTGCTCCGTTGACGTTTGATGTTGTCTGCTTTGGCGCCCTAAATGTTGATAAGCTTTACAAGGTCAACCGTATAGCCAAAGCTGAAGAAGAAAGCGAAATTCAGGAATTCGTTGAGTCGCCAGGCGGCTCTGCTGCAAACACCGCTGTTGGATTGGCAAGGCTTGGCGTAAGAACCGGTTACATCGGGAAGGTTGCTGCTGGAAGGGACGGCGAGTATCTTTTAGGGGCTTTCCGAAAGGAAGGCGTGAACACAGACGGAATTGTAGTCTCAAAAGACGGACGATGCGGCTCAGTCACTGGGTTTGTGGATCAAGAAGGTCAAAGGGCGTTATACTTAGACCCAGGAGTAAACAGCACCTTAAGATTCGATGAGATCAACCTCGAATATGTTACTGGAGTAAAATTCCTGCACTTAACATCTTTTGCATCCAACGATCCTCTTAGGGCACAGATTAAGCTGATTAACATGCTTCCAGAAATCGCCGTGGTTCTTGATCCGGGAATGATATATGCCCGTAAAGGGCTTGACCGTTTAAGACCCTTAGTGAAAAAATGTTATGCTGCACTTCCTAACGAAGGCGAATTATGGCTATTGACTGGAAAGGGGTGTCCGGAAGGTGCAGAGGTGTTGCTGGATGAAGGGGTAAAAGTGGTTGCAGTTAAACTTGGAGACAGAGGATGTTACGTCACTAACGGTAAAGAAAGGCACTTCGTAGAACCATACAAGGTGAATGTTGTGGACACCACGGGTGCTGGTGACGCCTTCTGCGCAGGATTCATCTATGGCTTACTAAATGGAAAACCACTCAAAGAATGCGGAGTAATAGGAAACTTTGTTGCCTCAAGGGTCCTGACCGAGATGGGAGCAAGGAACGGTCTACCAAGAAGAAGTGAACTTCCAATCTAATCTTAGTCATAATCGAATTTTTTTTGTCAAAAAATTAAGTTTCAATTTGGAATGAAAGTTTGAACAACCTTAAATCCTTCCACATATACTATCGAAGGGTCAAGCGTATGATACAAAGGATCTCCTTAACGCTAGACAGAAGGCTTTTCTCGTTATTAGCTGAGGAGATTATAGGCTATCTACCACAGTTTGAACCCTACTCGTCGGATTACCAAATGGTGCTCTACGCTTGTAAAGATCTTAAGGAATGGGTTAAATGGAAGTTTGCCTTAAGATCCCTTCGAGAAGTTGACGCAGCAATCCAAGAACATTTGGAAAGTGATCATGAATCCTTTAGATGTTTTTTGAGATGTTGGACAAGCCTTTGGGTAGTTAAATGGAGGGAACGGGTTGAGGTGCTCACAACCATGCCAAAGCCTCCTAAAGAAGTCTTAAAGCAGATTAAGGACACAAGAACCTTCCTTCAAAAAATGAAATATAGAAAGGAACTGAAACAAATGCTAATGCGGAAACTTCTGGTTCAAGGCGAAATCTGCATGGTAGGTTTTATTGCAGAACAATTAATGACGGAGGAGACAACTAGACGTAATTTAGGCATCAATCCAGACTCATGAGTTCCCACAAACGTTTTCCCTAGACGTCCTAAATGCAATTTCTTATAGGATATCCAAGATATCATTGGAAAAGGGTCCTCTTGTCTACCTAAACATCAAACCCAATCCGATGTAATGTATTGGGTTATAAAGATGTTTAAAAAAGGATGTAAACTATTGTTTAGAGACTCCCCTAAAAACATGTTTGATAAAGCCGTCATGATTGTGGTTAAATGTAAACGTTTTGATGATATGAAGGTAGGTTGATTGAATGTTATGCTCAGTTCCAAAAAGACTGCTTAAGGAAGCTGCAAAGTTTCATGGTCATTTAGGAGTTTATCTAGTTTTAGGTTTGAAGGCTGGTTTGTATGCTAACGAAATTTTGGGAAAAAACATTTTTGATATGCATGCCTGTGTCGAGACTGAGCCTACTCCGCCACGTTCCTGTTTTGTGGACGGTGTACAGGTAGCAACAGGTTGCACCATGGGAAAACGTAACATTGATCTTAGAGACGGAGATTCGCTTTCCGTAAGGTTTACGCGTGATGACCAGCAGCTGACACTTTATGTTAAGCCAGATTTTCTTAAAGAGTTAACGAGAATTACTTCAATGGAAAAAAGTGAAAAAGCAGCACTAAGTCTGGTTGACAAGCCAATTGAAGACCTTTTTGATATAGCATGTTCCAAGCGATAATTTGTCCATACCTTTCAAAATTAAATACAAACGTAACATGAATTTTTCTGTGGTAAAGTAACAAGCATAGTCATGTTTGCGAAGACCTTATTAGGAGAACTTAAATTAACAATTCTCAGACAAAGGTGAATAAATAATGACAATAAAAGTTGCAATTAACGGGTTCGGAAGAATCGGCAGGCTCCTTTTTAGGGCTGCGATTGAAAGGAAGGCGAAAATCGATTTTGCAGCAATTAACGATATTGGCGACGCAAAAACAATGGCTCACCTGTTAAAATATGACTCAGTCCACGGCAGAGCACCCTTCGACGTTAAAGCTGAAGGAAATGCCATAGTTGTTGATGGCCAAAAAGTCCCATTATTAAGTCAAAGGGACCCAGCAGCATTACCATGGAAAGATATGGGCGTCTACTTGGCGGTCGAATCTACAGGATTGTTTACAGACCGTGAAAGCGCGTCAAAACACCTGCAAGCCGGTGCCAAGAAGGTGCTGATTTCCGCGCCTGCAAAGAATCCTGACATCACGATTGTTCTCGGAGTTAACGATAAAAGCTACGATCCGAGCAAGCACAATATTTTGTCTAATGCTTCATGCACCACGAACTGTCTTGCTCCCGTGACGAAGGTGCTTGATGAAAACTTTGGTGTAAAAAATGCCTTAATGACAACAGCGCACGCTTACACTAACGATCAAAGAATACAAGATTTGGTTCACCCTGATCTTCGTAGGGCTAGGGCTGGAGCAATAAACATCATCCCAACAACCACGGGTGCAGCGAAAGCCATTGGTGAAGTCTTACCTAAGATGTCGGGGAAAATGAACGGCTTAGCATTACGTGTTCCGGTTCCGAACGTTTCAATTGTGGACTTAACAGCGGTTCTTGAAAAGCCAGCCACTGCGAAAGAGATCAATGAGACTTACAAGCATGCTGCTAATGGCGAACTTAAGGGAATTTTGGATTACACGGAGGAACCGTTGGTTTCAAGCGACATGAACCATTCCTCCTATTCAGTCTGTTGTCGACAGCCTCTCAACTATGACGGTTGAAAATCTAGCTAAAGTACTCGCATGGTACGACAACGAATGGGGCTTCTCCTGTAGAATGGTTGAACTCATCGAACTGGTCGGCAAAAAAGCAGGATTGTAAAAAACCACACAAGCAATATAGCCATTTCTTCTTCCATGTTTCTTAAAATTAAGGTGAAGAGGGTTTGACGGAGTTTCGAACTTTAGACGACGTTAAGGTGAAAGGAAAAGTAGTGCTGGTGAGAGTTGACTTTAACTCGCCCGTGGACCCTCAAAGCCTGAAATTATTAGATGATACGAGAATAAAGGCTCACGGCGAAACAACAATAAAGGAATTGGTTGAAAAGGGAGCTAAAGTCGTAATTCTAGCCCACCAAGGACGACCTGGAGACCCAGACTTCATTCCTTTAAAACAACATACTATGATTCTTGCTAAAGTCTTAGGTAAGCCTGTGAAATACGTGGATGACCTTTACGGGGAAGAGGCTAAGGCAGCTATTAAGAACCTTAAATCCGGCGAAGTCATCGTTCTAAAAAATACCAGAACTTACCCTGACGAACAGAAATCAAAAACTCCCGAGGAGCACGCTAAATCAGAGTTCATTAAGGCTTTGGCTCCTTTGGCTGATGTGTTTGTTAACGACGCCTTCTCTGCAGCTCACAGGGCACACGCCTCCGTCGTAGGTTTCTCCGCGGTTCTTCCGACGGTTGCTGGGAGAATTATGGAACGCGAACTTAAGGCCCTCAACAAGGTTTTGGAGTCTCCGCAGAAACCTTGCATTTTCATTCTCGGTGGAGCAAAAGCTGATGATTCGCTCGAAATTTCCAAGTACGTCCTTAAGAACGACATTGCGGATTTCGTGCTGACCGGAGGAATCACAGGGCACCTTTTCATGCTGGCAAGCGGAGTGAACCTTGGGAAACCGAACATGGAGCTGCTGGAAAAACAGGGGATTTTGGGTTTGGTTCCGGGCATAAAAGAGTTGATGGCTGTGTATCCAGGCAAGGTGAAGACTCCAGTTGATGTTGCTGTTGAAGAGAACGGAAAAAGAAAAGAGTTGCCTGTGGTTTCCCTTCCAACCGAATTTTCGATCTTCGACATTGGGACACAAACAATCAAGCAGTATAGTCAGATAATAATGAAGGCTAAATCCATTGTTATAAGTGGTCCTCCGGGAGTGTACGAAAAAAGGGAGTTCCTGAAGGGCACAAAAACAATACTTGAAGCCATAGCTGCATCTGAAGCCTTCTCGTTGGTTGGTGGTGGTCACACGGTTGCAGCTGTTCAGGAGTTTGGGCTTGCGGGCAAGATGTCCTATATCAGCACAGCTGGCGGCGCGTTGATAGAGTTTCTAATGGGTAAAACCTTGCCTGCTGTGGTTGCTCTTGAGGAAGCTGCCAAGAAGTAACTGTGGATTCCAAATTTCGCGCTGTTGTTTATTTGAACTCCACGGTTAGGATACGAATATAGTCTCCTGTGTCAGCGCAACTGTCAGCTGCTTCCTCCATAGCGTCTAACAGGTCTTTCAGGATCAAAAGACTCCACGGATTTATTTCGGTGCCATATTTTAAGAGAAGACTCTTAATTTCCAGTTGCTTTTTGTCAACCTTGTTCTCTTCATCTTCAACCTTTTCTGACATTACTCTTGCCTGAACAGGATCTTCGCCTAAACATCGCAGGCTTTCCCTCAAAACTGCTGCGGTTCGAACTATGCCAGTCGACATTTCGTAAAAGGCTTTCCATACTTCTTTTGGAATGTTTGCATTTAGTAGGACGAGGACGTTTCTTGCTGAGTTTTTGATATAGTCCGCCATCATGTCTAGACGTTTGACAAGATGCATGATGTCTTCGCGTTCTTGGAATCCAAGGTTGCCTTTTGTTAGCTCCTCGAACACCATTCTTCTAAGGTTGTCTATCTCCTCTTCCACCCGGAAGAGTCTTTCAATCGTTGTCTTCGCTTCCTCTACGTCATCAGCTGACGCAGCTTTAATTGCTCTTTCAAGATCGTTGACTGTGTCAAGAGCCACCGTCATTTGCCTATAGGCTATGTCCAAAACCTTATTTTTCCGCCGTTTCTCGAACCAACTTTCCATCACAGGAAAACTCCTAACTTGTTCTTTTTTCATCTTTCACACCAGTGATTTTAAAGTTTACTCTTTTTGAATATACAAAATCCTCATTTTTTAGTCATTCCACCGAAATCTCCTTCTCCAACCCCGACTGTGGGTACTGGTAAAGCAAGACAGACTCGGGAGGAAATTTTAAGTTAACCCGAGTTCCTGTTCTCAGTTCCTGTGAAGCTGAAGAGAATGGAGTTTTTACAACAACGACTTTACCATTTTTTGTTTTGACTTCGTACCGTACCATGCTTCCCATGAAGGTCACCGCCTCGACTGATCCCTTCCAAAGCGGTTCAATTTTACGTTTTTTTTCTATGACTACGAATTCGGGTCTGATTGCTGCAACGACTTTGGCGTCTTTAGAGGACGCTTTTTCCAAACTGTAAAGAAAAGAATCATCCACATTTACTCTAGTCCCTTTATCCGTCTCCTCGGTAATATAACCTTCGAAAAAATTTGCTTCGCCAACAAAATTTGCTGTGAAAAGTTCTTTTGGATGAAGGTACAGTCTGTAAAGGTGTATCGACTTCGACTATTTTGCCCGTTTTCATAACGACAATCTTGTCCGCGACTGCCATAGCTTCCTCTTGGTCGTGAGTGACGTGGATTGCTGTGAGGTCAAGGTCCTTAATCATCTTCTTGATTTCATGTCTTAACAATTTTCTGACCTTGATGTCTAACGAACCGAGGGGTTCGTCAAGTAGCAACAGGAGGGAACCTGACGCAAGGGCTCGTGCGATCGCTGTTTTTTGTTGTGCGCCTCCGCTTAGCACGTTTGGGTGGTCGTTGACTCTGTCTCCGAGAACCATCATGTTTAACATTTCTTTGACAAGGATCCTAATTTTGGACGGGCTCCACCCTTTAACAAAAGGTCCGTATGAAACGTTTTCATAGACGTTCATGTGGGGGAAAAGAGCGATGTCTTGGAAGACATATCCGATTCCTCGGTCTTGAATTGGAACATCGTTCATAAGTTTGCTGTCGATGTAGATTTCTCCCTCGGTTGGCTGTATAATGCCTGAAATGCACTTTATCAGTGTGGTCTTGCCGCATCCGCTTGGACCAATTATGCACACATATTCTTTGTCTTCGATTGCCAGATTCACGTTTTCCACTGCTGTTATGTCTCTATACTTTTTTGTTATGTTCACCAGTCTGAACCGAGGGCATCTATATAGCCTCCAGCTCCCTGAAAAGACCCGCCTGAGGATATGGGTATGTCTTTATGTTCTCTGGTTGAAGCCTAATGTAGACTTTTTCGTTGTCTGAAAACGTCTTTCTCTGTTGGTTTACTGGAATTTTCGAGTTAACTACATCACCATTTTTTAGCAAAATTTCGAACACTGTTGAGTTTCCTAAGAAACTAGCAGATTGAATAGTTCCTGGAAAGAAATTGATTTCCTGTTCCTCGCCAATCCGCTTAACTATTTTCGTTAGTTCCTCCCTTACTGCCAGAACCACTTTTTCTCCGGGTGAGTAATCAATTTCTCTGACACGTACGATGAAACGGTTGCGGAGTGTATCCGAGCTCCCTGTTGGTCTCTCTCTACGACGAATCCTTCTAGAAAGTTTGCGCCGCCGACGAAGTTGGCTACAAAAATGCTTTGGGGTTCATTGTAAACTTTGGAGGGGACGTTTACTTGCTGGATTTTGCCTTGTCGTAGAACCGCGATTCTGTCTCCTACAATCATGGCTTCTTCTTGGTCATGTGTCACATGGATGGCAGTGAACCCTCTTTCCTTTACAAGGTCCCTAATTTTGTATCGAAGTTCAACCCTGATGCGGGCGTCCAAGGCTCCTAAAGGTTCGTCCAGTAAAAGCAGGTTGGCGTTTGAGGCAAGTCCTCTTGCCAGCGCGAGACGTTGCTGCATGCCGCCACTTAGCTCATTTGGTTGTGAATTTGCCCTTCCAGCCAACCTCGTCATCTCCAACATTTTCATCGAAATTCTGTAGGCTTCTTCTTTGTTAAGACCTTTTGAGGTTGGTCCGAAAGCAACATTTTGGAGGGCACTTAGATGCGGGAAAAGGGCATAGTTCTGTGGAACAAAAGCGGTGTTTCGCTCTTGAGGTGGAACATTATTGGCAAGTTCATTGTCGATGAATATTTCGCCTTCGTCGGGTTTAATTATTCCGGCAATAAGCTTAAGTAAAGTCGTTTTTCCACTGCCAGTTGGACCTAAAACGCAAAGGTATTCGCCGTCTTCCACTTCTAGGTTTAGACTTGTTAATTGCAGAAATTTTCCCGAACCTCTTTGTAACGTTGATTAGACGAACCGACGGCATTCCCCTTTCACCCTTTACCTCTGACGATAATTCTTATCAAAAGGAGAACCATGAAAGAAGCCAAGATGAGAAAACCAATCCCTAACGCGCTCTCAGACGGCGAGGCATACCCCTTTACAATCCAATCCACCAGCAAAACGGGAACAGTTTTCAAGGCGCCTCCAGCTGCCTTAGCTGCTCCTGTCTCGCCGATGCATCGAGTAAAAACAAGAACAGCGCCTGAAAAGACCGAATACTTCGTTAAGGGTAAAGTTATTCTTTTAAAGATAGTGAAAGGCTTAGCCCCAAGTGTGCTGGCGACCTCTTCCATCTCTGGCGACACGCTTTCGATGGCTGCAGACATGGATAAAACGAAATAAGTATAGGTTATTGTTATGTGCGAAAGGACGAGAACCCAAAACTCAGGCGCCTGAAGGCTTCCCCAAAAGAATTTTAGTGAAATGCCGAGAGCAATCGAAGGAACGATGATAGGAATGTTAACAAGTGAATCCAGAACCGGAGTTAGGCGACCGAGCTTCTTACGAGCAATAATTATCGCCACAGGCAATCCAGCTGCAACGTTTGTGATTGTGGATATGAAACCAATAACGTAAGACAAGAGCATACTGCTCCAGAAGGCGTTCCACGGTTCAGCTCCGCCTAAAGCCTGCAGCCCAAAGTTCCGTTAGTAAAGCGTTAGTTAGGGGCAATGCGATGAAAAGTGAAGGGCAAATTACGAACACAAAAAACGCTGCAATTGCTACGAGATCCCTGCTTTTAACGGATGTATTACTGCTTAATTTTCTTTCAAGATTTGGCCACGCCCGTCTAATTGGAAGCTTCAATCGTGGAGCAAGTAGCCTTATGGCGAGGAACACTGCGACCGAGCTCAGAATAAGAAGCGAGCTTACATAGACAAGGGCGCCCTTCATTTCGGTGTTGTAATATATGAACACGGGACCATTCTCGAATGATCCAGCCACCATTACGGTGGCTCCTGTTTCGGAAAGCGATCTGGCGAAGGCTAGAAGGAAAGATGCGATTAACGCTGGCTTCAACAGGGGCAAGGTTACGGTTCTCACCGACGTAAAGGGTGGGGCGCCAAGAGTTTTGGCTGCTACTTCGTAAACTTGCTTGTAGCCTAGTAGTTCGCCTACCATGACCCTTACGATCACGGGGTAAGAGAAGGCGAAGTGAAGCAGAAGTACAAGCACGAAGCCTGGTGGAACAAGCGTCTCAACTCCGAACAGGCTGGAGATTCCTCCTTTTTGGCTCCAGAACAGGCTTGCGGAGTATCCTAGGGCAGTTGTTGGAATAAGGAAAGGAACATCGGCTAAAGTATCTATCACGTTAATCAGTCTGGATTTGCTTCGAACGATGAACCATGCAAGCGGCAAAGCTGCGACAAGGTCTAAAACAGAAACAGCGAAAGCAGTTAAAAATGACCATGCGATGGCTGAGTTCGCTCTCGCAAGCAGCTCTGGCATCTCATAAATCTGCGTTATGCTGCCGATGTTTTGGAGTATGCCGATTACTGGGGGGACAAGAATCAAGGCGAAAAAGAAGGCAATGGCGGAAATATAGACGAGATGTTTCGCCCATGGTTTGGAGGAGAGAGCGTCAAGACTCTTAACAAACCTAGACATAGGTCCACGTTGCTTAGTTGCTTTTTGTTGGCTCTCCATTTCTTTTGTAGAGAAATACGTAAGTGGATATATAGTTTATCTGTGCAACGGTTTATGGTAATTATATGCCTCATATAACTTGATAAAAATAATAACGAAAATGTCACAATAAATTATTTTTTAACCTGAAACCGTTGAAAACACAAAAAAACAGCTATTTGTTATGCATAATTGAAAGTCGTATGTCACACACATCAGAACAATCTATTCTGGACCTTTGCCTTTCATATTCAATAACTTCATGTCCTATAGAACAGCCTTTTGCGCCCAAAACAACAGAATAGATGCGTTACAAAACAGAACAAGTCTAAGCCAATGCAGAATGTTGTTTAAACAGCAAAACCTGATGATGAACAAATCAGACCAGACTGAAACGCCTAAAATCAATTATTAAAAGAAAAATCAGCACTTTGGAAAAGCAGCTTTGGCATGTCGAGTTGTAGCTCAGCTAGATTTCCTTAGTCTTAAGTAGTAAACGCCGCTTTCACGGCTTCCTTGTAAGCATAGTAAGCCAGCTTAGGCTTAGCTTTTACGTCGAGGAGTCCCCAGCCACATTCCGATGGACACTCAGGCTGACCACACTGCCAACACGTCGGAGGGTCACGCCAACGGAAAAAGAAGTTACCCAAAAGGTAAGGGATCTCTGCGAACATCCCCAGCGCAACCTTCACAAATTCAGCCTGTTCAACCTCTGAATGCTCTTTTTTCCAAACGTTGTACCACGCCTTCTCGTAGCAGTTCCAACCGTTCCAGCCTTCCGGCGGAGAACCCTTAGGACTTTCCTTCACGCGCCCTATGGAGGAGTACCCCCACTCGTGAATGACGACGGGAACATTGGTGATTCGGTGAATCTTTTCCAGAAGCGGAGGCCAACTCTCAGGACTGCCGGGTGCCCAAGAACCGAAATACCCGTCTATCCCAGCGTAATCAAGGGGTTTCTCGCCCCTTGCATACAGGTTTTCGAAGAGCCATCTACCATCGGCACCTAGCCCCGCGGGATTGATGCTTGTCTCGGCTTCTGGGTTGCCTTCTTTGACGCCCAAACTTCCCTCTTTCAGGAAACGAACAGCCTGCTCAACGGTCATGGGTCCTCGGAAGATGCGTATGTCCATCTCGTTTGAAACCTGCCACAACTGCACAAGCCCAGCGGTTTGTTCACCCATCTCTTTGCATCCTTCGCGGTAGGCTTCATAATACCTGTTCGAGTCATAGGTTCCCGCCCATTTAGGCAATTCAGGCTGCCAAACTGTTTTACCTAGTTTTTTATTGAACCGATAGGAACCTGTAAGCGGAGTGACCCCCATTATTTTAAAGCCTTTCTTTCTTAACGTTTTCACGTGCTCTACCGTTTCCAGAAACCGGGGGTTAGACTCGCCATGCAACCGGTCTTTGAATGGATAAGTAAAGCCTATTCTGATCCATTCGATTCCCGCCTGTTTCATCAGAACATAATCGGGGTCTGAATAGGTGTATGCGCATATTCCCATAATGTGTTTTCCGTTCTTCATCTTGCATCTGTAATCTTCTTTAACTTTCGTTCATAAAAGATTTCCCGAGGATCGATAAATTAGATAAAATAGATATGCGTAGAAAAAGTAGTGATGTTGGAATGAATGCTCGCGAAAGAATCAAACTGGCTTTGAATCACCGTGAAGCTGACCGAATTCCGATTCACGACAGTCCCTGGGCAGCGACGGTTGACCGGTGGCGAAACGAAGGATTACCTTCAGGGATATCGACTGCTGACTACTTCGGTTACGAGATGGGAAGCGTTGGACCTGATACTTCGCCGATGTTTCCCGTTGAGGTTCTTTCTGAAGACGATGAATACATTGTCGAAAAGAACAGTTATGGCGGAGTTAGGAAAAACCACAGGGACTATTCAACCACGCCCATGATTATCGACTACCCGTGCAAGAACAGGGAAGACTGGGAAAAAATCAAGCCCAAATTGAAGCCAAGCGATTACAGGGTTGATTGGGTATCAGGTTTGCAGTCTTTTCATCGCGAACACAGTCGAGGACGCTTCATCACCTACAATGCGGTTGTTGGATACGACAAGATAATGCTCTACGTAGCATTACCTCGCCTTTTAAGGGCAGTCATCCAAGAGCCAGAATGGGTCAAAGACATGTACTGGACGGACGCAAAGCTAGCCATAGATATGTGCGACCTAATGATGAAAGGAGGGTTCAAGTTTGACGGTGCCTTCCTCTACTGCGACTTGGGTTATAGAGGAGGACTCTTTTTTTCCCCCAAGTATTATGAGGAGCAGATGCATCCTGTGTTCAAGGAACTGTGCCGATACTTCCATAGTCACGAGATGCCGGTGTTCCTTCATTGCTGTGGTAAAGTCAAGGACCTCATTCCGTTCTTTATCGAGGAGGGGATTGACTGTCTTCAACCGCTGGAAGTTAAATCCGGCATGGACCTCATAGAGCTCAAAGAAAAATACGGAGACAAAATCTCCTACATGGGAGGCATCGACGTGAGACTCATGGCCCTCGACGACCCGAAACCTATAGAGAAAGAAATCAAAGAGAAGATTACAGCAGCAAAGGAAGACGGTGGCTACATCTACCACTCCGACCATTCTGTGCCTAAGGACGTCAGCTTTGAACAATACAAGAGAATAATTAAATTAGTCCACAAGTACGGAAAATACAAATCTTAAACCTTCAGATAGAAAAACGAGTAATACCATCTGAGAAAAAGTAATATACTATTTTCAAATATATTTCCGCAAAAGGAGGACCTTAATTGATAAAAATTACCTATCTTGGAGCGGGAAGCGGCTTTGCGCCGGTTCTGAGTAAAGACATTTTCCAGATTCCGGGGCTTGACAAAGGCGAACTGTGCTTAGTGGACATAGACCCGGAGAGGTTGAAGCTTTCTCAAAGAGCAACCGAGATTGTCAACGAGAAGCTGAAGACAAAATGGAAGATTACAGCCTCAACTGACCGCGAAGAGGTCATGAGCGACTCCGACTTCATAATTAACACGATCGAAGTCAACGGAGTCCATACAGTCAAGTACGACTACGAGATCCCATTAAAGTATGGAGTTGACCAATGCATCGGCGACACCGTTGGTCCAGGAGGCGTAATGAAGGCCTTAAGGACCGTTCCGCCTTGGCTGGAGATACTTAAGGACGTCGAGAGACTTTGCCCAAACGCTTACGTGCTTAACTATACGAACCCGATGTCCATGATGATGCTTGCGACCTTTCGCACCTCAAAAATGAAGGCTGTGGGGCTATGCCATTCCGTCCAGGGAACCTCCGTTGATTTGTCAAAGTATCTGGGACTGCCGTATGAGGAGTTAGAGTGGAAGTGCGCAGGAATCAACCACATGGCATGGTTTACCGAATTAAAATACAAAGGCGAAGACATGTATCCGAACCTAAAGAAGAAAGTGAAACATGATAAGGCTCTCTACGAAAGGGACCCAGTTAAGTTTGAGACTTCTGCTTCACCTCGGTTACTTCGTGACAGAGTCAAGTGGTCACATGTCCGAGTACTTGCCGTATTTCCGAAAAAGGTCGGATCTCATCGATAAGTATTGCCGCGAAGGCTACCTTGGCGGCAGAGGATTCTACGCCAAAAACTGGCCAAAGTGGAGGCAGGATCTTGACGAGCGAAGGAAACGGATAATTGCGGGACAGGAGGAGCCGCAGTTGAATAAAAGCGTCGAGTACGCGTCCGAAATTATTGAGAGCATAGTGTTCAACAGGTTCAAGGTCATTTTCGGCAACGTGCTTAACACGGGCTTGATAACGAACCTTCCCCAGAACGAGGTTGTTGAAGTCGCCTGCTTGATCGACCGCAACGGCGTGAACCCCACGTACTTTGGCGAACTACCCCCACAGTTAGCCGCGCTCAACAAGGCGAACATGGCGGTTTACGACTTGGCGATGAGAGCCTATAATGAACGGCAGCTACGAAATGGCGGAGCAGGCAATAATGCTTGACCCGTTGACAGCCGCGGTTTGCTCGCTTGAAGAAATAAGAAACATGTTCGCAGAGCTCTACAAAGCAGAGAAGGACTACATACCCAAATTAGATTAAGAATGTTGAAGTGAAAGCCACTATTTCCTTTTATATATCAACATGGATTCTGCCGCCATTTGGATACAGCCGTGAATAGTTTTTTAGCAATTGGACAGTGACCGGTATTCCCTTGGGTCCTTCCACATCTATTTCTATTTTTTTACCAACCTTTTTCCAGTCTACTTTGACCATACCTTGAACCGTAGGCATCTGCCCCTTGGCGTATTCGTAAATGAATTGTGGCTTAACAAGAATCACCTCGAACCCAGGTTTCAAGGGTTTAATCCCCAAGACTGCGGTCAGAAAATCCACTGCTGGCCAAGACGACCACGCGTGACAGTCGCTTCTTCCGGGTTCGTCCCCCTCCTGCCAGGTGGTTAGGTGCCGCACCATCATCTGTCGGTAATCCTCAAGCTGATGTTTGCTGAATTCTTCGTAATGGCCAGTCTGTTCCAGTGCACGGGCAAGGTAGTAACCATATGGTTTCAGCATAAATCCGCTAACTGCGTCAGTGAAAAGTTTACTCGTGATTTGACTGATTTGGTCCTGCGTGGCGGCTCCAGCAAGGATCGGTTGCACCTGACTATGCTGGCTGACTGGTTTTTCTATCAGTTCAGGAGACTCCGCGAACAGGCGTTGTTTCTTGTCCCAGCATAAGTCGTGAACGGCAATCCTTACTCGGTTTGCCAATGGTCGCCAGCGGTCAGCGTCCTCTTTGAATCCAGCTTCCTCGTGCAAACGAATGGCGGCTGTTAAGGCAGCAAGGTATAGACTGGAAATGTAGGTTGATCCACCGTCCGCAACTGCCTTCGTCAGCATCGAGCCTCCTTCGCCATTGCCTCCGATCGGATTCCAATACGGAAGCTTGCCCACAAGATTGTCCTCTCGCAGGTAGCTTCGGAACCACGTTAACACACCGTCAACCGCGAACAGATTGGACCGAACGAAGTCAGCGTCCTTTTTGCCTACCCACTCCCAATAGTCTTGAACCATCAGGACCCACGCCAAAGCAAAGTATGGCAGCCTGTGTGTACGTCTCGAGGGTACGCGGCAATGGATAAGGCCGTCAGGACGCATCGAGTTCCGGAACAGGAGGATTGAACGTCGCGGCAGTCTGGTTTCTCCAGCCAAGGCAAGGCTGCAGAGCGCCTCGTTTCGGGCGTCAAAAATGTAATGCAGCTGCTCGTAGTACGGGCAGTCTTCATAGGTTTCGTGGCTGCACAACTGAAGCGTGCGCCAGCTTATTTCCATCATTCTTTTCGAGTCTGGGTCTGAAGATTCGTAGTTGGCTTTTAGTTCCTGAGACCATGTTGTGAACCTGTAAGTTGCATCTTTGAGAACAAAGGGTTCATTTCCAGCGGAGACTTTTATGCGGATGAACCAGAAGGTGCGCCAATGGAAAGACTCGTAATAGAAAAATCCGCCGGGAAGAACGACCGTATCGTAGTAGCCAACGATTACGCCCCTTTCAAGTTCATCCCGAACTGCCTTTTTCGTTGGGAAAGTACGGTTGCCCCTAGTAACATTTTCATTGACTTGTTCTCCATAGATTATTTCGACGGTACGTCCTTTTCCCCCTTCAAATTGAAGCTCAAGAAACCCCGTTGTCAACACGCCTGCATCAAGAATTATTTCGCCAGCCTCACCTGCCACTAGCCTCCACCCTTTTGGCGCGTCGCCGAACAGGTGTTCCGTCTCTTTCATGTCGCAAATGGTGCGAACGAAGCTTCTCGGTTCCTCAACCAACATCGGCACATCGCGCGGCGTCAAGTGCCAAACGGCGTGTAATTCGCCCCACGTGGGATCCACGTCTGCGGCGACAACAAAACAGGCATCTTCCCAGTCGGAATCGTCAAAACCTGGGTACCACCAGCCGACGGGATATTTGGTTCCGTCAACCAGTTCCATATGGTCCAGAAAGTTCATTGCGTTGGAAAAATGTGTAACGTTCGGTTTGACGGCGCGGTCAACTTGTACCTTCCAGTTCTTCGGCGTGTCGATGCCTGTGGTCCTTGGTCCTTGCAGAAGAAACCCAGAGTAACCACTGTGGATTTCGTTGTTTGGGCTGTTGAGACCAAACCACACAACTTCAGCCGCGATAACATTACGACCTTTCTTTAACAGTTTACCAATGTCATAGTTTTCATAGTAGTAACAATCCAGTTCGCCTTTCAGTGGTCCTCTACCCGCCCTTTGCCCGTTCACGAACAAACGGTAACGGCTATCCGCCGAGACACTAACAATGAAACTGTCAGGCTTTTCGTCAAGATGAAAGGTACGCCTGAAACGGCGAATGCACAGTCCAGGTCCACCGCGCTCCGACTCCAAGCAAACGCGGCTTGCCATCGTCCCTTAACCTCGTAACCCTCGATGAGGCTCAACAGTCGTCCTCCTCCATCATAACCCGATACGTCACAGTCATTATTTCAGCTTTCCCAAACAACCCCTTCCTGATTGATTGGGAAAAAAGAATAATAACCAAAGTCCGCATCTATCTAAACGCTGGGCAACAAGCCACTGCACAACAGCAAGCAGAATCGTCGAAGCCGGGTTACCCTAGCCTGGTATGGGGCAGGCCTGCTAAGTCTGTGACCGTTTGGTCGCGTGGGTTCGAATCCCACACCCGGCGCCATTTTACAAAAACAATTTTTTTTGTTGGATTGTTGCTAGGTTGGTACAATTTGTTGTTGGGCTAAATGAACGATTTTTTCTATGAATGCTGTTTTTGCGTCCGTGTAGCCGACGCGGTTTATACCGAACTTTTTTGAGAGCCTCCTTTTTAGTTTGTAGTATTTTTCAGCCACGTCCGAATGGTTTCTTAGGTAGTCTCGAAAAACCAGATGTCTGTTCCAGTGACCACTTTGGAATTTCATGAGGTGCAGGTGGTATCCTACACTGTGGGGCGCTTTTCCTAGGCAGTAAAACCATTCTGAGTTGTCGGGTTCAGGCGTAACATCAGTATAGCCGATTTTCTGTAATGGAAAAAGGCATTCATCGGCGTTGGTCTTATTATGGACTCCAACCATTATGTCTATGATCGGCTTCGCCCCCAAACCGGGCACTGCGGTGCTGCCTACGTGTTCGATGGCCAAGATTCTGTCTCCGACTGCCTCTAGAATTTGTTGTTTCTCTTTTTCATACAGAATTGGCCAATCGGGATCGTAGTCTACGATTATTACAGGACCCGGCATGGTAAGCCCAATTTATTCGGTCTCGTTTTCGGTATATAAACATGCATATTCGAAACAGGCAATGGCATGTTAGAATTAAATGCGTCTAAGGTTCTTCTATTATGCGTGGTGTTAGCTATGTCAGCCGAAAAAGAGTCTTCCAGCTCATGGATTGAGGAAAACAGGACAAGAATAATCAAAATCAGCGACGAAATTTGGGAGCTTGCTGAGCTCGGGCTGATCGAGTTTAAGTCTTCGAAGATTCTTGCAGACGAGCTTGAAAGAAACGGCTTCAAGGTTGAACGTGGAGTCGCGGGGATGCCTACAGCTTTCGTTGCATCGTGGGGCAGTTCCAAACCCGTCATAAGCATATTGGGCGAATTTGACGCTTTACCTGGACTTTCACAAAAGAAGGCTCCCTCAAAAGAACCATTACATCTTGGAAAACCTGGACACGGTTGCGGACACAACATTCATGGCACAAGCGGCATGGCAGCGGCTGTAGCCATCAAAAACGCAATGCAGAAACACCGAATTGGGGGCACGATAAAGTTTTTTGGTTGCCCAGCT
Source organism: Candidatus Bathyarchaeota archaeon (assembly GCA_963714275.1). Lineage (GTDB taxonomy): Archaea > Thermoproteota > Bathyarchaeia > Bathyarchaeales > DTEX01 > JAGTRI01. The sequence continues at coordinate 208,885 of CAVQNT010000003.1, forward strand.
GAGGAAAACTTCAACGGTAAAGTCTTCATGGTCAGAGACGGATGCTTTAGCGGCGTTGACGCCGTGTTAAGCCATCATCCAGGCGACATGAACTGTGCTACCTTGAAGAGCTGCTTGTCCCTCGACAACGTTAAGTTCAGTTTTTTTGGCAAGTCCGCTCACGCTGGAGGCTCGCCTCATCAGGGCAGAAGCGCTTTAGACGCTGTTGAGCTGATGAACGTTGGGGTCAACTATCTGAGGGAACATGTGATTCAGGATGCTAGAATTCACTATGTTATTGAGAAAGGCGGCGAACAGCCTAACATTGTTCCAGACTATGCGCGAAGCTGGTATTACGTGAGGGCGCCTGAAAGAAACCAGGTTGAATACCTGTATAACTGGGTTCTTGATATTGCTGAAGGTGCTGCCAAAATGACCAGAACGGAAATGAAATATGAGTCCATGGGCGGACTTTACAACTTGATTCCTAACAAGACCATATGTGAAAAGATCACAAGCAATATGCGGGAAATCGGAGTCCCCAAATATGATGAAGAAGATTTAGAGTTCGCACAGAAAATTTCGGAATCGATCCCGCCTGAAATGAAGTATGAAGAAATGAAAGAGTCTAAACGACCAAATTGGGAAAGTCTTCTTGACAAGTTGTTGGACGACGAGGTTCCTGATCCTTGGGGAGAAGGCTTGGTCAGCCACGGAAGCACAGACGTTGCGGACGTAAGTTGGCAGATACCTGCCGTGGAGTTCAGCACAGCAACATGGGTTCTCGGCACACCAGGACACTCGTGGCAGAACGTTGCTCAAAGCGGCGTCGGAATTGGACACAAATCCCTAATCTTCGCAGCGAGGGTTATGGCTGCAACAAGCATCGACCTTTTGACTGACACAGAGCTTCTGAAAAGAGCGAATAAAGAACACAAACAAAGACTTGTAGGTAAAGAGTATAAGAGCCCTTTACCCCTTGGGATTCAACCGCTCTTGGACATATGGAACAAATCAGTATAGCGGTATCAAAGAAAAAAAATATATTATATGAGGAAAAGTTTTCACAACTTGTCTTGTGATCCAGCTTACGTGCTAAGGATTATGACCTTGTCTTTCTTATTTGATACAAAAAAGACCAGAGCAATGTCGAGTATAACCAAAACCATGATTATGAAGAGTACCTCTAAAAAAATAGGTCGTGAAGAAGGTAAACAGCTAGTCCACTAACCTGCTTAAGGAATTCTACATGTTAAAACGGTGCTGTCAAATTCATAAATCCCTTATGAACAACCTATATAGAGCCTTAACAAATATCAGAAACGAATGCAACTGTCTCAATCTATCTAAATACAGCCTTTTTGTCTATTTGTGCAGCGAAACAAAGCGTCTAGTGGACCTGTCATAAGATTTTTCCACTTGAGACGGGAAAAAGCAAGCTGGCAATTCACCATGTGACCTGTGAGTTCTTATGCATTCGCAGCACTTGCCTTTTAGGTCGCAGGAATATGTACAGTTACAGTCTTCAAGGTTAATCTCAACATTTGGACAAGCTTCTCTCAAAACCTAGCTCACCTTTTCACATGCACCATTATAAATAAAGATAAAATCTTTCCCTATAAAAGTGAAACCATCGAGCGAGAAAGTTTAGGCGCTTCTTACGGTAATGCCTGTCTTTTTGTACATCAGATACTTTTCAAATTTCTGTCTTGTCGGGCTACCTCGAGTCTCAGGCTTCGTTGCCTTCAACGCGCCAGCCAAGTTCGCTCGTTCCAAACATTCCTCGTCGTTCAAGCCCCGCGATTTCGAAGCCACGAACATTCCCAGAAAAGCATCTCCGCAACCAACGGTATTCACAACTTTCAAGCCGAGCTCTTCTAAGTTGACACCTGGCACCGTGACCATCCACTCTGAAGTCATTAGTGAACAGCCCCTTTCCCCAAGCTTCACAATAAGTCTCAACCGATCGTTAAATGATATTAGTTTCTTCCACGCTTTTGTGGGTTCTTTTTCTCCAGTCAGGTTCTTTACCTCAACTTGGTTGACCACAAGGTAGTCAAGGTTCTCGAGAACCTCACCCAGCTTTTCCATACCGAGTACGCTTCTGACACCTGCGTCCCAAACAACAAATTTTGCGTTTTTCTTTGCCAAAGTAGCTGCTGCTTTAATAGTTTCAAGAGGCGGATCAATCAAAGCGACGATGGATGATTCCTTGATTAAACCATAAATCTCGTTAACCTGTAAATCCTTCGGCATAAGTTTGAGGTTCGCTCCGAAAAGGGTGTTAATGACGTTTCTTCCGTTCTTGTCGATTAGTATGTAGGCTTGCCCTGATTCCGCGTCCTCAATGACCTTTATTCCAGAAACTACGACACCTTCATCCTTCAGTATCTTCATTTGTTGGTCTGCAAAGGAGTCTCTTCCCAAGCAACCGATAAGAGCCACCTGGTCTGGACCCAAGATTCTGGCTGAGGCGACTGCCACGTTCGCAGCTTTCCTCCGGGAACACGCGATATTTTTTCAACAGGAACCTCTTCGCCGATTTCGGGAAACCTTTCTACAAACAGGTTTATGTCCCAGTTAATTGCGCCTACGACGCATATTTTGACCAAAAATTCCGCCTTCCACTTATTTATTGTTCTGGAATTGTTCACATCCAAGGATCCACTATGACCTTTATGGCATCCACGTTTCGGTTCTCAAGCGCGTTAATTGCTTCCTCTATTTTTTCAAGCGGAAACTTGTGGGTAATGAACTTTTTCACGTCGACCTTACCAGACGCCACGAGGCTTAAGGCTTCTAGGTATTGGCTTCTGTTAGAGGCGTTTGCCCCATGCACGTGCAACTCGTTGTAATGAATCAAATTCGCGTCAATGTTGGCATAAGAGTCTTCTTTCGGAACTCCAGCAAAAAGCTCACATCCGCGTCAACCGCAGCCATCTCGAGAGCTTCCCTTTGAATTTCCTTTGAAGAAGCCGCACATATTACGACGTCTACACCTAACCCGTCCGTTAGTTCCTTGACTTTGTCAACAAGACTACAAGTGCTGGCATCAACGTAGGTGTCCACGGGTAAACCTATTTTTTGTGCAAGAACAAGCCGCGGAGAAGAACGGTTAATCAGAATCACCTTAGCGCCTTTCTGTTTAGCGTACTCTGTGTGAAGCATGCCGATTATGCCAGCGCCTATTACGACAGCTGTGAAACCTTGAGGACGGAGTTTGAAGGGGTGCCACCCGTTAATCACGCACGAAAGGGGTTCGACGACGCTGGCTTCCTCAAAAGATAACGATTTAGGTATCTTGATAACGTTTCCCTGCTTTACAGCGGGTTTCGGCATGAGGAGAAACTGCGCGTACCCTCCGTTGAACTGGTAGCCTATAGCTTTGTACTTTCTTCGGCAACGGTTTTCTTCGCCTTTTTTGCACGCGTCGCATCTGCCGCATCCGACAACTGTTTCTGGGATAACTTTGTCGCCAACAGAGTAACCTTCGACGCCTTCGCTTATTTCTTCAATTATGCCTGAAATTTCGTGCCCCGTGATTTGAACGTCGATTTTCTTTTGTCCACGGAAAATCCGTAAGTCAGTGCCGCAGACAGCGCAGGCTTTCACTTTGATTAGGATTTCGCCTTGTCCGCATTTGGGTTTATCAACCTCTGACACTACGAATTGTCCGGGTTTAGTTAGAATTGCTGCTTTCATCTTCATTTGTTAGCCACAATGTTACTTTAGGTTTAAGCAGAGAAAAAGGTTTTCGAGTGTTGGTTTTTAGCAGTTACAACGGAATCAAAAAGTTCATTGTTCAAACACTTTTTTGTACCTAAAAGATAATATATCTAGGAAATAATGAACATTTTAAGAGTGGTGCTAGCATGGTTACTGAGGTCATAATGCCGAAGATGGGGCAGACGATGGAAAAGGGGAAGATCATAAGGTGGCTTAAAAAAGAAGGCGAAGAGGTCCAAAAAGAAGAGCCACTGCTTGAGATTGAAACTGACAAGACGACCATTGAGGTTGAGTCCAGAGGCACAGGCATCCTAAAAAAGATTCTAGTCCAAGAAGGAGAAGAAGCCCCCATATCTGCCGTAATCGGCTATATTGCCAAAGAAGACGAAATTCTCCCCGTAGAAATAAGTCAGAAAACAGAATTGTTAGCTGAAAAAATCCTCAGCTGAAAACGCTGTGAAACCGTTAAAAATTGTTACAAATGTCGAAAACATTGAAAGAATTAAAGCTTCGCCGTTAGCTGAAAAGCTCGCAGATGAATTAGGCGTCGATGTAAGCCAAGTTAAAGGCACAGGACCAGGAGGAAGAATCACTAGGGAAGACGTTCTCGCATTTGCATCTAAGAAGCCATCACTAGTTGTTGAGGAAACAGTTCCAGCGTTTCAGGCAGTCCCCATGACGAGCATGCGGAAAGCCATCGCTGCGATGATGGTTCAAAGCAAAACCAGCGTCCCACATTTCTATGTCAGCGCACAGGTCGACATGACGGAGGTAGTTAAATTGCGGGAGAAGATACTTCCTGCTTACGAGACTGAGTTTGGAGTCCGATTGTCCTTTACTCACATACTGGTCAAAGCTGTTGCTACAGCGCTTAAGGAGTTTCCTCAGTTGAACTCGACTTTTGAGTATGAAGCCATCAGACAGTGGAAAGACATCAACGTCGGAGTCGCTGTCAGCTTGGACGACGGACTGATCGTTCCGGTTCTCAGAAAAGCCAACGAGTTAAGCCTTAAGGAAATCGCTGTGAGGATGACTGAGACTCATGGTAAAGGCGAGGGACCGGAAACTCCGCGAGGAAGAGTTTTCGGGTGGGACTTTCACGATTTCTAACATGGGCGCTTTTGGCGTTGACTCCTTTATTGCCATCATCAACGTTCCCGAGGCAGCTATTCTTGCATCAGGCGCCATAAATGACAGAGTGGCTGTCGTAAACAGCGAATTTGTCTTGAGAAAGATGATGAATGTTACGTTGTCAGACTGATCACCGTGTCGTCGACGGAGTCTACGCTGCAAAGTTCCTCCAGAAAGTCAAGAACCTACTGGAAACGCCCCAGAATTTAGTCTAACTAAAATATTTACTTACAGCAATAATCGTTTTATTGCGTTTTAGTCTGGTCTGTTTTGTGTAACATCCGATTTTCAGTTTTGTGTAACAAATTGCCATTTATGAAAATATTTTTTTTACCGAAATCAGCGGTTATCCCAAGGATTATCAAAGAATGTTTTTGACAATTTTTGCGACTGCTTCACCTCACTGTTTGTGCGCTTCTTTTTCGAGGTGTATTCCGTCGATGTCGCTTGATTTGATTACGGTTGAGGTGTCGAAGAGTTCGCATCCGTACATCTTTGCTACGTTTCTAAAATGTTCAGTGAACCTTTGGGACTTCTCGCGTCCTCCCTCAAACATCTCGTTAAGGCATGTGAGCTTCCCCAAAGGCGGAGGAACAAGCAACAGAACCTTCGGCGCCTTCCAGTTTCTGCCGCTTCCGCTTTTGTTAACGGTGTCGACGAGGACTCCAGATCCGAAGGCAATGTCTTGAGCTGAGACTGAGAACCATTTCTTGAGCTCGTTCGTTCCCAACAAAATGATGACAAGGTCAAGAGGCGAGTGGGTTGCGAGGCACGGAATCAAATATTCCTTGCCATTTTTGTGCCCTTCAATGGGGTCTTCCCAGACGGTGGTTCTGCCCCCTAACCCCTCCTCAATCACATGATATTCGTCGCCGAGGGCTTTCTGAAGGACGCCGGGCCACCTGTCGTCCCTGCTGAACCTTCCGCCCGTTGTTGGGTCTGCCCCCCAAGTGTTCGAATCGCCGTAACATAATACTTTAAACATAGCCAGCGTCCCTTCCTTGCGTTTAAGACCGAAACAATCTTCACTTACGCTTTCTCAAGCTTTCTGAGCTATCGTATATAAAATTTGGCTCACCGAGGTTTAAAAAAAAACAACTGCGACTTCACGTTAAAACAACTAATCCTTATGCGTCACGAAAGCCACGTGAATTAAGGAACTAAGTTTCAGGAAAATTAATGATCTAATCAACAGTGCGTTATTTCTTCGTTATCAGACAGCAATTCAATAATTTCCTGTTCTTTTTTGAGCCAAAACTCGCCATACTCGACTGTTCTTCCCATCTTGGATTCAACGAGCCTAAGAAACTCTTTGGAACCAACCTTTTTGATGCATTAGACGAAGCCTCTGCAGAGTCCTTTCCACGCTTCGTTAGACGGGTTAAAGTATCCGTTTTCGCACGGGGCTTTGTCACACTGCCAGCATCCTTCAAACCCTTTTCCAGTACAGCAGATGCGCTAAAAACAGTCAGGGTCGCCGCCTTCGCTTCCGCATCCCCTGCATGGGTTGGGTGGCTTAACAGTGTTCTTGCGCACCTTACAGACTAATCCGCAATATCCTAAGGGTTCAACCAAAGTTTGGTTCTCCTTTTTTGTTCTGGTTGCCTTCCAAAAAAGGTTCTGAGCTTAAAAGCATATCATTAATCAGCGTCTTAGCGGTCTTGTTATCTTTGTATAGCACGAGGTAAACTCTCCAGTAGTCTGGCTTTTCTCTTAGCAGTGGCTGGTCAACGGTTAACCCTAACATCCAATCCTCCAGTCCAGCCTCTTCGTATAACTCTTTTTCGACTTGTGCAAGATTCGATGGATGCGTCAGCCTCAAGGCGTCTCCTCTGAGTTCAACGAATTTTTTGTCCATGAAAATTTTGTACTTACCTTTGCTTAACCCATCTGCCCAACGTGGAAGTTTAATTTTCATAAAATTGTATGCTTCACGGTTAGTCAGCCTAAAGAAGGTGAGGAGTCAGCTCCTCCTTCAGCATCCTTAAGGCTCTTCCAAGCATCGTCCAGCAGATCATGTTGTACCCGTCGTTCCAGACGTAGGAATAGACCTTCTCGAAATCTCCTGCCCACCTCCTCTTTAGACCATCCGGCATGTTTTGGCTATCTAAATCCAACGACATTGAAGAAGCAACCTCTGAGGGAACATATGATGCTTTGCCTAAGGGTTTTCCTGGAACAGTCGTCATAAACCTGTATATGTTATCCGCATTGTCGAGGTCAGGAAAACCATAAAGCAACGGCGAAAGGTCATGTTGTCCTTCAAGAACCGCGTAAAACTCGTCCAAATCCAACCCATACTTTTCCAAAATTTTGTGGTCCTCAACGGGGCTGTGTTCGAACGCGAAACGCACTGCGCCTTCATGCGTAAATCCTAATATTTCTTTCATTGTTTGGTCCGAAATGTGCGGGAACGGACCATCGCCCGCATCGTGCAAGGTTGCAGCTGCCGTTAAAAGAAGCCTGTCATGATTGTTTCCGCCAGAAACGAGGAGAGAAAGCTTTCCCACAGCAATTGAGTGTTGAAATCTGGATGCTGTGGCGACATGAGGTCCCAGCCAGCTTGGAACAGCGGAGAGGGTAATGTGCTTCAGTCTTTGAATTATGGATGTCTCAGAAAGGTCCTCTGGTAGGGAGGTTTGTGAACTGTTTGTTCCCAACACAATCACTTTTTAGGCACGAAATCGGATTAGCTGTAAAGTCGATAGGCGCATTGGGTGACTGAACATTATGAGTCTCGTTCAATCAACCTTAAAAGACTAACGAAAAGACATACACTAATATGGAAGTGCAGGTTGCTAGCTGGCTATTCATCTACAAAAATACTAACGAAATGCTTAAGGGAAAAGAACCGTATCAGGAAATTACCTCAATTCTAAGAAAGATCACAAAAGTTGATCATGTAGAAATTTAAAAAAAATTAGAATAGAAATTTGTTATTTGAACGAAAAATTTTCCTTCAGCTTCATTGACTTGGGACGTATACAAAAAACAATGTGGCAGTAAATTTGATTTTTTCAGGAATCACCAATAATTATTATTTTAAACGATTAATGAAAGTAGTCGCATTAACATATAAGCTGGCTGAAAGGAGTCCATATATGACTTGAAGGATGAGTAAGATGAAAAATATTCCAGAGGATAGTGAAAAAGGTCAGATTGAGAAAGTAAAAATGGCTCTTTTGGGGATGCAGAGGTACAATTGGGAGCAGGGAGTGGCTGCGCAGGCTATGCTAGAGTTGGGTGATGACCAATGGGTTGTATCTCTGGCAAGGGCTGCTGTGATGCGGCAACAGAACGGAAGGTTCTCAGTTATCGGCAACCATGACCCATTGACAGATTCAGCAAGCGTTGGTGAAGCAGTTTTACACGCAGGAAAGGTCACCGGTGATCCATTATATTCTAAGGCAGCGGAGGAAATGCTTCACCTGTTGCTCACAACCGATCACAGAAGCGTGAACGGAGCGCTTTACCACGTGAATTTACGTAAGGAGATTTGGGTGGACGCATACTACATGGCTCCTCCGTTTATGGCGGTTGCAGGACACCCCAAAGAGGCAGTAACACAGATAGAGGGATACCGGGAATACCTCTGGAACAATGAAGACAAGATGTATTCTCACATATGGGATGACGAGAAGAAGGAGTTCATCAGAAGAGACTATTGGGGAGTCGGAAACGGGTGGGCTGCAGGCTGGAATAACGAGGGTCATCCGAGCCCTCCCAGAAAACATGAAACAAGATAGGAACAGGCTCATCACCTACGTAAAGGAAGTTATAGATGGCTGCATTGCTCACCTACGAGATGACGGCCTTTTCCACAATGTCGTCAACGACCCGACAACCTTTATTGAGACCAACCTTGGACAAATGATCAGTTACTCAATCTTCAGAGGAGTCGAAGGAGGTTGGTTGAACAATTCGTACATAAAGCCTGCTGAAAAAATGAGAAAAGCAGCAAGATCCAAGGTTGACCGTTACGGTCTTGTACAAGGCGTTTGCGGCGTCCCAGAATTCAACCATTCCTACATAGCCCCAGAAGGACAAGCCTTCTTCCTTCTCATGGAAGCCGCTGCTAGAGACTTGGAATCTCACGCCTAAAGACGCACGATACGAGAGATACATTATTTCCGCAATTGTATCCTGAAAAGAATAGCTGAAATTAGGAAAAATCCTCAGATGGTCGGTTTGTATTCAAGCCCAGCTTCTTTTCCAGCTGTTTCTTTGAGGAAACTGACTAGTTCGTCTTCTTTGGGAAATATTTTCGTCGCGTACCACTCGAAGAACGGACTGGGTTCAAACGGATAAAACACGTAAACAAATTTCGCTAGCCCCTTGGCTTGAACCATTTCGCACAAGACTCCGGCTGACAGCCTGTTCTCTGGGGTGATAGGCGACTACGTATGAGCCGCTTTCGATGATTTTGTAGTCAATGTCGATGACCTGAGCGCGAAGATTGTTGATCGCAGCCTCAATGTCCCAAGAATCCACCTCATACTTCTTTACACCATCAAAGTATCGTATTGTGACATTGATTTTTTCAGGCAGACCTTTACCCTTCGCCATTGCCTCGTTACACACGGTTCGCCAAGTCTCGACTAACTCCCAATCCTTAATCATGTAAGGGTCAAAAATCGTATAGTACGGTTGAAGGGCAGCTGCGAACCGTCTGACCTTATTAAAGAAATCTGAATTCTCTCCCGTGATTGGGTGGCTTAGGTAAACCTTCTTTTTATGACTGTTGTAGATTAGGTCTTCCAGCAGGTCTATTCCGTGTTCCTTGGCAACGACGTAGAACTCTTTATGTGGCGTGAAGTCTCGAGAAAAGTTGTAGATTCCCGTGATCTCCTCCCTTCTCCACTGCGAAAGCTCGATAAGCGTGAAGCCGTGTTCCCTCCATTGCGGATCATCTTTTAATCGTTCTCTAACTCTGACTAAGTCATCTGCGACAACGAGGAAAAAGTCAGGATTCAAGGCTTTTACTTCACGTTCCTCCAATCCCTTGTAGGATTTTCCTTTCCACTCAAAATGGTAAGGCGTGCTTATGACGTGAACGCCGTCCTTGTTTCCGATCTCCTTGATGATTCTTTCTAACGCTGCAGCTCGAAAACTTTCCAGTTGCATGGGTTTGCTGTCGTAAAAATCCAGAACGTTCAACTTGTTTAGGGTGTACCCTTGTTTCTTCAGCTTCTTCAACAAGGTATTCGAACAGGTGATAATAGAAGAAATCACGTTTGCCCCTTAGTTCCTGAAGATACTCGTCTCTTCCAGAACCAGGCTGTCCCGCGCAGATTACCACGGTCTTCTTCATGTTCAACCACCTACAACATAAAATGAACTATAATCTTATTATCTTAGTGTCTTCCCGTCTAAAGGTAAGGGAGACTTTTTCTTTCTCGTCGAAAATTTGGGCGTGTCGTGGGTTATAACTGTCACCGTTAATTGTGATACCCCACGGAGTCTCAGCCTCGTATCTGAGTGAGCTGACTCCAGCAAAGCTTAATTAAGTTATTGGCACCATTGTAACGTAATTCGATTTATTATACACGGGGTTAACTGTGTTGATTGAGGATTTTACGGTGAACTTAAGCAAGTTCGAGGAGCTGCTGCAGGAAATATCTGCGAGCACCACAAGCGGAGTAATATCTGAAAGGATGTCTCCATCGGACATTTGGAAGAAATCTGAGGCAGACGTGACTACTTTACGGAACCTCACTGAACAAATTAAAAAATCGATGCTAATCCTAAAGCCCGAGAAAGCTTCAACGATAGAAAAACTTTCAGCAACAATGCTGCAGTCTCTAAGTAAATTCAAAGAATTCCTTTTCAAAAAGGGAGAGCAAGCCCTCAACTCTAAATTGGCTCTTGATGAGCTTAGGAGGGCGATGATTGAGAGTTCCAGTCTCCTCGATTTGGCGAAGGAAATCAAGAACAACCCGTCTGAAGGAATCGCGGCGATTCTTAAACTGAAGGAAGTTTACGACTCGAAAGAGTACCTTTCAGCAATCCCTGTGCCTGAGGTTACCTATGTGAGGTTCGCGAGCTTAAAGAACGACATAGAAAGCCTCAAACTCGCAGTGACAAATCTTGAACGCCAATTAAGCGAACTCAGAACGAACTTGGACAGCGTCGTCGAAGAAATCTCCAAGTTCAGGGTTCTGCCTGCTGAAAAAACGAGAGGGAAACCAAAGGAAGCTGAAGAAGCCAGCGACGAAGATTTCGATCCTGAACCTTCCTTAATCACAAAAGAATAGAGACAATTTTAACCCACCTTTTTGGTGCTAGAAAAGGATGTCGATGGTTGACATTACCGCAAAACCTGCGGTTCACAGAGAAGCAACAGCGAAAGGGCAATTGAAACTTAGAAAAGAAACCGTAGCCCTCATCAAGCAAGGCAAAATCGAAAAGGGAGACCCTTTCCAAGTCGCGAAAGTAGCAGGCGTACTGGCAGCCAAGAAAACGAGTTCTATTGTGCCTTTGTGTCACCCGATTCCTTTAACAAGCATAAAAATTAACCTGCGAATTGTGGACGACGCTGTTGAGGTAGAATCAACCGTAAAGACCAAGGCTCAAACAGGCGTGGAGATGGAAGCCCTCACTGCGACTGCGGTGGCTCTCTTGACAGTTTGGGACATGACCAAACAGTACGAAAAAGACGCTGAAGGACAATACCCTTACACAGCAATCCGCGACATACGAGTCACGAGTAAGCTGAAGGAAAAGCAGCAATGAGCGAAACATCAACGATACACAAGGCTGAAGCTCCTAAGACTCTCAATTATGCAGTAATCACCTGTAGTACGTCGCGGTACAGAGAGTTCGCTGAAACAGGAAAAATCGATGATCCGTCTGGAGACCTGATCGCCCAGATTCTTAGGAGCAACGGGCAACGGGTTACGTTGCGGAGACTGGTTTCAGACGACAAGTCGACGATACAGCAGGCAGTAACAAAGGCTTTGAAGTCGAGGAAGACTGACGCGATAGTCACGACAGGTGGGACAGGAATAAGCCACACTGACGTAACAATTGAGGCTGTTCAACTGCTTCTTGACAAGGAAATTCCGGGATTCGGGCAGCTCTTCCGAACAATCAGCTACCAAAAAATCGGCTCACCCGCAGTTTTAACACGGGCACTGGCTGGCGTAGCAAGAGGAAAACCCATTTTCTGTCTGCCCGGTTCTCCACAAAGCGTGTCTCTAGCGCTTGAAACTCTTATTCTGCCTGAGGCAGGCCACATTTTTAAGCATGCACGCGAGACATAGGTTCAAAAAATTTTTATGCAGGTCATTTTTTGGTTGAAAGATAGTTCACCATGTCCTCGTCAAAGTCGAACCATCTGGATAATCCGTTCTTCATCGTTTCGTTGGTTTGGAAAATTATGCGTAGGTACGGAACAACGTCTTTTGCAGCTTGGTTCGATGATATGTGGCACCGTTTCCCTATTTTCAGACCGATGACTGTCATCATTTCCCGTTGCGCCCTCGAATGAGACATAGTCATGATGCGGGTGGGGAACCTGAAGGGCACCCAACCTGAGGTTCTATGATTCCAAGAAACCGCGACGCCTGCTGTCATGAAATCTATAAAGTACCTCATCAGGATCCAGTTTTGGGTGGCTCTGATTCGTCCGCGGTACATGTCGGCGGACGCAAGCATCTCCATGGTGGCAGCCGAGCTCTTTTGGGTCTTTGACTTGGTGAGGCACGTTTTCGTAAATCCATTCCAAAAGCATGTCTGGGTCGATGTCCGCAGCGTCAACCGCTCTTCTCGCGTCCCAAACGTTTCCCGCATAAAAAATGTCACTGAGTACCTTGAAGATTGCTTCTTTCCTGTCTCGGGTCGAAAGCCACGACACATCGTCGTAGGCTAATTGTTTCTTGCCTTGGGCTAACGCTTGAAGGTCGTTGACTGCTGATCTGAGGTCGCCGCTGGCTCTTTCAGCTACGAGTCTCAAAGCGTCAGCTTCGGCTTCGACGCCTTCTCGGCTGCAGATTTTTTTGAGATAGGCTTCTATGTCTGTCCTCGCAAGTTTCTTGAACTCTACTAGCTGACAATGTTCCCGCAAAGTCGAAAATCGGGGCTCATACACATTGTTCGCCGTTAGAATGATGGGCGAACCTGTGGTTTTCACGATGTCAGTTATGACGCGAAGTCCCCCTCGGTCCGCTGTGCCTGTTATGCCGTCGAGCTCGTCGAAAAGGATAAGACGTTTTTTTCCAAACAAGGTGCCGTAATGGCTGGCGGTGCCTGCGAATTTCTGGACAGCCTCAGCGGTTCTGTAGTTGCTGGCGTTGCTTTGTACGAGCTCCATACCGAGGTCGTTGGCTAAAACCTCGGCGACGACGGTTTTTCCTATTCCAGGCGACCCGTAAATGAAGAGGGCTCTTTTTTTAGGCGGTTTCCTGTCCCACTCGTGAACCCATTTCAGAATCTTGTCTTTCGCTATTTGGTTTCCGACAACCTCAGCTAAGGTTTTTGGTTTGTACTTTATGGTCCACGGGACGAACAATTCTTATTATCCTCTTTTTATTTCGGCTCCTGCCTCAACCAGTTTTGCCAGCAACGCGCTAAGCTGGATTTCCTCGTTTGAGCCCTGCAGCAGGCGGAAGTCCGCTTCGCCAATGACTTCGGCGAGCTTTACTTTCCACTTATCAGGGATGCTGAGCCTGAAGGTTTCGCTGTGAATTTGACCGATTATGTCGGTTCCAGCCAGTCCATACTTTAGAAGCATGTCTCTGAGCTTTTTCGGGCTTCAACGAAATCTCCGCTCAACGCCGTTAACAGCATTTCCTGCACGTCCACCGGGTTTGCCCTACCGACGACTGAGTAAACGGTTTCTTCGTCTATGGGTTTACCGATTGACGCTGCCGTCTGAAGAATGTTCGTGACTCTTCTCAGGTCTCCGCCGCTTATTTCCAGAATCGCTTCAAGCCCGTCATCCTTGATTGTTAAGCCTTCGTTATCGGTGATGCGTTTAATCCAGTTAACTGCGTGTTCCCGAGGCAAGTAGGTGAACCTGAAAGGCGCACATCTTGACTGGATGGGTTCAATAATTTTTCCGCTGTAGTTCGCGATGAGGATGAACCGTGCGGTTTCCGTATATCGCTCCATAGTTCGCCTTAAGGCTTGTTGAGCGTCACCGGTCATGTTGTCGGCTTCGTCGAGGATGAGAACCTTGAAGCTAACCTCACCGATGAACTTGGTCCTCGCAAAGGTCTTCACGGTTTCCCGCACAACGTTTATGCCTCTTTCGTCGCTGGCGTTCAGTTCCATCACGTAATCACGGTAGCTCGGTCCGTAGAGGTCGCGGGCTAGGCACAGGGCAGCCGTGGTTTTTCCTGTTCCTGGCGGTCCAGCGAAGATGCAGTGGGGGACGTTTTGGGCTTTGACAAAGCTTTTGAGTCTGTTGACGATTTGTTCTTGGTCTACTATGTCGATAAGCGAGTGAGGACGGTACTTTTCTGTCCACATTTCATAACTCAACGTAGGGCACCTTGACCTTAAGAGTCAATATTCGTTTTGAAATATGCCGTAGGACGCTATTAAGTCTTAGATTTTCTGGGTTGCGTTCTGTCCGTTCTTAAGTAATATTTATAACGTGGTTATAGTATTTTGTGTTTGAAGAGAGGAGGTTGCATCATGAGCGAGTATGCAGTTATTTTGGTCGACATGTTGAACGATTTTGTTTCGGGAAGCCTGAAGTGCGACAGAGCCCAGCACATAATTCCCAATTTGAGGAGGCTGGTTGAAGCTGCACGGCGGAACGGCGTAGATGTGGTTTACAGTAACGACTCTCATTACCCTCAGGACCACGAGGTTGTTGCACGGTGGGGCAGCCATGCGATTAAGGGCACGGAGGGAGCTGAGGTGATTTCGGAGCTGAAGCCGGAGGCGAAGGACTACGTTGTTGACAAGAGGACTTATAGCGGTTTCTACGAAACTGGTTTAGACCCTTTGTTGAGAAGTTTAGGCGTGAAAACCGTCGTTCTGACTGGTTTACATACGAACATGTGTGTTAGGCACACTGCTGCGGACGCCTTTTTCCGGGGCTACAAAATCATTGTAGCGATAGACGGCGTGGAAGCCTTCACTCAGGAAGATCAAGAAAGCGGGATAAAGTATCTAGAATATGTCTACAATGCTGAGCTAAAGACAACAAATGAGATCATAAAAAAATTCTAAAAAGTTTCGTTTGTCTTGTCGAAGCCATTCTTCTGAGTCTGTCAGCTTATTTAAGAAAAATATTTTTTTCATTTAGTGAGGATGCGGGTTCTACTGTCTGTTTTGTTCAACAACCGAATTTCAATTTTGAACAACACACAGCATCGTTAAAGACCTGCTCTGTTGTGTGTGACAATAGGTTTTTCCGTTTGCATGACAATAGCCATCTATACAGAAAAATAAGGTCTGTTTTGTGGCGCAAAAGGCTGTTTTCCGTGAGGGTATAGGTATTTAAGGGTCGATTTCTTTCTCTATTCCAATTAAATCAGCAAAAACAGCGTTAACGTGGTTGGTCTTTGGGTAAAAAGAAGGTCATAAGCGAGGAGAACCTGAGCGATCTGATTCTCCCCGAAACAACGGACGTGTTTGGGATAGCCGCCAAGCTGCTGGGCAACGACCGCGTTTTTGTTAAATGCCAAGATGGTCTCGAAAGGGTTTGCCGAATCCGTGGGAAAATGAAGCGCCGCGTCTGGATAAGAATCAATGACATCGTTCTTGTCAGCCCGTGGGATTTCCAGTCCAAGCAACGTGGCGACATTATTTGGCGTTACACTAGGGGTCAGTCTGATTATCTGCGGAGAAGAGGTCTGCTTAAGATTTAACGGGCACTGCGTTAAGGGGGTTTTTTGAGGCGTCTATCAAAGTCAGAGTGAGGAAGAAGCTTGAACGCCAAGAAAAATCCTACGAAACCACGCAGCTCATGAAAGAGAAAAGAAGCGAAGAATACGACGCTCTTGAGGAAGTTTTTGACCGTCCTACCTTGATGACGGTCTACGGACTCATGAACCGGGGTGAAATCCAAGAAATCCACGGAGCCGTTAAAGCTGGAAAAGAATCCAAGACTTTACTGGGGAACAAGATCAAACGGCGAAACGATCGCAATAAAAATTTTCTTAACCTTGTCCGCCGAGTTCCGTAAAGGCATGCTCATGTACATATCAGGCGATCCAAGATTCACGCATATCAAGAGGGACCCCCGAAGTATCATTTACACTTGGGCGAGGAAAGAGTACCGAAACCTGTCCGAGGCTTATGCGGCTAAGGTTCGGGTTCCCCAACCCTTTACTGTAGAGAACAACGTGCTTATAATGGAGTTCATCGGAAAAAGCGGGAAAAGTGCACCTCTGCTCAGAGAAACGGAGACTCCAGAATCCTCAGCGAACCTACGGTAAGCTGCTCAAGTACGTGGAAAGGCTCTACAAAAAGGCGAGACTCGTCCATGGGGACCTAAGCGAATACAATGTCATGATTTGGAAGGGTGAACCCGTAGTCTTCGACATGTCCCAAGCCGTCAACGTGAAACATCCGAACGCTCTTAAACTGCTGGAAAGAGACTTGGAGAACCTGAACCGATACTTTAATAGAATCGGCGTAGACGTAACTTCAACCGAACGAACCTTTAGGAGGATCACTAGTGTCACAGCTGTTCGTTAAGATTCCGCGCGACAGAATCGGAGCCCTCATCGGACCCGAAGGTGAAGCCAAACAAAACATAGAAGACCAGCTTCAAGTTGAGCTCCAAATTGACAGCCAAACCGGAGATGTTACCATAAACCTCGACAAAGACGTTCAGGACCCGTCGTTGCTGTTTAAAGCCAAAGACTACGTGTTGGCTGTGGGACGAGGGTTTTCACCTGACCGCGCCTACAAGCTGCTCCAAGACGAGGAAAACATGCTTACAGTTATCGACTTAAGGGAAATTTTCGGAAGGTCAGACTCAGACATCCAACGTGTGAAAAGCAGAATCATCGGTAAGGAAGGCAAAACCCGAAAAGTCATTGAGGAACTTTCTGAAACCTCAATCTCAGTTTACGGGCACACGATCTCCATAATAGGCGGGGTGGAACAATCCGAAATCGCCCGCGAAGCCGTCAACATGTTCATTAAAGGAAGCCAACACGCCACAGTTTACAAGTACCTCCAAAGAAAAAAGCAGGACCTCAAAAAGAGACGCCTCGAACTTTGGGAAGACAGCACTCTTTTCCCAGCTGAAACTTGAACTGAGCTGTAGATTGCTTATATAGTAGCTTCCAAGTTAATTTAGCTGAACCGTTTAAAAAATAACTCACTTAAGCATCAAACCACAGGAGGTTTCCAGAAATCTCAGAGACCTTCCAAGAAATTAGCCCCGCGGACTTTTTTTACCGCAACAGGGAAATCGCTGGCTTCACTAACCCAGCTCGGGCTATATTTGCCGCGATAAGGGAACTCGTCGAGAACTCTATGGATGCAACCGAAGCTGTAGGCATCCTTCCGGACGTCTACATTCGGCTGACGATGGATGGACAAAACGGGACTAACGAAACATACACGCTCAGAGTTATGGACAACGGCTCAGGAATCCCCGCTCACCAGATGCCCCTTGCGCTTGGACAGTTTCTTTTCAGCTCGAAGTACAAGCTGAAGCAGGCTCGTGGAACCTTCGGGCTGGGCGGAACCATGACGATTCTTTACGGTCAGATAACGACGAACAAGCCTGTGATTGTCTTTTCAAGCACGGGAACCAGCCGAATCGTCGAATACAGGCTTATGATTGACATCGAGAGAAACCGCCCAATCATTCTTGACCGCAAGATTCACGTGAATCCCTCGAAAGATGGCGAAAGGTGGCATGGAACAATCGTTGAGCTTCACCTTGAAGGAAGCTATGCACAAGCCAGCGCAAAGGTCCTCGAGTACATCAAACAGACAGCCATAGTTAATCCCTACGCGAACATCAC
Source organism: Candidatus Bathyarchaeota archaeon (assembly GCA_963714275.1). GTDB lineage: Archaea > Thermoproteota > Bathyarchaeia > Bathyarchaeales > DTEX01 > JAGTRI01. The sequence continues at coordinate 226,662 of CAVQNT010000003.1, forward strand.
CTTCATCGACCCGAAGGGAAAATTCTACAAGTTTTATAGAACCATAACCGAGATTCCTCCGCCTCCAAGAGAAACCGACCCGCATCCGCACGGAGTAGACGTGGAAACCATACAGAGAATCATCAGGTCTACCAACACGCGGAACATGCACGACTTCATGCGGAAAAACTTCCACAGAGTCGGAGAAAAAACAGCCACAGAATTCCTCAAAGTAACCAACATCCCAGAAAAAACGAATCCAAAACGGCTGAGACCCGAAGAAATCGTGACGCTTGTCCAAAAAATGAAGGACTTCGAAGGCTTCCTGCCCCCGGACGCTGCGTGCCTGTCACCGCTTGGAGAAGAACTGCTCAGAGCAGGAGTCTTGAAGGAGCTTGAACCCGAGTTCGTGGCAGTTCGCCGAAGAAACCCAGCGACCTATTTAGGTCATCCGTTTATTGTCGAAATCGCTATCAGCTTACGGGGGAAAAGTTCCAGCAAAAGACGAGGTTCTGCTTTACAGATTCGCCAACAAGATTCCCTTGGTTTACGACGAGTCAGGCGACGTTTGCTGGAGAATAGTGAGGTCGGTGAACTGGAGAAGATACAACGTCGCACCGAACATGCCGGTCGCGGTGCTCATACACCTATGCAGCACAAAAATCCCGTACAAAACCGTAGGCAAAGAAATAATATCAGACCAAGCTGAAGTCAGCAAAGAAATCCTCAACGCAATCAGAGAAGTAGCACGGGAACTCGCCCTCTACCTGTCCCGTAAAGAACGTGTCAGACGGCAGGTCAGAAGGCTAAACGTTTTCGCAAGGTACCTTCCAAAAATCGCCCAGTTCTCAGCAGGACTCAACGGAATCGAAAAGCCGCCTGAAACGGACAGGCTCTACAGAAGCCAGCAGGTCTTCAAGGACCTAACAACAAAAGACGAGTTCACGGACAGCGAACCGTTCGATTCAAGGCTTTACAGAACAGTACTTGTTCACATAGCAAACAAGCATGAAGCCAACGCCGTGAACATCAAGGTGCTCGGGTTATCTGGTTCGCAGTGGACGGATCTAATCCCAGAATCCACGCTTACCTCAGGGTCTGAGCTCTACGAGACTCTTAAGGGCAACTTTAAGCAAGTTAAGGTTCAAGTAAAATCGTCAAAGCCTGGAAAGGAAGGCTTGATAGAGGCATATGTTGATGGCGTAAGCGAATAACAAAAATAGAATCAGAAGGTTGTTGAATCATGTTAAAAGAAAATATCAAAAAATCCGTTGTTGAAAGGAAAGGCATCGTGCAGAAAAGCCTCGAAGTTCTTGGAGTTAAGTTCTGCAAAGAAATAGACCAAGGCGTTTTCCCTTGGGTTGAGATGAAAAGCCGCTCCACGGACAACATTTTCTATAGTCCCGATTACAGGCAGTACATTTTGGGCGACAAAACCGTCCGTAGAAGCGCGCGGGTCATCTCGCACCTTCGCCCGTTCACGCAGATGGTTTGGACAGCCTACTTCGTCCACGAGCTGCTGCAGCAGAAGAAAACCAGCACGCTTCGAGACGTTTACTACTCAGCTCAAGCCTACGACATGGCTTTCCAGGACCAGTCGGAATCAGACAACATAATAACTGACCTGGAAACAACTGTTGAGTCCCCAAGAGAGTCCTTCAACGTTTTCCCAGAAGAAAGGTCAGCTGTGTTCGGGGACCTAACCATCCAATACACCGTTCCAGGATACGAGAACAGGAGAACCAACCTCGCCTCGCACCCGGACGGAATGATGATTGGACCCGCGCTTACCGAGTCGCAGTTTGTCGAAACCAGCGCTGACAAGGTTATCGTGATAGAGAAAGGCGCCATGTTCACCCGGTTCGTTGAAGAAAGAGTGTACGAAAAATTCAACTCAATCCTCATCTACACAGCAGGCCAAGCCCCCCGGTCAACAAGGTACTTCATCCGCAGACTGAACCGAGAGCTCGGATTGCCCGTTTACATTTTCAGCGACGCCGACCCGTGGGGCATGCACATAGCCATGGTCATAATTTCAGGCTCAGCTAACGCAGCGCACCTGAGGGAGCTGACGACGCCTGATGCGAAGTGGGCGGGAGTCTGGGCGACGGACATAGTTAACTACAAGTTGCCCAGTCAGCAGCTGAACGAGATAGACGTGAAACGCCTGAAAGAGCTGAAGGACGACCCAAGATACACAGGCGGGCTGTGGCAGAGAGAAATCGACGCCTTCGTCGAGATGAAGAAGAAGTGTGAGCTTGAAGCCTTCTCCCGCTACGGGCTGACGCACATCGTGGACAAGTACCTGCCTGAAAGGCTCAGTGAACTCGGTTAGCAAAGCTTATAGACTGAAACCGCATCAAACCATTTACAACATTATTAGTACACGTGGAGGCTGGAACGCATGAGCAAGTCAATACCAAAATTCGGAGTCGTTTTCGCCGAAAAAGTCCTCGGCATCCTGCTTTTCGCCATAGGCATAGTTTTGTCCTACGAAACGTACGGAAATAAGGCGGTTGCTGGAACTTTGGGGTCCATCTTCCTCATAATAGGCATCATCATGGCAGCCTTCGGCATAATACTGATTCTAGCAAAAACCGAATAGTTAGCATCGAATTTTTCTGGATATAAGAATATTTATCTTCGCTAACTACTATTCATTTTACTGAATTTATCTATTTTCGTGGATCGGTCTTGGATCTCTTTTTCTTTTATCCCAAACGTAATTTCAACAGATTCAAGCGATCTTTGACAAGTTGAGTTTGTTTACCTTTTCAATATTAGTCTCCCGGCCTGATTTCTTGGCGAAGAAACAGCATGTAGGATGAGGCGAAGCAGACGACTAAACAGACAGCTATCGCTGCTATTTGCGGCCAAGTTGCCATAAGTCCTTGAGCTGAAATCCAAAGCTCGGAATGGGGTACCGCCGCCTTGGCCTCCAATAAACCCGAATCCTCCGCCTCCTCTTGTGCCGAGAATCGCTGAGTCTGCTTCATTGTAGAGGTACGCTGGCGAGATCCTTTGAATATTAGTTTGGGTGGCGGACTGTGATTGCATACGCGCTAGATATTCTTGTGTTTGCGTTTGGTTGAATCCTCCGGGTCTCGTTTGGTTAAATCCTCCGGGGTTGTTGGATCCTCCGCCTGGGTTGAATCCTGAAGGCAGTTGGATAGGTGCTAGTATGTTGGCTACGAGCATTGCGATGATTGTGATGACGATTGAGAAGAATAGCCATGTGGCGACAGACATGAGTATCGAAGTCGTTGTTTTCTTCGTCACGATTGAGTACACTAGGCCTAAGGCAAGCCAAAAAGACAAATAAAGTATTGTCAGCAGTGCAAACACTGTTATCCTTGAAATAGCTTCAAGGTCTGGACCAAACCCTAGAATGGGTATCGCCACACCTGACATAATGCCTATTGTGCTTCCTGTTAATAGTGAAAGAGCAGCTATTCCTGCAAGAAACTTGCCGTTGAGGACAGAGTCTCTGTATATTGGCTGAGAGAGAAGTACTGAGAGGCTGCCGCTTGTTTTCTCCTTGTTTATGGCGTCGAAGCCCAAGGATAACCCGATAATTGGTCCAAAGAAGACCATCAGGGTTGTGAAAGGAAAGCCATTCGTAGCACCAGAAAAGATTGCTACGAAGCCTGCACTGGTGTTCTCTTTTATGTACTCAGCACCTTGGTATGCCGATAAAGTCGATAAAACTATTATCAAAGTGAAGAACACCATGTAACGTTTACTTCCCAGATTGTCTACGAGTTCTTTTCTACAAACAGTTAACAAACCCGCCATCTTTAATCCTCCTCCTTATAGTATTTGAGGAAAATTTCCTCCAAGTCATACTCCTTTTGCTTCATCATCAGAATTGTTGAAGCATGCTTCATGATTATCTCTGAAACTTCTTTTGAATTGTTGCGTTCCATGTGTACATGAAGCTTATTACCTTCTTGTTCAACAAGGGTTACGCCATCAATGCTTTTAATATCCCGAATTAGGTCGGGACTTATCTTTGTCAACTCGAATTCGATGGTAATCTGCTCTTTACCTGACAATTTGCCAGACAAGTTCTCTATTGTATCCGCGGCCACGAGTTTCCCTCCACGAATGATGCCTACCCTCTGACAGGTTTGCTGGACCTCATGCAACAAGTGCGAGGACAAGAATATAGTGAGATCTTGTTCCTTGTTCAGCCTGAACATGATATCCCTTACATCTTTTGTGCCTTGAGGGTCCAACCCGATTGTTGGTTCATCAAAGAAGGCGACTTTAGGCTTTCTTATCAGCACCTCAGCAATCCCTAATCGCTGCTTCATTCCCCGAGAAAACTTTTCTACCTTAGTGTCAACCCACTTTGTTAAGTCTACAACCTCAAGAAACTCCTTAATTCTCTTCTCTCTTTCAGGTTTCGGGATATCATTCAATTGAGCGATATATTCGAGGTTTTGTCTTGCGGTTAAGTCTCCATAATAGCCAGCGCCTTCCGGTAGTATTCCAGCAACCGTTCTTACCTTTCTTGAATCTTTGACGATGTCGTAACCAGTGACTATAGCTGTTCCTGAAGTCGGCATTGAAAGCCCCATTAACATAAGAAGCGTCGTGGTTTTTCCAGCTCCGTTTGGGCCTAGAAAACCAAATATTTCTCCCTCGTAGACCATTAGATTCAGATGGTCAACTGCTTTGACGTTTCCGTAGTTTTTTACAAGTTCCTCGGTTTGTATCATAGGTTTGCTCATTTTTTCACCTTCTCTTAAACTTCAAGAATACTAAGACAAGAGCGACTACGAATATGGCAGCCACGCCAATTCCATATAATCCCCACTCAGTCGAAGTCGTAACCGTAAACCTTACCTGAACTTGATCCGACTCAACCTGGTCGCTTAAGCCCGTCAAGGTAACCATGTAATCTCCTGTAACTGCGTCTCCAGGTGCCGTTATAACCACGCTGAACGTAGAAGACTCGCTTGATCCGAGAACGTCAACCTTTGTGGGGCTAATTGAGGAATCCCAGTCTGTTGGAACCTCGACGTTTAGACTGACACCTGTGACAGAGGATTGCCCTGTGTTCGTAACTGTTGCCGTGAACGACGTGGTTCCTCCGGCAGTTATACTTGTCAGAAGTGTTGAAGTCTCCAAGCCTAGAGCATAAGAGCCGACGATTGTAGCATTCAGGTTCATCTCCGCGTAGATATCACCGTTTTCTGATTTGATTTGAACAGGTATTTGGTATGTGCTGATATTAGCTGCGCTTGGAGGAGTTGCCTCAATAACTAAATCCTCAGATTCCCCAGCTGCCATGTAAATCCTCGAAATTTCTAACGTTCCAGATTTGAAAACCACCGTCCAATCAGTAGGAGGCTCAACAGATAACAATAGAAGCTTATCCGTATCACCTGAGTTTGTTATCGTGATTGGGTACTGCACGACTTTTCCCGCTTCAACCGTTACATCCGGAAATTTCGTGGTGACCCTGACCTCATCAACACCCTTTACAGGTAACTGTTGAGATTCCGAGAATGCGTAGACAACGTTGCTGGGACCTAAATAACTAACCTCCACAGTCAAAGGTAGGATTTTTCCTTTCGTACCTGTAGGCACATCTATCTGTAAAGGCAAAGTAATATTATCTCCAGGCTTAAGGTCATCCAAAAACTTAGCATTATCTAATTTCGCTTCAAATTCCGCTGATGTACTGCTTGAATAAACTTTTAGTATCTTAATGTTCTTTGCGACTGCATCACCATCGTTGGATAACAGCAGCGAAATCTGTTGTTTGCCTTCATACAAGTTTTCATTTAATACATTCACGTCTATGTTAGGTTTCCCCGTAACTTCAAATGTTACCTCTAATTCGTCAAGACAAAAAAAAGATATTCTAGTGACATAGAATTCAATGTTAAGGTCAGCTGTGTAATTGCCTTTTTCTAGATCACGAATTATGAATATTGGGAATTCCAGCTTTACTAAAGATCCTGTGGATATGGCTCCAGTATAGTATGTAATGGCCTTGTCTCCGCCTCCTACAGCTTCAAAGCTGTTTGGGAGGGAAAGATTGGCTTCAATGTTTGAGATAGAATAAGTTGATTCGTACATGAGGACAACAGTTAAGGTGGCAACGTCTCCTGGAGATACCTCTATCTGTTGGTTGGTTCCCCAATAAGCCTTGACAAATGTGAAATAGCCACTCACTACCAATTTGTCGGATTTAACAGGTGCAGTTAAAACAGGTACAGTGAAAATTGTTAATGTGATAAGAATCAAAATGGCACATGACAATCTAAATTTTTTCATTTAACAATTGTCTCCGTTTTTTCAAGGATCATTGATTCATGACTTAAAGTGTCTTTCAGAATTATGCCAAACTCTTCTAAGCGCTCTCGTCAATACACCCATACAGTTCATTTCTTCTGGATTTTTTTTACCCAGAAGAGGGTTTTATTTCGGATTCGGTACACTGGCTGCAACATTATTTACACTCCAATTGTCGCATTGTTCATCGTGATGGTCATAGCCAAAATATCCAGCTCATTCTCAATGTCTTCACTTTTGCAGCCTTCATTACCACATATAGTAAAAAAGGGACCACGATTGTCGTTGGTTTCTAGACTTAAGCTTTGTGCCATTTCATACACACCCTCTTCATGGGCTTATTCAAGAAGAAGAGAAAAAATAATAAAAGGATTTTTCAAAATTATGCCTAAATCTATACATAATTGTGCTCGAAGATAGTAAAATTTGTTGCAGGAAAGAATTTGGGTTGATATAAGCCTTTTAGTATTTTACGCTGAGATAGACTAGAATAGAGAGTGCTACGCACGCAAAAAGGTCCGGCAGCATGGCGAAAGGTCCGAGACCAGAGGCGCGGAAACCGAAGGGCCACTGTAAAATTGGGTTGGACGTAATGGTGTAGAGAAGCAGAATTGTTGAGAATATTATTAATCCAATTGTGAAGCTTGACTTGGTCCTGCGGTATATGTCAATATATGTGAACAAAAGAATTATTACGAGAGTTATGTTTACCGTGGAGATCACTGTTTTGATTGTGTAGAACAGTTCTATGTCTCCAGGAGGAGACGGCTGAATCCCCCACTCTGCCAATCTTGCATTAATGGCCATTCCAATTTCTTCTAGGCTAGCACCATTTCTTCTCATGCTTTCTATGAGCTGCTCAATTTCGATTCTGTGTTCTTCAGAAAGGTTTAAGCGTTCCCACCCTTGGCGTTCCAGCGGAGAACCAAAAGGCGCGTTAATAGCCCAAATAGTGGCAAGTAGCGCCACCACTACTAAGGTCACTAGAATAAACAATATTCTATAGTCTCGGTTCATCATGAGGCTCATTTGTTTTCCTCCCTTTTTTCTTTTTTCCCAAATCTTTCCCAAATCTCTTCAAACACTACGTAATTTAATTCCATTTCTGGGGACAGAAAATACGTAAGACCGTACCTGTCTCCAGCGGAAACAATTATTCTGTTCTTCTCTAAGACTTTTAGATGGTGCCTTATCGTCCGATAGTCCATTTCAATAAGGTTCGCCAACTGATTCGCATTTTTCGGAGTTTCCTTCAGAGCCAAAATTATTTGGGCGCGGCTGACTCCTCCTCTAGTGCCAGCTATGAGCCATCCTAGAACATATTTCAGTGGGCGAGCGTCATAGGACATTCGTACAGCTCCGAAAGAGTGAGGTATGGGAATTATGTTTCTACTGAATTTATTTAGGTTATGGTAATAATAAATTCCCTTGTTATTAGGAGTTTAAGACTTGAAATAAAAGCCCATTTTTTCAGTCTAAAAACACGTCTATTTCATAACGTTAATAATTGGATTATGGCATAATTTTGAAAAATCCTTTAATAACCATGGGTCGCTGTAAAAAATGAGGATTGGACCTTGGAAACTTCCCCAAAACCGAAAATGAAAGTTTTTGTAGCTATTTTGGTTATCACCGCAGTCGCAGGACTTCTTGTTGGAGGCTGGCTTGGCTATTTTATTAGTAGCTCAACAGCTTCCGAAAGGATTGATGTCCTACAAAATGAATTGACGACGCTTCAACAACAAGTTCAGACCCTTCAAATAGTGAATAAAGTCACTTACCAGAATATTACTTATATTTTAGGAGAGAATGTTTCTCTTTCTCGACTGTACGAGCGAATCGAAAATTCCATCGTTGTGATACGAGGGCTGATATTGGAATACGATATCTTTAGGCGTCCCTATTACACTCAAATTCAAGGAACAGGATTCGTCTACAACTTCTCTGGAGAAATGGTGATTCTCACAAACTACCATGTGGTGGGTGGCGCAATCAACGTCACAGTAACATTCGTGAACGGAAACGGGTACACCGCTTCAGTGTTGGGTTCAGATCCTTACGCGGACCTTGCAGTGCTTTCAACCGATGCGCCGTACAGTGAGTATAGTCCGCTTGAAATCGTTAACTCGTCGACCCTAATGGTTGGTGAACCAGTATTGACGGTCGGCAACCCGTATGGACTAGCAGGATCAATAACTACCGGGATAGTAAGTGCGATGGGCAGAACAATAACTGAGGAAGCGTCAGGTTCCTACGCAATAGCCGACGTTATTCAGACAACAGCTTTATTGAACCCAGGCAATTCAGGGGGTCCACTTCTGGACTACAAAGGCCAAGTCGTAGGCATAACAACAGCCATCGTAAGCGGTTCGCAGGGATTGAGCTTCGCAATTCCCTCAAACACAATATTACGTGAAATTGATTCCCTCATGTCAACGGGCTCTTACAATAAGCATTCGTGGCTGGGCGTAGCTGGGGCAGACATGACCTATGAAATCGCAGAAGCAATGAACACCAACGTAACTTACGGATGGCTAATAACTCAAGTTACGAGCAATGGACCAGCGGACAACGCGGGTTTACGGGGCGGAACAAAACAAGTTGTGGTCGCTGGAGAATACGTCATAATTGGTGGCGACGTGATAAAAGCAGTCGACGGAACAAGAATTACGAGCATGGACGACCTCTTAACTTATTTGGAAACATACACTGTGCCGGGACAAACAATCAACATGACGATAGTGAGAAACAACCAGATAATCACACTTCAGGTTGAATTAGGAACACGACCTTTACTGAGCTCAGCTAGAATATTATGAATTTAATGACTTTTTTAGAACAAATTCACGACTATAATCGTTAAAATGGTACAAGCAAAAACCGGATAATTGTTGTAGTCTAGATTCGTCGTTAAAGACAACTTGGTTTCTTCTTTTTTGGAAAAGCGTTATCTTCATTGTACGTGAAAGATATTAGCGGTTCAAAGTTTAAAGGTGAAAACATGACTCAGAACATTGTTTCATGTCGCCCTGCGAGTTATGGAAGATATCAAGACAAATCGTATGAGCATTTGATAAAGATTGGCATACGCCATGTTGAGTTGCCAATGCCGAAGATTCAAGATGTAAACAAAGTCCGCGAAGAGCTAGATAAGCACGGTTTGTCTGTCGCAAGCCTCGAGTCTCCCTGCAACATCCAGAATGAAAACGTAAAAGAAGAATTCAAGACCGCTATTGGAATAGCTAAAGAATTCAAGGCAAAAAGGATGTTCGTGAGCGTTCACGCTGACAAACTTGAAAAGAAAACCGCCTACGAGAGACTAAGAAAACTGGGCGACCTAGCAGCAGAGAAAGGACTCATCATTGTTCTTGAGACCCACCCGGACTTGGTTACAAACGGCAACGTGTGCCTTCAAACCATGAAGGGCATAGACCACCCCAACGTGAAGGTAAACTACGATACTGCTAACATGCTACTTTTACAACGAAGCCATCGATGACTTAGAGGAAATGAAGAAAATCCTAGACTACATTGAAGGCGTCCATCTGAAAGACACAAACGGAAAATACCAAACATGGCATTTCCCAGCTCTCGGCGAAGGAATCATAAACTTTGCTGAAATCCGTGGATTGCTCAACAAACGAGGCTTCTACGGACCGTTCACGATAGAGATTGAAGGAATCAAAGGTGAAAACCTCTCCCTCGCTCAGACACTTGAAAGAATGGAGAAATCCGTAAAGCACCTAAGAAAATGCGGATTCTAAACTACATCAATCAAATTTACTCTATATCTTTGAGCTCACAGAAAAAAAATAGTTAATCGTTAGTTAAGCGGTGATGAGAGAAGCGATTAACAACCTTTATGATAAAATGGCGCCGCCGGACGGACTCGAACCGTCGACCTTCGAGTTAACAGCTTCAGCCTCAAAGACACATCGTCTGAGAGTCCGTTGCTCTACCGAACTGAGCTCACGCCCAAACGCCGTTTACGGTGAATGAACGGCGGCTCAATTGGCTCGTTTTTCAGCGGCGCATTTTAGTCTGAAAACTGCACGCTGTATTTAAAGCTTAAGCCCTCGTTCGCAGGGAAAATTCTTAAGTAAGAATCAAACCGAATAATAACTTGAGGAAAGCCTAAAGGGCCCGTAGCTCAGTACGGCTAGAGCGCCAGGCTCATAACCTGTTGGTCCCTGGTTCAAATCCGGGCGGGCCCACCATAATTTTTCTATCAAAATCTTTGACGGACATATGAAAATGGTATATGTTGAGTTTATGCTTTCTAACTTTTTATCTGCTCAGCCTTCCACTCTTCTTTAAGTAATGAATAATATGCATCATCTCGGTATTGTCCTTCGAAGACGCTGTTTTGGCGTAGGACACTTTCCTTTTTGAAACCCAGTCTTAGAGTAAGTCTTTGTGATCGGATATTCTCAGAGTCGATTTCGGCTTGAATTTTGTTTAAATCCATGCTTTCAAAACCATACTTCAGAACTGCACGAAGCGCCTCCGTCATGATTCCTTGCCTCCAAAAAACAGGATTCAGGTCGTACCCAATTTCACCTCGGCGCTCAATTTTCCACCAGTGGGTGAAGCCGCAGGTTCCAATCAGTCTGTGGTTGCCTTTCATGACGATTCCCCAGCGGATTCCACTGTTTTCTTTAAATGGTATAATACAGTAAAGTTCAAGTTCCTCCCGAGATGCGTCAAGATTTTTTGGTCCCGGGAAACAGCAGCCATTCACGATTTCTATGATGTTGAAATGGCGGAAATAGAACTCCGCGTCATCAAGCGTTAACTCACGTAGAACCAGCCTATCTGTCTCTAACTGAGGAAACCTCATGTCCATTAGCCTACTGACAAAAAGCGGTAATCAGAAATTTTAGGCTGGTCCTTTGTATCCAACACTATCTTTTAGGATTTGGACGGACTCTGGGTTCATTAGGGTCGTTATGTCGCCTATCGGTTGGTTCGTCGTCAAAGCCTTAAGGATTCGCCGCATGATTTTTCCGCTTCGGGTCTTCGGTAAGTCGTCCACAAGCACAATCCTTTCAGGCCTAGCTGTGGGACCGATGACCTCGGAAACCTTCTTCTTCAGCTCATCCTCCAGCTGAGGTGAACTCTTGAATCCCGCCTTCAAAGCGACAAAAGCAACCGGAACCTCGCCCTTAATATCGTGGGGCGCAGCGACCACCGCGCATTCAGCCACAGCCTGATGCTGGGCAATAGCGTTCTCAACCTCCGCCGTGGAAAGCCTGTGACCTGCAACCTTCATAACATCGTCCACTCTGCCCGTGATGCGGAAGTTTCCCATCTGGTCGTGGACGAAGGCTCCGTCGCTGGTGTAGTAGGATCTGTCCCCGTAAACGCCGAAGTACTGCTGCTTGAACCTGTCAGGATCTTTGTAGACCGTTCTCAGCATACCCGGAGCGAATGGCGGCTTTTGAACTAGGAAGCCTCCTTCCCCGATGTTTGTTGGTTTGCCTTCTTCCGTTAGAACCGCGAACTTTGTTCCGGGGAAGGGTCTACCCGCGACAGTCGGTATGAAGGGTCCGATTCCAGGCAACGAGTTGATCAGGGTTGCGCCGGTTTCGGTTTGCCACCATGTGTCGATCACGGGGCATCTTCCTCCGCCTATGGTGTTGAGGTACCACAGCCAAGCGTCTTCGTTGATTGGTTCGCCGACTGTGCCGAGGATTCTGATGCTGCTTAAGTCGTGCTTCTTCACTAGTTCGTCACCGAGTCTCATGAGCATTCTGATCGCTGTCGGAGCCGTGTAGAAGACGGTCACCGCGTATTTCTCGACGATCTGCCACCACCTGTCTGGAGCTGGATAGTCAGGGGCTCCCTCGTAAATCAGGGTTGTGACGCCGTTCATGAAGGGTCCGTAACAATTGTAGGTGTGACCCGTGATCCAACCGATGTCGGCGGTGCACCAGAAAACGTCTTCGTCGTGAAGATCGAAGTCCCACTTAGTTGTCCAGTAAGCCTGAACAGCGTATCCGCCTAAGTGGTGTTCGATGCCCTTCGGTTTGCCTGTTGTCCCGCTCGTGTAAAGAATGAAGAGCATGTCTTCGCTGTCCATGACCTCAGGCTCGTAGTAGAGGTCAGCCTTCTCCATCAGCTCGTGCCACCATTTGTCTCGCCCCTTGACCCAGTTTATCTCGTTTCCAAGCCGCTTAACGACAATAACATCCTTGATTTTTGTGCCTGCGGCGCCGATGTCAGCGTTCTCTTTAAGGTTAACTGGCTTTCCCCTTCTGTAATAGCCGTCCACTGTGACGAGAACCTTGGCTTCAGCATCAATCATCCTTTCACGCACGGACTGCCCGCTGAAAGCTGAAAAAACGACGCTGTGAACCGCGCCTATCCGCGCACAAGCCAACATGGCGATTTGAACTTCGGGAATCATGGGCAGGTAGATGCCGACTCTGTCACCTTTTTTCACGCCTAGGCTTTTCAGAACATTCGCGAACTTGTTTACTTCTCTGTAAAGGTCTTGGAAAGTTAGGACTCGGGGCTGCTCGTAGAGCGGTTCAGGTTCCCAAATCAAAGCAGCCTTGTTCCTTTTCCAATCCAAAACGTGTCTGTCCACGGAGTTATAGCAGATGTTAAGTTTCCCACCGACAAACCACTGATAGAAAGGCGGATTCTCCTTGTAGGTTTCGGTCCAATCCTTGAACCATGTAATGCCTTCTTTCGCAAGTTTGCCCCACCAAGCGACAGGGTCCTTCGCTGCCTCCGCGTAAATGGACTCATCATTTACCCACGCCCGTTTCTTTAGTCCTTCAGTAGGCCAAAAAACGTTCTTTTTCTTGGAATCCTCAACAATCCATTTGACAGGTTTCAGCTTCATATCCGACACGCTCAGTTAAAGACGTATTGGCGGTTCATAATGTTATGAAAGATATAAACCTTTTTCAGTAAAAAATGATTAAAACAACTAACGCTTTTTAAAAAAAGAAAAAATTAAGATAATGACATCTTTCTGGACAATGGTTTATATGAAGTCTGCGAGTGTTGTTTTGGGTTCTTCGTCGAAAGACAAGTTCATGGGCTTGAAGGTTTGGTTAAGCGCGGTTCTAAGGTTCCTAACGTAGTCGTCCATGTTCACTTCGCGAGAATCCCTCACAAGCTCAACAGGCTTCACGCTGAACATTTTTCCATGGTAGCTGAAGGGCTTAACCTTCACGAACGAGACCGCCTCTCCTAAACGGACCTCTTTCTGCCTGTCCGCGAGCTGAACAGCGCACTGGTATGGTTGATGATAAAAGTCATCGCCGCTGGGTTTCTCGGAAACATCAAAATGCAACTTAACTGTGTAGACTAAGTCTTCAAGCGGAACCTTCCCGGACTGGAGATTCGTGATGGCACGTTTAACAATTCCTCTAATGTTTTCTTTGGCTGCCTCAAACTCCGTCCAGTTCCTCGCAGCGACCAGTTCTTTCACGCAGTCCATGAACACGTTCCTAATGAAAAGAGGCGAATTGGACTTTATGGCTGTCAACCCCTTAACGTCAGCGGTCCCGTCCTTCATGATTCCGAAGTACGCTTTCATGGCTCTAGGCAAAACGCAGACAGAATAAACCTTGTCAACAGCAAGGTCCAAACGAAGGTCTTTTTTTACCCTTCGAATAAGGTTGCTAATGTTAGCTTCAGATGGACCGTCCAAGAAAAGGGAATCCGTGTCCCCATAAAGCGGCTTTAAACCTTCCTCTTCGGCTATGTGCCAGCTTTGACGCAAGGCATGTCTGCCATAAGCGGTTATCGATTCCGCGAGAGTCGGCTGAGCCAAACCGTGAATTCTCACAGTGACCCCATAGCTTGCGACCAAAATGAGTTTAAGAAGCCTTGACGCCGCCTCAGACTAGATGCCTCTCCTCGTTTGAAACTGAGGTGTCTCTGGATAACGGCTTAAACCAGTGTATACGGAGGTCTTTTAATGCGCCGGTTAGTATTGAGTAGATTCCTCGTCTTTTCTTGCACACGTGATGTTTTTCGCCTGGAACCTGATTCTCAACGCATTCCTCGTGGTCGCAGTCAACGGTTTCGTACGATAAGTTATAAGCGTCAATCAAGCTTGGATAAAGACTTTCAAAATCCACAACCACCGTATCAAAGTATGTTCCAGCTTTAGGCTGAAACGTTAAGGCTCCAGGAACGCCGCGTACGGTTTGTCCTTTTCGAAGCTCAGACGACCTAGGAATCAGAACGTTCTTCCTACGTAAGTAAAAATGCAGAATGGACCTTATCCAAGTGCTCACTTGACGGTTAGAAAAAGCCTCAGGCAAAGGCAGGTTCGCAACCCTCGACAAAAGAAAAGCCAAGTAAACCTTTTCGTAATCAACAGTCTCGGTGACCCCGAACTCCTTTAACGGAACTTGCGGTACAGGCTGGGAACAAAGCGTGAACCAGTGCTCCAGCATCTCGTACTTTTGTGGATCAGCCACTTTGATGTCTGAAAATTTTTCGTTGAACCTTTCCTCTAGGGAGCCACTGACCTTCCATGCAGGTTTAATTTTGCCCCCTTCCAGATTGTAGGGCGCACTAAAAACTAAGCCATGGTCATAAACGTAACTGAGCAGGTACGGAATTCGGTCTTCCCACTTCTCTTCGAAAAGCTTGGAGGCTGCTACAAGCTGCGCTGAATCATCGGCTTCCACACGAGTCATCATCCGCTTTTCGTCTGAAAAAAGGTCTGTCTTCTCAACCGTGCATGTTTTAACACTCATGCTTTGAAGGATTACCTCGTCTTTGCTGGTGAGTGGGCTGTGTAAAAGAAAGAACGGCTTATAGGCATCATCTTTAATCTTCTGCGTCGCCCCCGTTAAACCATTAAGGACATGCAATGTTATTACGTTTTTATCCGATGAACCGTTCAACAAATAGTGAAGACTCAAACCAATCAGCCTACCATAAGGTTAAGGTAAGACAAATATTAAACAATTTAAAACCAAACATAGGTGGGCCGAGCCGGATTCGAACCAGCGATCTTCGCCGTGTGAGGGCGACGTCCTAACCAGCTAGACTATCGGCCCGAACATGTCTTTTTATGGTGTTCTGCCTTTTTTGTTTTACACTTTTTGTGTGTTTTTAGGTTTTTGGCTTTTTAACATCATCCGTTGTTTGTTGGAAACCATAACGCTTATAAGAACGTAAACCATTTACGTAAATGGTTTACATATAATGTAAACGGTTTACATAACGAAGAGAACAAAGATGAATGAAAAAGAAGAATGGAAAGACACGTACAAAAAAACCATCCAAGACTGGAAAGAACAATACAACAAAGCGATCGAAGACTGGAAAATAAAAATGGGAGACGTAAAGCAGCATGTCAGGTCAAACATACCAGAGGGCGCAATCCATGTAGATGTTCCTATGCCTATGCCTATGCCTTCCCAATTTCAATTTCACACCGGAAGATCAAACGTTATTGCTTCGCGCATCGGCGACGAGGAACTACGGTCCATTGACTTGCTAGTTGAGGTGGGGCTCTTCGAAACCCGGTCAGAAGCCGTAGCGTACCTTGTGAGGGAAGGAGTCAAAGCACGTAAAGACATACTCGGCAAAGTTACATCAGCCCTTGAAGACATTCGGAAGCTACGGAAAGAAGCTGAAGAGCAAGTCGCAGACCTACGAAAAAATGTTGTTATGACAGAACCCCAAGAATCCGAAAAACCTGAAGACCAGAGCAGAATGTGCCTGAAATGCGGGAAGGATTTATCGGAGCTTCCTGAAGGCATAGCGATCTGTCCGTATTGTGGCACAAAAGTCAAAAAAGACTAAACACGCAAGCAATCTGGCACATTCCATTTCTTTTTTTATTTTTTTGGGGGACATTCTTTTTTGGCTAAATTAAGGAGTTGTGGCACCGAAACCTTTATTAATTCGCCTTTTATCAAATATAATTTGATGAAAATAAAAATTAATTCAAAATGCATAAAATTAAATTCGATGTCTCAAAGAGGTGACAAATAAAATGTTCAGAATAAAATTATGTAATGTAACAAAAGAATACGCAAAAATGGCGTTAACCGTCATCGGAAGCGTCACCATAGGATACGTCTTATTCTTCATACTGGCTTTACTCTAAGCAGCAGTTAGGCGAAAAGACTAAATTTGGGCTCCCATTTCTTTCAAAGCGTAAGGGCCCGTAGCCTAGCCAGGATGGGGCGTCGGCCTCCTAAGCCGATGGTCCTGGGTTCAAATCCCAGCGGGCCCGCTATCCGTGGCGTATTCCTGTTATTAACTTGCGACTTTTTTGGGGATAGATTTTATGTTGACTGTTCGGGCTCCACTATGACTGCTGTTCCTGTGGCTGAGATGACGATAACGCTTAGAAGGTCGGAAGACTCCATGTCCAGACCGATGACTGCGTTTGCGCCCATTTGTTGGGCTTGCTCCCTCATCCGCTGTATGGCTTCGACTCTGGCCTTCTCAATCTCGTAGGTGAAGGCTGAAACTTCTCCTCCGACCATCGATTGTATGCCCGCCACGAATTTTCCGCCTACTCCACGGGTCCTAGCTGTCATGCCCGTTACAACTCCAAGGATTTTTTTTACCTTGTAGCCTGGCATGGTAGGCGTGGTCGCCACAAGAAACTCTGTTGATGCAGGTTGTGAACCGACCGTTGCTCCGCAGCTTGTGCAGAATTTTGTTCCTTCAGGCATTTGTGCCCCACATTTTTGGCAGAAAGGCATCCATACTCACCTAGAACATTTTTGTTTCACTAAACATATATGCGTTTTCAGATGTCGAGGATGAACTTTAAAACGACTTTACCGGGGGCTTCATTAACCTCCATGCGGTGATAAGTAACAGCTTTCACGCCGACCTTCTGCCTGTGCCTTTCAGGATCATATGGTTCGCCGTAAACCTTTGCTTCGAACCTGAAGCCGTCTTTGACTTGTTGAATTCTGTGGATTCTAAACTTTGAAAAAAGTATTCCTTCCACCTCGAACATTACGAGAAGCCGTTCAAGCCAATCGTAAAGCAGAGCCTGCTTGTCCGTGCCCTTTGCCGCAACGGTTTTTTCGTTTAAGGGTCCTATGGCTTTTGTGTCAGTCATAGTTTCAAACATGGCCAGAGCCGCGTTCTCGAAGGCTTCAGCCAAGTCCTCGCCGTAGGCAGCGATGTAAGCGTCTGCTGTGTGCTCGAGGAACTCGAATCCCTTCTTTTTTTTGGGCATGGGCGTGAACCCTCGCATCTTAATGTTTGTACTTTTTTTGGCGTTGCATTAGTGACTCGGAAACCAAACGTTAAAGTTGAGTCTTCATAATGGGCTTGTGAGACAATATTTATGTTACAGACCGTTATAAAAGTAAACTACAGTACCATTAAAGACGACAACGAAAGGAGATGTCAAAAAAATACCCAGCGTACTCGTAACGTATGATTCGCAGTCAGGAAACACCGAAAAAGCGGCAGTTCTGGTAGCTGAGGGCGCAAGGCAAGTAGATGGAATCGACTGCGTCCTCAAAAGGGTTGACGAAGTTTCCTTAGACGATCTCTCGAAAGCGGACGGAATAATCGTCGGGTCACCGACCTACTATGGAACCATGAGCGCAAAAATCAAGGCGCTTCTTGACAAAAGCGTTGAGCTTCACGGCAAGCTTCAGGGAAAGGTCGGAGCTGCCTTCACTTCTTCCGGAGGAACCGCGACAGGCGCAGAAACCACGATACTTTCAATACTGCAGGGGCTCTTAATTCACGGCATGATTGTTCAAGGCTCGCCACACGCTCAACACTATGGATTAGCAGTGGTTGGGGCACCAAAAGAGAAAGACAAGGACATGTGCATAGAATTCGGAGCCAGAATATCAAAGCTAACAATAAAAATAGCTGAGCAGAGAATAGCTAAAAACATCCATACTATTTTTGTTTTATCCAAGTTTCATCGATTTTTTACAGAAACCACTATCTTTTTGTTTTTCTGGATTATTGCGAACCCGTCTTTTGCATGATGCTGGTTACAGGATTCAAAAATCTTTTACATAGCCTCAGACATAATTTTAAGATATTATAAAAGAAAATAATTGATTGCTGTTGCGCGTTGGGGTTGTTATGAAAGCTGTTGTCTTGGCAGCTGGCGAGGGTCAAAGGCTGCGTCCTCTCACTTGCACCCGTCCTAAACACATGATCCAAGTGACTGGAAAACCGCTTCTTGAGCATCTCCTTTCCGCATTGAAAGAGGCGGGTTTAACGGACATTGTGATGGTTGTCAACTACAAAGCTGAACGAATACAAAAATACTTCAAAGACGGAAAAAATTTTGGCTTAAAAATCGAGTATGCCAACCAAAAAGAGATGAAGGGGACAGCTAACGCCTTCGGCATGGCGGAAAATCATGTAAAAGGCGACTTCGTGGCGGTTTATGGGGACCTACTCGTTACTTCTGACATAATTAAAGCAGCTCTCAAACTGCACAAAAAAGAAAAGCCAGCCGTAACAATGACTATCCTGCACATTGAAAGACCCGAAGAATACGGTGTCATAAAGGTTGATGGAAGCAGAATAACAGGAATCGTAGAAAAGCCTTCAGCGGAAGTTGCGGCGGGAAACCCGATTAATGCGGGAGTCTACGTGTTCTCTCCCGAAATCTTCGAAGCCATAAAACTAACAAAAAATTCTCCAAGAGGCGAACAGGAAATTACTGACTCGGTCCGAATGCTTATCGAGGCTGATAGAAAGGTAGTTGCAGCTGAAATTTCAGGCAAAGAGTGGCGTGATGTTGGGAGACCTTGGGACCTTCTGGAAGCGAATGCCCATGTGCTTACAAAGACTAAACCCGAAATATTGGGCGAAGTCGAAGAAAACGTGCATCTTGCTGACTCCGTGTTCGTCGCTGAACATGCCAGAATCCGTTCAGGATCCTACATTGAGGGTCCAACTTACATTGGCGAAGGCAGCGACATCGGACCAAACTGCTACATCAGACCCTACACGAGCATAGGCAAGGGCGTCCGCGTCGGAAACGCCTGCGAAATTAAAAACTGCATCATAATGGACAAAACTCACATTGGGCACCTTTCTTATATCGGCGATAGCGTCATCGGAGAAGACTGCAACATCGGTGCGGGAACAATCACCGCGAACCTTAGGTTAGACGTTAAACCAGTCAAGATGGTTATAAGGGACGAGATTATTGATTCGGGAAGGTTAAAATTGGGCGTAATGATGGGCGACGATGTGAAGACAGGAGTTGGAACGCTGCTGATGCCGGGCGTCAAGATTGGCTGCAACAGTTGGGTTGGACCGAATGTCATTGTAAACCGTGATGTACCACCATACACAATCCTGATTGTTGACCAACAGCTCAGCCAAATAAGCCATTAGTCGTTTACATTTTCCACAAGAATAGGGAAAGGTAATAAGGCTGATTTCCTGAGAATACTCTTGGACTGATGCAGATGTCTGTGGCTGAAAGAAAATACGTTAACGAAGTTGCGTCTCTCATAGACAGGAACATCATAGTCATCACAACTGATAACAAAACATACACCGGAACCTTGCTAGGCGTAAACACGGAAAACCTCAGTCTTGTCCTCGGAAACGCGAAAGATCCTGAAGGCAAAGTCATCCCGAAAGCTGTGATAAGCGGAAGCATGGTTGCCCAAATCTTGTCGGTTGAGAAAGCCTTCGACCTTAGCGGACTTGCGAAAAGGCTTGAAAGAGTGTTCCCGCGGATGGTGAAGCTCTACGAAAAAGAAGGTTTCATCTGGGTCATGGACCGCGTCAAGGTAACAGAACAAGGCGTTGTTGAAGGCTCTGGACCCGCGGCCGAAAGGGTACAAAAAGTCCATTCGCAATTCATAAGCGAAGCCAAAGGAGAATAGACGTACAAATATACCGAGACATGAATGCATGCTTAGTTTACACTATTTTTTGTCAACAATGAAGTCATCCAGAATCACGGATCCAAAGACGAGATTATCAGTGAATTCATGTTAATTCGGGATTTCAATGGTTTTATTTAGAAACCTTTTAGGTATTTTGATTCTGCCTTGAACATTTCGTCGACCATGCTGCGAATTTCGTCTATCGATAACAGGGCGCTGGTTAACGGGTCCATGAGGATGGCTTGAAAAGCCAAGTTCTTGTCTTTTTCAACTGCAGCTAAGACTCCTAGCCCCTGAACGTTGATGTTTGTCCTGTTCAGGGCTGCGCACTGAGGAGGCAGTTTACCTACGTAACACGGGTGGATTCCGTTCTTGTCAATCAGGCATGGAACCTCGACGCAACTGCCCTGAGGCAGATTCGTAATTAACCCGTTGTTTTTTACGTTGCCATTTATCTGCGTCAGCACTCCGGTTTCCATCGCGTAAATTATGCCTGAACAGTACTCGCCGCTTCTTCGGAGCGGAATTACCTCGTCGCTTTTTATTATGCGCCTCATCTCTTCGTCCTGTCTCTTGCGTCCTTCACCCATATTTAGGGATCTGCCAGTTGGATCCGAGAGCTTGAACCTTTCGAAAAGCTCTGGGTTCTTCCTGAAGTACGGAACATACTCTGACATGTGCTGGCTTGACTCGGTGTTAAAGAACCCAAAAGCCTTGAAAATTTCTGCACGAACGATGTCAGGTCCAGCCCAATGAGCGTCTGGCTTCGAGTAAACTTTCGGGTCCTTAAATTTCTCCCTCAAAAGCGGGTATGCGTCTTCCCCACGCCACTTGAATTCTAAAAACCAAGCCATGTGGTTTATGCCTGCAACCCAGTACGAAACCTCGTTGAACGGTGCCCCGATGTATCTGGACAATTCGGCAGCTGTTCCCTGCACGCTGTGGCATAAGCCCACGTTTTTAATGCGTGTATAATCGTTCATTGCCCAGCAGAGCATAGCCATAGGGTTCGTGTAATTAATCAACAAAGCCTCTGGGCAAACGTCTTCCATGTCGTGACAAATGTCCAGAAGAACGGGAATGTGGCGAAGCCCATAGAACACTCCTCCCGGACCAATCGTGTCGCCGATGCCCTGTTTCACGCCGTACTTTGCGGGTATCATAAGGTCCGGAACATTCACTTCTAATCCTCCGACTCTAATGGAAACAATGACGTAGTCAGCTCCTTCAAGGACGGTTCTGCGGTCAGTGGTTGACTCCAACTTGGTTTCCAGACCGTGTTGCTTAACGAGCTTCTTGGCGAACGCTGTTGTCATGTCTAAAGCTTCTTTGTTGATGTCCATTAGAGAAAGAGTGCAGCTTCTAAACTCTGGGTAGGACAGAAAGTCCGTGATTAAGTTCCTCGAAAAAACGTGACTTCCAGCACCGATAATGACAATTTTGGTCAAAGCTAACACCTAACCAGAATTATATGATATATAATGCTTAATTCACTTGTGCTGTCTTAGGTCCACTTGGGCATCATGAAACAATACTTTGGGTTTCTAGATGAACCATTCAGGCTTCAGTTCTTCCTTCCTCTGTTCTTTGGCTAAGGCTCCAAAATCGAAGGGTGAAAGAAAATCAGCCAGCTCCTCAGCGTCCCTCAGGTCTTCAAAATCAAGCTTCAACCCTAAAGGCGCAGAGACCGCCTTCAAAACCGCCTTTGCAGCTTCCATGTCTAAACTAGTTCCCTGAGTCTCAGCCAACAAGCAGAAGCCTTTCATTTCGCGGAGGGCTGCTAATCCTACAAGGAGACCAGCTATGCCATAGATTTCTCCGCCCAATTTTTGGGCGCCAAGGTTTGCTACTTCATGTGCGGTTTCAATGTCTGAGGCTGCGAAATAAAGTGTTGGCTCGTTCACTTTTCGTCCCGGTCTGTAGCCGCCTAAAGTGATGACGTAACGGCAGCCTAAGACTTTTTGCTGTGTCCAGTATGCTTCCGCAGAGTTCGTATTGTCCGCGTCGCGTTAAAGCTTGGGTGTTTCCGTATAGAAGGATCAGGTCTCGGCTGCACTTGTCGTCTGCTTTATGGTAATACATGTGGCAAAAAGGAGACTTCAGTGAACCGCCCTTGTCGGTTACTGAGACGTCGGGAAAAGAAGCAGACTTGACTTCGGCAAAAAATTTTGCACCAAGCTTTCGGATTAGGTAGGCTACTGCAATGTTTGCCACAAGCCCTATTCCGGGAAGACCCTCAAGCAACACAGGGTCCTCGAGTTCAGGCTTTTCCGCCTGTCTAATAATGCAAGCCATGTTTACGGCACCTTAGGTTAAAGATGATTTCGACCTCAAAAAGGCTTTCGATTTTAAGCTATGTAAGAATTCAATGTTCGCAGCTCAGAGGAAAATATTCCCCGGTGAACGGTTTTCTTCTGTTCATGCATCTTTCTCTTGGACAATACTGGCAAGCATCATACTCTTGACGGGTTGCTGCGAGGATTCCGGAGACAGATTTTCTTGGAACCATCAGAAAACTGGGTGAGAGGTTTACTCCAACATTTTTTTGTGGGTCAAGAACTTCGAATAGAACCTTCTGTTGGTCGATGCCGAAAAGCTTGCCTGTTCCTGTACCTGGGCTGAAACCAGAAACGTTTCCTCCCAAAGTTTCTTCTACACGGGCTTTAACGTAAGTAGAGGTTTGTTTGAGGGCATAGTCGCCGGTCTGTTCAAGAACCCAGGCGTTGAGGATGCTCGTTTTTCCTTGCTTGGAAGCTTCTTGTTCGAGGTTTTCGCCTATTGTGGCAACGAATAATGCGATGGTTTGTCCCAGTTCAAGCGTGTCAGAAAGGATTATGCTCTGAACGTATTGTCCAGAATCTAACAAAACCCGTGTTTCTTTGATGGCTTTGACCTTGGCAAACGTGTAAACTGCCCGAGGACTAATCATCCCAAGACCTTTTTCGATAATCGATTTTGCCTCTTGCTGCTTTTGCGTTCCGATTTTAAGAGTCTGAAAAACGTCATCAACGCAAATTTTTATAGGTAAAGGGTCAACGACGATCATCGGGGATTCAGCCTTAACGCTTGTTGGTTTAATCTTTCAGAAGCGTTGAAGAATTTAAACATTGCATCAAGCCAATGCGGACGTTCTATTTTCCGCATAACATAAATTCAGAGAAGGACAAACAATGCTGGATAGGTGAGTAGTGTATGTTCAAGAATCTCAATCTTGGGGCACTGGGTCTTAAAGCTTCATTTTTTGAGGCTGTTGACTTGGCTAAAATCGGCGGATTCCAAGGCTTGGACATTGATATCTTCGAAATGGAAGGCATACTCAAAACAAAATCCGCTGAAGACGTAAAAAACGTGCTTAAACAGAAAAAACTGAAACTGGGAGGCTGGGGGCTAGCGGTTGATTTCCGAAAGGGCGACGAGACCTTCCAGAAGGACCTTGACAAGCTCCCGTCCCTCGCTACAGTAGCAAAAAACGTGGAATGTTTCAGGATTTTTACGTGGATTATGCCTTGCTCGGACACATTGCCCTTCGAAGAACACTTTAGTCTGCATGTTGAAAGGCTTAAAGCAATGGCTGAAATTCTGGACGATTACGGGTGCGTTTTGGGACTTGAATTCGTCGGACCTAAGACTTCTCGGCTTAACCGCAAACATGAGTTCATCCACACGATGGACGGCATCCTAAAGCTGCGCGACGCCATGAAAGCTAAAAACGTTGGGCTTCTGCTGGACTGCTGGCACTGGTACACTTCCCACGCGACGGTTGACCAGATTAAACGGCTTAAAAGCAACGATGTGGTCTACGTGCACGTTAACGATGCGCCCTCGGGAATTCAGGTTGACGAACAAGTAGACTGGGTCAGACGGTTGCCCGGGGAAACAGGGGTAATCGACATCGGGGGATTCCTGAAAGTTCTGAAACAGATCGGCTACGATGGACCAGTAACGCCGGAGCCTTTCGACAAAAGTCTTGCTGAAATGTCAGTTCAAGAGGCAGTTAAAAAAGTCGGCAAATCAATGGATAAGGTCTGGAAACAAGCGAAAATCTAACTGCCTTTTAAAATTTTTATAATTCGTATTTCGAGCACCTTCTGACATTCATGTTTCTTAGTTAAGCTGGCGGAAAATAGTTTTTCAACAACGGTTCGAAGGCTTCCTGCGTTCTTGGTCCCAAGGCGCAGGCGTCGAAGTCTTTCTCGGCGATTGTTGCTAGGCAGTATTCTTTCGAGCAGAAGATTTCGGACATGAAGGTGGAGCGGCTGCCTGACTCGTCGACCAAGTATACGACGTTGGGTTCGAAGTCGCCAAGGTCCAAGTATATCGGGTCAGGGTGGGGAAACTGGTCGTGGGTGGCTCGGTAGTGCCTACGAATTTCTGAGGCTACATCCGATTTGGCTTGACCAATCACGAATGTCCCGCATTTTCGGCAGACAGACTGCAAATGGCATAAATGTTAAAATAACAGCAGCTAACTTAAAAATTTTGACCCAAAAGCTAGCTAGCTAACATTCCACCATCTTCGGAAGCTTCTTGGCTTCTGCAACACTGCTCTCGGCTTCCTTGGGCAACGGAGCTATGCCATCGAAGCCTGTCCTTTCAACATAATCAATAAGCATGGCTCTTAACTTTTCGGGGTCCCATTTTGCCATCTTCTCTATCGTGTCCACGCCTGCATCATAGTAGAGTCGTGCGCGGATGCCTTTTACTCCTTGAAGCCGCGCCAAGTCTGAAAGTTTAACAATCTCCAGAACGGCTTCAGCGGGTACTCCAGTTTTTTCATGAGTTCTTCTCTTGCCTCGTGCGTTCGTCCCGCCTCAAGCATTTCTTTTACGTTTCGAATGCCTAGAACTGCAAACTTCTCAACAAGCGCCGGGTTGATCCCGCGAAAATTTCTTAATGGAAAAGGCGTCGGTGTGATTCTCTGATTTCTCAATCTTCCAGCGAGATTCCGCATTTCTTCGTTTATGGTATAGTCATAGAAGTAGCATACACTATGCAGATAGTTTTTAGCGGAGCCTCTTTTCTTTTCTTCAACATATGAAACGAATGCTTCAAGGGCTTCAGGAGTTGCCTTGTCAATTTCCTCGCAGTCTCGTTGCTCTCGCAGGTATCGCTCGAACTCAGCCACCTGCGTAACAACATGCTTGGCTACGCTTTGAGACCTCCCACCCTTTTTCAAGAATTTTGCAAATGCATCCTCATTCAAAGGACTCACTTCCACCGCCCCATTATGCAAGGGCCTAGTTCTTTTAAGACTTGTTCTTAACACAAAACGGATCAAAACAAAGAACAATGGAGAGTTGCAGGAGACATTTCCACATGGTTTAGAGTTTACATCTTCCCGCATTATGGAAATAATTTTCATTTGAGTTATAGGTTAATGCAGATTCCGAGAAATTGGACTTCGACCCATTGACCATGGAATAGTAGCCCGGGAGAGATTCGAACTCTCGTCAGAGGCTCCAGAGGCCCCGATGCTTGGCCACTACACCACCGGGCTTAAATATCGAGCTTCTAACCTACAAAAAAATAAGATTGTACAGAAGAATATATTATTTCTTTTTCGTTTATGCAGCTGTTTACCTGTGTCTTCTTCTGCTTTTGAACGGGCGTGCTTCCGAGAGTTCCCACGGGATCTGGATGTGCGTTTTTTCTGAAAGGTTGTTTTTCGTGTTGACTTCAGGGATTTCTTTGTCTATTTTCGCTACGCGGTTGCCTCTGCCCACGTTCAGCCTCAGTGAGCCTTTGACGAGTGTTGTGTAGCCGCCTTTCATTTCGATGACGTCGTTGGCTTTGAACATTCGGATCTGGTCGTCCCAAAGGGTCAGAATTACGGATCCAGTTTCGTCGCCGACTATGGCTTCAGCAATCAAGTGTTGCCTCGTGTCTCTTTTCGACGGAATACCCCTGGAAGAACCAATGCTTAAAATTTTGATGGTTAAATTTAAGTTTTGAAGGTTAGGTATCAAGCTGACAACTTTTGTTTGTTCCTCGATTGTCACGCCCACTTTGAACACTTCAAAGTCTTGTAGGGGCATCTCCTTATTAAGATGAATGGTGAAACAGCGGAATCAAGATTCGAAAGAAGCGACGTAGTCGTTCCGTTTTTGCCTAATTTCGAGTACGATTTCCTTTGCCTTTTTGTAGGCGTCCTCCGCTTCGCTTTGGGACACGTCCTCAAGGTCAAACGCGTCAACCGCTCTTTCATAGATGTCGGGATGCGAAAGACCCGAATTTTTCAGCCTTTGGAAAAGGTAAGTAAAGTCGAACCGTTCCCCCTTTAAGGTGGAAAGCAGCCAAACATAATTCTCGAGCATGCTGATTGAGGCGCGGAACAGGTAGTGGGCTGCTTCTTCATACAGGCTGTCATTTATCAACGTGTTAGCACGGGTCTGCATGCCTTTGAGGAAACTTTCCCTGCAGTAATAGTTCAGGTCGTTCTTTACCTTGACGTGTATGGATTCGATTTTTGAGGAATTATCTTCAACGAAGCTGATGACGTTTTGCCACATGTCAGAAACGGAGCCTAACATGCCATCCGTGTCCTGTTTGCTGAGTCTGTTCAATCCAGCCATGTCGAGGTAATCCTCGTAAAACTCGTTTTTACCGAGTCTGATCGTTGCGGACTCCAGCATCCTAAGGTAACGGCTGTTCGAATAAGGTTTCCTCGCGACCTCCAAAAGAATCCTCATAACCGCGGCGAGGCTAAAAACCGCGCTGACCTTTGCACTTTGAAAATCATTCCTGTTGAGGGCTGCAACAACCCTGCTTAGGTAAGTGTCAGACTGCATGACGTAGTCCCCGATCCGCATCTCCGCCCGTTCAAGCGAATAATAGTTCTTTGCCATCAGGTTCTTCAGCTACCGCGAACTTGCCGTTACGGTCAAAAAGGACTTGAGCCTCGAAAAGTTTCTGGTCGATTTCGGGAGGAATCTGCCTCAAAACCCACTTCGTGGGCACATAATCCAAGTCCAGAAAGACGTTTTCAAGTTCAGCGCGTTCCACATACTCGTAACTGAAGTCTCTTTCGTCCACGATGAGGAGGTCAACGTCGCTGCTTAACGAAGCGTCTCCTCGGCTCCAACTGCCAAAAAGTCCAACGCCTACAACGGACTCTCTGGTCTCCAAGTCCTTCAATAACCGTTCAAGGACTTCTCGGGAGTTTTCAGGTAACCTTTCCAAACCGTTTCCCCCAGACAACCCTAAATTACCCATAATACCCTAATATAAATATCTGGGTCTATGACGGGAAATAATCATTCTTTACGTGAATCATTCTAATGATATAATCGGCTCTGGCGAAGTACTGATCTAACATTTACTTGAAAAACCGAAAGATTTATATATTAAAACAAATCCCTAAAGGAGGGACGCGAACTGATGAACTTGCCCCGATTCTGAACTTATGTTAAGAATCGTGTTTTGCGAGGTTCTTAAGTCAACAATACTCAATTTCGCATATCATTTAAAGGTGGAAAAAAAATTTGGAAAAGAAAAAGAATCCAACACGCCCTCAACAGCTGATGGTCAACAAGTGCCCAGAATGTGAGAGCTCAAACCTCGTTCACGATTACGATTCTGGCGAAACCATCTGCGGAAGTTGCGGTCTCGTCGTCCAAGACGTCATGATGGACGAAGGACCAGAATGGCGGGCGTTCACGCAGGAAGAAAAAGAATCCCGAAGCCGTGTCGGCATACCAACCTCTTACTCAGTTCACGATAAAGGACTTTCAACGTCAATAGACAGGATAGACCGAGACGCATTCGGACGCAAGCTGCCGTTGTCAACAAGGCTCCAGATGTGGCGACTCAGAAAGTGGCAAATAAGATCCCGCGTACACTCATCAATCGACAGAAACCTTGCCCAAGCCATGACCGAACTCGACAGGCTGTCCGACAAGGTTTCAGCACCAGCCACCGTAAAGGAAAAAGCAGCCCTGATCTACCGCAAAGCTCTGGATGAAGGATTAGTACGTGGAAGATCAATTGCCGCCATCGCTGCGGCTTCTCTTTACGCTGCCTGCAGAACAACGGGCACGCCTAGAAACCTCCGCGAAATTTCTGAAGCAAGCCTCGTAGACAAGAAGGACGTTGCCAGATGCTACAGGCTGCTGCTTAGGAAGCTCGATTTCCGTATGCCGATTGCTGATCCGCTCATTTACTTGACAAAGATTGCCCAAAGATCCAACATTTCAGGCCACATCCAATCTGACGCCGCAAGAATCATTAACGAAGCAAAGATCTTGCACGCCTCAGCGGGGAAAGACCCCATGGGACTTGCAGCCGCCGCGCTCTACATTGCCTGCAAACAAGCTGGCGAAAAGAAAACCCAAAAGGAAATTGCTGACGCTGCGGGCGTAACTGAAGTAACCGTGAGAAACCGGTTCAAAAACCTTAAAAGGCAACTGAGGCTGGAACTCCCCGACTAGCCAGTCTTAGATTAGCCTTAATTTTTTTTAACAAAATTATGTTCAGTAGTTATTCATATTCTATTGTTAACATACGGAATGTCCGCAACTTTGGGACTTTCATACTCACGTATTCCCCTTTTTGTTTGAACGGAATGGTCCTGCCGTTTGGTTGAGACGATATTTTTAGGGTTTTTCCTTTAACCCTTACTTTTAATTGAACATTGTTGACTGGTATGTTCGGCATTCCGATTTCGGATTGAAAGTTAACAATGTTGACCAGGTATCTTCTTTCGTCAGGCTTGTGAAACAAGACGATTTCTGTGCATCCAGGGGTTACGGCTTCGAAGGAGAAAGGTTCTTTGGCTAAGAATCTTATGATGTTCGCAATTATGTTTCTGTGCTTAATCGATTTAGTGGCGAATGTTTCTATTGATGCTGATGACCAAAGTATGTTTCCTTTTTTAAACTTTTTGTAGATCATCGCAGGAAAATCCGTAGGGATTCCTGGCGGGTTAGAATGGATGGACGCAAACTTTGTGGAATCATCAGGATTAGTGTAAGGTAACGTAATTGTCGCTAACGCGTCCTTTTTCGGTTCATGATTGACTTTTATTTGCGAATCTGAAATTGACAATGGATGTTTTCCCGTGATCTCCGGGAAGAGCGTTTTACCCTTCGATGTTGGCGAAATGTAGGTTGTCTTTTCCTGTGTTTCTTCCAAAGCAGAAACGTCAAACATTTCTGACAGTTTCGATTTCAACGAAAACTTACTAGCGTATACACTTCCTCCAGCAGCCACATAATTTTTCATGGCGTCCGCTTCCTCGTCAGACAATCTCAGAATATTCGGCAACATCACAACTTGGTGGCGCGATAACTCATCCAGATTCTTCTCGGTGATGACGCCGAAGGGAATGTGTTCGGTTCTCAACGTTTCTACGCAGCCTAACGCTGCGTCCACATGCGGCAGAGTTCGGGCATATTCTTCGAGGACCTCTGGCGAAGGCTTTTTCCCATTCTCGGCAAAGTTCATCTTAGAGTTAAAACTGAAATAAATTGCAACGTCTTGGCAGAGTTCTCCTCCTAGATATTTTTCGTAATTACTTATTTCGTTGTATATGTCGCCTATGATGCGGTATCTTCTTTTTTCCAAAGTGCCTGTCGGATCGATGGCGTCAATGATTAAGAATGCACCGTTGTGGGCGATTGTCAGGAAAGCTTGGGCTTCAATCAGTTCCTTAGGTTTCATCGTAGTGTGGTCATGCAGTCGGGGAAAACAGATCGAAGTGGAAAACGCGAATGGCATGTTTCGGGTAAGATTAAGAAAAAGTTTACAGACGAAAGATTGCTGTAAGGCTCCACCATAAAAATCGCCATCAACAAAATCACACTGTTCCGCTAAAAGGGAAGTTACGCCGTAACTCCATTTGGCAGGCAGAGTTGAGGTTTGATGCTCAACCGTGGCTTTGGGCTTGTATTTTTTGACCGCGGAAGTAACCACCGCCGCAAACTCGCTAGCCATACTTCCCGTTTATTCTGAAACTTAGTCCAGTACGGATCGTCCCAATTGATTGTCGCGGGAAGATTATCTCCTTCTTCCTGCATGTACCTTTTTTTGCAGTTTGGGCAATAGCAGACAACAGGCCAGAACGTCATGTCGAAGAAGATTCCTTCAAAATCGTAGTATCGGCACAGTTCCCCGATTTGGTCTAAAACAAACTTTCGGTATTCAGAGTTGGGGCAGCAGACACCGTAGCGTCCGTCTTGTCCCGGTTTTTCTCTCGACGTTTTTCCGTTTACGTCCATTATTCGCCATTCGGGATGCTGTTCGTAAGCCCAGTTGTTATAGATTAAGCTGTAATAAATGATTACGTCGATCCCTTCTTTGTGGCATAAGCCGATTACGGAGCCGAGGAAGTCTTTTCCCTTCAGTTCCCTGTGCATGTGACCCGTCTTTGTTGGCCAGTAACAGTAGCCCACATGCGAGTTTGCGTAAACCATGGCTGATTTTACGTTTGCGACTTTTAACATTTCCACGTAT
The DNA here is from genome assembly GCA_963714275.1 of Candidatus Bathyarchaeota archaeon. Taxonomy (GTDB): domain Archaea; phylum Thermoproteota; class Bathyarchaeia; order Bathyarchaeales; family DTEX01; genus JAGTRI01. Next base: position 257,237 of record CAVQNT010000003.1, read on the forward strand.
TTTTTCGGGTCAAGTTGAGACAGGAACCCTTCGTCCCAGTCCTCGATGTGCATGTCCACAAGGGTTCTTCGATAGCTGTCCCTGAACCACGCTTTCTCCTTCATAGTTCTTCCCGCTGGATGACCATAATTTAGGCATGAAAATTAATAAGATTTCCACTTCGCCCTTAAAGGCGCATCACACAATTGAAAGCGTTTCTTCAAAAACAATTTGCTTTCGTTTGTCTGTAACCGAAAAAGCTGATTCAGGCTAATGCTGTCTGACTATTCAGTTTTGGATTGGTCCTCTTTGTCTTCTTCGAGCTCCAGAATGACGGGTCCCACGTAACCACAGTCATAGCATACGTACTGTTTCGGGGTCAGCCACATGTCAAACTTGCTTGAAAGTTTAATGTTTGCACTTCCGCATCTGGGGTAGACTTCAACCTTCACGGGTCGTTGACGCCGCGTAGCGGTCTTTCCACGCGTGGAACTCAACTCTTGAGGCTTCCTTAACCTACGGGCTTCTTTGGATTCTATTGTACTTCAATATTCTCTATAGGGTATCCTGTTTGGACAAGGAAGATGTTTACTCTCTCTCTCTGGTCGCCTTGAAGAAGAATCTGGCCGTTCTTTGCCGTTCCGCCACACGCGCAGAAGGTCTTCATTTTTTGTGCAAGTCTACTCAAGTTTGTTTCTTTGTTGTCCAGTCCTTCTATGATGGTTATGGATCTGCGGTATTTTCGTGTTTCCGTGCGAACAAAAATTTTCTGTTGTTCTTTACTGATTTCGCCACAAACACAAATGTCCTTCGGAAGCCCGCATATCGGACATATTTCAACCATTATTTTTTTCTAGGCTCCTTGTATGGCTAAACACAACAATAAATTTGGGCATATTTAAGACTTTAGGAAAGTGTCATTTGGCTTATTCTGAGGAAGGAAGATGGCTGAGCTGGCTTAAAACAAAGTTATGCATGTCCTTAGGGCTCAGCAAATCAGCTACTATCCTGCCATTCATAACAAGCGGTTCAAGTAAAGCCACGGTCTCGCTGTTGCACACTGGGCATTTCGACTTAGGTTCAGAAAAAGGCAAGACAGCGTCAACGAAACATGACGGGCACCGCCAAACCTGTTTTTTGCCACTAAGTTTTCCTCGTTTGGCTGCAAGTTTTCCTTCAACTTCCACAATGTCCAACGCGAAATCCACAGTCGAAGCGTTGCTGATTGACGTTCCAACCCCGAAAGCATCTGCACCAGCTTCGCCAAGAGTTTTCACGCTCTTTTCATCCAGCCCACCTGAAACAAAAATTTTAACATGCTTGAAGCCTCGGACATCCAGTTCCCATCTGACCTCCCGAACTATCTCAGCGAGGTCGCCCTTCCTCGACCGAGGCGTATCAAGACGGACAGCTGCTAAACGGTCCTTCAAAACTTCAGCAGCCATTATCGCTTCAGCCTTCTCGTCATAATAGGTGTCTACAAGGCACACTCTAGGCACTTCTGGAGAAATCACCTCGTCGAAGGCCTTCCAAGCCGCAACCTGTCCGCCCATCACTATGATGAGAGCATGAGGCATCGTTCCACTCGGTTCAATCCCAACTGTCTCAGCACCAATAAGGCTTGAGACCCCGTCAAGTCCACCTATATACGAGGCTCTGTCAAGCATAGGAGCAATCGCGGGATGCATCCTCCTTACACCGAAGGCTAGAACAGGCTTGTCTTTCGCAGCTAACCGTATTCGGGCTGATTTTGTAGCCACACCTGTAGACTGGCATACCAGACCAAGCATAGGCGTTTCTAAGACGCAAAACTCGCCGTAAGGTCCTTCGACGAACATGACGGGTTCCCTGAAGCCCCTTCGGTCGTGGGAAAAGAAGATGGTTCCTTCACGCATCGCATAAACGTTCACCGGGTATCCCTGATAAAGGCGTGCGACCTCTTCGGTCCCGCATAAGACTCCCCAAGGCCAATTTTCTGGAAGGCTGCCCGTCGTAACCTCAGCGACAACGTGCAATTTGTCCTTCCCTTTTGCCTTTAGAATCTGTCTGGTCCGTTCAAAATATATGTCGGTGGTCTTCCCCTGCTTGATTTCTTCATCATTTGCAGTGTGAAAAAGCCGCATAATCCTCACCAATAATAAATTAGTGCAGAACGAATAAGAAACCTTTTCGCTATGCCTATTTAAGATATCTTAATCAAACGTGTCTTAAGAATAACTAATGGATGATGTTGAGAACATCACTTTGGTATGAGCAAAAATACTTGATGGCACTCAAGAACTTGAAGCATCGTCTGCCTTAAGCTTTTTCAGCAACCAAGCCAAATTCTTTCCAAAGTTTTTAACGGTGTTGATTCCTTCTTCGTCTGTTAGGACGTCTCCCTTCGAGCGTCCGAAGGTAATGTTCCAATATGATGAGCCAGGAACAATCATCTCCTGGATCATGAAGAAGAACATTAGTTGAGCGAAGGTGAAGTTTTGTCCACTCTGCGTGCCACAACAATCGGTCCGCCAACCTTGTATCTCAAGGGCTTTCCATGCTTTGAATAAAATCTGCTGATGAGGCTGACGATTTGTGGTGAAGCTGCACCATAATAAACGGGGGAAGCAAGAATTATGCCGTCAGCCTCCACTATCTTAGCATAAATAACCTCAAAGTCATCCGAAAAATGGCATTTACCAGTCTCCAAGCAACCTCGACAGCCGTCGCAAGCTTCAATCTTCTTGCCTGCTAGGCTGATTAGTTCGGTTTCAATTCCTTCTTTTTGTATTTCTTCTAATGCTATGTTAGTCAGTATCTCGGTGTTTCCGCCTGGTCTTGCACTGCCAACGATGCCTACAACTTTCATTATTGATCCGTCCTGATTTTTGTAAAAGACCACTAAACCTAAGAAAGATTATAGGTTCCCTATGCTTCTCCGCAAAGCGTTGATACTCGTTTCCAGTTCTGGTCTGCCCATTGCTTGAGAGCTTCAAGGTCTTTCTGGAACTGTGGCTGGAACAAATGCCTAAATCGTCCCTGCGGCTGAAGGAATTCAACGATTGGCTTCGGGTTCGGCACCTTGATGTTCAGCTTGTATTTGCCTTTTTCAACTTCGTAAACTGGCCAGTAACGGGTTTGAACAGCGAGTCTTGCCAGTTCGATGCTTTTTTCAGAATCGTGCCTCATGCCAAGCGGACAAGGCGAAAACACGTGCAGGACAGCTGGACCCTTAACCTCTAAGCCTTTTTGGACCTTGGTTATGTAGTCGTTCCAGTACGCAGGCGAAGCGGTCGCAGCATAATCGATTCCGTGGGCTACGCAGATTCCGATGAAGTCTTTTTTGAACTCCGGTTTGCCGGGAATCTTGGTTCCAGCTGGGCTGGTTGTTGTTGCAGCTCCATGCGGGGTTGCTCCGGACCTTTGGATGCCAGTGTTCATGTACGCTTCGTTGTCGTAGCAAATGTACAGGAAGTCGTGACCTCTTTCAAGGGCTCCAGAGAGAGCTTGGATTCCGATGTCGAAGGTTCCGCCGTCCCCTCCGAACGCGATGATGTCAACGTCCTTGTTCCAAGCGTTCCTCCTAGCCATGGCTTTGTAGGCGGCCTCAATTCCTGAAGCAACAGCTGCAGCGTTTTCGAAGGCAACGTGAACCCATGGAATGTTCCACGACGTGAACGGGTAAATTGTCGACGCGACCTCAAGGCATCCCGTAGCGTTAACCGCCACTGTGGGTTTTCTTAAAGCCTTAAGGGTCATCCTCGCTATGATTCCTGCTCCGCATCCAGCGCAAAGTCTGTGCCCGGACGTAAACTTTTCTTCGGTTGTTAGTTCTTGCAGTTTAACCATTATTCTCTCACTCCAACGAACTTTAACGGTTCCTTAACCGCTCCGGTCTTTGCGACTTCGAGGGCTTCGTTAAAGATTGCCTCAATGTCAGAAGGCGTGATGTCTCTTCCCCCCAGCCCATAGACAATGTTGAATGCCTTAAGTTTCTTCCCGTTTTCGAAAAGTGTCGATAAAGTATCGCTGCCCAAGGCGCCGTAAGGAGCACCGGGACTGTAAGCACGGTCCAAAACCGCTATTGCTTTAAGTTTCTCCATGGCTTTCAACAGTTGTTCAGACGGGAAGGGTCTGTAAACCCAAGGTTTTATGACACCCACCTTTTTGTCTTGGCTGCGGAGTTCTTTGGCGACTGCCTTCGCTGTTCCAGCTGTGCTTCCTAGGCAGAGGATTGCTGCTTCAGCGTCTTCGAGACCGTAGGTGTCTATGTAGCTGTATTTTTTGCCAGTTAAGGTTTCGAACTCCTTGTTGACCTTGTTTATGACTTTAAACGTTTGTTCGAGGGCTTCTGCTTGTTGACGTTTCGTCTCGAAATAGTAGTCAGTGAAACACAACGCTCCAATCGTGACTGGTTTATCCGGGTTGCAGCTCAACATTTGGTTTCCTTACTGAAAGAAACTTATCTACATCTTTGTCATCGTAGACCTCAACTCTTTCTAACGCGTGCGTCAAGATGAAACCGTCAATGTTCACGGTCACAGGAAGCAAAACATCGTGGTCCTCAGCAATCCTGAACGACTGCAACACCCAGTCGTAGGCTTCCTGCGCGTTTTCGCAGTAAATCTGTATCCAACCGCAGTCTCTTGAACCCATCATGTCCGAATGGTCGCCATGAATGTTGATCGGAGCGGAAAGCGCCCGGTTCGCGACTCCCATGACGATTGGGCATCGAAGACCAGAAGCGATGTAGAGCATTTCATGCATCAAAGCCAGCCCTTGGCTTGAAGAGGCTGTGAAAACCCTTGCGCCTGTTAGGCTTGAACCTATGCAGGCGGACATTGCTGAGTGTTCAGATTCTACGCAGACGAATTCGGAGTGAACTTCGCCGTTGTGGACGTATTCGCTGAAGGCTTCCACAATTATCGTTTGGGGAGTAATCGGGTATGCTGCTACGACGTCCACTTTACTTTGTTTGGCAGCGTAGGCTATAGCTTCATCGCCCGTTAAACCCATTACTTGAGCCATTTTACCTTTTCTCCTCCGTCATTGTTATTGCTTTAACAGGACATTCGTTGGCGCATATGCCACAGCCTTTACAGTAATCGTAGTTAACGTCAACAAACTTTTCCTTCCTGATAATAGCAGCGTCAGGGCAGAAAATCCAGCAGAGAAGACAGTTTATGCATTTACCTTGGTCAACATTCGGTTTAAAGGCACGCCAGTCCCCGGTTTTATATTTCATCGCAGAACCCGGTTCGAAAAGTATTCCGCCTATGGGCATCGACTTCCATCCTGGTTTAGCTGTTTTACTCAACGCTTGTTGCCTCCTCATAGACTCTCTTTATGACTGCAACGTTCTTTTCTCCAACGGCGCCTGGAAAACGTTCCTTAACAACCTTGTCTAGGGATTCCATTTTCACGAGTGGAGACGCTTTGACAAGGGCTCCGAGCATCGCCGTGTTATAGATTGGTCTACCCAAAACATCGAGGGCGATCCTTACAGCATTTACCGTGTAGACCTTGGCTTTTTCAATTTTCAAAGACTGTTTCAGTTCAGCCACAGTTTTTTCCGTGTTCGCCACAACAATTCCGTCCTTCACCAATCCTCCGGTAACGTCAACCGTGCCAATCAGTGTAGGGTCAACTATGACCACGATGTCAGGAGTGTAAATGTGGCTGTGAATGGTTATCGGTTCGTCAGAAATTCGCGTATACCCAGTCACAGGTGCCCCCCTCCGCTCAGGACCGAACTCGGGAAAAGCCTGAACGTACTTTCCGTCGAGAAGAGCCGCGTATGCTAATAAACGGCTAACGGTGACGATGCCTTGTCCGCCTCTGCCGTGCCATCGAACTTCAACCAGCAACCGTATGCCTCCGTAAAAACTATTTCAAATTAAATTTGTGGTATTTTCATTAGAAAGGAGCTTATAACTCTACCTAAAGTTCCCATCCGACGACGAAGGTTTTCTGAAAAGTAGCTGAACAAAAATAACAGCCAAGCTAAGAAAGAATCCGAAAAGGTAAGGAGCAGTAATTGAAAATTCCGACACAATTCCTCCGATTAATGGACCAGCAAAATATCCGAAACCTAATAAGCTTTCAAAAATCCCAGCAGCACGACCTCTCGAGGTTTCCCACCTTCCTAAAACTAAAGCTATTGAAGCAGCGTAAGCCAAACCTCCTCCAACGCCAATTAGGGTAAAACAAAGCACATAAAGAGGAAAAGTGTTGCTGAGGGCTGTCAAAAGTGAAGCCACGCCGAGGAACAGCGAGCCAAGAAGAAATAAGCCTGTTTTTCCAATTTTGGATTCTAATCTATTCGACTGGCTGAAAGTAACGACTCTAGCCGCTCCGAAAGCGAACATTATCCAGCCTATGTTGAGGGCTGAGATTTCAAGTTCAGACGCGTACGCTGGGAAAAGGGTCAGGGCTATGCCTTCCACAGAGGAGAAAAGAAAGATGGATGCAATCACAGAAACGAGTGGATACTTTTTGTTTTCAGCATTTTTCGGTTTAACCTCAACATGAATTTTTGGCTCAGGTTTCTTCTCTGGTTCTTTCAGTATAATGAGGCTTAATGCTCCGAAAATGGTTGATAAAAACAAAGAGAAAATGAATGGCGCCTTAATTGACCAAACTGTAATCAAAAAACCTCCGACAAGGGGACCAATGACCATGGCTGATCCCCATGAGAGGTTGAACCTTCTCAGCGTCTCCTCAAGCCCTAGTTCACCTGAGTCCGCTAATAGGGATTCAACAGCAGGCCAGAAGATGGCAACGGACGACCACTCTAAAATCTTGACGAAAACAAGCATGGATGCTTCCTCAGTGAAATAATACAAAAGGCATGAACAACCGTATAGAACCAACGCAGCGAAAACAAAGACTCTTCTTCTCATCCTGTCGCACAATGTTCCTGCTACAAATGGCAGAAATGAGTAGACCAAGCCTCCGGCTGAGCCGATTAATCCAACCAGCAATATTGAGGCTTTTAGAGATTCAGCGTAGATCGGGACGGTTACGGTGACTGCGCCTACCATCATTTGGCATGTGAAAGAGACCACGAAGAGAAACGTCAAAGAGCCTTTTTTTAGGCTGTAATTGCCCACGGTATCACATCGAATGGAAGGATAACTGTGGACTAATAAAAAATCCTATCGTATAAAATGAACACAATCAATGTTAAGCATGAATTCAAAAGACAAAAAAAACTAAACAAAAAAGGGGGTTGGGGAATTACGGTTTAGTCGAATTCTCCGCCGCTGCCATATTCGCCTCCACCCATGCCTCCTGAGCCTCCAGGACCTCCAGGCGGAGTTGGTGGAGCCTTCATTTTGCTAGCAGCGATAATGTCGTCGATCTTCAGTATCATACAGGCTGCTTCTGTGGCTGACTTTATGATTTGTTTCTTGACAGCTAACGGCTCGTAGACGTTCTGTTTTTCCATGTCGCTGATTTTGTTTTCGAACACGTCGACGCCTGCCCACTTTTCGCCTTTTTCGTGCCGAGCTCTAAGGTCTGACACTATGTCAATCGGATCGAGCCCTGCGTTCTCACCGAGAGTCGTAGGCACACTTTCAACCGCGTCAGCGTAGCCCAAAACAGCTAATTGTTCCCTTCCAGGTAGTGTTTCAGCGAATTCTCTGAGAGCTCTAGCAACTTCTACTTCAGGTGAGCCACCGCCGACCACTATCTTAGGTTCCTGGACAACATCTCGGACTACACAAAGGGCGTCGTGGATGGATCTCTCTGCTTCGTCAACGATTCTTTCGGTTCCTCCGCGGATCAGTATAGCCACCGAACGGGGATTCTTGCATCCCTCAATAAACGTCATTTTGTCGTCGCCGATTTTTCTTTCCTCGACAATCGCAGCGTAGCCTAGATCTTTCTTTGTCATGTCCTGCAGGTTAGAAACTACTTTTCCTCCTGTGGCTTTAGCCAGCTTTTCCATGTCGGATTTCTTTGCTCTTCTTATAGCTACGATTCCTTTTCTGAGCTAAGAAGTGTTGGACCATGTCGTCTATGCCTTTTTGGCAAATCACGACGTTCGCTTCGGTTGCAGCTACCTTTTCGACCATGTCTCTGAGCATGTTTTCTTCTTCGTGGAGGAAGGCTTCCATCTGCTCTGGGGTTTCAATGTTGATTTTGGCGTCAAACTCTGTTTTTTCTACTTCAAGTGCCATGTCTAACAGCGCGATTTTGGCTTTTTCGACACGTTTAGGCATGCCTGGATGGACAACTTCCTTGTCTATAACTAAGCCTTTAATAAGTTTGGTGTCTGTGATTGATTCGCCAGGTTTCTTTTCAACCATGATGTCGTCTAGGTCCGCTCTGTATTCTCCTCCGACCTTTTGTGCCACGTAAAGAATGGCGTCTACTGCTATGTCTGCCAGCATGTCGCGGTTTTCAGCCACTAGCTTACTTGCCATCGACGTCATGGCAACTTTCTTTAATGGTTCTTTGTCGAGTGGTGATACTTGAATGGCAATTTTCTCTAGGGTCTCTAATGCTTTGTCAGCGGCTTTTCGGTAACCGTCTATTACCACGGTTGGATGAACGTTCTTGTTCAGAAGGTCCTCTGCCTTTGAGAGGAGTTCTCCAGCAACAATCACTGCTGTTGTTGTTCCGTCGCCGACCTCGTCGTCTTGGGTCTTGGCAACCTCAACCATCATCTTTGCAGACTGGATGCTCGACATCAATTTCATCAAGTATGGTTCTTCCGTCACTGGTTATAGTAACGTCGCCCAGCTGTCAACAAGCATCTTGTCCATTCCTTTTGGTCCTAAAGTACTTTTCACAGCTTCCGCGATTACCTTAGCAGCCATGATGTTCGAGTGCAGTGCTTCTTTTCCCCTTGATCTTGAAGACCCCTCCTTCATTATTAAAACAGGTACTCCCTGTGTTGCAGCCATAAAGATTCCTCTAATAACTTTTTTGTAACATAAAGAAAAATCCACGAAAATATATACTTTTCGTAGACAAACAGCAAAATCCCAATAAAGAACGTTTTTTTATAGAATTTTGAAAGAAACCGTTATGTTAAAGTTAAGCAGCTGAGCTGTAAAGGAAGAAAACAAAGAAGATCGTTAAACTCAATTATTGTGACGTGTGTTGAGCCTTGAACTCTAGAGAACGCGTGTCGCTTGCATTGAACCATCAAGAACCAGACCGTGTCCCCCTTGATTTAGGTGCAAGCGCAGTCACTGGAATGCATGTGAGCACTGTCTATGCTTTGAGGCAAGCCTTGAAGCTGGACCCGCCTGAAACGCCTGTGATGGTCGTTGAACCTTACCAGATGCTGGGAGAGATAGCTCCCGACTTGATTAAAGCTTTAGGTGTTGACGTTGTTGGGTTAAGCAGCAAAGTAACAATGTTTGGATTCAGGAACGAGGGCTGGAAACGTTGGAGGCTGTCCGACGGAACTCCCGTTGTGGTTCCAGATAGATTCAACACGGCGCCTGATGCTGAAGGCAATGTCATGATGTATCCTCAGGGCGACAAGTCTGTGCCTCCATGTGCGAGAATGCCGAAAAACGGATTCTACTGCGACGCCCTTGACAGACAAAAACCGATCGACTGGGTAAACTTGGACGCATCTGATAATTTGGAGGAGTTCAGCTCCATTTCGAACGAAGAACTAACCTATTATAGGAACGAGGCTGAGCGACTTTATGCGGAAACGGATAAAGTGTATATTTGCTGGTTTTGGCGGAACAGCTTTGGCGACATAGCCTCTTGTGCCAGGTCTGCAACTAAAGAATCCTAAGGGAATCAGAGGCGTCAAGGAATGGTACATGTGCCACGTTAGACGACCCGACTACATCCTGCAAGTCTTTGAACGCCAATGTGAAGTAGCGCTGAAAAATTTTGAAAAATTGTTTAAGGCTGTAGGAAACAAAGTTGCAGCAGTGTTTATTACGGGAACAGACTTTGGAACCCAAAAGGGTCCCTTCATGTCAAATATTTCATATAGAAGGTTCTATAAGCCTTTTCATAAACGAATTAACGATTGGGTCCACGAAAACACTTCTTGGAAGACGTTCATGCATTCGTGCGGTTCCATAGAGCCGTTAATCACTGATATTATTGGGGCTGGATTCGACATTTTGAATCCTGTGCAAACCTCTGCCTCGAATATGGATCCTCGCATGCTTAAAGCCAAATATGGAGATAAGATAGTTTTTTGGGGTGGCGGAGTTGATACACAAAAAATTCTTCCCTTTGGCACGCCTAACCAAGTGAAAAAGGAAGTCCAGCAGCGTATCAGTATCTTTGCACCTGAAGGAGGTTTTATTTTCAACACCATCCACAATGTGCAGCCTAGAATACCAATTAAGAACGTCCTAGCAATGTATGATGCTGTTCGAAATTTTGGTTGGTACCGAATGAAGTAGGAATTTTTTGTTTGATTTTTTTTAATATGCGGTTTTTTCCCATTTGCCCGTTTTCATGGATTTGTATCCAACGTCTAAGATGACGTTGCAGATGTATCCGTCTCTGAAGTTTTCTCTAGGCATCACTCCTTTTTGGACACATTCAACAAAGTGCCGCATCTCCTCATGGTAGCCATAGGTTCGAGCCTCATCCACGCATGGAATGACCCAGCCCTTATCCATCTCAGCCTTCTCCACTACATAACCGGTGCTTTCAAGCGTAAACACATTGATTGGCGTTCCACGGGTTACGTCTGTGAAGATGACGCCTTTAGAGCCGTAAACCTCGTTTCTCAGGTCTAAGCCTCCACGCGAGGACCAGCTGACCTCAGCTTGACCTAACTGTTTGCCTTCAAACTTGACCATGAGCAAGGCGTTGTCCTCGCATTTAATGTTGTGAACCAAGGTTTCTCCCCAAGCCAAAGCCTCAACAGCTTTTACGTCTTTGCCGATGAAGTACCGTGAAGCAGCAACGCAGTGGCAGCCCATGTCCAATAATGCTCCTCCACCAGACAAGGCTGGGTCCCAGAACCATTCTGAGTGAGGACCATAATGAGCTTCACGAGACCTAACCCAGAAAACGTTGCCTATTCCTCCGCGTTCAATAATATCCCTAGCCTTCGTAACAGCGGGGCTGAAAACCTCGGTTTCCGCGTACCCGTGAAGTACACCTGCTTTTTCAGCTGCGTCCAACATGGTTTTTGCTTCTTGCGCATTTCGAGCTAATGGTTTAGTACAGACCACGTTCTTCCCTGACTTGCAAGCTCAGAATTGCTGCTTCTTTATGAACGAAGTTAGGCAAGGCTATAATGACTAAGTCAACCTCGGGGTTTTCCGCCACCTTAGCCATGTCAGTAGTCCACTTCGGAATTTTCCATTCCTTGGCGAATGACTTTGCATGTTCCTCTTTTTGTGAGTAATTCACAATAACTTCTTGGTTGGGAACATCCTTCAGCCCGTTCATGTAGAACGTTGCTACAAAACCGGAACCTAACAAGCCCAATTTAATCATTTACAAACCTCCAACAATAATTTAATTATAAAGCAATATTTTATTAGAAAAAATTTATATATTTTCCATCATTAAAGATTCTGCTCAAATAGATATTGAGTTTGGTTTTAAAAGCCTTATCGGGCAAAATTTGTTCAGTTCGTAAAGGAAAATTCTGGCAAAAGCTGGAATGATTTCGTAAGACCTTGATTGAGCTGACTAAGCTATAGACACAGTTCCCTTAAATTTCTTTCAAACAAAGAAAACATCCGATATGAAGATCATGCAGCATACACTGCTAGACTAGAGAACTATATCTTAATTAATTTCCATTCTGATAGTGAGCTATAGGAAGATTTGAGATGGATAAGATAGATTTCAGGTTAGGTCAGGTAAATGCAGTGTTAGAGATACCTCCATTCTTTGTTAATTTTGATAAGAGAGCCTTCAGCTCAATGATGACAAGAGTAAAGAAGAGAGGTAGGAAAGCTCTGTTCTATGTTTACATTACTAGAAGTAACCAGTTGTCCAAGTGCACTTCTTCTGAAAGCTTTACATCCTGACATCTTTATTCCTGAAACTATTAAGATAGATAAAGAGGAAATGGACAAAGCAGAGGTCAACAGACTTCATAGAGTCTTTTAAGAAGCTAGAAACAGAATGGTCTTACTCAGGTAAAGGTCTCTGGGAGAAAACATTCTACAAATGCTGTAAGGTTATTATGGTATTGATCATAGGAGATGACAGGTGGACGGTAAGACCAATGGTATCTAAGGAAACTATTTTAGGATATGGTGTTGAAATACCTGTAGATAAAGCACTTTGTGATAGTTTCCTCCAAGAGTTACATAATGATGAAAATATAGATCTAGAGATGCATGAACATGTTGATAACAGACATTACCACTTTACGGTCTATTCCATTGACAGATTCATAAGTCTAGTTAAGAACTGGGATTATTATTTTTCACATAAAGAAAGGTGGAAGATGAGCATAAAGATAGAAGCTATTAGATTCTGCAGAGTCTTCTAATGGTTATTGCCTAGCTCAGCTAGTTCTATCCTTCTATGTGGTTTGAGGATTGAAAAAGGCTGACCCTAGATGTCCAGTATGCGGTTCAACATTGCGTAGGCAGGGACAGGCAGGTTTTATTTGTCCGAATCCCCGGATGTGAAGTGATTAAGGTTCAATTCGACAGAAATTTTAATGTAAAAAGAGTCTTCAAAAAAGGTCTTTCGTCATTGCCCAAGTTTGGCAAAGATTTTTCGTAGCTTTTATACATTGCAGACCTCAACAAAGAACTATATAATTGACAGAACTTAAACTCAGCTACTAAGTAGAATTATTCTTCCTTTAGGAAGGCTTCCTTCAAGCATCTCGTCTAAGCCCTTAATCCCAGTAGAAACTCTATCCATATATTTTCACACTTCTTACTTGTTATTTAATATTAATGTTTATTATAATATTCTTGACGGAAAAAGTTTTCATGTTTGAAGCTTTGCGACTTGGTTTGATGATTTCTTATGTTGTTTATTTCTTATCATTGGCTAGCTTATAGTAAAATAAGTGTTAAAAATTTTATATTCAGGTTCAAGTCAAATAATGGTTCATCATGGAGGAGTTGACAGAACAACAGCAACTTATTTTGTACAAAAAGATGTAGTAGAAAATCCAATTCGTACAAAATGATACGTTAATTGCATATGAAGGTAAAAAAGTTTTGAAAAATATCAACGCTACAAGAGCAGCTGCCTCAACATTAGGCGTTCTTGTGGGACTGGCCGGTGTAGAACATGGTTTCTTTGAAATGCTTCAAGGTAATGTTACGCCAAGCGACATAATGATAGAAGCCATTGGTCCAGCGCAGAGGTTTTGGGAGTATGGAACTGAACGTGCTTTGACAATTATTCCTAACTTTTTTGTAACGGGTATCCTCGCAATAATCGTCGGCCTCTTAGTCACAATATGGGCGGGTGTGTTTATTGATAGGAAGTATGGCGCTTGGGTCTTGATGCTTCTCTTAATCATACTGTGGTTAGTTGGAGGAGGCTTTGGACCAATATTCATGTCAATATTTGCTAGTGTCACCGCAACCAGGATAAATAAGCCGTTAAAGTGGTGGCGTGCACATCTCCCTGTTAACTTAAAGGGCTTCCTTGCCAAGTTATGGCCGTGGTCTATAATCGCCTTCGTGTTACTGTTTTTAATTTCCGTTGAAATTGCAATCTTCGGGTATCCTTTATTGTGGTTCTTTAGTGCAAACATCACGTACGATATTCAATATACTTTTGGTTACATCATGGTTGGATTTATGCCAGTTTCCATCCTTACTGCATTTGCATACGATATTCAGAAACAGACCGATTCAAACTGAAAGATGTAGCACCTGTACTAGTATGATTCTTATTGTTGCTTATTTCCTGTCATTTTTTCGGTATTTTACTCGTGCTACAAGCCAACCGACAGCAAAACCTATCATAAGTAGAATCAGTAACGCTCCGATAAAGCCGGCTAAAAGCATCGGCTGAGAAAGTATGAAGCTTAAATGCTAGATTGAGTGTTTCCTGCCAATGCTCGGAGGTATATTTTGAAACTACTTCTGAATGTGTTGATATGTATTCTGAGACTATTTCAGGATTGTTTGAGATAAATTCAGAAACAAGTTCTGGATTTTCGGTTAATATCTGTGAAACGACTTCGAGATTTTTTGAGATATAGTCTGATATCAATGTAACATTTTTTGATATGAATTGTGTTATGAGCTCTGGATGATCAGACATATAGGATGTGACGAGTTCGGGATTCTCAGAAATGTAGTCTGAGACAACTTGCGGATTTTCCGATAAATAGTCAGAAATGATCGTTGGATTTGCTGATATGTAATCCATAATTAATGTTGAGTTTTCCGAAAGGTAATCATAGATCAGTTCGGGATTATCGGAGATGTAGTCCAAAACAATTGTGGGATTCGCTGAGAGGAAATTTGTTACGACAATAGGGTTGGAATAAAGATAATCGGAGATGAATGTTTCGTTCTCTAAAATATAATCTGTCACAAGAGCATTGTAGATTTCAGGATGTTGAAGTAAATAGTTTTTTACCATTTCTTCATCCATTTGTGCGTTGACTATTTCCACGTTGGTTTTATTGACAACTAGAAAGGATAACAGCAAACCACAGATTAAAACAACCTTCACTATCTTGTTCAATTTTATTCTCCCATTTTTTTTAGGTTAAGTTGTGGTTATTGAGAGAAAGTAATAGATTACAGAGTCAAAAACATTACTAAGGCAAGGACGACCTGCAAGTGCTTACTATATCCGACTTTATGGCATTTTGTTAAGAGTTTGGGCTAATTTATGAAACGCGAGCTCAAAATGGTTTATACGAAAGAGAAGGTTCAGGGCATTAAGGTGAAACAGTTTCATGCTTGTATCTTCACAATAGTCACTGAATGAGGATTAAGCACAACAGCGCATTCGCATTTTTCGACCTTTACTAAGGCTTTCTCGATTCTGACCTTATCAGGCGTGTCAAACGTGTTCCGATCATTAGGAGACTCGCCTGCAACAAACTGCGCAGAGCCCATTTTAGGTTTGAAGCCTCTAAAGGACACTCTTAAGCTTCGCGGGTTCAGCCTCATGCCTGTTCACTATGTGTAAGTAAAGAGTTTTGCATGTCTTCCGTCATGGTTGCGGACAAATCCACGAAAGGAACGTGTTCCCCAAGTTCGCTGACAAAATAGGAAGGCGCATCGACGACTGACTTGAGCACAAGACTACCTGTGCTTTCTCCGTACAACTTGAAAACCAGGTATTGAGGCGACAAAACCATACGACCATCGTCAGACGTAAGGATCAAAGGCAGAACATTTACGGTTTGGGCAAACCCCCCTATAGGCACCTTGTTGCAGAGCCTCTGAAGCGCGTTTAAAACTCCGCCGGTGAAGACGGCGTCGCCGATGTTTGTCATCTGTTCAAGTAAAGGTTCCTTGGCTTCAGGATACCAGACGTTCCATTCGTCGAAGGCGAGCTTAATTTCACGTTTCACGCCATACCTGTGTCTCGCAGATTGAACAAGGTTATAGATGGCGGTTAGCCTTTGTTCTATGTTCACTGGGATTGCAGCCAGCTCCTTGTATGGTTTGGCGCCTCCGATGTAGATGTGAATTGAAAGATAGTCAAAGTATTCCCCCGCATTCTTAACCATGTTTAAGTTCCATTCTGGATCTTCGCAGCCGACTGCTACTAGTTTGATGTTTGGGTCGACTTTACGCATTTCGTTTGCGAACTCTATTGTTTTACGGGCGCATTCAGCTCCGTCTACATTGAATCCGATCTGCCAATTACCGTAAAGCTCGTCCCCTATTCCCCATAGCTTAACTCCATAAGGTTCATGGTGACCGAGGCTGCGTCTAAGAGATGCATACTGTGTGTTTGTGGATGAGTTGCAGTATTCAACCCACTGAGCTGCTTCCTCCGGTGTTCCATTTCCTGCGTTTACAACCACGAAAGGCTCAGTGTTCACAAGCCTGCACCATTGCATGAACTCGTCGGTTCCGAAAGTGTTTGGTTCTTCCGCTCCCCAAGCCATATCGAAACGTGTAGGTCTTTTCCAATTTCCAACACCGTCACCCCAATGATAGCCTGAAGAGAAGTTTCCGCCTGGCCACCTCACGATTGCTGGTTTAATCTCCTTAACTGCTTCCAATACATCGAGGCGAAAACCGTTCACGTTAGGTATTTTCGAGTCTTCGCCTACCCAGATTCCGCCGTTAATACATCTGCCTAGGTGCTCTATGAACTGTCCATAACAACGTTTGTCAAGCTTACCTAATGGCGCTCCCGCGTCAATAAAACCTTTACATTCCATAAAACCACACACTATACATCCTAATTATGCAGTAGCTCGGTATAAAATAATTTAAGACCTATGCCATCAACAATTTCGGAGAATCTGGCTAGCTAATTATCAATAATAAAAATAGAATAAAAAAATTCTTAAACAGAAAAAGAATCGGCGATTTTTTTGTTTGTTAAATACCTAAGTATTTATAGGAGGGACCAATCGTAAACCAGCGTGTTCTAGCTCAACTAAAGTTTCCAAGGTAAGTTTAGTTCCTCCGTTCTCCATAATGATATGAAGAGCCTTCTGCCTAATGTAATCTTTAGGGTCAAAGCTTCCAGACTGCCCGTACATTGCCATCACCGTATATGAAGTGTCTATCCAAAGATTCTGCTGAAGAATCCTTTCTTAGGTTTAGTTTGCGTTTCAAGCTCAACCTCAAGCGGCGTTCCAAGGGTTCCTTTCACTGCACCGAAGGCCGAAAGCTCTTCCACCAAGAACGGGCTGTCCACTCCTGCAAGGACCACGGATGCACGTACGGTGCCTTGCAATCCATTACTTATTCTAGCGCCCCATGAGACTTTTGCAGATGGCGAAATTCTTTCGATAACGAGTTCTCCAGCTCGGTTGATGTCTTCAAGGGTCATGTCAGCTCCTCCCTCAATGTGGACAAGTGCGCCTTCAGATTTTCTAATTTCACCTATGTCGAGAAGCTGGTTGGATAATGCCTTGTCAACCGCAGTCTCTACCTTTATGTCTCCCTGACCTTCTCCGAACCCTATTGCGCATACACCGCTCTCCATCATGATAGCCTTAAAGTCCGCAAAGTCAAGGTTCACAAGGCTCGGAACAGATATCGTCTCGGAAACGTTCTTAATGAAGCTTGCAACCAACTCGTTGGCAACTCCGAAAGCTCCTTCTAGAGGTAGTGTGCCTGCAACTTTTCTCAGCCGATTGTTGTCCAAAACGATTACAGCGTCGCATTCCTCAACAAAGCGTGCAAGTCCCTCCTTGGCTTTCACTAGTCTTGCTCTTTCTACTTGAAAAGGAATTGTAACCACACCTAATGTAACTGCGCCAAAGTCCTTAGCTGATTTTCGCTATGACTGGTGCTGCGCCTGTTCCTGTTCCTCCTCCGAAGCCTGCTGTTAAGATGGCCAGTCCTGTTCCTGCTAAAAGCTGCTTAATCTCATTTTGATTTTCCTCGGCTGATTTTGCTCCTTTCTCGGGGAATCCTCCGCATCCGAGACCGCCTGTTGCGTTGTAGCCGATCAGCAGTCTTTTGTCAGCTTTGGTTATGTTTAAGTGTTGGGCGTCGCTGTTGAGTGCGTAGATTGAGGCACCTGCTACTTCTTTTTGTTTCATCCATGAGACAATGTTGCATCCTGCTCCTCCGATGCCTAATACAGCTATTGATGGAACGGTTTCTCTAGCAATATCCTCTATGCTTTTCTCCATGAATGTCCCTCTAAAAACGTATTGAATAGCCCTAAAGCCATAAATCAGTTATTAAGGTCTAAACGGTGTTTTAATTATACAATCTTAGAAGAGATTCAATTCAAATAGTCGAATCCTTGAATAATCTTACAGATTTCCAGCCAGTTTATGAACTATCACAAAGCCTGTTTTCGGCTATGGCTTGGAGGCAAATCCTCATTTCGTCAAGCACCTCCTTTACCCAGGCTACTAGTTTCTCTTGTTCTGCTTTTTCGATCTGATGGTTGTTAAGGGTGTCCAGCCTTTCGTTGAGCTTGTTGTAGATTCTTTCAAGGTCTTCATACAGTTCTGGCATTCGGCATCAGTTCTTTTTTCTTTATAGGGCGTATAAGTACCGAGGAAACAAAGTTAAGATGATTAATTATTTATCAAAAAACTGTGTCCACAATTGTTTTTGATTATGGGTTCCCATTTTTATTTATTATAGCCCAAAACCTTAGCCAAGATTGCAGTTATTCTTTTCCCAACTATTTGCCCCAAAAGTTGAACATCAGATTCGTTGAAAACCTTAAGAAACCTGATGCAGCCAATGTATACAGCAGCGCCTATGAAGACGTAGACTGGAAAAAGGACCAGGCTGTAGCGAACTTGCTGGACAGCTAAAACTACTACTGCCATTATGATTGATGAAATGAGCGCCTTGAACATTGCTTTTTTGTCAATTTTTATTCTTACGATTTTTGAAAGGAAGAACATCGTTAATAGAAGTGTAACCAGAAGGGACACTCCTCTCATGGCAGCGAGTCCATTTAAGCCTGAAACCCAGATTAGTGGCAACAGACCTAGACTTAATAATACTGGAACAAGGCTGAGAAGTAAAAAGGTTTTTGTCTTCTCGTAGATTACAAGCAGACCAGTGAATGCGGGAAGCAACCCGTAAACCAGCCCAAAAACCGCCAATATTGCCAGAACACTCCATCCTGACTCGTACTGTTGACCTGCGAAAAGCGTGATCACGGGATTTGCTGTTGAGAGAAGCCCAAGTGCCAACGGGAAAATTATGAGTATAGTGTATCTGGTTGCCCTTTTAATGCCTAAGGCTATTGCCTCGTGGTCCTTTTTTCCGTAAGCCATGCCGTAGAAGGGGTAAAGGGCTGATCCAAGGGCTGTAGCCAACGCGGCTAACACGGTGAAAGCCTGGTAGCTTACATTGTAGATTCCTAAGTCTGTTAGAGGAAGGAAAGCCAGAATTATGACTCGGTCATACCACATGTAAATAAAAGAGACTATTGCAGTCACGAAGAGCGGCCAAGAAAACTTTAGGATGCCTGGGATTAAACTAACTCCTTGACTGAACATTTTTTCTCCACGCTTTAGAAGTCCGATGGAAGCAGTAGTGTAAAGAAGACAGCAGGACCAAATCGCCTGTTATCCATCCTATCACAGTGCCGTAGAATCCGTAGCCGCTCATTAAGAGAAACACGATGACAAGCCACCTTACAATAGTTGAGGAGATGGCTGAAACTGCGAGTCTTCTCATGCGCCCTGCTCCTAAAAGGATGCCGTTGAGAACAGGAGTGAAGGCTAAAATGAAACAGTCAAGAGTGGCCAGTCTGACAAGGTCATATCTGCCTGATTGGCTGAAAAGAACAGAAGACACGTTTGCTGAAAAAATGAACAGAACCAAACAAGGCAGAAGAGTTGCTGGAATCTTAATAATAAAAGCTCCCAAAATATGGGCAGACACATCTTCACCTCGACCTTTAAGTTCAGACACGAACTTAGGCAGTGAGGAAGCAAGCCCAAAATCAAAGACCGACTGGACGAATGAGTTGACAAGGGTTAATGCAGTCAGCATCCCCATCTGTTCTTGGGTAATTACCCTTGCCAAGTAGGTGAGTCCGAATATGCCAATTAGGGTTGTGAACATGGTTTGGAGGGTTAGGTACATTGACCCTGTAGTACGTCTGAAGCTTCCACTGTTCTTACCTTGTCCTTTTGATCAGCTTTTTTAAATACCCTTTTTAAACGGTTATTCTGAGAGGGATTCCTTGTACGATTAACTAATATTCATTGTAATGTTAACGCCTCAATGTTGCCTTAATAAGAATTAAGGATTCTGAACCTTCCGTCCATGTATGTATTTATCGTCTAGAACATTAACATTAATTTTATATACATAACATAAAGACCTATCTTCTAGAATTGTACCCTAGGTTGCATTATGGATAGATGAGAATAATGGCAGGTTTGATAAAGAATTTTTCTTCTCGGGTTCTGAGCCAGTCTGAGGTGAAGGCTGAGATATGGAACCTTGTCCAACCAGAACGCGGTTCGCTGGAGAAGCTGAAACGGCTTTCAATTCGTAGTGGAGTTTGGTTTAGGGTTTTGAACTGGAAACAACGAAGGCTCTTGGACCTTGTAGTGAAGATGGTGGACAGGATCCGTAGCTCTCTTCTTCTGGGGATTCTAGGTCCCTTGGTGAGTAGGTTGCTTGTAGCCATTGGCGGAGACGATAGAACTGGGGCATTGGTTTTGATGGGAAAAGGTGCTTATGACATGATGAGGGGGGTTGCTGAGAAGATTGTTGCAGTCGCCCAAAAATGGGGAAACAAGTCCGCCAACAAATGGTTGGATGAGGCTTTTCTAAAATTTCTCGTTGTCATGAACCTTCCAGAAAACATAAAATGATGGGGAGAAGATTAATGAGGTCGCTGAATAGACGGATTCTGCGCTGGCTCATCATTTTTAACTTGCTCGCATTGACTGCCGCATTCGCTGATTACGCGACCACAAGATATTGCTTGTCACTAATGACCGAATGTGTTGACCGAGTATACAAAAACGGGTATAGTAGTCACATGGAGTATAATGGAGTCTATATTTATGAGGCGAATGGCGACATCGTAAGTAACAGTTTGTTCTGGGCGCTGTTGCTGTACTCGTCAGTCAGCATTATCTTCGCGTTCATCGTTAAAATGAGCAATCAGGAACATTGGCGCCTGCACCTGTTCATTTGGACCTGTTTTGTTTTTGTAACTTGGCTTCCAGCAATCAATAATATTGCGGTATTGTTGTTAGCCACGTTATAGGCTTTTTTTATCGTGAAAGATTGTGAAGCTATGAAAATATCTATTGTCCTAGGCACCCGTCCTGAACGCGAATTTGGATAATATTGGAATCTTCGTCGGGGATGTCATGTTTTTGGTGAAAATCTTATATTCCCCATTCGCGTTATTTTTTGGTGCTGTGGAGTGAAATGGTGGAAGTAGTGGTGAAGGAAGTGGATTCTCAAGGCCGCATATCCATTCCAGTCCGGTGGAGGATGGGATGGAAATCTCGCAAGTTGGTGCTGATAAGGCGAGAAGACAGAATCGAGTTGTGCCCTATCGAATCCATGCCTCCTTCAGAGTCTGTTCGACTCGATTGAGGTATCTGAAAGCGTGGATTTCGTTAATCCGCACTCTGTTAAGAAGGCATTGTCGGAGTTACGTTAGTGTTGAGGTTTGTGGACTCTAACGTTTTCCTCCATGCTTTCCTTGTCCCTCGAAGGTCGTTGACGGAAGAGGAGAAGTACGTCAAGGACGAAGTTAAGGGGATCGTGAAGGGGATTGAGGAAGGCGAAGAGGTGGTTACGTCAACGGTTCACTTGTCAGAGGTGGTTAACATAGTGGAGTCTGGGTTGAGTCTTCAGAAGTCTCTGGGGTTTCTCGCTTGGGCCGTGACAAGCGACAATGTTAAAGTTCACCCGGTTACGTTGCAGGATTATGAAGTCTGCTTTGCCACTTGCGAAGGATAACGATGTAAGCTTAAACGATGCTCTAGCGTACTCGTTTATGGTTGCTGATGGAATCAAAGAAATTTACTCTTTTGATAGACACTTCGACAATCTTAAGGACATCGCAAGGCTGCCGGAACCATTTCTTTCATCAACGCGGAATAAGCGACCTAAGATTTGAAGACCGCAATCATTCTGGGAACCCGCCCTGAAATCATTAAGTTTTCGCCCATCATCAGGGAATGCAAAAAGCAGAAATTGGATTATTTTATTCTGCACACTGGACAACACTACTCGTATAATATGGACCATGTCTTCTTTGAGCAGCTTGAGTTCCCTGAGGCTCGATACAACCTTGATGTTGGTTCTGGCACTCATGCTGAGCAGACGGGGAAGATGCTCATCGGCATCGAGAAGGTCCTTGTTGCAGAGAAGCCTGATGTTGTCTTGGTTGAAGGGGACACTAACACAGTGTTGGCAGGCGCCTTAGCAGCTGTGAAGCTTAGGCATTAAGGTTGGACATGTGGAAGCTGGCTTAAGAAGTGACGACAGACAGATGCCTGAGGAGATCAACCGTGTCCTTGCTGATCATTGTTCAGATCTGCTTTTTGCTCCAACTGAAAAGTCTAAGGCAATTCTATTAAGCGAAGGTATATCTGAGGACAAGGTTTTCGTGACTGGGAACACTGTTGTTGATGCTGTTATTCAGAATCTTGAGCTAGCAGAGAAAAAGGCTTCTGCGCTTAATCATCTAGGTTTGGGGAAAGATAGTTTTTTCTTGGCTACAGTTCATCGGCAGGAAAATGTGGACAACGAAGACAGGTTTCGCGGCATACTTAAAGGCTTAGAAATGGTTGAAGCAAAGTTTGGGTTGCCCGTTGTCTATCCCATTCACCCAAGGGCTAGGAAACAGTTGAAAGCTTTCCAGATTGCGTTAAAGGGCTTGACGCTTGTTGAGCCTTTGGATTACCTGAGCTTTCTGCAGCTTGAGAGCCAGACGCCAGGCTTGTTTTGACGGATTCTGGTGGAGTGCAAGAAGAAACCTGCATCTTAAAGGTTCCATGCGTGACACTGCGATACAACACTGAAAGGCCTGAAACCTTGGATGTAGGCTCAAACGTTTTGGCTGGAACCAATCCCGAAGAGATTGTTAAGAAGGCTGCGAAGATGCTGGATGCGAAGAGGGATTGGGTGAACCCGTTTGGAGATGGGAGAGCGGGGGAGAGAATTGCTGGAACTTTAAGGGGTAAGTTTGGTTGAGGCAAGGTTTTTATCGTTGTACTACGTTTAGTAGTACGGTGGTTTAGGTGGAGAAAGTTAAGGTGACGAGGAAGTATCAGGTCACAATCCCAAAGGCAGTTAGAGAAAGCATAGGTGTTAAGGTGGGGGATGAGTTGTTGGTTAGCGGGAGTGAACGGAGAATAGTCTTCGAAAAACCGGTGGACCTTGAGGAATTGGCTGGAGCATGGGTTCATGTTGAGAGCACAGATGGGTTCATGGAAAACGTGAAAACGATGTGGAAGACTTGGAAAGTGAAGTGATATTCGACACAGATGTAATAATTGACTACTTGAAGAGGAGGCCTGACCCAGACGCCAAACGGTTGTTCCATGAGGTTAAGGCGAATAAGATGACTGCCCATATGAGTCCCATAACGGTTTTTGAGTTGTGTCGTGGAGCAAGGCTCTCACCAGAACCTGAGAGAAGGCTTGAAGAAGTAAAAATCCTCCGGTCCTACGTGAATGTCTTACCATTCGATGCGGAAACCGCGGATAAGGCTTCAGAGATTTGTGTTTCTCTGGAAACGAGTGGAGAGCCGCTTGAAATACGAGATCTATTCATTGCTGCTTCAGCAATAATGCACGGGATTCCGCTAATCACCAGAAACATTTCGCACTTCAAGAGGGTTCCAGACTTAAGAGCGGTTACTCCAAGCGATTTGTTAGCCAAGCAGGGTTGAGCTGAGCTCAGCTAGAATTTATTAACAATTCCCTATTAACAGGCCAAAATTCGTAATTGAAAAGTAGGTTTCTTGACGAAAGACAGTAAAGGCTGAGTCGAGCTAATTATGGGAGTTCTGATATTGATGATTATTGGTAGCCTTTTCTTGTGATTGCTATCCCCAGATTATTCTTTGAGTTTCTCTCGTATTATGTTTAGAAGTCTTTCGGGATCGACAGGTTTCTCAAGGTAACCATTTGCCCCAAGGTTCAAGCTTTCTATTGCGTTCTCCAAGGCAGCATAACCTGTGATCATTATCGTTTTCATCCGTGGCGTCCCCATTTCCATGTCTTTCAGTAATCTTGTTCCCTTTATGTCTGGAAGCCGAATGTCTATTAAAGCTAGGTCATAACGTTCTTTCTTTGTTTTCTCGACAGCTTCACATCCGGACTCAGCAGTATCAACAGTATATCCTTTTGCCTTTAGAATCTGTGCAATAGATCTGAGAATTGCCGTGTCATCATCCACTATTAGGATTCTAGCCCTTGAGATGATGGGAGACAAGTATTCCCTCCTAACCAGCAGGATTTCTGCCCTTGTACCCGACGAACATAATGTTAGGTATTGTTAAACTGACGAGTTAGGTTGACTATTGACTGTGGGGTTAATCCTAGTGCTTGACCTAGTTCTCTGTAGGTTGTTGTGATTCCAAGTTTCTTGCTTGCTACATAAATCGCTGCGCCTACAATCGTTCTTGTCGCACGATGGTGCATAAAATGCTTTTTTTCGCTGTTTTCGACTATTTTCATAGCTGTAGCAGAAAGCATGCTAAGACGTAGATTAATATCCAGATCCGAATTAGGCAGGTTAATAACGCCTTTTTGGTATAGGCGGTCGACTGCATCGGGAAAATCGATCAAGTGAATAAGTTCTATTATTTCGCTTGATCTTTGAAAGGTTATGTTCTCTTTTTTTTCTGTCATCGTTGTCGCCAATTTACATGTGGAACCAGATACCGAGTAGCAGTTGCATTATTGTATATACAATTATTCGATACTCTCAAATAAATCTTTTCCCGAGGCTGACTAAGAAATGGACAGCTGTAGATCAGTCTGCGAAAGTTAGCATAGGCAAAAGTGAATAGTTGCTACGATGTGTGTCAAGAATTGATCTAGCCCAGACGCGCGTTAGCCAATCCAAGCTGGTCAGCGATCTCAGCCAATTCCGTGTTTAGTGGATGTTCACTAGATACCAATATTTGTTTTTCTGGATCTAGGAAATCACAGTAGCAAGGAATCACTGCAATGACAAGTTTTCGAAGAATTTCTGGCAGTCGATTCATAAACCTATCTTTCGAATGCTCAGACCATTGTTCTCTATCTGGAAAGACTTTGTTCAAAACGATCTTGGCTTTGTCTTCAAAAAGGTCTTCATACTCTCTGAACAAGTTGGCTAAGCCTTGCAGGTCTAAACTATCTTGTGTTGAGACGAAAACTACAGTGTCAGACGACACAATAGTATTTAATGAAGAATAGTGAACACCTGGACCATTATCATATATTATTATTGGATTATTGAGATCCCTTTCAAGGCTTTTTTTTAGATGGAAGAGATTACGCAATGCTTTCGCTTCCCAATTCCTGCTTTTTGCTGACATTTCTTCGATTGCAGAAATGGAAGGGTCTGCTGAACCTATCAGTAGTTTTCCCTTCGTCCCAAACTTGTCTCCCAGATCAA
This sequence comes from Candidatus Bathyarchaeota archaeon, assembly GCA_963714275.1. Taxonomy (GTDB): domain Archaea; phylum Thermoproteota; class Bathyarchaeia; order Bathyarchaeales; family DTEX01; genus JAGTRI01. The sequence goes on from CAVQNT010000003.1 coordinate 282,361, forward strand.
AAAGCATATCTTGTGGTTGACAACGTGAATCCAGAAATTCATTGACATATTGTTTAACTGGCTTTCCGGCAGAATTTTTGAAGACATGGAAAAAGTGAGGAGCTCTGAAATCCATATCTATTGCTACCGTGTCGACTCCGCTTAAAGCCTAGGGAGAATGCAAGATTCGTGACAATGGTGGTCTTGCCTGTTCCACCTCTTGATGAACAAAACGAGACTACATGTGTCACTCTAAATCACCTTTGCAGGCAGGGAGCGTTTCAATCTAAAATATGTCTTCCTACCTATTCTCCTCTTTTCCAGGTAACCAAGCCTTGTAAGCTGGTTTGCATAAGCGCTTTCCATGGCTCTCTTTCTCTTAGTTTCCTTTGAAATCTCGTCTGCCGTAGTTTCCCCGATCCTTGCTACTGTAATAACAGTCTTGCGAAGAGAACTCGGTAGCGAAAGTAAAACGAGAACGTCAGGAAGGGAGTCGAGAGCCTCGGCACTTTCGAGCGAGGTATTTGCTTTGCTGAGGTGTTGTTGTAATTCCTTTTGGGTTTCAAGTATTTTGTCGACAGAAGCTTGGATGTTGTCGACCTTTGATTTCAATATTTTGAGATCCTTGAGTATGTCGGTTTCTGGCGCTTTCATATCTGGCAGCATTCCAGTAATTTCTTCACTTATGTATATCTGTATATACATATAAACTTAAAGACTGGTGTCTGACAGTGAAAAAGGGGACGAATCTTAGATAATGCTGCAATGCCATCATTGAAGCTAAAGGTGAAAATATCACCGAAGGGTCAGAAACGGGGATTTAGTCACTCCAAAGCCGATTACATGCTTCTCCACTCCTTTTACTAGTGTCACCAACTCGACGTAGACATAGTAGTCTTTGAACCTCCATCCTGATATGGAGTTTATATGCATGAAGGCGTCCTATGCGCGGGCGTGAATGTTCTCTCATGCCTTATTACCGATGAATGTTTGAATTTTTAAATGTTTTAAGTAAGATTAATCTTCCAGTTTCCTCCTGATTCTGTTCATGTCTGTAGGTGGAAATTTGTGGGGTGAAAGGAAAAAGGCTGCAATAAGGATAAGGGCAAAGATATTAGCAGCGATTAGGTCATGGTTTAAGAAACATGACTACGTTGAAGTTCAAGGGCCAATAATAATCCCTGCGATAGGGAATTGGTCTAACTATGTTGAGGTGAAGTATCCCGGTAAGAAAGCTTATCTTGGGCATGGATTGCAGCCATATGCTAACATTTTGATGACGAATATTGGGAAAATCTATGCCATAAGTCCAGCCTTCAGGTCGGCTGAAGTGGAGAGTGGAGACATCTAGTAGAATACTGGCAAATAGAAGCAGAAATCCCGCAGCGTGACCTGAATTGCATCATTGGGACTCAAGAACAGCTTCTGAGCTATGTTTGTCAGAGCCTTTCTAAAGAAGCTGAGAGAAGAGTTGGAGATCGTACAACGCGATGTCAAAGATCTGAGTAAGATTCACCCACCTTTTCCACTGCTAACTTATGACGACGCTATAAAGCTGCTGCAAGAAGAAGGTGTTGATGTTCAATGGGGAACAACATTAGATTGGGATCATGAAAAGCACCTAAGTCTCCGGTTTGGCCAGCCCTTCTTCATCTCGGAATTTCCAATCGGGATCGAGACTTTTTTCTTCCAACAGCACCCTCAGAAACCAGAGGCGACTCTATCCGTAGATCTCTTTGCGCCAGAAGGTTATGGGGAAATCTCCACAGGAGGACAACCAGTTTTCAGAAAAGAAGAGTTGCAGAGAAAGATGAAAGAAGAGCAAATAGGGTCCAATGAACAGGAATGGTACATGCAACTCAATGAAGAAATTCCCTACTCAGGGTTCGCGATGGGAGTAGAAAGGTTAACTCAGTGGATCTGCAAACTTGAACATATAAAAGAGGCGTCAGCCTTCCCAAGGTTGCTAGGCGATATTTATCCTTGATTTGATGAGTGTCTCATTTTTCTCTTGACGAGAGAGATGTAGGACTTCAGGCGAATTCTTTCGCGGAAATCTCGTTGTAACAGTTCTGGGGCGAATAATAGCGGTATGTTCGAGAGAAATATCAACAAGCAACTGATAATGGAAGCAACCGTCAAAGGAATGTTGGAGAGTTGAGAACCGAAAAGAGACCCTATGCCCGTGGCGAAATAATAGATTACTAATCCAATGGAATACATGCGGAGGTGTGTTTCGGCGTTGGCAAGGTCTCCCCAGACTACAAATAGATACAAGGTTAGAAAAATCCCCCATGTTAGACCAATTCCGATATATGACAAATAGAAAAGTTCATAGCTTTGTGCCAATCCTGAAATTGCTGACTAATACCGTACAAGATAAGTCCAGTGACCAGAGATGGTCTCCTTCCAACAAAATCTGCCATTAGCCCACCTAAGAGAGCTCCAATGCTGCCTCCTACAACCTGTAGTGTCAGCAGCAACGCCACAGAATTCAGATTGAATTGATGTGAAACATGAAGAGAAATAGTGTTCCCTAAAGTTGCATTAATCACAGAGAAAGCTAACCATGGAATTGAGTAAAGCAGAACCGTCCTCTTTCCAGTATATCTCTCCAAGTCTCTTCTTCCTGATTGTATCGTTTCTCTCTTTGGACGCAAAAATAGGACTGCCATCATTTGCCCAGTCTAGAATGACAGAGAGTATCAATGTCACGGAGAAATCTACATTTTCCAACTGAAGCATACACTAACGGGAAAATTAGTAGAGAAATGAACCCAAGCAAGCCCCGACATTCGTCCTCTTTCCTCAGGTACTGTTTTCTCCCAAAACAATGCAAAAAGTGCTAGTTGACCTATGCCAAAGACAGCTCCAGGGAGAAGAAAAATCGCTATTCTCAATATGGCGTTTGGGATCAGGGTAAGGTGATTAGGATTGTTCCTACAGAGGAGAACATTGACCACGTTGCAACTAGAGAGGTCTTGGAAACGCGTTGCATGAGAAAGCAAGTGAGTATTGTTCCAAAGGACACAGAAAAACAGAGGAACCCATACCAACTCAGCAAGGTCTCATTAGATTCTCCAACAATGTAACTCAAGATTCTGTACGAAAGAATATGGTACCAGGTAAAAAAAGAGAAAGAGGGGTATCGCCAAACCTGCTAAGTCGCGCTTGTCAATCAAATCCCGCTTAGAAAGACTTCCACTCGGAATCACGCCTTTATTTGTTCTATACCTAGGAAAGAATAAAGTCTTTGTGTCAAAATTTATAAGGATAGAGAATACATTTTGTTATGGTAAGTATGAAAAACCTTAAGAATAGAATAGCAGAAGTCTCGCAGTATCTTCAACGCTTGATGGAGCCTGACGTTTTTCCAGAAGTTCAGAATGCTGTGGAAAGAAAGGACAAAAACCTTCTTGTAAGAGTATGTAGAAAAATCGAGATACCCATAGTATATGTACCGATCATAACATCACTGCTGCTCTCAGTCAGTCCCCAGCAAAAATGGCCAACGCCACAGACCTAAGGTACTCAGAACTGCAAGTTCGAAAGCGTTTCCAAAAAAATCTTCGACTGTGCCTGCAGAAGGAACTCCAACAACTTCGTAGCGTTGTTGGCTCGCAACTTAGATAGTTCCTTATCGCCCTTTTGTTTTAACTTTTCGAGAAGACGAACGGTATGTTCAGTCGCGTTG